>NZ_LT827010.1:4975000-6175000 GCF_900119315.1 Actinoplanes sp. SE50/110 | reverse complement strand
AGCCAGCCGCGGCCGGCGTCGTCGAGCGGCTGCCCGTCGAGATGCCCGGCGAAGATCTCTTCCAGGCGGGTGTTGCCGGCCGCCGGGTCCATCCGGTCGAAGCCGAGGCCGGCCCACGTCTCCGGGGTGCATTCGACGATGAAGGTGCTGGCCCCGTCGGCGAACGGGTAGGCGTGGTACCAGATCCAGCCGGCCTCGGTCTCCTCGAAGCCGAAGGTGAAGGTGCGGAACACGTGCGGGGTGCCGAGCCAGATGTACCGGTTGCGGCCGGTTTCCACCTCGGCGCCGAAATGCTCCGGATCGCGGTCGCGGATCCGGCTGCCGGCGCCGTCGCACGCGACGATCAGGTCCGCCGGCGGCAGCATGGCGACATCGGTCAGCTCATCCTTGTAGTGCACGTCGACGCCGAGCTCGGCGGCCCGCTCACCGAGGATCTCCAGCAGCCGGTGCCGGCCCAGGCTGAAACCGTATCCGCCCAGGTGGGTGACGGGTTTCCCGGCGGCACGGACCTCGTACTCGTCCCACTTGTAGGCGGCGTCCCAGATCCGGGCGGCGCTGATCGCGTCGTACCGGAAGAGATCGTCGAGAAGGTCGTCCCAGAAGACGACGCCCCAGCCGTAGGTGACGCCGGGCGGGTTGCGCTCCAGCACGGTGATCTCGCGGCTCGGGTCGGCGAGTTTCGCCAGCACCGCGAAGTACAGACCGGCGGGGCCGCCGCCGACGCAGGTGATCCGCATGCCGCGCTCCTAGCGGTAAGAGGGGAAGGTGCCGGTCAGGTCCGCGGGGTCGGCGCCGGGCCGCTTCCGAAGGACCAGTCGGTGGTACGCCGTAGGGTCGGTGACCACGCGCCAGGTGTGGAACGGGTGGCGGCTGGGTGAGAACCCCGCCTTGTACGAGAACAGCGAGTCCTCCCCGCCGCCTTTGCCCCCGCCCAGGTGGAAGATCCGTGCGCCGCGCTCGGAGCACCACCGCCGCACCGAGTCGTACAGCAGCTCGTCGGCGTACCGTCCCCGCGCGCGGCGGGTGGAGGACACGTATCCGGTGGCGATCCCGTCGTACTCGAAGAAGGTGTTGCCCCCCACCACCTCGTCACCCTCCAGCGCGACGGCGAGGTGCATCCGGTCGCCGACCGCGTCGTGCAGGGCGGCGAGGTGCTCGTACGTGAAGAAGTAGTAGTCGGCCGCGCCGACCCGGCGCATGTTGTCGTGGTAGACCTCGACCCAGTCGGCGAGCCGGCTCCAGTCGTCGAAGACGATCCGGGTGCCGGCGCGTTTCGCCCGGTTGATGTGGTTGCGGTGGTCGCTGCGGGTCTGCCGCCACATCTCCTCGACGCTGACCGTCAGGTCCATCGACACCGTCTCGCCGTGCCGGACCAGCGCGCCGGCCTCGCCGAGCACCGGCGACGGCGGGTCGAGCAGCGGGTGCATCCGGACGAACAGCGAGACGATGCCGGCCTCGCGCAGCGTCTCGGACAGCGCCGCGCAGGCGGCCCGCCAGAACTCGGTCTCGTGCGGCGCGGCATCGCTGACCGGGCCGGGATAGCCGTACGGCGAGAGCGCGTCGCGCCGGTCCGCATCCGGGATGTCGCGCAGGATCAGCGGGATCAGCAGCCGTCGGGCGCCGCGTTCGAAGTGGAACGCGGCCGGCGTGCCGCCGTACAGCCGGGCGTCCAGCACGACGTAGTCGGGAACGTGGTACATGTCGTGCCGGACCTGCTGCAACGTCTCCTTCCACTCCCGGGCCGCCGGATCCAGCAGCGATGCCGTCATAGATGTCTCCTCACGCGCGCAGGATCTTCGCATTCAGCGCCATGTTCGCGGCGAACTGGTCGTTGACCACGCCGTACGACTCCAGGCGGTGCTGGACGTCCGCGTCGTAGCGGCCGAGTTTGACGAAGCCGTCGGCGATCCAGCCGTTGTCCATCCCCGTGCCGTCCACGTATCCGTGGTACGTGGTGCCGCCCGGCCAGATCACCTTGGTGAGCAGGTTGCCGAACGCGGTCATGTCGGCCGCGTTCCAGGTGGTGCCCTGGTCACGGGCCTCCACCACGTACGCCATCACCCCGTTGCCGTGCCCCACGTCCTGCCCGGGCCGGCGGGTGGAGCCCCACACGTCGTTCCAGAAGTACGCGGTCGGCTCGACCGGGTTGCGGATCATCTGGTTGCGGATCCGCCCGCCGATCGTGGTGTACACCTGCCGATACCGGGTGGCACGGGCGGTGTCCCCGGTGAGCCGGCCCAGGTTCAGCGCGATCAGCGCCCAGTGCGCGGCCATGTGGGTGCGGTCGCGGTAGATGGTGTCGGCGGCGCCCCGGTTGTACCACTTCTCGAACACGTCCACCTCGGCGAACGAGAGCAGCCGAGCGTGCCGGGCGCGGTAGCCGGGGTCGCCCCACACCGCGGCACTCTGCCGCATCGCGGTCAGCAACTGGGTGCCGTACCGCCAGAAGTAGCTCTCGTAGAGCGGCACCTCGTCGCCGTCCTGCCCGGACTTGCTCGACGCCCAGCCGCGGTACCGGTCCCGGAACGTGCTGCGCGTCAGCGACGTGGACGGGGCCGCCGAGGCGACCACGTTCTCGACGTAGGCCAGCGCCCGATCCAGGTAGCGGGTGGCGCCGGTGGCCCGGAACATCGCGACGTTGCCGTCCAGCGTGTACGCCAGGTCGTAGTGATCCTGGCTGTCCCGGGAAAGGCTCAGCGGCTGGGCGGTCGCCGACTCGTAGTCCCAACTCTGCTGGAAGACCGCGGCCCAGTGGCTGACCGGTTTCAGGGCGCGCCTCGCGGCGGGCGCCGCGGCCGGCGGCTGGGCGGTGATCGGCATGGCGTTGCACGGCCGGGCGGAGCTCTCGGCCACCGTGGCGGCGACCGCGATGCCGGCACCGGCCAGCAACAGGGTGCGCCGGGGAATCCTATTCACGTACCTACCGCCTCTTTCACACGGGCGGGCTCGGCGGACGGGACCGTCCGGGCCCGCGACACCGCGGCCGCGGCGGCCATCGCGGCGAACGTCCAGGCCAGCCGGGCGTCGTAGTAATCCCCGGAGAAAAGGCTGCTCAGCGCCACGAAAACGGCCGCCGCCACGGCGAGCCCGGTGGCACGGGGAAGGGCTCCGCCGCCGCGTACGGTCCTCGTCCACAGTATGAGCGCGCCGGTGAGCAGGCCGAGGCCGATCAGCCCGCCCTCGGCGGCGACCGCCAGCACGTAGTTGTGCGGATACTCCACCATCTGATTGACGCCGATCAGGCCGTAGAAGCCGTCCAACCCGGCACCGGCCAGCGGATGGTCGGTGAACATCCGGATCGCGGCCGCCCAGATGTCGGTCCGGTCGGACAGATACTGCTCCTGGACCGTCTGCTGGACGAACCGTTCCTGGAACAGGCTGGTGAACTCGGGCGGCGCGGCGAACCAGATGACCAGGCCGGCGGTGAGCAGGAAGGCGCCGCAGGCCAGGACCGGGCCGGCCCTGAGCCGGCCGCGGATCTTCGCGAGCGCGACCAGGCCGACCGCGCCGCCGGCCATCAGCCCGGCGCGGGAGCCGGAGAGCACCGCGGCCAGCAGGAACAGCGGCGTGACCAGGAGCGGGAGCAGCCGGCGGGTGGACAGGAACATGGCGATCGCGCTGATCACCCCGAGGATCTCGATGCGGACGAAGACGTTCGGGCCGCCGCCGAACGCGGAGTAGCGGCCCTGCTCGCCGGGGCCGTTGATGAAGATCGCGGCGAGGGCGAAGACGATCGCGGCGAGCCAGAACAGCTGGAAGGTGAACAGGATGGCACGCTCCGGGTCGCCCAGCGTCCAGTAATAGAAGGCCAGGATGAGGACGGCGAGCAGGATCAGGTCGACGGTCTGCGGGCCGATGCGCGCGGCCGGTGGGGACCAGAGCGCCGAGGCGATCTGGAACAGGAGGAAGATCGAGGCCGCGACCAGCCAGCCTTCCCGGCCGACGCGCGGTTGCGGCCGGCGCCGGGCAAGATCGATGAGGAGTACGACGAGGGCCACCGCCACGCCGATGACCCGCAGGTCGACCCACGCCAGATCGGGGAAGCCGGCCCGGTCCAGGGTGAAGCGGCCGCCGATGCCGATCAGCACGAGCAGCAGGCCGGGGGCCAGGAAGATCCGCCTCATCGGCGGTCCCGCACGGCGTAGGTGCTGAGCAGGGCGAAGAGCAGGCAGGCGCCGTACCCGGCCAGCGAGCCGTAGGCCGCCCCGAGGATGCCCCGCCGCGGGATCAGCAGCAGGTACACCGCGAAGCTGACGACGAACCCGACGATCTCGGCGACCGACACCAGCTTGCTGTGCCCCTTGGCGATCAGCAGCCCGAGGCTGACCCGGGACACCGCGTACAGGCCGGCGGCGACCACCAGCGGCAGCACCACGTCCCGGGCCGCCGCGTACTGGTGCCCGAACACCGGGACGATCAGCAGGTACAGCGCGCCGGCCACGAACGGGACCACCACCAGTGAATACACCGCGACGGCCAGCACGATCGGCCGGGGCCGCAGCGAGCCGTCCCGGTGCGCGGCGCGCCAGTGGCCCAGCCGGGAATCGGCGTACGCCCGGATCGGCCAGGCCAGCAGCTCGGTCATGGTCGCGACACTGGTGTAGAGGCCGAGTGCCGCGGTCGACGCCAGCGCCGGGATGACCAGACGGTCCACCCGCAGCATCGCCATGTTCGAGATGGCCGCCGGGAACAGCGCCAGGCCCTCCCGGCGGACCTGACGGTTCAGGTCGCGACGGGCCGGGGCGGCGTCCGGGTCGGGCGGCAGGCGCAGCCAGATGATCAGGTAGGCCAGGGTGGGTGCGGCGCCGGCGAAGACGTACGCCAGGAACCAGATCTCCGGGTGCGAGGTGTGGTGGACGTAGAGCCCGATCAGCATCGCCAGCAGCAGCACCGACTCGAGCACCCGGCAGATCATGAAATCCCGGACCCGGCCGACCGCGATCGCCACCGACCGGCTGGCCAGCGCCGACGCCTCCACGACGGTGTACACCGCGAGCAGCGTGACGATCATCGGGCCGGGGCTGCGGTGGTGCGCCGCCGTGGCGGTGAAGAGCACCGCCACGGCCAGGCCGATCGCCGACGGCAGGAGCAACAGTTTCGCGTACGCGCGGACCGCCGGCCCCGGTGCCACATTGTGATAGCCGGCGACGAAGCTGCGCTCGGTGCCCAGCAGCACCACCTGGGTGGCCAGATAGACCACCTGCAGCATCAGCGCGACCTCGCCCCGGTGGGTCGGGGTCATCGAGCGGACCATCAGGATGTTCGCGGCCAGCGCCACGGCACCGGTCAGCACCTGGGACGCCAGCAGCTGGACGGCGGGCTCGCGGACTATCGCTTTTTGCCGGGTGACGTCGGCGGCGAGCTCACTCACCGTCCGTCGGCTCCTCTGGCTCCGACGTCTCGCCGGCCAGCGCCGCCTTCACCACCCGGGCGCGGCCGCGGACCACGCCTTTCGCGATGGCCGGCTCCGGTTCCTCCAGCGGGATCAGCTCGTCGGCCGGGGCCACCCGGGCCGCCGTCGCCCAGTGCTCACCGGTCGGCAGCTTGCGCGGCAGGGCGTTGAGTACCGCTCCGGCCAGCTTCGCGCCGATCCGGGTGAGCAACTCCACCGACTTCTCCACGTCGGCGGTGCGGGTACGGCCGGCCCGGACCACCAGCAGCGCGCTGTCGGTCACCCGGCCGAGCACCGCGGCGTCGGCCGGCCCGTTCAGCGGCGGCGCGTCGAGCAGCACCACGTCGAACTGCTCGGTCAGGGAGCGCACGGTGGCCGGCAGCCGGGGCGAGGCGAGCAGGCCACCCGGGTCGGGCACCTGCTCCCCGGCCGGCAGCACGGTGAGCCGCCCGTTCAGCGACTCGTGCAGCACGTCCGGCACCCGGGCCGAGCCGGCCAGCACCTCGGCCAGCCCCGGCGCCGGGTCGAGCGACAGATAACGGCCGATTCCGGGCGTGCGCAGGTTGGCGTCGACCAGGACGACCCGGGCCCCGGTCTCGGCCAGCGCGATCGCCAGCCCGCAGGAGACCGCTGTGGTGCCCTCCTTGCGGCCCGGCCCGGCCAGCAACAGTGCCCGGCCGCGCGGGTTGCCGCGGGCGCCGTCGGTGATCCCCGGCAGCACGCTGCGCAGCCGCCGGAACGCCTCGGCGAGCGTCTGGTCCGGATGATCGCCGCGCCCGTGCCGCCCGTCCAGCGAGATCACCCCCACCGTGCCCAGGCCGAGCCGGCGCAGGTCGTCCTCCTCGGCCACGGTCCGGCCGGCGGCCTCCCGGATCGCCACCGCGATCGCCCCGAGCAGCAGGCCGAGCACCGCGGCGAAGCCGGTGTTGCGGGCCAGGTTGCCGGGCTGACGGGTGGTTTCGGCGTCCTGCAGGATGGAGATGGCCGCGGCCGGTGTGCCGTCCGGGTTCGCCGGGGTGATCTGCTTGGCCAGGGTGACCAGCACGGTCGCGGCGGTGGTGACGATCTCCCGGCTCCGCGCCGCGGACGGGTCGACGGCCGCGATCTCCAGCAGGTCGGTGCCCTCGCTGACCTGCGCGGACAGGCTCTGCCGCACCTCGTCGGCGGTGATCTGCCCGGAGCCCAGCCGGGCGACCACGCCCTGGGCCACCCGGGGGCCGGTGAGCAGGGCGATGTACGAGTTGAGCCGGCGCGCCTCGGCGTCCGGGTCACCGCCGCCGGCCGAGGCGAACAGGATCATCGACGACCGGTAGGCGGCCGGCGCGCTCAACGCCAGACCGGCCGCGATGCCGGCGGACAGCAGGACCGGGATCAGCAGCCAGAGCCACCGGCGGCGGCAGGCGCGGGCGTACGCACGCAGTTCCATGGATCCCCCGTTCCTCTAGGACTGCCCGGACAGCACGGCCCGGCCGGCCGCCGCGCGGCGCGTGGACCGCTCCAGCACCGCCTCGAAACGGTCGAAGAGCAGATCCCGGGAGAACCGCTCGACGGCCAGCCGATGCGCGGCGGAGCGGGCCCGATCCAGCCAGTCCTCATCGCGTACCCGGGAAGCCATCAGATCTCCGGCGGCGGCCGGATTGCCGGGGTCGAGCACCAGCCCGGCGCCGGTGTCCCGGAGCAGGTCGGCCTGCCAGCCGCCGTAGTTGATGGCGATCGGCCGACCGGCCGCGAGCGCGTCGAAGAACTTGTTGGCCGAGTTGTCCCACAGCCCGCGGATCGGCCGGACCATGCTGGTCGACATGGTCGCGGCGCCCAGGATCACCGGCAGCTCCGACTTCGGCACCTTCTCCCACATCCGGACGTTGCGGTCGAGCAGCCCGAGGTCGGCGGCGAGCCGTCCGGTGCTCTCCCACTCCCGGCCGTGCCCGACGATCAGCACCTGGATGTCCGGATCCCGTTCACACATCCGGGCGGTCGCCCGGACCAGGTAGTCGACCCCGTTGACCGCGCCCAGCGCACCGGTGTAGACGATCAGCGGCCGGTCCCCGAGCCAGCGGTGGTCCTCCCGGAACCGGCGCACCGCGGCCGGGTCCACCGCGAACAGGTCCATGTCGGCGGCGTTGGGCACCACGGTGACCGGGGCGCTGGGCCGGCGCCGGTTCACCCCCATCGCCATCCCGGGGGACAGGGCGATCACCTCGGACGCGTTGCGGTACGCGAAGTTCGCCAGCGCCCCGGCCAGCCCGCGGGCCACCGGGTTGCGCAGCGCGCCCATCTCGATCGGCACCTCCGGCCACAGGTCACGGACCTCGAAGACGAACGGCACCCGGCGCAGCCGAGCGGCGAGTACGCCGGGTACCGCGACGGTGAGCGGCGTGCTGGTCGCGAAGACCAGGTCCGCGCTGAGCCGGGTGGCCCGCGCCGTGGCGAGGACCATGAACTCGGCGAAAGCGCGCAGCCGCCGCGCGTACGACATGTGGTTGTTGTAGGGGACCCGGAACCAGTGCACGGTCACCCCGTCGTCGTGGGTGACCTTCCAGCCGAGCCCACGCTCGCCCGGGGTGATGTCGGTGGTGATCACGTCGACCGTGTGCCCCCGGGCCACCAGCCGTCTCGCCTGCTCGTAGGAGCGGATGCCCCCGGCCATCCGGGGGTTGCAGTAATACTGGTGGATGTAGACGACGCGCATCCGCCGTCATCCCTTCTGCTCGGCGGCAACCGAGCGGACGGCGGCCACGACACGTTCCCGGTCGTGCCCGGAGAGGGCGGAACCGCTGGGCAGGCACAGCCCGCGGTGGAAAAGATCGGCGCTGACCTCGCCACCGCGCATCACACAGTCGCGGTAGACCGGCTGCAGGTGCATCGGCTTCCAGGTGGGCCGTGCCTCGATGTGCTGCGCGGCGAGCGCGGCGACGATCCGGTCGCGCAGCCCGGTGGTCGCCACCAGCAGGCAGCTCAGCCACCAGTTCGGCACGCCGTAGCCGGCGACCGGCTGGAAGCTCACCCCGGGCAGGTCGCCGAGGGCGGCCCGATAGTGCTCGAAGGTGACCCGGCGAGCCTCGATCATCGCCGGCAGCCGCTGCAGCTGACCCCGGCCGACCGCGGCCAGCAGGTTGCTGAGCCGGTAGTTGTAGCCGACCACCCGGTGCTCGTAGTGCGCCACCGGCTCCCGGGCCTGGGTGGACAGGTGCCGGGCCTGCCGGGCCACCGAACCGTCGTCGGTGACCAGCACCCCGCCGCCGCCGGTGGTGACGATCTTGTTGCCGTTGAAGGACAGCACCCCGGCCAGCCCGAACGACCCGGCCGGGCGGCCCCGGTAGGTCGCGCCCAGCGCCTCGGCGGCATCCTCGATCAGCGGCACCCCGTACCGGTCGCAGGCCTCCAGGATCGGCCGGTAGTCGGCGCACTGCCCGTACATGTCGACGGCGATCACCGCGCGGGGCAGCTGACCGCGGACCGACCGGCCGCGCAACTCGTCGGCGAGGATCTGCGGGTCGACGTTCCAGCTCTCCCGGGTGCTGTCCAGGAAGACCGGGCGGGCGCCGAGATACATCACCGCGTTGGCGGTGGCCGCGAACGTGAACGACGGGATCAGGACGGTGTCGCCACGGCGTACCCCGGCCGCGATCAACGCCAGATGCAGGGCCGCGGTGCCGCTGCTGAGCGCCACCGCGTGCCGGACGCCGACCAGCTCCGCGCACTTCTGCTCGAACGCGTCCAGATCCGGGCCGACCGGGGCCACCCAGTTCGAGTCGAACGCGTCCAGCAACAGTTTGCGCTCGACGTCGGTGACGTCCGGCGGGCTGAGGTAGATCCGCGGCTCAGTCATGGACCCGGGTCCGCACCGCCATGATCGGCCAGGCCGGATGCAGCCCCTGCCGGTGGATCCACATCGGGGAGTCGCCGGTGTGCATGGCCGGCCGCCGGGTGCTGGCGAAACTGCGGTAGCCCGCCTCCCGGGCCACCCGCACGTCGCGCTCGGTGTAGTCGACCGCCGGATTGCCGTACGGCGCGGCGAAGTCCAGCACCGGTACGCCCAACTCGTCCTCCATCTCCCGCTTCGAGTCGGCGATCTCCCGGCGCGCCTCCCGCTCGTCCTGGTCGGCCAGCCGGTGGTGGGTCAGGGTGTGCGAACCGAAGCCGAATCCGGCCTGCCGGATCTCCCGGCAGTCCGCCCAGGACAGGTTCCCGGGCTGGCCGACCAGCCCGGTGGTGAGGAAGAACATGGCCGGCACGGACAGCTCCCGGAGCACCGGGACGACCACGTCCCGCCAGCTCAGGTGACCGTCGTCGAAGGACAGGCAGAACATCGGACCGGTCAGCGGGCGGTCGCCGGCCAGCACCGCGAGCGCCTCCTCCCAGCCGACCATCGGGCCGAGCCGGCGCAGGGTGCGCAGGTGGTGGCGGAGATCGTCGGCGTACTCGGGCAGCACGTCGTGGTAGAAGGGGAAGTAGAGGCCGGGGGCGCTGGGCAGGCGGCGGAACAGTCCGGCCGGGGCGAGCACCCGGCCCTGTGCCCGCGGCCGCGCCCGGAGGCGGCTGCGTATGCCCAACTCGTTGAGACGTCGCTTGATCGCCGTCGGCGGCTCCATGCCTTTACCCTGGCAAATGGACGAGCGGGCGCGGCAGTAGCAATTGTCACGCCGAACGCGAGGATCACTCACGTCAATTCTCGAATGGTCGTACGGGCCCTTGCGGAATGGCCGTCCGGCCGGGCATCATCCGCCTTCGACGCCTAATTCGATCGGGGCGAGTGATGCTTCGTCTGCAGCGGGTCGAGCCGGCTCCGGCCGTCCACGCCGACCGTGCGACCTACCCGGACCGCCTTCTCTTCCACACACCCGAGTGGCTCGCCTTCGTCGCCGAATGCCAGGGCGCCGAGCCGGTGCTTGCCACCGTCAGCGATGGTGGGGTGACGGTGGGTCACTTCACCGGGCTTCTCGTCCGCCGCTACGGTCTCCGCATCCTGGGCAGCCCGATGGCCGGCTGGACCACGTCCTACCTGGGTTTCAACCTCAAACCCGGAGTGTCGCGCCGGGACGCGCTGGGCGCGCTGACCCGATTCGCCTTCGACGACCTCGGCTGCGCCCACCTCGAAGTCCGTGACCGGGGCGCCACCGAGGCCGATCTGGCCGGCACCAGCCTGCGCTGGGACGCCGCGCCCACCGCGGTGATCGACCTGCGGCCGGGCGAGGACGCCCTCTTCGGCGCGATGGCCAGCGCCTGCCGGCGCAATATCCGCAAAGCCGCCAAGTCCGGGGTGACCGTCGAGGAAGCGGACGCCGACCCGGCATTCGCCGACGAATTCTACGACCAATTGCGGGACGTTTTCGCGAAACAGAATCTGGTTCCCACCTATTCCGTGGAACGGGTCAAGTCGTTGATCCGACACCTCGCCCCGGCCGGCCGGATCAGCCTGCTGCGCGCCCGTGACCCGGCCGGCCGGTGCGTCGCGACGGCGGTCCTGCCGTGGGCGCACCGGACCATGTACTTCTGGGGTGGGGCCAGCTATCGGGAACACCAGCACCTGCGGCCCAACGAGGCGCTGATCTGGTACGCGCTGCGGTGGGCCAAGGCGCGCGGGGTGACCGAATTCGACTTCGTGGGAGGCAACCCGTACAAGGCCAAGTACGGGACCACCGAGGTGGCGGTGCCCTGGGCACGTCAGTCGCGGTCGCCGCTGGTGGCCACACTGCGGGACACCGCCAAGCAGGCGTACGCCTGGAAACAGCGAACCGCCGCGCGGCTGACCCACCTGCCCCGCTAGGAGACCGCGACCAGCCGGCGGTCGGTTCGATTGCCGGTGATCAGCTTCCGGTCGTCAGGAGCTTCCCGGACGGTCCGTGGCTGGTTCGTCGGTCACGGGGCGCTGATGGTGCGCCTCCGGGGTCCGGTGCCGCTGGCTGCGCCCGCCGTCGGCCGGATCCTCGGCGATGATCGGCGGCGGCGGGGTGATCGGACCGGTCGGGCGCAGCGGCTTCCCGGTCGTCGGCGGCCGGTAGGGCGGCAGGTTCGGCAGCGTCGAGCTCACCGTTGCGCTGGGCGGTCCATCCGCCGGGGTCCCGACCGCGGTGGCGGAAGACATCCGCACCGGGGGCGTCGAGGACGTCACCGACTCGACCGTCGGGGACGCCCAATCACCCACCGTGACCGTCACGGTCGGACTCCGCGTCACCGGGGACTTCGATCCGCTGCTTCCCGTGTCACCGCAGCCGGCGGCCAGCCCGGCGACCGCCACCAGTGCGATCACAGCGAAGTCGACACGCTTGCGCATTACCGGCCCTCCGGCCCCCAGCAGCAATCCGGCGGCCAGTGTCGCACGCTCCCACCGTTCCGGCGATTCCCGTTTCGGGTCGACTTTCCCGACTCGTCACGCCCCTCTCGGCCCGTCATGCCCTTCCCGGCCCGTCATGCCCTTCCCGGCCCGTCATGCCCCTCCCGACCCGCCGGCCCCGGACCGGGCTGTCCGGTGCCGGGCTTGCCGGTATCGGGTGGCCGGTTGCCGTGGTTGTTCCTCCGGGAGAATGACGATGGGTGTCCGCCCGAGGGGATGCGGGGACGGGCCCGCCGATCCCCTCCGGCGGCGGGCCCGTGCCTCGGGGTCAGCGCTTGGCTTCGGCGACCGCCTTGCGGACGACGTCGGTGCCGGCGGGCGTCGGGGCGCCGCCGAACGGGCCGTACGGGGTGACGTAGACCGGGGTGTCCCGCTGGGTGCGCCAGTTCTCGGCGAGCGGGCCGACGTCCACCGCGTCGTAGCCGATCTGGTCGAGGAACTCGATGACCACGAGCTTCGCCGCGGAATCGTCACCGGCGATCGGCAGCGCGGTCCGGTCCGCCGCGCCGGAGGGGCGCCCGAGCTGAGCCAGGTGCCCGAACCAGATGTTGTTGAAGCCCTTCACCACCTTGCTCTCGGGAAGGTGGCGCTGCAGCAGCTCCCCGGTGGTGCTCTCATCGCTGTCCAGGGCCGCGATCTGCCCGTCCCGCTCCGGGTAGTAGTTGTTCGTGTCGATCACGACCTTGCCCGCGAGCGGCTCCACCGGAACCTGCGGGTAAGCCTTCAGCGGCACCGTGACCACCACGATGTCGCCCGCCGCGGCCGCCTCCGCCGCCGTAGCCGCCCGCGCCTTCGGCCCGAGCTCGCTCACCAGGCCCTGCAGCGTCTCCGGCCCGCGCGAGTTGCTGAGCACCACGTCATACCCGGCGGCCACCGCAAGCCGCGCCACGGTGCCACCGATGTTCCCACTGCCGATGAGTCCGATCGTCGTCATATCAGCGCGAACCCCACCCCGCCGGTCCCCGATTCCACGTCGTGACGGGCGGCACATTCACCATTCGCCGCGGCCCGCCCGTTGACCACCGTCCGCGCGTTTCCCGGCCGCCGCTGGCTCGCCCGCCGCTCGCCGCGGCCTGTTCGCCCGCCCGCTCGCCGCCGCCCACCCGCCGCCGCTCGCCCGCCGCTGGCTTGCCCGCCGCTGGCTTGCCCGCCGCTGGCTTGCCTGCCGCTCGCCGCGGTCTGTTCGCCCGCCCGCTCGCCGCCGCCCGCCCGCCGCCGGCCGCTCGCCGCTGGCTCGCCCGCCCGCTCGCCTGGCCGTCTGCTCGCTCGCCTGCCCCCGCTCACCGCCCGTCCGTGCACCCGCGCCGTTCGCGCGATGCGTTCGACCGAGTACGTCACGGCGGAGCGGTCGGATGGAACGTCCGGAGGCGGGCGTTCCCGGTGTCCGCTCGCCCCTGAGTAGAAATTGATCATGGGTCATGCCGGCTGCGGATCAGCGGAATTGGTTCACAGCAGCCCATCGCGAGGCCAGGTGACACACATGGACCTGCGGTCGGCCGCGGGGTGGTTACGGAAACAGGCGGTGGGTGGCGCGGGCCAGCTCGGCGTCGTATTCCTCGCCGGGGAAGTGGAGGCTCGGCGGAGGTTCCGGGGTGGTGTGGCCACGCCAGTCATGCCAGGTGACCTGATCGGACTCCGGGTCGCGGACGATGGTGACGTAGAGGGCACCGCAGCAGCCTTCGGTGCACCAGGCCTCGGCAAGCTGCACCTCCTGTGGCTCGGGGTCGGCGCGTAACTGGCCCTGGGCCAGGAGGAACTTCGGCGGGTTCGGTGGCCCCCGGTGGAAGGCGGCGGGGATCACCGGACGGCCGTCGACGACGATCCGGGTTTCGGCCGGCAGACCCTCGTCCGGATCGGCGGCGACCACCCGGATGTGAAAGCCGGTGGGCGGCACCGGCTCCCGCCGGACATCGAAGGTGGACGGCCCAGGTCCGTGACCCACCGGGAGACGACCGGTCAGCGCGGCGACCAGACTTTGCCGGTCGCCCGCGAACCTGTCCGGGCCCGGAGTGCTGTCACTGCCGGCACCGTGGACGGCTGGGCTGCCGGTATCGGCGATTCCCTCAGCCGCCGGGTCCCCGGTGGACCAGTCGGCGCACGCTATCCGGCCGGTGCTGAGTTCGGTGGCCAGCTGGGCGATCAGGGACCAGCGCGCCGGGGTGCCCGGCAGGTGCGGGGCATGCCGGGCGACCGCGCGGGCCAGCCGCACGAGCTGGTGGAACTCGTCGAACCCCCGGCTGTAGTCATGCGGCCGGCCGAGCCGAAGAACCAGACGCGCGGCCCGTTCCCAGGTCTCAGCCGATAGCGAAGCCGCGGACAGGGCAGCCGGAGACAGCGAGGCCGGGGCCGTGGGCGCGGCGGGTGGTGGTGCGGGACCGGCGAGCGTGGGATCGGCGGCCGGCGGAGCGGGGGTGGGCGGAGGCGGCACCGCTCGCAAGGGTGGGGTGGTGGTGAGTTCGGCGGCCAGGTCGATGACGTCGATGGCGTCGCGGGCCAGGGGGGTGACGCCGCGTTCGTCGGCGGCGGCGCGGGCGCGGAGCCAGGCGACGGCCGGTGGGTCGGCGAGGCGGCAGAGGGCGCGGGCGATGAAGTGGCGGTGGACCCGGGAGGAGCGGTCGGCGAGCCAGATCAGGTCGGTGGAGGCGCCCAGCGCTTCGAGGGCCGCGATGGCGGCGTGGCTGAGTGGGTCTAGGCGGCCGAGGAGGCGGATCGGCGCGGCGTCGATCGGCTCGCCGGCCTCGGCGAGCATGGCCAGCCCGGCCTGGGCCGGGAACAGCTCGGTGGCGGCGCCGATCAGGCACCGGCCGGTCAGTCGGATCCGCTCGCGCATCCCGTCGTCGCCGGTCAGCAGCAGCCGGCGCAGGGTGGGACGCAGCTCGCCGGCCGGCGGTTGCTGCGCGGCCAGCGCGTCGTGGAACTGCTGCAGCCGGGCGATCGCATCCGGCGCCGCGAAGTACGCGTCGAGGAGCGCCCGCAGCCCCGGCCTGGTGGCACGACCGCTCGGTGCGGCAGACCCCGGCGAGGTCGCGGCAAAGACCACCCCACCGGGCAGCGGCGCGTCCACAGGCGCCCCGGGCGGCCGCGTGCCGACAGGTGTTCCGGGCGGCTGCGTCCCGGAGTCCGGCGACGTGCCGAAGCGGGGCGACGTGCCGAAGTGCGAAGGCGTATCGAGGTGCGGCGGTGTGCCAGAGGGCGGCGCCGTGTCGAGGTGCGCTGGTGTGCCGGAGCGCGGCGCCGTATCGAGGTGCGGCGGTGTGCCGGAGCGCGGCGCCGTGTCGAGGTGCGGCGGTGTGCCAGAGCCGACGTGCGACGGCGTATCGGAGCCCGGCCGCATGCCGAGGTGCGACGCCGTGCCCGACCGGGTCCCGGGCGGCGGTGTGCCGAGGTGTGTCTCGAGCAGGGGAGTGTCCGGTGTCGCGGCGTGCAGGCGGGCGGCGTGGGTGAACAGCGGGATCGCGGGATCGAGCGTGACCCGCTCGTCTTCCCTGCTCATGGTCGTGGAGGTGGCTCGTTTCGCTGGCTCATACGACGAACTGTGTCATCCGCCGATCGCGGTCCGCAACCACCCGCACCCACCTGTGGACAACCGTTGTGCCCCACCGGGGGATCACCTGCCCCGCCGGGGCGGCAGGACGCCGCGCACCGTCCGCCGGGTGTCGCGCCAGGCCAGCCAGGCCGTCCGCAGGCGCGGGGAGGCCACCCGCTGCCCCTGGCGGCGGGCGCGCAGCTGGGCGATCAGCCATGGCGGCCCGGCCGCGGCCGCCACCGCCGCGCTCTTGGTCAGCAGCGTTCCGTGGATGAGCGAATGCCGCCCCCGGGCCATCGAGGTGAGGGCGAGATCGGCCATCGCCGGGTCCAGGAAGATCCACGGTCGATGCCCGGCCCACGCCCAGTATCCGGTGAGTTCGGCGTGGGCGGCGGCCCGTACGTCGTCGTCGCTCATCGCCGCCAGCAGCTCACCCGGTGCCCGGCCGAACACGGCATATCCATGTCGGACCAGCTCAGCCCGGGTAACGCCGGACAGGATGCGCCGCACCAACCGCCCGTGCGTCCACGTGGGATGGTCCGCGGTCGGGTCGGCCAGCCGGTCCGCGGGGACGTAGACACAGCCCAGTTTCAGCGCCGGGTCGCACCCTGCGTGCACCGCCGCGATCTGATCCGGATCGGGCTCGGTCGGCACGATCGCCACCAGGTCGAGGTCGCTGACCCCGGTGAGGTAATCGCCGGTCGCGAGCGAGCCGGCCACCAGCAGGTCGCTTGCCCAGCCGGCGGCCGCCAGCCGGCGGCCGAACTCCGCCACTTCGCGCATACGCCATTGTGCCGCGGTGCCACCCTGGGGGCATGTTCATCGGCTTGCGCACCCGCGACGATCCGGTCGACGTCCGGGTGCTCACCTGTCGCTCCTGCGGGTGGACGGCCCCGCAGGAGCGGTTCGCGCGGACCGTCCGGTTCACCGTCCTGGTGCCGCTGTTCCGGGTGCGTCCGCGGCGCAATCTGCTGCGCTGCGGCCACTGCCGGGGTCTGCGTGCGGCGACCCCGGCGGTCATGGAGTGGGCTGGATCCAGTCGAAGGTCCGTTGCACCGCGCGCTGCCAGTTGACGTATTCGGCGTTGCGCACCGCCGGGTCCATCGCCGGCATCCACTGTCCGGCGATGTGCCAGTTGCGCCGCAGTCCGTCCAGGTCGGGCCAGTATCCGACGGCGAGCCCGGCCGCGTACGCCGCGCCCAGCGACACCGTCTCCGCGGCGAGGGGCCGCACCACCGGCACGTCGAGCACGTCCGCGATCATCTGCATGAGCAGGTTGTCGGCGGTCATCCCGCCGTCCACTTTGAGGGTGGTCAGCGCGAGGCCGGAGGTGGCGTTCATCGCGTCGACGACCTCCCGGGTCTGCCACGCGGTCGCTTCGAGCACCGCCCGGGCCAGATGACCCTTGGTGATGTACGAGGTCAGCCCCACGATCACGCCGCGCGCCTCGGAGCGCCAGTGCGGCGCGTACAGCCCGGAGAACGCCGGCACGATGTAGCAGCCGCCGTTGTCGGCCACGGTCCGTGCCAGCGTTTCGATCTCGGGTGCGCTGGAGATGAGTTCGAGCTGGTCGCGGAACCATTGCACGAGTGATCCGGTGATCGCGATCGAGCCTTCCAGGGCGTAGCAGGCCGGCGACCCGGCCACCTGGTAGGCCACCGTGCTGAGCAGGCCGTGTCCCGGCCGCACCAGTTCGGTGCCGGTGTTCAGGAGCAGGAAGCTCCCGGTGCCGTACGTGCATTTCGCCTCGCCGGGGGTGAAGCACGTCTGCCCGAACAGGGCTGCCTGCTGGTCACCCAGCGCGGCCCCGATGCGTACGCCGGGAAATGCCTCGCAAGCGGTGCCGAAGGCGCCGATCGAGGCCCTGACCTCGGGCAGCATCGCGCGCGGTATGCCGAAGAAGTCGAGCGCCTTGTCCGACCAGTCGAGGGTGTGGACGTCCATCAGCATGGTGCGGCTGGCGTTGGTGACGTCGGTGACGTGCGCGCCGCGGGTCAGGTTCCAGATCAGCCAGGTCTCCATGGTGCCGCAGAGCACCTCGCCGCGTTCCGCACGATCCTGCAATCCGGGCGTATGGTCCAGCATCCACCGCAGCCGTGGCGCGGAGAAATACGTCGCCAGCGGCAGACCTGAGATGTCGGAGACATGGGGGGAGAGCGGCGACGAGGACAACGAGTGCACCAGAGCGTCCGTCCGCGTGTCCTGCCAGATGATCGCCCGCCCCACCGGGATCCCGGTGAGCCGGTCCCAGATCACCGTCGTCTCCCGCTGGTTGGCGATCCCCACCGCCGCCACCTGGTCGAGCGTGATCCCGGCCCGGCGCAGCGCCCGCGGCGCGAGCCGTTCCACGTTGCGCCAGATTTCCATGGCGTCGTGTTCCACCCAGCCCGGCCGCGGGAAGTGCTGCTTGTGCTCCTGCTGGGCCAGGGAGACCAGCTGGCCGCGCCGGTCGAAGACGATGCACCGGGTCGAGGTGGTCCCCTGGTCGATGGCGACCACGTACCGTTCGGTCACGATGAATCCCCCCTCATGCCGTCATCGGCGGGCCGCTCCCATTTCCCGGGAGATCGCCCGCGCCGCGTCCCGCACACTGGTGACCAGGTGCGGCCGTGGGGTGTAGTGGCTGTCGCAGATCCGTTCGACCGGCCCGGACACGCCGATCGCGCCGATCACCAGCCCGCCGTAACCGCGGATCGGTGCGGCGACGGCGGCCAGCCCGAGGGTGAACTCCTCGACGTCGGCCGCCCAGCCGCACTCCCGCACCTGCTCCAGCGCCGCGGCGAGCTCCCGCGGCGTGACGATCGTCTTCCGGGTGTAAGGCGACGGTGCAGAGTCGAGGACGCCTGCGCGGTACGCGATGAGCACCTTCCCGAGCGCCGTCGCGTGCAACGGCAGGAGGCTCCCGACGTCCAGCGTCTGGAACGTGTCATCCGGCCGGAACACGTGGTGCACGACCAGCACCTGACCCTCGCAGACGGTCCCGATCCGGACCGCCTCCCCGCTGCGCGCCGCGAGCGGATCGGCCCAGTTGATCGATCGGGACCGCAGCTCGTTGATGTCCAGATAGCTGGTGCCCAGGTGCAGCAGGGCCGCGCCGAGCTGGTACTGCCCGGAGGTCCGGTCCTGCTCGACGAAGCCCACCCCCTGCAGCGTCCGCAGGATCCCGTGGGTGGTGCCTTTGGCCAGGTCCAGGGACCGGGCGATCTCGGTGAGCCCGAGCCGGCCCGGCCCGCCGGCGAGCATCCGCAGGATCGCGGCCGCTCGCTCGATGGACTGCACGGGGCCCGGCATGGTTCGCACTCTATGCGGTTGAGCCACGACCCGCCGTAATTGATGTTCGACAATGCCGACCGCTGTTCGTTGCTCCCGGCCACCGGTCTTCCTAGCGTCCAAGGGCATCGGACGAAGGAGGGAGCATGGCCGCACGACTCAAAGTTCCCGGACTGCTCGGTGAGCTTCTCGCGGAGTTCGCCGGCACGTTGATTCTGATCCTGTTCGGCTGCGGGGTGGTGGCCCAGGTGGTGGCCGCCGGCATCGGTGACCACGACAGCATCGCCTGGGCCTGGGGCCTGGGCGTCACCCTCGGCGTGTACGTGGCGGCGCGGATCAGCGGCGCCCATCTCAACCCGGCGGTGACCATCGCGCTCGCCGTCTTCAAGGGCTTCTCCTGGCGCAAGGTGGCCCCGTACGCACTGGCCCAGTTCCTCGGCGCGTTCGTCGCCGCGCTGCTGGTGCGCTGGAACTACACCGAGGTGCTCAACGCCAAGGACCCCGGGCTGACCATCAAGACCCAGGGTGTCTTCTCCACGCTGCCCGGCAACGGCAGCCTGCCGGTCGGGCACTGGGGCGCGTTCCGTGACCAGATCATCGGCACCGCGATCCTGCTGTTCGTCATCCTCGCGCTGACCGACATGGCCAACACCGCGCCCGGTGCGAACCTGGGACCGTTCGTGGTCGGCCTGCTGGTGGTCGCGATCGGGATGGCCTGGGGCACCGACGCCGGATACGCGATCAACCCGGCCCGCGACTTCGGGCCGCGCCTGGCGAGTTTCTTCACCGGGTACTCGACCGCGTTCCGAGATCAGACAGGCTATCTCTACTTCTGGATACCGATCGTCGCCCCGATCATCGGTGGTGTGCTGGGCGCCGGTCTGTACCAGTATCTGATCGGACGATTCCTGCCGACGGACGAGCCCCAGGAGGTGGGCGAGATCCCGACGGCGCGTGAGAGCTTGGAGGCGAACCGTGGCTGACTTCGTCGGGGCCGTGGACCAGGGCACCACCAGCACCCGTTTCATGATCTTCGACCATGGCGGCAACGAGGTGGCCCGCCACCAGCTCGAGCACGAGCAGATCCTGCCGCAGGCCGGCTGGGTCGAGCACAACCCGATCGAGATCTGGGAGCGCACCGTCGCGGTGGTCCGCACCGCGATGCAGAAGGCCAACCTGAGCGCGAGTGACCTGGCCGCGGTCGGGATCACCAACCAGCGGGAGACCGCGGTGATGTGGGACCGGCGGACCGGCCGGCCCTACTACAATGCGATCGTCTGGCAGGACACCCGTACCGACCGGATCGCCTCCGCGCTGGACCGCGACGGCCGCGGCGACGTCATCCGCCGCAAGGCCGGGCTGCCGCCGGCCACCTACTTCTCCGGCGGCAAGATCCAGTGGATCCTGGAGAACGTCGACGGGGTCCGCGAGGCGGCCGAGCGCGGCGACGCGATCTTCGGCAACACCGACAGCTGGCTGCTGTGGAACATGACCGGCGGGGCGGACGGCGGCAACCACGTCACCGACGTGACCAACGCCAGCCGCACCATGCTGATGAACCTGGAGACCCTGCAGTGGGACGACGAGCTGCTGTCGTTCTTCAACATCCCGCGGCAGATGCTGCCGGAGATCCGGCCGTCGTCCGACCCGACCGGGTACGGCGTGGCCCGGGTCGCCGGCCCGCTCGGCGGCGAAGTCCCGATCACCGGCGACCTCGGCGACCAGCAGGCGGCCACCGTCGGGCAGGTGTGTTTCGCGCCCGGCGAGGCCAAGAACACGTACGGCACCGGCAATTTCATGCTGCTGAACACCGGGACGAACCTGGTGCGGTCGGAGCACGGGCTGCTCACCACGGTCTGCTACAAACTGGGTGACGCGGCACCGGTCTACGCACTGGAGGGCTCCATCGCGGTCACCGGATCGGCCGTGCAGTGGCTGCGCGACCAGCTGCACCTGATCACGTCGGCGGACCAGAGCGAGGCGTTGGCCGCGCAGGTCCCGGACAGCGGCGGGGTGTACTTCGTACCCGCGTTCTCCGGTCTGTTCGCTCCCTACTGGCGGTCCGACGCCCGCGGCGCGATCGTCGGGCTGTCCCGGTTCAACACCGACGCGCACATCGCCCGCGCCACCCTCGAGTCGATCTGCTACCAGACCCGGGACGTGGTCGACGCGATGGCCCAGGACTCCGGCGTGACCCTGGACGTGCTCAAGGTCGACGGCGGGATCACCGCCAACAACCTGTGCATGCAGATCCAGGCGGACGTGCTGGGCGTGCCGGTCAGCCGGCCGGTGGTCGCCGAGACCACGGCACTCGGCGCGGCGTACGCGGCCGGGTTGGCGGTCGGCTTCTGGAAGTCCACCGACGAGCTGCGGGAGAACTGGAACGAGTCGCAGCGCTGGCAGCCGACCTGGTCGGCCGAGCGGCGCGACCAGGGTCACGGCCGCTGGAAGAAGGCGGTGCAGCGGACCCTCGACTGGGTGGACGTGGACTGATGACAGTGCTCTCACCTGAGCGTCGGGACGCCGCCCTGGCCGCCCTCGCAGCGGCCGAGGTCGACGTGCTGGTCATCGGTGGGGGAGTGGTCGGGGCGGGTTGCGCCCTCGACGCGGTCACGCGGGGGCTCTCCGTGGGACTCGTCGAGGCGCGCGACTTCGCCTCGGGCACGTCCAGCCGGTCCAGCAAACTGATCCACGGCGGCCTGCGCTATCTGGAGATGCTCGACTTCGGGCTGGTCCACGAGGCGCTGCGGGAACGCGGGCTGATCCTGTCCCGGCTCGCCCCGCACCTGGCCCGCCCGGTCCGGTTCCTGTACCCGCTGCAGCACCGCGGCTGGGAGCGGCTGTACACCGGGGCCGGTGTCGCCCTGTACGACACGATGGCCTGGTCGGGCAGCCTGCCGAACCACCGGCACCTGACCCGGCGCGGTGCGCTGCGGGCCTGCCCGGCGCTGCGCAAGGAGTCGCTGGTCGGGGCGCTGCAGTACTACGACGCGCAGGTCGACGACGCCCGGCACACGATGTTCCTGGCCCGCACCGCGGCGGCGTACGGCGCGCACGTCGCCAACCGGGTCGAGGTCGTCGGATTCCTGCGCGAGGGCGAACGCGTCACCGGGGTGACCGTTCGTGACCTGGAATACGACCGCACCTTCGAGATCCGCGCCCAGCAGGTGATCAACGCGACCGGGGTGTGGACCGACGAGACCCAGTCGCTCGTGGGTGAGCGCGGCCAGTTCCACGTGCGGGCGTCGAAGGGGATCCACCTCGTCGTACCGCGGGACCGGATCCAGTCGACCACCGGGCTCATCCTGCGGACGGCCAGCAGCGTGCTGTTCGTGATCCCGTGGGGGCGGCACTGGATCGTCGGCACCACCGACACCGACTGGGCGCTGGACAAGGCGCACCCGGCGGCGTCCGCGAAGGACATCGACTACCTGCTCACCGAGGTCAACAAGGTGCTGGCCCGGCCGTTGGAACGGGCCGACGTGCAAGGGGTGTACGCCGGATTGCGGCCGCTGCTCTCCGGCGAATCCGAGTCGACGTCGAAGCTGTCCCGGGAACACATGGTGGGCAGCCCGGTGCCGGGGCTGGTCGTGGTGGCCGGCGGAAAATACACGACATACCGTGTCATGGCGAAGGACGCGGTGGATGCCTGCGCCTTCAACCTGAACCGGTCCGTCGCCCGCTGCTGCACCGACCGGATCCCGCTGCTCGGCGCCGAAGGCTATCCGGCACTGTGGAACCGGCGCGGCCTGATCGCCGCCGGATCCGGCTTGCACATCGCCCGTGTCGAACACCTGCTCGGCCGATACGGATCATTGATCCACGACCTGCTCGCGCTGATCGAGGACGACCCGACGCTGGGCCGGCCACTGACCGGTGCGGACGATTACCTGCGAGCCGAAGTCGTCTACGCCGCGGCCGCCGAGGGTGCCCGCCACCTGGTCGACGTCCTCACCCGCCGCACCCGCATCTCGATCGAGACCTTCGACCGGGGCACGTCCTCGGCGGCCGAAGCCGCCGAACTGATGGCCCGCGTGCTCGGCTGGACCCCCGCCCAACGCGACCGCGAGGTGGAGAACTACCGCCTGCGCGTCGAAGCCGAACGCGCCTCCCAGGAACAACAGACCGACGAAACCGCCGACGCCACCCGCCTCGGCGCCCCTGACGTGATCCCCCTTTCCTGAAACCCGATCTCCGCGGTACGGCGTGACGGCCGCCGCTCCGCGTCACATCCGATTTCCGCGGTACGGCGTGACCCGCCGCCCGCCCCGCGTCAGCCCGCGCGCGGCGGGCGGCGGTGCGCGCCCCCGGTCGGTAGATTCCGTCCCCATGGACGCCAGCACCGAGGAACTGCGGGACGCCCACGACGTCCTCTCCGAGTTCTATGCGACGCATCTGGCCGGGGTCCTCGACACCATGCCCGTCGAGCGCGCCATGCTGAACCTGTTCGCCGAACTCACCCTGACCGTCGGCACCGAGGTCGCGGACGTGGGTTGCGGCACCGGCCGCCTCCTGCCCTACCTGGCGGATCGCGGCCTGACCCCGCGCGGGGTGGACCTCTCCCCGAAGATGATCGAGGTGGCCGAGCGCGAGCATCCCGGCTTCCCCTACGCGGTCGCCGACCTGCGCGACCTCCCCTTCGACGACGCGACGCTGGCCGGGGTGGTGTGCTGGTTCTCGCTGATCTTCCTGGCCCCGCCGGCCCGGACGCCGGCCTTCACCGAACTGGCCCGCGTCCTGAAACCCGGCGGCTATCTGGTGACCGCCTTCAAGCACGGCGACGGGACCCGCCGCCGCACCGGCCGCAGCAACAGCCTCGGGGTCGACTTCGACCGCTATTGGCTCTCCCCCGAGGAGATGACGGCGCGTTTCACGCAGGCCGGCCTCTCGCCGGTCTTCCAGGGCCACGTCCCGCCCGAGGAGAACGACCCGCCCTACGGCTACATGCTGGTCCGCAGAATTACCGGCTGACCGGTCGCTCCTCGGCCGGCCGACATCACCGGGCAATGGATCGGGACGTGCGGTCTAGGTGACTTTGATCAAGGCTTGGAGGACGTCGCGGAGCGGGCCGGTGAGATCGGCGGCGGAGGCGGAGGCCAGCGGCTCCAGGTTGGTGGCGCGCAGGAGGGTGGCGCCGATGGCGGTGGAGAGGAGGATCTGGGCTCGCAGGGTGTCGGGGTCGCCGCCCTGCAGGGAAGCGGCCTCGGAGAGCTTTTCGGCGAACATGTGCAGGAAGCGGAGGCGGATCCGGTCGGCTCGCTCCTCGCCGGAGGAGCGCAGGATGAGCAGGAGGGCGTGGCTGGGGCCGGTATTGCTGGACTGGCCGATGATCTGCTCGGCGATGGTTTCCGGGATGCGGGCCGGGTCGACGTCACCGGCGGCGGCGCGCAGCTCGGTGAAGCTGGCGGTGAGGGCGGCCTCGAAGAGGCCCTCCTTCGAGACGAAGTAGCGGCTGATCAGCGCGACGTTGACGCCGGCCTCGTCGGCGATGTGGCGGACGGTGGTTTCCGCGTAGCCGATGGTGGCGAAGCGGCGGCGGGCGGCATCGAGCAGGAGCTGCCGGGTGCGGGCCGCGTCCCGGCGGCGGGGCGGGGTGGAACTGCTGGTCACCTCCGCTAGTGTGACGCAGACCTCCTCGGCGCGATCTTGCGGGGCCGACCCGGCGACGGCCCGGGGCCTGCTCGCCGACGACCCGGAGTCTGCTCGCCGATGGCCCGGCGACGGCCCGGGGCCGACTCGCCGACGACCCGGGGCCGACCCCGAGGCGGCGCGGGAGCGGTCAGCTCATGACTTTGGTGAGGGCCTTGGCGTACGCCTGATGCCCGGCCGCGGTCGGGTGGAAGGACTCGGTCAGGTCGCCGGTGGCCAGGCCGTGGATCCACGGGTGCGCGGTGCAGACCTCGTGCCCGGCGAGGATCGTGCGGCCGTCGACGAAGGTGAAGTTCTTGCGGTGTGCGGTGTGCTGCCGGAGCACCGTGGCCAGGGTGTCCGAGGTGCTGTTCAGCAACTGGCGGCGGGTGGGGTCGAAGACGCACCCGGTGCCGCCGCCGGTGCTGAGCAGGTGGGGGTAGCCGACGACGTACACCCGGGCGTTGGGTGCTTTCTTGCGGATCGCGGTGTAGAGCGTGTCCGCGGCCGTGGGCAGCGCCGACCGGATGATCTTCGTGCTCTGCTGGACCGCGGCGGAGCAGTCGGCATCGCTGCCGAGCAGGCAGGTCTGCAGGGTGGTGGCGAAGCCGGCGTCGTTGCCGCCCGCGGTGACGGTGACCCAGCGGGTGCTCTTCGAGAGGCTGCCGAGCTGGGTGGCCAGGACGGTGGCGGTGGTGGCGCCGCTGCAGGCGCGGAAGGTCAGCTTCGCGGTGGGGTGCGCCTTGGCCCAGAGGTACGGGTAGGCGCCGGTCCTGCTCTGCACGCAGGCCGAACCGGTGTAGTCGCCGGCGCCGATGCCCGCGGCATAGGAGTCGCCGAGCGCGACATAGGACTGCGTCCGGGCGGTGGCCGAGGCCGGTGCGGCGGTCAGGGCGAGCAGGGCGGTGACGATGCTGAGAAACTTCACGAAGCCATCCTCGTACTATCAGGCGATTTTTCCTGATAAACGAGGAAGAGCCCTGGCGCGCGCCGGGGGTGGCGCGGGCCAGGGCCGGAAAACTACTTCCAGGTGTCGCTGATCGTGTACGAGGACGCGGTGCCCGTCGTGTACGAGCGGTTGCTGCCGGACTCCCACGTCACGGTCCCGGACGAGTCCTTCCTGAGGTACTTGTACTGGAAGGTGGTGCGCTGCGGAAGGGCCACCAGCCGGCTCCAGCCGGACGCCCCGGTCGATGTCAGCGGGATCGCGTCGGCCGTGTTCCAGCTGCCCAGCGAGGCGATCGAACCCACCACGTACAGCCCGGTCCCGGTCGCCGACTCGGTGAAGGTGACCGCGGTCGCGCCGGCGTTGGCGACCCCGAAGCTGTTGGTGAAGGTCACCGCCGAGCTGCCGGTGGTCACCGCGCGGTTCGCGTTGCTCTCCCAGGTGACGTTCCCGGCGGCGTCCTTCTTGAGGTACTTGTACTCGAAACTCGACCCGGACGGCACCGCGACCGTCGACGACCAGATCGGGTATCCGCCGGCGGACAGGGCCACCGCCTTCGCGGTGTCCCAGTTGCCGAGCGCGGCGGTGGAGCCCACGACGTACACCGAAGTGCCCGCAGTCGTGGCGGCGTAGACGTTGAACGTGGCCTGGACCGTGCCGGTGGAGCTGGTGGGAGAGGTGGACACCGACGGCGACGTCGACGGCGACGCCGAGGAGCCGGACCTGGCGTTGACGTCGATCGCCACCGCCCCGTTCGCCGGGATGGTCACCGAGGCCCTACCGCCGGAGACGGTGATCGTCGTGCCGGCGATCCGGTCGCGGTACGCGCCGTCGGCCAGCCCGGTGGTGTAGGTCGCGGTCGACGCGCTGCCGGACCGGTTGACGCCGAACCAGCCGAGCGAGCCCCGGCTGAAACCGATCACGTTGCTGGCGGTGTTGGTCCAGTTCGACACGGTGGTCGCCGACCGGGTGGCGTTGTGCCAGGCGACCATGCCCTTGACCCCGGCGCTCTGGGTGGTGCACTGCCAGGCACCGTTGGTGCAGCTGGTCGAGGTCACGTAGCCGTTGGCGTCGGCGGGCGGGGACGCGCCGGTGGCCGAGGTGGAGAAGGCGAAACCGTCGTACACGAACGGCTGGCCGTAGGGGTAGGCCAGCAGGAAGTAGTTGGCCAGCAGATACGTGCTGCCGTCCTGGTAACGCAGGGTCGAGCCGTTGCGCTCCAGGTCGTGGTTGGTCACCATGGCAGCGGTCTGGTCGCTGGTCGCGTCGAGGCTCCACGACGGGATGCCGGACAGGTTGGACAGCGTGCCGTTGGCGAACTGGGTCTTCAGCCCGTAGGCGTAGGAGAAGCCGAGCACGTCGCCGATCCCGGTGTACGCGGACGGGGCGATGGCGCCGCTGCCGCCCGGGATCACCTCCTGGGCGAAGTACGGGCTCCTGCCCTCGGTGGTGTTGTGCAGCAGCGCCTTGATCGCCGACAGGTCGGCGGCGGCCATGTGCTTGGCGGCGTCCACCCGGAAGCCGTCGACCCCCCAGTCGACCAGCTTGTTCAGGTATCCGGCGATCTTCGTGCGGACGCCGGTGTCCTGCGACTTGAGGTCGGAGAGCGACACCAGCTCGCAGTTCTGCACCTCGGCGGCGTTCGAGTAGTCGTCGATCTGGCCGTCGTCGTCGTTGCAGTAGCCGTCGTTCGGGTGGTGGAAGTCGTTGTACGAGTACGGCACGGCCGGGTACGAGTATCCGGTCGCGTTGAACGTCGAGCCGCCGTAGCCGCTGCCCCCCGTGTTGTTCGAGCCGGCCATGTGGTTGATCACCGCATCCACGTAGACGCGTACGCCGGCGTTGTGGCAGGTGGTGACCATGCTGGTGAACTGCGCCTGGGTGCCGAGCCGGCCGGAGACGTCGTACGACACCGGCTGGTACACCTCCCACCACGGGTGGGCGCCGTCGCTGGTCGAGGCGAGGGTGACCGACTCCTGCGGCGGGGCGACCTGGACCGCGCCGTATCCGGCCGGGCCGAGCTGGCTGGTGCAGGCGGCTGCCACGGAGTCGAAGTTCCACTCCCACAGGTTCGCGGTGACGTCGCTGTTGTTGAGCGACACGGCGGCGCTGGCCGTGCCGGCCAGGCTGATCCCGGCCACGCCCGCGCCGGCCAGCGCGAGGCTGGTCACGGCGGCGAGCACCAATCTCTTTGTCATGTGGGGGGCGCTTTCTGCTGGGGACGAGTGGTGAAACCTCTTGCAGGGTGCGGCGCTGGGGCGACCAGCAGCGGGGATGAGGCCGCTAGGGGGAACTCCCCTTGCAAGTTCTTGCAGCTTGTTTCAGGAAGTTACCAAGACATGTCGTCCTTGTGAAGGGATCGAACCTTGTATGTCCAAAAAGAAAAGGCGCCCCCGTTTTCGGGGGCGCCTGAGTGTCTGTCAGTGATCAGGATGGCGGGCCCAGCTCCGGTCCCACTGCCAGACGTGCGCCGGGCTTGCGGCCCCGGCCCCAGCCGATCTCCTTGCGGTAACTGCCGAGCAGCCCCCGCGCGGTCAGGTGCGCCTCGTCGCGCAGCGGCGACCCGGGCTCGGCCGGGGTCCGCAGCGGCGCCACGAACAGCGCGTCGGCCGGGCAGTGCGCCTCACACATGAAGCAGGTCTGGCAGTCGCCGTGCCGGGCGATCACCGGTACACCGTCCGCACCGCGGTCGAACACGTTCGTCGGGCAGACCGCGATGCACACGTCACATGTCACGCAGCGGTCCGCGGAGACCAGCTCGATCACGACGCCACCGCCCGCACGGCGGCCTGCTCGGGCCGTACCCACAGGTCATCGAGACCACCCACGGTCAGGCGGTGGTGCTGGGCCGGGTCGAGGGCCGGGAAGTCCTCGCGCCGCGCCATCCCGCGGCTCTCGGTGCGCGCCAGCGCGCTGGTGTACATCCACCGGGCGTGCGCCACCATCGCGGCGGCCTGCCGGGTGCGGACCGCTTGCGCGCCGCGGGCGCCGGCGCTGCCGCGCAGCGCCGACCAGACGCCGTTCAACTCGTCGAGGGCGGGTCGCAACCGGTCGCCGTGCCGCAGATAATTCTTGTCGTACGGGTGGACCTGCGCGCGCACCACCTCGAGTGCCCCGCTCGCGTCCGCCTGGGGCGGCCCGTCCGCGCCCGCGGACACCAGCCGCCGCCGGTGCGAGCCCGCGCCGAGCCCGGCCGCGAAGCGTGCGGCGCCCCGGCCCGCCCAGGTCCCCGACGACATCGCCCATGCCGAGTTGTGGCTGCCCCCGCCGGTGAACCCGCCGCAGATCAGCTCCCGGGTCGCGGCGTCCCCGGCCGCGTACAGCCCGGGCACCGTGGTGGCGCAGTCGTCGCCGGCGATCCGGATCCCGCCGGTGCCCCGGACCGTGCCCTCCAGCAGCAGCGTCACCGGGAAGCGCTCGGTGAACGGGTCGATGCCGAGCCGGTCGAAGGGGAGGAAGAAGTTCGGCTGCCCGATCCGCATCTGCGCCTGCTGCCCGGCGTCGGCCCGGTCGATGCTGCACAGGACGGTCCCGCCGCGCAGCAGCTCGGCGGCGATCACCGAGCGCCCGCCCTGGCTGCTCGCGCCCGCCAGGTGGCTGCCGTCGGCGCGGTAGAAGGTGGCGAAGTTGTAGTACGCCGTCTTGGTCACCGAGGAGAACGCGGGGGCGATCCCGTACGCGTTGGAGAACTCCATCCCGGACAGCTCGGCCCCGGCCTCGGCGGCGTAGAGCGCGCCGTCCCCGGTGTCCACGTCGCAGCCCAGCGCCCCGCTCAGGAACGCGCACCCGCCGGTCGCCAGCACCACCGCCCCGGCCCGCACCCGGTATGCGGTGTCGTGCTGGCGCCGGTGCCCGCGCACCCCGGCAACCGTGCCGCCCGGGTCGGTGAGCAGCTCCAGCACCGGGCTGTGGTCGAGGATGCGCACCCCGGCCCGGCGAATCCAGGAGCGCATCCGCCGCATGTACTCCGGGCCCTGCACGCCGCGTCGGTACGGCTCGCCGCCGACCTCCGGGAACGGGTAGCGGGCCTCGACCGCCAGCCGGTTCATGTTCTCGAAGGTCTGGTCCAGCACCCGGGCCGCCCAGCGCCGGTCGGCGAGGTGGCCGCCGAGCGCCTCGCGGCTGGCCATCGCCTTCTCGCGCTGGTCCGGGTCGGGCTGCACATACCAGACACCGGTGCCGCCGGACGCGGTCGGCCCGCTGGTCCCGCAGTAACCCTTGTCGAGCAGCAGCACGTCGGCACCGGCCTGAGCCGCGGTGAGAGCGGCCCAGGCGCCGGCCGGTCCACCGCCGGCGACGACGACGTCGGCGGTGAGGTCGAGCGGGGTGGGTTCGGTAGGCATGCGCCCAGCATTGAACCCACTAAGCCTATCTGTCAACTAGGACATTGACGAGTGGGAAAACGGGACCGCCATCCGAGCAGCAGCAGAACCACCGGGTCCCGACCGCCCGCATCGCCACGCCGCCACACCGCCGGCACCGCCCATCGCCGCACCGCTGTACTGCTGCACTGCCGCACCGCCCCACCGCCCCACCGCTGCACCGCTGCACCGCCGGCACCGCCCATCGCCGCACCGCCGCGCCGCTGGCACCGCATCGGATCGCACGCTCGCGTCGTGCGGACACGGTCGGCAATTGTCGTCGCTGTGTCACCGGTGTATGTCGTGCGCACCTCGGGGGCTTCCGCTTTGGTCAAGCAGATATGAAATTATGAAACGCTCTCTGCTAACCCTCCCTTTCGGGTGTGCCGCCGTGTCAAGCCCGTCAATGGACACTGAGAATTCGTGCAGTCGTGGTGATTTACTTTTGAGATCGCTTTTGAAGTCCTTGACCCGAGCCCGGTGACCCGCGTATTTCGGAAACCATCCAATGTCGCCTGAGTGTCACCTCAGCCACTATCGAATCGTAACCAAACTTAATCAATAAGGTCCTGCTCCGAGCGAATCCGCAAGTCGGGCCCTCTGTTGAGAAAGCGAGAACCGCATTTTCCCGCCGAGCCGCACGCCGAAAACCAACCCCACAACACGCCCCTCCCGCACACGATCGCAGAAAAGCCCCACGAGGGCGTGCCACACTCCTCGAAGCCGAAGCCGGAGCCGGAGCCGGAGCCGGAGCCGGAGCCGGAGCCGGAGCCGGAGCCGGAGCCGGAGCCGGAGCCGGAGCCGGAGCCGGAGCCGGAGCCGGAGCCGGAGCCGGAGCCGGAGCCGGAGCCGGAGCCGGAGCCGGAGCCGGAGCCGGAGCCGGAGCCGGAGCCGGAGCCGGAGCCGAAGCCGAAGCCGAAGCCGAAGCCGAAGCCGGCGACCTGCGGGTGTCCATCCGGGCCGGCATCGGTGCTCCCGGAAGTTCGCCAAGCGGCTTCCGCGGGATGCTCGGGACCGGTTGCTCCGGCGGCCGGCGAGTCGGCTGCTTCGAGGCGCCGGGTGTCGGTGCCTTCGAAATGTTGAAGGTCGGCCACGTCGAGATGCTGGACGGCGGCTGCTGCGAGAGGTGGGGCGCTGCGGTCGGCGACACAGTGCTTGCTTGCCGAATGCGGCGGAGCTTTTCGGCATGGCGGCGTTTCAGTCCCCAGGCGCGGCGGCGTTCGTGCTCGCGGCGGAATTCTTCGGCGGCGGGTGAATAATTGCGCCTCTTGGTTCGGTCCCGCAACCGAGATATTTCCGCTCTGCTGAACATCGACAACTGGCCCATGAGTCCATTGTTCAGCACGAGAAGCGGAAACTGTAAGGACTGGATCATGCCAAACTTAAGCAATCCCGGGCGTGTCGCATTGAGGTTGCCGCGAATACGGAATCGTTATCGAACTCTCAGGAACATGGCGGCGGTATCCGGCCGGTGAAGGGGGGGATGGGAGGCCGCGCTGTAGGCGCAGTAATGGTGCGACGGAGGCTGGGGGACGGCTGGCTGGCGACGAGGCGAAAAGGGGCGGTGGGGGGACGCAATGGCTACGAGGTGCGAGCCAGAAGGGAAAGAGGGCTCGGCCGGGCAGTGCGAGGGGGCCGGGCAGTGCGAGGGGGCCGGGCAGTGCGAGGGGGCCGGGCAGTGCGAGGGGGCCGGGCAGTGCGAGCGGGCCGGGCAGCGCGAGCGGGCCGGGCAGCGCGAGCGGGCCGGGCAGCGCGAGCGGGCCGGGTTGCGGCCCGTCCCGTGCAGCGATTCGGTGTGGCTGCGCAGGGCCAGCGGCTGGACCGTTCTGGGGGACGGTGACGAAGGTGCCGCGGCCCGGTGGGCGCCCAGCCGGCCCTCCATGGCGAGTGCGCTGATCGCCCGGCGCCGGCTGGAGCGGGCCGCGCTGTACGCCGTGGCCCGCCTGCGTTCGGCGGGGAGCAGGGCGCTCGGAGAGCAGGTTGAGCAGCTGCGTTTCGACCACGTAGTACTCGGAGACCCGCGTACTCGGAGACCCGCCCGTGTTCGGCAACGCCACCGCGAACAGCTTCGACCGGCACACGGCCGAACCCTGCAGGCCCGGCCGTGTGCCGCTGGAGGTTCGCCGGACGCGCGGGCCTAGGTGGTGCGGCGCCGCCGCAGGAACACGAAGATGCCGGCGCCGAGGAGCACCAGCACCCCGATTCCGGCGGCCAGGCCCAGCCACGGGCCGTTCCCCTTGTCCTGCGAGGGTGCCGCCGGAGCCGCCACGGTCACCGCCGGGACCACGCTGACCGCCGCGATCGGCGCGTCGGAGGCGGCCGCGGAGGGGCTGGCCTGGGCCACGGCCACCGTGAACGTGTACGAACTCTTGATCACGTCACCGTCGTCCGCGGTCAGCTGGTACGCCACGGTGTACTTCCCGTTGCCCAGTGGCGTCCCGAAACTCACCGTAACCGACTTCCCGGTCACCACCGGCTCGGCCACCGCGGCCCCGTCCGGTCCGGTAACGGTCAGTTTGGTGGTCGCCGGGTCGAGTTTCTCCAGGAAGGTCAGCTTCACCTCGGCGGGCGCCGCCGTGACCGTCGCGTTTTTCGCCGGCACCGCCCCCACCAGCGGATTGTGCGCCAACGCCGGCGCCGCCGGCACCAGCACCGCCACGATCGCGGCCAGAACAACCATCAGGCGTTTCGTCATGATGTCAGCGATTCTCTCTCTGCAGGTTGTCGGTTAGTCGCCGCATCCAGCCTCCCGGTTCCCGCCCGTCCCCCTCTCGTGAATCACCGTCACGGTCAAGATCAACTTCGATTGCCGGTACGTGATGGCACCTCTTAGTCGTTTCTTACCCGCACCGCCTGGCCGGTCTTAGACACGTGGGCGACTCTCGTACCAGGCCCCTCAGCCTCCACTGCCAAGCTACGGAGAGTTCCCCCCATGTCCGACGAGAAGCCCACCACCCCGATCCCGGTGACCCCGGCGCACGCCGAACCGGTCGCCGAACCCGTCGCCGAGCCGGTGGCGGAGCCGGTGGCCGCCACCCCGGCCGCTCAGCCGCCCTACGTCTCCACGGTCGCCGGTGGGCAGCCCGCGACCCCGCCCCCGCCCCCGCCGCCCGGCTGGGCCTACGTGCCCGCGGGTGCCCAGCTCCCGCCGCCCCCGCCGGGCTACGCCTACGTCCCGGCCGGCCCGCAGCAGTCGCCGCGCACCCCGTGGCGTGGCCGTCGCGTCCCGCTGCTGACCACCGTTGCCGCCCTGCTCCTGGGCTGCCTGCTCGGCGTCGGCGTCACCGCGGTCGCCGGTTTCGCCTTCGGTCACCACCGGGACGGCGGCGGCCACGGCCAGTTCAACGGCCGGGGCGGCGACGGCCGGGGCGGTTCCGGGCGGGGCGGCGACGGGCGCGGCAACGGCCCCTACGGCAACCGGGGCGGCTTCGAGGGCAACCGCGGCGGTGACTTCGGCCCGGGGCAGCGCGGCAATGGGCGTACGCCCGACAATCAGACCGTGCCGGTCAACCCGCCGTCGGGCGCGCCGCAGTCCGCGACCCCGACGCCGAGCGCGTCCCGCTGACCGCCGGTTGGCGCGGCCGCGGCCGCACCCCGGCAGGGTTCGGCGGCGGACCCGGCCACGCCGGGACCGGAGCCCGGCCGCCTGGCGAAACCACGAAACGCCGCAGACCGCCCGGAAGGATCCGGACGGCCTGCGGCGTCAGAGAAAGGCGTCAGAGAAACGGCGTCAGCGGGAAGACGTCAGAGAAACGGCGTCAGCGAGAAGGCGTCAGCGGAAGACGTCACCGAGGAAGCGCCCGAGAGCAGGCGCCAGAGAGGAGCGTCAGAGAAGGTCAGCGAACCGTGACGTTGAACAGCGGGCTGGCGGCCAGCTTGCGGAACGAGGCGAGCGACGCCGGCGAGCTGTCGATGCTGATGTCACGGTCGCCGTACAGGTCCTTCTTGGTGTCGAAGTAGACGATCGCCTTGATCGCCGGCCGCTTGGCCAGCTCCGGCAGCACGCTGTTGAACACCGCGGACTTGTTCACGACCTTGCCGACCCGGTGGTAGGCGCCCCACTCGGCGACCATCATCGGCTTGCCCGGGTGGTTGCGCACCGCCCAGTCGTAGAAGCCGACGCCGCCCTTGGCCTTACGGTCCAGCAGGTCGGCGAACACGCCGGCGTGGTAGTAGTTCTTCTCCGCGCTGACGTACGAGTCCAGGCCGATCCAGTCGACCACGTCGTTGCCCGGGTAGAGGTCCTTCCACCAGGACTGGGCCATCCACTTCTCGTTGCCCATGTACGCGACGACGCTGACCGCGTTGCTCACGCCGTCGGCGCGCAGCCGCTGGATCACGTGCCGGAACGAGGCGGCGAAGTCCTTGGCGGTCATCCCGGAACCGGCGGTCGGGATCACGTCGTCCTCCGGCTCGTGGTTGAGGACCAGGTAGAACTTCTCCGGGAACTTGGTCTTGATCCGCTGGGCGAACGCGTCGATCCGCTTGTCCTCCTTGCCGGCGGCGACCCCGGCCCAGGTGGTGCCGTACTCGACGCGCCAGTTCATCAGCAGGACCCGCGGGTGCGCCTTGTCCCGGGCCATCGCGATCTCCGCGTCGGTCGGGAACTTCTCGTCACCCTTGTGGTACGTGTGGAAGATCGTCGCGGTGCGGCCGCTCGCCCGCTCCCAGGCGCGGTGCTCCACCTCGCGCGGCTTGCCGGTGAAGCCGCCGGCCGCGGCGCCCCACAGCACGCCGCAGGTCGGGACCAGCTTGGCGCCGGTGACGCACTCCTTGGTGGTGGTCTTGGCGGTGGTCGGCGCGGCCTGGGCCGAGGCCGGCGCGGCCGTCGCGATGCCGAGGCCGGCAGCGAGAGCGGCGAGCGTCAGTACGGTCTTGCGCAGCGTCGAGCGCTTCACAGTGAATCTCCCCCGAGTTGTCCAGCGGTGTTGCCCGCCGGGCATGGGAAGAAGATTCCGGGAACGCGGTTGTCACGACGGTGCCCGTGAAGGTGCCCGCCGGTTGCTGTTCTCCGGGCCGCCGCCGCGGCCCGGAGAATCGCTCAAGGGTCAGTAGTCGGCCGCCTCCGGGTGGTCTTGAGAAATCGCCGTCAGCACTTCTGCCAGGCGACGTGGTAGACGGTGTCCAGGTTGCCGTCGGAGGAGTCCATGCTCAGGAAGCTGGTCGCCTTGCGCGACGACCAGCCGGGGTTGACCCGCAGCTCGACGTTGACGTTCAGGTACCGCTGCTCGCCGCACGGCAGGAAGGAGAACGACCCGACCTCGACCTTGTCGGTCTGCTGCCAGTCGTTGTCCATCCAGCCCTTGAAGTTGTGCGGGATCCGGGTGGAGTGCGACTCGCCCTGGAAGTAGTAGAACGCCGTCTCCGACCCGGTCGCCCCCTCCTCGAGGTGGCCGAATCCGCGGTAGTCGGCCCCGGCCACCGCGTAGGTGTAGCCGGACGGCACGTGCACGTCGAGCGCCAGCTGGCAGTTCTTCCGGTAGTCGGTGGGTTTCGCGTCCGGCCCGGTCTGCGCGGTGAAGTCGCTGTAGGTGACGGTGAACGCGGTGTTGTCCGGGGAGACCTGCACGTTCGCGCTCTTGCCGGAGCAGCCCGACCCGTTCGCCGCCACCACCCCGATGATCATCTTGTCGGTCGGTGGCGGCGCGCCGTGCCACGCGGTGGCCGGGGCCCCGGCCAGGGATGTGGCGAGCAGGACGCCCGCGGTGATCGTGTGCAACATCGATGTCCTCCTGAAATCGGGCAGATACGCCTGAAAATGGAACGTACTTTTCGGCCCGCCCGGAGTCCGGAATTTAGCGTGGCGACCCGCTCCATTTGTCCGATTGGCGCAGGGGGAGCCCGGCCGTCCGGGCAGAAAATGTCCGTTTCCGGGACAGGGGGTTACCGGGGTGGTAATCGACGTGATGTCCGTCTCGGTGCCATCGTCGGGGCATGACAATCAAGGACATCTTCCTGGACGCGTTCGGCCGTTTCGCGGCCGGCGACGTCGACGTGCTGCGTCAGGTGATCCGCGACGACTTCGTCAACCACGACCCGGACACCCCGCGTGACAAGGACGGTTTCATTGACGCCACGATCAACGGCCCGATCGGGTCGTCGACCCTCGACCTCAAGCGGGTGATCGCCGACGACATCTTCGTGGTCGCCCACTACCGGCTGGTCCCGGCCGGCGGCGGGCTCGGCGAGGCGGTGGCGGACGTCTGGCGCTTCGAGGGCGACCTGATCGTCGAGCACTGGGACGTCGCCCAGCCGGTGACCGCTCCCGATCAGGTGTGACGGGGGTGTCGGAATGTGAACGACCTGCGTCGATCGTTGCGCGGATAGTGCACATAGTCTATCGGTAAGATAGGTTCCCGCGCATGCGCAAGATGGTTCCCGTGTCGGCCCTGTCCGTCGCCGTGCTGCTCGCCGGCTGCAACGGCGGAGGTGGTGGTGACCCCACCACCTCCACCGCGGCCTTCGATCCGAAGACCTGTCAGGGCGGCACGCTCACCGTGCTCAACCAGGGTGGGATCAACCACCTGGACCCGGCCCGGCTCTACACCTCCGGCGGCGGCAACCTGCCCTCCCTGCTGTTCCGCACGCTGACCACCCGCAACCGGCAGCCCGGCGAGGCCGGCACCAAGCCCGCCCCCGATCTGGCCACCGACCTGGGCACCCCGTCCGACGGCGCCAAGACCTGGACGTACCACCTGCGCGACGGCGTCCAGTTCGAGGACGGCACGCCGATCACCGCGGCCGACGTGAAGTACGGCATCGAGCGGTCGTTCGCCCCCGAGCTGCCCGGCGGCGCGCCCTACCTGCGTGACTGGCTGCAGGGCGCGGCCGACTACCAGGGGCCGTACAAGCAGCCCGACGGGATCAAGGCGATCGAGACCCCGGACGACAAGACGATCGTCTTCCGGCTGAGCAAGCCCGAGGGCGACTTCCCGTTCCTGGCCACCGCCACCCAGTTCGCCCCGGTGCCCAAGGCCAAGGACACCGGTGCCGAGTACGAGAAGCACCCGGTCTCCTCCGGGCCGTACCAGGTCGAGTCGTACGAGCCGAAGAAGTCCCTGGTCCTGGTCCGCAACCCGCACTGGTCCAGCCAGGTCGACGCGCTGCGCTACGCCTGCCCGGACCGGATCGAGGTGACCTCCGGGCTGGACTCCGCGGTGATCAACCAGCGGATCTCCACCGGGGCCGGCGCCGACGCGAACGCGGTCACCACCGACGCGGTGGTCGGTCCGGAGCAGCTGGCGCAGCTGGGCACCGGGTCGGGGCTGGACAAGCGGGTCACCCGCGGGGAGTTCCCGTCGACCACGTATCTCGCCTTCAACACCAAGAAGGCGCCGTTCGACAACCCCAAGGTGCGCGAGGCGCTGTCGTACGCGGTCAATCGCACCTCGGTGGTCAACGCGCTGGGCGGTTCCGCGGTGGTCGGTCCGTCCACCACCTTCCTGCCCCCGCAGAAGGCGCTCGGCTACCAGCCGTACGACTGGTTCCCGGCCGGCGACACCGGCAACCCGGACAAGGCCAGGCAGGTGCTCGCCGAGGCCGGCCTGAGCAACCTGACCATCGAGCTGGCCCACGAGAACGACGACAGCGAGGGCGTCGGCCCCAAGGTCGCCTCCGCCGTCCAGGAAGCGTTCAAGCAGGCCGGCATCACCGTCAAGCTGACCGCGATCGACACCGCCACCTACCGCGACGTGACCGGCAAGCCGGCCACCCAGCCCGGCCTGTCGCTGCAGACCTGGGGTGCCGACTGGCCGTCCGGCGGCCCGTTCCTGATCCCGATCTTCGACGGCCGGCAGATCATCACCGCGGGCGGCAACTTCAACCTGGCCCAGTACAACGACCCCGCGGTGAACGCCGAGATCGACGCGATCAACGCGCTCACCGACCCGGCCGCCGCGGCCCAGCGCTGGGGCGCCCTGGACGCCAAGCTCGGCAAGCAGGCCCTGGTCCTGCCGCTGACCCACGAGAAGGACGTCTACCTGGTCGGGAAGAACGTCAAGAACGCGTACGCCGACGGGTGGCGCGGGCAGCTGGACATCGCCCGGATCTCGGTCAAGTGATCCGTGCGCTGCTGCGCGACCGCGGCTTCGTCGCGGGTGCGGTGATCGCGGCCGGCATGGTGCTGGTCGCGCTCACCGCACCGCTGCTGGCCGCGCTCGCCGGGCAGGACTACACGACCTACCACGACGCGCTGCTCGACTCGGCGCGCGGCGGCGTGCCGCTCGGCTCGTTCGGCGGGGTCAGCGGTGAGCACTGGCTCGGCGTCGAACCGGGCACCGGCCGTGACCTGTTCGCCCGCCTGGTCTACGGCGCCCAGGTGTCGGTCGGTGTCGCGGTCGGCGCCACCATCCTCGAAGTGCTGCTCGGCGTCGGCGTCGGCATCGCCGCCGGGCTCGGCGGCCGGTGGGCCGACGGTGTGCTGAGCCGGGTGATCGACCTGGTGCTGTCCGTCCCGGCGCTGGTCATGGCGATCTCGCTGCTGGCCATCGTGCCGCAGGACTGGCCCCGGCCGGTGCTGCTGGCCACCGTGATCGCGGTGCTCGGCTGGGGCGGCACCGCCCGGATCAGCCGCGGCGAGACGCTCACCCTGCGCACCCGCGACTTCGTGGCGGCCGCCCAGGTGGCCGGGGCGCCGTGGTGGCGGGTGGCCCGGCGGGAGATCCTGCCCGGGCTGACCGCGCCGGTGCTCACCTACGCCGCCCTGCTGCTGCCCACCAACATGGTGGCCGAGGCCGGGCTGTCCTTCCTGGGGGTCGGGGTCCGCCCGCCGACCCCGTCCTGGGGCCAGATGCTGTCCAGTGCGACCACCTGGTTCCGCGCCGATCCGGCGTACGTCCTACTCCCGGGGTTGCTCTTGTTCCTCACCCTGCTCTCCTTCGTGCTGGTCGCCAACGGCCTGCGACGGGTCTTCGACCCCCGGCAGCGGGAGGTCCTGCGATGATCGGCCACCTCGCGCGCCGGATCGTCGGCGGTGTGCTCGTGCTGCTGGCGCTCTCCGCGCTGGTCTACACGCTGTTCTACCTGGCCCCGTCCGACCCGGCGACGCTGGCCTGCGGCAAGGGCTGCACCCCGGAACGGCTCGCCGACGTGCGCGCCGCGATGGGGCTGGCCGACCCGGTCCTCACCCAGTACCGGCATTTCCTGCAGGGCATCCTGGTGGGCCGGGACTACTCGCTCGGCCCGAGCGTGCGGCACTGCCCGGCACCCTGTCTCGGCTACTCCTTCGAGACCTCGCAGCCGGTCACCGGCCTGCTGCTGGACCGCCTGCCGGTCTCGTTCTCGCTGGCGATCGGCGCCGAGATCCTGTCGCTGATCATCGGGATCGGCGCCGGCCTGCTCTCCGGCGCCCGGCGGTTCCGCTGGCTGGACCGGATCGTCAACGGGCTGATCCTGGCCGGCTACTCGATCCCGGTCTTCCTGGTCGGTCTGCTGCTGCTCCTGCTCTTCTGCGTGCACCTGCAGTGGCTGCCGTTCCCCGGATACGTCCCGATCACCACCGACCCGCTGCTCTGGGCGCAGAACCTGCTGCTCCCGTGGGTGTCGCTCGCGGTGATCCAGACCGCGGCGTACGCCCGGCTGACCCGCTCCGGCCTGCAGGAGAGCCTGGCCGAGGACCACATCCGGACCGCCCGCGCCTACGGCATCCCGGAACGCCGGATCCTCTGGCGCCGGGCCCTGCGCGGGGCACTGCTGCCGCTGGTCACCCTCACCGCGGTCGACGTCGCCGCGATCATGACGAGCGCGGTACTCACCGAGACCATGTTCGGGCTGCCCGGCGTCGGCCAGCTGCTGGTCGGCGCGGTCAACCAGATCGACCTGCCGGTGGTCGTCGGGGTCACGCTGCTCACCGGTGTCATCATCGTGGTCGCCAACACGGCCGCCGACCTGCTCTACGCCGCCGTCGATCCCCGGGTGCAACTGCGATGACACTGCTGACCGTGACCGATCTGAAGGTGTCCTTCGGCGACCGGAAGGCCGTGGACGGCCTCAGTTTCGCCATCCCGGCCGGGGGTTCCCTGGGAATCGTCGGCGAATCCGGATCCGGCAAGAGCACCGCGGCCCTCGCGCTGCTCGGCCTCACCGGCGGCGCCGTCTCCGGCCGCATCGATTTCGGCGGTACGGATCTGGTGGTCGCCGATCCCCGCCCGTTCCGCGGCGCGCGGATCGCGATGGTGTTCCAGGAGCCGCTGACCGCGCTCAACCCGTTCCAGACGGTGGGGTCGCAGATCGCCGAGGTGTACCGGCTGCACACCGGGGCGTCCCGGCGCGAAGCCAGAGCCCGGGCCGTGGAAGTGCTCGGGCAGGTGCACATCCCCGACCCGGCGCGGCGGGCCGGTGCGTACCCGCACGAATTCTCCGGCGGGATGCGGCAGCGCGCGCTGATCGCGATGGCGATCGCCTGCCGTCCGGAACTGATCGTCGCGGACGAGCCGACGACCGCCCTCGACGTGACCGTGCAGGCGCAGATCCTCGACCTGCTCGACGAGGTGCGGGCCACCACCGGGGCGGCCCTGCTGCTGATCAGCCACGACCTCGGGGTGGTGGCCGGCTCCACCGAGCAGGTGGTGGTGATGCGGCACGGGACGGCGGTGGAGACCGGGGCCACGGAAACCGTGCTGCGCACGCCACGGCACGCGTACACCCGGGCGCTGCTCGACGCGGCGCCGCGACCCGGGGGGCGCGTCTACGTACCCGGTGCGCCACTGCTGGAGTTGCGGGACGTCCACAAGCACTTCAAGAAACCGCGACGGCCCGCCATCCGTGCCGTCGACGGCGTCACCGTGACGGTGCATGCCGGCGAGACGCTCGGCGTCGTCGGCGAATCCGGCACCGGCAAGACCACCCTGGCCCGGATGATGGTCGGCCTGGTGCCGCCGACCAGCGGAACCGTCACCTTCGACGGGGTCGACATCGCGCGGCGGCGCGGACGCTCGGTGCAGATGGTGTTCCAGGACCCGCTGTCGTCGCTCAACCCCCGACGGACCGTGGGGGAGAGCATCGCCGACCCGCTGCGGCTGCGGGGCGACCGCGACCCGCGCCGGAGAGTGTGCGAGCTGCTCGAACGCGTCGGGCTGTCGGCATCCGAATACGACCGCTACCCGCACCAGCTTTCCGGGGGCATGCGGCAGCGGGTCGGGATCGCCCGGGCGGTCGCCCCGGCACCCCGGCTGATCGTCTGCGACGAACCGGTGTCGTCGCTCGACGTGACCACCCAGGCGCAGGTGCTCACCCTGCTCGAGGAACTGCGCGCCGAACTCGGGCTGGCCCTGGTGTTCGTCTCGCACGACCTGGCCGTGCTGCGCCGCATCGCCGACCGGATCGCGGTCCTCAAGGACGGGAGGGTGGTCGAGATCGGGCCGACCACGCGGGTGTATGAGCAGCCGGAGCATCCCTACACCGAAGAGCTGCTGGCGGCCGCGCACCGCCTACACGCGGGAGTGGCGGTCGGCGAGCATCGCGCAGAATAGGGCACCCTGCTCGATGGCGTCGTCCAGCGCCACGTGGCTGTGCGGGAAGTCGCCGAACCAGCGGCGCGGCATCGCCCGTTTCACCGTCGCCCGGAAATCCGAGCCGAGCACCGCCATCGCATACGACTTGATGTCCAGCGCGGAATGCGAGAACGGGCTCGTCCCGGTGAACCGGATCAGATACCAGTAGACGAACATGAAGTCGAAGCCGGCCGGATACCCGACGAAGACCGGCCGGCCCGGCAGCGCCTCCAGCCAGCCGCGGTAACGCTCCAGGGCGACAGCCGGATCCTCCGGATCCTGGCGGCACGCCGCCCAGGCGGCCGGCTGGGACGCCCACCACTTCATCGTCGCCGGATGCCCGGCCGCCCCCGGCAGCGTCGCCAGGTTCGCACTGAACGTGCCGACCAGCGAGCCGTCCCGCAGATACGCCGCCGAGCCGAAACTCAGCATCGAATGCGGGCCCGGAATCGGCCCGTCCGTCTCCACGTCCGTGCTGACGTAAACCTCCGCGCGTGCCATGCCGCCAACCTAGAGCCCCGTCTCGCCCCCGGGCCACCGGATTGATGGCGGGGGCTAGGGTGGGCGACCTACAGACGGGAGCGCGATGATGCGAGTGGGACGACTGGCCGTGACCGGCGTGGCCCTGGTGGCCCTCACCGGGCTCACCGCCTGCAACGACAAGGCCGAGGCGCCGGCCGCGCAGCAGGAGTCCGCCCCCGCCGCCGTGGCCGCACCCACCGGCGCCGCCAAGGAGCTCGCCGCGGCGGCGACCAAACTCACCGCCACCAGTGGCAAGGTCCACATGACGATGGCCGGCGGCCTGTCCGGCAACGGCTCCTTCGACACCGCCGAGAAGGTCGTCGACATGAGGATGACGATGCCCGGCCTCGGCGACGTCAGCGTCCGCCAGATCGGCACCGACATGTGGATGAGGTTCGGCGGTGCCGCCGCCAAGACCTTCGCCGGCGGCAAATGGATGCACATCGACGCCGGCAGGATGCCCGCGAGCAGCTCGCTGAGCATGGCGAAGAACGACCCCCGCAACTCGGCGAAGATGCTGGCCGCCAGCACGGACGTGGCGAAGACCGGCCCGCACGCCTACACCGGCACGATCGACATCAGCAAGACGACGACGCTGACCACCGACATGCTCAAGGCCCTGGAGGGCAGGAACACGAAGGTGCCGTTCACCGCCGAGGTCGACGGCGGCGGCTACCTCAGCCGGATGAGCCTCGACATGGATGCGGTCACCCCCGGCGCCGGCAAGATCGTCGCGGAGTATTCCGGGATCGGCACTCCGGTCAGCGTCGCCGCCCCGGCCCCGGCCGAGACGGTCGAAATGCCCGACACGGCCCTCAAGGCCATGGGCGGCTGATCCCGCACCTGGCAGCGTCGATGAGGTTCACCGAGCTCACCTGGGCCGACGTCGACCCCGACCGGCACCCCTTCGACCCGGACACCGTGCTCGACGTGGTGCGCGCGGTGGCCCCGGCGGGCGGCGTGCCCGCCCCCTATCGACATGAGCGCGGCGTGTTCGACGCTGCCGCCGACCGGGCGCGCTGGGACTGGCAGCGGGCGATGGGCGCCGCGCTCGTCGACCACTACGGTCCGTGGGCCCTCGGCTGGAACGCCGAGATCGCCGGCCGCGCCGCCGACGGTGCGCTGGTGCTGCGCTGGAGCGGCGCCCGGGACTCGATCACGACGCCGGAGGAGACGCTGGCCGCCGTCGCCGGCTCGCTGCTGGACTGGCGGACCTTCCTCGAAGAGGTGGCCGAGTTCCTCCCGCGCCACCTGCCCCTGCCGGCCGAGCCCCGAGCGGCCGCCGCCGCCTGGGAAGCCGCCATCACCTCGCTGGTCGCGATGGTGGCCGCCCGGTCCGGCGCCGACGAACACTGGTATCCGGTCTGCGCACAGACCCTCAGGTGGTTCCTCGCCGTCGCCGGGGTGCCGGCCGCCGAGCACGACGCGCTCATCGACGTCGCGATCGGCGGCCGGTACTTCAGCTTCGTCTTCCCGCTGGGCGCGGAGGTGGCCGACGTCGCGGAATCAGTGGCGGCGGCGGTCACCGGCACCACACCGGCCCCGGACGACCTGTGGCCCGAGACGTGGCCGCAGGACTGGCCGAACTGGCGCGGCCGGCACCTGCCCGCCGCCAGCCACGTGCCGCGGGTCCCGGCGCCGGTGGTCGTCGACGCACTCGCCGTCTGGCGGCGGGTCCGGCAGCAGGCCCGCTGGGAACGCGCCGACCGGGTCACCGGGCCGGCGCGCGCCGCCCGCGACGGCATCGCCGAGCACTTCGCCAAACGGGGATCCGGCGCCGCCCACCTCCTCGCCGCCCTGGAGCTGGTACGTGCCGACGCGGCGGGGGGCGGCCCCCTGACCTTCGCGCGCCTGGAGACCTGGCAGCGCGAGGTGCTCGGCGTCGCCGCCGCCCGGTTCCGCGCGGTGTCCGCCTGGGCGAGAGCCGGAGCCGAACACTACCCGTACCGCGACGACCTGCCGGACTCCTTCGCGGCCTGCCTCGCGGAGGCCACCGACCCGGCCGTGCCCCTACCGGCCCGGGCCGCCCGGGTCTACCTCGACATCGTGCACTTCCACCCGTTCGCCGACGGCAACGCCCGCTCGGCGGCGCTCGCGGTGTACTTCGTCCTCGCCCGCGAGGGCGTGGTGCTGTCCCGCGCGGCACCGCTGCTGATGACCCGCTGGCCGGCCTCCGTTCCCGGCAACGCCGAGGGGCTGGCGGCCGTCATCGCCCTGCTCATCAGACAGACCGGTCGGCTTCAGAGGTGACCGGTCGACCGGGCCGTGGTGAGCCGGCGTGCCGCTTCGCCTCAGGAGAGCTGGCCGTTGTAGTCGGGCAGCTTGAAGGTGCGGTCGGCATGGCCGCCCTGCAGGTCGCTGACGTTGTTGCCGACGTTGGCCACGATGCGGTAGCCGCGGTTCTCGATCGCGATCCGGGCGTTCGTCTTGAGCGTCGCATCCGGGTCGAAGTCGAACCATGGGCGCAGGTAGATGTCGGTGACCGGGTATCCGGCGGTCCGCAGGTTCTGCCGGGTCTGCCAGGCCAGGAGCTGGGGGCGGGCGGTGACGAAGAAGACGGCGGCGCCCGCGGCTTCGGCCTGCCGGGCGAGGGCGAGGACCGGTGCGGTCGCCGGCGAGATCAGGCCCGGGTGGTAGGTGGTCTCCAGCGCGGTGTTGTCGATGTCGAGCACGATCGCGGCCCGGATCGCCGGGTCGGGCAGGCGGGTGTCGAGGTACTCCTGGGCGGTGCCGGTCACGGCGGTGACGTCGGAGATCCAGGTGCCGTACGGCGGCAGGGCCTGCGCGGCGGCGGCGGACGCCGGCGTGCCGGAGGCCGCGGCCGGGGTGGCCGGGGCGGCCTGGGCGGCGGCGGGCAGGGCGAGAGCGAGGGACGCGCAGGCGAGTAGCGACGCCAGTCCGGGGCCGGGGTTTCGTCTCATGGGGATCAACCTAGAGCGTTCGCTGCATTGAACACCATAGATGACTTTCGGTCGGTCGAAAGATGCCGGCGAACGCCGGTAACAACTTCGGCTCGGCCGAACATCTGCTGGGTGTAGGCCGAGCGAAAGAGAGATCCATGAACCCCGAGCCGAACTCAGCGCGTCCGAAGCACCCCCACTCGCGCCACCGGCGGCGCATGTTCGCCGTCGTAGCCGGAATCGCCGTGGCGGTCGGTGTGGGCGGCGGCGTCGCGATGGCCAGCGGTGTGCCGTTTGCGAAGAGCGACACCAGCGGTGGCATGTGTGCCCGGACCCTGTCCGCGCAGGCGGATCTGTCCGAGCCCACGGGTGGCTTCGACCCGAAGCATCCGTCCAGGGCCTGCGCGCAGGGCTGGCATCAGATGTGGGGCGACGGGACGCCGGTGCCGGCCCGCTTCGTGGCCTGCTACCACCCCGGTGCGAACGCCGGTGGCTCGGTGATCTACCCGGCCGACCGGTTCGCCGACGCCGCTGCCGCCTGTGCCTCGATCGGCAGCACAGCGATCCCGGGCGTCAAGGCCTGACCGGACCGCGCACGTGCCACCCCCGGCGCAGGTCGGCCCGGGGGTGGCCCGGCCACCGTGACGAGCTTGACGCGACAGCGAGAGAAGGCGAGGCGACGGATGCCCGTACTCCAGGACCGGCCGGGGCACGATCGGCAGTCGGCCGAACGGCGGCTCGAGGAATTGTTCCGGCTTCACGCCGACGCGGTCCTCACCTTTCTGCGGCACCGCACCGACCACGAAACGGCGCAGGACGTCCTCACCGAGACGTTCACCATCGCCTGGCGCAAGCTCGGCGAGATACCCGAGGATCCGCGCGGTTGGCTGTACGGCGTCGCCCGCCGCGTCCTGGCCAACCACGTCCGGTCGCAGGGGCGCACGGCCGCGGTGGTCGAGCGGATGCGCCATGAGTCCCGGTTGTCGGGCCCGGACGAGTCCGGCATCGAGGATGCCCTGCACCGCCACGACGTGCTGGCCGCGTTGGCCGTCCTGCCGGAAGCCGACCGTGAGGTGCTGCTGCTGGCCGGCTGGTACGACCTGACCGGTGCTCAGGCCGCCCGGGCCCTCGACTGCACCAGGGCGGCGTACGCCCTGCGACTCCATCGGGCCCGCCGGCGACTGCGCGGTGTCCTCAGCGGATCGGCGACCGCCCGCGGCACCACCTCAGCCGCACGTCCGGCACGGGAGGCGAACGTATGAACGACGAACTGCGCGAGGTGCGGCGGACCCGGCCCGCACCCGTCGAGGGCTGGGCGGACTCCGCCGAAGGCCGCGAGCTCTTCGACACCGTCCTGACGCACACCCGGGCCGAGCCCGTGCCCCGGACATCCCGGCGCCACCGCCGCCGGGCGTTGACCATCGGCGCCGCCCTGCTGCTGGCGGTGGGTGCCGGTGGCGGTGTCGCGGTGGCCACCGGGGTGCCGTTCTCCCCGGGTGACACCAGCGGTGGCATGTGTGCCCGGACCCTGTCCGCGCAGGCTGATCTGTCCCCGCCGAAGGGCGCCTTCGACCCCGGTGACCCGGCCAAGGCGTGCGCGGACAGCTGGCATCAGATGTGGGGCGACGGCACGCCGAAGCCGGCCCGCTTCGTGGCCTGCCGCCACCCCGGCAAGGATGCCGGTGGCTCCGTCGTCTACCCGGCCGGCCGGTTCGCCGACGCCACCTCCGCCTGCGCCTCGATCGGCGCCGAACCGATCCCGGCCGCGAACCGCTGAGCCCTTCTCAGGAGGGGCAGGCGGCCGGGGCGAGGTCGTACGCGTCGCGGAGGTCCTCGGCCGGGACGGCCTTGTCGAACAGCCAGCCCTGGCCGAGGTCCGCGCCCAGCCCGGCCAGGGCGGCGGCGTCGGCCGCGGTCTCGATCCCCTCGGCCACGACCGTCGCGCCGACCGCGCCGGCCAGGTCGGCCAGGGCGCGGACGACCACCGAGAGCACGTGGTCGCCGGCGACGCCGCTGACGATGCTGCGGTCCAGCTTGATGACGTCGGGAGCGGTGGCGACGATGTGCCGCAGCGACGAGAAGCCGGCGCCGACGTCGTCGATGGCCAGGCGCATGCCGCGGGCGCGCAGCGGGGCCAGCACCGCCCGCAGCCGTGCGTAGTCGTCGACCGGGTCGTGCTCGGAGAGCTCCAGGACGATCCGGTCGAGCGGCAACCGGCTCAGGAAGGCCACGCCGTCGTCGGTGAAGAGCGTGGCCGGCGAGATGTTCATCGCGACATATCCGGCAACGTCGGGTAGGTGATCCGCGGCCCGCCGCAGCGCCGCGAGTTCGAGGTTCTCCCGCTCGCCGATCAGGGCGGCGTCGGCGAAGACCTCGTCCGGCGGCTGCTGCCACTCCCGGGGGAACCGGCTGAGCGCCTCGGCTCCGCTCCGGCGCCCGGTGGCCAGGTCGACGATCGGCTGCAGGAGCACCACCGGGCCGCCGCGGGCCAGCACCGGGCGCAGCCGGCGCTCTATCGCGGCGTTGCGCTGCCGTTTCCGGACGTCCGGTTCGATGATCATCGCCGCGGCGTGGGCCAGTACCCGCATGAGCACCCGGTCGCGGTCGTCCAGCAGCGGGTCGGGAGTCAGGCCGGCGCCGCAGAACGTGCCGTACACGGTGCCGTCGCTGAGTTCCACCGGGACCGAGATGTAGCTGCGGATGCCCACCTTGAGTGCGGGCGTCCCGGCGGCCGCCGGGATCGCGGCGAGGTCCGGGATCACCGGAGGCAGCGTGCCGTCCTCGATCGCCTGGCAGAGCGAGGTGGCCCGGACCTGGGTCATGCCGTCGTGCAGCGGCAGGTCCGACTCGACGACCTCGAGGTGCTGCACCGGCCCCTCCATGCGGCTCAGGAACGCCACACTCATCCCGAGCGCTTCCCGCGCGGTCCGCAGGAGGTCCGCGACCTGGTGGGCGGTTTCGGAGCGTTCCGGCATCGTTGTCCCTCCCGGGGCTGCGCTTGGGTCCGACAACCTGTTCGACACCGGACGCCGGCGGCTGAGCGAATCCATCGACCTCGGTGCTCGCCGATGAAGGGGGGCTACGCCGCCACGGCATCGAGTCGCCCGGAAAACCGGTGGAGGGAGCCGGCCGGTGGGCGCTACCGTGCTGTCCATGGTCACGCCCGGTCTGCAGCTGCCCCTCGCGGTGGCTCCCGTGTGCGTGTTTCCCGGCGCTGATACGCGAGTCTGACCCTTCCCCACCGGCAGCAGAACCCCGGGGAAGGGTGGCTGTTCCCTGCCCGGGTTCTGACGTGCCCCGCCTGGCGACGGGTCGCGTGTCACCGCAATGCCTTGCATCCAGTGAGGACTGAGACAACCATGGCGAAGAGCCATTTCGTACGCAACAAGCCGCACGTGAACATCGGCACGATGGGGCACGTCGACCACGGCAAGACGACCCTGACCGCCGCGATCACCAAGGTTCTCGCCGACCGCGACCCGGTGGCCAACCGGTACGTCGCGTTCGAGGGGATCGACCGGGCGCCGGAGGAGGCGGCCCGCGGCATCACCATCACCATCGCGCACGTCGAGTATGAGACCCCCACCCGGCACTACGCGCACGTCGACATGCCGGGCCACGCCGACTACGTGAAGAACATGATCACCGGTGCGGCGCAGGTGGACGGGGCGATCCTGGTCGTCTCGGCGCAGGACGGGTCGATGCCGCAGACCCGCGAGCACGTGCTGCTCGCCCAGCGGGTCGGGGTGCCGCACCTGGTGGTCGCGCTGAACAAGAGTGACATGGCCGACGACCCGGAGCTGCTCGACCTGGTCGAGCTGGAGGTCCGCGAGCTGCTGTCCGCCTACGGCTTCCCCGGGGACGAGGTGCCGGTGGTCCGGGTCAGCGCGCTCAAGGCCCTCGAGGGCGACCCGCGCTGGGTGGCGTCGATCTCCGAACTGCTCGACGCGGTCGACGCGTACGTGCCGGTCCCGGCGCGCGAGACCGGCGAGCCGTTCCTGATGCCGATCGAGAACGTGCTGTCCATCTCCGGTCGCGGCACGGTCGTCACCGGCAAGGTGGAGCGCGGCGAGCTGCGTGTCGGTGAGCCGGTCGAGGTCGTCGGCCTCGGCCCGACGCTTTCCAGCGTCGCCACCGGGCTGGAGACCTTCGGCAAGGTGCTGGAGTCGGCTCAGGCCGGTGACAACGCCGCCGTGCTGCTGCGCGGGGTGAAACGCGACCAGGTCCAGCGGGGCCGGGTGGTGGCCGCGCCCGGCACGGTCCAGCCGCACCGGGTCTTCCAGGCCCGGATGTACGTGGTGACCGCCGCCGAGGGCGGGCGGCACACGCCGTTCGCCGCCGACTATCGCCCGCAGTTCTACTTCCACACCACGGACGTGTCGGGTGGTCTCGACCTGGGAGGCCGCGACCTGGTCAGGCCCGGCGACACCCTGGACGCGGTCACCGTGACGCTGGGCAAGCCGGTCGCCCTGGAGCCCGGCCTGGGCTTCGCGGTCCGCGAGGGCAACCGCACGGTCGCGGCCGGCACGGTCACCGCGGTCCTCGACTGATCCATCCGGAGGTGGCCCGGTCGGGCCGGGCCACCTCACAGGTGCCGGCGGGCGGCTCTGAAGGTGCGCAGACGCAGGCTGTTGGCGACGACGAAGACGGAGGAGAGGGCCATGGCGGCGCCGGCGATCATCGGGTTCAGGAGGCCGGCCGCCGCCAGGGGGAGGGCGGCCAGGTTGTAGGCGAAGGCCCAGAACAGGTTGCCGCGAATGGTGCGCACGGTGCGGCGGGAGAGGCGGATGGCGTCGACCGCCACCGTGAGGTCGCCGCGGACCAGGGTCAGGTCGGAGGCTTCGATCGCCACGTCGGTGCCGGTGCCCATGGCCAGGCCGAGGTCCGAGCGGGCCAGGGCGGCGGCGTCGTTGACGCCGTCGCCGGCCATGGCTACCACCCTGCCGGATTTCTGCAGGCTCTCGATGACGGCGACCTTGTCGGCGGGGAGGACTTCGGCGATCACCTCGTCGATGCCGACCGCGGTGGCGACGGCCCGGGCGACCCGCTGGTTGTCGCCGGTGAGCAGGATCGGGGTGAGGCCGAGGCGGCGCAGGCCGGTGATCGCCTCCCGGCTGGTGGGTTTGACCGTGTCGGCGACGGCCAGCACGCCGCGGGCGGCCCCGTCCCAGCCGGCGACGACCGCGGTGCGGCCGGCGGCCTCCTCCTCGGCGGCGGCGGTCACGACCTCGGCGGGGATGGTGAGGCCGTCGCGCTCCAGCAGCGCGAGGCGACCGACGGTGACCTGATGGCCGGCCACTTCACCGCGTACGCCGAATCCAGCGAAGCTGGTGAAATCGCGGACCGCGAGAGAACCGGCGGCCGCAGGGGAAGCGGCCGACGGAGAAGCGGCGGCCGAGGGGGAGACGGCCGACGAAGAAGCGGCGGCCGAGGGGCAGGCGGCGGCGATCGCCCTGGCGATCGGGTGTTCGGCGGCGGATTCGACGGCGGCCGCGAGGCGCAGCAGCTCGTCCGGGTCCTGACCCGGCGCCGGACGGGTCGCGGCGAGCGACATCTGACCGGTGGTCACCGTGCCGGTCTTGTCCAGGACGATGGTGTCGACCCGGCGGGTCGACTCCAGTGCCTCGGGCCCCTTGATCAGGATGCCGAGCTGGGCGCCGCGACCGGTGCCGACCAGCAGGGCGGTGGGCGTGGCCAGGCCCAGCGCGCACGGGCAGGCGATGATCAGGACGGCGACCGCGGCGGTGAAGGCGGCGGTCCAGCCGGCGCCGGCGCCGAACCACCAGCCCAGGGTGGCGACCGCCAGAGCGATGACCACCGGGACGAACACGCCGGAGATGCGGTCGGCGAGGCGCTGGACGTTCGCCTTGCCGGCCTGGGCCTGCTCGACCAGGCGGGCCATCCGGGCGAGCTGGGTGTCGGCGCCGACCCGGGTGGCGCGGATGATCAGGCGGCCGCCGGCGTTGACGGTGCCGCCGACGACCGTGCCGCCGGGTCCGATCTCGACCGGGACACCCTCGCCGGTGATCATCGATGCGTCGACCGCGGAGGAGCCGTCCTCGACGACGCCGTCGGTGGCGATCTTCTCGCCGGGACGGGCGACGAAGCGGTCGCCGGGGGCGAGCTGGGCGATCGGGATGCGGACCTCGTGGGCGTCGCGGAGCACCGACACGTCCTTGGCGCCGAGTTCCAGCAGGGCCCGCAGGGCGGCGCCGGCCCGGCGTTTGGCGCGGGCCTCGAAATAGCGGCCGGCCAGCAGGAACGTGGTGACGCCGGCGGCCGCCTCCAGATAGATGTTGCCGGCGCCGTCACCGCGGGCGATGGCGAACGCGAACGGGTGCCGCATCCCGGTCTCGCCGGCGGTGCCGACGAACAGCGCCCACAGCGACCAGCCGAACGCGGCCAGCGTGCCGAACGACACCAGCGTGTCCATGGTGGCGGCGCCGTGGCGCAGATTGATCGCGGCGACCCGGTGGAAGGGCCAGCCACCGTAGGTGACGACCGGCGCGGCCAGGGTCAGCGACAGCCACTGCCAGTGGTCGAACTGCCAGGCGGGGACCATGGCCAGGACGACGACCGGGACGCTGAGCACGACGGAGAGCAGGAGCCGGTCCCGGAGCGGATCGGACACGTCCGGTGTCTCCGGCGCGGTGACCATCGGCAGGCGCGCGGTGTAGCCGGCCTTCTCCACCACGGCGACCAGATCGTCGGCGGACACCGCGCCCGACACCGTGGCCACCGCCTTCTCGGTGGCGTAGTTGACGGTGGCGGACACCCCGTCCACCCGGTTCAGCTTCTTCTCGATCCGGGAGGCGCAGGACGCGCAGGTCATCCCGCCGATTTCCAACTCGATGAGCATCGCGCCCTCCTCAGTCGTGCCGGTGTCCGCCGGTGGTGGCGTCGGCGGTGAACTCGGCCAGGTGCACCGTGCCGCCGTGCCGGAATTCCAGGAAGAGCCGGTAGACCCCGCCGGACGGGACCGTCGCGTCGACGGTGACGTCCGAGCCGGCGGTGCTGCCGTCCTGGGGATGCATGTGCAGATAGGCCAGATCACCCTGACGCAGCGCGACCACGTGCCCGAACGTCCCGAGATACGGCTCCAGCGTGACCGGCTGACCGTCTCTGCTCACCGACATGGTGACCCAGGCGGGAGCGCCGGCCTGCGGGTCACCGGCCCGGGTCACCGTGTAGCCGTCGGTCTCGACCGCCCAGCCGGACGCCGGCAGTGGCCGGGGCCGGTAGTCGCCGGCGGCCGGGATGTCGGTACCGAGCACGAGGTTCCGCGCGACCGCCAGGGGGGTGAAGTCGGTGAACACCCGATACTGCCCCGGCTCCGGCACGGTCAGCGTGGTCGACCAGGTGCCGTCGGCGGCGCGTACCGGATGCAGATGTTGATAGTCGGCGAGGTCGCGCCGGACCACGATGAGGTGCAGATCGCCGGCGAACCGGGTGACCGCCCGTCCGTCCGGGCCGAGGATCCGGAAGGCGAACGGCTGCGCCTCGCCGGCCGCGAAAGAGCTGGTCAGCGGGCTCAGCGTATACCCCTGCTGGGTAACCTGCAGGCCGGCCGGAAGCGTGGTCTCATGTCCGGAATGTGCCCCGGCGGTGTGCGCCGGCGCGGGCCGCGGGGCGGTCCCGAGGAGCTTGCCGGCGCCGGCGGCGGCGCCGAAGATCAGGATCAATCCCAGCACGTACGCGGTGAACCGCACCGAACTCCTCATGCCTCCACCATACACATACCCCCGGGGGGTACCAAGCGGATTGGCTCAGGGGCGCAGGGCGGTCGCCGCCGAGTCGAACAGCACCTCCAGGGGCACCGCCCCGTTCGCTCGCGTCCACGCCTCGCCGGCCACGTCGAGGCAGGTGATCACGCAGGCCACGAGGGCCTCGGCGCGGACGTCCAGGGGATCGTCGGGATCGGCCCCGAGCCGCCGCCGCAGCTCCGGGACCAGCGACTCCTGCCACCGCAGGTGTTTCTCGATGTGCCGGGCGCGCAGTGACGGCGTCTCATACATCATCCGGGAGATCTTCAGCATGGTCGCCGCGTCGTACGTCTCCTCCTTGATGGCGTGGAACGTGTTCCGCAGCGCCGTCCACGGCTCCTCGTCCTCGGGTCGCTCGGCCAGCGCCCGCGCGGCCAACTCGCCCTGCGCGGCCAGATCGCCGAGCAGGATGTCTTCCTTGGTGCCGAAATATCGGAAGAAGGAGCGCCGCGAGATGCCGGCCGCCGCCGCGATGTCGTCGATCGTGGTGGCCTCGAAGCCGCGGCTCAGGAACAGGTCCATCGCCGTGCGCGCGATCTCGTCGTAGACCGCCTGGCGGGTGCGGTTCCACAGGGTCGGCTCAGGCATGCCCCAGTCTAACATGCGATGACAGGTTGGCACTGAGTGTCAGTCAGGCATACGATGCACGGCATGAGCGTCGTCGACTACCGCAAGCAGACCGTCCTGATCACCGGAGCCAGCGCCGGCCTGGGCGCCGAGTTCGCCCGCCGGCTCGCCGCCCGCGGCGCCGGCCTGGTGCTGGTCGCCCGCCGCGCCGACCGCCTGGCCGCGCTGGTCGCCGAGCTGTCCGCGCCCGGGATCACCGTCACCCCGATCGCCATGGACCTGGCCGTCCCGGGTGCCGGCGAGCGGCTCAGCGCCGCCGTCGAGGCCGCCGGGGTCACCGTCACCAGCCTGATCAACAACGCCGGCTTCGGCACCAACCAGGCCTTCCACGAGGAGGACCCGGCCCGGGTCACCGACGAGATCACCCTCAACGTGACCAGCCTGGTCGGCATCACCCGGGCGTTCATCGACCGGCTGCGCGCCGGCGACGGCTTCCTGATCAACGTGGCGAGCATCGCGGCGTACCAGCCGAATCCGCGCATGGCCGTCTACGGCGCCACCAAGGCGTTCGTGCTCAGCTTCACCGAGGCGCTCTGGTTCGAGTCGCGGCACACCCGGCTGCGGGTGCTGGCCGTCTCGCCGGGCGCGACCGAGACCGAGTTCTTCGAGGTCGCCGGGCAGGGCGCCGACGGCGGTACCCGGCGGATGCGGGCCGACCAGGTGGTCGACAGCGCACTGCGGGCGCTGGACCGGCGCACCTCGCGGCCGAGCGTGGTCACCGGCGCGCTGAACCGGGTGCTGACCGGGGCGACGCGCCTGGTGAGTCGCCGGTTGCTAGCCACCGTCGTGGGCACCTTGTTGGAGCGATCCGCGGATGCGAGAATCAGCACTCGTAGTGCATGATCTTCGGATGGCGACGTTCCGGTCCGATGACGGTGTGGAGATCTACTACGAGGTGCGGGAGGGCGGCGACGGCGAGCGCCCGCCGGTGCTGCTGCACCACGGCTTCATCGCCGACGGGCGGACCAACTGGGAGCTGCCCGGCATCGTCGCCGCCCTGACCGGCGCCGGGCGGCGGGTGGTCACGATCGACGCGCGCGGCCACGGCCGCTCCGGCAAACCGCACGATCCGGGTCGGTACGGCGAATCCCGCATGGCCGAGGACGTCCGAGCCCTGCTGGACCTGCTCGGCGCCACCGAGGTGGACCTGGCCGGCTATTCGATGGGCGCCATCGTCGCCCTGCTGACCGCCACCCGGGACACCCGGGTGCGCCGCCTCGTGATCGGCGGCGTCGGAGCGGCCGTCGTCGAGCTGGGCGGCCTGGACACCCGGGTGGTCGGCGGCGAGTCGCTGATCCGGGCGCTGCGCACCGACGACCCGTCGACCATCGGCGACCCGGCCGCCGCGGGCTTCCGCGCCTTCGTCGAGGCGGTCGGCGGCGACCGCCTCGCCCTGGCCGCCCACGCCGCCGCGGTGCACGCCGCCCCGATCCCGCTGGCCACCATCACCGCGCCGACCCTGGTCCTGGCCGGTGGGTCGGATCCGCTCGCGGTCCGCCCCGAGGTGCTCACCGCGGCGATCCCGGGAGCGGTGCTGCGCACCGTCCCCGGCGACCACCTGTCCGCGCTGCGCGACCCGGCCTTCACCCCGGCGCTGCTGGAGTTCCTGAACGCATAGGCGACCGGGGGGAGTGCCCGGGCATCGATCGACTGAAGCGGAGCTCGGCGGGCCGGCCCACCGCTCACTGCCCGTCAGACGCGGCGGTGCCACCACACCGCGCCGGCCGGGGTGGTCGCATCGTGGTGGGTGCGGCGGCGGAGGACCTCGTCCAGCAGGTCCACCGCCGCGCGCAGGTCCCGGCCGGGTCGCCCGCCGAGGGCGGTCATCGCCCGCTCCAGGACCATCCGGTCCTGGGATCGATCGCAGCAGGGGCAATCGTCGTCGAGGTCGAAGAGGCGGGCGCGCGGGCCGTGCACGGTGCGCCGCCAGCCCCGCAGGGCGGTGGCGACGGCACCCGGCCAGAGGCGGGTGCGCTCCAGCTCGCGGATCGCCCGGATGGTCGGCGACGGCAGCCCGTCGATCGCCACCGTCTCGTCACGGCGCGGTTGTGCGGCGCGTACGGCCGCGGGGGAGTTACGCCCCATCGCCCATCATGATCGTCATGGCGCCGATGCTCGCACGCCGGTCGGTCCCGGGCCAGCGGTTCACGCCCCGATGAACCGGTAGTCGTGGGTGATCCGGCCGTCCGGAGCGGGCAGCAGGACCTCCAGGCCGGTGGCGGCGACCGAACCGTCCGCGCGGGCCACCGCACCCGGACGCCTCGCCCCGCGCATCGCGGCGCGTCCTCGATCGGCTGCCGGCGGAGTCCCCGCTGATCCGGGAGATGACCACCCTGGTGCCGGGACCGCGGCGGCACCGAGCCGTTCAGTCGCCGGGGCGGCCGGCCAGGGCCTCGGCGGCCAGCTCCAGGAGGCCGTCCACGCTGTCGCCGCGGGGGATCGGCTCCGGGTCCAGGCAGCGGTCCAGCAGCAACTCCAACACCGCCGCCTGGTCCAGGATCGGGCGGGCGCTGATCGCGCCGGGCAGAATCCGGATCTCCACGGTGTTGCGCAGCGGTGTGTCGGTGAGCAGCTGGGTCAGGTTGACGTCGAAGAACTTGGTCAGCTCGCCCTCGGCGGCCGCGGCCCGCAGCTGTGCCGTCGTCGGGACGCCCTCGACCGCTCGGACCAGCGGCTCGGGCAGCGGGGCGAGACGCCGGCAGGCCGGGTTGGTGCGCAGCACCGCGCGCAGCGGCTCCCGCCAGTAGGTGAACAGCCGCACGAGGTTGGACAGGGCGTGCGGCATCCGGAACGGCGCCCCGTCCACGTGCAGGTGCACGGCCGCTTCGTAGGGCACGGTGAAGCCCAGCTCCCGCGCCGGCCCGAGCAGCTCCTCCAGCGCCGTCTCGAAGCCGCCGGTCAGCGGCGGGGTGACGATCTCGCAGGGGCGTTCGCGTTCCCCGCCGAGCGGCGCGGCCAGCGCGATCGTGGCGTCGGCGGCGTCGTCGAGCCGGTAGTAGTCGCCGAGCTGCTGCACCTTGCGACCCCACAGCTCGGCCGCCGGCGCCAGCGCCTGGTCGATGGTGCCGGCCGGGTCGCTGTGCCGGGCCAGCAGGCGCAGCAGCCGGGAGTCGTCGGTCAGCACCCGGAACCAGCCGGCCTGCGGCGGGGCCGCCGGGTTGAGCCCGGCGACCAGGGTGATGTCGTCGACCAGGGTGCAGAGCAGGTCGCCGTCCGGGCGGCGCACCTCGAAACCCGGGGTCAGGTGCAGGAACCGCCCCAGCCCGGGGACCAGGGACGGCTCGCTGTCGGAGTGCCACACCGGCCGGACACTGCCCCCACAGCGTCCGGCCAGATCCGTGGCGAGGGTGCGCCGGCTGACCCCGGCGGGGGCCATCAGCTCGATTTCGAAGCCGGTGCGCCGGCGCAACCCCGGTGTCACGGCTTGATCGGCAGGGTCTGTCCGGCGAGCAGCTTCTTGCCGCCGAGGACCTTGGCGTCGTACGCCGTCTTCAGGTGCCACAGCTTGGCCAGCCTGGTGGCGTCGGCGATGGTGTAGTGGGCGTCGAAGAAGGCGCTGACCCGCTTCTCCTCGATCTGTTCGGCCGACGGGTGTGGCTTGATCGGCAGGGTCTCGCCGCGCAGCAGCTTCTCGCCGCCGGCGACCTTCGCGTCGTACGGCGTCTTGAGGTGCCACAGCTTGGCCAGCGTCGCCGCGTCGTCGACGCTGTAGCCGGCGTCGAAGAACTTGGCGACCGACGCCGGGGTCTCCTGAACCGGCTGCGGCCTGATCGGCAGGGTCTCCCCGGCCAGCAGGCGGCGACCGGCCTCGGTCTTGACCCCGAGGTAGTCGTCGGGCGACATCTTCCACAGCTTCGCCAGCGCTTCGACGTCGTCCCCGGTGTAGCCGGCGTCCCAGTACGCCTGCAGGTCCTTGTCCTGCTGGTCGGCGCTGGAGGCGGACGGCGCCGGCGAAGCCGGGGCCCCGGCCACGAAGGGGGCCGTGGCCGAGGTCCCGGTGCCCGACTGCGGGTCGCCGGGCAGGATGGCCGGCAGGTTCACCACGGCGGCGATCAGGCCGGCGCCCAGTGCCACCCCGCCGACGGCGGTCGCACCCCGGCGACGGTATTTGTGTTTACGGGACAGTTCGACGACGCGGGCGTACACGTCGCCGGCGTCAGGGGTCTGGGACTCGGTGCGCGCGAAGGCCTCGCGCAGCCGGTCACCGTGGTCGGTCACGACTTCTCCTCGGCAAATGAAAGTTCTCGCTCCGACTCCAGCCGGAGCGTTCGCAGTGCCTTCGAGGCCTGGCTGCGCACCGTCGCCGGTGAGCAGTTGAGCAGATCTGCGATGGTGTCGTCGTCCATTTGCTCGTAGTAGCGGAGTACGAGCACGGCACGTTGCTTGCGTCCGAGCGTGGCCAAGCGGTTCCAGAGGGCGTCCGACTCGGCGATCCGGTCGGCGTGGTCGTGGACCCCGCCGCGGGCGTCGTCGATCTCGACCAGGCGCTCTCCGGCGAGATGCAGGTTGCGCACCGCCCAGGAGCGTCGCCAGGACAGGTACTCGTTGAGCACCATGCGCCGGACGTACGCCTCCGGGGAGTCCGCGTTCTGGATCCGCCGCCACTTGACGTGGGCTCGGGCCAGCACCTCCTGCACCACGTCCTGGGCGAGATGACGGTCGCCGGTGAGGACGACCGCATAGCGCAGCAGACTGGGCAGGCGGGCCATCGCGAATTGCTCGAAGGTCACACCGCTATCGACGTGTCCCGAACCCCCGTTGTGCACCGTCGGCCCCAACTTTCTTCCCGAAGAAGGCCCACTGGACAGTCGACCCGACCGGATGATGCCAAGCGGTCGCTACCCGGCTTCGTGAACCGGGTCCGGCGGCACCCGCTATTCTGCGCGGTCGTGGTCGGGCAGCCAGTTGCCGTGGAAGCCGAACGGCACCCGGTGCGGCAGGTGGATCCGGGCCAGCGGCGGGGCGGCGAGGTCGGTGGCGTCGATGATGATCAGATCGCTGGCGTCGCGCCCCGGGTCGTAGGCGAACGTCAGCAGCCAGCCGTCGGCCGATCCGGCGGGGGCGCCGCCGGCCGGCACGAAGACCGCCTCCCCGGGTACCTGCCCGGTCGGCAGGCGGTGCCGGGTGGTCGAGCCGGTGTGCAGGTCGTAGCGGATGACGGCGCTGACGTCGGCGAGCCGGCGGGGAACGTTGTCGGTCACGGCGAAGCCGTAACGGGCCGGCTGCCCGGTGCGCCGATCGTCGATGCGGGGGAACTCGACCGCTTCGTCGTCCAGCCGTTCCTCGGCGACCCGGCCGGTGCGCTGGTCGATGGTCCAGCGCCAGAGGTCCGGTGCGGCGGCGGGCTGCCCCGGGCGGTACGCGTGCTCGTGGCGGACGACGTGCATGACGATCCGGTCGCCGTCGTCGTGGGCGTTCAGGGTGTGGAAGACGTATCCGGGATCGATGGTGTACCAGCGGACCTCCCCCTGCGGGGCGTCGCGCCGCAGCACGCCCAGGCGCGCCTGGTAGGTGTCGTCCCACCGGTACGGCATGCCGCCGGTCCGCGCCCCGTCCAGGCTGAACAGCACCGGCAGGTCCATGAAGATCACGTGGGCCGCGGTGAGGCTGAAGTCGTGCATCATCGTGTGCGCGGGGACGTCGATCGGGCGGCTGAGCGACAGCCGGCCGTCCGCGCCGGCGCGGTGGTAGGTGAGGTAGGGCGGCTCGAGTCCGCCGTAGCCGAAGAAGTGCATCTCCCCGGTGGTGGGACAGACCTTGGGGTGGGCGGTCATCGGGGTGTGCAGGCGGCCGCCGAAGTCGTAGGGGCCGACGGTCTCCAGGTCGGTGGTGATCTCGTACGGAAGCGCGGACTCGACCAGCGCCAGCAGTCGTCCGCCGTGGCGCACGACGTTGGTGTTCGCCGGGCCGGCGGTGAGGTCGCGGGTGCCGTCCGGGCCGTAGGCGCGGGCGTCGTCGGTCAGCACCCGGGTCCGCACCCAGCGGTTGCGGTACCAGGTGGCCCGGCCGTGATCGAGGCGGACGCCGTGCACCATGCCGTCGCCGAGAAACCAGTGCGCCGAGGTCCCGTGGTGGGGGTTGGGCCCGTTGCGCAGATACCACCCGGTCAGTTCGGCCGGGACGGCGCCGGTGACCGGCAGGTCGAGCGTGGTGGTCTCCCCGGTGACGGGCGCGAAGTTGCCGGCGAGGTGGGCGGGAGTCGGTGCGGTGGTCGTCATGATGGCGGCCCTTTCCGGGTCGGGGGTCTTTCGGCGTCGGGGGTCTGTCGGTGACGGGGATCAGGAGCGTGCATAACGGGCACGGACGATGGCGGGGTAGCGGCGCGTGAAAGCGATCGGGATGACGTAGAGCAGGAAGACGGCGATGGTCGCGGCGGTGCCCGCGTGGACCGCCTGCAGCGTGGCCAGCAGCACGGCGGCCACCGTGAAGGTCGCCGCCCAGACCGCCGTGATCACCAGGTTGGTGCGGTGGAAGACGGGGTTGTCCCACACCTCCCGGGGCGCCGATGCCTTCGCGATGCCGAGGGTGAACGGCCGCCGCGCGACCAGCGAGCCCCAGGCGGTCAGCGCGATCCAGGCCAGCGACAGCGGGCCGGTCCACGACGCGATCGGGGAGTGCGGCTGGAGCAGGGCCACGACCGCGGCGCAGGCGAAGAACGCGGCGTTGCTGTACTCCAGGACGAGCCGGTCGGCGCGGGCGCCGGCGCGGCGTGCCCGGATGATCAGCAGGACGGTGGCCAGCAGGCCGGCGAGAGCGCCGATCGTCCAGTCGGTGGCCGCGGTGACCGCGCCGAAAACGATCCAGGGGGCGAAACCGCTCAGGAACTCCATGACATCCTCCATATTCCACTTGTGACATGTGAAGTATGGAATGACACCATGCACATGTCAACTGTGGAAGGTAGGATGACGTCATGAGCCTGCGCTTCGCGCTGCTGGGGTTGTTGGCCGACCGGCCCTCCAGCGGATACGACCTCTTGACGGAATTCCGCACGTCACTGGCGCACGTCTGGCCGGCCACCCAGAGCCAGGTGTACCGCGAGCTGAACACGCTCACCGAGGCCGGGATGCTCACCGTCGGTGAGGAGGGCCCGCGCGGTCGCCGAGAGTATCGGATCACTGCCGCCGGGCGGGACGCTCTCGACGCCTGGCTGACGACGCCCGACAGCGCCCCGTCGTATCGGAGCGCCCTGCTGTTGCGCGTCTTCTTCCTGTCCCTGGCCGGTCCGGAGCGCGCCGCCGGGTTCTTCCGGGACCAGGCGGACCTGGCCGGGCAGCGGCTCTCCGGTTACCACGACCTCGTCGAGTCGCGCACCTGGGACGCCGGCACCCTGGAACGCTACGGTCGCATCGCCCTGGAGTACGGCATCCGCCTCGCCGCCATGCAGCGCGACTGGGCGATCTGGGCCGCCGGACAGCTGCCCGATGACGGTTCGCCGGGCAACTGACCGACGGCGGTCGGCGACGGCGGCGCAGGACGGAGCGGGCGATCAGCAGCGCGACCGACGGCGGTCGGCGACGGCGGCGCAGGACGGAGCGGCGATCGGCAGCGCGACCGACGGTCACCCGAGCGACCGCCGCGGACGGGTCAGGGGCGGTGGGGTGCCGCGGTGCTGCCGCGGACGACCAGATGCGTGGGGACGAGGTCGGTGCCCGGCGCGGCCGGCCCGGCCGCGATCTGGTCGAGCAGCGCCTGCACGCAGCGCCGGCCCACCTCAGCGAAGTCCTGGTGGACGGTGGTCAGCGGCGGCAGGTACGACGAGGCGTCGGCGATGTCGTCGAAGCCGACGACGCTGACGTCCCGCGGCACCCGGCGGCCGCGTTCGTGCAGGGCCCGCAGCACGCCGAGGGCCATCTGGTCGTTGGCCACGAAGACCGCCGTGCAATCGGCGGGCAGGTCGAGCCCGGCCCGGTGGCCGCTCTCCGCCGACCAGTCGCCGCGGCCGATCGGCGGGACGGGGCGGCCGGCCTCCTCGAGGACGGTGCGCCAGGCGGTGGCGCGGCGTTCGGCGGAGTACGACCCGGCCGGGCCGGCGATGTGCCAGACGGTGTGGTGGCCGAGGTCGAGCAGGTGCCGGACGGCCTGGCGGGCGCCGTCGGCCTGGTCGGTGTCGACCACCGGATAACGCTCGCCCGCGTCCGAGTCGACGACCACCACGTGGACGCCCGGGGGGAGGGCGACGGTGGCCGCGTCGAGCAGGTGTACCTCGATGATGACGATGACGCCGTCGACGGCGAGTTCGCCCATCCTGGTGAAGGCGCCGAGCACGTTGTCCTGGGTGGGCACGCCGACCGGGATCAGGGTGATCGCGTACCCCGCGGCGGCGGCCTGGGTGGCGATCGCCTCGACGGTGCGGCTGTTGCCGGTGGAGGACAGTCCGAACAGGATCACCCCGAGCGTGTTGAACCGGCCGTAGCGCAGCGAGCGGGCCGCGCTGTTCGGCCGGTAGCCGAGTTCGCGCATCGCGGCGAGGACCTGTTCCCGGGTGGCTTCGACGACGCCGACCTGGCCGTTGGCGACCCGGGAGACGGTCTGGGAAGACACGCCGGCGAGCTTGGCCACGTCGGCCATCGACACCCGTTGTTTGCGGCGGCCGCCGGGCACGTCGGATCCACCGCGGAGACGCTGCGCTTCGATGGTTCTCACTCCTTGACCGACCCGGTGACCCGTGTCACTATACGGCACACATGTTTGCGTAAACATTTCCACTCGCGGTCGAACATGTTTACGTAAACATCCCTCACGGAACCCATCGGAAGGAGGCTCGGTGACACGGCGATCCTGGATCGGCTGGCAGTTCGTCGCCCCGTTCCTCGCGGTGTTCGCGCTGGTCTTCCTCGCGCCGATCGCCTACTCGGCCTACCTGAGCCTGTACCGGACCAGGCTGATCGGTGGCACCACGTTCGTCGGCGCGGAGAACTACACCAAGGCGTTGCACGACCCGCAATTCTGGTCGGCGGTCGGCCGGGTGTCGTTGTTCCTGGTCGTCCAGGTGCCGATCATGCTGATCCTGGCCCTGCTGATCGCCCTCGCGATCGACAGCGGCCGGCTCTACGGAGCGGCCTTCTTCCGGATCACGATCTTCCTGCCGTACGCGGTGCCCGCCGTCGTGGCCACCCTGATGTGGGGCTTCATGTACGGCAGCCAGTTCGGCCTGATCCGCAACCTGAACGACCTGCTCGGGGTCACGCTGCCCGACCCACTCGCCCCGGACTACGTGCTGGCCTCCATCGGCAACATCGTCACCTGGGAGTTCGTCGGCTACAACATGATCATCCTGTACTCGGCGCTGCGGGTCGTGGACCCGTCGCTGTACGAGGCGGCGGCGATCGACGGGGCCGGCCAGTTCCGGATCGTCCGGGCCATCAAGCTGCCGGCGCTGCGCGGTCCGCTGCTGATCAGCACGATGTTCTCGATCATCGGGACGTTCCAGCTGTTCACCGAGCCGGTGGTGCTGCGGACCATCGCCCCGAACGCGATCCTCACCTACTTCACCCCCAACTACTACGCCTGGCAGCTGTCCTTCGGCGGCCAGCAGTACAACTACTCGGCCACGGTCGCGGTGGTGATGGGCCTGCTCACCATGGTCGTCGCCTATCTCGTGCAGGCCCGCGCCGTACGAAAGGCAGGCTGATGGTCGCCGCACCCACCATCCGTCCGGCGGCGCGCCGGCGACCGCAACCCGCAGCGGCCCCGCCCCGGCGGTCCGGCAGCCGGACGCTGACCGTGCTCACCACGCTGATGCTGCTCTACACCATGCTGCCGCTGGCCTGGCTGGTGGTCAGCGCGACCAAGACCCAGCAGGGGCTGCTCGGCTCGTTCGGCCTGTGGTTCGACCACGACTTCGCGCTGTTCGACAACATCGGCCGGGTCTTCACCTACCAGGACGGCATCTACCTGCGGTGGCTCGGCAACACGGTGTTCTACGTGGTGGCCGGGGCGGGCGGCGCCACGCTGCTGTCCGCGCTCGCCGGGTACGGCCTGGCGAAGTTCGCGTTCCCCGGCCGCCGGGCGGTCTTCGCGCTGATCCTGGGCGCCGTGGCGGTGCCGCCGACCGCGCTGGCCGTGCCCACCTTCCTGCTGTTCGCCAAGATGGGCATCACCGACACGGTCTGGGCGGTGATCATCCCGTCCCTGATGATCCCGTTCAGCCTCTATCTGATGTGGGTGTTCGCCACCGAGGCGGTGCCCGACGAGGTCCTGGAGTCGGCCCGGGTGGACGGCGCCGGCGAGTTCCGGATCTTCTTCTCGCTGGCCGTGCCGCTGCTCTCCCCGGGCCTGGTCACCGCCCTGCTGTTCAACGTCGTGGTGACCTGGAACAACCTGTTCCTCCCGCTGATCATGCTGAAGGACCGCAATCTCTACCCGATCACGCTGGGCATCTACAGCTGGAACCAGCAGTCGCTCACGGTCGGTGGCGACGTCGTCTTCAACCTGGTGATCACCGGCTCGCTGCTCGCGATCGTCCCGCTCATCGCCGCGTTCCTGCTGCTGCAGCGCTACTGGCAGTCCGGTCTGGCCGCCGGCAGCGTCAAGCAGTGACCCCTCCCCCGACAAGTGAAAGGGATCAGATGAGAATCACCCGCCGGCACGCGCTTTTCGGCGCCGCCATGTCGATAACGCTCCTGGCCGCCGGTTGCGGCTCCGCCGGCAAGTCCGACGACGGCACCACCAAGGCGGCCGCCACCACGGTCTCCGACGCCGACGTCGAGGCGGCCCTGCAGGCCGGTGGCAACCTGACGGTCTGGGCCTGGGACCCTACCGTGCAGAAGGTCGCTGAGCAGTTCCAGGTGAAGTACCCCAAGGTCAAGGTGACTCTGCGTAACGCGGGCACCGGCAACGACCAGTACACCGCGCTGCAGAACGCGATCAAGGCCGGCACCGGCGTGCCCGATCTTGCCCAGATCGAGTACTACGCGCTGCCGCAGTTCTCGCTCTCCCAGGGCGTCACCGACCTGAACCAGTTCGGCGCCGGGTCGCTGGACGGCACCTTTGCGCCGGGCACCTGGAACTCGGTGCACGCCGGGGAGAAGATCTACGGCCTGCCGCTGGACTCCGGGCCGATGGCGCTGTTCTACAACAAGGAGGTCTTCGACAGGTACGGCATCGAGGTGCCGAAGACCTGGGACGAGTACGCCGCGGCGGCCGCGAAACTGCACGCCGCCAACCCGAAGTCGTACATCACCAGCGACACCGGCGACGCCGGCTTCACCACCAGCATGATCTGGCAGGCCGGCGGACGACCGTACCGGGTCGACGGCACCACCGTGGGGATCACCTTCGCGGACGCCGGCACCCAGAAGTGGACCTCGCTGTGGCAGGGCCTGATCGACAGGAAGCTGCTGGCGCCGATCCCCGGCTGGAGCGACGCCTGGTACAAGGGCCTCGGTGACGGCACCATCGCCACCCTGGTCACCGGCGCCTGGATGCCGGGCAACCTGGAGACCGGCGTGAAGGCGGCGAACGGCAAGTGGCGGGTGGCGCCGATGCCGCAGTGGGCGGCCGGCGACAAGGTGACGGCGGAGAACGGCGGCAGTTCCCTGGCGATCACCGAGGCCAGCCAGGCCAAGACCCTGGCGTACGGCTTCCTGAAGTTCGCTGCGGTTCAGGACGGCGCGCAGATCCGCACCGACGCGGGTGCCTTCCCGGCCACCACCGCCCAGCTCAACGCGGACGCGTTCAAGAACAAGCAGTTCCCGTACTTCGGCGGGCAGAAGGCCAACGAGATCCTCTCCGAGTCGGCGGCCGAGGTTGCCACCGGCTGGTCGTACCTGCCGTTCCAGGTGTACGCGAACACGGTCTACAACGATTCGGTCGGCAAGGCGTACACCGGCGGCGCCAAGCTGCAGGACGGTCTGAAGGCCTGGCAGGACGCCTCCACCAGGTACGGCCGGGAACAGGGCTTCACGATTCCATGAGCGATTCCCCGAGCGACTCCCCGAAGATGCGGAACACGACGCCCCGGCGCTGGCTGCGCCGCGCCGGGGCGCCCCGGCTGGAGTACGGCGCCGACTACAACCCCGAGCAGTGGCCGCGCGAGGTCTGGGCCGAGGACGTCCGGGCGATGCGCGCGGCCGGTGTCACCGTCGTCTCGCTGGCGATCTTCTCGTGGGCGCGGATCCAGCCGCGGCCCGAGGTTTACGACTTCGCCTGGCTGGATGAGGTCGTCGACCTGCTGTACGCCGGTGGCATCGCGGTCGACCTGGCGACCGCTACCGCGTCCCCGCCGCCGTGGCTGACCGCCCGGCATCCGGAGATCCTGCCCGTCGACAAGCACGGCAACACCGTGTGGCCCGGCGGGCGCCAGCACTGGCGGCCCACCTCGCCGGTCTTCCGGGCGCACGCGTTGCGCCTGGTCCGGGCACTGGCCACCCGGTACGGCAAGCATCCGGCGGTGGTCGCCTGGCACGTCAACAACGAGCTGGGCTGCCACAACGTCTACGACTACTCACAGGACGCGGCGCTGGCGTTCCGGTCCTGGCTGCGCGAGAGGTATCGGACGCTGGACGGGCTCAACGCGGCGTGGGGCACCGACTTCTGGTCGCAGCGCTACTCCGACTGGGACCAGATCATCCCGCCGCGGCAGGCCGCCACCCATCCGAATCCGACGCAGAACCTGGACTTCAAACGCTTCTCCTCGGACGCGCTCAAGGACCACCTGATCGCCGAGCGCGACCTGTTGCGCGAGCTCAGCCCGGACGTGCCGGTCACCACGAACTTCATGGTGATGGGCGAGACCAGCGCGATGAACTATGCCGACTGGGCGTCCGAGGTGGACTTCGTGTCCAACGACCACTACGTCGTGCCGCATCCGCAGGCCCGCGACGAGCTGTCCTTCTCGGCCAACCTGACCGGGAACATCGCGGGTGGCCGGCCGTGGTTCCTGATGGAGCACTCGACCAGCGCGGTGAACTGGCAGCCGGTGAACCTGGCGAAGAAGCCGGGCGAGCTGGCCCGGGACTCGCTGACCCACGTGGCGCACGGCGCCGACGCGGTGTGCTTCTTCCAGTGGCGGCAGTCGCGCGCCGGTGCCGAGAAATACCACTCGGCGATGCTGCCGCACGCCGGTCAGGACAGTGAGCTGTTCCGGTCGGTGGCGGCGCTGGGGGAGCGGCTGGCGGCACTCGAGTCGGTCGCGGGGACCAATCGGGTGCCGGCCGACGTGGCGATCCTGATCGACTGGGACTCGTGGTGGGTGGCCGAGCACGACTCGCACCCGACCGACCGGCTGCGGTACCGCCAGGAGGCGCTGGACTGGTACACGGCCCTTCTGGACCTGGGGGTCAGGGCCGACGTCGTACCGGCAAGCAGCGATTTCTCCGGCTTCACCGTGGTGATCGCTCCGGTGCTGCACGTGGTGCCGGCGGCGCTCGCCGCGCGATTGAACTCCTTCGTCACCCAGGGCGGACATCTGGTCTGTACGTATTTTTCCGGCATAGTGGATGAGAACGATCAGGTGTGGCTCGGTGGATACCCCGGCGCGCTGCGTGACCTGCTCGGCATCCGGATCGAGGAGTTCGGCCCGCTGCTCGACGGGGAGACCGCCGAGCTGGACAACGGCACGGTCGGCACGCTGTGGACCGACCGGGTCGACGTCACCGATCCACACGTGGCGGTCCTGGCCCGGTACAAGACCGGTGACCAGGCGGAACGTGCCGCGATCACCCGGCGTGCGGTGGGCGCCGGCTCCGCGGCCTACGTCTCCACCCGGCTCGGCCCGGATGGTCTGGCCGCGGTGCTGCCCGGTCTGCTCCAGGCCGCCGGAGTGACCAGCGAACTCGCTCCTGAGCTGCGCGGACGTGTCGAGCTGGCGCGCCGGGCCAGGCACCGATTCCTGATCAACCGGACCGCCGAACCGATCGACCTGGGCGCGGACGGCATGCTGGCCGGCCGCGACGTGAAAATCATTCAGGATTGATCTTCCGAGTCGCTCGCGCCGGTCGCCGCCCACACCCCCTTGAGGCGGCGCCCGGCGCGAGTTCCGTGTGCCGCCTCGGGGGCCTTGACGCGGCACACCGTTCCGGTTCGATCCGTCACGCGCGGCGGACGGTCGATCCGTCACGCGCGGCGGACGGTCGACCCGCCGCCCGCGGCGGACGGTCGATCCGTCACGCGCGGCGGACGGTCGACCCGCCGCCCGCGGCGGACGGTCAATCCGCCGCCCGCGGCACGAGCGCCAGCGCCGCCTCCGGGGCGGACTCGTCGAGCGTGAGCCGGTCGCCGGAGGCGACCACGAACCGTTTCGGATAATTGCTGGATCGCAACGCCAGGGCGGCGCCCGAGCGAATCGTCACGGGACAGAAAGTGGCGTCCGCGGCGAAGAGTCCGGAACCGTCGCGCCGTTGCAGTTTCAGCACGAAGTTCTGGTGCCGAAGGAAATAGCCAGGATAGTTAACAGATTCAAGCGAAACGCATCTGGAATCATTCAAGCCTTTACGCACGGTAAAGCTGGAGTCGGCGCGGTCGAGGACGGAACTGCCCGGCCCGATCGGATCGAGCCGGCCGAGGAAGTTCCGGTGCCGGACCCGGAAGCCGGTGCGGTCGGCGACCGTCAGCGCCTCGGTCCCGCCGACGCTCAGGGTCACCGCTGCGGGGGCCCGCCTCGTCGGCCCACCTTTGGGAGCGCTCCCGGTGGCGGTGGGCCGTGAACTGGTGTTAGACGCCACCGGGACGGTCTCGACCGGCGACGGCGGCCGGGGCGGCAGCGAGAACGGGACCACGGTGCCGGCCGGGTCCGGCGCGGCCACGAACGCCGGGTGGGACGCCGGGTCACCGAGGCTGACCGCGGCCACCACGCCGACGGTCGCGGCCCCGGCGGCGGCCAGCGCGGCACGCCGCCGCCACGGCATGGAGCGACGGTTCCAGCCGGCGAAATAGGGGATCGGGGGTGGGGGGAAATCGGTCGGGGCGGTCGGCCGGATCAGCGGCTTGCGGGACCGCGCGTCGGGAGAATACGGCGGCACCCAGCCGCCGACCCGCAACCCCGACCGGGAGTCGTCTTCCGGCATGCAATTCGCTTCCTGAGGGGATCGAGCAAAGGGAATCTTTGTCGGGTTGCAGGGGGATTTCAAGAGTCTTGCGAGCATTTTCCTTGCAACGCGTACAAATCTCTGAACCCGGGGCCGAACCGAACCTGTCGCGCGTGCGTATACCTCGGCGGACCACCCGGCGTGGACATGGGGTGCCGGTTGGCCGCACTGAGGAGACCTGCGTGGAAAGTCCCGTTACGCCGGAACCATCCGGGCTGCCGCCGACGCTGCCCCGCATCTCGGATTACTGGCCCGACGCGCCGCACCGGCTCGGGCCGCCGGCCGACGTCTACGAGCTGCCCGGGGTCGAGGCGACACGGACGGGAACGCCGGCCGGCGGGCTTGCGGGAGACCCCGCCCCACCGGACGGCACGCGCTGGATCGGCGCACCACCGGAACCGCGTACCGGCCGGGACTGGAAACCCGTCGTCTTCCTCGTGGCGGTGGTGATCCTGGTCAGCGGCGGGGTGCTCGCCGCGCTGGCCGCCGTGCGGTCCAGCGGCGAGGACGCCGGCAGCCTGCCCGCCCCGCCGCTGCCGGTGCCGACCGTCGGCGGGACCCCGCCGGCCACCCCACCGGTGTCGCTCGGCACCTCGCCGCCGGCCACCTCCTCGGCACCACCACCGGCCGCCACCACCGCCGTGCCCCCGGCGCCCGCCGGCCCGGCGCTGCCGGACACCGCCACCTTCGAGCTGGCCGACGGCGTCGCGCAGCTGCGCGTCTCGATCGGCGACGTGCCCAGGGGCCTGGTCAAGGTCAGCGTCGGGAAGAACAGCAGGATCGCCGCGCGGACCACGGTCAGCGGCGGCACGGTGCGGGTCGACGTCAGGCCGAACGGCCGCAGGACGGGCACCGCCCGGCTCGAAGTGCTGCTCAACTCGTCGGTGACCTGGTCGTTGCGGATGCGCGGCGGGGTCAGCGAGGCCGGGATCGACCTGTCCCGCGGCAGGATCCGCTCGGTGGACCTGATCGGCGGCGCGGCCACCGTCGACCTGTCCGTTCCTGATCAGCGCGCGGCGATCCCGATCACCGAGCGTGGCGGGATCCGAACCTGGCGGATCGTCACCGAAAGCAGGGTCGCGGCGCGGGTGTTCCTGCGCCGGGGAGCCGGGGTGGTCACCCTCTACGGCGACACCGACGCCGGCGTCGACCGGGGCGTGACCCTGCGGTCCGGGCAGGGTGACGGCGGCATCCGGGTCGATTCGGAGGGCGGCATCGGCGCCCTGACCGTCCAGGCCCGCTGACCGCTGGGGCAGAATCGCGGACGTGACACGTACTCAGGGTGACGCCCTGCCGCCGGAGGCGTCCTACTCACTCGACCACTTCATCGGCCTGTACGAGGCGAAAGGCGACCCCTGGGACAACGCCACCAAATGGAGCGACCAGCGTAAATACGCGGTCGCCATGGCCAGCCTGCCGCAGCCGCGATACCGCCGCTGCTACGAGCCGGGCTGCGCGGTCGGCGTGCTCAGCGTGATGCTCGCCGCCCGTTGCGACGAGGTGGTCGCGGTGGACTGTGTGGACGAGGCGGTGGTCCAGGCCCGGGCGCTGACCGCCGGACTGCCGAACGTCCGGGTCGAGCGGGCGCTGCTGCCGGCCGAGCTGCCGGGCGGGACGTTCGATCTGATCGTCGTCGGGGACCTGCTCTACTACCTGTCCGCGGCGGATCTGCAGACGATGCTCGACGGGATGGTGGAGCGGCTGGAGGAGGGCGGGGACCTGGTGTCGGCGCATTTCCGGGATCGGCTCAACCCGGGAAACTATGACGGGTTCAACGTGCATGAGGCGATCGCCGCCCGGCCGGGGTTGGCGCGGGTGATCCACCACGAGGACGAGTGGTTCGTCCTGGACGTCTTCCGGAAGGTCGCGGGTTAGCGTTTCCCGGCGCCCGGCGCCCGGCGCCCGGCGCCCGGCGCCCGGCGCCGGGCCGTCAGCCGGCCAGGACCAGGCTCAGCGCGCCCACCCGCTTGGACTTCTTGGCCTCGTACATCGCCTCGTCCGCCCGCCGGATCAGCGCCTCGGCCCGATCCCCGGTACGTCCGGCGGCGGCCCCCACGCTCATCCCCAGGTAGACCTCTTCCCCCGCCACGACGAACGGCAGGGCGGTCATCGCCGCGATCCGCTCGCTCACCCCCGGCACCGCCGTCTCGCCCCGGCAGATCAACACGAATTCGTCCCCGCCGAACCGGCTGACCAGGTCTCCTTCCCGTACGCAGGCGCGCAGCCGGTCGGCCACCAGGGTGAGCAGCTCGTCGCCGGCAGCGTGCCCGAGCCGGTCGTTGACCGGTTTGAAGCCATCCAGGTCGCCGAAGAGGACGGCGAGGGGTTCGGCGGACATGGTGGCTGTGCTGAGGTGGTCGAGGCAGGCGGCGCGGTTCGGCAGGCCGGTCAGCGCGTCACGGGTGGCCAGGTGGTGCAGGGCCTTCTCGGCGGCGCGACGCTGGGCGGCGAGACGGGCGATCCGGATCATGACGAGAGGGGTGAGGGCGGCCGAGGAGAGGGCGATCAGGATGCCGTCGGTGGGCAGGCCGAGGATCGCGCGGCCGCCGCCGACCATCGGGGTGAGGGCCAGCATGACGCCGAGAAAGGTGAGCCGGCCGCGGCTGATCTCGTCGGCGGGGCGGTGGCCGGGGGTCACCCAGGTGGTGATCGACGGGTGCAGCGCGGCCCAGCCGAGTACGGCGTAGGCGGCCAGGTACACCATGTTGGTCCAGTCGGCCCGCACGCCGTCCGGGCCGACGGCGAGGGCCGAGACCACGTCGGCGACCAGTACCAGGGCGACGCTCGCGGTGATCAGCCAGACGGACGCCGAGCGACGGCCGGCCATCGAGACGCGCAGCATCGCGCCCAGTGTCCCGGAGATCATCGTCAGCCCGAGGAACATCGACAGCTGACGTGGCGTCGACTGGTGCTGGGCGGACATGGCGGGCAGCAGCACCGCATCCCAGAGCACCCCGCCGAGCGCGACCGCGGTGATCACCGAGTCGATCACCCCGCCGATGTCGCCGGCGCCGCGCAGTCTGACCACGGCGATCGCCGAGGTCAGCAGGCACAGCCCGCCGCCGGTGTAGAACAGTTCGGCCAGGCTGCCGTCGCCGGTGGCCCGGCCGCCGACCTCGACCAGCACGATCCAGATCAGATTCCCGATGTTGTACGACGTGAGCGCCGCCAGCATCAACCACCACGGCAGCCGCGCGCCGGCCGGGGCGCGACGCAGGGCGTAGCCGACCGCGGGCAGTGCCGCCCCGAGGGTGACCGCCAGGTACGGCCACTGGCGGTCGTCGAACGGCCACGCCAGATAGGTCGCCACCAGCAGCGTGGTGACCGCGACGTAGCAGCGGAGCAGCATGTGGGTCAGATCGGCGGTCACCGGGGCCGGTTGAGGCTTTCCTCCGACCGGGTGCTCTTCGAGTAACCCGGACAAAAATAGCGTTACGGTACGTTCTGTCACGTCCGTTCGGTGAATAAGGGGTCATGCGCGTTCGTTCCACGGTCCTGACCGGCCTGACCTGTCTGAGCCTCGCCGCCTGCACCGCGGGCGCCGGCCCGGGCCCGGCGCCCGCGCCGGTCGTCTCCACCGAGCCGGCGGAGCAGTTCTATGTGGACCCGTCCGGTGCCGCCGAGGCCCAGGTGCGGTCGTGGAACGCGCAGGGCCGGGCGGCCGACGCCACCGCGGTGCGCCGGATCGCCGATCAGCCGGCCGCGGTCTGGTTCGCCGACGCCGACCCCGGGTTCGCCGGCCGGGCCCGTGACCTGGTCACCGCCGCCGCGGCGGCCGGGCGGACACCGGTGCTGGTCGCCTACTACGTGCCGCAGCGCGACTGTGGTGGTCACTCCGGCGGTGGGGCTCCGGACGCCGCGGCCTACCGGGACTGGATCGGTCAGCTGGCCGGCGCGGTGCACGACTCGCCGGCCCTGGTGGTGCTGGAGCCGGACGCGGTCACCCACATCCTGCAGGGCTGTCTGTCGCCGGAGGCGGCCGGTGAGCGGTTCGCGCTGCTCGGCGAGGCGATCCACGCGTTCCGGGCGGATCCGGGGGTGCGCGTCTATCTGGACGCCGGCAACCCGGGCTGGGTCAAGGACGTCGACCGGGTCGTCGACGCGTTGCGCAGCGCGGGCATCGCCGACGCCGACGGCTTCAGCCTGAACGTGGCCAACTTCGAAACCACCCAGGCCAACCTCGATTACGGTACGTCGATCTCGGACCGTCTGGGTGGCACTCACTTCGTGATCGACACGAGTCGCAACGGAAACGGTCCGGCCACCACCGCCACGTCCGGGGACGGCCACTGGTGCAATCCGCCGGGCCGGGCGCTGGGTCCGGCCCCGACCACCCGGACCGGCCACGATCGGGTCGACGCGTACCTCTGGGTGAAACGCCCCGGCGAGTCGGACGGCGCCTGCGGCGACGGCGCCCCACCGGCCGGTCAGTGGTGGCCGGAGTACGCGCTGTCCCTGGCCACCAACTGATTGATCACCGTGGCAGACTCGGCGGATGCAGATCGGGGTGCTCGGGCCTCTCCTGGTGCGCACGCGGGACGGCGCGCCGATCGATGTGCCCGGCGCCCGCCTGCGCGCGCTGCTGGCGATCCTCGCGCTGGAGGCCGGTCGCACCGTGCCGAAAGCCACCCTGGTCGACGGGATCTGGGGTGACACCTCGCCCGCGGACGCCACCAACGCCCTGCACCGCCTGGTGTCCCGCCTGCGCAAGCTGCTGCCCGGCGGCCTGATCGAGGCCCATCAGGACGGTTACCGGCTGGCCACCGACCCCGACTCGGTCGACGCGGTCCGGTTCGAACGGCTGCTGGCCGCCGGCCGCCCGGGGGAGGCCCTGGCCCTGTGGCGCGGCCCCGCCATGCAGGACGTCGGCCTCACCGGCAGTCCCGCCTTCGACGCGGCGGTCACCCGGCTGCAGGAGCAGCGGCTGGCCGCACTGGAGACCCGCGACGCCGGCCCGGAGTCGATCCCCGAACTGACCACCCTGGTGGCCGCCCACCCGGTGCGCGAGCGGCTGGTCGCCGCGCTGATGCGCGCCCTGGTGGCCGGTGGCCGGACCGGCGAGGCACTGCAGGTCTTCCAGCGCACCCGAGAGACGCTGGCCGACACGCTCGGCGTGGACCCGTCCCCGGAGTTGTCCGCGCTGCACGTGGCCCTGCTGCGCGGCGAGGCGGCCGGCCCGCGGGCCGCCGACCGCGGCAACCTGCGGGCCGAGCTGACCAGCTATGTCGGCAAGGACGTCGAGGTGGCCACGGTCCGTGGGCTGATCGGGCGGCACCGGCTGACCACGCTGGTCGGCCCGGGCGGCACCGGCAAGACCCGGATGGCCACCGAGACCGCGCGGTCCATGCTGGACACGCTGCCGGACGGCGCCTGGGTGGTCGAGCTGGCCGGGATCGGCGCGGACGGCGACGTCGCCCAGGCCACCCTGGCCGCGCTCAGGCTCCGCGACGCCCTGCTCGGTGAGGCGCCGGACGCGTCCCCGGTCGACCGGGTGGTGGCCGCCCTGCGCGAGCGGGACGTGCTGCTGATCCTGGACAACTGTGAGCACGTGATCGAGTCCGCGGCCACCTTCGCCCACCGGGTCCTCGGCGAGTGCCGGCGGCTGCGGATCCTGGCCACCAGCCGGGAGCCGCTCGGCATCATCGGCGAGGCGCTCTGGCCGGTCGCGCCGCTGGCGCTGCCGGACGAGGACGCCGCGCCGGAGCACATCGCGGCGTCGCCCGCGGTCCGGCTGCTGCGGGACCGGGCCGCCGCGGTCCGCTCCGACCTGGTCGCCGACCCTCGCGCGCCGGCCACGATGGCCCGGGTCTGCCGGGCGCTGGACGGGATGCCGCTGGCCATCGAGCTGGCCGCGGCCCGGCTGCGCACCATGTCGCTGGAGCAGCTGGCGAACCGGCTCGACGACCGGTTCCGCCTGCTGACCGGCGGCAGCCGGACCGCGCTGCCGCGCCACCGGACACTGCGCGCGGTGATCGACTGGAGCTGGGAGCTGCTCGCCGAGCCGGAGCGGGTGGTGCTGCGCCGCCTGTCGGTGTTCGCCGGCGGGGCCACCCTGGAGGCGGCCGAGCGGGTCTGCGGCGCCGGTGACGAGACCCTCGACCTGATCACCGCGCTGACCGAGAAGTCGCTGGTGGTGGCCGTCGGCGAGGGAGCGCCGCGGTACCGGATGCTGGGGACCGTCCGGGAGTACGCCGAGCAGCGGCTGGCCGAGGCCGGCGAGACCGACGCGGTGCGGCGGGCGCATCTGGCCTGGTTCACCGAGTTCGCCGAGCGGGCCGAGCCGCATCTGCGCCGCGCCGAGCAGTTGGAGTGGCTGGCCCTGCTGGAGGCCGACCACGACAATCTGAGCGCCGCGATGCGCGGGGCGCTGGCCGCCGGCGAGGCCGGGCCGGCGGTGCGGCTGGCCGGGGCGGCCGGCTGGTACTGGTGGTTCGGCGGGCACAAGGCGGAGGGCTACGAGCTGCTGATGGCGGCGGTCGCGCTGCCCGGCGAGGTGGCCGACGACGTCCGCGCGCTGGCGTACGCGTTCGTCATCATGTTCGCCGGGTCCGGGCACGGCGATCAGTTCGCCACCGCCGAGTGGATCCGGCGGGCCCACGCGGCCGGCCGGGATGCCGGCGGCGGGCACCCGGCGCTGCGCCTGGTGACCGCGATGGAGCGGCTGCTGCGGGGCACGGCCGCGGCCGCGTTCGAGCCGCTGCTGGCCGACGACGACCCGTGGGTGCGGGCGCTGGCCCGGCTGCAGATCGGCAAGATGTGGATCGCTCTGGGCCACGAGGCGACCGACGCCGACGCCTACCTGACGGCGGCGCTGCGCGAGTTCCGGGCGATCGGCGACCGGTGGGGGATCTCGTTCGCGCTGACCGAGCTGGCCGGGCGGATCGCCATGCGCGGTGACCTGGCCGCCGCGGGGGAGTGCCTGGAGCAGGCGATCGCGGTGGTGACCGAGGCCGGTGCGATCGAGGACGTGGTGCCGTTGCGGTCCCGGCAGGCGAAGCTGCACTGGCTGGCCGGGGATCCGGCCGCCGCCGCGGCCGCGCTGGCCGAGGCGCAGCGGGTCGCCGGCCGGGTGGCCTGGCCGCACGCGCTGGTCGAGCTGGCCCTGACCCGGGCCGAACTGGCCGCCTGGAGCGGGGACGCGGAGCGGGCCGGCGGGCTGCTCGACGAGGCGATGGCGATGCTGGGCGCGGAGGCCGGTCAACCGATCCTGCGGGCGCTCGGGCACCACATGCGCGGCCGGCTGGCCGCGGATCCGGACGCGGCCCGCGAGCACCACCGGGCGGCGCTGCGCGCGGTGACCGAGGCCGGGCACGCGCCGCTGACCGCCCAGATCCTGACCGGGATCGCCGGTTGGGCACTGGACACCGGGCGGGACGCCGAGGCGGCCCGGCTGCTCGGGGCGGCGGTCGCGGTGCTGGGCATGCCGGACCGCTCGCACCCGGACCCCGCCCGGTTCGAGCTGCGGGCCCGCGACCGCCTCGGCGACCGGGCGTTCGCCGAGGCGGTGCGCGAGGGGGGCGGACCGGACTGGGCCGAGCTGGCCGAGGTCACGCTCGCTTCGTGAAGGCGGACACCGCCCAGAGGTAGCCGCCGACCCCGATCACGAGGCACCAGCCGACCGCGAGGATCGCGTCGTGCCCGGACGGCATGCCGGTGAGCAGCCCGCGGAGGGTCTCGATGATCGGCGTGAACGGCTGGTACTCGGCGAACTGCCGGGCACCCGGCCCCATCTTGTCGGCCGGGACGATGGCGCTGCTGAAGAACGGCAGCATGATCAGCGGCACGGTGGCCAGCCCGGCCGTCTCCACCGTCCTGGCGGTCAGGCCCAGCGCCACGGTCAGCCAGCCCACCGACACGCCGAGCAGCACCACCATGCCGGCCACGCCGAGCCAGTCGAGCAGGCTCGCCGAGGACCGGAAGCCGAGCGCGAACGCGGTGCCGATGATCGCGGCGACGGCGACCACGTTGTTCAGCAGGCTGGCCACCACCTGCCCGGTGAGCACCGCACCGCGGGACACGTCCATCACCTTGAACCGGTTGATGATGCCCTTGGTCATGTCGGCGTTCGTCGCGGTCGCGGTCGCGCTCAGTCCGTAGCAGACGGCCAGCAGGATCATCCCGGGTGTCGCGTAGTCCACATAGTCGACGCCCACACTGAACGCGTCACCCAGCAGGTACACGAACATCAGCATGATCACTACCGGGAACAGCACCGCGTTGAACAGCGTGGTGGGGTTGCGCAGGGTGTGCCGGAAGTTGCGGCGCAGCATGATCATCGAGTCGCTCATCGGTTGCTCTCCTTCGGGGTGTTCCCGGTCAGGGCCAGGAAGACGTCGTCGAGGTCGGGGGTGTGCACCGAGAACTCCTCGGCGTCCAGCGCGTACCCGCCGAGCCGGTCGAGCAGCGAGCGCAGCGACCGGGTGCCGCCGTCGCCGGCCACGCGCAGGGTGAGCGTGTCGTCGTCGCGGGTGGCATCGGGCAGCACCCGGGCGGCCGCGTCCAGGTCGGCCGTGGTGGCGAAGCGCAGCCGGACGTGGCTGCCCGGGATCCGCCGCTTGAGCTCGGCCGCGGTGCCCTCGGCGACCAGCCGGCCCTGATCGAGCACGGCGATCCGGTCGGCCAGCCGGTCGGCCTCCTCCAGGTACTGCGTGGTGAGGAAGATGGTCACCCCGCCGGCGACCAGCCCGCGGATGATCTCCCACATGGTGCGCCGGCTGCGCGGGTCGAGCCCGGTGGTCGGCTCGTCCAGGAAGATGATCCGCGGGTCGCCGACCAGGGTCATCGCCAGGTCCAGCTTGCGGCGCATCCCGCCGGAGTAGGTGGCGGCCAGCCTGTCGCCGGCCGCGGTCAGGTCGAACCGTTCCAGCAGCCCGGTGGCCACGTCGCCGCGCACCCGGCGCAGGTCGGCCATCAGCCGCAGGTTCTCCCGGCCGGTGAGCAGCTCGTCGACCGCCGCGAACTGCCCGGTGACGCCGATCGTGGCGCGTGCCGCCCGGGCCTCGGTGGCCAGATCGTGCCCGGCGATCCGGACCAGGCCGGCGTCCGCGCCGATCAGGGTGGTCAGCACGTTGACGGTGGTGGTCTTGCCGGCCCCGTTCGGGCCGAGCAGGCAGTAGACGGTGCCGGCCGGAACGGTCAGGTCGATGCCGTCGAGGACGACCCTGTCCCCGAAGGCCTTGCGGAGCCCGGAAACCTCAATCGCGGTTGTCATGGGAAGGACGATCGCGGTCCCGGGTGTCACCGCCCTGACAGCGCCCTGACACGCGACCCGCGCCCCGTGACATCGTCACAGGGCGCAGGTCGAAGGGCGGATTACGGGACGTGTACCCAGACCGCCGAGGAGGGCACCGCATCCGTGTCCACCACGAAGAGCATGTACCACCCGGGCGGCACCAGTCCACGGTCGCGGGGGATCTGCACGGTGATCCCGCCCGGCCCGCGGCGCAGGGGCAGCGCCACCGATCGCTGATCCACATCGGTCGCGTGGGTCACCGCGGCCGGCCGGATCAGCCGTGCCGTGCGGATCCGGTCCGCGTCCGGGCTGGGGTAGGAAGCGGTCGCCCCGCGGGCCACCTCGGCCGGCCCGCCGGAGATCCGCGGCCGGGCCCCGCGGAACAGGTAGGGCGGGCTGTAGATCTCCACCCGCTGCTCGAAGACCCCCGGGTTCTTGCCCGACCGGTCGTAGATCGGGTCACCGCCCATGGTCACCACCCGTCCGTCCGGCAGCAGCAGTCCCTCGGAGTGGTAGTCGCGGCCCACGCTGGGCGCCGCCGCGGTCCGGAAGGCGTTGCGGTACGGGTCGTAGAACTGGGCGGTGAGCAGGTCGCTGCGGTTCTGCCCGTGGTACGGCCCACCGCGGTAGCCCGACGATCCGCCGCTGGTGAAGACGGTGTCGTCGGGCAGCACCACGGTGTTCAGGTAGCGCGTCGGGTTCGGCAGGTCCGGTCCGGCGGTGTAGACCGGGTGCGGCCGGCTCAGGTCGGCGATCGCGGTCCGCGCGGTGGAGACCGGGGAGTCACCGACCGCCCCGCCGCCCAGGATCATCACCTTCTGCCGCTGGGCCGGCGGCAGCAGTACCGACGCGCTGGTCTCGGTCATCGTGCCGTCGCGCAGCCCGGGGACCGGCTGGAAGTCGTTGTTCGTCAGGTCCCACAGGCCGGGGGTGCGGCCCACGGTCGCCGACCCGTACCCGGCGTTCGACCCGGAGTAGAACAGCCGCTGGTCCCTGGTCACGAAGAGCGCCGGATAGGTGGGGAAGTTCCGGGTCAGCTGCGGCGCGGCGACCCAGCGGTGCTCCCTGGTCAGGTAGATCTCGTTGCGCCCGGGCAGCATCCGGCCGAACTGATCCAGCCCGGACACGGCGAGCACGTTGCCGCCGGGCAGCGGGGCCAGCGTCGGATACCAGCGGTGGTCGGTCAGGTTGCCGGTCCGCACGTACCGTTCGGTGCGGGGGTCGAACTCGTAGGTGGTGTTGTCCCCGCCGTACTCCTGTTTCTCTCTGTTGATCTTGTCGGCGACGCCGTAGAGGTTCTTCGCGTCCCGCCCGGTCAGTCCGGCGATCTCGTACTGCGCGGGCTGGTTGATCGACTGGGTGTCGCCGGCGATCACCGCGTCCACCCAGACCTCGACCTCGCCGGCGTGCACCATGGTCTGGCCGGCGTGCACCATCTTCATCGCGGCCGGCACGGTGACCGCGGTCCGGGTCGCGTACTGCCGCCCGTCCGGCGCGACGAACCGGGTGCCCTTGGCGATGGTCCGCGGCCCGTGGTCCGGCGACTCGTTCTTGATCTTCATGACCCCGGCCGCGAACCTGATGTTCCCCGGCAGCACCTCGTACGACTTGGTGCCGCCGGCGACCAGCAGCTTGCCGTCCGGCAGGAAGGTGTGCCCGGAGCAGAACATGTCGGACGGGGTCGGCACCAGCGAGAACCCGTCGGTCGCCGGATCCCACAGGATGGTCTTGAACGTACCGGCCTCGAAGTTCTGCCGGTTGTTGCCGGACCCCGCGATGATCAGGACCTTGCCGGTGCTGAGCAGCGCCGCGTGGATTGCGTTGATCTTGAACTTGTCCGGGACGGCCAGCATCGACCAGTGCCCGTACGCCTGCTTGTAGCTCTCCCGGTCGATCCGGAACCGGTGGATGCGGTCGGCCGCGAAGACCACGATCGGCTGGTTCGCGGCGAGCACCGCCGCCACGGCCGGGACGATGGCCAGCGTGCGCAGCAGCCGGCGGGCGAGCGAGGGTTGCGGTCGGGGGATCATGCGTACGTCCTCACGGGTTCCTTGGTGCGTTGCGCGGGGATCGGGGCGGCGGCGACCGGGGCGGGGGGTTTCGCGGCGGTCGCCCAGAGCACCGGCGGAGCCAGGCAGAGCGCCAGGTTCAGCGACGGCCAGAGCCACATCAGACCGCCGGTACGACCGGTCACCACCGCGGTGACCAGCAGGGCCGCGAACACGGCGGCCCAGCACAGGTGGCTGCGGAAGGTGGCGACCCGGTCCGGGCTGGCCGAATCGCCCTTCGGGGTGACCACGAAACCGGCCTGCTGGCGCAGCACCGTCTGGCGGAACGCGGTCACGTAGACCGGGGCGCACAGCGTCGACAGCAGCATCCCGGTCAATCCCGAGGAGCCGGCCTCCTCGTGCGGGCTCACGTTGTGCCGCCGGTTCCACAGGTAGAGGCCGACCTGGAAGAGTGCGGCGTCCACGTAGAGCATCGACCACACCTGCTGCGGCACCTGTACGCCGTGCACCCCGAACGCGATGTGCGCGACCGCGGTGACCGTGCCGAGCAGCCAGGCCAGCGCGGTCGTCGGGTAGTACGCCATCAGCAGCGCGTAGTGCAGCCCGCGGCCCGCGCCGAGCCGTGGCAGGGCCCGCCAGAACGCGCCCGTGCAGACCTCGTCGGTGCCGCGGGACCAGCGGTGCTGCTGGCTGAAGTAGTCGGTCCAGGACGACGGTCCCTCGCCGACGGCCAGCACGTCCGGGGTGTAGACGGAGCGCCAGCGCCGCCCGGTCGCCGGGTTCCGGGTGGCGTGCACGGCGAGGCTGGTCGCCATGTCCTCGGTGATCGAGTCCTGCAGGCCCCCGATGCTGCGCAGGGCGCTGATCCGCACCGCGTTGTTGGTGCCGACCAGCATCGGCGCGCCCAGCCGGTTGCCGGCCCGCTGCAGCAGCGAGTGGAACAGGTACTGCTGCGACTCCGCCCACCGGGTGACCAGGTTGTCGTAGTTGCCGTAGATCTGCGGCCCCACCACGAACGCCACGTCCGGATCCCGGAAATAGCCCAGCAGCCGCTCGCCGAACGACGGCAGCGGCACGTGGTCCGGGTCCACCGAGACGAACACGTCGTAGTCGTCGCCGTGCGCGTCCACCCAGGAGTTGTAGTTGCCGTGCTTGGTCCGCGCCTTGAACGCGCCCTTCGCGGCATTCCACCGGGTGACGCCCTTGCGGCTGAAGTGGCGGGCGCCCACGTCCGCGCACATCTTCCGGACGTCGTCGTCGTTACCCTCATCGAGAAGCCACACGTCGTGCTCGCCGCGGATCCGGACGGCCGCCCGGAGGGTCTGCTCGACCATGGCGACCGGCTCCTTGCCGGGCACGATCGTGGTGAGGAAGGCGACCCGCAGCCCGGCCTCGGGCGGGACCGGCACGGGATCCCGGGCCCGCAGCGTGGCCAGGCACAGAGTGACCACGTTGACCAGGCGGAACAACTCGATCAGGGCGATCGCGCCGATCATGACAGCGGTGACGGGGGAGACGCCACCGGTCAGGTCGGCCGAGGTGAGCAGCCAGCCGAAGAAGGTGGCCTCGCAGGTGAACGCGAAGATGGCGATCAGGAGACTGCGGACCGGGCGATGATGGGCCAGTCTTCGCAGTCTGACCCGGTAGTCACCGTCGGGGACCGGATCCGGGGGACCGGCGAGGCGGCTGAAGCTGTCGTAGTCGTAGGCCATCTTGCTCCCTGAGCAATGTGGACGCACCGATTTACCGATTTTTCATAGGTGAACCGGATTTTTCCGGCACAACTGGACAGTAGTCAGTGATCGCCGGGCCTGGACATCCCCGCTACCCGAACGGGGAGACCGCACGGGTGATCGCCGGGCAATCTCCCGGCGGTTCGCCGCGGACACGCCGAAACCCGGCCGGTGACCGCCGGTCGGATGATTCTGCGGCTCCCCTGCGCTGCGTGATCCGGGTCCGGCGCTTTGCTCGGCAAACCTTCGAACCGAACGGTCCTGTGATCCGTTTGCTTTGTCGAGGCGGCGCGAACGTGACCCGCCGGAGATTCGACAAGGCGGTGGCGATGCTGATCCTGTTCCTGCTCATCCTGGTTCTGGCCGCCGCCTGCGTGCTCGCGGTGCGCGGTGTCCGGGCGGAGGCCCGCAAGGCCGAGGAGCCGCTGCTGGTTCCGGAATCGTTCTTCGCACCGCAGAGCCTCGAAGGCGTCCTCTGCACCCAGCTCCTCGACGGCGACATCACCCGCCGCCAATACCTGCGCTCGATGGCCGGCATCGCGGCCCGCGACGAGGCCCGTCACCCGCTGGTCGTCCCGTGGCACCTGGGCGCCGGCGAGGAATAGACCGAGACCGTCAGAAGCGGTCGAACGGCCGGATCTTCGGGCCGACCGCCGAGATCAGCTGCATCAGCACGATCAGCGTGATCCCGGCGTACGTGTTGACCAGCGCCAGCAGCACCCCGACCAGGTAGACGGCCTGCGCCACCACGATCCGGCGGCGCAGGCCGGCCCGGAAACCCGGATCCCGGTCCTCGCGCAGCAGTCCGGCGCCCTCCGCGTACCGCAGGCAGGCCAGCAGCAGCAGGCCCAGGACCAGCAGGTTCAGCCAGTAGACGGCCAGGGCCAGCCGGACCGTCATGTACTCGGCGAGCAGTGCCGTCGAGAACGGCATGAACGACACCCCGAGCAGGAACGTCAGGTGCAGCCAGCTCAGCTGCCGATCCCCGCGCGCACAGTAGTTGAGTTGCGTCTGCTGGCCGAGCCAGAACATCCCCAGAGTCAGGAAACTCAGCGCGAACGCCAGCGCGCTCGGCCCGACGTGGACCAGCGCACCCCACAGTGCCCGCTCCGGCGCCACCGCGCCGGCACTCCACAGTGGCCGCTGCCGGCTTACCTCTGCGGCCACCGGTACGTGCAGATCCAGCACCAGCAGCGTCATCGTCACGGCGAAGATGCCGTCACTCAACGCCGCGAGCCGCTCGACACTGCCCCCCGAAATCCGGTGATACAGACTCCGCCGGTTCGTCGCGTCCCCATGCTCCACCCGGCGACCATGCCGGAAAAGCCGCGCCGCCGCGGCCCCTGGGAGACGCCGGACGGTCCCGGCCACCCGCGGTCGGGGGTCAGCCGGCGGTGATCCGCGCGTCCTCCTCGGCTGTCGACTCCTGGCGGGCCGGTTCCTCGCGCAGGATCGCGGCGTTCAGCCACCCGTCCGGGATGGCGAACGCGTCGACCAGCGTCCGCAGGTGCGGGCGGAGCTCCTTCAGCAGGTCGTTGATCACGGCGGTGACGGCTTTGGACCGGGCCGGGGTGAGGCGGCCGTGTTCCAGGAACCAGCCGCGGTCCGCCTCGATCGTGGTCAGCGCGTACAGGTCGCAGACCTTGCCGAGCAGCGCCTGCACCCCCGGGTCGGTGGCCCGGTCGATACCGGCGACGAACGCCTCCAGGGTGATCCGGTCGATGTGTGCGGTCGCCGTCTTGAGAACGTGGTCCTGGACGTCGTTGAAGATGTCGAACGGGTGATCCTTTTTGGACGCCGCGCCGCTGCGCAGCCGGCGGATCGCGCCCTCCAGGACGTGCTTCTCCCGGTCCTCGAACATGGTCAGATGCCAGCCCCGGTCGGTGACCGCGACCTCCTCATGGCGGCCCGGGACCGCGCTGACCAGGCGCTGGATCAGTCCGCGGGCGGCGGTGCGCTCCAGGACCATCTCCCGCACCTGCTCGGCCACGAACGTCGTCCGGCCCCAGCCGTCGAGCGAGCCGAACGCGTCCCGGTAGCCGGTCAGCAGCCCCTTCGCGACCAGCTGCAGCAGCACCGTGTTGTCGCCCTCGAAGGTGGTGAACACGTCGGTGTCCGCCTTCAGCGCGGGCAGGCGATTCTCGGACAGGTAGCCGGCGCCGCCGCACGCCTCCCGGCACATCTGGATGGTGTGCGTGGCGTGCCAGGTCTGCATCGCCTTCAGCCCGGCGGCCCGGGACTCCAGCTCCCGCTGCCGGTGCTCGTCGACCGGTTCCGGGCCGGCCTGCACGTCGGCCAGGGTGCCGACCAGTTCCTCCTGGGCGAACAGGTACGCATAGCTGGTGGCCAGCGCGGGCAGCAGCCGCCGCTGGTGGGCGAGGTAGTCGTTGAGCACCACCTCGCGGTCGGCGCCGGGCACCCCGAACTGACGGCGGGTGTCGCCGTAGCGCACCGCGATGGTCAGCGCGGCCCGGGTCGCCGCCGATGCCGCGCCGCCCACGGTCACCCGGCCGCGGACCAGCGTGCCGAGCATGGTGAAGAAGCGCCGGGTGTCGTTCTCGATCGGGCTGGAGTAGGTGCCGTCCGGCGCGACCTGGCCGTACCGGTCGAGCAGCATGTCGCGGGGCACGCGCACATGGTCGAAACTGATCCGCCCGTTGTCCACGCCGAGCAGACCGGCCTTGTGCCCGGCGTCCCCGAGGGTCACCCCCGGCATCGGGTTGCCGTCCGCGTCCCGGATCGGCACCAGCCAGGCGTGCACCCCGCGGCCACGCCCGCCGGTGATCAACTGGGCGAAGACCACCGCCATCCGCCCGTCCCGCGCCGCGTTGCCGATGTAGTCCTTGCGGGCCGCCTCGTGCGGGGTGTGCAGGTCGAACGTCTCGGTCGCCGGGTCGTACTCGCAGGTCGTCCGCAGTTTCTGCACGTCGGAGCCGTGACCGGTCTCGGTCATCGCGAAGCAGCCCATGATCTCGGTGTCGATGATCCCGGGCAGGAACGCCGCGTGATGCCGTTCGGTGCCCAGCGCCACCACCGCCCCGCCGAACAGCCCCCACTGCACGCCGGCCTTCACCATCAGGGACAGGTCGGCGTACGCCAGCATCTCCGCCGCCACCACCGACCCGCCCGGGTCGTCGGAGCCGCCATACGCCCGGGGGAATGCCGAAGCCACCCCGATGTCGGACGGAATCTGCCGGATCAGCCGGGAAACCCGCTCGCGGGCCTCGTCTCCAGTCTCGCCGTAGACCGCCGCGAAGCCGGCCTTGCCGAGCTCGTCACGCACCGCCCGCCGGATGTGCGCCCACCGCCCGTCCAGCACTTCCTGCAGGTGAACCTCATCAAGGGAGTCGCCGATCATGCCCTGAAGTCAAACACGCTCCGAGGCGCCGGGCATGTCGGCCGGGTCGAGTGCACCCGGCGGGCGCCGCGCCGCGGCGCGACGCCGGCTCTGATCCGCTGGTCAGACCGTCGTCATCCGGAGATCGTGGAAGGTCAGGACGAATTCGACGACATAGAGGATGACGATCAGCCAGATGGCGGCGGCGATCAGGCCGCCGGCGGCCTGGGGGCGGCCGCGCTCGCCGGTGCGGTTGATCCGGCGGATCGCCAGGATGCCGAAGATGACGGCGACCGGAGCGAGGCCGATCAGGCCGGTGACCAGGGCGGTCACGGCGAACGGGTGGATCTTTCCGGTCGGCGGGGGTGGCGGATACCCACCGGGGAACGGCGGGTAGCCGGGCGGGTACGCGGCGGGGTATCCCGATGCCGGATAGGGCGGCGGGTAGGCCGCGGAGTACCCGGGAGACGCGGGCGGGTAGGCCGCGGGGTAGCCGGGAGGCGCGGGCGGGTAAGCCGCGGGATAGCCCGGGGGATAGGCCGCCGGGTAGCCGGGAGCGGGATAGCCGGACGTGGGTTCGGCAGGGGTCGGTCCGGGGTGGGGCGGCTGCTCGGTCACTGCTTCTCCGGCGAATCTTGCTCGGCTTCTGGAGGCGTCAAGGTACCGCGGGGCGCCGGAAAATCGCGAATTCCCGTCGGTGGGTCGCTCTACGATCCCGGGCATGCTGAAGTTGAGCTTCGTCGAGGGCGACGCGACCGCGCCTGCCGGCAGCGGCCCGAGGATCATCGCGCACGTCTGCAACGACATCGGCGCCTGGGGCGCGGGCATCGTCCGGACCATCTCGCGCCGCTGGCCCGGCCCGGAGCGGATGTTCCGCGCCTGGCACGCGTCGCCGGGCGCCGAGCCGTTCCGGCTGGGTGCCGTGCAGCTGGTGCCGGTGGAGCCGGAGCTCTGGGTGGCCAACATGATCGTGCAGCACGGCATCGCCACCCGGCGAGGTCTGCGCACCGGCTCGGGTCACGAGCGGGACGCCGGGCCGCCGGTGCGCTACGAGGCGATCCGCGAGTGTCTCGCCACCCTGGCCGTCCACGCGCGGACCCACCGGGCGTCGGTGCACATGCCGCGGATCGGTTGCGGCCTGGCCGGCGGCGTCTGGAGTGAGATCGAGCCGCTGATCGAGGAGACGCTCGGCGCCGCCGACATCCCGACGGTGATCTACGACCTCCGGTGAGCCCCGGGCGGCGCGCCCGGGGCACCGGGTGGTGCGACCTCCGCTAGCCGAACCAGCGGGTGAGCTGACGGTTCAGGTCGCCCTGGGCGGCGCCGAGCCAGGCGATGTGGCCGTCCGGGCGCAGCAGCACCGACGGGGCGTCGGCCGGGTCGGTGACGTGGTCCACGCGGTCGGACCAACCGGTGACGCTCAGGGTTCCGCTGCGGTCCAGCAGCAGGGCCCGGCCCCGGTGCATCAGGTCGTAGAGGCGGCCCTGCGTCAACTCCAGGTCGGGCTGGCGGCGGCCGAGCAGGTCGTCGCCGAAGTCGTAGCGGATGTCCGTGGCGGCGATCTTCTCGATCAGGTGCCGGTTGACGTCGTTGATGTCCATCAGGGTGGTGAGCAGGCGGCGCAGCGCCCGGGCGCCCGGGGTCGGGGCGAGGAGCTCCCTCTGGGCCCGGGTGTTGTCGAGCACCTCGGCGGCCACCGGGTGGCGTTCCGAGTGGTAGGTGTCGAGCAGCCCGTCCGGGGCCCAGCCGCCGATCTCCGCGGCCAGCTTCCAGCCGAGGTTGAAGGCGTCCTGGAGACCCAGGTTGAGGCCCTGTCCGCCGATCGGCGGGTGGATGTGGGCGGCGTCGCCGGCCAGCAGGACCCGGCCGATCCGATAGCGGTCGACGAGACGGGTGGCGTCGCCGAAGCGGGAGAGCCAGCGTGGCGAGTGCAGGCCGAAGTCGGTCCCGGCGGTGGCCCGCAACTCCCGCTTGAAGTCCTCGAGAGTGGGTGGTTCCGCGCGGGTGCTGAGAGTGCGGGCGGGGATGACGACCCGGTACGTCGCGGGCCCGGCCGGGGTGAGCAGGAAACGCCGGTCGGCGCGGCGGATGTCGGCGGCCCGGGCGGCGATCTCCTCGCCGGAGGCGGTGGCTTCCAGCTCGCCCATCAGGGTTTCTGAGCGGGACGGCTCGCCGGGGAAGGGGACGCCGAGCAGTTTACGGACGGTGCTGTGGGAACCGTCGCAGCCGACCAGGAATCGGGCGCGCACCGGCTCGCCGGCGCAGAGGTCGACGGTGACGCCGTCGTCGTCCTGGTCGAATGCGGTGACGGCGACGCCCTGGCGGACTTCGGCGCCCAGGGCCCGGGCATGCTCGGTGAGCTGCTCGACGAGGATCGGCTGGCGGATGCCGAGCAGGTAGGCGTGGGTGGAGTCCAGGCCGGTCGGGACGGGTTTGTCGATGCCGGCGAAGAAACCGGCGGCGGGGCGCTGCCGGCCGTGTTCCCGCAGGCGGTCCAGGAGGCCACGCATGGCGAGCAACTCCAGGCTGCGCATGTGCAGGCCGACGATGCGGACCGCGGCCGGCGGCTCGGTCTCCTTCTCCAGGAGCAGCACGCGGACGTCGTGGAGCCGCAACTCGGCGGCCAGCAGGGCGCCGGTCGGCCCGCAACCGGCGATGATCACGTCGAACATGGGAATGCCTTTCGGGAGTGCCCGGTGACGGCGCTCCCGGCGACGGTGACGTCAGTCGCCCGACCGTGACGGCGGGAGGAGCACCCACAGCGTTGCAGCAGTCATGGGTCCCACCTCCTCGGTCCGCGTCACGTCGGCAGCAAGATATCACCCGTGGCCCGACGGTTCACGTCTGCAGACCCGCGGGCACGGAGCGGGCGTCGCTGTCCGCGGTCTCGTCCGGGCCGGCCAGGGCGGTGAACGCGGCCCACGGCAGGCGGTCGACCTGCTCGGCGGTGCCGGTCTCGGCGATCGCGCGGTAGGCCAGCGACGCGGCGCGCATCGCGGCGAGCAGCGCGGCGACCGGGTGCAGGACCAGCCGGACGCCGGCCGCGGCCAGATCGCTGTCGGTCGAGGCGGGCGGACTGCCGGCGGCTTCACTGCGATCGACCACCAGCGGTACGCCGTTGACCGCCCGGCTGATCCGGTCGAGCTCCCCGAGGTCGTGCACGCCCCCCGGGAGGATCGCGTCGGCGCCCGCCTCGGCGTAGGCGACACAGCGCCGGATCGTCTCGCCCAGGCCGTCGGCCGCGTACGCGTCGGTCCGGGCGATCACCACCAGCTCCGGCACCCGGTCGGCCAGCGCCCTGACCTTGGCGGCCGCCGGCCCGGGAGCGATCACCTCGTGGCGCCCCGTCGCGCCGGCCCGGTCCGGCAGCCGCAGCCCGGAGATGCCGGCCCGGTCCGGCAGCGGCAGCCCGGAGATGCCGGCCCGATCCGGTAGGTGCAGCCCGGAGATGCCGGCCCGGTGGTAGGCGAGGCCGGTCCACACGGCGTGCTCCGGGTCGTCGAAACCGGTGTCCGCGTCGGCCAGCACCGGCACCCCGTTCAGCACCGGGACCAGGATGGACGCCCGGTCGGCGAGCTGTGTCGCGGGGACGAAGCCGAGGTCGGGGCGGCCCAGCATGGTCGCCGAGACGGCCGCGCCGGACAGGTGGACGGCCCGGTGCCCGGCGGCGACCGCGAGCGCGGCGGTCGCCGGGTCGTGGACGCCGGGCACGTGGGTGACCCGGCCGGAGTGCAGGAGGGCGCGCAGAGCGGTGGCGGTCATCAGGACAGTGTCATCTTTGTCATGCTCATCGGGCTCTCCCGGGTGACGTTTGTTGCCGGCCTCGGCCGTGCCGGATCGGCTTTGATCTTGATGATTTCGTGAGGTTACGGGAGATCAGCGGGGCGGTACGCTCACGCGATGTTCGACGAGGCTGTTGTGGTGGGTGTCACGGCGTTCTGTGAGAGCGCGGCGCCGGTGAGCGGGGATGAGGTCAAGGGGAAGCTGCTCAGCGGCGGCGTGGAGCCGTGGCTGGCGGAGCGGCTCACCTACTTCCTGCCGCTCGCCTTCGGACGCCGGGTGATCGACGGGGCGTCGGTGGACGAGACGTTCCTCGACGGGGAGACCCGGCGGCGTCTCGACCGGGACCCGGTCTACCAGGCGGCGGCCCGGCGAGCCCTGATCGCCGACGAGGCGGAGATCGCCCGGATCGCCGGGTACAGCAGTGAGGTGGCGGCGGTCAGCCAGGCCGTGCAGGGCGGGGCGGAGCTCACGAAGCTGCGCCTCGGGCCGATCGCGCTGGAGGACGCGCTGCTGCCGGTCGGGTCGGGCAGTGGCGGGGTGCCGTCGCCGGCGAGCGTGTTCGCGCACTGGATGACCGCGTACGGGGTGCCGATCGGCGACGATCTGCGGCTGGGCGAGGCCGAGTTCCGGGCCACCCTGGCGGCGCATCCGCGGCCGGCGCCGGAGCTGGTGGTGGCGCAGGTGAACTTCGCGGTGAACCATCCGGCGCTGGCCCGCCCGTGGATGGTGGAGAGCTGCGTCGGGGTGGCGCCCACCTGGAAGGAGGCGATCTTCCAGACCCTCGCGATGTTCGAGCGGGCGGTCGCCTACCCGATGATCGCCGCCCTGCTGGACCGCGGCGCGGCCGGCGACAACGTGCACGTGGAACGCTTCAGCCACCCGGCCGGCGAGTTCGACCTGCTGCTCGGCGCGCAGGTGGACCTGTTCGCGACCGACCCGGTGCCGTCCGCCGAGGCGGTCCTCGACGAGCTGCTCGCCGCCCTCCGGGACGTCCCGCTGAGCCGGGCGGTGCACGCGCTGCGCTTCTTCACCGCCTACCAGGACGGCCGGATGCTGACCAACGAGGTCTTCCTCGACGGCGAACCGTGGGAGGCCGGCTCGAAGGTGACCGCCGCCGCCCCCGCCCCGCTACCGACCGGCCCGGTCGGCGTCCGCGTCTTCGCCTTCCTGGTCCCGGTCGGCTAGCACGTCACCCGGACCAGCGGGGCGCAGTGGTCGCTGAGCAGATCACCGGTGAACAGCAGCTCACGTGCGGCGACGTGCCACCCGTCGCCGCTGACCAGCAGGTAGTCGATGCGGTGAGCGGTGCTGCCGGCCGGCAGGCATTCGATGCGGAACGTGGCGCGCGGGTCGCCGGCGAACGGGTCCGTCCAGGTGTCGCCATCGGTGACCGCCGAATACAGCGGGCTGTCGGCGGCCACGTTGAAGTCGCCGCCGAGGATGCGCAACGGCGCGTCGCCGGCCGCCCGCATCGCCGCGTGCAGGGACCTCAGCTGCCCGCGTTGCAGAGCGTCATGGCGGTTTCCGGTGGACCAGTCACCGTCCCGATTGGACGTCAGCTGGGTGTTGCCGAGCAGCGCCCCGTCCGCGGTCCGGGCCGTCAGCAGACCGCGGAACCAGCGTCCCGCCGCCGCCCGGACCAGTTGGCTGCGATGTCCGGCGGGCACGCCGGCGAAGCGCCGGAATCGGGGTTCGCTCAGCGGTTCCCGGCCGCCGATCGCCAGACCGCTCTTGCAGACCCAGTTGCGGTACGAGGGCAGCCGGGCCCGGATGTCGCGTAGTGCCCGCCGCGTCCACACCTCCTGCAGCAGCACCGCCTGCGCGCCGGAGTCCTCCAGCTGTTCGCCGATCGCCGCCGCCCGCTCGCGCAGCGGCGGCAGGCTGTTGCGCAGCCCGACACAGAGATTGAGCGATACCACCGTCATCTGTCGCATGTAGGTATCGTCCGGGTGTGAACGACGATCTTCTGGCTGATTTCGTCCGTGTCGACCGGGAACGGCGACTGGGGACCTACGGCATCCACGTGTACCGGGAGGGGCACGAACCGCTGACCCACCGGTTCCGGTCCGACGACCGGGTCAATCTGTACTCGGTGTCCAAGACGTTCACGTCGGTGGCGGCCGGGCTGGCCGAGGCCGACGGCCGGTTCCGGCTCGACGACCTGTTCCTCGACCACTTCCCGGAGCTTCGCGGGATCGCCGCGGACGGGTTCGAGCGGGTCACCGTGCGGCATCTGATCACGATGACCAGCGGGTCGACGCACAAGTGGTTCGCCAGTGAGCGGATCGACGCGGCGGATCTGCTGCACGAGTTCCTGGCGGCGCCACTGGACGCCGAACCGGGGGAGCGGTTCTCGTACACCGGCTCGGGGCCCTATGCGGTGGGCCGGCTGATCGCCCGGACCACCGGCGCCGACGTGCGGGCCTACCTGCTGCCGCGGCTGTTCCGGCCGCTGGACCTGCACAACCCGGCGTGGCACACCTGCCCGCTGGGGTTCCCGTTCGCCGAGTCCGATCTGTTCCTGAAAACCGGGGAGCTCGCGCGCTTCGCGCGGCTGCTGCTGCAGGAGGGCGTCTGGGAGGGACGGCAGATCATTCCGGCGGAGTACGTGCGGCGGATGCCCGCCGAGACCGTCGACACCACCGCGATGGCGCAGCGCGCCGCCCAGTTCGGGCACGGTTACGGCCTCGGCGTCTGGCTCAGCGGGGACGGCACGTACCGGATGGACGGAGCGTACGGTCAGTATGCGCTGATCGACCCGGAGCGACGGGTGACCGTCACCGCGACCGCGCACAGCGAGGGCGAGCACGAGGAAGACCTGTTCGAGGCACTCGCCGAGCTCCTGAAGCGCGTCGCGGGATAGGCGATCCCCGATGCGGCCAGGGAGGCGGAGAGCGGGACCCGGTATGCCCGGATCCCGCCCGGCGCGTCCACCGGACTCTGCGCCCGCGGGAGGTCATGCGGCCGCGTGGGACTCCCAGGTGGCGAACATCGAGGCGTAGCGGCCGCCGGCGGCGATCAGCTCGTCGTGCGAGCCGGATTCGAGGATGCCGCCGTCGTCGACGACGATCACCCGGTCGGCGCGACGCGCGGTGGACAGGCGGTGTGCCACCAGGATCGCCGTCCGGCCCTGCAGGAGGCGCTGGACGGCGGCCTCGACCCGCAGCTCGGAACGCAGGTCGAGGCTCGAGGTGGCCTCGTCGAGCACGATGATCCGCGGGGCGGCGACGAAGACGCGGGCCAGCGCGATCAACTGGCGTTCGCCGGAGGAGACCGACTGGCCGCGCTCGTGCAGGACGGTGTGCAGGCCGTCCGGCGAGCGGTCCACCAGGTCCCGCAGGCCGACCGCGTCGACGGCGGCGTCCACCTCGGCGTCGGCGGCGTCCGGGCGGGCGAAGGCGATGTTGTCCCGCAGGCTGCCGGCGAACAGGAACGGCTCCTGCGGGACGACCCCGACCTGCCGGTGCAGCGAGTCGAGGGTCACCTCGCGCAGGTCGTGACCGTCGATCAGGATCGCGCCGCGGTCCGGGTCGTAGAGCCGGGCGACCAGTTTGGCCAGCGTGGACTTGCCGGCGCCGGTCGGGCCGACGCAGGCGATCGTCTCGCCCGGCGCGATGCGCAGGGTGACGTCGCGCAGGACGGGACGGTCCGGCACGTACCCGAAGGAAACGCCGCGGAACTCGATGCCGCCGGTCGCCGGCGGCAACTGCCGGGCGTCGATGCTCTCCGGTACGCCGGTGACCGTCCCGAGCAGCCCGCGCAGCTTGCCGAGGGCCGCCCTGGCCTGCTGATAGTTGGTGTACAGCTGGACCAGCTGCTGCACCGGCTGGAAGAACGCGTTGATGTACAGCACGAACGCGGTCAGCTCGCCGATGGTCAGCTCGCCGCGCAGCACCCGCCGGCCGCCGATCGCCAGCAGCGCGGCCAGGCCCAGCAGGCCGATCACCGAACTGCCCGGCCCGTACACCGCGTTGATCCGTCCGGTGTGGTCGTTGGCGTCCCGGTACGCGCCGACCACCTCGCGGTGCTCGACCACGCTGCGCTGCTGCCGGTTGTGCGCGGTGATCACGCGAACGCCGTACAGACTCTCCGAAAGGTGTGAGAAGAGAGCGGCGATCGCGTCGCGCTGCCGCCGGTAGCCGAGGTCGGCGGCCCGGCGGAACCAGATCGACAGGGCGGCCAGGGGCGGCACCACCAGCAGCAACGTGATCAGCGCCAGCTCCGCGTCGTAGTGCACCAGGACGACGGTGACCACGATCATGGTGAGGCCCTGGATCAGGAACTGGGCGAAACCCTCCTGCAGCAGCTGCTGCAACGCCTCCACGTCGGAGGTCATCCGGGTCATCGTGACGCCGGCCTTCTCCCTGGTGTAGAAATCCAGGCTGAGACGCTGCAGGTGGGCGAAGACCCGGACGCGCAGATCACGGGTGACGTACGCGGCGAGCCGGCCACTCTGCCGGATCCGCACCCCGGAGGCGACCGCGGTCAGGGCGACCGCGGCGACGAACGCCAGCGCCGAGACGACAAGCACCGGGACGTCGCGGGCCACGATGCCGTGGTCGATGCCGATCTGCACCAGCAGCGGGCCGGCCTGCAGCAGCAACGCCTCGGCCAGGACGGCCAGTGCGGCGGTGACCAGCAAGCCCGGGCGGTTGGCCAGCAGCGACCACAGGGTCAGCCGGCGGGTGTCGGGCTGTTGGTGGAACGGCTCGTCCGGAGCCGGCAGCGGCGGCTCGGCGGCCTCCAGGCGGGCGACGCCGGCGGCCAGCTCGGGCGGGATGCCGGCGAACGGGGTGCCGCTGCCGTGCCGGCCGGGGATGGCGTGGCCCGGGCCGCCGAAGCCGCCTCCGAACATGCTCATGCGACCGGCTCCTTCTGGGCCAGAACCGCGCTGTAGCGCGGCTCGGAGGCGAGCAACTCGGCGTGTGTGCCGTCGGCGAGGACGCGACCGTCGTCGATCAGGATGACCCGGTCCGCGAGGCCTATCGTGGCGAGGCGGTGCGCCACCATGATCGTGGTGCGGCCGGCCATCAGGGCGCGCAGCGACTCGTGGATCTCGTGCTCGACGCGGACGTCGACCGCGCTGGTGGCGTCGTCCAGGATCAGGATCGGGGGGTTGACCAGCAGCGCCCGGGCGATGGCGACGCGCTGGCGCTGGCCGCCGGAGAGGGTGTAGCCACGCTCGCCGACCACCGTGTCGTATCCCTGGGGGAGCTCCTGGATGAACTCGGCGGCGCCGGCCGCGGTGGCGGCGGCGATGACCTGCTCCCTGGTGGCGTGCGGGTGTCCGAAAGCGATGTTGTCGTGCAGGGAGATGGAGAAGAGGAAGGGCTCGTCGGGGACGATCCCCACCCGGTCCCGCAGGGTCGCCAAGGGGTAGTCGCGGACGTCCACGCCGTCGATCTCCACGGTGCCCTCGGTGACGTCGTAGAAGCGGGCGGCCAGCCGGGCGATGGTCGATTTGCCCGATCCGGTGGCGCCGACCAGGGCCACGGTTTCGCCCGGTTCGAGGTGGAGGGTGAGGCCCTTGAGGCCCGGGGTGCCGTCCGGGTAGGCGAAGCGGACATCGTCGAAAGAGACGGCGCCCCGCGGCGGCGGCGCCGCGGCCTCTGTTCTCTCGGTTATCTCGGCTTCTGTATCGAGAATGTCGTAGATGCGGCGGGCGGAGGCGGCGGCTCGCTGGCCCATCATGATGATCATGCCGAGCATCCGGAACGGCGGCTGCAGCATCAGGATGTAGGAGTTGAAGGCCACCACGGTGCCGACCGTCGCGTGCCCGTTCAGCACCATCAGGCCGCCGATCAGCAGGACCAGCGCCAGGCCGAGCCGGGGCAGGTTGTCCATCACCGGCGTCCAGCGGCTGCGCAGCCTCGCGTCGGTGGCGTAGGCCCAGCGGACCCGGTCGGCGGCCGACGCCAGGGTGTCCACCTGCTGCTGCTCGGCCGCGAACGCCTTGACGATCCGCACGCCCTGGATGTTCTCGTCGACCACCGTGGCCACCCCGGCCAGGCGCGCCTGGATCAGCCAGGACACCGGGAATATCGCCTTGCGCATCCGGACGCCGAGCACCGCGATGGCCGGCATGGTCAGCATCGACACCACGGCCAGCAACGGGTTGACCGAGATCATCAGTCCGAACGCGATCACCGCGATCATGCACTGGACCAGGATCGACGGGCCGAACGTCAGATACATCTGCACGGCGCGGATGTCGGCGGTGGCCCGGGAGATCAGCTCACCGGACTGCACCCGGTCGTAGAAACCGTACGACATCCGCATGAAGTGGCTGAAGACCGTGCTGCGCAGGTCGTACTCCAACTCGTAGGCCGTGCGCAGCAGGTAGAGCCGGGCCAGATAGTTGATCACGCCCTGGATCAGCGACAGGGCGGTGATCAGGGCGACGTAGCGGGACAGGCCGGCGGTGTGCGCGACCAGCGCCCGGTCGATGCCGATCCGGACCAGATTCGGGATCTGCACCTGCACGACCAGCCCGACGAAGGACAGCACGAGTGAGGTGACCAGCAGGGCGCGGTGTGACCGGAGCAGCGGCCAGGCGCGCCGCAGCCAGCTCTTCGACGGGTCGGGATCGATGCCGGCCCGCGGGGCACGGCGAGGGGCAGGTGACAAGGGTGCTCCTTACCGATGTTGTCCTTAGCCTAGCTAACGATCTCGGTCGAACGGAAGTGTGGCCTCGGCAACCGGGATGCAGCCGGCCGTCACTCGGACCGCAACCGGCGCGCTCCGATCGTGATGGCATGCTGCGCCGCCTCGCCACCCTCGCCGCCGGTGTCCTTCTGGGGCTCGGCCTGCCCGTCCCCGCCCGGGCGGCGACCGTCGCCTGCGGGCCGGCGGCGGACAGCCCGCGCTGCACGGTGTGGATGGGCCGGGTGGCCTGGGTGCCGGACGGCGACACGCTGATCGTCACGGTGAACGGGACGAAGACGGCCCGGTCCATCCGGCTGATCGGGGTGCAGGCCATGGAGCAGCACACGTACTCGCCACGGCCGGCGAACCGGACCGGCGAATGCCACGCCCTCGAAGCGACAGCCCGGGTCGAGCACCTGGTGCGGGCCGGTGGCGGTGTCGTGCGGCTGACCGCGCAGGACGCGCGGAGCACCAGCCGCGGCCGGCCGCTGCGGTCCATCGCCGTGCGGATCAACGGTCGCTGGGTCGACATCGGACAGGACCTGATCAAGCGGGGGTACGCGTTGTGGCTGCCGTTCGCCGGCGAGTGGGCGTGGGACGCGGCGTACGCCCGCGCCCAGGCGACCGCGTCCACCCGTTCGACCGGGATGTGGAACGACCACTACTGCGGGACGGGGCCGGCGGCCTCGATGACCGTGTGGGCGAACACCCAGGGTCACGAAGGCGAGTTCGTCCGGATCGGGAACACCGGCCGCCGCGCGGTGGACCTGACCGGGTGGTGGGTGCGCGACTCGGGGCTGCGGCGGTACACGTTCCGGCGGGGAACCGTGGTGCCCGCCGGTGGGCACGTGTACGTGCACGTGGGCAAGGGCCGGGACACCGTCACCGACAGGTACTGGGGGCTCAACGGCCAGATCTTCACCAACCCCGACCCGGCGCGACACGCCCTGGGCGACGGGGCCTACCTCTTCGATCCGCAGGGTGACCTGCGCGAATCGTTCCTCTACCCGTGCCCGTTGCGATGCGCGAGCCCGTTGACCGGCAAGGTCACCCTCCGCCCGGAGAACGGCGCGATCGCGCTGGTGAACACCGGCTCCGCCGCGGTGAACCTGCAGGGCCACATGCTGGTGGCCGAGCGGTGGCAGCACCGGTTCGACGAGAAGACGCTGCTGCAGCCGGGGGAGGCGCTGTCCTTCGCCCGGCGGCCCACGATGCGGTTGCAGACCGCCGACATGTGGACCGTCGCCTCCTACAGCGACGCCGGGCCGGGCTCGCCGTTGCGCCAGTGACGGCGGCACAGCACCCGGTAGGAGACCGCCGACGTCTCCGAGGTGTCACCGACCGCGACCTGCTCGCCGGCCCGGGCCACCTGGCCGTCGACGAGCCGCGCGTTCTGCCGGCCCGGGCGGCCGCACCAGCAGGTCACCTCGACCTGCAGCGGGACGATCACGTCGGCCAGCTCGACCAGCCGCTGCGCGCCCGGGAACAGCCGGGACAGGAAATCCGTGATGATCGCGTAGCAGTCGATGTCGACGCCCATCTCGTCCGCCGCCCAGGCGAGCTGCTCCACCTGCTCCGGGCTGAGGAACTGGGCCTCGTCGGCGATCACGAACCCGCCGGACGGCACCTGCTCGGCGACCAGCGCGGTCAGATCCATTCCCGGATGCACCTCGACCGCGTCCGCGGTCACCCCGAGCCGCGACGACATTATCCCCTCGCCCGCCCGGTCCTGGCTGGTCAGCAGCACCCCGGGACGCCCGGCCTGGCGACGGTTGAACGCGTTCTGCAGAGCCAGGGTGCTCTTGCCGGAGCCCATCCGGCCGGTGAACAGGGTGAGGGTGCCGAAGACCGGGGCCAGCGCCGGCTGCCGGGTGGCGAGAACGGTCGCCGCGGTGACCGGCATCAAATCGGGGCCTCTTCCTGTCGTCGTCCACCCCACCCGTTCGGGGCGCGGCCGGTACACGCTACCTGGTGAACGAACATCCGGTTACCGCCGGTCGACGGGGCCGCGTCCGCCGATCAGGCGACCACGGCCCCGTCGATCCGGACTACCGGTCGGCCGTCAGGCTCTTCTTGTGCGCGGTGACGGTCTCGGCGCGCTCCCGCTCGAACGGATCGCCGTACGCCCGGATGGCCCGGCGGGCGAACGCCTGCTGCTGCGTGGCCACCCGCTCCGAGCGGCCGCGCCCGATGAAGCTGACCGCCCAGTGCAGCACCGCGGTCACCCGGTTCTTGAAACCGACCAGGTAGAACAGGTGCACCGCGACCCAGACCACCCAGGCCGGGAAGCCCGACAGCCGCACCTTGCCGATGCTGGCCACCGCCGAGAACCGGGAGATCGTCGCCAGGCTGCCCTTGTCGAAGTACTTGAACGGCTGTCCGGTCTCCTTCCCGGCGAGCCGCCGCTTGATCTGGTCGGCGGCGTGCCGGCCGCTCTGGATGGCCACCTGGGCCACCCCGGGCAGCGGCTTGCCGTCCGCGCCGGCCAGGTTCATCATGTCGCCGAGCACGAAGATCTCCGGATGTCCCGGCACCGAGGTGTCCGGCGCCACGAACATCCGCCCGGCCCGGTCGGTCTTCGCCCCGGTCGACTCGGCCAGCTGGCGGGCCAGCGGCGGCGCGGCCACCCCGGCCGCCCACACCTTGGTGATCGACGGGATGCGGTGCCGGCCCTGCGGGTCCTCCACGTCGATGCCGGTCGAGTCGACGCCGACGACCTTGGTGTTCAGCTTCACCTCGACCCCGAGCTTGGCCAGCTGGCGCTGCGCCCCGGCCGACAGGTGGTCACCGAACGTGTTCAGCACCGCCCCGATCGCGTCGACCAGGATGATCCGGGCCTGCCGCGGGTCGATGTGCTTGTACTGCCCGGGCAGCGTCCGGTGGGCGAGCTCGGCGATCTGCCCGGCCAGCTCGGTCCCGGTCGGCCCGGCGCCCACCACCACGAAGGTCAGCCAGCGCTGGATCTCCTCCGGGTCGGTGTGCAGGTCGGCGACCTCGAACGCGCCGAAGATCCGGGCGCGCAGCTCCAGCGCGTCGTCGATGCTCTTCATGCCGGGCGCGTGGTCGGCGAACTCGTCGTTGCCGAAATACGACTGCGACGCCCCGGCCGCCACGATCAGCGTGTCGTACTCCACCGTGTAGTCGACGCCCGGCCCGTTCACCGAGACGACCTTGTTCTCGGTGTCGACGGCGGTCACCCAGCCGAGCCGCACGTCGACGTTGTCCTGCCGCTTGAGCACCTCCCGGATCGGCGGCGCGATCTCCCCCTCGGACAGGATCCCGGTCGCCACCTGGTAGAGCAGCGGCTGGAAGAGGTGGTACGCCGTACCGTTGATCAGGGTGATGTCCACCGGAGCCCTGCGCAACGCCTTGATCGCGAAGAGCCCGCCGAACCCGGCTCCCACCACGACCACACGATGGCGGCGACCTGCTTGAGTCATAGCCCGCTCCTGTTCCCAGTCTGTCCGCTTAGTACAGCGCACTTCCGCATACCCGTATGCCGTGAAGATGACCACTTCACGTGCGGTTTCTCACCTCGGCCCGCATTGAGCACTGTGAGCGCGCCACGCTGAGGCCCGGCTGAGCGCGGCGCCCGGCGCGGATCGCCGCCCACCGGCTGGACAGGCCATCCACCACCGGTTGTTCCGTAGGTCACCCGGCACCGCCCATCCCACCTGCGGCGCCGCACGACCACAAGACCCCGTGGACCGTGCGGGCGAGGGTGGGGAAGGATTTCCCGGATGGAGGAGACCGTGGCTGAATCGCCGAGAGTGCTGGGGATCTCGTGGGGGCGGATGGAGGTCGAGGGGCTGGCTGAGGGCAAGGATTTCAAGCTCTAGCCGGGCGGTGGCCGCGTCGCCGTCGGTGGGCTGTTCCACTCCACGTGCTGACCGGCCAGGTCAGTGGGCGGCACCACGGGTCGGTCCGGGTCCGTGGTCGAGAAGCAGGCGGCGCGTCGTCGAATTCCGGGTCGCGCGCGGGTTCGCCGCGGCACACCTCCTGACGGTGACGATGCGCCAGGATGGCGGGCGTTCGCGTCGGCCGGGTCGGGGCTGCACCACAAGATCTGCCACGTGCTGGGCGGGACCTTCGGGCTGCCGCACGCGCAGACCCACGCGGTGCTCCTGCCGCACGTGCTGGCGTTGAACACGGCGTACGCCGGCGATCGGGTCTCGGCGATCGCCGCGGCCCTGGGCGCGCCGCGGACCGGGAGCACCGCGAACGCCGCGCTGGCCGGTCTCGCGACCGCGGTCGGGGCACCGCGTTCGCTGAACGGGATCGGTCTGCGCGAAGCGGACATTCCGGAAGCGGTGGATCTGATCATGCCGGTCGTGCCACCGTCGAATCCGGCGCCGGTCACTCCGGCGATCCTGGACGCCCTGTTGCGGGCCGCGTGGCGGGGTGGTCCACCGGAGTCGCCGTCGGATCGAACCATGTAACAAGGGCGATGTAGGTTACCTTCGCCCGGTTCGACTGGAGGGGGAAACGTGACAACGTCCGTGGAACGGCCGGCCGCCGCCGAGGCCGCGCCGGTGAGCTCGGCGTTCACCGCGCGGGAGCGGTGGGTGCTGCTGGTGGCGAGCGCCTGGCTGGTGATCGGCCTGCAGCTCGACGCATATGCGCACGCCACGACACCGCAGCTGGAGACGTTCTGGACCCCGTGGCACGGCGTGCTGTACTCCGGGATCGCGGCGTCCGGCTTCACCCTGCTCTGGATCATGAAGGCGCGGCTGCCCAGCATCCCGACCTACCAGAGCCTGCTGGCGCTGCCCAACGCGCTGCGCCTGCCCCTGGCCGGCATGGCGTCGCTGCTGGTCGGCGGCGGCGTCGACACGCTGTGGCACAACATCTTCGGCATCGAGAAGAATCTGGAGATCTTCGTCAGCCCGAGCCACGAGCTGATCATCCTGGGCATGGTGCTGGTCGCGATGGGCCCGGCGCTGATGACCGCCACCGAGCCGGGTCGCCGGCTGGGCACCGGCGGCGCGTTCCTGGTGGCGATCTCCGCGCTGTTCGCGGTGCTGCCCCTGCACATCTACTCGCTGCACGCCAGCGCGCTCGGTTTCCACCACCTCGGCACCGGGGTGCGGGTGCCCAACGTCTTCTCGGTCGACGGCCAGCTCGTGCACGGCTACCTGTTCAGCACGGTCCTGCTGCTCGTCCCGATCCTGATGATCGGCCGTCGCTGGCCGCTGCCGATCGGCCTGCCGGCCGCGCTCGTCGCCATCCCGGCGCTGCTCATGCACCTGATGTTCGACTCCGAGGCGCCCTGGTGGCCGCAGCTGACCGTGGCGATCGCCGCCCCGGTCGTCGAGCTCGCCCTGCGCGTGGCGAACCGTCTGGTGACGCTGCCGGTCACCGGCCGCTGGGTCGCCCTCGGGCTGATCGCGCCGCCCGCCGTCTGGGGCGCCGTGCTGCTGGTCGGCAAGATCCAGACCGGTACCGTCGGCTGGAACGTGCACATGGTCACCGGGCTGCTCACCCTCGTCGCGCTGACCGGCGCCGGCACCGTGCTGGTCACCCGCAGCATCCAGTTCCTGCAACGTTCGTGACCCCGATGCGCCCGCTCCGGTGGCTGACCGTGGTGCTGACGGCCGCCACGGCGGTCCTGCTCACCACGGCCGGCCCCGCCGCGGCGCACGCCGGCGGGCTGGTCGCCACCGACGCCCGCAGCCGGGTGGTGACCGTCACACCGGCGGTCCCGGGACTCACCGTGACCGCCATCGAGGACGGCGCCAGACTGCGCCTGACAAATCGGACACCCGGGCCGGTCACGGTCACCGGCCGCCCCGGGGTCGTCGCCCCCGGCGACACTCTCACCTGGGCAGACCCGAGCTTCACCCCGGAGGGCAAAAAGATCGCTTCCGGCCGTACGCAGGATTGGACGCTGACCCTGGACGCCGGCGGCACCGCCGTGACGGTCAGCGGCATCCTGATCGGCGAACGCCCGCCGGACCCGTGGCCCTGGTGGGCGCTCGCTATCGTGGCGGCCGTGGCCATCCCCGTGATCGCACGTCGCCTCCACCGGGGCGACCTGCTGCTCTGCGCGGCCGGCACGGTGGCGATGGCCGCGTCGATCGGGCACGTCGCCGGGTCCACCCTGGCGGTCGAGTCGGCGCCGCCGCTGGGCACCTTTCTCAGCGCCGCCGGGATCAACCTGCTGGCCTGGCCGCTCATCCTCGGCGGGGCGGTGACCACACTGCGCGGCCGGCCGGCCGGGCTGCTCGCGGTCTGCGCGGGCGCGGCGCTGACCGCGGTCTTCGTCTTCCCCGACGTGACCGCGTTCCACCGGGCAGTGCTGCCGTTCGCCGGGCCGGCGGTGGCGGAGCGGGCCCTGGTCGTGCTCGCGCTGGGACTGGGCGCGGGCGTCGCGGTGGCCGGAGCGTCGGTGCTGAGAACGTTGGCGCAGCGGGCGGAGGCGGTGGCATGAGAGTGGTGACCGCGGGTCTGCTGCTGGTGGCGGCGGCGCTCCTGACCGTGCCGGCGATGCTGGCGATGCAGGTGCTGGCCTCGGCCGGCAGCCTGGTCTCGGTGGGCGCGCTGTCGGCGGCGTTCGTGCTGGTGGTGGCCTCCGGATCGATCGCGCTGTTCGTGCAGCTCGCGCTGCTCGCGCTGACCCGGCCGGTGGCCGGGTCGCCGGCGGGTCCGGTCGGTGGGGCGCCGGCCGTCGGATCGCCGCCCATCGCTTCGGCGTCCGTCGCTCCGCGGTCGGTCGCTTCGGCGCCCGCCGACGCCGGCTCGTCGTCGCCGGTGCTCGAGACGCGGCCGCGGTGGGCCGGGTGGCGGGCGGTGCGGGTCATGCCCTTCCTGCTGGCCGCGCTCACCCTGCTGCCCGGGTGCACCGCCGCGCCGGCCGCGCCGGCCGCCGCGCCCGCCGCCTGCGGGCCGACCACGCCGGGCGAGGTGCAGGCCGACGCCGCCCTCCGCGACGGCACGGCGCAGCCCGCGCCGCACCGGGTGAGTGTGGCGCTCGGCAGCCGGGTGCGGCTCGGCGTCACCGTCGACACCGCCGCGCAGATCCATGTCCACGGATACAACCTGGAGTACCAGGTGCAGCCCGGCCAGCCGACGTGCATCGTGTTCGTGGCCTCGCAGGCCGGGCTCTTCGACGTCGAGGCCCACCCGGACACGCTGCTGCTCCAGCTCGAAGTGCAGTGAACCCACCCGCTTCCGGCCCGGCCCCGCTCGCCCACGGGGTGGGCAGCTCGTCCGACCTGCCGCTGCCGCTGGACCTGGTGCTGCAGGCCGGGGCGGCGACCGTGGTGCTGTCCTTCCTGATCGCGGCGGTGCTCTGGACCCGGCCCCGGCTCGGCGGCGGCACGGTGCGCGCCGTCCGGACGGCGGGCTGGCTGCCGGTGCTGCGCCTGGTCGTGCTCCTGCTCGCGGTCTACCTGGTCGGCGACGCGTTGGCCGGGCCGGGCGAGGACGAGAACCCGGCGGCCCGCGCCCTGTTCGTCTGGCTGTGGGTCGGGATCATCCCGGTCAGCGTGATCTTCGGGCCGGTGTGGCGGGCGGTGAACCCGCTGCGGACCCTCTTCCGCCTGCTGCGGCTGCCGCGCGCGGGACTCCGGCCGCGACCAGCGTCCGGTGCCTGGCCGGCGGCCGGGTGGCTGCTGGCGTTCGTGTGGTTCGAGCTGGTCGCGCCGCACCGGACCGAGCCGGCGGTGATCGGCGGGTGCCTGCTCGGCTACGGGATCGTCCAGCTCGGGATGGCCGCGGTGCGGGGCGAGGAGTGGTTCGGGCGCGGCGACTGCTTCGAGGTGTACTCCGAACTCGCCGGGCGGCTCAGCCCGGTGCGGTGGCGGCGGCCGCTGACCGGGCTGGCCGCCCCGCTGCCGGTGACGCGCGGGCTCGCGGCTTTCGTGGCGGTGTGGTGGGGGTCGACGATCTTCGACAGCGCCTCCGGGTCACCGGTCTGGGCCGGATTCGTGCAGCGGGCGGGGCACGGCGCGGTCCTGGCGACCGGGGCGTTGCTGCTGGTGTGCTCGGGGGTGCTGCTCGCCGTACGCAGGATCGCCGGGAAGTGGGACGTGACGGCGTCGCTGATCCCGATCGCGGTGGGGTACACGCTGGCGCACTACCTGTCGCTGCTGATCGTGGAGGGCCCGCGCGGGTTCCTGCAGTTGATCCACCAGTGGGGGATGGGCGGCGGGCCGGCCGGGAACGTGGCGCCGATCCCGGGGGTGATCGCCGGCGCACAGGTGGCGTTGATCCTTGCCGGACACGTTCTGGGCGTGATCGTGGCGCATGATGCGGCGCAGGTCGCCGGCTCGGTGGCACCGGTCGCCGTGGGCTCGGGTGCTCCGGCCGGCGCCCCCGGTGGCGGGTCCGTCGTCTCCGGTGGGCCGGTTGCCGCCGGAGCCGTGGCCGGGCGGGCGGCGCTGGGCACGCTGGCGGACGAGTTCCCGCTGGTGCTGTTCATGATCGGGTGTACCTGGGCGGGGCTGTTCCTGCTGTTCGTGCGCTGACCGCCGGGCTGCCAAGGGATCCCCGGAAGGTGCGGTTCCGGTCACGATTCGTACATCTGATCTAATCATGCGGTAAGGTGCGGACATGAGCGTCGATGTCGGTGATGACGACGGGTCGCAGGTTCCGCCCGCGCTGAAACAGCTAACGCCGAAACAGCAGCGCATCCTCACGGTGATCCGGGACTCGGTGCGGGACCGGGGCTTCCCGCCCACCGTCCGGGAGATCGGCGCCGCGGTCGGGCTGGTCTCGCCGTCCTCGGTCGCGCACCACCTCAAGGTGCTGGAGCGGCACGGCCTGTTGCGTCGCCAGCCGAACGGTTCCCGCGCCGTCGACGTGCGCACCGCGGACCCGGCCGTCACCATCCCGGTGCTCGGCGACATCGCCGCCGGCGTCCCGATCCTGGCCGAGCAGCACGTCCTCGACCACCTCACCGTCTCCGCCGGCATGGTCGGCCACGGCACCCTGTTCGCCCTGAACGTCAAGGGTGACTCGATGATCGACGCCGCCATCTGTGACGGCGACGTGGTCATCGTCCGCCAGCAGCCCGTCGCGGAGAACGGTGAGATCGTCGCCGCCATGCTCGACGGCGAGGCCACCGTCAAGACCTTCCAGCGGCGCAACGGCCACATCGAGCTGATCCCGCAGAACCCGAACTATGCGGTCATCCCCGGCGACGACGCCACCATCCTCGGCAAGGTCGTCTCGGTCATCCGCCGCCTCTGACCGTCACCGGGACCCGGCGGCCCGGCTGCCGCCGTCCTCCGCTGCGCCCCGGAGGGCCGCGGCGAGGTGGTCGCGGGTCTCCGCGTCGAAGGCGACCAGGCGGATCCGTTCGACCGCGGTGGGCGTGCCGGTCAGGGTGGCGACGGCGATGCGGGCGGCCTCGCCGGGAGGGCCCGCGCGGCGCGACGGGGGGCTGGACGTACCCTGGCGGCTGTGAACCCGCTGGACGCTGTCGCCGCCGCGTTCTCGGCCTGGGTCACTCCGGATCTGCCGCTCTACGGCCTCGACCACGACCGGGCCGACTTCGCGCCCTGAGCCGCCCACCGGCCGGCTGTCCGACCCGGGAGTCTCCCCGGGCCGGGTGGCCGCCGCATGGTCCGGTTCCGGTTCCGTCGCGAAACGAAAGAGCGCATGTCCGCACTTCGCACCCTGCTCCGTGCCCCGCACGTCCGCCGTCTCCTCACCGCCAGCCAGGTCGGCCGCCTGCCGATGGCGTCCGCCCCGCTGGCCCTGCTGCTGTTCGCCCGGGAGTCGCACAGCCTCGCGCTGGCCGGGCTGGTCGTCGGCGCCTACACCGCCGGGATGGCGGTCAGCGCCCCGATTCTGGCGCGGATCGTCGACCGCTGGCGCCAGCCACCCGTCCTCTGGGGCTCGGCCCTGCTCTCCGGGGCGGGCTTCCTGCTGGTCGCCGCCGGTGGCCACGCGACCGGGGCGACGATGGCCGGCGCGCTGCTCGGCGGGCTCGGCACCCCGCCGCTGGAAGCCTGCCTGCGCGCCCTCTGGCCGGATCTGGTCGAGGCGGACGTGGTGGCCGCCGCATACACCCTGGACATCGCGGTGCAGGAGGTCATCTATGTGACCGGGCCGCTGGTCACCCTGCTGGCCGTGGCGGTCGCCGGTCCGCCGGCCGGGCTGGTCGCGGCCGCGCTGCTGCAACTCGCCGGGGTGGCGCTGTTCGCGTCGACGCCGGTGGTCCGCACCTGGCGCGGGGTGGCGGCGGTCCGGCACTGGGCCGGGCCGCTGCGGGTGGGCCGGTTCGTGCTGATCCTGCTCGGCGTCGTCGGCGCCGGCGCGGCGATCGGCAGCCTTCCGGTGGCGGTCACCGGGTATGCCGAGGCGGCCGGGAACCGGTCGCTGAGCGGCTGGCTGCTCGCCGCCGAGGCGGCCGGCGCGCTCACCGGCGGCCTGCTGTACATGCGTGCCCGCCCGGGCGGCCGGTCCCGGCTGCCGCTGGTCACCGCGGGTCTGGCGGCCGGTTTCCTGCCGCTGCTCCTGATGCCCGGCCCGGCGGCGATGGCGGTGCTGCTCGCGGTGGCCGGGCTGTCGCTGCCGCCGGTACTGACCGCGGTGTTCCTGACCGCCGACCGGCTGACCCCGGCCGGCACCGCCGTCGAGGCGTTCGCCTGGGTGATCACCGCTTTCACGGTGGGCAGCGCGGCCGGTGCGGCGATCACCGGGCCGCTGGTCGGTGACTCCGTCCGGTACGGGTTCACCTTCGCCCCGATCGCCGGCCTGCTCGCCGTGGCGGCGATGTCCGCGGTCGCCTACGGCCCGGGCGGTCGACGATCCGCCGACCACCCCTCGCCGAGCGGCCGGGGAGGGTGACGAGCAGCCGGTCGGCCCCGCCGAGCGGCCGGGGAGGGTGACGAGCAACCGGCCGGCTGTCGCTGGGCGTCCCGGGAGGTGACCCCGGGGCGCCGGTGACACGCCCGGTGCCCGCGGATCGCCGGTGACACGCCCGGTGCCCACGGATCGCCGGTCCGCCGCGATGTCGGCGGGCCGGCACGGTGCGTGACGTCCGTCCGGAATGTGGGATGACCCACGCCGCCGGAGCGATGCCAAATGTCTGACTTACGGCGTATTGTGACGTGGGAGAGCGGAAACCGGGCCCCCGCACCGGTGCCTCATGAGGCTGATGCGGCTAACGTTCCGGTGTGGCTAAGGGATCTCTGGCGGTGCTTGTCGGCATTCTCGTGCTCGCGTTGCACGTCGGTCTCGGCCTGCTCGCCGCGCACCGGCTGTGGACCGGCTCCGACGACCCGCACCAGTGGATGTATTTCTACGGCACCGGCGGCTGCTGCATCGCCCCGGTGACCGGCGCGGTCGGGGCCTTCCTGACGAACAATCCGCGCTTCAAGGCGATCGGCATCGGCATGATGACCGGGGTAGCGCTGGCCCTGATCGCCGCCACGGTCGGCTGGGCGATCAACTTCATCCCCTCCTGGGCCTCATGACCGGGGAATCAGGCCGACCGTCCTGATCGGGAAACCGCCCGCCGCAACCGTCGGGGGCTAGCATTGGCAGCCGGTGGAGCCGGCGGATTCCCCCTGCCCCGGGGCTCGCACCGGGTGACACGCGGCCATGGGTGGTGGGGGAATGCTTACCGATGAGCACACCGTTCTGCTGTCCCCGCCCGACGTCGGGGATCTGGAGCTGGAGTACGTCACCGCCGCCCTGCGCTCCGGCTGGATCGCCCCGGCCGGCCCGGACCTGGACCGGTTCGAGGCGGAGATCGCCGACCGGGTGGGTGTGCCGCACGCGGTGGCGCTCACCTCGGGCACGGCGGCGCTGCACCTGGCCCTGCTCGGGCTCGGCGCCGGCCCGGGTGACGTGGTCGTGGTGCCGACGCTCACCTTCGTGGCGACCGCGAACGCCGTCGCCTACACCGGTGCGACCCCGGTCTTCGCCGACTGTGATCCGGACACCGGCAACCTCGATCCGGACCTGCTCGACGCCCTGCTGACCGAGCTGCGCGCCGAGGGCGCGCGGGTACGGGCGGTGATGACCGTCGACCTGTTCGGCAGCTGCGCCGACTACGACCGGATCGGGCCGCTGTGCGACCGGCTCGGCATCCCGGTCGTCGAGGACGCCGCGGAGGCGCTCGGCGCCACCCGTGCGGGGCGGGCCGCCGGGTCGTTCGGCCGGGTGGCGGCGCTGTCCTTCAACGGCAACAAGGTGCTCACCACGTCCGGGGGCGGCATGCTGCTCACCGCGGACGGCGGGCTGGCCGAGCGTGCCCGGCACCTGGCCGGACAGGCCCGGTTGCCGGTCACCCACTACGAGCACGCCGAGATCGGTTACAGCTATCGTCTGAGCAACATCCTGGCCGCACTGGGCCGCGCCCAGCTGCGGCGGCTGGACGAGATGGTGGAGCGCCGGCGCGCCCTGCACGACGCGTACGCCAAAATCTTCTCCGATGTCGACGGCGTGACCCTGCCCGCCGACGCCGACCCGGGCTCGAACCGCTGGTTGACCAGCATCGTCGTCGATCCGGAGCGGGCCGGCTGGCAGGCCGCCGAGCTGGCTGCGCATCTGGCGGCGCGCCGGGTGGAGACCCGGCCGGTGTTCAAGCCGATGCATCTGCAGCCGCTGTTCGCCGGCGCCCGGGCCGCGCTGACCGGCGCCGCCGAGCGTCTGTTCCGCAACGGGCTGCTGCTGCCCAGCGGCTCCGCGCTCCGTGACGACCAGGTGCGGCGGGTGCTCGACGAGATCGCCGACTACATGGGTGACCGCCGATGAAGCCGCGGCCGCCGGGGCGCGGCACCGACACCGTCCAGCGCGCGATCGACGTCGTCGCCGCCGGGGCCGGCCTGGTCCTGCTCTCCCCGGTGATCACCGTGGTCGCCGGCGCGGTGGCGGCCGGCCTGGGCCGTCCGGTGCTGTTCCGCCAGCAGCGCCCGGGCCTGCACGGCCGCCCGTTCACCCTGGTCAAGTTCCGCACCATGCGGGACCTCGACGAGCGGCGCGGCCTGGTCACCGACGCCGACCGGCTGACCGGGCTGGGCCGGGCGCTGCGCGCCACCAGCCTGGACGAGCTGCCCACGCTCTGGAACGTGCTGCGCGGCGAGATGAGCCTGGTCGGCCCGCGGCCGTTGCTCATGCAGTACCTCGACCGGTACACGCCGGAGCAGGCCCGCCGGCACGAGGTGCGGCCCGGCATCACCGGGCTCGCGCAGGTGAGCGGCCGTAACGCGGTGAGCTGGGAGGAGCGGTTCGCGATCGACGTCTGGTACGTGGACCACCGCTCGCTCGGCCTGAACCTGCGGATCCTGGCCCGCACCGTGCGCCTGCTGCTGCGCCGCACCGGCATCACCGCCCCGGGGGAGGCCACCATGCCGCTGTTCCTGGGTAGCGACCGTGCCTGAGCCCCTCGTGATCGTCGGCTGCGGCGGTCACGGCCGGGAGATCTTCGGCGTGGTGGCGGCGGTCAACGACGCGGGCGGCGGCCCGTGGAAGGTGCTGGGTTTCCTCGACGACGCCCCGTCGGAGGCGAATCTGCGCGCCCTGGACCGGCTCGGGTCCGGCTGGCTCGGCCCGGCCGCGCTGCTCGCCGGGGTCGACGCCCACTTCGTGATCGGGATCGGCGATCCGCGGGTCCGGGACGGGGTGGCCGCCGCGCTGGAGCCGTCCGGGCGGCCGGCGGCCCGGCTGGTGCACCCGGCGGCGACCGTGGGCCCGGACACCGGCCTGGCCGAGGGGGTGGTGCTGTTCGCCGGGGCCCGGGTCACCACGAACGTCACCCTGGGCCGGCACGTGCACCTCAACCAGAATGCCACGGTCGGCCACGACTCGGTGCTGGACGCCTGCGTGCAGGTGAATCCGCTGGCCGCGGTCTCCGGCGACTGCCGGCTCGGGCGCGCGGTGCTGATCGGGACCGGCGCGGTGGTGCTCCAGGGCCGGTCGGTGGGTGACCGGGCGACCGTCGGGGCCGGCGCCTGTGTGGTCCGGGACGTCGAATCGGGCCGGATCGTCAAGGGTGTACCGGCAGGATGAGGGGGTGCGGATCACCTATGTGCACCAGTACTTCAAGACGCCCGGGATGGCCGGCGGGACCCGGTCGTACGAGTTCGCCCGGCGGTTGGTCGAACACGGACACCAGGTGCACATGGTCACCGCCGACGCGTCCGGCGGACCGGCCCGGGTCACCACCGAGGCCGGGATCGTCGTGCACTGGCTGCCGGTGCCGTACGACAACGCGATGTCGTACCGCCGCCGGATCCTCGCCTTCCTCTCCTTCGTCGGCCGGGCCACGCTGGTGGCCGCCCGGCTCGACCACGAGCTGGTCTTCGCGACGAGCACGCCGTTGACGGTGGCGATTCCGGGCGTGGTCGCCGCGATGCGCCGCCGGGTGCCGATGGTGTTCGAGGTCCGGGATCTGTGGCCGCGGGCGCCGATCGCGGTCGGGGCGCTGCGGTCGCCGGCCGCCCGCTGGGCCGCCGGCCGGTTGGAAGCCTGGGCCTACCGCCGGTCGGCGCACGTCATCGCGCTCTCCGACGACATGGCGGACAGCATCCAGCGCCGGTTCCCGCGGGTGCCGGTCACCGTGGTGCCGAACGGCTCCGACCGGGCGCTGTTCAGCGGCCCGGCCGCCCGGCGGGCCGGTGCGGCGCTGCGCCGGAGCCTGCCGTGGCTCGGCGACCGCCCGATGGTGCTGTACGCCGGCGCCCTCGGCGTGGTCAACGGCGTGGACTACCTGGTCCGGGCGGCCGCCCGGCTGGCCGTGCTCGACCCGGAGGTGCGGGTGGTGATCCTCGGCGACGGCCGGATGCGGGAGTCGATCCGCCGGCTGGCCGCCGAGCTGGGGGTGCTGGAGCGCACCCTGTTCCTGCTGCCGCCGGTCGCCAAGACCGAGGTGGTCGCCTGGTTCGCCGCCTGTGACCTGGCCACCGGCCTCACCCTGAACCGTCCGGAGCTGGGCAGCGACTCGTCGAACAAGCTGCTCGACGCGCTGGCCGCGGGCCGTCCGGTCGCGGTGAACCACGGCGGCTGGATCACCGGCCTGCTCACCCGCACCGGGGCCGGTCTGGCCCTGCCGCCGGACGACCCGGAGGGTGCGGCCACCGTGCTGGCCGGCTTCCTGCGGGACCCGGCGGCGGGCGCGGCGGCGCGCCGGGCGGCGAGTGCGCTGGCCCGGGACCGGTTCGACCGCAACGTGCTGTTCCGCGACTTCGAGCGGGTGCTGATCGAAGCCCGCTACGGTCTCGGCGCCGGCCGGACCGCGGCGAGTACCAGCAGGATCCACATCAGCCGGGCGTCGTAGTAGTCGCCGGAGAACAGGCAGGTGGCCCCGATGAAGATGCCGCAGTAGGCCGCGGTCCGTGCCGCCAGGCCGCGTTCGGCCACCGGCACCGCGCGGTACGCCTGCCACAGCGCCACCCAGGCCACGATCAGCAGGGTCATGCCCACCACGCCGCCCTCGGCCAGGATCGACAGCAGCAGGTTGTGCGTGTACAGGTCGAGGCCCAGCCCGCTGAGGCTGGGGAAGCCGTTGAGCCCGGTGCCCAGCAGCGGGTGGCGCAGGAACAGCTGGAAGGCCATCCGGAACAGCACGTCGCGGTCGGACAGGTAGCCCTGCCCGACGGTGGTCTGCACGAACCGCTGCTGCACGAACCCGGCGATGGCCGGGCCGCCGGCGATCACCACGAGCGCGCCGACCACGCCGAGCAGGGCGAGCGGCTTGCCGGCCCGGTCGAAGTCGATCCGCGGCCGGATCGCGACCAGCGCGAGCACGGCGGTGAAGCCGAGCGCGACCAGGCCGCCGCGGGAGCCGGACGCGACCGCGCCGAACAGGAACATCGGAATCGGCACCAGCCAGATCATCCGTTCGCCGTGCCGCAGGTACAGGAACAGCGAGGTGATCACGCCGAGGATCATCAGGCGGACGAAGACGTTGGGCCCGCCGCCGAGCGCCGCCCACCGCCCGTTCGCCTCCCGGCCCAGCCCGGCCGCCGCGGCCAGGAAGTAGACCCAGGCGGCGACGTGGAAGAGGGTCAGCGTCGTGGCGGTCACCCGATCGCCGTCCCAGGCGGCCAGGATGTAGTAGACGATCACCAGCCCGGTCAGCGCGACCAGGTCGCCGACGACCGGCCCGGTGATCGCCCCGGGCGGCGTCCACAGCACCGAGACGCCCTGGTAGGCGACCAACGCCAGGATGCCGAGCAGCGCCTGGCCACCCTGGGCCGGATGCGGCCCGGCGTAGTTGGCCTCCAGGACCAGACTCAGGAGCAGGATCAGGAACAGCGGTACGCGGACGTCGTTGGCCACCGGAATGTCCAGGCCGGCCCGCGACAGGGTGAACCGGCCGGCCAGCGCCACCACGAAGGCGATCAGCACGACCAGCCCGGGTCGCGCGGTGCCCGGCGCGGTCGTCACCGGGCCACCCGGACGGCGTGCGCCGAGCGTCGCGCCGCGTCCAGCCCGAGCGCCGTCGCCGCCGCGGCCAGGCCGAGCACCGCGGCGTGCGGCGGGGCCAGCACGGCCATCCCGGCCGTGGTGACCACGACCTGCAGGGCGAGACAGCCGAGCAGGAGCCGGCTCAGCAGCCGGGGCGCCAGTGTCGTCTCCAGGGTGGGCCGGGCGGCGTAGAACATCGCCAGCGGAACCGCGGCCGGCACACCGAGCCGCAGCACCGGGACCGCCGCGGTGAACTCGGCGCCGAGGAACCGGTGGATGAGGACCGGGGCCGCCAGCACGATCACCGCCACCGGTATCGCCGCGAGCACCCCGGCGGCGGTGGGCAGGGCACGCAGCAGTCGTCGTACGGCCGCATCGTCCTGGCCCCGGTCGGTGAAGTGCCGGCTCAGGCGGGGCATCAGGACCGGGGTGAGCATGGCGAACTGGGCGCAGACCAGGGCGACGGCCGAGGTGGTGAACCCGGCATAACCGGCCTCGGGGCGCCCGGGCATCGCCACCGCGACCGCCAGCGCGGGCACCGTGTAGAACGCGGGCAGCGCCAGCTCGCCGGGCGTGCGGCGGGCGCCGTAGGAGAGCAGCGTGCGCAGGGTCGGCTCCGGCCCGGTGACCGGCGGGAACCTGCCGCGGACGGCCAGCATGCCACCGGCGGCGGCCAGCCCCGCGCCGACGCCCTGGACCAGCAGGAAGTCCTCGATCCGTGCGGTGCTGACGAAGGCGATCAGCGGGATCAGGCCGAGGCCCAGGCCGTACACGAGGTTCGCACCGGTCACCTGACGGGTGCCGCGCAGCGCGGCGAACGCGATGGTGCACAGGCAGTTGCCACCGAGCAGGACCGCGATCGCGACCACCGCGGACCGGCCGCCGGGCAGTCCCAGCAGCCCGGCGATCCCCGGACCGGCCGCCACCGCGATCAGTCCGGCGACGGTGACCAGGACGGTCTCGGCGAGCAGCGCCTGCCGGACCAGCCGGCGTGTGGTCGCCGCGGTGTGCGGCAGGTAGCGCTGCAGCCCCAGCGCGAGCCCGAACATCAGCGGCGGCTGCAGGGTGCTCGCCACGCTCCGGGCGATCTGGTAGAAGGCGAACCCGCCGACGCTGCCCCGCCGGGCCACCAGGTGGAACAGCGCCAGACCGGTGCCCAGCACGAACCACTGGACGGCCAGGCTGGTGACGTAGTCACGCAGCACCGGCCGCAGACCCGGCCCTTCGGTCATGCGGCCGCGGCCCGGGGGCCGGGCCCACCGAGGTAGGAGTCGTAGCGGGGCACCGCGTCCGGCCCCTTGCGGGCCACCATGTTCAGCACGCAGCCCAGCAGCGTCGCGTTGACCGCGTGCAGCGCCCGGACCGCCGCGGTGACCTGGGCCGACGTGGTCCGACGGGCGCGCACCACCAGCAGCGTGCCGTCCGCGCGGGCGGCGACCACGGCCGCGTCGGTCACCGGCAGCAGTGGCGGGCAATCGAAGATCACCACATCGAATTTCTTGCGTACGGCGTCGACCAGCTCCGTCATCCTCGGCGAGCTGAGCAGCTCACTCGGGTTCGGCGGGGTCCGCCCGCTGGCCAGCAGCCACAACCCGGCGCCCCACGGCTGCAGCACCTGCTCCAGCGCCGCGGTCCCGTCCAGGACCGTGCTCAGCCCGGCCGAGTCCTCCCGGCCGAGCAGCGCGGCCAGCCGGGGGTGCCGCAGCTCGGCGTCGACCACCAGGACGCGCTGTCCGGCCTCGGCGAACAGCAGGGCCAGCCCGCAGGCGGTGGCGGACCGGCCCTCCCCGGGCACCGCGCTGGTGACCGCGAGCGTCTTGACCGAGCCGGCCGCCGCCGCGCACTGCACCTGGGTGCGGACCTCGCGCAGCGCCTCGGTGCGGGCCGAGGCGCTCGGCGAGACGAACGGGTGACCCCGGTCCAGCGGCACCCGGGCCAGCACCGGGGCGGAGGCCAGCACCTGCAGCGCGTCGGCGGTGCGCACGGTGTGGTCGGCCGCCTCCCGGCCCACCGCGCCGATCGCGCCGGTGACCATTCCGGCGACCGCGGCCAGCGCGAAGTTGTTCGCCCAGTCCGGCGAGACCGGGCCGTCGTCCAGGGCCGGGCCGGAGACCACGGTGACCTTGACGGTGGACGGCTCACCGGCCTTGGGACGCTCCAGGTCCTCGACCGCGGTGTCGAACCGCCGGGTGAGCCGGGTGAGCAGCAGCATCGCCCGGTTGCGGTCCCGGTCCTCGACGCTGACCTCCATCATCACCGTGTCCGCCACGGTCTTCGCGCTGATCGCGTCCCGGACGTCCTTGAGGCTGAGGTCGATGCCCGGGCTGCCGGCCAGCGGGGTGGCCACCTCGTCGCTGGTCAGCAGTTTGGCGTAGGTGGACAGCCGGCTGGCGTTGAACATGCTGGCCGGGTAGAGGTCGGAGGCGCCGGCGATCGGGGTGGAGAAGAAGAACGTGACCCGCGCCGCGTACACCGGGGTGGTGTTGAGGTTGACGATCAGGGCGACGCCGAGCGCGAGGACGACCGAGGTCAGCAGCAACCACCAGTTGCGCCGGGCGACACGGAGGTATTCGCGCAGGCCCACCCCCGTCACCCTAAAGTACTTTTTCAGGATTTTTCCGCTGTTACGCTCCGGCCATGATGGGCGCACGGTTCTGGGCGTACCGGCGCGTGTTCCCCCTACTCGTCGACGCCACCGCCTGGGCCGTCGGCCTGTTGGCCGCGGTCCTGGCCCGGCACGACTTCCTGCCCACCCGGCGCCACCTTGCCGGGGGCCTGGCCGCGGTCGGCCTCGCGGTCCTGCTGCAGGCGGTCATCGGGCACACCCGGCACCTGTACCGGGGGCGGTACCGGTTCGCCGAGTTCGACGAGATCCGGTCCGTGGTGTTCACCACCGCGGCGGTCACCGTGGTGCTCACCGTGATCGTGGTGTTCGTCTGGCATCCGGTCTCGCCCGGGCTGCCCGCCCTCGGCGGCGCCGCCGCGCTGACCCTGATGCTCGGCATCCGCGACCTGCGCCGGCTGCGGTGGTCCCGGCAACGGCGCCCGGACGCGCAGACCGCCGCACCGGTTCTGCTGTTCGGGGCCGGCACCGCCGGGGCGATGCTGGTCGCCTCGATGCTGCACGACCGGCACGGCCGCTACCTGCCGACCGGGCTGATCGACGACGACCGGGACAAGCGCCGGCTGCGGATCCTCGGCGTGCCGGTGCTGGGCACCCGCGACGACATCCCGCGGGCGCTCGCCGACACCGGCGCCGGCCTGCTCATCTTCGCGGTCGCCAACGCCGACGCCGCCCTGGTCCGCGACATCCGCGACCGGACCCTGGCGGCCGGCGCCGCGTTCCAGGTGGTGCCGTCGGTCAGCGAGATGATGGACCAGCCGGTCGAGGTCGGCGACATCCGCGAGGTGCAGGTCGCCGACCTGCTGGGCCGGCATCAGATCGACACCGACCTGTCCGGGATCGGCGGCTACCTGACCGGCAAGCGGGTCCTGGTCACCGGTGCCGGCGGCTCGATCGGCTCCGAGCTGTGCCGGCAGATCCACCGGTTCCGGCCGGCCGAGCTGATGATGCTGGACCGCGACGAGACGTCGCTGCTCGCGGTGCAGCTCTCGATCGACCCGGTGGCGCTGCTCGACGACCCGTCGGTGATCCTCGCCGACCTGCGTGACGCCGACCGGGTCCGCGAGGTGTTCCGCACCCGGCGTCCGCAGGTGGTCTTCCACGCGGCCGCGCTCAAACACCTGGCGCTGCTGCAGCGCTATCCCGCCGAGGCGATCAAGACGAACGTGCTGGGCACCCTGAACGTGCTGGACGCGGCGACGTCGGTGGAGCGGTTCGTGAACATCTCCACCGACAAGGCGGCCGACCCGACCAGCGTGCTCGGTTACTCCAAGCGGATCACCGAGCGGCTCACCGCGTGGACCGCGCGGCGTCGCACCGGCACCTTCCTCAGCGTCCGGTTCGGCAACGTGCTGGGCAGCCGCGGCTCGGTGTTCACCAAGTTCAACGCGCAGATCGCGGGCGGTGGCCCGCTCACCGTGACGCACCCCGAGGTGACCCGGTACTTCATGACCATTCAGGAGGCGGTGCACCTGGTGATCCAGGCCGCCGCGATCGGGCAGGACGGCGAGGCGCTGGTCCTGGAGATGGGCGAGCCGGTGCGGATCGCCGAGGTGGCCGCCCAGATGGCGCAGTTCGCGCCGGCGCCGGTGGCGATCGAGTACATCGGGCTGCGGCCCGGCGAGAAGATCTCCGAGACGCTGTTCGGGGCCGGCGAGGTGGACAGCCGGCCGGACCATCCGCTGATCTCGCACGTGCAGGTGCCGCCGCTGGACCCGGTGCGGCTGGCGGCGCTCGCCGAGCCGTCCGACTCCGGCGTGCTGATCGCCCGCCTGGCGGAGATCTGCGCCGCACCCGCGCCGGCAACGGTTGTTCGGTAAGAATCGGGTTTTCCAGCGCGAAAGCTATTCGCACTGGTGCAATCGGGGCATGGACTCCTCTTCGCAGAGCGGGCCGCGGCCCGCGCGCGCCGGCGTGCACGCGGCGCTGCGGGCCTGGCGGGAGAGCCTGATCGACCTCGGTGACCACAACCGGCTGATCAACTTCGCGGCCGGCAACGCCGACCTGCTGGAGATCACCTCGCCCGACCCGCATCAGGTGGTCACCACGCTCAGCCGGGGCACCGGGGCGGTGCTGACCGGTTCCGGCGGCGCCGCGCCCGGCGACGGCACCTTCCGCACCGAGCTGACCGAACGCTCGCTCGGCCCGCTGCTGCGCCGGCTGCAGCGCCGTGCCCGGCAGGAATACCTGGACCGCGGCGTGTTCGTGCTGCACCTGGCGCTCGGCATGCTGCACTGGCGGCTGGCCGCCGACGACGAGGACCCGGACAGCGAGACCACCAGCTACACCAGCCCGCTGCTGCTGCTCCCGGCCGACCTGGTCACCGGCGACCTGGCCGAGCAGCCCGAGCTGCGGCTGCGCGACGAGGAGCCGGTGGTCAACCCGGCGCTCGCGCTGCGGCTGCGACGGGCCGGGATCGCCGTCCCCGACCTGGAACCGGCCGCCGAACTCAACGTGTCCCGGTTCTGGGACGAGTTCACCGGCACGGTGGCCCGGCGGCACGGCTGGCACATCGAGCGGACCGTCATCCTCACCTGCCTCACCTTCCACAAGGATGCGATCTACCGCGACCTGCGCGACAACGAGGAGCGGATCCTGGCCCACCCGGTGGTCCGGGCGCTGGCCACCACCGACCCGCGGCGGCAGACCGAAGCCTTCAAGTTCACCCCGATCCGGCCCGAGGAGGTGGACCGGCTCGCCCCGCCCGAGGGCATGCCGCTGGTCCTGGACGCCGACTCGTCCCAGCGTGCCTGCGTGGCCGCCGCCCTGGCCGGGCACAGCTTCGTGATGGACGGCCCGCCCGGCACCGGCAAGTCGCAGACCGTGGCCAACATGATCGGCGCGCTGCTGCACGCCGGGAAACGGGTGCTGTTCGTCTCCGAGAAGGTGGCCGCGCTCGACGTGGTCCGCAACCGGCTCGCCGCGGCCGGGCTGGACCGCTACATCCTGGAACTGCACGGCCAGCAGGCCGGCCGGCGCGAGGTGGCCACGCTGCTGGCCGCGGCGGTCGACGAGACGCCGGAGCCGCCCGCGGACGCCCCCGTGCTCGACCGGGCCGCGCTGCGCGAACGCCGGGAGGCGCTGACCGCCTACGCGGCCGCGATGAACGAGACCCGCCGGCCGCTCGGCGCCAGCCTGTACGAGATCATCGGCCGCTGCGCCGGGCTCGCCGACGTGCCCGCCGCCCCGGTGCCGGCCGTCGACCCGGGCGCGCTCACCCCGGACGTGGTGCGCCGCATCCGCGAGGCGACCGAACAGCTGTCCCGCTCCTGGCGGGCGATGGCCGGCGGGGACGCGCTGCTCTGGCGCGACGTGACCACCCGCGAACCGCTCGACTCGGCGCTCAGCCGCGCCGAGACCGCCCTGGCCGCGCTGGCCCGCTCGGCCCGGATCGCGGACGCCGCGGCGCAGGCGTTCGGGCTGCGTGCCCCGGCGGACGCGGCCACCCTGGCCCGGCTCGCCGAGCACGCCGGCCGGCGCCCCGAGCGGGTCGCCGAGTCCTGGCTGACCGCCGACGACCTGGCGCCGGTCCGGCGGGCCGCGGAGAGGCGCGGCGACGAGATGGCCGCCGCGGCCGAGGCCGCCACGGCGGTCCAGCAGCGGGCCGGCGTGCCGTGGACCGCGCTGCCGTCCGCCGCCGACCTGCCGATGCCCCCGTCGTTGGAGGCGTTTCCCGGCCCGGTCGGCCTGGACACGCTGACCGCGGCCGACGCCGACGAACTCGCCCGCGACTTCGCCAGGGCCGCCGACCAGGTGGACCGGCACCGCCGCGCGGTCAACCGGGTGACCGCCAAGCTGGGGCTGCCGCAGGCCGGCACGATCCGCGACATCGCCCGGGTGGCGGCGGTCGCCGAACTCGGCGCCCGGCCGCACAAACCGGAGCGGTTCTGGTTCACCCCGGGCGCGCTGGCCGGCGTGCAGACCGGGGCGGGTGCGCTGCGCCGGGCCCTGGAGGTGTTGGTCGCCACCGAGATCCAGGCCCGGCCGTACTTCTCCGAGGCGATCCTCGCGCAGCCGGTCGAGGAGCTGGCCGAGCGGTTCGCCACGGTGCACCGGGGATTCGGGCGGCTGCGCGCGGCGTACCGCCGCGACCGCCGCCAGGTGGCCGGTTTCGTGCTGCCCACGGCGCACCTCGGCGACGCCGTCGACCGGATCGGCACCGCGGTCGCCTGGAAACGGGCCCGGCAGGAGCTGGCGGCGGCCGAGCACGCGTACGCCACCGCCCTCGGCCGGTACTGGCAGGGCCGCGGCACCGACTTCGTGGCCCTCGACGAGGCGATCGCGGTGGCCGCCGCGGCCCTCGCCGCCGCACCACCGGCCGGCATCGGATCGGTGCTCACCTACATCTGCGCGCCGGCGCCCGACCCGGAGCCGATCCAGGTGGTCACCGAGGCCCGTGACGCACTGCTGCGGTGGCAGGCGACGCTGCGGCCGGCGCCCTACCCGGCGGCCCGCCCGGAGCTGGTGTCCGGGCCGATCGACGACGCGATCGCCTGGCTGACCGGGCACGTGACGGCGCTGCACGCGGTCGCCGAGACGGTCCGGGCGTACGACGCGGCGACCGGGCACACCCTCGACTACGCCGAGACGGTGCGACTGGGGTCGCTCCGGGACGCGGCGGCCCGGGCGGCGGCGGCCCTCGGCGGGCCGGCCGACGGGCTCGCCGAGGTCGATCCGGGTGCCCTCGCCGCAACCGTGGCATGGGCGGCGCAGGCCCGGGACTTCGCCGGCGGTCCGCTCTCCGAGGCGCAGCTCGTCGCGCTGCGCGACCTGCGGCCGATCGTCGGGCTGGCCGAGCGGGCCGCCGAATGGGAGCAGGCGAGCCGGGCGGTGCTCGCCGGCTTCGGCCCCTCCCGGCAGGCCGACCTGCGCGACCGGTTCGCCGACTATCAGCGGGCCGCCGCCTTCCTGCGCGACATCCGCAACGACAGCAGCGGCCAGGAGGAGTGGTTCGCCTGCCTGGACGCCCGTGACGTGCTCACCTTCCACGGCCTGGACGCGGCCGTCGAATTCTGCGCCGACCGGCGCCTGGACGGCACGGACGTGCCCGCGGTGCTGGACCGGGCGCTGCTGCACGGCTGGGCCGACGCGGTGGTCCGGGCCGACCATCGGCTGCGGCCGTGGCGCTCCGACGACCGGGACCGGCTGGTCGCCGAATTCCGGCAGGCCGACGAGCGGCTCGCGGTGGTCGCGGCCCGCGAGATCGTCGCGGCGGTCGAGGACCGCCGGCCGCCGCCCGAGAGCGCGGCCGCGGGCCTGTTGCGGCGCGAGGCGATGAAGGCCGATCGGCAATTGCCGGTACGTGACCTGCTGGGCCGTGCCCGCGAAGCGGTCCTGGCGCTGCGCCCGTGTGTCCTCGCGTCCCCGCTCACGGTGAGCCAGTCGCTGCCCCCGGACATCGGCTTCGACGCGGTCATCTTCGACGAGGCCTCGCAGATCACCCCGGCCGACGCGATCAACTGCATCTACCGCGGCACGTCCCTGATCACCGCGGGCGACGACCGCCAGCTGCCGCCCACCTCGTTCTTCGATCGGGCGGCCACCGAGGTGCCGGACACCGAGGTGCTCGACTACCAGTCCGTGCTGGAGCTGGCCAAGGCCTGCGGAGCCTTCCCCGGGATGGGTCTGACCTGGCATTACCGCAGCCGGCACCAGGCGCTGGTGGCGTTCGCCAACGACGCCTTCTACCAGGGCCGGCTGAGCACCTTCCCGGCCCCGGGCAGTGGCGGCCCGGACACCGGCGTCGCCCTCTTCCCGGTCGCCGGGGTGTACCGGCGCAGCACCGGCCGGGACAACCCGGTCGAGGCGGAACGGGTCGCCGAACGGATCGTGCACCACTTCGCCACCCGGCCGGAACTCTCGGTGGGCGTGGTGACCTTCTCGGTGGCGCAGGCCGAGGCGATCGAACGGGCCCTGGAGAAGCTGGCGGCCGGGCAGCCGGCGCTGGAACGGATGGTCACCGACGACCGGCTGCACGGCTTCTTCATCAAGAGCCTGGAGTCGGTGCAGGGCGACGAACGCGACGTGATGATCTTCTCGATCGGCTACGGCTACGACGAGGCCGGCCGGATCAGCGCGAACTTCGGCGCGTTGAACCGGCCCAACGGCTGGCGCCGGCTCAACGTGGCGATCACCCGGGCCCGGCACCGGGTGGAGATCGTCACCTCGATCCTGTCCCGCGACGTGCCCGAGTCGGAGAACGAGGGCGTCCGGCAGCTGGCCGCCTATCTCGACTACGTGGAGCGCGGTGCCGGCGACACCAGCCTCGACCACAACGACCCGACCGGCGACTTCGTCGAATCGATCCTGGAGACGGTCCGCGGCTGGGGCTATCCGGCCCGGGCCGCGCTGGGCACCGCGGGCGGCCGGGTCGACATCGCGATCCGGCACCCCGACGACCCGTCCGGGCACTACCTGCTCGGCGTGCGCTGCGACGGCCCCGGATACCGGGACTGCCCGGCCGCCCGGGACCGCGACCGGCTCACCGACCAGGTGCTGCTCAGTCTCGGCTGGCGGCTGCACCGGGCGTGGGCGCTGTCCTGGTACCGCGACCGCGACGGCGAGCAGGCCCGGCTGCGGGCGGCGCTGGACGCGGCCCGGGCCGCCTGGGCCGGGCGCACCGGGGCGGTCGAACCACCCGCCGGGCGGGCGCCGGCCACCCGTGCCGGAGTGCCACGGCGCGACCGGGTACAACGCGCGCGGACGTAGACGTACCGCTCGATGTTGCTTCTTCGGCATTTTTGAGATCCACCGCACTGCGGTGCTCCGTGACGGGCTCGGCCTTCGTCTTGAACCACAGGACGAGGGCTGAGCTTTCCGGGGGTGCCGCATGCCATCGACGTCAGCGCGGGAGCGGCTGCGCGCGGTGCTCGGCTGGGTGCGCCGGCGTCCACGGTGGCTGCGCCGCACCGTCGCCGCGCTGGTCGCGGTCAACGTGGTGCTGGTGCTGGCCGCCGCCGGATATGTGTGGAGCGTCGACCTGCCGGCCGACCCGGCCCCGCCGCAGGCCTCGGTGCTCTACTACCGCGACGGGCAGACCGTGCTGGCCCGGATCGGGCTGGCCGACCGCACCGACGTCCCGCTCGACCGGGTGCCGGTCGGCGTGCGTCAGGCGTTCCTGGCCGCCGAGGACCGCGGCTTCTACGACCACCACGGCGTCTCGGTGCGCGGCCTGTTGCGCGCGCTGTGGTCCAACGTGGCGAAGGACAGCGGGCAGGGCGCGTCCACCATCACCCAGCAGTTCGCCCGCAACGCGTACCTGACCCAGGAGCGCACGGTCAGCCGCAAGGCCAAGGAGGCGGCGCTCGCCCTCAAGCTGGAACACCGGTTCACCAAGGACCAGATCCTCGAGCGCTACCTGAACACCATCTACTTCGGCCGCGGGGCGTACGGGGTGGAGGCCGCCGCCCAGGCCTTCTTCGGCTCGTCGGTGGACCGGCTCACCGCGTACCAGGGTGCCGTGCTGGCCGCCATGGTCAAGGACCCGACCCGTGGCGACCCGGCCGTCGACCCGCACTGGACGCTGAACCGGTGGAAATGGATCGTCCGCGCGATGAGCGACGCCGGCTGGCTGCCGCCCGGGGCGGCCGACCGGACGCCGTACCCCGCGGTCGCCCCCGAATCGGTGACCGCCAGCGCGGTCGGCGGCCCGGTCGGGCTGATCGCCGACCGGGTCGAGGACGAACTCGTCGCCGCGGGGGTCAGCCGGCAGCAGATCCGCACCGGCGGACTGCGGGTCATCACGACCATCGACCCGCAGGCGCAGCGGGCGGCGACCGCGAGCATCGGCGCCGCGCTGGCCGGGCAGCCGGCCGAGCTGCGCACCGCGCTGGTCGCGATCGATCCGCACGACGGCGGGGTGCGCGCCTACTACGGCGGCGACCGGGGGCGCGGCTACTACGACGACGCGTTGGCCGCCCGCCCGCCGGCGTCGACCTTCAAACCGCTGGTGCTGGCCGCCGCCGAGGAACGCGACATCAGCTACCGGTCGTACTACAACGGGACGTCGCCGCGGCTGTTCTCCGACCGCGGCGGGGCGCCCCTCTACAACCTGGACAACCTGCAGTGCCCGGTCTGCCCGCTGGACACCGCGATGGTCTACTCGCTGAACACGCCGTTCTACGCCCTGGCCGAGCAGATCGGCCCGGGCCGGGTGCGTGACCTGGCGCTGCGGCTCGGCGTGCCCGCCTCCTACGGCGACCAGACCACCCTGGTCGATCTCAACGGCGAACTCACCCCCGGCCGCACCCGCGCCGACATCGCGATCGGGCGCTATCCGGTCGCCCCCGCCGACCTGGCCGGCGTCTACGCCACCCTGGCCGGCGGCGGCATCCGCGCCGACCGGCACTTCGTCACCCGGGTCGTCACCGCCCAGGGCACGGTCCTGCACCGCGCGGACACCACCGGCCGCCGGGTGCTGGGCGCCGAGGTGGCCGCCGACGTCGGCGCGGTGCTCACCCGGGTGGTCCAGCACGACGGCGCGGTGCCCGGGGTGGCGGCCGCCGCGAAAACCGGCTCCCAGCAGTACGGCAACACGTCCGACTCGTCCGACGCGTGGACCGCCGGGTGGGCCAGCGGACTCGCCGCGGTGGTCTGGGTGGGACGCGACAAGCCGGGGCCGATCCGCACCCGCAAGGGCGCGGCCATCAACGGGGACGGCATGCCGTACACCATCTTCAAGACCTTCCTGGCCGGAGCGCTGCGCGGCGGCCAGCGGATGTCCCTGCCCCCCGCGGCCGAGGTCGGGCACGTCGAGAAGGCCGACCTGCAGACGATCGAGACCAAGGTGTCGATGATCCCCGGCCGGGTCTTCGCCGGGCCGCGGCGCGGCGACCAGGTCGACCGCTCGCTGGCCGTCGGCGACTGGAGCGAACGCACCGCCCGGCTCACCGCGGCGCTGGACCGGTACGCCGCGACCGCCCCCGACTTCGCGGTGTCCCTCGTCGACCGCAGGACCGGGCGGCACTTCGACTACCACGGCGACCGTGCGTACGAGACGGCCAGCGTGGTGAAAGTGGAACTGCTCGCCGCCCTTCTGCTGTCCGCCCAGGACGCCCACCGGCAACTCCGGGCCGCGGAACGCCGCCGCGCCGAAAAAATGATCAAAGCGAGCGACAACGACACCGCCAAGCAGGTGTACGACGCGATCGGCGGCCCGACCGGCCTGAGCGCCGCCCTCACCCGGCTCGGGCTGAACTCCACCACACCGAACCCCAGCTTCGGCCTGAGCCGCACCACAGCCCTCGACCAGACCCGGATGATCACCGCCCTCAGCGACTCCGGCGGCCCCCTGGACAGCACCTCGAAGCAGCAGATCCTCACCCTGATGGCGAACGTCAACGCCGACCAGAACTGGGGAATCAGCGCCGCCTCCTTCGACGGCGAACAGGTCGCGCTGAAAAACGGCTGGCTGTCCCGCACCACCGAATCCCACCGCTGGATCATCAACAGCACCGGCCGGATCACCGGCGCCAAAACCGACGTGGCCCTGTCCATCCTCTCCCACGGCCACAGCAACCAGCCCGACGGAATCAGCGTGGTCGAACACATCGCCGCCCTGACCCGCAGCTACCTAGGCTGGTGACCACGACACCCCAGAACATTCATCCCCGCCGGCAGCTCTTTCACACCCCGCTTTCGTGATGGCTGATACCCCCAAAGAAACGCGCAGCCGTCCTGACGCAGCCCCCAAATCCCCGCAACACACCCTCCGAAAGACGGCACAGCCAGCCCCAAAAAAGCCCACCCTCCAAAGAATGGCCCCGATCCAAGATAAAGCCGCGGCACCTCGACTCCACGGCACTCCACATCTCAATAAAACTGAAACTGCGACAGGTCAATTCCAGCGCAATACCCATATTTTTCCACCCCGGCCACAGCCCGGTGACCACGACGCCCCCGGAGTAATCCCACCCGCCCGAGTGTCACCTTGACCACCACCACACCCCAGCCCCCAAAACAATTAAAAGCCCACCGTGTGCCCCATCAACCGCAGGCGGCGCGCCAGCAGAAATCGGCGCGCCAGCCGCCACCTCCTCCGCGACCGTCGAGCAGGTGAGGACCGTCGGGTCGGTCGCGAGGTCGTCCTCGGCTGTCGGGTTGGGCGTGAGGTCGTCTTCGGTCGCGAGGTCGTCCTCGGCTGTCGGGTTGGGCGTGAGGTCGTCTTCGGCGGTCGGGGTGGTGGCGGCTGTCGGGTTGGGCGTGAGGTCGTCCTCGACCGCCGCAGCGGTGGGCTTGAGGGAGGAGGCAGGCGTCGGAACCGCATCGACTGGCTGCGGTCGGTCGGCAGTTCGCTGCCGCCGTCGTTCATCGCCGGCGGTGACCGCCGCCCACGCGTCAGCGGCACTCCACCCGTTCCGCACCAGCTTCCGCGTATGCCTTTGTCGCAGACCCCATGCGCGATGCCGAGCATGCTCTCGCCGGAATTCCTCTTTCTCCTCGGAGTAATTCCGCGCAGCAGTGCGATCCCGCATCCGCGCGACCTCTGGCCGACTGAACAAAGACAACTGCCCCACCCCCAAATTATCCCGCCCTCCAGGGAAAAAGTGTAAGCCCCGTCAAGTGCCAAAAATTATTCCTTCGGAGCCGTGCGGGAAGGTGGTCCGAGAGCTAATGTGGTGCACGCGGGAATGTTTTGTCTCCGGCGCCCACAATCTGAAGTTTCAGTCCACGCTGCGAGCCGCTCTTTCCTCAGGGACGTGCCAGAAACTCGAACATCGAGAGCAGGTGATGTCTTGGTAATATTTTAAATACGGTCACATCTGTTGCCGGGATTCGGCTGCAGCGGGAAGCCTGCCGACAGCGGTCCGCCACTCCTGGCTTCGGGCTCCCGGTTGGGACGCATCGGTACGGTGACTACATGGCCGCATCCGGTTTCGACCGGCGGTCTGCGGCACAGCTGCCGATCGCGGCCGAGCGCACCATCTGGGCCAGCGGAGTCCCGCGGCTCGCGCGACCTCTGTTCCGGCTCGACGCGGTGATCGACGCCGCTGACCTCGCCCCGGTCCTGGAGTCGGTGCGGACGCACATCGTCGCCTGACGCTGCTCGGCCAATGCTGGTGGTGGCAAGCCAGGAGCGGTGTCTGTGCCGATGCCTGGTGCTCCTGCTGGTAGCTGGTTTGTGGTGCCGGTAGGTGGTGCCGGTAGGTGGTCTGGTGTCGGCGTGTGCTGGTGGCCGGTGGCGGCAGGAGCTCTGGTGCTGGCGTGTGCTGGTGGCTGGTGGCGGCAGGAGCTCTGGTGCTGGCGTGTGCTGGTGGCTGGTGGCTGGTTTGTGGTGCCGGTAGGTGGTCTGGTGTCGGCGTGTGTTGGTGGCTGGTGGCGGCAGGAGCTCTGGTGTTGGCATGTGCTGGTAGCCGGTGCGGGTGCTTGCGGGGCGTGAGTGTGGGCGTGTTGTGGTGGAGGATGTCGGCATGGACGAGATTCTCCGCAGATCGGACGCCTCGGCGGCGGTCGGCGAGTTGGGCTGGCGGTTTGTGCTCGGCACGTTGCAGGCCGCTGTCGCGGTCGACTCGATCAGTGAGGGTGCGCAGGTGCTCGCCCGGGCCGTCGCGGCCTGTGGTGCGGACGCCGATGCGCACCTCCGGGCCGATCTGTGCCCGAGCCGGGTCGTGTTGAGCCTGCAGTCGGCTGAGCGGGCCGCGGTGACCACCCGCGACGCCGACCTTGCCGGGCGGATCACGCGGGCCGTCGGCGAGGGCGGATGGCGGACCGGGCCGGATCTCGGTGCTGACGGGCCGCGGTCCGTGCAGCTGATCGAGATCGGCATCGACGCGTTGGACATCGCGGCCATCCGTCCGTTCTGGCGGGCCGTGCTCGGCTACACCGATGAGCCGGGGCACGGTGACCCGGAGGATCCCGTCGTCGACCCGCTCCGGATCGGGCCGGCGATCTGGTTCCAGCAGATGGACCAGCCGCGTCCGCAGCGCAACCGGATCCACTTCGACGTGAGCGTGCCGCACGACGAGGCGCCCGGGCGCATCGAGGCCGCGCTCGCCGCCGGCGGCCGGCTCGTGTCGTCGGAGCATGCGCCGGCCTTCTGGGTGCTGGCCGACGCCGAGGGCAACGAGGCCTGCGTGACCACCTGGCAGGGCCGTGACTAGAGACCGGAAATCCGGCAGTAGCGCGATCGGTGCCGTGTGGTGATCCGGCAGGGGCGCGATCACCGTCGTGCGTGCCGACCTGACGGGACGGCAGACAGTACTCTGGTGCCCTCACCGTGAGGAGGTGCGGAATGCGAAGCCGTCGATCCAGCCTGGTTTTCGGCTGTCTCTGCGCTGCCCTGGCCGCGTCGGCGATGGCCGTTCACCTGCCGTACTACGCGATCTTTGCCACGGCCGCGTTTGTCGCCGTCCTGACCGTGTGGGTGGTCGTTCTGTCCCGATCCGGGCGTCGCCGCTGAGCGCGTCGAGTGGCTGCTGCCGGCGGTAGTCGCGGAGAGGGCGGCTTCGGCGCGGGGCTGAATGTCGCCGACCGTGCGGTGCTCCGTGCGGGGCAGTGGCGCCAACGCCGGCCGCCGGGGTGTGCGGTCTCGCCTGTTGCTGGGTGCCGGGGCAGTGGTGGCAGAGGTCGGCGCCCGGGGTGTGCGGTCTTGCCTGTTGCTGGGTGCCGGGGCAGTGGCGGCAAAGGTCGGCGCCCGGGAGCGGTGCCGGGGAGAGCCCGCCGGGATGGCGGGCCACCGCGCCGGGATGGCGGGCTACCGGTCCAGGCGATGGGCGGGGTCAGCGAGAGGCGCCGGGGCCTCGGTCAGGGGCCCGGGTGGGTGGCGGCGCCGCGCAGGAGGGCGTCGACCAGGGCGGCGGGGAAGTTCTCCTCGGGGAGGCCGGTGGCGGAGCCGAACATGCTCTGCATCATCGACGGGCCGGAGAGCATCAGGACGGTGAGGTCGATGTTCAGGTCGGGGCGGAGTTCGCCGGTGGCGATGCCGCGGCGCAGGATGTCGCGCATGAATTCGCGGCGGGGTTCCATGACCGCGTGGTGCATGCGGTTGAGCTCCGGGTCGCGTTGCAGCTCGGGGAGCAGGCAGGCGGTGACCATGCCGAACTCGCGGGCGCGGGTGGAGCGGTTCGCGGTGACCAGGGCGACCAGGTCGTCGCGGGCGGAGACACCGACCAGCGTGGGGAGCGGGCCTTTCATGCTGCGCACCGCGTCGATCAGGAGCGCCTCCTTGTTCGGCCACCGGCGGTAGATGGTGGCTTTGCCGACGCCGGCTTTGGCGGCGACCTGCTCGATGGAGACGGAGGCGGCGCTCTGCCCGTCGGCCAGCAGGGCGAGCACCGCGTCGAGGATGGCCTCGTCGGCCTGGGCGTTGCGGGGCCGGCCAGGAGCCTTGCGCTCCTGGCCGGCCGACGTGGTGCTGGTCATGGGGTTCATTGTTACCGACGGGTTACGCCTCGACCAGGGCTACGCCCTGCTCCTCGGCGAGGACCGGGCTGTGCGGGCCGGCCGGGCGCTTGCCGGGCAGGAACAGCGCGGCGACCAGGGCGCCGAGCAGGGCGAAGATCAGGCCGCCGGCGGTGGCCCAGTGCATCGCGGTGACGAACGACTCGTTGGCGGTGTGGATCAGGGCGGGGCCGGCCGGTCCGGCCTGCGCGGCCACCGCGTACGCCCCGGTGATCGATTCGCGGGCCGCGTCGGCCGCCGGGCCGGGCAGGCCGTCGGTGGCCGAGCCCAGGTTGTCGCGGTAGACCGAGGAGAGCACCGCGCCGAGGACCGCGACGCCCAGCGCACCGCCGAGCTGGCGGATGGTGTTGCTGACCGCGGAGCCGACGCCGGCTTTCTCCCGGGGGAGCGCCGACATGATCGACTCGGTGGCCGGCGGCATCACGTTGGCCATGCCGACGCCCTGGACGAAGAAGGCGAGGGCGACCAGCGCGATCGGCGTGGTCGCGGTGATCGGCAGCCAGATGGCCAGACCGAGCGCGACCAGCAGCAGGCCGACGGTGCTGACCAGTTTCGGGCCGAACCGCTTCACCATCGTGGAGCTGATCGGCGCGAAGACCATCTGGCCGACCGCGAACGGGACGAACAGCGCGCCGGACTCCAGCGGGCCGTAGCCGCGGACCAGCTGCAGGTAGAACGCGCCGAAGAACATCGCGCCCATGGCGGCGAAGAAGACCAGACCGATCATGCCGGTGGAGGCGGAGAACTGCCGGTTGCGGAACAGTCGCACGTCCAGCGACGGGAATTCGATCCGGCTCTGGTAGAGCACGAAGCCGGCCAGCACCAGCACGCCGGAGGCGAGCGGCGCCCAGGACAGGGTGTCGCCGAAGCCGTCCTCGCCGCCCTTGATCACACCGTAGGTGAGCAGGGTCAGGCCGACGATCGAGAGCAGGACGCCGAGCACGTCGACCCGGTTGGGCCGGGGGTCGCGCGACTCGGGCACCAGCACGGTCACCAGCACCACGCCGATCACCACGATCGGCACGTTGATCAGGAAGACCGAGCCCCACCAGAAGTGCTCCAGCAGGAAGCCGCCCAGGATCGGGCCCAGGGCGACGGCCAGACCGACCGCGCCGGCCCAGACGCCGATCGCCCGGCCGCGCTCGCGCGGCTCGAAGACGTTGGCGATGATCGACAGGGTGGACGGCATGACCGCGGCCGCGCCCAGGCCCATCACCGCGCGGGCGGCGATCAGCTGGTCGGGGCTGTCGGCGTAGGCCGAGATCAGCGACGCGATGCCGAACAGCACCAGGCCGATGGTCAGGGTGATCCGGCGGCCCAGGCGGTCGGCCAGGATGCCGGCGGTGAAGAGCAGGCCCGCGAAGACCAGCGTGTACGAGTTGATGGCCCACTCGAGCTCGCTCTGCGTGGCGCCGAGGCCGCGCTGCGGGTCCGCGATGATGCGCAGGGCCACGTTCAGCACGGTGTTGTCCAGAACCACCACGAGCAGGCTGATCACCAGCACGCCCAGGATGGCCCAGCGTCGGGGATGCCCGGCCTGGGGTTGTGCTACGTCGTTCATCCGGTGTTTCCCCCCGGTTTCGAAACGGAACTGTCTCGTATCTCAATAGGGACAGTAGCCCTGTCCGCCCGTGAAACGGAACGGTCTCGTATCGAAAGTGTCGCCCGTCACGTGTTGGCCTGGAGCGCGCTGCAGCTTCTGGCGTCGCCGGCATGGAGCAGTGGGACCACCTGGGAGCGCACCGGGATCTAGCCGACCTGCTGCCGGCCCTCGACGTCGAGCTCGACGCCGACCAGATCGCCCGGCCGGACGCCGCCGGAGCCTGACGGCGAGAGCTCACCGCCGCCGGAGCCCAGCTCGACCGAGACTCGGGGGGACGCGGACGCCATCTCCAGGATGCCGTCCGCATCGACCGGTCGGGCCAGCAGGTAACCCTGCGCGTACTCGCACCCCAGGCGGGCGAGCACCTGCAGGTCGGCGGCGTTGTCCACGCCCTCGGCGACGGTCACCATGCCGAGGGCGTGGGCCATCCGCACCATGGCGTCGGCGAGCGAGGCGCGCGCCTGGTCGCGGTGGATGCCGGCCACGAAGGTTCGGTCGATCTTGACGACGTCCCAGCCGTGGTCGGCGACCCGGGCCATCGAGGAGTACCCGGTGCCGAAGTCGTCGACGGCGATCTTGACGCCGGCCCGGCGCAGCGGCCCGAGCGCGGCCTCGACCGTCTCCGGTTCGGCCATCCCGGTCTCGGTCAGTTCCAGGGTGAGCTGGCCGGGCGGCGTGCCGGTGCGCTCCAGCGCGGCCAGCACCTGGCCGGCGATGGCGGCGTCGAGCTGTCGCGGGGACAGGTTCACCGCGATCGGAATCCACCCGCCGGTCCGGTTGTACCAGCCTCGCTGCTCGGTCAGAGCCTGCTCCAGGACCACCGTGAACACCTGCCCGACGGTGCCGGCCGCCTCGGCGATCGGGATGAACACCACCGGCGGCAGCGTGCCGTCGGCCGGGTGCGCCCAGCGGACCAGCGCCTCCACCGAGTGCAGCCGGCCGTCGTCGACCCGGAAGACCGGCTGGTAGACGCAGTACAGCTCGCCCGGGTGGGTGAGTGCGCGGCGCAGGTCGGCGTCGAGGCGCAGGCGCTGGGCGGCCTCCGAGCGGACGTCCGCGTCGAAGCGCACCATCCGGCCCCGGCCGGCCGCCTTGGCCTGGTACATCGCGGTGTCCGCGTCCTGCATCAGGGTGTCCGGGTCGGCGTCGGTGTCGGCGGTGGTGCGCAGCCCGATCGACAGTGACGCGAAGAATTCGGTGCCGTCGGCCAGTCGCATCGGCCGGCCCAGGTTGTCGGCGACCCCGCCGGCGATCACGTCGGCCTGCTCCTCGGTGGTGTCCGGCATCAGGATGACGAATTCGTCGCCGCCGAGCCGGCACACCACGTCGGTCTCCCGGACCGCCGCGCGCAGCCGGGTGCTGATCTCGATCAGCAGCTGGTCGCCGGCGTCGTGGCCGAGGCTGTCGTTGACGTCCTTGAAGTGGTCCAGGTCGCAGAAGAGCAGGCCGACCCGGGCGGCGGGATCGGCCGGCAGGGTGTCCAGCGCCAGCGCCAGCCGGTCCATCAGCAGGCTGCGGTTGACCAGCCCGGTCAGCGGGTCGTGCCCGGCCCGCCAGGCCAGCTCGTGGATCGGGCCGGCCAGCCGGACCGCGACCAAAGCCATGGACAGCGCGGCGCCGAGCACCAGGGGTGCGTCCGAGCCGGGCTCCCAGAACAGGTGCAGGCAGGGCAGCAGCAGGGCCGCGCCGAACAGGATCAGCGCTCGGTTCAGGGTCAGGGTGGTCATCGCGGCGCGGCGCGGCGTGGTGTTCACCATCGACGGGTGCAGCGCGGCGGTGCCGAGCAGGATCGGCATCGCCATCCAGCCCAGGTCGATCAGCCCGCCCTCGCGGTACGTCCCGGCCAGGCTCTGGTGGGTGTAGAGGGCGTCGGAGACGAACCAGGCGACCAGTCCGGTCAGCAGCCAGCGCACCCCGGGTGTGCGCAGCTCGACGCCGAGCGCCAGGGCCAGCGCGCAGTACACCACGATCAGCGTGTTGACCGGCGCGGACGCGGCGAAGAACCGGGCGGTCAGGCTGCCGCCGACGGTGACCGTCGGTTCGACCACCAGGATCCAGGCGAGGCTGGCCAGCGGGGACAGCAGCACCGCGGCGTCGATGAAGGCGGTCCGGCCGGCCCGGGCGGCCAGCATCGCCGTGCCGGCCGCGATGGTCAGGTGCCCGAGCAGGTACAGCCAGTCGGCGATCGACGGGAAGGCCGGTTCGCCGCTGACCGCGGTGTGCACGGCGAAGAGCACGTCGCCGGCGGCCGAGAACGCCAGGCCGAGCCCGATCACCCGCCAGCCGGCCCGGCGCTGCGGCAGGTTCCCACGCAGCCCGAGCCAGGTGGCCAGCGGTGCCGTGCTGTTCACCACCACGTAGATCCACCGGGTGTCGGCGTTGAACGGGGTGAGCAGGTAGACGGCGGTCAGCGCGCCGGTCGTCAGCAGATAGATCCACCACAGATGGCGGATCCCGCGGGAGTGCATGTGAGGTCCTATCGGCGGGCACCGGTCCGACTGGAGACTTCTGCCCGGTCCTTCCGATGCTGCCGTACCGGAGACGCCGGTGCGCGGGTTTCGCCCAGCGGGGGTTCTCCATCCGTGGCCGGGTCTCGCATCACCCGACACCCTCGTGAAAGGTTGACCGGTATGGATCTCAGCGGCAAGGTCACCGGCTTCGCGCTTCCTGACCTCGAGCACTCGGTTCGGGAGAAGATCCTGCTGCGCAACACGGCCCGATCGTTCTTCGAAGGAGATGTGTCATGACCACGATCGTCAACGGACTCGACGAGCTGAAGGCCCTGGTCGGCCGGGACCTGGGGGCCAGCGAGTGGCTGGAGATCACCCAGGAGCGGGTGAACACGTTCGCCGACGCGACGGGGGACCACCAGTGGATCCACGTGGACGTCGAACGGGCGAAGGGCGGGCCGTTCGGCGGGCCGATCGCGCACGGCTACCTGACCCTGTCGCTGGTGATCCCGCTGTTCGGCTCGCTGCTCAAGGTCGAGGGGATCACGATGGGGGTGAACTACGGGCTGGAGAGGGTGCGTTTCCCGCACCCGGTGCGGGTCGGGTCGAAGATCCGGCTGGCGGCGACCGTGGTGAGCGTCGAGGACGTGCCCGGGGGGACGCAGAGCACGTTCGACTTCACCGTGCAGATCGATGGGGTGGACAAGCCGGCCTGCGTGGCTCGTGCGGTCTATCGGCAGTACGCGTAAGGGGACCGGGGCATGGCCGGGCGCCGGGCGGCTCTGTCGCCCGGCGCACCGTGCCGGACTTCGGCGGGTGCCGGTGACGTCCGCCCGGCTTACGGCCAGGTGGTGTCGACCAGGGTGGGGAGGATCTCGGCGGCGGGGCCGGGGAGGTTGACAGTGGCGATCGGGTCGAGGGGGGTGGGCTGGGGGTTGATCTGCAGCACGGCGGCGCCGGCCCGGGCGGCCAGGCGGGGGATCTCGGCGGCGGGGTAGACGAGGCCCGAAGTGCCGATGGTGAGCAGGACATCGCAGGCGGAGGCGGCTCGGACAGCGGACTCCAGAGCGTACTCGGGGAGTGGCTCGCCGAACCAGACGACGCCGGGTCGGATCGGCCCGGTGCAGTGCCGGCAGCGGGGCGGGGGGATGCGGCGGCCCTCGGCGTCGGCGTCGTCCGGGATGGGAGGCGGGAGCGGGGCCGGGCGCGAACACGATGCGCAGCGTGGAGTGAACAGGCTGCCGTGCAGGTGCAGGGGTGCCGGCGAACCGGCGCGTTCGTGCAGGTCGTCGACGTTCTGGGTGATGACGGTGAGCCGCGGCAGGTGCGCCGCCATCCGGGAGACGGCCAGGTGGCCGTGGTTCGGGCGGACCCGCTGGACCAGGCGGCGGCGCCACTCGTACCAGCCCCAGACCAGGTCCGGATCCTCGGCGAAAGCCTGCGGGGTGGCCAGGGCCTGCGCATCGAACCGCGACCACAGGCCGGTCAGGGCGTCGCGGAAGGTGGGGACCCCGCTCTCGGCCGAGATGCCGGCACCGGTGAAGACCACCACGTGCCCGGCCCGGGCCAGGAGTTTCGCCGCCTCGCCCAGGGCCATCTCGGTCTGCTCCTCCGCCACTGCCCGCCGCGCGGGCCGAAAACGGCCCGGGTTGCGGGCCGAGTGAAGTCTCGCAGCGGCGCGGCCGGGGCGCATCACCGTTCCCGTGGTGGGTCGTTTGAGGAACAGACGGGTCTGGTGGAGGGTTCGATGCATCGAGGACGAAACCTCTGGGCGGCCGGGGTTCTGGCCGCGATGACAGTCATGACGACGGTGGCCGGCTGCGGCGCGGCCACACCGGAACGGGACGCCGGGCGTCCGCTCACGCCCGTGTCGGACAGCCTGTCGCCGGGGTCCGGGTCGCCGCCGCGCCGGGACGTGCTGGCGCCGGACGAACTGCCGCGCGATGTGCTGCCGGGTGACGAACTGCCGCGCGATGTGCTGCCGGGTGACGAGCCGCCGGCCGATCCGGGTGCCGGCAGTGGTGCCCGGCCGCGGGGCCGGCGGGCCGGGGACGGCAACCGGCGGACCGGGTCGAAAGACGGGTGGGGCGCCGACCCGCCGGGCTGGACCGGCTCGCCGCGGCGGGGTGTGGACGCTCGGACCGGCGATCCGGCTTTGATGCCTTCGCAGCCGTCGCCCACGGTGACCGGAAATGCCCAACCGCCACCGTCGGCGAAGCCGAAGCGGCCGAAGAAGCCGAAGAAGACCACGCCGGCCACCGGTCCGACCGCCCCCACCGATCAGACCGCGGCGGATCCGCCCGCCGACGCCGGACAGACCGAGAGTTGCGGCGGCTCGGCGTGCCGGTGACCCCGGCCCGCGCCGCCGCGGACTGGCGTCGGCGCCTGGACGCACTCGGCGCCCGCACGATGACCGTGGTCGGTGACTGGATCGCGCCCAGCCCCCGGCCCGGCCCGTCCGACGGGCACGTCAAAGCCCTGGTCACGGTCGTGGCACTGGTCGGCGGGGTGGTCCCGATCCTGGTCATGGCACTGACCTGGGCGATGCGGCCCAAGGTCGAGGACCACCATCGACTGTGTACGACCCCGGCCGGTGAACGCCTCGGCTACGTGGTCGCCGACCGCCCCGCCGACGATCGGTACCGGCCGGCGGCCCAGTGCAACTCGACCGGCGCGGAGAACGCCGTGCGGCGCACCGGGATCGGGCGCTACGAGGTCACCCTCGCCGGCCTGGGCACCGGCGGGGGAGCGGCCGAGGTGACCCCGGTAACCACCGATGACCGGATCTGCACACTGCTGGACTGGTCCGCGGACTCGGCGGACGAGCGGCTGCGGGTGGGCTGCTTCGATCGGGCCGGCCGGGCGGCGGACAGCGGATTCACCGCCGGGTTCTGGACCGCCCGCGGTAGGGCGCCCGCCGCCTACCTGCGCCTGGGCGACCCGGGCCGGACCAGCCAGACGGCTCAGGACGAGTACAGCTTCAACTCGGCGGACGGACTGAACTCGGCGGACCGCGGGGACGTCGGCTCCTACGTCGTGTCGTTCGGCGGCCTGGACGGTGTCGCGGGCGGTGCGGTGAAGGTGACCGCGGTGGGAGACGCGGCGACGGTCTGCGCCGTCGAAGGCTGGTCGGGTGATCAGGAGAATCGGTATCTCGCCGTCCGCGTCCACTGCCGGGATGCCGCCGGGCAGCCGATCGACTCGCGGTTCGCGGTGACCTTCGCGGTGGGTCGCCCCACGACGGGTGGGTATGTGCGCGCGGACCGTCCCGGACAGGCCGGGTATGCGGCGACGGGGGACTATCAGTTCAACAGCAGCGGCGGGGCGAACGGGGTGCGGCGCTCGGGGCCGGGCGACTATCGGGTGAGTCTCGGCGGGGTGGTCAGCTCTGGGGGAAGTGCGCAGGTCACGGCGTACGGCTCGACCGTCGACTGCGTCACGACGCCGGCGGGCGGGAATCCGGATGTGCGTGTGGTCTGCCGGGATCCGTCCGGGACACCGATCGACACGGCTTTCGTCCTGATCTATACGGCATGACGCGCTGGTCATGGTGGGTGCGGGCGGTCAGGTCGCCGGGTGCAGGAGCAGGTCGGCGCAGTGGGCCGGTGCGTCGGGGAACGGCAGGTGGCCGCACCCGGGCAGGGGTACGTGGCGGGCGGCGGGCAGCGCCGTGCGGGCGCGAAGCGCCTGGTTGCGGTACGGCAGGACGGCATCGCGGGTGCCCCAGGCGATGGTGACCGGGATGGTCGGCAGCGCGCCGGGGTCGGTGGCGGCCCACGGGGTGAGCCGGCGGAACGCGGATCGGGCGGCGGCGAACCCGGGGGCCGCGGCCAGGGCCCGGGCGGCGGCCAGCGACTCGTCCCGGTCGAGCCGGCCCGGGTGGGCGTAGAAGATCGAGCACAGTGCGGCCCGGCCGGCCGGGGTGGCCATCAGGCGGGGGAGCAGCGGGTCGAGGGCGGTGGCGCCGGCCCGGGCGGCGGTGACGATGAAGCGGCACCAGCGGCCGCCGCCGGTGGGCCAGAAGCCGATCGGGGAGAACGCGGTGACCGTGCGGGCCCGGCCGCGGCGGCCGAGTTCCAGGGCGATGCCACCGCCCATCGAGCTGCCACCGACCTCGACGGTGTCCAGGCCGAGCGAGTCCAGAAAAGCCTCGACCTGATCGGCGAGATGCCGCACCGAGCCGGGCCCGTCCGGGGATGCCGGGGCGGGGCGCGGCACCGGGCCCGGCACCGCGGCCGGGGGCCACGGCGGCGAGGCGCCGAAGCCGGGAAGGTCCACGCTGATGACGTCGCGGTGCGGGCTCAGCAGGGGCAGCAGGGGCAGCCAGACCTGCCAGTGGCTGCCCAGCCCGTGGATCAGCAGCAGTGGGGCCCCGGAGCCGCGACGGTCATGGATCATCGGTGCACCATGCCGGCCCGCGGTCCGCAAAGATACCGCCGGGCGGGCGGATTCGCGCAGGCAGCAAGGAGCGGAACCCGTTGTTGACATGTTGCCAATAAGGGCGTGATGCTACGGCGATGTCGTTCGACTACGACGTCCTCATCATCGGGTCCGGGTTCGGCGGCAGCGTGAGCGCGCTGCGGCTGACCGAGAAGGGCTACCGGGTGGGCGTCCTCGAGGCCGGTCGCCGGTTCGCCGACGAGCAGTTCGCCAAGACGTCCTGGCGGCTGCGCGACTATGTCTACGCGCCGGCCCTCGGCTGTTACGGGATCCTCCGGCTGACCCTGCTCAAGAACGTCCTGATCATGTCGGGCGCCGGCGTGGGCGGCGGCTCGCTCGGCTATGCGAACACGCTCTACGAGCCGCCGGACGCGTTCTTCGCCGACCCGCAGTGGGCGGCGATCACCGACTGGAAGCGCGAGCTCGGGCCCTACTACGACCAGGCCAGGCGGATGCTCGGCGTGATCACGAACCCGGTGGAGACCGACGCGGATCGGGCTTTGCGAGCCGTGGCGGAGGATCTCGGCGTCGGGCACACCTATCGGCGTACCCCCGTGGGCGTGTTTTTCGGCCGGGACGGCAGCGAACCCGGCGCCGAGGCGCCGGACCCGTTCTTCGGCGGCGCCGGACCGGCCCGGCGCGGCTGCACACTGTGCGGCTCGTGCATGACCGGGTGCCGCGGCAACGCCAAGAACACCCTGGTCAAAAACTATCTGTACCTGGCCGAGCGGGCCGGCGCGCGGGTCCACGAGCTGACCACGGTGCGTAACGTGCGGCCGCTGCCCGGCGGTGGCTACGCGGTCGCCACCCGGCGCACCGGCGGGCTGCGGCGGTCCACCCTCACCGCCCGGCAGGTGATCTTCGCGGCCGGGGCGCTCGGCACCCAGCGGCTGCTGCACCGGTTGCGCGACCGGGGCAGCCTGCCCGCGGTCTCGCCGCGGCTCGGCGAGCTGAGCCGCACCAACTCCGAGTCGATCCTGGGCGCGCGCACCCGGCGCCGGGACCGCGACTACAGCCACGGCGTCGCGATCACCTCGTCGATCCACCCGGACCCGGTGACCCATGTCGAGCCGGTCCGATACGGCCCGGGCAGCAACCTGCTCGCGCTGCTGTCCACCGTGCTGGTCGACGACACCGGCCGCGGCCCGCGCTGGTGGGCCGGCCTGCGGCAACTCGCCACGGCCGGGCGCGACCTGCGTCTGTATCTGTCGCCGCGGGACTGGTCGCGGCAGACCGTGGTGCTGCTCGCCATGCAGCCGCTGGACAATTCGATCACCGTCTTCCGCCGCCGGGGACGGCTCACCAGCCGACCCGGGGTGGGCGAGCCGAACCCCGCATGGGTTCCGGCCGCGCACGAGGTGGCCCGCCGGACCGCGGAAAAGGTGGACGGGGTGCCGCTCGGGTCGTATACCGCATGGGTGGGCAAGCCGGTGACCGGTCATTTCATCGGCGGCTGCGCGATCGGCGCCGACCCGGAGTCCGGCGTGGTCGATCCGTATCATCGGCTGTTCGGGCATCCCGGCCTGCACGTGATCGACGGATCGGTGGTGGCCGCCAATCTGGGTGTCAACCCGTCGCTGACGATCACCGCGCTGGCCGAACGCGCGGTCGCGCTGTGGCCCAACAACGGCGAAGAGGACACCCGCCCGCCGATCGGTCACGGTTATCTCGGCATCGGTCCGACGGCGCCGGTACGCCCCGCCGTGCCACCGTCCGCACCCGGTGCCCTCCGCTTCCCGGGGGTGGCCCGATGACCCGCATCCTCGTCATCGGCGCCGGCTTCGGCGGGGTGGCCGCGGCGAACGCCCTGCTCAAAGCCGGGTTCACCGACATCACCCTGATCGAGAAGGCGGACCGTCCCGGCGGGGTGTGGCGCGACAACCGCTATCCCGGCTGCGCGTGCGACATCCCGGCGCCGCTCTACTCGTACTCGTACGCCCCGAATGCGGCCTGGACCCGCCGCTTCCCGCCGCAGCCGGAGATCCTGGACTACCTCGAACGCTGCGTGTCCGCATTCGGTCTCACCGGCCGGGTCCGGTTCGGCACCGAGGTGAGCGCCGCCGACTGGACCGGCTCGGCCTGGCAGGTGACGCTCGCGGACGGCGAGATCCTGGAGGCCGACGTGCTGATCCCGGCCGTCGGGCAGCTGTCCCGGCCGGTCATCCCTCGGCTGCCCGGCACGTTCGGCGGGCCCGCGATGCACACCGCTCGATGGGACGCGTCGGTGCCGATCGAGGGCCGGCGGGTCGCCGTGATCGGCACCGGGGCCAGCGTGATCCAGCTCGTGCCGGCCATCGCGGGACGGGCCGCGCACGTCACGGTCTTCCAGCGCAGCGCCCCGTGGACGCTGCCCAAACCGGACCGGCGCTACGGGCGGACCCGCCGGAGGCTGTACGAGATGGCCCCCGTCCTGATGGCGCCGTCCCGCGCCGGAACGTGGCTGATGACCGTGGTGACCGGGCTTGCGGTGACCGGCAACCGGGCCGCCGGCGCGCTGCTGCACGGGCTGTCCCGGGCCCAGCGCCGTTGGCAGGTACGCGACCCGGAACTGCGCCGCAAGGTCACCCCGGACGAGCCGATGGGCTGCAAACGGGTGCTGTTCACCAACGCCTGGTATCCGGCGCTGGCCCGCCCCGACGTCGACCTGGTCACCGAGAAGATCGTCGAGGTGACCGAGAACGGCATCCGCACCGCGGACGGTGCCGACCATCCGTGCGACGTGATCGTCTACGGCACCGGCTTCGCGGCCACCGACTTCCTGGTCCCGATCCGGGTCACCGGCCGCGCCGGGACCTCGCTGGACGAGGCGTGGCGGGACGGGGCACACGCGTACCTGGGAATGGCCGTTCCGGGATTTCCCAACATGTTCCTGGTGTACGGCCCGAACACGAACACCGGGAACACGTCCGTGGTCTTCTTCCACGAGGCCCAGGCCCGCTGGATCGCGCAGGCCGTCCGGCGGATCGCGCGGAGCCGGCAACCGCTGGAGGTACGCCCGGAGGTGGCCGCCGCCTACGACGAGGAAATGCAGGGCCGGCTCGCCGGAAGTGTCTGGGCGGCCTGCCAGAGCTGGTACCGCACCGCGTCCGGCCGCATCGTGACCAACTGGCCCGGAATGGCCGCCGAATACCGCCGCCGCACCGCCCGCCTGAACCCGGCCGACTTCCGGTGACCGGCCGCGACGGCTCACCGCCACCGCATGCCCGGGACCGCGTCGGGCGTCGCGCCGCCGGGCGCCGGCCGTCCCGCCGTCGTGGGGCTGACCGGCTGCCGGACCAGCCAGCGGGGCCCGGCGGTGCCCGGACTCAGCGCGCGGTCGTGGCGGTGACGTAGGTGTCGATCTCGGTGAGCAGGGCGGACCTGCCCGTGGCGTCGAGGAACGAGTAGCGGACCGCCTGCCGGGCCAGGTCGGCGACGCCGTGCTCGTCCAGGCCGAGCAGGTCCGCGGCCACCTGATACTCGTGGTTGAGGGTGGTGGAGAACATCGGCGGGTCGTCGGAGTTGACGGTGACCGGCACCCCGGCCGCGACCAGTGCCGGGAGGGGATGCTCGGCCAGGGACGGCACCGACCGGGTGCAGACGTTGGAGGTCGGGCAGACCTCCAGGGCGATGTCGTGCTCGCGCAGGTAGGCCATCAGTTCCGGATCGCGCGCGGCGGCGATGCCGTGGCCGATGCGTTCCGCGCCGAGGTGGTGCAGCGCGTCCCAGACGGTCTGCGGGCCGGTCGACTCGCCGGCGTGCGGCACGCTGCGCAGCCCGGCGGCCCGCGCGGCGGCGAAATGGCCGGCGTAACTCTCCCGGGAGATGCCGGCTTCCGGGCCGCCCAGCCCGAAGCTGACCAGGCCGTCCGGCCGCTGCCGGAGCGCCACGTCGAGGGTCACGTCGGCGCCGGTCATGGTCGGCTCGCCGGGAATGTCGAAACACCAGCGCAGTTCCACGCCGTGGTCACGGGCGACCCGTCGCCGGGCGTCCTCCACCGCCTCGCAGTACGCCTCGGCCGGGATGCCGCGGACCACCGAGGAGTACGGGGTCAGCGTCAGCTCCGCGTACCGCACCGACTGCCCGGCCAGACCGGCGCCGATGTCGTAGGTGAGCGTGGCCACGTCCTCGGCGTCGCGGATCAGATCCACAACCGACAGATACACCTCGATGAAATGCGCGAAGTCGGTGAAGGTGAAGTACTCCGCGAGCAGGGCCGGGTCGGCCGGCACCGAGGTGCTCCCGGCGTGCCGCTCGGCCAGACGCGCCACGGTCCGCGGTGTCGCCGAGCCGACGTGGTGCACGTGCAGCTCCACCTTGGGCAGGCCGGCGATGAATCCGGTCAGGTCCGATGCCATGAATGCGTCCCCCACAGGTCGTCCGCCGGGGGCACGCGTCCAGGGCAGCCTCCGGCGGGAGGCGCCCTTGCGACCAGGGACAGGCCGAGCGTGGCGGATGAAACATCCGTCGCAGCGCCCCTCGACCCGCACCCGGACGCTAACAAGGCCCGCTCTGCGCGGCAATCCGCCCACCGGGTCCCTCCGGAAACGAAACCGGTGAGCAGCCCGAGCCGAGCGTGATGACGAGGGGCGACGGCGCCGCGCAGACGGATGAGCCGGGTCAGCGGCTGGTGGTGATCTCGGCGGCCGCCGCCGTCTCCGACGGCTCCTCCGGGACTTTCGTACGGCGGAGAGCCGCGGCCGCGACCAGTAGACAGAGACCCGCACCGACGAGCACCAGACGGTAGTCGAGGACGGCGATGAGGACGGCGCCGAGGGCGAGGCCGGCGGTCTGCGGCCCGGTGAACTGCGGTGCGCGGTGCAGACCCTGGCTGATGACGGCGTAGCCGGTCGCATCGCCGCCGCCGCCGACGGCGAAGGCCGCGAGGACGCTGGCGAGCGTCACGCGTCGCAGCGGCGGACTTCCGGAGAGGAATCGGAAGCCGGCACCGAGCTCGGTGGTGATCCGGCGCAGGGGGTGCATGGGGATCGCCCGTGCTGCGGCGGCATCGACGGGCCGGGGCTCGGCGATCCGGGTCCGCCAGTGATCAAGGAGCACCTGATCGAGCGCCTACGCCGCGGGTGAATTTCGGGTCGTCCCCCCGCACGTCGGGTTTCAGAGGACCGTGAGCAGAGGCCGGGCCGGGAGGAGCGGGACCGCGTCGGGTGGGGTGGGGCGGTTGAGGTGGTAGCCCTGCAACAGGTCGACGCCGGCCCGGGCCAGGTCGGCCGCGGTGGGTTCGTCCTCGACGCCCTCGGCGACGACCTTCATGCCGAGGGCCTTCGCGATGGCGATCACCGAGTCGATGATCGTGGCGTGCGCCGGGGAGTCGTGCATCTGGACGACGAACGAGCGGTCGATCTTCAATTCGTCGATGGGCAGGCGGGGGAGCAGGCCCAGCGACGTGTAGCCGGTGCCGAAGTCGTCGATGGCCACCCGGACGCCGCGCAGGCGCAGGTCGGCCAGCTGGGCGGCGACCTCGTCGGGGCGGGCCAGCACGGCGGTCTCGGTGATCTCGACGGTGAGCAGTTCGGCGGGGAGCTGTTCGAGGTCGAGCATGGCCAGGATGGTGGGTACGGCGCGGGCCTGGGCCAGGTAGGCGGCCGGCAGGTTGACCGAGACGGGCACGTGGTGACCGGCCCGTTTCCACAGGGCGGCCTGGTGCAGGGCTTCGGCCAGCACCCAGTCGGTGAGTTCCAGGATGACGTCGGAACGTTCCGCGTCGGGCAGGAACACGCCCGGGGGCAGCAGGCCGCGCTGCGGGTGCTGCCAGCGGACCAGGGCCTCGACGCCGTTGATCTCGCGGGTGACGGCGTCGTGCAGCGGCTGGTAGTGCAGGCGCAGGTGGCCGCTCTTCAGGCCGGTGCGCAGCTCGGTGAGCTGGCGCAGGTCGACACGCTGGGTGGAGTCCAGGCCGGGGGTCCAGGAGACGACGCCGGTGCGGTCCTGCTTGGCGCGGCGCATGGCGGCCGCGGCGCGGCGCTGGACGACCTGGATGTCGTGGTGGTCGGCGGGGCTGACGCCGATGCTGACCTCGACGCCGATCGGCAGGCCGTCGACGGTGTGCGGGCCGCGCAGACCGGCCGCGATGTGCCGGCCCATCGACTGCGGGGTGTGGCCGGCCGGCAGGTCGCCGAGCAGCACCAGGAACTGGTCGCCGTCGAGACGGGCGGCCAGGTCGCCGGGGCCGTGCGCGGCGCTCAGCGCGACCGCCACCCGGTGCAGCAGGATGTCGGCGCCGTGGTGGCCCAGCACGTCGTTGGCGTCCTGGAACCGGTCCAGGCCCAGGTGCAGAACGGCGACCAGGGTGCCGGCGTCGAGACGGCGCTGGCCCTCGGCGGCGATCAGGCTGCGGTTCGGCAGGCCGGTCAGCTGGTCGGTGCGGGACAGTTTGGCGTAGCGACCGGCCATCGCGGACAGCAGCTCCATCATCGGGGCGATGCCGCAGCGGCCGTCCGGCCAGACGACCAGGACCGGCTCCTCGCGGTCGCCGCCCTTGCGGGCCAGGGCGGCCTCGGCGGCGACGTCGATGTCGGTGTCGGCGGGCAGCGCGAGCGAGTCCGCGCCGGCCAGGTCGGCCAGGGTGCCGCGAACCGTGAGGGCCCGCCCGAAACCCAGCCGGCCGGTCGTCGTGCGGTTCAGCGCGATCCGGCTGACCAGGCGGTATCCGGTGTCGGTGGCGACGATGACGCCGGGCGTCAGCTGCTCGGCGTGCAGCATCGCCTCGACCTCGCTGATCGGGGTGGCGGCCGGCATCGGCGCGGTCGGAATGCCGATCTCACCGAGCTTGCGCGGCAGCCGCGGAGTGGCCGTCACGAGCGGCCGGCCCGGGAGCGGAGGCCGCGGGGCGGGAGCGGAGCGGCGGTCACGAGCGGCCGACCAGGCAGCGGAGCGGCGGTCACGAGCGGCCGACCCGGCAGCGGAGCGGCGGTCACGAGCGGCCGACCCGGAAGCAGGCGCCGTCGACCTGGCCGTCGGGACGCGGGCGCAGCCGGACCCAGAGCCGCCCGCCCCCCGGCCCGGCGGCCGCGCACTCGGCGTCGGCGGGCCGCCCGTCCCGGGCCGCCGCCCAGCACCGGGCCAGTTCGTCGTGGTCGGCCGGGTCGATCAGCGCGACGAGGTCGGCGACCGGCGCGCCGGCGTCGGCGGCCGCGGTGAACGACAGCGGGGCCAGCCGGTGGGTCAGGTCCTCCAGCTCGTGCCGGGTGCCGGCCAGGCGCACCTCGGTGGCGTGCTCGCGGGTCTGGTCGAGCAGCATGCCGTCCCAGACGGTGGCGCCGCCCGGCTCCCGGTGCGGGCGGGCGACGCCGTACAGCCAACGGCGCTGCCCGTCGTGCCGGACGATCGCGCCGCGCCACTCCCACGGCTCCAGGGTGGCCGCCGACTCGCGGACCGAGGCCCGGTACGACTCGCGGTGCTCCTCGGCGATGTAGGTGATCAGGTCGGCCTCGGTGCCGCCGACGATCTGTTCCGGCGCCAGGCCGTAGAGGTCGCGGCAGGCCGCGGAGACGAAGGTGAACGCGCCCGTGCCGTCCGGCTCGATCCGGAACTGGTACAGCATGCCCGGCGCGTTGTTCACCGTGCTGCGGAACCGTTCCTCGCCGGCGGCCAGTGCGGCCTCGGTGCGGCGGCGGGCGGTGTCGTCGATGGCGATCGTGCAGACGCCGTACACCGAGCCGTCCGGGTCGGCGAGCGGGACCCGGGTCACCACGTACTCCCGGATGTCGTCGCCGAACGGAAGCTGTTCCAGGACGGTCCGGGCGGCGCCCGAGCCGGCCACCTCGACGTCGTGCGCGCGGCTGCCGGCGGCGATCGCGGCGGGCAGCACGTCGGCCTCCTCGCGGCCCACCATGTCGGCGGCCGACACCTGGAACACCCGCTCGTATTCGCCGTTGACGAACAGGTAGCGGCCGTCCAGGTCCTTGGCCGAGATCACCGCGGTGGTGTGCTGCAGAATCGCGTTGATCAGCTGGTTGCTGCGCTGCAGCTCCTGCCGGGCCTGGTGCCATTCGGTCTGGTCGGAGATGAACGCGCAGAAGCCGTCCGGGCCGAGCGAGTCCAGGGTCATCGACACGGTCAGCTCGGAGCCGTCCCGGTGCACGGCCGGCGCCTCGAATCGGTGGCCCAGGTCGGGGCCGTCACCGAGGGCGAGCCGGCGGGCGAATCCGGCGTTGTGCGCGGACCGCAGGGCCGGCGGGATGATGGTGTCGGCGAGCGGTCGCCCGATCACCTCGTCCCGGGGCCAGCCGAAGAGGCGTTCCGCGGCTTCGTTCCAGTCCTGGATCCGGCCGGCCCGGTCGATGTGCAGGTAGGCCAGCGAGCAGGCGCCCACGGCCCGGTTCCGGCCGTCGGCCACCGGCTGCTCGGTGATCTGCGGGGTCAACACCCCCGCATCATCGGGCCGCCGGTGGCCGACCTGAGTCTTAGCTCAACCGGAAGACGGTCCCGGTCTTCGCGGTGCCGATCGCCCCCTTGTCGACCCGCAGGAACAGCGCGGGGTCGGCGGCGGTGCGGATCGTCACGCCGCCGCGGGCCGGGATCCGGCGCACCGGGGTGCCGGCCGGGTCGAGCCGGACCGAGGTCCCGTCGATGCGGACGGACAGTGACGGTTTGTCGACCGACCGGATGGTCTCCGTGCCGTCGGCGGCGGCGACGAAGCGGAACTGGGTGGCGCCCAGGTCCTCCGGTGCCGGCGCCATCTCCAGGGAGGTCGTGCCGTGGTGCAGGAAGTCCCGGCCGGCGGACAGCCGCACGATCGGCCCGCCGTCTCCCACCGGTACGCCGAACAGCGGCGTCCCGTCCGGATGCCAGTACAGCTTCTGCACCCTGGTGTGCCGGTTCGGGTCGTACAGCGGATCGCCGTTGATCTGTGGGTAGTCCCGCGCGTGGTAGACGAGCACGTCGGTCCGGCCGTCCTCGGCCACGGTGAAGCTGTTGTGCCCGGGACCCCACCGTTGGGTGTCGTCGTCGCTGGTGAAGATCGGGTCGGGGCTCTTCACCCAGCTCGCCCGGTCCAGCAGGTTCGCGTGCGCGTCCGCGGTGAGCAGCCCCATGCAGTAGTTGGCGTCGGTGGCGCTGGCCGAGAAGGTGAGGAACACCCGTCCGTTGCGGACCAGCACGGCCGGCCCCTCGTTCACCTTGAAGCCCTGGATCTCCCAGGTCTTCGTCGGCGTGGTCAGCCGTACCGGTTTCGTCCGGAGCGTCCACGGGTTGGCCAGCTCGGCGATGTAGATGCTGGTGTTGACCGCGATCTCCGGCTCGCTCTGCGCCCACACCAGGTACTGCCGGCCGCGGTGGGCGAAGGTGGTGGCGTCCAGCGCGAAGCTGTCCCACTCCAGAGCGATCTCACCCTTGAGCACCCAGCCGGACGGGTCGAGCGGGTCGGCGAGCGACGACTCGAGCACCCACGGCCGGATGTGCCAGATGTCGTCGGCGGTGCTCTTGGTGAAGTAGACGTACCACTTGTCGTCGATGCGGTGCAGCTCCGGAGCCCAGATGAAACCGTTGTTCGGCTGGGTCCAGATGGTGGTCTCGGTGGCGGTGGTCAACCCGGCCAGGGTCGGCGAGCCGCGCAGCACCACCCTGTCGTACGCCGGCACCGAGCCGGTGAAGTAGTACTTCCCGTCGTACCGCCGGCTGATGAACGGGTCGGCCCGCTGGCTGATCAGCGGCTGGGCGGTCGGCACGCCGTAGATCTCGGCGTCGTTGAGCACCGGGTCGGCGTGCGGCGCGCCCTCGGCGCCGGCGGGCAGGACGGTGGTCAGCGCCCCGGCGGCGCCGCCCAGCAGAAGAGTCCGGCGATTCATGATGGGTCTCCTCATCGGGTCCGGATGCGCAGGAAGGTGACCGAATCGGCCGGGAACTCCCGGGTGAAGCTCGACGCGACACCGTGGATGGTGCTGGTCACCGGCTGGATCGGCTCGGCGGTGCGGGTATTCTGCTCGCCCGGGTCACCGGCCAGGACGGTCATCCTCGCGGTGCCGGCGACCTTGCGGTTGCCCAGGTCGATCCTGGTCAGGGCCGGCTTGTCCTGGGCGTTGACCACCTTGACGATCAGCTCGCCGGTCTTCGCGTCGGTGGTGACGACCTGGGCGAACGGCTCGGTCACCGCGTTGTCGTCGAAGCTGCCCCACTCGGCGCCGTCCAGGTACAGGGTCACCCTGGTGCCCCGGACGGAGACTCTCAGGTCGTACGTCTGACCGGTCTTGATCGTGTTGGGCCTGGTGAGCAGCTGCTCCTTGGCCGAGGTGACCCCCTTCTCGACCGCGCCCTGGGTGTTGTTCCAGCCGCCCAGGTTCCACCAGTAGAAGTTGCCCGTCTGCTGGATGCCGAAGGCGACCAGGAAACCCTCGGAGCCGGTCTGCTTGGTGGCCTTGAGCGTGTAGTCGTAGTCGGTGTCCGTGATGGTCGCCGCCTTGACCATGGTGTCCTCGGTGTCCGTGGTGGTCTGTGCGTACCCGCCATCGGTCACCGTCCAGGTGCCGCGCGGCTGCACCGCGGTCCAACCGTCGGCATCGCCGTCGCCGAAGTCGTCGCTGAAGATCGTGGTCCCGTCCGGGCGGGTGACCTTCACGTCGTCGTACGTGGCGGCGGTCCGCCAGGTGGACAGCCCGATCGCTCCGGTGATCGGCTTCGGCCGCACCACACCGCCACCGGTGACCGTGCTCGGCACCACCCGGTCACCGACGTTGTTCATGAACAGCTTCTGCATCTGATAGCTGGTCGAACCCCACGACTCGTCGTTGTCGAACCAGATCATGTCCGGTTTCCACTGCACGTTGTCAATGTTGGCCAGCAGCGGCGCGTAGGACGCCATCTTCACCACGTCGGCATTGCGTTCCAGGCCGGTCATGTAGGCCGCCTCGGCGAGCGAGTTGGCGAACCTGGCGTCCAGCGACGCGTATTCACCGAGAAAAACCTTGGGACCATTACGGTCGTACGAGTCGTACCGCCCGTTGTTCTGCAGGAACCAGGATGGGCTGTTGTAGTAGTGCTCGTCGACCATGTCCGTGTGGTTCGCCCTGTTCTTGGCCCACAGGTTCTCGAACGTGCCACCCTGGTCGTCCGGCCCGGAATTGCCGACCAGCGTGATCGACGGGTATTTCGCCTTGATCGCGGCCTGGAACCGGAGGAAGTTCGCGAAGTACTGCTCCGGCAGATTCTCCTCGTTGCCGATCGCGATGGTGGTCAGCCCGAACGGCTTCGGGTGCCCCATCTGTGCCCGCACCCTGCCCCAGGTCGAGTCCTTCGGCCCGTTGGCGAACTCGATCAGGTCGAGCGCGTCCTGGACGTGCCGCTGCAGCAGCGCGTCGTCGACCGTCGCCCGATTCTGCCCGCAGCCGGTGACCAGGGCCGGCAGCACCGGCAGCGGCATCGCCCCGAGATCCTCGGCGAACTGGAAGTATTCGTAGTAGCCCAGGCCGTACGACTGGTTGTAGCCCCAGAAGTTCTTGTTCGTGGCGCGGGTCTCGACCGGGCCGACCGTGTCCTTCCACTGGTACGCCCGGGCCCGCGGGTAGTTGTTCGCCGCGTCGTAGGAGTACATGCTGCCGGTGTTGACCAGGCAGCCGCCGGGGAAGCGGACGAAGCCCGGGTGCAGGGCGGCGATCTTCTCGGCGAGGTCGTCGCGCAGGCCGTTCCGGCGGCCCTTGAAGGTGTCCCGGGGGAACAGCGAGACCTCGTCCACCTTGACCGGCGCCGAGCTGGAGACGGTCAGCCGACCCCGGTCGGTGGTGGCCCCGGCTTTCAGTGTCGCGGTGTACTTCTTCCAGGTGTCGCCGCTGACCGCGATGGTCCCGGTGACCCCGCCGAGCTCGATCGTCAGCAAGGCGGTGCCCCGCGCCCACACCGAAAAATCGTACAAATCATTCTTTTGTACGGCGATGCCGCTGTTGTAGCCCGCGTTCGTCACGCTGCCGTCGAGGGCGAGATAGTTCCGGTTGCGCTCGTTGAGCCGCTGGTCGTCGTCGACGACGGTGGCCGACCCGGTGGCGGTCCACCCGGTCAGCCCGGTGAAGCCGGCCGCGTCGGCCGAGGTGAACTCGAACGACCGGTTGCGCACCAGCTCGGCGTACAGCCCGCCGTCCGCCGCGTAGTTGATGTCCTCGAAGAACACGCCGTACTGCTGCCGGGACAGCGCCGCGCCGTCGGCCTGCGGACTCACCTTGATCGTGTAATCCGGCTGGACCGGGGACGCCGAGACCGGCGGCGCGACCGCCAGCGGAAGTGACACCAGGACGGCGGCGACGCCGACCAGGCGGGAACGGATGCGGGGCATGAGGGGTCCTCCACCGAGATGTCGGGGATGTTTCCGTGCGGGGCGCTTTGCAATGTGTACGCAAACATCGAGACCCCTGTCAAGAGCAGTAAGTCGATGTCTTGCCCGCTGAGAACAGTATTGTTAGCGTTAACGCAGCCGATCCGCTACACGGCTTCCACAGGCCGGTTTACTGTCAATTGCGGACACCCCGCCACCCCCGACCATTCAGATCCGGTTGCGCCGGTACGCCGTCAGCCCGCGAACCGTCCCGCTCACCCCACCCGGAACGCTTCCGCGACGGGCCTGACTTTCCCTCCGACGTCGAGTTCGCGCCGGCAGTCGCCACCCGGCTCGATCCGCGCGGCGGTCGAGGGCTGCCGGCGGGACCGGTGGTTTCGCGGCGGGGAGTGGAGTCGGTGCGGTGGGCCGGTGGGCGTCGGTTAGGTTCCTCGGGTGGAGCTGAATGTGTCGGTGGCGGACGGGGTGGCGCTGCTGGAGATGCGGCGGCCGCCGGCGAACCACTTCGATGAGGAGCTGATCGGGCGGATCGTCGAGGCGGCGTTCGCGCTCGATGAGGATCCGGCGTGCCGGGTGATCGTGCTGGCGTCCGAGGGGAAGCACTTCTGCGCCGGGGCGGATTTCGGCGGGGGTGACTTCGGGCGGGATCATGTGGATGCGGCGGCGCGGCTCTATCGGCGGGCCATGCAGCTGTTCGACGTGCGGACGCCGATGGTGGCGGCCGTGCAGGGGACCGCGGTGGGTGGCGGGCTGGGGCTGGCGTGCGCGGCGGATTTCCGGGTGGCGGAGCCGGGGACGCGGTTCGTGGCGAACTTCGCGAAGCTCGGATTCCACGCCGGCTTCGGGCTCAGCGTGACGCTGCCGGAGCTCATCGGGCGGCAGAAGGCGACCGACATGATGCTGACCGCGCGGCGGGTCGGTGGGGACGAGGCGTACCGGATCGGGCTGGCGGACCGGCTCGCCGAACCGGGGCGGGTGCGGGACGCGGCCCGGGCGCTGGCGACCGAGATCGCCGGGGCGGCGCCGCTGGCGGTGCGGTCGATGCGGGCGACGCTGCGCGGCGACCTGGCCGACCGGGTGCGACGGGCGCTCGATCACGAACTGGCCGAACAGAAGATCCACTGGGCGACGAAGGACAGCGCGGAGGGCATCACGGCCAGCCTCGCCCGCCGCGCGCCGGTCTTCACCGGCGAATGACGGCGGCCGCCCCGGCGCCGCCGAGACGAGCGGTTCGAGGGCCGGAAGAGGGAGATCAGCGTGGCGCCGGGTGGCGCCGTCAGTGGCCGGTGGGGAAGCGGACCAGCATCGCCACGCCCGGGTCGCGGGCCTCGGCGGTGATCCGGCCGCCGTGTGCCTGGACCAGCTGGCGGACGATCCACAGGCCGAGGCCGACGCCGCCCGGCCCGCTGACCGCGAACTGTTCGAACAGGGGTGTCGCGCAGCGCGTCCGGGATGCCCGGCCCGTGGTCGCGGACCTCCAGCCGGTCCGTGTCGCCGTCCCGGCCGAAACGGATCACCACCGGCGGGCCGCCGTACCGGAGCGCGTTGGCCACCAGGTTGAGCAGGATCTGCTCGAAGCGCTGCTTGTCGACACACACCGTGGCCGACGCGGAGATCTCGACCTCGATCTCCTCGTCCGCCCGGACGTAGGTCAGCGCGTCCCGCACCAGTTCCTCGGCCGCATGTGGGCGCAGGTCGAGGGTGAGGTGGCCGGTGCGGTCGATGCGCTGCACGTCGAGCAGGCCGTCGGCGAGCCGGGTCAGCCGGGCGGTCTGGCGCAGCGCCACGTCGAGCATGCCGGCGTCGGTGCCGGTAGCCTCGGCGCGCAGTTCCTCAAGGACGATCTGCACCGCGCTCAGCGGGGTGCGCACGTCGTGGGCGAGGGTGTTGACCATGGCGGCGCGCCAGCGTTCGATCCGGGACAGGCGCTCCCGGTCGTCGCGCAGGTGCCGGGCCTGTGCCTCGATGAGCAGGCCGACGACCAGGGCGATCGGCATCAGCACGGCGGCGCTGCCGGTCACGAACGGTGGCTGCCCGGTGAGGATCAGCGGCAGCAGGTACGCGATGGTGGCCGGCGCCAGAAAGGCCAGCAGGATCCAGCGCGGGAAGTGCAGCGCCGCCCACGCGAAGATCAGCACCAGGAACGGGCCGGTGCCGCTGGCCACCCCGCCGAACGACCAGGTGGCGAACCCGAGCACGGCGAAAGCGGGCAACCCGAGCAGAGCCGGGGCGTGCCGGGGCAGCCGGCCCCACGGCATCAGCGCCGCGGGCACGGCGACGACCAGATCGCACACGGCGACGGCGGCCAGGCGCGCCGTCCGGTCCGGCTCGACGGCGACCCCGACGAGGGCGAGCAGGCCGGCCACGACCAGGAGTGCGGCGCACTGCCGGGCCGCGGCGCGCGGCCCGGACCCGAGCAGGCGGAACGGTCCGAGCTGGTCTACATGGCCAACCTAGGCGACCCGGTTGCGCAGCGGACGGCCGTCGCGGAAGGCGGCCAGGTTTTCCTCGATCAGGCGGGCCGCGCCCAGCGGGCGGCCGCCGGCTGCGTGCGGGGTGATGATCACGTTGGGTTCGTCCCACAGGCCGGAGGCGGGCGGCAGCGGCTCGGTGACGAAGACGTCCAGGGCGGCACCGGCGATCCGGCCCGCGCGCAGGGCGTCGAGCAGCGCGGCCTCGTCCAGGGTGCTGCCCCGGCCCACGTTGACCACCCAGGCGTGCGGCGGGAACAGGGCGAGGACGCCGGCGTCCAGCACGCCGGCGGTGTCGGCGGCGGCCGGCAGGATCGAGACCAGCACGTCGGCGGTGGGCAGCACCTGCGGGAGGTCGGCCGCGGTGACCACCGGGTAGCCGTGCCGGTCGCCGGCGGTGCGGGCCACCCCGGTGACCCGGGCGCCGAGCGCGGTCAGCAGCGGGGCGAGCGTGGCGGCGATGCCACCGAAGCCCCAGACGACCACGTGCGCGTCCCGCAGCGTCCGGAAGGAATGCTCCTCCCGGACCGGTTGCAGGCCGCCGAGCTCGCCCGCCCAGCGGTGCCCGATCTGCGCCCGGACCAGCAGGTTGAGCCGGCGGGCCGCGGCCAGCAGCAGGGCCAGGGTGTGCTCGGCGACGGTCTGGTCGTGCAGGCCGAGCCCCGCGGTGATCGGCACGCCGGGGGCGAACCCGGCCTGCAGCACCGCGTCCGGACCGGCGGACAGGGTCTGCACCCAGCGCAGCCGGGTGAGGCGGCGTGCCGCGTCGGCCAGCTGCGCCGCGGTGTTGCCCCAGACGACCAGGACGTCGGCGTCGGCGTGCTCCCCGGGGATCGGCGCGGTCGGGGTGTAGGTCACGCCGATGACACCGTCGGGCAGGGTGACGTCGAGCTCCACGGAGTCGGGCAGCAGCACCTTCATGGCCGGAAGCCTACGAGTGGGCGCGCAGGTGGACGCGTTCGCCCTGCGGGCCGAAGAGGTTCAGCACCTCGGCCGGGCCCGGGCCGGGGTTGAGCAGGGCGTGCGGGACCCGGGTGTCGAATTCGGCGGCCTCGCCCGGGGTCAGCAGGATGTCGCGGGGCCCGAGCAGCAGGCGGATCCGGCCGCTCAGCACGTAGATCCACTCGTACCCCTCATGGGTCTGTTGTTCCGGATCGCAGCGGTCCGGGGTGGCCGGAATGATCTGCTTGAAGGCCTGCACGCCGCCGGGTCGGCGGGTCAGCGGGACGTAGGTGTGCCCGTGGCGTTCGATCGGGCGTTGCCGCACCCGTGGGTCGCCGGTCTCCGGCGCGTCGACCAGGTCGTCCAGCGTGACCTGGTACGCCTCGGCGAGCGGAAGCAGCAGTTCCAGGGTGGGCCGGCGGGCGCCGGACTCCAGGCGGGACAGGGTGCTGACGGAGATCCCGGTGGTCTCGGCGAGCCGGGTCAGCGTGATGTTCCGCTTCTGCCGCAGGGCGCGCAGCCGGGGGCCGACCGCGGCCAGGTCCTTTGCCATAACGGCAAAGATACTTGCCGGCCTGCGCGACGCGGCGCACGGTGACGGGGACGGCGGTGCCCTGAGGAAGGACGACGATGGAGCGGACGTACGACGTGATCGTGATCGGCGGCGGCGCGGCCGGCCTGAGCGGGGCCGTGACGCTGGCCCGCTCGAACCGGTCGGTGCTGGTCGTCGACGGCGGTGAGCCGCGCAACGCCCCATCCGGGCACGTGCACAACCTGCTCGGTCGAGAAGGCGTCGCGCCGACCGAGCTGTACGCGGCCGGCCGGGCCGAGGTCGAGGGGTACGGCGGCGAGGTGCGCACCGGCACGGCCGAGCGGGCCGAGCGGGTGGACGGCGGCTTCGTGGTCACCCTGGCCGGGGGCGACCGGGTGGTCGGGCGGCGGCTGCTGGTCACCACCGGGCTGACCGACGAGCTGCCGGACATCCCGGGGCTGGCCGAGCACTGGGGTGGCGACGTGGCGCACTGCCCGTACTGCCACGGCTGGGAGCTGCGCGGCAAACGGATCGGGGTGCTGGTCACCGGGCCGCTCAGCCTGCACGGCGCGCAGCTCTGGCGGCAGCTCACCGACGACGTGGTCTACCTGCTCAACGGCAGCCCGGCCCCGGCGCCCGAGCAGGCCGAGCAGCTCGCCGCGCGGCGTATCCCGGTGGTCGCCGAGGCGGTCGAGGCGGTGCAGAGCGACAGCGGGCGGATCAGCGGTGTGCGGCTCGCGGACGGCCGGGTGATCGGCCTGGAGGCGATCGCGGTCGGCCCGCGGTTGGTCGCCCGGTCGGCGTTCCTGGCGTCGCTCGGCCTCGAAGCGGTGCCGATGGAGCTCAACGGGCACGTGATGGGCATGCGGATCGCGGCCGAGGAGCGCACCGGCGCGACCGCGGTGCCCGGCGTCTGGGTGGCCGGCAACGTCACCGACCTGGGCGCCACCGTCGCGGTCGCGGCGGCCGCCGGGCAGACCGCGGGCGCCATGATCAACCTGGATCTGATCGCGGCGGAGACCCGGGACGCCGTCGCCGAGTACCGCCGCCGGCAGCAGACCATGGTCGAGGCGGACGCCTGGGAGGAGCGGTACCGGGGCAAGGCGGCGATCTGGAGCGGTCAGCCGAACGTGCAGCTGGTCGCCGAGGCGGCCGGGTTGCCGGCCGGGCGGGCGCTCGACGTCGGCTGCGGCGAGGGCGCCGACGCCGTCTGGCTCGCCGAGCGCGGCTGGCAGGTGACCGCCGTCGACATCTCGTCGGTCGCGCTGATCCGGGCGGCCGGGCACGCCGCCGCGGCCGGTCTGGCCGACCGGATCACCTTCCGCCATGCCGACCTGCGCCAGGAACCTCCCGCGGAGGGCTCCTACGACCTGGTCACGGCGCACTACATGCACCTGCCGCGGCCGGATCGCCGGGAGTTGTACGGCCGTCTCGCCGCCGCCGTGGCCCGCGGCGGCACCCTGCTCGTGGTCGGCCACCACCCCGACGACCTGGCCGAGCGGCCCCGCCCGATGCACTTCCCGGAGATGCTGTTCACCGCCCGGGAACTCGCCGCCGAGCTGGACCCCGGCCGCTGGGAGGTGCTCACCACCGCGAAGCGCCCGCGGGCCGGGCAGGACGGGGTGATCCACGACGCGGTGCTGGTCGCGCGCCGTAAACACTGACGTTCACGGGTGCCTTTCGGGCGAAATCGGCCGCATGACACCGCTTGCCTTGCTGCAATGGCTTCATGCGGCCGGATGAAGGTAACGGACAGCCCGGACTCGGCGACGACGCCCGAGCGGCCCTCGCCGCCTGGCGTGACCAGCTCGCCGACACCGGCGCCGCGGACCGGCTGATCGACCTGCCGCGGGCCGGTGCCGACCTGGTCGAGATCACCGGCCCGGGACCGGAGGCGGTCACCGGCCGGCTGCGGGCCGGCCGGGACTGGTCCTTCGGCCCGGGCGGCGGCGACGTGCTCGCCACCGACCTGCCCGCCGACACCCTGCACACGCTGCTGCGGCACCTGCGGCGGCACGCCCACCAGGAGACTCTCGACCACGGCGAGGACACCCTGCACCTGGCCACCGGGCTGCTGCACTGGACCGACCGGGCCGGCGCCGGGCACGCCAGCCCGATCCTGCTCACCGCGGTCGAGCTGGTCGCGCTCGGCCCCGGCGACGTGCCCCGGCTGCGCGCCGCGACCGGCGACCCGGTGCTCAACCCGGCACTCGCCGCCCGCCTGCGCGAGCACCGCGTCGAGCTCACCGCCGACCTCGGCGCGCTGCGTGAACGGATCACCGGCCGCAACGGCTGGCGGATCGTCGACACGGTGGTGCTGGCCCGCTTCGACCTGGCCGCCGAGGCGGTCCGGCAGGACCTCGCCGAGCACGAAGACCTGATCCTGGCCCACCCGGTGGTGCGGGCGCTGGCCGCCGAGGACGGCGACTTCGCGTTTCCCCCGGCCACCGGCGAACACCTCGAAGGGGACGAGCCGCCGCTGCTGCTGGACGCCGACGCGGACCAGCGGGCGTGTGTCGCCGCGGCCCTGGCCGGGCACAGCTTCGTGATCGACGGCCCGCCCGGAACCGGCAAGTCGCAGACCGTGGCGAACATGATCGGGGCGCTCACGCACGCCGGGAAACGGGTGCTGTTCGTCGCCGAGACGGCCTCCGCCCTCGACGTGGTGCAGCACCGGCTGGCCGCCGCCGGGCTCGGCAACTACCTGCTCGACCTGCACGGGCAGCGGGCCGGGCGCAAGCAGGTGGCCGCCGCGCTCGCGGCGGCCCTGGAAGCCGTGCCGCTGCCACCGCCGGGAATGGACGAAACGGATCGCCGGACCCTCGCGGCGCGGCGGGAGCAGCTCACGTCGTACGCCCAAGCAGTCAATGAGCCGCGCGAACCGCTCGGGCTCAGCCTGCATCAGGTGGCCGGGCGCCACGCGCTGCTCTCCGGCGTGCCGGAGAGCCCGGCGCCGGGGCTGCAACCGCTGGCGCTGACCGAGACCGCGCTGGACCGGGTGCTGGCCGCCGCGGAGCAGCTCAGCGGCGCCTGGCGGCCGGCCACCGAGCGCAGCGGATTCCGCTGGCGCGAGGTGATCGAGAAGGAGCCGCTCGACGGCGCGCTGCACGAGGCGCAGGTCGCGCTGGAGGCGCTGACCGAGGCCACCGAGGCGTTCGGGCCGCTGGCCGCCGCGTTCCACGTGCGGCTCCCGGTCGACGCGGAGGAGCTGGCCCGGCTCGTCGCGCATGCCGCGACCCGCCCCGCCGAGGTGCCCGACCACTGGCTCACCGCGGTCGCCCTGCGTCCGATCAGGGAGGCGGCGGACACCCTGGCCCGGCTGACCGCCACCGCCCGGGAGGCGGCGGAACAGGCCCGCGAACGCACCGGGCTCAGCGCCGCCCAGCTCGCCGAGCAGGAGGTCGCCGAGCTGCCGGAGCAGCCCACCCTGAACCCGCCGGCGGTCGGCCTGGCATCGCTGACCGCGGCCACCGCGAAGTCGCTGGCCGGCCGGTTCGCCGCGGACGCCGACGAGCTGGAACACCAGCAGCGCACCCTGGACCGGGTCACCGGGCGGCTGGGGCTGCCCGACGTGGTCACCTTCTCCGACGTCGAACTGGTCACCCTGGTGGCCGAACTGGGGGCCCGGCCGGACAAGCCGGAGCCGGCCTGGTTCTCCCCGGGTGCGCAGGCCGGGGTGCACGCCGCGGCCGGGGCGCTGCGGCGGCACGTCGAAGCGGTGGCCGAGGCCCGCAACCGGGCCCGGCAGTACTTCACCGACGCGGTGCTGGGCGAGCCGGTCGAGGAGCTCGCCGAACGGTTCGCGACGGTGCACCGCGGGGTGCGCAAACTGCTGGCCGCGCACCGGTGGGACCGGGAGACGGTGACGGCGCTCGCCGAGCCGGGGGTCAGCGCCGACGACGCGGTGGCGAACCTGCCGCTCGCGGTGGCGTGGCGGCGCGCCAACGAGGGGCTGCTCGCGGCGGAACGGCAGAACGCGGCCCTGCTCGGGCGGTACTGGCAGCGGCTGGACACCGACTTCCTGGCGATCGGCCGGGCCCTGGAGACGGTGAGCGAAGTGCTGCGGGTGACGCCACCCGAGGCGCTGGACGCGGTGATCGCCTTCGTCTGCCACCGGGGTGGCGACGGTGAGCTGCTGCGGGTCGTGACCGAGGCGCGGGACGTGTTCCGGCACTGGCGGGCCACGCCCGAGGTGGCGCAGCGGCCCGAGCTGGGGCAGCGGTCGGTGGGTGCGGCGGTGGCGTGGCTCCGCGCCCAGGTCGGGCCGCTCGGGGTGGCCGCCGGGGTGTTGGAGCAGCTCAGCAAGGTGACCGGGCGCGAGCTGGACCTGGGGTCGGCCGAGGAGATCGTGGCGGCCCGGACCTCGGTGGTGTCCGCCTCCCGCGCCGTGACGGAGGCGCTGCCCGGGTTGCGCGCCCTGCTCGGCGATGTCGATCTCGGCTCGGTGGACCGTGGGCTCGCCTGGGCGGCCGCGGCGCGGACTCTGCGGAGCGGGGCCGACGCGGCGCTGACCGCGGAGCAGGCGGCGGCCCTGCGGCTGGACGGCGAGAACCCGGACCTGTCGGTGTTCATCGAGGTGTGGCAGGAGGCCCGGCAGCGGATCATCGATGCCTTCGGGCCGGCCCGGCAGGTGCGCCTCGGCACCGCCCTCGACCGCTACGAGACCGCCCGTGACCTGCTGCGCGATCTCCGCGAGGACGACACCGGACAGCGCGAGTGGTTCCAGTATCTGGCCGCCCGCGAGGTGCTCGCCGAACACGGCCTGGACAGCGCCATCGACCACTGCGCCGACCACGGCGTCGAGGTCGGCAAACTCCGGCCGGTGCTCGAGCGGACCGTGTACCGGGCCTGGGCCGACGCGGTCATCGCCGAGGATGAACGGCTGCAGCCGCTGACCTCGGTGGAGCGCAACGAGCTGGTCGAGGAGTTCCGCCGGCTCGACGCCGACCTGATGCCGGATGCCGCCGGGACGATCATCGAAGCGCTCAACGCGCGCCGGCCGGCGATCACCCCGGACGGCGCGCCCGCGCTGATCCGCGCGCAGGAAGGCCGCCTGCCGGTGCGCGAGCTGCTGGACCGCACCTGGGAAGCGGCCGTCGCGCTGAAACCGTGCTTCGTCATGCCGCCCGCCGCGGTCAGCCGGTACCTGCCCGCCGATCAGCGCTTCGACGTGGTGATCATCGACGAGGCGTCGCGGATGACCCCGGGCGCCGCGGTGGCCTGCGCGTACCGCGGCAGGTCACTGATCGTGATCGGTGACGACTGCCAGCTGCCACCGGCCAACGGCCAGCCGTCGGTGCTGGTGGCCGCCAACGACTGCGGGGCGTTCACCCGGCTGGCGCTGACCCGGCACTACCGCAGCCGGCACGAGACGCTGATCAGCTTTGCGAACGAGGCCTTCTATCAGGGACGACTCGTCACCTATCCGAGCGCCCACCCGGTCGGCGACGACCTCGGGCTGGCGCTGCTGCCGGCGGTGGACGCGCCGGTGGAGGCCGCGCTGGTGGCCGAGCGGGTGGCGCACCACTTCACCACCCGCCCCACGCTGTCACTGGGCGTGGTCACCCTGACGCCCGGGCACGCCGACGCGGTGGCCGACGCGGTGGAGACCGTGCTCGGCGAGCGGCCGGACCTGGAGCGGTTCCTCGGCGAGGATCCGCTGACCGGGTTCTTCGTCAAGCCGGCCGACGCGGTGCAGGGCGACGAGCGGGACGTGATCATCCTGGCCACCGGGCCGGACCTGGCGGCCGCCGGAGGACCGGTGGGCGCGCGCAAGCTGAACGTGGCGATCACCCGGGCCCGGCAGCGCGTCGAGGTGGTCACCTCGGTTTCCGAGCGGCGACGCGAGGAGCCGGCGGACGAGGGGGAGCGCCGGCTCGCGGACTATCTGGCGCCGACCGCGGCACCGGCCGCCGCCACCACCGCCATCTCCGACATCGCCGAATACGTCGCCTCGCTGATCGAAGGCTGGGGGTTCGCGGTCACCCGCCGGGCCGGCGCCGGTCACTGCCGCATCGACATCGGCGTACGCCATTCCACTCTCGACGCGTACGCCCTGGGCGTGCAGTGCGACGGACCCGAATACGCCGGCACCCCGGCCCGCGACCGGGACCGGCTGCGTGAACAGGTGCTGCACGCCCTCGGCTGGCACCTGCACCGGGTGTGGAGCGTCGCCTGGTACCACGACCGCGCCGAGGAGGAGGCCCGGCTGCGCGCCGCCATCGAGAACGCCCTGGCCGTCCCCGACGTCTTCGCCGAACCCGACCTGGAACTGGTCACCCGCCCGGCTCAACCGCCCGAATGGGCGCTGCCGTACCAGCACGCCCAGCTCGAGCCGCTGCCCCCGGCCGCCCGGGTCAACGACCAGGTCGTCCGTACCCTGCTGGAACGCACCGTCGAGACGATCGCCGAGGTGGAGGGTCCGGTCCACATCGCCGTGCTCACCCGGCGCATCCGCGAGGGGTGGGGCATCAACCGGATCACCCAGCCGATCCGCCAGGCCATCGAAGCGGCCATCGCGTCGTCCACGGTAGGTTTCGACGGCACCTTCATCACAGCGGCCGTCGCCCCGATACCCGCCGTCCGGGTCCCGGGCGACGGGGTGGCCCGCAAACCCGAACAGGTCGCCGAGTCGGAGCTGCAGCTGGCGCTGGAATACCTGGTCCTCGACGCCGGGCTGGTGGAAAGCGACGACCTGCTGGCCGCGGCGGCCCGCCTGTTCGGCTGGCCGGCCAACAAGACCGGCTCGGCCCGGCTCGCCGCGATGCTCGACGACCTGGTGGCGGGCGGGCGGCTGATCGCCCACCGCAACGGCCTGATCGCCGCCCCGGAGAACGACCTGCTCGACCTCCCGGATCCGGCCACCCTTCCGCACCGCCCGGACGCCGCGACCGTGGACCTGGAGACGGAGGCCGCCGGCCGCAGCTAGGCCCCCGGACGGTGTCATCCCGGTGGAATGCTCGGCATAATCGCCGGGTGACACCACCGCAAGATCCCCGGGGGTCCGTGCCGGCTCCGCAGCCACCGTTCCGGTGGAAGACGTGGCACAAGGTCACCATCGGCGTGGTCGGTGCGACCACGCTGCTCGGCTGCGGGACGGCGATCGTCACGCTCATCCCGGGGAGACCGGAGAGGACGGTCGCCGCCGGCGCGACCACCCTGCCCGTGGTGACCGCGGCCACCACGGCGGCCACGGCGTCCCCGTCCGCGCCGGTCCCGCCCGGGCCGGCGTCGAAGGCCGGACCCTCCCCGACCGCCCTGCGGACCTCACCACCGGTCTCCTACGCCGACTGCGATGCGGTGATCGCGGCGGGCGCCGCGCCGATCCGCACCGGCCAGCCCGGCTTCCGGAAGGCCTTCGACACCGACGGCGACGGGGTGGGCTGCGAACCCGCCGACGGCGTCCCGGCGACCCCGTCCCGCGAACCCGGCCCCACCGACGACGGCGGGCTCGACCCGCGCTTCCCGAACTGCGCCAAGGCCAGAGCCGCCGGGTACGGCCCGTACCACCGCGGCACCGACCCCGAATACGACTGGTACAAAGATCACGACAAGGACGGCGTGGCCTGCGACTAGGCGACGATCACCGCCGGGGCGCCGCGGGGACGGCGGGACCGGTCAGCGGACGGGGACACCCCGGCCGGGCTCGCGGTGCGGGGACACCGTGCGGTGCCGGATGCGCCAGCCGTGCCCGGTCCGGACGAGGTGATCCGCGTAGGTGAAGCTGGCGACCCGGCCGTCCTCGCCCACGGTCATCCCCTTCGACCAGGCACGGGCACCGTCGCCGTCGGCGCGGACGATGATGTTGGTGACGTGCATGGCGAGCGTGCTGCCCGGCCCGCGTCGCCGGGCGACCTCGATGTAGGTCGCCAGGCTCGGCCGGGATGCCGGTCCGGTGCGGACCGGTTCATAACCGAGGGCGCTGACGTCCACCTGCAGGTCCGCGGTGAACACCAGGTCGAAGCGGTCGTAGTCGCCGGCGTCGCACAGGTGACCGTGCAGCGCGAGCACTTCGTGGATCTCCAGGCGGTCCTCGGCGGTCAGGCTCATCGGCTACTCCCCAGGCATCGACGATCGGCGACAGCCGAGGCTAGCCGACGGTGACCGCCCGGGTGACCGTCGGCTGGTCGTCGCCCGGGTGGACCGCGTCGCTGTACAGCAGGCGGATGACCTCGGTGTCCAGCGCCGAGTACTTCTGCGGGGTGGCCGAGTATCTGTTGTAGAAGACGCTGTCCGGATACTTACCGGAGCTGTTGGCCAGACCCATCGCTCCGGTCAGCTCCTCGCGGATCAGATGGCAGCGGACGGTCCGGCTGATCCCGGTCGAGCGGATCAGCACGGTGGCGCGGGTGATCACGTTCTGGCCGGACCAGTGCATGTAGAAGAATCCGTCGTTGCCGGCGACGTAGCTCGGCTCGAGGGACCGGAACCGGGAGACCGGCGCGAAGTGCATCTCGATGTCGGCCGGCCCGGAGGCCAGTGCCAGATCGGACGTCCCGGACAGGGCGTTGAAGTCGGTGATCACCCGGTTCAGGCAGGTCCGGCTCGCCGCGTCGCCGCCGTGGACCCCGATGGTGACCGTGGGGTGGGTCCACTTGACCACGGCGTGGGCGTCGGTGCCGTACCTGGCGCTGAGCGCGACGGTGAAGAAGTAGGCGAGCCCCGCCTTGCTGATCTTCGGCTTTGCCGGCGGCGGGGTGGGTGCGGCGATGACCGGGGGCACCGGGACGACGCTGGATGACGGGGGCGTGACGGCGGTGTGGGCGGCCGGCGAGCCACACGCGGCGAGGCCCAGCAGTGCCACCGATGCCAGGGGCAACCTCCGACCCATGATGCCGCTCCCCCCACCGTCGTGTGTGCCGGGCGAGATCGTACCGGCGGAGCGGTTGCCCGGGATCGACGTGGGGGTGACGCCTTTTCTGACGCACCGCGGAATGGGAAACCTCCGGGGGTTGTGAGTCGGCTCACCCGGTCGTAGGGTTACCGGCGAGTTAAGTTCCCGTCACGCTCGAAGGGTCCTGTTGTGGAGTTCTGGCTCGATCTCAACGAGGAACAAACGGATCTGCGCGACTGGGTCCACGGCTTCGCCGAGCAGGTCATCCGGCCGGCCGCGGCCGAGTGGGACGAGCGCGAACAGACGCCCTGGCCGGTGCTGCAGGAGGCGGCCAAGATCGGGCTGTACGGGTTCGAGTTCCTGATCAACACGTGGGCCGACAACACCGGGCTGTCGCTGCCGATCGCGAACGAGGAGCTGTTCTGGGGTGACGGCGGGATCGGGATGGCGATCTCCGGGACCTCGCTGGCGGTGGCCGCGATCTACGGCTCCGGGACGCCCGAGCAGCTCGTCGAGTGGGTGCCGCAGTGCTTCGGGGACGCCGACGAGCCGAAGGTGGCGGCGTTCTGCTCGACCGAGCCGGAGGCCGGCTCCGACGTGGCGTCGATGCGGACCCGGGCGGTCTACCACGAGGCGACCGACGAGTGGGTGATCACCGGTCAGAAGGCGTATGCGACCAATGGCGGCATCGCCAACGTGCATGTGGTCACCGCGAGTGTCGACCCGGCGCTCGGCTCCAAGGGGCAGGCCGCGTTCGTCGTGCCGCCCGGGACGGCCGGCCTGGTCGGCACGAAGAAGCTGAAGAAGCTCGGCCTGCGCGCCTCGCACACCGCCGACGTGTTCCTCGACGACGTGCGGATCCCGGGCAGCTGCCTGCTCGGCGGCAAGGAGGCGCTCGACGAGCGGCTGGCCAAAGCCCGCTCCGGCGTCAAGCGCAGCGGACAGGCCGCGATGCGGACCTTCGAGCTCTCCCGCCCCGCGGTCGGCGCCCAGGCGATCGGCATCGCCCGCGGCGCGTACGAGTACGCGCTGGAGTACGCGAAGAACCGGGTCGCCTTCGGCCGGCCGATCATCGAGAACCAGGCGATCGCGTTCGCTCTCGCCGACATGAAGATGGAGATCGACGCGGCGCGGCTGCTGGTCTGGCGGGCCGCCTGGATGGGGCGCAACGACAAGCCGTTCACCGCCGGTGAGGGCTCGATGTCGAAGCTCAAGGCCGGCGAGGTGGCGGTCGCGGTCACCGAGAAGGCCGTGCAGATCCTCGGCGGCGCCGGTTACCTGCGCGAGCACCCGGTGGAGCGGATGTTCCGGGACGCCAAGATCTACACGATCTTCGAGGGCACCTCAGAGATCCAGCGCCTGGTCATCTCCCGGGCGATCTCCGGCATGCAGATCCGCTGACGGGGACCACGAAGCTGACGGGATCACGACATGGACGCGCTTTTCGTCGGTGCCACGATGCTGCGGCGCGGACTGCTGAACCCGGGCAACCCGATCCGGATCGTCCAGCAGTTCGCGGCACTCGGCCGGTGGGGCTTCGGGCTCGCCGGTGAGCTCCGGCAGGCGGCCGCCCGCAGCCCGCGGCGGATCGCGGTGATCGACGATCAGCGGACATTGACGTACGCCCAATTGCTGAACCGCGCCGAAAAGCTGGCCCGCGGCCTGCCGGTGGCCCCGGGGGAGCGGGTCGGGATTCTGTGCCGCAACTCGGCGCGGATGATCGAGGCGCTGATCGGCGTGACCAGCGTCGGCGCCGACCCGGTGCTGATGAATACCGGTCTGTCGGCCCACCAGATGGTGACCGTCGCCAAGGACCAGGGTCTGCGGGCGCTGCACTTCGACGACGAGTTCGCGCCGACGGTCGCCCTGGTCGAGGGCGTGGAGAAGATCAGCGAGGAACGCTTCGAGGAACTGATCGCCGGTGCTCCGGCAGGATCGGGAACGGTCCCGCCGGAGCGCCCCGGGCGAACGATCGTGCTCACCTCCGGCACCACGGGTGTGCCGAAAGGCGCGCGGCGCCCCACGCCGGGCGGATTCCGGCCGCTCTGTTCGGTGATCGACCGGATTCCGCTGCGCGCCGAGGACCGCGTGATGATCGCCGCGCCGCTCTTCCACACCTGGGGCTATGCCGGGCTGCAGATCGCGCTGGCGCTGCGGGCGACGGTGGTGCTGCGCCGCAGATTCGAGCCGGCCGCGATCGTGCACGACCTGGTGCGGCACGCCTGCACCGGCATGATCGCCGTGCCGGTCATGGTGCAGCAGCTGATGGAGCTGGCCGAGCCGCCGGCCAAGCCCGGCCTGCGGGTGGTGGCGATCAGCGGCTCGGCGCTGCCCGGCGGCCTGGCCACCCGGTTCATGGACCGGTACGGCGACGTCCTCTACAACCTCTACGGCTCGACGGAGGCCTCCTGGGCGTCGATCGCCACCCCGGAGGACCTGCGCTTCGCGCCCGACACCGCAGGAAGACCCCCCTACGGTACGAAGGTGGCAGTGCTCGACGAGCACGGCGACCCGGTGCCGCGCGGTGCGGTCGGCCGCCTGTTCGTCGGCAACGAGATGCTCTTCGAGGGCTACACGAACGGCGCCGCGAAACTGATGCGCGACGGCCTGCTCGCCACCGGCGACCTGGGCCATGTCGACGCCACCGGCCGCGTCTATGTGGACGGCCGGGAGGACGACATGATCGTCTCCGGCGGGGAGAACGTGTACCCCGCCGAGGTCGAGGGCCTGCTCGCCGACCTGCCCCAGGTGCGCGAGGTCGCGGTGATCGGCGTGCCCGACGACGAATACGGTCAGCGGCTCGCCGCCTACCTGGTGCTCCGCGACGGCGAGACCCTCGACCCGGAAGCGGTCCGCGAGCACGTCCGCCACCACCGCGCCCGATTCAGCGTCCCCCGCGACGTGACCTTCCTGGACGCGCTGCCCCGCAACGCCACCGGCAAGGTGGTCACCCGGGACCTGCCGCGCTAGCTCCAGCGCAGGACGCCGTGGTGCGGCTGGGTCGCCACCATGGTGATCAGGATGATGAAGTCGGCGATGCCGAGCAGCACCGCGGCGGTCGCGGCCGTCCGCCCCCACCGCCCGGGCGTGCCGCGACGCAGCGCGGTCAGCCCCAGCGCGAACGCCAGCACGCCGAAGAAGACACTGAACAGGAACAGCCCGGCCGCCCCGAACGCGACCGCCGCCCCGGTCCGCCCATCGACCGGCACCACGGCCAACTCGTCCCGCGGCTGCACCGCGAGCTCACCCGGCGACCCGGCCGCCACCCCCACCGGCCGCCGCCGCCGGACCACGTGCCCGTGCGTGATCACCAGCGAGATCGCGCCGGCCAGCACCCCCAGCACCAGGAACACCCACGGGTGCCCGCTGAGCGTCACCGGCCCGGCCGCCAGCACCCACACGATCAGTCCCGCCGCGAAAAGCATGGAGCAACCTCCCTCGATAGCGGCCTCCTTACCCCACCTTCCCGGCGGCCATGCGTCGCCGCGGCCAGGTGGCGCGCAGCTCTGCGTCAGATGGTGAGATCCCGCCGTCGGTCCGGGGCCTCGGGCGAGCCGGCGGCGGGGATCGTCTGTGGACTCTCCTATTGAATCGATGGGAGATAAATACTATGGTCGCGGCATGCTCTCATCGAAGACTTTCGGTCGGCGGGCGGTGCTGGCCGCCGCAGCCGGTGCGGGCGCCGCCGTGGTGCTGGCGCCGTCGGCGGAGGCGGCCGGCGCGGCCGACGGGCGGAACGACACGCTGCTCGACTGGTACGACCTGACCGCCACCACCATCGGCGTCGTCACCGGGCCGCAGCAGGTCACCAACAGCCGAACCTGGGCGATCGCCTGGATCGCCGCCTGGCGCGCGGTGTCCATGGTGCGCGGCGGGGCCGACGCCGAACTCGCCCTGGCCGCCGCCGTCCACGAAACCCTGATCACCACCAACCCGGCCGCGACCGCCGCACTGGATGCCGCGCTGGCGGCGACCCTGGCCCGGCTGAGCGTCCGGCACCCGGATCGGGTCGTCGCCGCCGGGGCGGACGCGGCCCGCGCGGTGCTCGCCGAGCGGGCCGGCGACGGGCTCGACCCGGCATCGGTCAACCGGCCGTACCCGCCGCCGGCCGCGGCACCGGGGGTGTGGCAGCCGACGCCGCCGGCGTTCGCCTCGCCGGTGCAGTCCGGTCAGGGGGACGGCCGGCCGTTCCTGGTGCGCATTGTGGAGCCGCTGCAGCCGGGGCCGCCGCCGGACCTGGACAGCGACATCTTCCTGCGGGATCTCGCCGAGTCCCGGGCGGTCGGCGCGGTGGACAGCACGGTGCGGACCGCGGAGCAGACCGCGGTGGCCCGGTTCTGGTCGCAGTCGTCGCTGAACGGGTTCACCGGGGCGCTGCGGACGACGCTCGCACCCGGCGGGTCGCATGCCGGCCGGCGGCGGCCGCTGCGGGAGCGGGTCGGTCTGATCGCCCTGTTCCACGCGGCGACGATCGATGCGCAGATCACGACGTACCAGGCTAAATATCGGTTCCTGCGCTGGCGGCCGGTGACGGCGATCCGGACCGGGTCGGTGGACCCCGACCCGGACTGGACGCCGCTGCTCGCCACCCCGGCGCACCCCGAGTATCCGTCCGGTCACACCACCTACGCCGGGGCGGCGCAGGCCGTGCTCGACACCCTCGCCGGTCCGCCGCGGGCCGCGTTCACCCTGACCAGCGCGGTGGCGACGGACGTGACGCGGACCTATCGCCGCTGGTCGGAGCTGACCCGGGACAACATCGACGCCCGCGTCTGGGAGGGCGTGCACTTCCGCAACACCGACGAGACGGGTGCGGCGGTCGGCCGCCGCGCGGCGCTCGCCGGGCTGGCCCGCTGGCACGGCCGGCCGATCTGAAAGCCGCTTCCGGTTGACGGCGTGCCGGGCCGGCAGGATGGCCCGGATGCGACTGTCGATCGTGGAGGACGAGCGGGAGCTCGCCGAGTCGCTGCGTCGTGGGCTCACCGCCGAGGGTTACCCGGTGGATGTGGCCCACGACGGCAGCACCGGGCTCGAGTTCGCGATGACACACGCCTACCAGGTAGACCCGGGACCGGCTCGCCGACGCGGTCGAGCGGCAGCGCCGGTTCGTCGCCGACGCCGCGCACCAACTCCGCAGCCCGCTCGCCGGCCCGCGCACACGGTCGAGGTCGCACCCGCCGACGGCGACACCGCCGACCGTGCCCACCATTTCCACCCGATCGCGGTGAGCGACCCGCTGCGGTCGGCGCCGGACGGCTACCTGCTGATCGCCCGGAGCGTCGGTGTCACGGTGGATCACCGGTGAGCGTGTCCCAGGCGGCCATCGCGCAGGTGATCACGGATTCCAGGTCGTCCCGGGTGGCGCCGTCCCGGGCCTGGATCGACAGCCCCTGGACCACGGTCGCGTAGTAGCGGGCCATGCCGTCGAGGACAGCGGCCGGCACGTTGTCGGCGAGCCGCGCGCGGATCAGCTCCCGCTGGCCGCGGCGTCCGGCCGCGAGAAACTCGCGGATCGCGTGGTTTTCCACCGCGCCGGTCGGGGCGGCCAGCACCAGCATGCAGTAGTGCGGTGTGTCCGGCCCGGTGACCTGGTCGGCGGTGGCGCGCAGCATCTCGTGGATCGCCGTCCGGGCATCCGGGTGCTCGCGCAGCGCCCGCCGCGGCGGCTCGCCGTGGATCTTGCCGTAGCGGGTCATCACCTGGCGGAACAGGTTCTCCTTGGTGCCGAAGCACGCATGGATGCTGGCCGAGGCGATCCCCATGGCCTGTGCGAGGTCGCTGAGTGAGGTGCCCTCGTAGCCGTGTTCCCAGAACACGTCGAGCGCCTGGCGCAGGGCGGTGTCCGGGTCGAAGGTGCGCGGTCTGCCGCGGTTCGCCATGGGCATACGCCTCCGGCCTCGGGTGGGGTAATTTGTTGGTCGGTCGACAAACAATTATAGGGAGCCGAGCGTGCGAGCACTTCAGCAGACCTCATTGACCGGCCCCGAGGGCCTCCGCCTGATCGCCGACGCGCCGATCCCGAGCCCCGGCCCGGGCGAGTTGTTGATCAAGGTGTCCGCCGCGGGGATCAACTTCGTGGATTGCTCGTACGCCCGCGGCACCTTCGCCGGTGGACCCGCAGTGCCCTACGTGGCCGGCATCGAGGCCGCCGGTGCGGTGGTCGCCCTCGGTCCCGGCGTGACCGGCCCGCCGCCCGGGACACTCGTCGTCGGCGTGCACACCGGCGGCGGCGCCTTCGCCGAATTCATGCTGCTGCCCGCCGCCGCGGCGGTGCCGGTCCCGCCCGGCTGGGCCGCCGAGCAGGCGCTCGGCCTGCTGGTGAACTGGCCCACCGCGCTGGCCGCGCTGAAACCCCTGGGCGGCCTCACCGCGGGCCAGACCGTGCTGATCCACGCCGCCGCGGGCGGCACCGGGCAGGCCGCGGTCCGGATGGCCAAACACTACGGCGCGACCGTGCTCGCCACCGCCTCGCCGGGCAAGCACGACGTGGTCCGCGAGCTGGGCGCCGACCACGTCCTGGACTCGCGCGGCACCGATCTGGCCGCCGAGGTGCTGCGGCTGACCGGCGGCGTCGACCTGGTGCTCGAGTCGGCCGGCGGTGCCACCCTGGAGGCCAGCCTGGCCGCGGCGAAGCGGGTCACCGGGCGGGTCGTCGTCTACGGGCTGGCCGGGGGAACGGCCACGATCAGCAACTGGGACCTGGTCTACCGGCACCAGGTGCATCTGATCGGCCTGAACATCGGCATCCTGATCCAGGCCGCGCCACAGCTCTTCGGTGAGGTGATGGGCGAGCTGTTCACGCTGATCGGGGCCGGGGTGCTCGCCCCCGGCCGGCCGGTCCTGCACGACCTCGCCGACGGCCCGACGGTGCTCGCCGAGCTGGAGGCCCGGTCGACGGTCGGCAAACAGGCGCTGCGTCTCTAGAGCTGTTCCCAGCGCTGTCGTCGCTCGTCGAGGGTCTGCTCCCACCACGGGGTGCCGCGCTCGCCGAGCGCGACCTTCGCGGCGTGCACCCGGGCGCGGGCCGGGGCCGGGTCCTCGCCGGCGCGCAGGGCCGTGCCGACGTCGCGCCGCGCGGCCATCAGCGCCTTGCGCAGCTCGGCGGCCACCTCCTCGGGGATCGCCGGGTCGGTGGCCCGCCAGCGGCGGCCCTTGATGACGACATAGTGGTCGCTCACGGTCACCCAGCCTATCCGCCGACCCCCGGCGTCACCCGAGCTCGGTCACGGTCACCCAGCCTGTCCGCCGACCCCCGGCGTCACCCGAGCTCGGTCACGGTCACGGTCACCCAGCCTGTCCGCCGGGCCGCGGCGTCACCCGAACTCGATCTCCACCAGCGGGCTGCCGGCGATCCAGCTTTCCAGGCTGCCACCCCCGCCGAGCCCCGGCACGATGTCGCCGAACACCCGCGCCCGCTCCCGCGCGTCGGTCACCGGCCGCCCGCGGGCCGGCACGTCCAGGCCCGCCAGGTGCAGGGTGAACGCGGGCTGGGCGAGAAGGTTCGCATACCAGTCCCGCGACCCGGGGCTGCCGGTCAGCCAGTAGCGGCCGGCCGCCCGGTATCGCCACGTCTCGATCCGGCGGGGCGTGCCGCTGCGCCGCCCGATCGTCGTGATCTCCACGGTCTGCTGCCCGTCCAGCAGCCGCCGCACCTCATCGGTCACCGTCATGCCGTCATCCTGCGACCTCAACCCGGCTTCACCTCAAGGCGGCGGACCATGCCGAGGCGCGGAATCGCCGGCGGCGGCGGACCGGGCGATCCGGGACGGACATGCCGACGCAGCGCGGTGGCGAGCCGGCGTGGGTTCCGGCGCAGGAGGTGCCGACGCAGCGCGGTGGCGAGCCGGCGTGGGTTCCGGCGCAGGAGGTGCCGACGCAGCGCGGTGGCGAGCCGGCGTGGGTTCCGGCGCAGGAGGTGCCGGGGTACCCGGCGTGTGCCGCGATGCGCGGCCGCGGCCCTCCTCGGGCAGAGCCGACCGGAGCTAGCCGCCGGTGATCGTGCCGGTCAGGTGGGTACGCTTCGAGACCACCGCGAAATCCCAGTCGTCGCCGGTGAGGGTGGCGGTGAAGCGGACCGTGGACGGCAGCAGGATCGGTTGTCTGAAGGACACTTCGACGGTGTACGCGTCGGGGAGGCGACCTTCCAGGGCGGCCAGGCAGCGGGCCTTGGTCCACATCCCGTGCGCGATCTGCCGGGAGAATCCGAAAAGCCGGGCGCCCAGGCGCGACGTGTGGATGGGGTTGCGATCGCCGGAGACCGCGGCGTAATCCGTCCCGACCCGGGTCGGCAGCCGCCAGACCGCCCCACCGGATGAACCGGAGACATCCGGCTTCGGGAACCGGGTCGCTGCGCCGCCGAGCGGAGCGTTCCCCGACCCGCGGGCGGAGCCGCCGCCGGCGTTGCGACCGGTGCCGGTGCCGGTGCCGGTGTCACGAGCACCGCCGCCGGCCGACGTGATCCGCAGGTAGGTCGAGACGTCCTCCCAGACCACCTCATCGTCCACCGAAGCCGTCGCCACCATGTCGAACTGCCGCCCCCGCGGATGATCCCGCAGATCCACCGCCCGTACCCGCAGATCCAGCCGGGCCCCCGCGTCGATCGGCGCCCGCACCGTGATCCGGTTCGACACGTGCACCAGCCCGATCATCGGCAGCGGAAAGTCCCCGTCCGACATCAGCCGCATCGCCAGCGGAAACGCCAGCACATGCGGGTACGTCGCCGGCAGCGTGTCGCCGAGCCGCAGCCCGCACACCCGGTCGTACCGCGCCAGATGCGCCCGGTCCACGCTCACCCCGCGGTGCACCAGCTCCACGTCGGGCAGCGCCGACCCGCCCCGGCGCAGCATGCCGAGCGCGGCCTTGGCGTACGCCGCGCTCGTTCCCGGCCCCTCGGTCAACTCCACGACCGCCACCATCGGTCAGGCCCCCAGCAGACTCTGGCCGCAGACCCGCACCACGTTCCCGGTGATCGCCGCCGACCCGGGGGAGGCGAACCAGGCGATCGTCTCGGCCACGTCGACCGGCAGGCCGCCCTGCGACATGCTGTTCAGCCGGCGGCCGGCCTCACGCAGCCCGATCGGCATCTTCGCGGTCATCGCGGTCTCGATGAAGCCGGGCGCCACCGCGTTGATCGTGATGTCCTTCCCGGCGAGCAGCGGCGCGGTCGACTGGACCAGTCCGATCACGCCGGCCTTGCTGGTCGCGTAGTTGGTCTGCCCGCGGTTGCCGGCGATCCCGGCGATCGAGGCGACGCCGACGATCCGGCCGCCCGGCTTGATCAGGTCGCGTTCCAGCAGCAGGTCGTTGACGCGTTCCGGGGCGGTCAGGTTGACCCCGATCACCGAGTCCCAGCGGCTCTCGTCCATCCGCGCGATCGTCTTGTCCCGGGTGATCCCGGCGTTGTGCACCAGGATGTCGACGCCGCCGTGCGGGCCGGCCGCGAGGTATCCGGCGAGCCGCGCCGGCGCGTCCTCGGCGGTCAGGTCGAGTTGCAGCGCCCGGCCGCGCGCCCGGTTCGCCACGTCGGCCAGCGCGTCGCCGGCGCCGGGCACGTCCAGCGCGATCACCTCGGCGCCGTCGCGGGCCAGGGTCGCCGCGATCGATGCGCCGATGCCTCGGGCCGCGCCGGTGACCAGGGCGAGTTTGCCGGTCAGTGGCTTGTCCCAGTCGGCGGGGGTCGGGGCTGCGGTCGCGCCGATCCGGATGACCTGGCCGGACACGTAGGCGGATTTCCCGCTGAGCAGGAAGCGCAGGGTGGACTCGACCGACTGCTCGCCCCCGGGTGCCACGTAGACCAGCTGGCTGGTGCTGCCCCGGCCGAATTCCTTGCCGATGCTGCGGGTCAGACCCTCCAGGCTCCGCTGCGCGGTCGCCTCTTTCGGGTCCGCGGCGGCTTCCGGTGGCGTGCCCAGCACGATGACCCGGCCGCTCGGGGTCAGGCTGCGGGCGTACGGGTGGAAGTAGTCGAAGAGCGCCCGGAGCCCCGCCGAGGTGGTGATGCCGGTCGCGTCGAAGATCAGGGCGGCGTGTTTCGCCCCGTCCGCGCCCTCGGTGACCACCTGCACCCCGGCGTCCTGCAGCAGTTTGCCGACCGGGTCGGCGAGTCGTCCGCCGGGCGCGGCGCCGAGCAGCACCGGAGCGGACGCCACCGGGTCGCCCGGGCGGTACCGTCGCAGGCGGGGCGGGTCGGGCAAGCCGAGACGCTTGACCACGGCCCGGCCGAGACCGGAGTTGGCGAAGTTCGCGTACCTGTCAGCCATGCGAGTACCCTACCGGTCAGTAGCTTTGCCGTCGTCGATGTCGTGGATAGATCTGTGGAGGATTCCGTGCCGACCGTGCGCCGTGTCGCCGTCCTGGGCGGTAACCGTATCCCGTTCGCCCGGTCGAACAGCAGGTATGCCGCCGCTTCGAACCAGGACATGCTGACCGCCGCGTTGGACGGCCTGGTCGCCCGGTTCGGTCTGGCCGGCGAGCGGCTCGGTGAGGTGGTGGCCGGCGCCGTGCTCAAGCACTCCCGCGACTTCAACCTGACCCGCGAGGTGGTGCTGGGCTCGCGGCTCGACCCGCACACCCCGGCCTACGACATCCAGCAGGCCTGCGGCACCGGGCTGGAGGCGGCCATCCTGGTCGCCAACAAGATCGCGCTGGGCCAGATCGACGTCGGCGTGGCCGGTGGCGTGGACACCACCTCGGACGCGCCGCTGCAGGTGAACGAGGACATGCGGCAGGCGCTGCTGGAGCTGAACCGGGCGCGGACGCTGGGCGCGCGGCTGAAGGCGGTCGCCAAGCTGCGCCCGCAGCACGCGCTGCAGCCGGAGATCCCGCGCAACTCCGAGCCCCGCACCGGCCTGTCGATGGGCGAGCACGCTGCGATCACCGCGGCGAGGTGGAACGTGTCGCGCGAGGATCAGGACGCGCTCGCGCTGACCTCGCATCAGCGCCTGGCCGCCGCGTACGACAGTCGGTTCTTCGACGATCTGATGACCCCCTACCTGGGGCTGACCCGCGACCAGAATCTGCGGGCCGACAGCAGCCTGGAGAAACTCGCGAAGCTGAAGCCGGTGTACGGCAAGGAGAACGCGACGATGACGGCGGGCAACTCGACCCCGCTGACCGACGGCGCGTCGACCGTGCTGCTGGCCTCGCAGGAGTGGGCCGCCGCGCACTCACTGCCGGTCCTGGCGTATTTCGCGGACTGCGAGACGGCGGCGGTCGACTACGTGCACGGCGACGAGGGGCTGCTGATGGCCCCGGCGTACGCGGTGCCGCGGATGCTCGCCCGCAACGGCCTCACCCTGCAGGACTTCGACTACTACGAGATCCACGAGGCGTTCGCGTCGCAGGTGCTGTCCACCCTGGCGGCCTGGGAGTCGCCGGAGTTCTGCAAGGCGAAGCTCGGCCTGGACGCGCCGCTCGGGTCGATCGACCGGGCCAAGCTCAACGTCAACGGCTCCTCACTGGCGGCCGGCCACCCGTTCGCGGCGACCGGCGGCCGGATCGTCGCCACCCTGGCCAAGCTGCTCAGCCGACGGGGCGCCGGCCGCGGCCTGATCTCCATCTGCGCGGCCGGTGGCCAGGGCGTCGTCGCCATCCTGGAGCGCTGAGCCGACCCGCCACGCACGCTGACGCCTGGTCCACGGCAGATCCGGACACCCGCCGGCACGTGATCGCTGCACGTGCCGCGCGGGGTGGGGCGCCGCGGCCGGATCAGCGCTCAGCGGCCATCCGGGTACGGGCTGACGACGGCCGGCCGGGTCGCCGCCGGCGGGGCCGAGTCGCGGACGTTCTTCTGGACGGCGACGACGGCGAACAGGCTCATCGCGAAAGCGAGGCCGTAGAAGCCGCGCTCGCTCAACGCCAGACCGCTGTTCCACAGTCCGATCGTCATCATCACGATGGAGAGGCCGACGATGATGCCGGCGACGCCCAGATAGAGGTTCGTCACCGGCACGCCCTCGGCCCGGTCGCGGACCGACTTCTGCAGGGAGAGAGCACCGAACAGGCCCAGCAGGAGCGTCGCGGCGTAGAAGCCGACCTCGCTCTTGGTCATGTGCGAGTTCCACAGGCCGACGGCGAACGACGCGATGCCGAGCCCGAGGGCGACCCAGGACGCGCCGACGAACGCTGCGGTCGGCTTCTGCGGAACGGACGGCGGCTGGTACGACACTATGGCTCTCCGGTAGTCGGATCGGGAGGTGCGGATCGCCATCGTCTTCGGCTTCGCCGGCCGGCACCTGAGCGTCGTGACCCGTTTGTCGCAGGCCGCCGACCGTTCGTCCGCGGGTTCCCGCCCGACTGTCGCGACCGGCCGGCTAACAGCGCAGCCGGCGGGCCTCGCGCTCCGGATCGTCGGCCGTGGTGGCCGCCGGGGCCGGCTCGTCGCAGTTCAGGATGCCGTCGGTCAGCACGGCGCTCCAGGTGATCACGGTGCCGTCGGTGGTGGTGCCGCCGCAGGTGTAGTGGAAGGGCACGTCCAGGGTGCGCAGCCACTCGTAGGCGACGAAGCGGCCGGTGCGGTCCATGCTGAACGACTCGCCGGTGGCCGGGTGGTACACCTCGCCGTAGGGGGCCAGCGGATGGTCCTCCCCGTACCGGCCGGCAAGCTCCCGGTAGATCTGCTCGGCCGGCGCCGTCGCCGCGGTCCGCACCGCGGCGGTCCGGGTGTTGATCTGGTCGTACGGGTCGGTGAACACCACGTCCCTGGCAAGCCCCTTCTCGACCGGGGTGACGCCGGTGAGCAGTTTGCCGGTGACCGCCTTGGCGAACACGGTCTGCCCGCCGGTGCACACGGCCGGCGCGGGCGCCGCGGCCGGGTGTGCCCGGCCGGTGGTGCAGCCGGCCAGCAGGAGCAGCGCGACGAGGGAAAGGGGCCGCCGGGTCATGTGTCGATCATGACGGCCCCCGCGACCTTCCGGTATCAGGCCGCCGTGCAGGTGGCCGTGCCCGAAGGGGCCGACCCGGTGCCCTGGAAGCCGAAGCTGGTGCCGGCTCCGGCGGCGACGCCGAGTTGATGTGCGACGGGAAGCCGACGCAGTCGATCGGCACTCCGCGCGCCAGGAAGCCCTTGACCATGGTGTAGACGGCGGTGTTCACCACGTCCCAGGCGTAGATCCGGCCCAGGTAGTGGGTGGCCACGGTGGTGATGTGGTTGACCATCGCGCTGCGCAGCGCCGACCCGCTCAGCGACGACACCCCGCCGGGCTGCTGCTGGTGCCAGGCCAGCGCGTGGCCGCGCATCCGCTGCCCGTTCGCCGTGCCCGGGCCACGATGGCGTCCCCGCCCGCGTAGCGGAACGAGTTCTGCGACGGCTCGGTGGCACGGGTTGTCGGTGGCTGTCCGCCGGGCCGGTCCCCGGGTGCGGTAGGTTGCCGCGCATGCAGACTGGTGTGCAGGCGGCCGTCCCGGTGCTGTACGTGCGGAGCATCGAGTCCGCTCGCCGGTTCTACGCGCTGTTCGGCTACGGCGAGTCGAGAGCGGGCGGCGACGGTGCCGCGCGCTGGTCGTATCTGCAGTGTGGTGAGCACACGCTGCTGCTGGCCGGGGTCCAGCCGCCGCTCATCCAGGTCGAGCTGCCGCTGCTGATCTACCTGTACGTCACGGATCTGGCCGCGGTGCGTGACCGGCTGGACGAGGCCGGTCACGAGTACGAGATGGCCGGGTATCCGGAGCACGCGCCCGGCGGCGAGCTGCGCACCCGCGACCCCGACGGCAACGTGGTGCTCGTCGGCCAGCGCACGGCGATCGCCGCCGACGCCCGGGTCGAGACCACCGGGCCGCAGGCGCGGTTCTCGCTGATCCGGCAGGCGGCCGAGGCGGTCAGCCGGCGCGGCGGGGCGCCGGCCTCCTGCCAGATCGGGGCCGCGGACGGCAGTGCATGCCCGAAGCCGGCCGAGGTCAAGCTGGCGGACACCTGGGGTGCGACGGTCTGGGGCTGCCTGAGTCACGTCGACGAGGCGTTGATCAACGCGCGCGGGACGTTCATCGCCACGGAGGACGGCCAGGGGCTCGGACCCTGGCTCAGCCACCGCTCACGACGACCCTGACATCGGCGAGGCGCCGACCCCCGTCCGGCTGCCAGGCGGTGCCGCCGGTCGGGCCGGCGGCCAAGCGGTGGCCGCCGGTCGGGCCGGTGGCCAAGCGGTGCCGCCGGTCCCGCCGTGCCCAAGCGGGTCGCTAGGTGGCTAGGCGTAGCGCCTCCGCGACGGCGGCCGCGGCCGCGGCCGCGTCCTCCCCCTCGGCGTGCACGGTCACCGTCGCCCCCGCGGTCACGCCCAGCGACATCAGTTTCAGGGCGCTGCGCGCGCTCGCCGACCGGGCCCCGTGCCGGATCTCGACGGCGGCCGGGAAGCGGGCCGCCGCCCGGACCACCTCGCCGGCCGGTCGGGCGTGCAGCGCCGCCGGCAGGACCACCTCGAGCTCAGAACTTGGCGACATCGCGAGCCTCCCGTGCCGCCTCGGCCACCGCCGCCGGCCCGGCTCCGGTCGACGCGGTGACCGCCGCCGCCATCGCCCCCTCCACGAACGGCGCGTCGACCAGCAGCGGGCCCGGCGTGTCGGCGAGGACCGCCCGGGCGGTCAGCACCGCGCTACCCAGGTCGGCCAGGATGACCACGCCCGCTCCGGTGTCGGCGGCCGCGATCGCCGCGCTCAGCCGGTCGGGGCTGGTGCCCAGGTCGCCGTCGTCGGTGCCGGCGGCCGGCTCGATCCGGACCTCGTCGCCGGCGACCTGGCGCAGCAGGTCGCGCAGGCCTGACGCCAACTGCTCGGAGTGCGAAACCAGCACGATTCCCACGAGCCCCATGGATCTCGACTCTAGACCGCGCGAGGATGCAGTGGGTGCACGGAGAACAGCGGAGAGGAGCCGGTCGTGAAGAAATTCATCAACGATCCTGCCGATGTGGTGGCCGAAGCCCTCAGGGGGCTGGCCGCCGCCCACCCGGAGTTGCGGGTGGACACCGGGGAGCAGTACATCGCACGGGCCGACGCGCCGCGGGCCGGCAAGGTGGGCCTGGTCTCCGGCGGCGGTTCCGGGCACGAGCCGCTGCACGGCGGGTTCGTCGGACCGGGCATGTTGGACGCGGCCTGCCCCGGTGAGGTCTTCACCTCGCCGGTGCCCGACCAGATCCTGGCGGCCACCAAGGCCGTCGACGGTGGCGCCGGGGTGGTGCACGTGGTGAAGAACTACACCGGTGACGTGATGAATTTCCAGCTCGCCGCGGAGCTCGCCACCGAAGAGGGGATCAGCGTCGAGACGGTGCTGGTCGACGACGACGTCGCGGTCGAGGATTCGACATGGACGGCGGGCCGCCGGGGCACCGGCGCGACGCTGCTGGTGGAGAAGATCGCCGGCGCGCGCGCCGAGGAGGGCGGCAAGCTCGGCGAGGTCGCCGCGATCGGGCGCGAGGTCAACGCTGCCTCCGGCTCTTTCGCGTACGCGTTGACCGCCGGCACCACGCCCGCCGCCGGCCGCCCCGGCTTCGACCTGCCGGCCGACGAGATCGAGGCGGGTGTCGGCATCCACGGCGAGCCGGGCCGCCGCCGGGAGAAGCTGCGCCCGGCCAAGGACCTGGTGCACGCCGCGCTGGACGCGATCCTGGACGCCAAACAGTTTCCCGGCCCGGTGATCGTGCTGGTCAACGGCCTCGGCGGCACCCCGCTGATCGAGCTGTACCTGATCTACGGCGAGGTCGCCGCGGTCCTGGAGCAGCGCGGCGTGCCGATCGCCCGCAAGCTCGTCGGCAACTATGTGACCAGCCTCGACATGGCCGGCATGTCGCTCACCCTGTGCCAGGCCACCGACGAGATGCTCCGCCTCTGGGACGCCCCGGTGCGCACCCCCGGCCTGCGCTGGGGTGCCTGAGCATGGATGCGACGCTCGCCCGGGACTGGATGCGCGCCGCGGCCGCCGCGGTGGCGGCCGAGACCGACCGGCTGACCCGGCTGGATTCCGCGATCGGCGACGGCGATCACGGCGTCAACCTGAACCGGGGTTTCGCCGCCGTGGTGGCGGCTCTCGACGCCGGCGCGGAGGACACCCCGGCGGCCGTGCTGACCAGGGCCGGGACCACGCTGATGGCGCGGGTGGGCGGCGCCTCCGGCCCGCTCTACGGCAGCGCGCTGCGGGCCGCCGGCAAGGCGTTGCCGGACACCGCCGCGGTCGAGGCCACCGACCTGGTCGCCGCCCTGCACGCCGGGCTGGAGGCGGTCCGCAGGCTCGGCGGTGCCGCGCCCGGGGACAAGACCATGATCGACGCGTACGCGCCGGCTCTGGCGGTCTTCGAGCGGTCCGTCGCCGGGGGAGCGGACCTCGCCGGGGCGTCCGCCGAGGCCGCCGAGGCCGCTGCGGCGGGAGCGGCCGCCACCGTGCCGTTGCGGGCCCGCAAGGGCCGCGCCTCCTACCTGGGTGAGCGCAGCATCGGCCATCAGGACCCGGGCGCTACCTCGACCAGCCTCATTTTTCAAGCACTGGCCGCGGTTTCTTAGGTGGAAGGCAGTTCTGCCGATTCAGCGGGTGTTGAATACTGCTGAAAGAGGTAACGCGATGGGTGTGGGCGGGGCGTTCGACAACCGCTCCCTGCGGACGAAGATCGTCGCGGCGGCGCTGACCGCCGCGGTCGGCGGTCTGATCGTGGGCGGGATGTCGATCATGACGGTGCGCGGGCTGAACCAGAAGGCGGCCGACGCGCAGCACAAGTCCATCGCGATCGAGACGGCGGTCAGCGGTTTCAGCAGGAATCTCGAGGCGTTCGTCGGCAGCAATTCCGCCATGCAGCTCTACCCGTCGCAGGCGGCGCAGATCGGTGCCGTGGCCGCGCAGTACAAGCAGGCCGCCACCGACGCGTTGACCAGTCTTGGCGCCGAGCTGCCCGGCGACGCCACGGTGACCCGGACGCAGCAGGATTGGGACAGCTTCCTGCAGTTCCTCGGTTCGACAGCGGCCTCGGACCACCCGCTGAGCAAGGCGGAGATCGTGGCCGGCCTGGCGCAGTACGGCAAGCTGCACGACGCGCTGGGCGCCGACGGGAACGCGCTGCAGGCCCGGGCCGCCGCGGTCGCCGAGACGCAGATCGCCGACGCGCGTTCCGCCGCCAACTCCGCCACCTGGACCATTGCCGGGGTGCTCGCCGCCGGGGTGGTGCTCAGCATGCTGATCGGCTTCCGGGTGGCCGCCCGGGTGCGCGACGCCGTCCGCGGTGTCTCCCGGCTCGCCGAGGGCCTGGCCGAGGGCGACCTGACCCGCACCTCCGGGGTGACCACCCGGGACGAGGTGGGGCAGATGGCCGCCGCACTCGACTCCGGCATCGCCCGGCTGCGCGAGGACGTGGTGCAGCTGGCCGGCAGCGCCACCACCCTGCAGCACGCCGCCACTCAGCTGACCTCGGTCTCCAGCGCGGTCGACGCGGCCGCCACCGAGGCGTCGTCGCAGGCCGGCACGGTCTCCGCGGCGGCCGACAACGTCTCCAACAACCTGCAGTTCGTCTCGTCCGGCGCCCAGGAGATGGGCTCGGCGATCCGCGACATCAGCGTCTCCACCTCGGAGGCGACCCAGGTGGTGGTGCAGGCGGTGCAGGCGGCCGCGGCCACCAACGCGATCGTGGCCCGGCTCGGCGAGTCGTCCGCGGAGATCGCCACCGTGGTCAAGGTGATCACCAGCATCGCCGAGCAGACCAACCTGCTCGCGCTGAACGCGACCATCGAGGCAGCCCGCGCCGGTGAGCTCGGCAAGGGCTTCGCGGTGGTGGCCGGCGAGGTCAAGGACCTGGCCCAGGAGACCGCGAAGGCGACCGAGGACATCTCCCGGCGGGTGCAGTCGATCCAGACCGACACCAGCGGCGCGGTCAGCGCGATCGAGGAGATCAGCGAGATCATCGAGCGGATCAACGGCCTGCAGCTGACCATCGCCTCGGCCGTCGAGGAGCAGACCGCCACCACCCAGGAGATGAACCGCACCCTGGCCGAGGCGGCCGGCGGCGCCGGCAACATCGCGGCCACCATCACCGGGGTGTCGGAAGCGACCCGGCGCACCACCGACACGGTCGGCGAGACCCGCCGGGCGGCCGACGAGCTGACCGCCACGGCCGGCCAGCTGCAGACCGTGGTCTCCCGCTTCCGTTACTGACGCATCGATGCCAGTGTTAGGGGCATGTATCCGCCCGAGCCCTGGCACCTGCGCGGACAGATGTATCTGTCGGTCTTCCTGATACCGCTGCGGGACGTGCCGCCGCTGCCCGGGGTGCTGGGCGCGGCGGCACGTCCGTTGTCGTTCGGCGGCCGGGCCGCGATCGGCGCGGCCTGGGTCGACTATCAACCCGGCGGCGTCCTGCACTACCGCGAGTTGCTCAGCGCGGTGCTGACCCACGAGCGCGGCCGGCCGCGGGTCAGCATCACCGACATCTGGGTGGACAGCGTCGCCTCCCGCGACGGCGGCCGCAACCTGTGGGGCATCCCGAAGGACCTGGCCGGCTTCACCCTGGACGCCGACGACGACCTGATCGACGCGACGGCCACGGCGCCGGATGGCGCCCCGATCGCCGCGGCCCTGATCCGGTTGAAGAGCCGGCTTCCGGGCCGCTTCCCGCTGGGGTTCACCGTCGCCCAGGCGCTGGGCGGGCACGTCAAGCGCACCCCGGTGCGCGGCCGATCAGGCCTGCGTACGTCGCAGGCCGCCTGGCGCCCCGACCCGGCCGGCCCGCTCGCCTACCTGGCCGGCCACCGCCCGCTGCTGAGCCTGGCGATCACCGACTTCTGGCTCACCTTCGGTCGCACCGCCGCCGACCGCGCGGCCACCGCCCGCCCCCGCTGACCCGCCCGCGGTCAGCACTTCTTCCAGGCCACCCGGTACACCGTGTTGATCGCGGCGTCGGTCGAGTCCATCGAGATGAAGCTGGTGTACCGGTGCGCGTCCGAGGTGCCGCGGTTGACCCGCAGGTCGGTGTTGATGTTCAGGTAGCGGCGCTCGCCGCACGGCAGGTAGCTCAGCGACGCGATGCCGACCTGGTCGGTGCGCTGCCAGTCGTCGTCGACCGGGCCCCGGAAGGTGTGCTCGATCCGGGTGGTCTGGGAATGGCCCTGGAAGTAGTAGTTGGCCGCCTCCTGCGCCCACGCCCCCCGGGCCAGTGACGCGTATCCGCGGTAATCCGCGCTGGCGATCGCGAACGTGAATCCGGACGGCACCTTGATGTCGAGGGCCAGCTGGCAATTCTTCCGGAAATCGAGCGGGGAGGCTTGCGGGCCGACCTGCGCGGTGTAATCCGAGTAGGTGACGGTGAACGCGGTGTTGTCCGGCGAGACGGTGATCTTCGCGGATTTGTCCGGGCAGCCCGAGCCGTTCGCGTTCACCACGTCGATGATCATCATTTCGCCCGGTGTCGGCTGCGGTGCTGCCTGGGCCGGTGTGCCGACCACGAGAGAGGCGAGCACGGCGGCGCCGGCGGTCAGATTGCGAAACATCGTGAATCCCCCATTGGATTGGTTGGGAAACGCTTACCGGAAACAGTATTTCCGCATGCCGCGGCGCCCGGCGGGAATCGTACTCACCGTGTTTACCGGAATTCGTTGTCCGGGTGTACCCGGGCTGCCGCCATTCGGCCCGGATTCCGGCATTTCGCCACGCGCATGACGATCAGGTGGTATGCGGGAGCGGGTATCGACAGAACAGCCTGCTATACAGGTCGCCCTCGGAGCCGGCCGCGGCCGCCGGCTGAAGCGCAAATCGCCCGAGGTGCGGGTCGCCCCGGGGAGGCTCGGGTCGCCGCTCGGGTCGCTAGCCGAGGCGTTCGGCGAGCGCGGTGTGCCGGCGGCCGGCGCCGACCGTGCGCACCGCCGCGGCCAGCGCCTTGCGCGAGCCGACCAGCACCACCAGCCGCTTCGCCCGGGTGATCGCGGTGTAGAGCAGGTTGCGCTGCAGCATCATCCACGCGCTGGTGGTCAGCGGGATCACCACCGCCGGATACTCCGAACCCTGCGACCGGTGGATGGTGATCGCATAGGCGTGGGCCAGCTCGTCCAGTTCGTCGAAGTCGTACTCGATCAGTTCGTCCTCGTCCGTCCGTACCGTCAGGGTCTGCTCCTCGGGCGACAACCCGGTGATGACGCCGACCGTGCCGTTGAAGACCCCCGCCACCCCCTTGTCGTAGTTGTTGCGGATCTGGGTGACCTTGTCGCCGACCCGGAAGACCCGCCCGCCGGCCCGCCGCTCCGGCAGGTCCTCGCGGGCCGGGGTGAGCTGCTGCTGCAGCAGCGTGTTGAGCGCGCCGGCACCGGCCGGCCCGCGGTGCATCGGGGTGAGGATCTGCACGTCGCGGCGCGGGTCGAGGCCGAACCGGCGGGGGATCCGCTGGCACGCGACGTCCACCGTGAGGCCCGCGGTCTCCTCGGTGTCGTCGCACGGGAACAGGAAGAAGTCGCTCATCCCGTCGAGCAGCGGCGGGCGTCCGCGGTTGACCCGGTGGGCGTTCGTGACGACGCCGCTCTCCGCGGCCTGCCGGAAGATCTGCGTCAGCCGTACGCGGGGGATCACCTCCGCCGCGAGCAGGTCCCGCAGCACCTCGCCGGCGCCCACCGACGGGAGCTGGTCGACGTCCCCGACCAGCAGCAGGTGAGCGCCCGGCGGGATCGCCTTGACCAGCTTGTTCGCCAGGATCAGGTCGAGCATCGAGGACTCGTCGACGACCAGCAGGTCGGCGTCGAGCGGATTGTCCCGGTCGAAGCTGGCGTCGCCGCCGGGCTGCAGCTTGAGCAGCCGGTGCACGGTGGCCGCGGGATGCCCGGTCAGCTCGGCGAGCCGTTTGGCGGCCCGGCCGGTGGGTGCGACCAGCTGGATCCTGGCGCGTTTGGCGGCGGCGAGTTCGACGATGGAGCGGACGGTGAAGCTCTTGCCGCAGCCCGGGCCGCCGGTGAGGACCGCGACCTTGTGGGTGAGCGCCAGCTTGACCGCGGCCTCCTGCTCGGGCGCGAGGGTGTTCCCGGTGCGCCGGTGCAGCCAGTCGAGTGCCTTGGCCCAGTCGACGTCACCGAAGTGCGGCATCCTGTCCGACCTGTCGTGCAGCAGCCGGACCAGGGTGGCGGCGAGGGAGATCTCGGCACGGTGGAACGGGACCAGGTAGACGTGGTCGTCCTCGCGGACCACGCCCTCCTCCTCGACCAGCTCATCGAGACATCGCGGGATGAGTCCGGCCGGGACTTCGAGAATCCTGGACGCCTCGTCGGTCAGCTGGTCGACCGGCAGGAAACAGTGACCGTTGTCGGTCGCCTGGGACAGCGTGTACTGCAGGCCGGCCTTCACCCGCTCCGGACTGTCGTGCGGAATCCCGACCGCCTGCGCGATCGTGTCCGCCGTCTTGAAGCCGATACCCCAGACGTCCGAGGCGAGTCGGTACGGGCTGTTGCGCACCACCGAGATCGACGAGTCGCCGTACTTCTTGTAGATCCGCACCGCGATCGAGGTGGACACCCCCACCCCCTGGAGGAAGACCATCACCTCCTTGATCGCCTTCTGCTCGGCCCACGCCGCGGTGATCTTCGCGGTCCGTTTCGGACCCAGCCCGGTCACCTCGATCAGCCGGTCCGGTGACGTCTCGATGATCTCCAGCGTGTCCAGCCCGAAGTGCTCCACGATCCGCTCGGCGAAGACCGGACCGATCCCCTTGACCAGCCCCGATCCCAAGTAGCGGCGGATGCCCTGGATGGTCGCCGGCAGCACGGTGGTGTACGAGACCACCTCGAACTGCCGCCCGTACTGCGGGTGCGAACTCCACCAGCCGGACAGCCGCAGACTCTCCCCGGGCTGCGCGCCGAGCAGTGCGCCCACCACGGTGAGCAGGTCCGATCCGCTCTTCGCGGTGGCCACCCGGGCCACCGTGTAGCCGGTCTCCTCGTTCACATAGGTCAGCCGCTCCAGCACCGCTTCCAGCACGTGCGGCGCCGGCCGGGAGGTCTGTTGCGCGGCGGGCATGGCGACCATCGTGCACGGAACGCCGGGTTCCGCCAAGACCGACCCTTTGTTTCCGCGGACTTCCGCCCTAGCGTGGCGATCATGGCGCATTTTGATCTCCCGCTGGCCGAGTTGCGGACCTACCGTTCGGCCACCCCGCCACCGCCCGGCTTCGACGACTTCTGGGCCCGCACCCTCGACGAGGCGCGCAGCGCCGCCCGCCCCGCCGAGATCACCGAGGTCGACACCCCGCTGCGCGCGGTCACCACGTACGACGTCACCTTCACCGGCTACGCCGGGCAGCCGATCAAGGCGTGGCTCAACGTCCCGGCCGGCGCTGCGGAGCCGCTGCCGATCGCGGTCGAATTCATCGGGTACGGCGGTGGCCGCGGCCTCCCGGTCGACTGGCTCCTCTGGTCCGCCGCCGGCTACGCCCACCTGATCATGGACACCCGGGGGCAGGGCGGCAACTGGCGCGGCGGCGCCACCCCGGACGTCGACGGGGACGGGGCCGGCCCGGCCGCGCCCGGCTACCTGACGCGCGGCGCCCGCTCGCCGGAGACCGCGTACTACCGCCGCCTGTTCACCGACGCGGCCCGCGCCGTCGAAACCGCCGCCGAGCTCCCCGGCGTCGACGCGTCCCGCCTGGTCACCACCGGCAAGAGCCAGGGTGGCGCGCTGTCCATCGCGGCCGCCGGCCTGGTCCCGGACCGGGTCGGCGCGGTGGTCGCCGGGGTGCCGTTCCTCTGCGACATCCGTCGCGCGGTCACCATCTCGGACAGCTTCCCGTTCCAGGAGATCGTCCAGTTCCTGCGGGCCAACCCGGACCGGGCGGAACAGACCTTCGCCACCCTCGACCACTTCGACGTGGTCAACCTGGCCCGGACGGTGACCGCCCCGGCCCTGTTCTCCACCGCCCTGATGGACCAGGTCTGCCCGCCCTCCGGCGTCTTCGCCGCCTACAACGAGCTGCGCGGAGAGAAGGAGATCGAGGTCTTCGAGTGGGACGGTCACGACGGCGGCCGGACCTACTTCGACACTCAGGCCCTCACGTTCGCCGCCACCCACCTCACCTGAGCCCCGCCCCGGCCGCCCCGCCCCGGCCGCCCCGCCCCGGCCGCCCCGCCCCGGCCGCCCCGCCCCGGCCGCCCCGCCCCGGCCGTCCCGTAGCGGCCGCCCAGTAGCGGCAGCCCGGCCGCGCCCGGGCAGGACGACGCCGGCGGGGACGGCTGCGGATCGGCGGTGTCGGCCGGGGTGGTGGGGTGGTGGGGTGGTGGCGGGGCGGGTGCGGGACGGGTCGATTCCTCAAGCCGGGGCGCCGGCGACCGACCGGGTGACTTCGCGAATCCCGGAACCGGAGGAACATCCATGCAGCCGACCCCCCGTCGTGCCCTGCGACTCACCGCCGTGCTCGCCTCGGCCTGCGCGCTGACCGGGTGTGCGGCCTTCGCCTCGACCACGGCGACCGTGTCGCCGACCGTGTCGCCCGGTCCGACCAGCACGTTCCTGCAGACCCCGACGGTGCCGACCAGCTCCGCGCCCGGCCTGTCGAACACCGGCACCAACCTGCCGGTGGTGGTGGCCTCCCTGGTCAAATACGGTCAGTGGCTGATCGCGAACCCGGACCCGTCGCTGGTCGACCGGATCGCCGTGCCGGGCTGCGCGGCCGCCAACGACCTCATCCACGAGACCCAGTCGCTGGTCGACCAGGGCGCCTACGTGACCACGGCGCTGCCGGTGGTGACCGGCATGCAGTATCCGTCGCCGGCCGCGTCCGCCGGCGCCGCGTCACTCGGCGATCAGACCATGCTGGACATGCAGGTGAGCCGCCCGGCCGAGGCCCTGACCCAGCGGACGACCGCCAAGAAGACGCAGATCATCTCCTACCTGCCGGAGCTCAGGTCCACCACGGTCCGCGTCTCGCTGATCCGGGGCGCCGACAAGAAGTGGCGCTTCTGCGAGGTCACCACCCCCCTCGACGGCAGCCGCGCCGACTCCATCACCGTCCTGCTGTAGGACTCCGCCGGGGTCACGACGATGCGCCGCCCGGGTCCACCCGGGCGGCGCATTTCTGTCGGGTCGGCCGGCACGAACGCTGCCGAGGCCGGCGAACGGGGCTCGCGGCCGGCAAAAGGGGGCTCGCGGCCGGAAATGGGAGCTCGCGGCCGGAAATGGAGCTCGCGGCCGGCAGAGGGGGCTCGCGGCCGGCAAGCGGGGCTCGCGGCCGGCCTCGCGGCCGGCAAGCGGGGCTCGCGGCCGGCGCGGTCAGAGGAAGTTGCGCAGCAGGCTGATGACGAAGAAGACGATGAGGAAGGACAGGTCGATCGACATGCCGCCGGCGCGCAGCGGCGGGATCAGGCGGCGGATCGGGGCGAGGATCGGCTCGGTGGCCGCGAACACGGCGCCGTAGGCGCGGGATCGCAGGGAGCCGGGCATGGCCGGGCCGGCCAGGACGACACTCCAGTCCAGCACCGCGCGGGCGATCAGCAGGACCTGCACGATCAGCAGGAGCAGGCTGACGAGGCCGAGAAGCATGGGTTCCTCCAGGTGCCGGGGTGGTGTACCCACTGTGACGCGCCCGGTTGAGAACTAGCTGAGGGAACGCTGTGGAGCTGCCCGGCGACGCGGTGCGGCGCCGGCGGCGTACCGCGACATTGCCGATCGGGAGGAACCGGCGGTGACCGACCGGCGCCCGGTCGTGAACGGTCGTCAGAAGGGATAGGCCGGTGGTTCGTCGCGAACCGTCACCCGGCGGGTCTCGGTGAACGCCTCGATGTTGGCCGCCGCGCCGCCGAAGCGGGAGCCGGTGCCGGAGGCCGCGACCCCGCCGAACGGGCTGTTCGCCTCGTCGCTGACGGTCTGGTCGTTGATGTGCACGATGCCGGTCGGGATCCGGTCGGCGAGGGCCAGGCCGCGCATCACGTCCCGGGTGACGATGCCCAGCGAGAGTCCGTACTCGGTGGCGGTGGCCAGCCGGACCGCCTCCTCGGCGTCGCGGAACCGCAGCACCGGCGCGACCGGGCCGAAGATCTCCTCGGTGAAGGCAGGGGTGTCCGGCGTGACGTCCGCCAGCACGGTCGCCGCATAGAACAGCCGCTCGTACGTCCCGCCGGCCGCGACCCGCGCCCGCCGGCCGCCGAGCCGGTCACCAGGCCGTGGATCCTGTCGCGCTGCCCGGTGTCGATGATCGGGCCGAGCACCACCGGCTGCCGGGCCGGGTCGCCGACCGGCAGCGCCGCGGCCTTGGCGGCGAGCCGGTCCACGAAGTCGTCGTAGAGCCGCTCGTGCACCAGGTGCCGCCCGGTCGTCATGCAGATCTGGCCCTGGTGGAAGTACGACCCGAAGGACGCCGCCGCGACCGCCCGGTCGACGTCCGCGTCGTCCAGCACGATCATCGCCGAGTTGCCGCCCAGCTCCAGGTGGGCGCGTTTGAGATGCTCGCCGGCGAGCGCGCCGACCCGGCGGCCGGCCCGCGTCGACCCGGTGAACGAGACGACCCGGACCAGCGGGTGGGTGAAGCCGGGTCATCCGGTGGACGAAAGGGTGGGCGAACGGGTGGACGAACGGCGGGACGAACAGGGGGACGCGAGGAGGGTGCGGAAAACCCGAGGGTGACTCGGCGGTAACCTGCGCGCGTGACCCACGAGATCCAGATCACCGCACCGGTCGACCTGTGCCTCCCGGACGGGCGTCTCAACCCGGCGGCCGTCGGCTGGAGCCGCAAGCCGCTGCACCGCGCCAACCTGCGCGGCTGGGGCCGCAACAAGCGCTGGGAGCACTGGGGCGTGGTCACCCCGGCGCACATCCTCGGGGTGGTCGCCTCGTCGTTGGACTACGCCGGCGTGCACAGCCTCTACCTGCTGGACCGGGTCAGCGGGCGGGAGATCGCGGTGGACGCGACGGTGCCGCTGGCCCGGGGCGCGGTCCTGCCGGACCGCAGCGGATCGGGGCGGGTGACGGCTTCCGGCGGCGGCCTCAGCATCGAGATCGCGCAGGATTTCGACGGTACGTCGGTGCGGGCCCGAGCCCGTGACCTGGAGGTCGACCTGACCATGCCGGCCGTCGAGGACCGGGACGCGCTCGGTGTCGTGGTCGCCTGGAGCCGCACCCGTTTCCAGTACACGGTGAAGGACGTCGGCCGCCCGGTGCACGGCCGCCTGGTGGTCAAGGGGGTGGAGCACATCGTCCCGGCGCAGGGGTCCCATGCCACCCTCGATCACGGCCGGGGCCGCTGGCCGTACTCGGTGACCTGGAACTGGGCGGCCGGCGCGGACGCGGACCGGGCCGTCTCGCTGGGCGGCAAGTGGACCGACGGCACCGGCACCACCGAGAACGCGGTCTTCGAGGAGGGCCGGCTGCACAAGATCGGCGCGGATCTGCGCTGGGAGTACGACCGCACCGACTGGCTGAAGCCGTGGCGGATCACCGGGGACGGCGTCGACGCCACCTTCGAACCGTTCCACGAGCGGGTCGCCAAGACCAACCTGGGTGTGCTGGCCGGCGAGACCCACCAGTGTTTCGGCCGGTTCTCCGGCTGGGCGCGGGCCTCCGACGGCCGCAAGATCGACCTTGACGGCCTGACCGGCTGGGCGGAGGAGGCCCGCAACCGCTGGTGACTAGCCGAGCGCCTTCTCGATCTTGGCGCGGTGTGCCCGCTCCCAGTCGTCGAGCGTCTCGGCGGCCTCCTTGGCCAGCCGGGCCCGGGAGTCGGTCAGCACCGCGGCCTGCCGGTCGGCCGGGACCACGACGATCCCCTCCTCGTCGGCCACCACGATGTCCCCGGCCCGCACGCTCACCCCGCCGCAGCGGACCGTCTCCCCGTGCGTGCCGACCTTCTCCTTCGTGCCGGGGATCGGGATCACCCCGCGCGCGAACACCGGGAAGCCGATCTCCCGCACCTCGCCCAGGTCGCGGATCAGCCCGTCCAGCACGAACGCGGCCACCCCGCGCCGGTGCGCGACCGCGCACACGTTGCCGCCGGCCAGCGCGTAGTCCAGGTCGCCGGACTCGACCACGATCACCGAGCCGGGCTCGGCCCGGTAGATCGCGGCGTGCAGCATCAGGTTGTCACCGGGCTCGCAGCGCACGGTGAACGCCGGTCCGGCCACCCGGGGCACCGGCGTCCACAGCGGGCGCACACCGATGTCCATCACCTGGCCGCGGCCGAGCACGTCGGCGAGCGTCGTCGGGGGGATCTCCGCGAAATCGTTCATGATCTAACGTTCCCACGGCGGGGGGACGCGGACGACAGCCATCCCGGCCGCCTGCGCCGCACGTACCCCCAGTTCGGTGTCCTCGAAGGCGAGACAGCGGGCCGGATCCACGCCGAGCCGCCGCGCGCCCAGCAGGTACGGCTCGGGGTGCGGCTTCGGATGGGTGTAGTCGCCGGCGCAGACCAGCACCGGGAAGCGGTCGAGCAGGCCGAGCGCCAGCAGCGAGTCGATCACCGCTGGCCGGGTGCTGCCGGAGACCACCCCGAACGGCAGTCGGCCGTACGACTCCTCGATGTGCGCGAGAACGCCGGGAACCGCGCGCATGCTGGGCAGCCCGGCCCGGAACAGCGACTCCTGCCGCTCGGCGACCGCGGCGACCGGCATGCTCAGGCCCTGCCGCGCGTTCAGGTCGGCGACGATGTCGGCGCACGGCCGGCCACCCCACGCGTAGAACAGGTCCTGCGGGAACTCGCACTCGTACTCGGCCAGCGCGTCCTGCCAGGCCTGGAAGTGCACCGGCATGGAGTCGGTGATGGTGCCGTCGCAGTCGAACAGGTAGGCCTGGAAGTCACCGGGCGGAAGGGGTAGGAGCACGGCCGAACGGTACCCGGCGATCCGGCGGGACGGGGAGGATGGTGTTGTGCAGATCGCTTCGGAGACCGGCGGGTGGCTGCGGATGCGACCGGTCCGCTACGAGTTCGAGTCCGAGCCCGACGGTCCGCGGGAGGACTGGCTGACCGTCGAGGTGGCGGCGGCCGGCCGGGACGGGCACACCTGGCAGACCGAGGTGCCGTGCCTGCTCGTGGCCGAGGCGATCGAGCTGGCCGGCTGGCTGCACGACGAGGCCGGGACCGGCGAGCTGGAGTTCATCGAGCCGAACGTGGCGTTCCGCCGGCGGCACGGTGGGCCGGGGGTGGAGCTGCTGGAGGTGACCTTCGCGCAGGAGACGCTGCCACCCTGGCTGCCCGGCAGCGGGCGGGGCCGGGTGCACCGGATCCGGATGGAGGTCACCAGCGACCATCTGGTCCAGGCGGCCGGGGACTGGGCCGCGGAGATCGCCGCGTTCCCGCCACGGGCGGATCTGGCAGATTGGTGAGATGGATTTCCGTCGCACGTTCCGTTCCGCCGCGATCGCCTACGCCGGGCTGGTCGCCGACCTCCCGGCCGGAAGACTGGACGAGCCCGGTCTCGGCGACTGGACGCTGCGCGAGTTGCTCGGCCACACGGTGAGCTCGGCGCTGCGTCAGGTGCCGAAGGTGCTGGCCGCCCCGGCGCCGCAGGTCGAGGTGGCCACCGCGGAGGGCTATTTCGCGTACGCCCGCTCCGCCCCCGAGGAGCTCGTCGCCGCCGCCCATGCCGCCTCGGCCGAGGACGCGAAGGCCTCGGGGGAGCTGCTCGGCGACGATCCGGCCGGGCACGTGTCGACGCTGATCGGCCGGGCCACCGAGGCGCTGTCCCAGGTCCGCGACGACGACGTGATCACCAGCGCGGCCGGCGGCATGCGGGTCCGCGACTGGATCCCGACCCGCACCTTCGAGCTGGTGGTGCACGGGCTGGACGCGGCGGCGGCCACCGGCGTGGAGTTCGACCTGCCGGTCGAGGTGCTCGCCGAGTCGCTGATCCTGGCCACCCGCACCGGCCTGGGCATCGGCGCCGGTGTCCCGCTGCTGCGCGCGCTGACCGGGCGGGAGCAGCTCCCGCCCGGCTTCACTATCGTCTAGAGCACCTCGGCGGCCATCGGCAGCGGGTTGCCGAAGCGGTGCGCGGTGATGCTGACCGCCTGCTCACGCAGGAACGGCAGCAGTTCCACCTCGCCGGCCTCGACCACCGGCCCGGCCCACACGGCCAGGTCGGGACGTCCGCCGGTGGCGGTCGCCAGGTCACCGGCCGAGCCGCCGATCAGGCGTACCCGCGAGACCCCGGCCAGCCCGGCCGCGAACGCGGCGTCCGGCTCGACCGTGGCCTCCGGGAACAGCCGCGTCGCCTCGGCTGTCGACACCTGGATCGGCGCCCCGGCGAGCTTCGCCGCCGCGACGACGCGGACCAGGCCGGCGAGCGGGGCACCGGCCGCGAGGCGGACGGTCACCGGGGTGGGCAGGTAGCGCAGCACGTTGCGCTCCACGCCCAGCGCCGACACGTCCTCGGCGCGGCCGAACGACGCCGCCCAGGCCGCCGCGTCGCTGCGCGCGGCACGGGTCACCGACGCCACCTCGTCGGCGGTGAGGTGCGCCGCGGCGGCGGTGAGCAACGTGCGTACCGCCGCATTGTCGATGTCGGTCGAGGCCGTCGCCGGAGCCGGCGCCCAACCGCTCAACCCGGTGAGGTAGTGGGGCCCGCCGGCCTTGGTGCCGGCGCCGACCGCGGACTTCTTCCAGCCGCCGAACGGCTGCCGCCGCACGATCGCGCCGGTGATTCCCCGGTTGACGTAGAGGTTACCGGCCTGGACCCGGTCCAGCCAGGTGCGCACCTCGCCCGCGTCGAGCGAGTGCAGGCCGGAGGTGAGCCCGTAGTCGACCTCGTTGACCAGGTCGATCGCCTCGTCCAGGGTGTCCGCCGTCATGATCCCGAGGATCGGCCCGAAGTACTCGGTGCGGTGGTACGCCGAGCCGCGGCGGACCCCGTCCCGGATCCCCGGGCTCCACAGCTGTCCGCTCTCGTCCAGCTTGCGCGGCGCCAGCAGCCAGCTCTCGCCGGCGCCGAGCGTGGTCAGCCCGTCGAGCAGCTTGCCGGCGGCCGGCTCGACCAGCGGGCCGACCTGGGTGCGCGGCTCGGTGGGCGGGCCGACCTCCAGCGAGGAGACCGCGTCGAGCAGCTGGGTGCGGAACCGGGCGGACCTGGCGACCGAGCCGACCAGCACGACCAGCGAGGCGGCCGAGCACTTCTGCCCGGCGTGCCCGAACGCGGACGAGACCACGTCCTTGACGGCGAGGTCCAGGTCGGCGCTCGGGGTCACGATGATCGCGTTCTTGCCGGAGGTCTCGGCCAGCAGCGGCAGGTCGGCGCGGAACGAGCGGAACAGCTCGGCGGTCTCGTACGCGCCGGTCAGGATGACGCGGTCGACCAGCGGGTGGGCGACCAGCTCGCGGCCCAGCCCGGCCTCGTCGACCTGCAGCAGGGTGACCAGGTCCGGGTCGGCGCCGGCCGCGGCCAGGGCGTCGCGGACGATGCCGGCCAGCACGGCACCGCAGCGTTCGGCGGGTCCGGCCGGCTTGAGCACCACCGCGGAGCCGGCGGCCAGGGCGGCCAGCATCGAGCCGGCCGGGATCGCGACCGGGAAGTTCCACGGCGGCGTGACCAGGGTCAGCCGGGCCGGGACCGGGGTGGCGCCGTCGATCTGCCGGGCCGACAGCTCGGCGTAGTAGTGGGCGAAGTCGACCGCCTCGGAGACCTCCGGGTCGGCCTGGTCGATGGTCTTGCCGGCCTCGGCCGCCATCACCTCGAGCAGCAGGTCGCGGTGCGCCTCCAGGGCGTCGCCGACCCGGTGCAGGACCGCGCGGCGGTCGGCGCCGCCCCAATTCGCGGCGGCGGCCTTCTCCAGGGTGGTGTCCAACTCGGCGGCCGAGTCGATCCGGCGCAGGTCGAGACCCAGCCGGGACGACGGCACCCGGGCCAGCAACGATCGCATCCGGGTGCGGTTCGAGGCCACCGCCGGGTCGGTGTCCGGGGTGTTCTCGAAGTGCCCCGGCGCCGAATGCGGCACCGCCGCGTACCGGTCGGCGACCCGGTGCGCCGCCGGCACGGTGTCGTCCAGGTCCGCGAGGGACGCGAGGAAGCGCTGCTTCTCCCGCTCGAACAGCGCACTGTCGTGGTGCAGCTCGAACACCGCGGACATGAAGTTGTCCGAGCTGGCGCCCTCCTCGAGGCGGCGGATCAGGTAGGCGATCGCCACGTCGAACTGCTCCGGCCGGACCACCGGCGTGTACAGCAGCAGCCCGCCGACGTCCCGCCGGACCGCTTCGGCCTGGCCCTCGGCCATCCCGAGCAGCATCTCGAACTCGATGCCGTCGCGCACCCCGCGCTGCCCGGCCAGGGTCCACGCGTAGGCGACGTCGAACAGGTTGTGCCCGGCGACCCCGACGCGCACGTTGCGGATCCGGTCGGGATGCAACGCGTACCGCAGCACCCGCTTGTAGTTGGTGTCGGTGGCCTGCTTGCTGTCGCAGGTCGCCACCGGCCAGCCGTGCACCGCCGCCTCGACCCGCTCCATCGGCAGGTTCGCGCCCTTGACCAGGCGCACCTTGATGTCGGCGCCGCCGCGCTCGCGCCGTGCCGCGGACCAGACCTGCAACCGCATCATCGCGCTCAGCGCGTCCGGCAGGTAGGCCTGCAGCACGATGCCGGCCGACAGGCCCAGCAGGTCGGGCCGGTCCAGCAGCCGGGTGAAGACCGCGACGGTCAGGTCGAGGTCCTTGTACTCCTCCATGTCCAGGTTCACGAACTTGCCGGTCCGCGCGGCCAGGGTGAATAGGGGGAGCAGCTTCTCGGTGATGTCGTCGACGGCCTCGTCGAACGCCCACGGGTTGTGCGGCGCCACGGTCGACGACACCTTGATCGACACGTAGTCGACGTCGGGGCGGGCCAGCAGCCGCTCGGTCTCGGAGAGCCGGCGCGAGGCCTCCCCCCGGCCGAGGACCGCCTCGCCGAGCAGGTTGACGTTGAGGCGTACGCCGCGCTTGCGGATTTTGCGGATGGCGCGACCGAGCCGCCTGTCGGTGGCGTCGACGATCAGGTGACCGACCATCTGCCGCAGCGCCCGCCGGGCCAGCGGCACCACCACGCCGGGCATGATCGGGGCGAGCGCGCCGCCCAGCTTGACCGCGGCCTTGAGGTGGGCGGGCAGGAACGCCGGGACGTCACCGGCCAGCGCGTTCAGGGCGCGGGCGCTGACCCGGCGGTCCTCGGGACGGACCACGCCGTCGACGAAGCCGACCGCGAACGCGAGCCCTTTCGGGTCGCGCAGCAGGCCGGCCAACTGTGCCGCCGAGCCGCCGACCGGGACGGTCGCGGCTTCGCCCAGCCATCGGCGCACGAGGGCGATCGTCTCTTCGGCGATCTCAGACATCGGGATGCTCCTTCCGGTTTCAGCTTGAGTCTGCGGTCCGGCATCCGGTTAGGAAAAGCGATGCTTAGTGATTGGTATCGTTAAGCTGCGCTAACGTATGCGGATGCTGGAGATCCGCCGCCTGATCCTGTTGCGTGAGCTGGCCATCCGGGGCACCCTGGCCGCCGTCGCCGAGGCGCTCAACTTCACCCCGTCCGCGGTCAGCCAGCAGCTCAGCCAGCTGGAACGGGAGACCGGCACGGTGCTGCTGCGCAAGGCCGGCCGCCGGGTCCGGCTCACCCCGCAGGCCGAGGTGCTGGTCGCGTCGGTCGACGAGGTGCTGGACACCCTGGAGCGGGCCGAGGCCCGGCTGCAGGCGGCGGCCACCCGGGTCACCGGGGCGGTCCGGGTGGCGGTCTTCCAGTCCGCGGCGCTCGCCTTCATGCCGGCCGCCCTGCGCCTCGCGGCGGCCCGGTTTCCCGACGTACGCGTCGAGATGGTCCAGCGGGAGCCCGAGGAGGCCCTGCGCGAGACTTGGGCGCGGGACTTCGACATGGTCATCGCTGAGCAATACCCCGCACACGCGGCCCCGCACCATCCGGGCCTGGATCGCCGCGATCTGACCACCGACGCGATCCGCCTCGCGCTGCCGGCCGAGGCCGAGTCGCTGCACCCGGTCGACTCGCTGGACACCGCCCGGCACATGCCGTGGGTGATGGAGCCGCGCGGGGCCGCCTCCCGGCACTTCGCCGAGCAGCTGTGCCGGCGGGCCGGTTTCGAGCCGGACGTCCGCTACGAGACGGCCGACCTGCAGGCGCACATCCGCCTGGTGGAGACCGGCAACGCGGTCGCCCTGATCCCGGACCTGGTCTGGGCCGGGCGGACGCCGTCGTGCCGGCTGCTGGCGCCGGCCGGGAGCCCGCGCCGGACCATCTTCACCGCGCAGCGGTTGTCCGGGGCCGAGTCCCCGGCCGCCCGTGCCTTCCGCGGGCTGCTGGAGGAGGTCGTCCTCACCTCCGCGACGGGTCCGGCGCCGGGGCCGGGACGCTCTGCGCCGGGCACACCGCAGCGATGAAGGTGGGGTGCGCGCCGTTGGTGAACCGGCAGCCGAACGAGTCGGCGGCCACCTGCCGGCGGTCCAGGATCGCGTCGCCGGCCGGCCGCTGCCCGGTGCGCACCCAGCGGGTCAGGTCGTCGAAGCCCTGCGCCAGCTCGGCCTCGGTGAAGTCGCAGTGCCCGACGCCGCGGATGGCCCGAGAGACGAACAGCCCGGCCCGGCCGTTGCGGGCGGCCCGCAGCGCGTAGTCCTGCTCCATCGCGAACGGGACGAACAGGTCGCCGACGTCGTGCAGGGACAGCACCGGGATGGTCGGCCGGCCCTCCACCCGCGGGATGCCGGACAGCCCCGGGTCGCCGGTCGCGGTGTGCCGCACCCGCAGCACGTCGGCGTTGAGCCGCAGCTCGGCGAAGCTCGGCCAGGGGTAGTCGTCGGCCCGGTAGAAGGTGAACTGGTTGTCGGTGACGTTGCCGGGCGCGATCCCGCCGGTGCCACCGGTCAGGCCCGGGTAGAGGCCGAACAGGAACGGCAGGTCACTCAGCGGAGCCAGCGATGGCGCCGCGTTCCAGTAGGCGAAGGCCGAGTCGAAGCCGGGCCGCTCGCCGCCGGTGCGCCGCTCCACCACGTCGGACCAGATCTTCCCGGCCGGCGTGAGCGCCGGAGCGCTGCCCACCTTGACGCCGAGCGCCGCGGTGATCCGGCCGACCTGGGCATGCCACTGCGCCGGGTAGTCGGCGGCCGGGGTGAGCGGGAAGTCGATCTTCACTCTGGCCAGCGCCGCCGCGGTCACGTTCGCGTCCAGGAAGTAGTCGTAGAGCCTGGTGTCGCCGAGCACGCCGCAGTACGGCATGGCCGCCGCGAAGGCGTGCGGGAACCGTTCGATCGCCACCGCGGTCACCTGGCCGCCCATCGACGCGCCGCTCATGATCACCGAGCGGGCGCGGTGGCCGGTGGCCGCGCGGAAGGTGTCGATCATCGCGTACGAGTCGCGGACGCCCTGGCCCACGTCGTACCCGTTGGTGGCGTAGCTGGAGGCGGCCCACGCGTACCCGGTCTGCAGGTAGTGCGCGCGCAGCGCGGGGTTGTCGACGTAGACCACGGTGCCGGTGCCGCGGTAGCCGTGCGCGTAGACGACCAGCTTGCCGTTCCACCGCAGCGGCACCTCGACCCGGTACGCCGCGCCGTCCCGGATCCCGGTGTAGATCTTCGAGATCGCCTTTCCGGACGCGTCGGTGAGCGGGGTGAACGGCGCCCCGGAGACGTCGCAGGCCGGGTCGAAGACGAGGTAGCCGGGGTGGGTGGTGCTGGGCGTCGGCGCCGCGCAGGTGGCCGGTGCGGCGGAGGCCGGCGCGCTCAGCGCGGTGACCAGGGCCAGTGCGGCGGCGGCGACGGCGAGGCACTTCTGGCGCATGGTCATCGTGTTACCTCCGAGACACATGAAAGGTCCGGGGATTGACGTTTGTCAAGGCCGCCACAACTTTTCGGACAGTGCCCCGCCGTCGATGGGAGTCAGGCCGCGCGCAGCCGCACCGCGATGGTGTCACCGTGGGTGACCAGGTCGGCGCGGAAGGCGGGGGTGTCGACGACCACGGACGCGAACCGGCCGCGCAGGCAACCGGCCGTCAGGACCGGGATCGGGGCATCGTGGCGCAACGCCGGCGGCACCGCGATCCGCAGCGTGCCGCCCACCGTGGCGTCGCCGGACACGGTCAGCGCCGGCTTGCCCTCCGGGTCGGCGACGACCGCGAGGACACCACCGCTCTGCCGGTACGACCCGTGCACCGTGACCTGTCCGGCGACCAGGACGCCGCCGGACACGGTCACGTCGCCGCGGCCCAGCGCGGTGGGGGCGGCCGCGACCAGGGTGCCCTGCGCGACCGTGGTGCCGCCGCGGTAGTCGTTGTCGCCGGACAGGGTCAGCGTGCCGCTGCCCAGCTTGACCAGGCCGCCCCGGCCGGCGATGTCGTTGCGCCAGGCGTCGGCCGCGTGGAACCCGCCGAGCGCGGCGTCCAGGGTGACCGCCACGGTCTGGTCGAACGCGCCGTAACCGTCGGCGGCGGCGAACAGGTTCAGCCGGCCCCACTGCTCCGGGCCGTCCAGGATCGGGTGGCCCGAAGTCAGGCCGGTGGTCCGGAGCACCTCGCGGCGCTGCGCGGCGTCCAGGTAGGGCAGCCGGGTCTCCAGCAGCACCTCGGCGCCGTCCGGGACGGTCACCGGGACCCGCTTGCCGTGCGCCGGCAGGTCGTACGTGTGCTTGTGCCGCACGATCGCCGCGTTCGCCTTACGGTCGGCGGGGTCATGGGCGTACCCGAAGAGATCCCGGGTGCCGGTCTTCTCCTGGAAGTAGGCGAGCGCCTGGGCCCGCGCCTCCGCCTTGATCGTCGCGTTCGCCGGGTCGCGCAGGATCGCGGCGGCCAGCGCGGTGGCCAGGATCCGGCCGCCGATCACGTCGACCGGTGAGTGCATGCCGGCCACGATCCGGGTGTCGGCCAGGTCGTACGCCGTGGTGACCAGCTCCTGGAAGCGCTCCGGCACCGCGTACGCGTAGGCCAGCGCGGCCAGGAACAGCGCGTTGGTGTGCCCGCTGACGTAGCCGGCGTCGTCGGCCGGGCTGGTGCTCCGCTGGCGCAGCAGCGCCGGCGCCACCTTGACCGGCGAGTCGTAGACCGGGTAGCCGAACTCGTCCACCGCGCCGGTGTCGGCGACCCGGCTCTGCTCGGTCAGCCGCCACGGGCGCGGGTACTGGTAGGCGTACTTCGACGGGTTGCCCGAGGAGTAGTTGCCGCGCAGCGTGTTGACCAGGGTGGCGACCTTGCCGAGCGCCGAGCTGGTGGAACCGGCGCCGGTGGCCGCGCCGGCCGGGGAGCCGGCCGGGACCGAGTCGCTGATCGTGCCAGCCGGGGTGGTGGCCGGCGCCGAGGTGATGCTGGTGACCGCGAGCGCGCCGGCCCGGTACAGATCGGCGAGCGGGCCGAGGCCGGCGATCACCGAGTAGCTCTGGTGCTGCCGGTCGACGAGGAACGCCTTGGCCGCCTCCGCGTCGGTGCGCTCCGCGGTGACCCTGGTGACGTAGCGCATGCTGGCGCGCAGGAACGCCTCGTCCAGCACGGTGCCGGTGTTCCAGGCGGCGCCGGTGGCCCAGACCTTCTGGAAGCCGGACAGGATGCGGACCGCGGCGTTGGTGTCGGTGGTCAGGTTCGCGATGACGTTCGTCCGGTAGCCGTCGACGAAGCCGGTGCCGGTGGCGGCCTCGGCCGGCAGGGCGCGGAGCTGGGTCGCGAGCAGACCGGCGGCGGACGCCTTGAAGATTGTCCGGCGGGAGATCATGGGCATGCCGAGCAGCTTCGGTGCGCGTTCCGGCCGGGACGCGAACACCCGCGAGTGTTAGCGTGAACATCATGCTACCGACGAGTAGCCGCGGTTTCTTTTCATCGATGATGGCCTTAGCGTCGCGCTCGTGTACAAGACAGCCTTGCTGGCCGCCTTGCTTGCGGTCCCCGCCGTGATCCCCGCACCCGCAGCTGCCGCTGGAGCCACCGGTGGCACTCTCAAGATTCTTTCCTACAACATCGCCGGGCTCCCCGACATCCTGTCCAGCGCCGACACCGACCGGGCCACCTCGACTACCGCGATCGGGTCGCGGATCGCCGGATACGACCTGGTCAACGTGCAGGAGGACTTCAACTTCCACGCTTACCTGTACGCCGCGGACACCCACGCCTACCGCACCCCGACCAGTGGCGGGGCGGGCATCGGCTCCGGCCTGAACACCCTCTCGAAGTACGCCTACGACACCGACGACTTCGAGCGGGACCGCTGGACCTCGTGCCAGTACGACTCCGGTGACTGCCTGACCCCCAAGGGCTTCACCTTCCAGCGGGTCCGGCTGGCCGAGGGCGTCTACGTCGACGTGTACAACCTGCACGCCAACGCCGGCACCAACGCCGGCGACCTGGCCTCGCGCGCCGCCAACCTGAGCCAGCTGACCACCTTCATCGGCAGCCACTCCCCGGGCAACGCGGTGCTGGTGTTCGGCGACACCAACACCCGCTACACGCGGGACGGCGACACCATCGCCGACTTCGTGGCGAACAACGGCCTCACCGACGCCTGGGTCACGCTGGAGCGCGGCGGGGTGGCCCCGGCCAAGGGCGCGGACCCGATCCTCTGCTCCGACGACTCCTGCGAGGTGGTCGACAAGGTCCTCTACCGCGGCAGCAGGTTCATCACGCTGAACGCCACCGCGTACCACAACGAGCACGCCGCGTTCCTCGACGCCGGCGGGCTGATGCTCTCCGACCACGACCCGGTCAGCGTGAACCTGAACTGGTCCACCAATCCCGCGTACCAGTTCAGCGAACAGTTCGGCGGCCCACACGGCGACTACTTCGACGACGTCGACACGGCCGGCCCGCTGTCCTCGATCAGCCTGCGCGCCGGATCCCGGGTGGACCGGATCGGCCCGCACGGCGGGACCGGCGGCACCCTGAAGACGCTGACCCTGGGCGACGGCGAGTACGTGACCAGCGCCCAATTGTGCCGTGGCGTGTACAACTCACACACCAGGATCTTCTCCGCGAAGTTCACCACCAACCGGGGCAACACCCTGGCCGGCGGCACCACCACCGCGGACTGTGTCACCCGGACCGCGCCCACCGGCTGGCAGATCGCCGGCTTCCACGGCCGGGCCGGGGACGAAGTGGACAAGCTCGGCCTCATTTACACCAGGCACTGACCGCGAGCAGTGTTGGCGGAGCCCGGGGTGGGTACCCCGGCTCCGCTGACACCTGCGCGGGAGGCCTGAGATGTACCAAGCGGCGGCACCACCCCGGCGGCGCACCTGGCTGCGGGTCTTCCTCACCGGGCTGCTGCTCTGGCTGCTCACCGTGGTGGTCACCCTGGTCACCGGCAACCCGAACCTGATCCCCACGCTGGTGCTGCTGGGCAGCTTCCTGGTGCCGGTCACCTTCGTGCTCTGGGCGTTCAGCCGCCGGCACAGCGGCGAGGTCACCGCCGAGCTGCTGTTCAGCACGTTCATCACCGGCGGGGTGCTCGGGGTGCTCGCGGCGTCGCTGCTGGAGACGTACCTGCTGCACCCGTCCCCGGGCTTCTTCCTCGGCGTCGGCCTGATCGAGGAGGCGGCGAAACTCGGCGCGCTGGCGTTTCTGACCCGCCGGCTCCGCCACAAGTACGCCGCCGACGGCGTGGTGCTGGGCGCCTCGGTCGGCTTCGGGTTCGCCGCGTTCGAGTCGGCCGGCTACGCCTTCACCGCGCTGTTCACCGAGCGCGGCCTGTCGCTGATGCAGCTGGTCCAGACCGAGTTGCTGCGCGGGCTGCTGGCCCCGCTCGGGCACGGGCTGTGGACCGCGATCCTGGGCGGGGTGCTCTTCTCGGCCAGCGGGCGGCGGCACTTCGCGATGACCCGGCGGCTGCTGTCGTCGTTTTTCGGGGTGGCCGTGCTGCACGCGCTGTGGGACAGCATGCACAGCATCGCGCTGCTGGTCACGCTGGTGCTGACCGGCACGCCGTACCAGTATTCGCTGCTGCAGCGGGGCTACGAGCCGCAGCCGACCGCCGCCCAGACGCACCTGTTCACCCTGCTGTCCTGGGGCGGGCTGATCCTGATCTCGCTGATCGCCCTGCTCTGGCTGCGCGCCGTCGCCCGCCGAGCCGATCAGGACGGTCGATCGCTGTGGCGCATTCCGGTGGGATAGGTCTACGGTCCGATGCGGAGGTTCGCGCATGGATGATCCCGGGATCGCCTACGGATACGGCCGGCACCGCGGCCTGCTGGTGGACCGCAGCGGAGTCGAGGAGATCGTCTTCGGCCGGGTCCTGCTCTACCTGGAGAAAGCTGACACCGACCTGATCAACGCCTTGGCCGCGCGGCTGTCCGGGGTGATCATCGAGGAGCCGGTCACGCCGTACGCGCCGGAGGCCCGCGCGCTGTGGGCGCTGCCCGTCCCGGTGCTCACCGGAGTCCGGGTCGACGACAGCTGGCTGGGTCACGAGGTGGTCGTCGACTTCGACGCGGCCACCACCGCGCCGCCCGCCCCGGCCACCGCCGGCCTACGCCTGCACGCCGAGGTGTCCAGCCCGGCCGAGGCCCGCGACGCCGGGCACCTCGCCGACGGCTGGGCGCCGCTGCGCGCCGACGATCTGCGCGCGCTGTCCGCCGCCGACCGCGACCAGCTCTGGGCCCACCTGGCCGACTCCGGCCGCCCGCTGCCCGCCGTGCGCTACTTCGACGAGCCGGCCGGCAGCCCACCGGCCGCCTCCTTCGGCCGGCGCGGCGTCCGCTCCCCGCTCCCGGAAGATCTTGATTTCCTGGGTACGGTGATAGCGGCGTCCCCCCTCGACGATCCGCTGGTGGTCCTCCCGATGGTCGCCGTGCGCGCCGAGATCTCCGCCTTCGCGGCCCTCGCCGACCCGGCCTGGCGACTCGGCCTGGACGTGGCCACCCCGGCCGCCGCCCTGGCCGTCGCCGACCTGGTCGACGACTGCCACCTGCTCCGGATCAGCAGCGGCGACCTGGCCCAGCACACCCTGGTCTGGGACCGCAGCACCCGCAACGACACCCTGCTCCCGCCCGACCGGCTGCCCACCGTGATCACCCAGCTGGTCGAGTGGTCGGCGTCGGTCGCGGCGACCCGCTCGATCCCCTGCCAGGTCTCGATCGACCTGCGGCCCACCCCGCAGCTGCACGACCAGCTGCGGGCCGCCGGGGTCACCGAGATCTCCTGCCCGCCGCCGCTGATCCGGCACTGGCGTCACCTGCTCGACCGCTCGGTCTGAGCGCGGCGGGCGGCTTCCGCGCGTACCACCGCAAGCGCGGCCGGAATCGGCCGCAGCCCACCGCCGGACAGCGGTCAGCGCCCGCCGGACAGCGGTCAGCGCCCGCCGGACGGCGGTCAGCGCCGCTGGGCCCGGTCGACCAGCTCGGCGGCGACGTCGCGCAGCTTGCGGTTCGACTCCTGGGAGGCCCGGGACAGGATCGTGAAGGCCTCGTCGGCGGTGCAGTGCCGCTGGCCCATGATGATGCCCTTGGCCTGCTCGATCACCGCCCGGCCCGCCATCGCCGCCTGCAGGTGCCCGGCCAGGGTCACCGTGGTGTCGTACAGGTGGGCGTTGGCCAGCGCCACCGCGGCGTACCCGGCGAACGTCTCGGCCAGCACCACCGCATCGTCGTCGAACGCCTCCGGCGTCTCGGCGTAGATGTTGAGCGCCCCGGCCACCCGTTCCCGGATCGGCAGGCCGACACTGAGCGCACAGTTCACCCCGGCGTCGGCGGCCCGCTCCTCCCAGCCGGGCCAGCGGCGCTCCGTGCGCACGTCGCCGACCAGCAGGGTGAGGCTCTGCCGGCAGGCGTCCAGGCACGGGCCGGAACCCATTTCGTACTGCCACTTGTCGATGTGGTCGGCGGCCGGGCCGGTGCTCGCCGCGGTGTGCGGGCCCCGGTCGCGAATCAGGGTCACCGACACCTCGTACGCGCCGGGAATGCTCCTCTTCGCCAGATCCGCGACCGTGGCCAGGACGCCCTCCAGATCGGTGTCACCGAGTTTGATCCGGCTCAGCTCGCGGAAGGCGACCGTGGGGTCCATCGGTTCCTGCGTCATGGTTGCCGCATACCCGTTTCACGCCGCGCCGATCAGCGGAGCACCGCCGGCTCTGTCACCGGCTAGGGTGAGGACGGGTCAAGCCACGTGCCCGTGCCATCGCCTGCCGACGGTGAGGGATGCCGCGTGCCCGTCGAACCCCCGCTGACCGTGTTCTTCCGTCACCTCACCGCCGACTCCGCCCTGCTGCTCGTGCAGGGTGAGGTCGACGCGGGCACCGCCGGTGTGCTGACCACGGCGCTGAACCACGCCGTCGGCGCCTACCCGCTGGTGACCTGCGACCTGAGCGGGGTCACCTTCTTCGGCGCCGAGGGGGCGCACGCGATCGCGCTGGCCCGCGCCCGCGGTCACGCGCAGGGGCACGTCCTGGAGCTGGCGGGCGCCCCGGCGATCGCCCGGGACGTCCTGCTGATCGCCGGACTCGGCACCATGCTGCGAATCTCCGGGTGAGTTTCGGTATCATCGACGTCCTGCGGCCGATGTCGGGCACGACATCGGCGAACCAGCGTCAAGCAGCGGCGCGGGACCGAGAGCCTTGCGGCTCTCCGGGCAGCGACACCGGCTAACCCAGAGCGAGTCGCCACCGGCGGCCCGCCGCTCCGCTGCGGGGAAACACAGACGTTGATGGCGCACGACCGGCCCGAATCAGCCGCGGCCTTCACGGAACTCGGCCGCATCAAGCTCGGTGAGACCGATCTCAACGGCGTCCTCGACCGGGTCGCCGACCTGGCCCGGCGGACCCTGCCCGGCGCCGGGCAGGTGTCCATCACGTTGGTCCGCAACAGGGCCGCATACACCGCGGCGCAGACCGGCGAGAGCGCGCTGCGGCTCGACGAGCGGCAGTACGCCCAGGACCGCGGGCCGAGCCTGGAAGCGGCCGCCGGCAAGACCACCGTGCACGTCCCGGACACCGCCACCGAGCCGCGCTGGGACGGCTGGGGCGAGCACGCCGCCGCGGCCGGCATCGGCAGCGTGCTGGCGGTCGGGCTGCCGATCGTGGAGAACGTCAGCGGGGCGCTCACCATCTACGGCGCGGCGGCCGGCGCCTTCGACGAGGCGGCGATCACGCTGGCCCAGACGTTCGTCCGGTACGCCGCGGTCGCCCTGGCCAACGCCCACCTGTACGACACCACGGCGACGCTGGCCCAGCACATGCAGGCGGCGATGGCGGGCCGGGCGGTGATCGAGCAGGCCAAGGGCATCATCATGGGGGAGCGGCGGTGCACCGCCGACGAGGCGTTCGCCATCCTCACCCGGGTGTCCCAGGATTCCAACCGCAAACTGCGCGACGTCGCCGCCGCCCTGGTCGAGCGCACCCAGCAGCGGGGCTAGGCGGTCACGTCCAGGCGGTTGCCGTCGTCGCGCCGGGACAGGTGGCGCAGGGCCGGCTCGAGATATCCGGCCACCGGGTTACGGCCGGTCCCGCCCTGGTCGTACCGCCGCGAAAGATCTTTGAGGTAGGCCGCGGTCACCTCCTGACCGGGCGCCAGCCGGCCGGCCGCCCGGTCCGCCGCGATCGCCGCCGCCAGCGAGTTGATCCAGCCGGCGTTCTTCGGGCCGTCCCCGATCCGCTGACCGGTGGCCTGGTAGATCAGTTCCCGGTCCCGGTCGGTGAGCGAAGCGGCGTCGTCGCGCGCGTTCTGGTGACGTTCCCGGGCGGACGGCCGGACCGGTGTCACCGATGGCGTCTGCAGGGCACGGTTCAACCGGGAAACGGACATCGGGCCGGAACCTCCTGGGCACTCGTCCTCCTCCAGATCGGCCGCCCGCCACGGCACCTGAGGACGCGTACGGTGGGATCTGACTCCCCGGATCGCAGGCCGCGCCACGGCCGCGCAGAAAGGGACGACCATGACCACCTGGACCACCACGGAACGGATCGACCTCGGCCCGGTGCGGCTGGAGGCCGACCTGACCCTCACCGAACACGCCACCGGCGTGGTGCTCTTCGCGCACGGCAGCGGCAGTTCCCGGCACAGCCCGCGCAACCGTGCGGTGGCCCGGGAGCTGCACCGCCGCGGCTTCGCCACCCTGCTGGCCGACCTGCTCACCACGCGGGAGGACACCCGGCCGCAACGGTTCGACATCGGACTGCTCGCCGACCGGCTGGTCGGGCTGGTCGACTGGCTGCGCGCCCAGCCGGCCACCGCGCCGCTGCCGCTCGGGCTTTTCGGCGCCAGCACCGGCGCGGCCGCCGCCCTGGTCGCGGCCGCGGCCCGGCCCGAGGCGGTCCGCTCGATCGTCTGCCGCGGCGGCCGGCCCGACCTGGCCGGCCCGGCCCTGATCGAGGTGCTGGTGCCCACCCTGCTGATCGTCGGCAGCCGGGACGAGGCGGTGCTGGAACTCAACGAGCAGGCCCGCAACACCATGCGGGTGCACGCCGAACTGCGGATCATCCCGGACGCCACCCACCTGTTCGAGGAGCCCGGCGCGCTGGAGACGGTCGCCGAACAGGCGGGGGAGTGGTTCGGGGCGTTCCTGACCGCGGTGCCCTACCGGCGGCATCCGGCGCTGGACCACGTCGCCACGGCCCGCCGCTGGGGCTGACCTCCGATGATCTTTCGGGATCGGACGGACGCCGGCCGGCGCCTGGCCGAGCGGGTCGCCGAGGCGGTCGGCCCGGTCCGGACCCGCCCGCTGGTGCTGGCGCTGCCCCGCGGCGGCCTGCCGGTCGCCGCGCCGATCGCGCTGCGGCTCGGCGCCGAGTTGGACATCGTGGTGGTCCGCAAGCTGGGTGCGCCGGGCCGCCCGGAATTCGGCCTGGGGGCCGTCGCCGAGGACGGCCCACCGGTGTTCGACCCGGACAACCTGCGGTATGCCGGGCTCACCGAGGAGGCGATGGACGGCACCCTGGCGGTCGAGCGCGAGGAACTGGCCCGTCGGGTGCGCCGGTACCGGGGTGAGCGCCCGGCCCCGCGGGTCACCGGCCGGGTCGTGGTGCTGGTCGACGACGGCCTGGCCACCGGGGTGACCGCGCGGGCCGCGCTGCGCTGGGTCCGCGGACGGGCGCCGGTGCGGCTGCTGCTGGCCGTGCCGGTCTGCGCACCCGAGGCCCGCGACCTGGTGGCGCGGCAGGCGGACGGGGTGGTGTGCCTGAGCGCGCCGCCGGAATTCTTCGCGGTCGGGCGCTGGTACCACGACTTCGGCCAGCTCACCGACGAGGACGTGGACGCCGTGCTGGATAGATTTCATCATACGTTGAAATAGCCTCTCGACCGCGGACGGGAATTCATCTAGCGTTGAGTTCAACACTTGATGAGTTCTTGGGAGGAACCATGGACACCGCGATCGAGGTCCACGACCTCGTCGTCCGCCGCGGCCCCAGGACGGTCCTCGACCGCTTCTCCTGCGCCGTCGCGCGCGGCAGCGTCACCGGCCTGCTCGGCCCCAGCGGCAGCGGCAAGACCACCCTGATGCGCACCATCGTCGGCGTGCAGGTGGTGGCCGGCGGCACGGTCACCGTCCTCGGCAGCCCGGCCGGCGCCCCCGCCCTGCGCCGCCGGATCGGATACCTGACCCAGGCGCCCAGCGTCTACGCCGACCTCACCGTCCGGGAGAACGCGCGCTACTTCGCCGCCCTGCACCGGCTCGGCCGCGACGCCGCCGACCGCGCCCTCGAAACGGTCGGCCTCACCGCCGCCGCCGGCCAGCTCGTCGCCGACCTCTCCGGCGGCCAGCGCAGCCGCGCCTCGCTGGCCTGCGCCATCGTCAGCCGCCCCGAACTGCTCGTCCTCGACGAGCCCACGGTCGGGCAGGACCCGGTGCTGCGCGACGAACTGTGGGCGCACCTGCGCCGGATGGCCGCCGACGGCGCCACCGTGCTCGTCTCCAGTCACGTCATGGACGAGGCGAACCGCTGCGACCGGCTGCTGCTGATCCGCGACGGCACGCTGATCGCCGACGACACCCCGGCCGCGGTCAAACGGTCCGCCGGCACCGACGACCTCGACCAGGCCTTCCTCACCCTGATCCGCGCCCACGAGAGGGTGTCGGCATGATCCTGCTCAGCACCATCCGGCGGATCCTCACCCAGCTGCGGCACGACCCGCGCACCCTCGCCCTGATCGTGGTCGTGCCGACCCTGCTGATCACGTTGATCTACTTCATGTACGACGGGCAGCCCCGCGCCTTCGACCGCATCGCGCTGACCATGCTCGGCATCTTCCCGTTCATCGTGATGTTCCTGATCACCTCGATCGCCATGCTCCGGGAACGCACCAGCGGCACCCTGGAACGCCTGTTCACCACCCCGGTCGGCAAACTCGACCTGCTCTTCGGCTACGGCATCGCCTTCGGCGCGGCAGCCGCGGTGCAGGCGGCGGTCGCGGCCGGATTCGCCTACTGGATCCTCGGCATGGACGCGGCCGGCGGACTCGGACCGGTCGTGCTGATCGCCGTCGCCAACGCGGTGCTCGGCGTCGCGCTCGGCCTGCTGTGCAGCGCGTTCGCCCGCACCGAATTCCAGGCGGTGCAGTTCATGCCCCTCGTGGTGGCGCCGCAACTGCTGCTCTGCGGGCTGTTCGTGCCGCGCGAGCGGATGGTGGGGTGGCTGCAGGGGATCAGCGATGTGCTGCCCATGTCGTACTCGGTGCAGGCGCTCGGCGAGGTCGGCGTGCACCCGGAGCCGACCGGCACGATGTGGCGCGATCTGATCATCGTGCTGGGCGCGATCATCGTTGCACTCGGGCTGGGTGCCGCGACGCTGCGCCGTCGCACGAGATGATGGCGGCGGTACGCGGGTAGCCGCCCCGCTGTGGCGACCCCGCCCCGGGGCTGGTCGCGCGGGGCGGTCGGCGGCGGTCGCACGCTGGGGGTGCGCGCGTACCGTCGTAGCGCGCGCCAGCTACGTACGTACGGGGAGATGAGGTTTTCCATGGCACGACGGACCGGGCGGCGGCCCGGCAACCCGGACACCCGCGAGTCGATCCTGAACGCCGCCCGGGAAGCGTTCGCCGACAAGGGGTACGACGGGGCCTCGATCCGTGTCATCGCCGCCGGCGCCGGCGTGGACCCCGCACTGGTGCACCACTATTTCGGCACCAAGGACAAGCTGTTCCTGGCCGCGATGCAGGCGCCGATGGACCCGGTGGCACTGATCGAAGCCGCCACCGAGGGCGGCCCGGACGAGGTCGGCGACCGCTTCGTCCGGCTCTTCCTGCGGATCTGGGACGGTCCGGGCGGCGCGGCCGGCGTCGCCCTGCTGCGCTCCACGGTCGGCAGCGAGTGGACCACCAAACTGTTCCGCGAATTCGTGGTCACCCAGATCCTGCGGCGCGCCGTGCCCCGCCTCGGCCTCGACGAGACCGAAGGCCGGCTCCGGGTCACCCTGGCCGCCAGCCAGATGGTCGGCATCGCCATGGCCCGTTACGTGATCAAGGTGGAGCCGCTGGCCTCCGCCCCCGCCGAGGCGATCGTGGCGGCGGTCGGACCCGCCGTGCAACGCTATCTGACCGGGGAGCTGCCGGGCGTCTTCGCATCCGGGGAAGCCGTCGGACCCTCGGCGTAGCGTCCGGGGGCGTTCTATTCTTCGCCGGGGGCGGCGCCCAGCTTGGTCAGGTAGGTGTCGATGTCGTTGCGGACGCTGGTCGGCAGGTCCTGGAACTGCAATCCGATCTCCATCTGGCCGTCCCGCGGCGTCCGGCGCATCACCTTGGCGTCAACGGCCCCGCCCAGTCCGTCGAAGCTGAGCTCCGCCCGGATCACATCGCCGATCTGCACCGGAATGTCCGCTGCCAGCGTGCACCCGAGCCCCTCGGAACTGAGGTCCACCATGTTCGCGGTCACCGGCTGCGGCCGGGACGGCAGCCGCAACCGTACCGTCCCCTCGATCGCCAGCCGGTCGTGCCGCCGGCGTTCCAGGCGTTCGGCCACGTCGGACAGGTCGCCGATCTGCGCCATCGTGGCGTCCACACTGGCGTGCAGCCGCATCACGATGTCGTGCTGCCGGTCGGCGATCCCCCCGAGCTGACGCATCGCGTCCTCGATGTCCCCGACGTCGTGAATGATGGCGCTGAGCGTCTCGCCCATCTGCGCCACGTCCGCCTCCAGCGCGGCGATCGTGCTGGTGATCTGTTCGGTCGAGTCCGCCGTGGTGTCCGCCAGGCTTTTCACCTCGTCCGCGACCACCGCGAAGCCGCTGCCCGCCGCCCCGGCCCGAACCGCCTCGATGGTCGCGTTCAACGCCAGCAGCCGGGTCTGCGAGGCGATCCCGGAGATCACACTGGCGATCCCGGCCACCTGCCGCAGGCTGGCGTTCAGCGCGGTGGCCGCCTCGTCCGCACTCCGCGCCCGCCGCACCAGCGCCTCGGCGGCATCGTTGGTGTGCGACACCCGCTCATGGGTGGCCGCCGCCGCCTGCCGCGCCGCCCCCACCTGCACCACGACGTCTTCCAGCTTCCCGCCGATCACCGCGGCGGTGCTGTCGATCGCCTCCTTGGCCCGCCGCCGCAGCGTCTGCTGCTGCTGTTTCTGCTGCAACCCGGCCGCCTGCGCCTGGGCCGCCCGGTCCTCTTGGAGCTGTTCCAGCTCACTGTCCCGGGCAGCCAGCGCCGCCGACAGCTCCGCGATCCTCTCCCGGGCCCCGGCCAGCGTCTCCGGGCCCGAGCCACCCCCGGCTCCGAACCGCCCCCACACCGTGCCGTCCCCGCCGCCGGGCCCACGCCCGCGCAGCGCCCACGCCGCGCCGGCGCCCAGCACGGCAAGCGCGACCACCAGGGAGATCATGAGCCACACCGGCATCACGCCACGGTGACGGCGCGGAAACGCTCGGGACGCGCCGACAAACCCACGGCCCCTCCCGCACGCACTCGGTACTCACCAGACGCCCCGACGCTACCCGACCAAACCGCCCGATGTACGCACTTCGCCTACCCCACGCCGCCCCGGCCTCCCTGCCCCCATCCCGCCCTGTGCCGCTTCACGTCGCTGACCCCCGCGCCCTCCCGCCACCCCGGGGTCGTCCTCGCCACCTTGCATGACACCGCTCCGCATCGTGCGGGTTGCATCGCCCGACCCCGTCGCCTTGGCCGCTCGGTGCGCCGGGGTGGCAGGCGCGTTGCGGAGGCGAGTGAAAAGTCGTGTGGGGAAAAGCTCAACTCCGTGATCGCCTGCCGATGGTCGGGGCCTCGCGAAGATCAAGGAGACGACATGACCATCAGCATCGGCACTTCGACGCAGTCCTCGGCCTGGGAGACGCACGCGGCGTGGTTGCGGCTCCGGGGCGACTGTCAGCAACTCTTCGACCATGTGGTCGCCGGCGCGAATCGGCGGGAACTGGAGGACGACAAGGTCGCCGTTCTGGAGAGCCGTGATGTCATCGCCCGCCTGGAACCGGGCAGCGGCGTCAACATCCTGGTCTGACCAGGTGCGGGAGTCACGCGCGGCAGGAATCGGTGGTGAAACCGGCCGTGACAGCAGGCGGCTGCACGAGTCACATGCGACCGGAAGCGGGCAGACCGGCGGTTGGTCGGTCGTCACACGGGGGACAGCAGTGCGGAGGCGGTGGCAGCCGGCAGGGTGAAGCGGAAAGTGGAACCGCCGCCCGGATCGTCGGTGGCGGTGATCTCGCCGCCGTGGCGTTCCACGATGCGTTTGCAGATGGCCAGGCCCGGTCCGGTGCCGAGGTAGCCGTCGCCGGCGTGGGCACGGTGGAAGTTGCCGAAGATGGCGTCGTGTCGGCCTTCGGGGATGCCGATGCCGTTGTCGGTGATGCGGACCGTCACCATGCCGTCGGAGGCGTCCGCCGAGATCTGGAGGACCGGGACGACTCCCGGCGCGGTGTACTTGATGGCGTTGCCGACCAGGTTGTCGACCAGTTGCCGGACGAGCACCGGCTCGGCCTGTACCGGCGGCAGGTCACCGATGGTGAACCGGGGTTCCGGCTTGCCGGCCACGACCGCTGCGTCGGCGCGGGCTCCGGTGATGTCGGCGACGATCTCGGCCAGGTCGACCGGGACCGGGGCGACCATGGCTTCGCGGGCCGTGGCGTACGCCAGCCAGGCCGGCGACCACGCCGACGTCGGCCGGTGCGTCGGTGAGCCAGTTGCCGACGCCGAGGATCACGGCCAGGAGCAGGGTGTCGAGTCGCCGGGTCGGCGCGGCGCGGTGGGCGCCGAACCAGACCACCGCCAACCGGCCGCCGGCCAGACGAGACTGACGCCGTCGGCGACCATCGCGGTACGTCGTCCGGCGTAGACCGCGGCGGCATAGACAAGGGCGAAGAGCGCGGTCCGGGCCAGCGAGAGCCGGTAGCCAGTCGTCACCCGCCACCTCCCGCCCGACGTCTGACCTAGCCTTATCGGCCCGGTTCCGCCGGCGCTGAGCGCGGGACATCCGCCCTGTTCAATGCTGATTCCGTTCGTCCGGAAATCGGATCGTCGCGCTCAGCGGACCGACCCGGAGGATGCCGTCGTTCAACGGTACGCATCGCACGCCGCCGCGGCCGCGCAGCGCTTTCCACGCCCCGGGGCCGATGGTCACGTCCATCCAGGCGCACGGGTTGGCTCGCCGGCGCACCGACAGGTGGACCGGCCCGTCCCCGGAGTCGAGGGTCAGCGTCGCCCCGACCAGATCGTCCAGGGTCAGGCCGCCCGGCGATCCGCCCGCTTGGACGGCGGGCGATCCCGCCGCGGTCGGGCCGGGCGAATCAGCCGCCTCGGGGGCGGGCGATCCGCCCGTGTCAGGCGCGGGCGATCGGGCCGGGGCCCCGGCGAGGCGCAGTCCGGCGACGAGGATGTTGCGGCGGGCCTGCGCCAGTCCGGCGCCTGCGGGCAGCGACTCGCGGGCGATCACGGTGATCGACGCGTCCCGGTGCGCGGGATGGTTGAAGTAGCGGTCACCGACGATGCCGAGCCCCGCCCGGATCCGGATCTCGCCGACCGATTCTCCCTCGGGCGCCGGCGCGGGCCCGTCCGCGGGTCGCCCCTCGAACCGGTGCACCGGCGACGCCAGCAGTTCCACGATCTCCACCGCACGACCCTATGTCCGCGCCCGGGATCATCCGGCCGCTAGGGGGTTCGTTCTCGGTGACCGCCCGTGCCCGGGAGCAGCGGTCAGTTATCGGCCGCGGCGCACGACATGATTGATTTGATCTTCGAAGGTGGTCTGCCGATGTCCGGTCCCGATCACTGGATGGCGGCCAGTGCCTCGGCCAGCACGTCCTTGGCGTCGTAGACGTCGACCTCGCGCATCTGCAGCGGGCCGCCGGTTTCGGTGAGGCGTGCGGCTTCGGGGCCGCCGGCGAAGAACGGGGCGAAGCCGAGTTCCTGGATGATCCGGCAGGCCGCCTCGCGGGCGTCGCGCTGGTTGGTGCAGACGAATTCGGCGAGGAGCGGGTCGTGCCCGCGGCGACGGTCGAGGACCTCGGTGGAGATCGTGTTGAAGGCTTTCGCCCAGTGCGCCTCGGGCGCCCAGTCGATCAGCGTCTCGAACCCGCTCTTGGTGGAAAAGCCCAGCTCGCGACTCGTACCGGGATTGTCGGGAACCCGGACGAAGGCCGGGATCTCCAGCGCCGACGGGAAGCCGGGGGCGAACGCGCCGAGGCCGCCCGGCCCGGGTGCGCCGGGCATCATGCCCTCGGTCGGCGCGCTCATGAACGACGGGTTGGTGGCGTCGATGACCACCTTGCCGGCCATCGCGTCGTGCGCGATGTCGATCGCTTCGCGGGCCGAGTCCCAATTCGGCGCGAAGAACAACATCTCGCCGAAGACGGCCGCTTCGGGGATCGTCATCGCGCGGATGTGACCGTCGCCGTGCTCGACCAGGTCGGTCAACCGGTCCGGATGCCGGGAGGTGACCGCCACGTCGTGTCCGCTTTCGGCACACCATGTTGCCAGAGTGCCGCCGAGCTGCCCTGCCCCAATGACACCGATTCGCATGCTCCCAGCGTGCCTGGTGGATCACTCGGACGCGTGGTGAACCGGGAAAACGCCGTACATCATCCGCAGCTCGACGGTGACCAGGTGGTCGACCAGCGCTTGCGGGTCGGTCGCGGCGGCGAATGCGGCGGTGCGCAGGTCGTCGATGAGCTCGGCCAGGATCCGCGCCGGGGGGCCGTCCGGGGCGAGGCCGGCGGCGCGATCCCGGGTGATCCGGGCGGCGAGCAGGTCGACATGTGCCTCGCGCAGGCCCGCCCGCCACCGGGCGATCGGCGGGCAGCCGGGGGCGGCGGCGAGCGCCCCGGCGATGAGCCGGCCCTGGTCACGCCAGAGGACGGCGAGGGCGGTGAGGGAGCGGCGCAGGGCCGGCGCGTCCGGGCCGGTGCCGTCGAGCCAGGCTTCGGAGTCGCGGCCGAGCTCGCCGGCCAGTCCGTGCAGCAGCGCGACGACAACGGCCAGCTTGGAGTCGAAGTAGAAGTAGAAACTGGATCGGGAGATCCGCGCCCCGGCGGCCAGCTCGTCGATGGTGATCTCGGCGAGCGGCTTGCGGGTGAGCAGGTCGCGGGCGGTGTCCAGGATCGCCTGCTCGCGCAGGTCACCCTTGCTCGGGCTGCGGCGGCGGGGGGTCATGTGAATCACGATAACGCGCTGTCCAGTATTTTCGACGTAGTGTCGATTCCAAGTTTCCCGACGTCACAGGAGCGTTCGATGCAGGAGATCCGCCTTGCCAGCCGGCCCACCGGGTGGCCGACCGCCGACAACTTCGAGCTGGTGGAGCTGCCCACCCCGGAGCCCGGGCCGGGCCAGATCCTGGTGCGCAACCAGTTCATGTCGGTCGACCCGTACATGCGCGGGCGGATGAACGACGTGAAGTCGTACGTTCCGCCGTTCCAGATCGGCGCGGCCCTCGACGGCGGGGCTATCGGCGAGGTCGTCGCCTCGAACGCGGCCGAGGTGCCGGTCGGGGCGACCGTGGTGCACGGTCTGGGCTGGCGGGACTATGCGGTGCTGGACGCCGGGCACGCGCGGGTCGTCGACCCGAACGCCGCGCCGACGCTCTCCGCCTACCTCGGGCTGCTCGGCATGACCGGTCTGACGGCTTATGTCGGCCTGCTCGACATCGCCCAGTTCCGCGAGGGTGACGTGGTCTTCGTGTCCGGCGCGGCCGGTGCGGTCGGCAGCGTCGTCGGCCAGATCGCCAAGCTGCGCGGGGCCAAGCGCGTGATCGGCAGCGCCGGCTCGGCCGACAAGGTCCGCCACCTGGTCGACGACCTGGGCTTCGACGCGGCGTTCAACTACAAGGACGCGCCGGTACGGGATCAGCTGCGGGCCGCCGCGCCCGACGGGATCGACGTGTACTTCGACAACGTGGGCGGTGACCACCTGGAGGCGGCGATCGGGTCGCTGAACAAGTTCGGCCGGGTCGCGCTGTGCGGGGCGATCGCGCAGTACAACGACACCGCGCCGCCGGCGGCCCCGCGCAACCTGGCGCTGGCCATCGGCAAGGAGCTGACCCTGCGCGGCTTCATCGTCGGCAACCACGGCAACCGGATGAAGGACTTCGTCGCCGAGGTCGGCGGCTGGCTGCGGTCCGGGCAGATCTCCGCCCAGGAGACGGTCGTCGACGGTCTGGCCAACGCGCCCGAAGCGTTCCTCGGTCTGATGCGCGGGGAGAACACCGGCAAAATGGTGATCAAAATCTAGGGATCGTTCAGTTTACCTGGTGGTGAGCTGTCCGAACGGGCAAAAGCCTCGGATCGACCGGGGCTTTTGCCGCTCACCGCGCAGAGTTGATCATTCGGATACGAACCGTCCGGCTACCGGTACTCATCCGTACGGACGACGTCACTGACGGAAAGCAGACACTAGCGTTCCGGTGTGGCAAATCGGTTCCAACTTTGGGGACAAGCTGGCTGGGCCAGCGCCGAGGTCGTCGGCGAGACTCACTACGCGAAGTCGATACGCGCGCTCTTCGGGCCCGACTTCAACCCCCAAGGCACCGACATCACCGTCCCGGTCCAGCTGATCCCCGACCGCAGCAACCGCCACGACCGCAACGCCGTCGGAGTATGGTCCGACAACGCCCTGCTCGGCCACCTGCCCCGGCCGGAAGCCGCCCGTTACGTCGGCGTCCTCACCGCGCTCACCAAGCGGAAGCTGGTGCCCGAGGTCACCGCGCAGATCCACGGCCGCGAATGGGGTGAGTACGAGGGCCGCCCGCCCGCCTTCGTCGCCACCATCCGCCTCGACCTGGGCGAGCCGCACATGCTGGTGCCGGCCAACGACCCGCCCGTGCACGAGCACCGGCTGCTGCCCACCGGTTCCGCGCTGCAGGTCAACGGCCAGGAGCAGCATGTCGAGGCGCTCGCCGCGTTCCAGCGCCCCGAGGGCGAGTGCTGGGCGTATGTGACGCTGCACGAGATGGCCGACCACCTGGTGGAGGTGCGACTCGGTGACGCCCGGGTGGGCGACCTGAGCCCCAAGACGAGCTTCGAACTCGTCCCGGTCCTGCGGTACCAGGCCGAACGCGGCCTGGTGGTGGCGGCCCGCGCGGTGGTGAAGAGCAACGCGGTCAAGACCGAGGTGATGCTGTACGTCGCCCGGGTGCAGGACCTGCCGGAGACCTGGGTCGGCCCGTCGGCTCGCGCCGGCGCGGTCAGCGGCCGGGTGACCCCGGTGTCGCCGGCGGCCACCCCGGTGGTCCCGGCCACCCCGGGCCCGGATCCGGTCGGTCCCGGCGGCGCGTCGACACCGGGCTGGGTGACCGGCAGCGACGCGGTGCCGAGCCGTGCAACCGGCTCCGGCGATGGCGCCCCGGCCTGGGCAACGGGTTCCGGCGCCTCCGCGCCGGCCTGGTCGTCAGCGTCCGGCGGTTCCGCGCCGTCCTGGTCGTCAGGGGCCGGTGGTTCGACACCGGCTTGGACGTCCGGTTCTGGTGACGCTGCCCCGGCCTGGACGTCCGGCACCCATGAGGCCGCGCCGGCGTGGACTTCCGGGACCGGTGACGCCGCGCCGGCGTGGACTTCCGGAACCGGTGACGCCGCGCCGGCGTGGACTTCCGGAACCGGTGACGCCGGACAGACGTGGACGCCCGAGTCCGGCGAAGTGGCGGCGACGAGAGCGTCGGGATCCGGCGACGCCGTGCCGACCTGGGCGTCGACACCCAGCGACGCCCAGCCGACCTGGATGGACCGCAGCGAGCTCGTGCCGGCCTGGGTGCAGCCGAGCGGAACGGTGCCCAGCTGGGCGGCATCGATGAGCGGCCCGGTGCCGACCATCGCCGGCCGGCCGCAGGCGAAGGACCCGGTGGTGCCCGGCGTGGCCGCGCCGCCGATCCCGGGAGTCCCGACGACCCCGGTCCCCGGCGTGTCGGTGTCCGGCGGCCCGGCGTACTCGACGTCCCCGGGCGCCGGCAGCTCGGCTGACTCGGTGTTCGGATCCTCCAGCCGTCCGGTCTCCGGGACGTCGGCTGGTTCGGCGTCCGGATTGCCTGGTCGTCCGGTCTCCGGGGTGTCGGCTGGTTCGGCGTCCGGGTTGTCCCACCGTCCGGTCTCCGGGGTGTCGGCCGGTTCCGCGAGCGGGTTGTCCCACCGCCCGGTCTCCGGAGCCTCGGCCGGTTCCGCGTCCGGTTTGCCGAGCCGGTCCGTTTCCGGAGTCTCGGGGCAGGGCGCCGGGTTGTCGGCCGGCCAGGTCTCCAGCCTGACCGGCGGTTTCCCGAACTCGCCGGCCGGCCGGCCGAACTCGTCGCCCGACCGCGACGGCTCGCAGCCCGACTTCCTCAACGCACCGACCGGGCTTACCCGGTCGCCGGGCGCCGGGGGCCCCGGGACGCCGCCGTCCGGTGGCACCGGCCCGGTCAGCCCGGCCGGGCCGAGCGCCGGCGCGCGGCCGACCGGAATGTTCGGCGGCGCCGGTGAGATCGCCGAAACCACGGTCATCCCGGCGCTGAGTGCCGTGGTGCTGAGCAAACACCAGGCTGCCGGTACGGCTCCGGTCTCCTCGGCCCCCGACCTCAACCGCCACGCCCCGATTCCGCCGGCTCCGACCGGCATCAAGTTCGCCGTGCCGCCGGGCTGGCCGGTCCCGCCGGACGGCTGGTACCCGCCGGAGGGCTGGCATCCGGACGCCTCGTGGCCGCCCGCGCCGGCGGGCTGGCAGTGGTGGGTCCCGACCTGGGAATGATCGTCCTGCGCCGGGCATGACCTGTGCTCGGCCGGGCCGGTGACCTGCGGGTCGGGCAGATCGTGGTCGGTCCGACCGGGCTGATCGTGGTCGCTGCCAACCGGTCCCCGATCCGCCTCCAAGTCCGCCCGGCTCGCCGGGCTGGTGCCAGTGGTGCTGGTGGTGCTGATGTTATTGCCAGTTGGCCCGATCCGTGCGGAACGTCGGATTAACCCGAAAAAACGCCACCATGCGGCCCGTCGCCTTGCTGGAATGGAAAAATGCGGTGGGATCAATCGGACGGGTTGACCGGGCGGCCTGATGCCCGTGTGCGGGCGACGCTGGAACAATGGCGGGATGGGCTGCTCGACCTGACCGGCGCCAATCCGCTGATCGACGTGCGGACGACGGCGCCCGGGGTGGTCGAGATCGTCAGCCCGTCGCCGCGCAGCGTCGTAGAGGCGCTGCAGCAGGGCCGCGAGTGCGGTTTCCTGGGCATCGAGGAGCAGGCGGAAGGTCCCCGGCCCCGGGCCGCCCACGTCTTCCAGACCACGATGGCCGACGCCGAGATGGACGCCACCCTGCGGGCGCTGCGCCGCGCAGCCCGGCGCGACCTGCTCGAACAGGGCGTTGCCACGCTCTACCTGGGGCTCGGCACGGTTCGCTGGCGCGACGGCGCCAACGAGCACATCAGCCCGATCCTGCTGATCCCGGTGGACCTGATCACCCCGGATCCGGAGGATTACCCGCGGCTGCGGGTCCGCGCCGAGGACCCGATGGTCAACCCGGCTCTGGACATCTGCCTGCGCCGACACAGCATCGAGTTGCCTGCGGTGGACAGCCTGGCGGCGCTGGACGTCACGGTGTTCTGGGCGCGGCTCGACGCCGCCCTCGGCGACCACCCGGACTGGCACTCCGACGAGTCGGTGCTGCTCGCCCGGTTCGCCGTGCACCGCGAGGTGATGTACACCGACCTGCTCGACCACGAGCGGCAGATCCTGTCCCACCCGGTGGTCCGGGCGCTGGCCACCGCACCCGAGGCGCAGGCCGACGCGTTCAAGTTCGAGGTGATCTCCGGCCGCCGGATCGACGAGGTGGCCGCCCCGGACGACGTGCCGCTGGTGCTGGACGCCGACGCCGCACAGCGGGCGTGCATCATCGCCGCCCTGCACGGCCGCAGCTTCGTGATGCGCGGCGCGCCCGGCACCGGCAAGTCGCAGACCATCGCCAACATGGTCGCCGGTCTGCTGCACGCCGGCCGGCGGGTGCTGCTGGTCGCCGAGAAGGCCGCCGCTCTGGACACCGTCCGCGAACGCCTGGAACCCGCCGGCCTGCACGACTATCTGCTCGAACTGCACAGCGGCCGGACCGGCCGGGACCACGTGGCCGCTGCCCTGGCCGCCGCCCTCGACTTCATCCCGCTGCCGCCGCCGGATCTGTCCACCGACGAACGGGAGGCGTTGCGCGAGCACCGGCAGCGGCTCAACGCATACGCCGAGGCGATGAACGAGGTCCGCGAACCGCTCGGCCACCGCCTGCACGACGTGCTCGGCATGTGCGCGCAGATGACCGATGTGCCGCAGGCTCCGGCCCCGGCCGAGCTGCCGATCCCGCTGACCACCCAGTCCCTGCAGCGCGTCCGGGACGCCGCCGAGCGTCTCGGCCGCAACTGGCGACCGGCCCGGGAGGGCGACGACTTCCTCTGGCACGACGTGATCGACCGCAACCGGCTCGACGCCCGGCTGCATCAGGCGCAGGCTGCCCTGGACCACCTGTGCGAGGCCATCGAACGAGACCCGCTCGCCGACGCCTTCCTGATCAGCTCGATCGGCGAGGCGATCACCCTGACCACCCTGGTCGGGCACGCCGCCCGCCGGCCGGCCGAGGCCGCCGACGATTGGCTCACGATGGCCAGCCTGGAGCCGGTGGCCCGGGCCGCCGAGGGCCTGCTGCGCCACCTGAAGACGCTGCACCAGGCGGAGGATGCGGTCCGCGCCAAGGCCGGAGCCACCTGGAGCGCGTTGCCCGCCCCGGCCAAGCTGCCGATCATCCCGACCCTGCTGCACCTGAACCCGCCCGCGGTCGAGTTGCTGCCGCTGACCGCCGCACAGGCGCGCGGGCTGGCCCGCCGCTTCGCCGACGAGGCGGACCGGCTGGAACAGCACCAGCACAGCCTGGACCGGGTGACCGCCCGGCTCGGTCTGCCGAACGTGGTGGCCTTCACCGACCTGCCCCGGCTGACCGCGATCGTCGACCTGCTGTCCCGCCCGGACAAGCCGGAACCTGCCTGGTTCGACAGTCTCGGCATGAACGCCGCGCACGCCGCGATGCGGAATCTGCGCCGGGTGGTCAACGTGGTCAAGGCCGCCGAGAGCCGGGCCCGCGAGCACTTCAGTGACAACGCCCTGGTCGAGCCGGTGGACGAGCTCGCCGAGCGATTCGCCCATCAGCACAAGGGCCTGCGGAAGCTGAGCGCGCAGTCGCGGCGGGACAAGAAGGCCGCCGCCGACATCGCCCGGCCGGACGTCAAGCGGTCGCAGGCGGTCGCCAACCTGAACGCGGCCGCCGCCTGGAAGCGTGCGCTGCAGGAGCTCGCGGAGGCCGAGCAGGAGTACGCCGGCATCCTCGGCAAGCACTGGCAGGGCCAGGACACCGACTTCGACGCGATCGAGCGGGCACTGCGGACCGCCGCGCAGACCCTTGAGGTCACCCCGCCGGAGGCGCTGCCCACCCTGATCGAGCGGATCTGCGCGCCGACCCCGAACAGCGCGATCATCCGGATCGTCGGCGAGGCCGGCAAGGAGTTCGAACGCTGGACCGCGGCGCTGCGCCCACCGCCCGAGCCCGCGCCCCGCCCACAGCTGGCCACCGGCCCGATCCACGACGCGGTGACCTGGCTGCGCGCCCACGTCGAGCCGTTCACCGCGGTAGCCGAGCTGGTCCAGGCCTACAGCGCGGCCGCCGGCCGGGACTTCACCCTGGCCGAGGCGGCGGCGATCGGACTGCTCCGGGAGAGCGCGTCGGAGGCCGCCGCAGCCCTGTCGGCCAACGCCAAGGAGTACGCCAAGGTCCTCGGCCCCGCCTACCGTGGCACGCAGACCGACGTGGAGGCGCTCGCCACCGCGATGGCCTGGACCTCCGAGGCTCGCCGGATCCGCAACGGCGCGGACATCGCGTTCACCCTCGAGCAGGCCGAACTGCTCAGCCGGACGCGTCCCTCGGACACCCTGCCGGCCCGGGTCGCCGAGTGGCAGGCCGCCCGCGACTGGATCCTGCGCGCCTTCGCGCCCAGCCGGCACCCGGCCCTCAGCGCCGCTCTCGACGAGCGGGACACCTCCCGGGAACTGCTGCGCGAACTGCTCGACGACACACGCGGCCAGCAGGAGTGGTTCGACTGTCAGACGGCCCGCGCGGTCCTGGCCGAGCACGGTCTGGACCCGGTGGTCGACTTCTGCATCCGTGAGGATCTGCCGGTCGAGCAGCTCCTGCCGGTGCTGGGCCGGGCGCTCTTCCAGTCCTGGGCCGACGCGATCATCCGGTCCGACGACCGGCTGGCCCCACTCGACGCGGTCTCCCGCGACCGGCTGGTCGACGAGTTCCGGCTCTGGGACGCCGGGCTGCAGCGCGCCGCCGCGGCCGAGGTGATGAACGCGGTCGACGCGCTGCAACCGGCGGAGGCCGCGGCCGGCGAGGCGGCGATGCTGCGCGCCGCGGCTGCCCAGCAGGGCCGCCGCCTGCCGGTTCGGGACCTGTTCGCGCGTACCGCCCGGGCGGCGATGGCGGTCAAGCCCTGCCTGGTCATGTCGCCGGCCGACGTGAGCCGTCTGCTCCCGCCCGACCTGCACTTCGACGTCGTGATCATCGACGAGGCGTCCCGGGTGCCGGTGCCGGACGCGATCACCTGCGCCTACCGTGGCAACGCCCTGGTGGTCTGCGGCGACGACCGGCAGCTCACCGCGACACCGATCCCCGGCGGCGACTCCCGTTCGATCCTGGAGCAGGCGCTCAGTTGCGACGCGTTCCGCGTCCTCGACCTGACCACGCATTACCGCAGCCGCGACGAGTCGCTGATCGCGTTCGCCAACCACGCCTTCTATCAGGGGCGCCTGCACACCTTTCCGGCGTTCGCGCCGGCCGGGCCGGACCGGGGCGTGCAGCTCTACCCGGCCATCGGCGACATGCCGCTCGCCGACCTGGTCGCGACCCGGGTCGCCCACCATTTCGTCACGCGGCCGGATCTCAGCCTCGGCGTGGTGGTGTGCACCGCCGAGGACGGCTACGAGATCGAGGCCGCGGTCGCCGACATGATCGTGCCGCCCGAGGACGACCGGCTGCGCGGTTTCTTCATCAAGGGCCTGGACGCCGTCCAGGGCGATGAGCGCGACGTGGTGATCTTCGCGATCAACGGCGACCTGGACGGGCTCTCCGGACCGGACGGCTGGCGCCGCCTCAACGTGGCGACCACCCGCGCCCGGCGCCGGCTCGAAGTGGTGTCCGCGGTCCGCGCCCGGGATCTCTCGGAGAACGACGTCAGCCTCCGCCACCTGGCCGACTTCCTGGAGTACGCCGCCCGCGGCATCCACGCGCTGGGCCTGGAGGACTCGCACCCGGGGGAGTCGCAGACCCCGTTCGAGGACTCGGTCCGGGACGTCATCCGCGGCTGGGGTTACCGGGTCAGCACCCGGGTCGGGGCCGGCGCCTACCGGATCGACCTGGCGGTCCGCCGCTCCGCCCGGCGCAACGCCCCCTACGCTCTCGGCATCGAGTGCGACGGCACCACGTACGACTCGGCGCCGACCGCCCGGGACCGGGACCGGATCCGCGAGCAGGTGCTCGACAGTCTCGGCTGGAAGCTGCACCGGATCTGGGGCACCGCCTGGTACCTCGACCGGGACCGCGAGGAGACCCGTCTGCTGGCCGCCATCCAGGACGCGTTCGCCGGGCTCCCCGACGAGGAGGCGCCACCGGAACTGGGCGTCGCCACCGCGCCGGACCAGCCGGAAGACATCGCGCACGCCGCGCCCGCACCGGCAGACGCCGTCGAGTACCCGGTCGCGGAGGCGGCGGAGGGCTACGGCGCCGGCTACGCCGACACCGCCGGGGAGACGCCCGCTCCGCGGACGACCCGATTGGCGTACGACGAAGTCGTGGCCGCCGTCCCCGCAGCGCAAGCCGCGCCATCGTCCGGCACCGTCTATGCGACTGCCGCGGCGCCGGTGTCCACGTTCACCCAGGCGGCCTCCGACGAGCAGGTTCGGACATTCACCGGGTCGGCATTCACCGAGTCGGCATCCGCCGAGCCGGTCGCACGGGTGACCACCGAGAGCTCGGGCGGCGGATACCCCGACGCCTCCGCTGACTCCGGTCTCGACCTCGCCGAGCGGGAAGGTCTCTTCGCCTGGACCGACGCCGACGACGCCGGGGTGGCCCAGACGGAGGCCGCCGCCGAGGCGGACCTCGCCGACGCCCACGACGCCGACGACCGCCGTGTCACCGAGGCCGCTCTGATCGCCGGCCTCGGCCTCCGCGGGAGCAGGGCTTCGTCGACCGGTATGCCCACCACCGGTGACGTGGCCGAGTTCGAGGAGTCCGCCGGTCCGCCCGACGACGGCGCCCTCGACGAGCGGGTCCCGCTGATGGGCGGCGACCTGCCGGCTCAGTCCGTCGGGGCCACACCCGACGAGCCGGTTGTCGCCGAGACCTCCGAGGCCGGCATCGCCGTCTCGGCCGGGGAACGGCTGGCCCACGCCGATCACTCCGGTCTGGCCGGTGTCGCGGCCGAGTTCGCCTTTGCGCAGGCCGGTGCTGAGGAACTCGCCGCCGCCGAGGCCTACCTGGGCGCCAACCTGGAGGCCGCGATCGCTCAGCTCCGTGCCGGCGGGAGTGAGTCCGCCGAGTGGCCGGTCGAGCCGGACGGCGCTCCGGCCGAGCCGGCCATGACCGCGACCCATGCCGACAGTGGTGCTGCGGCCCGAACCGACACCGCTGCCACCAGCGACGACAACGGCTCCTGGTCCGCTCCTGCGATGGACAACCCGGTTCGGGCCGAGTGGCCCTTCGCCAGTCGGGCCGAGTCCCCGTCCCGCTCCGACTGGTCCGCTGCGGCGGAGTCGCACCCGGAGCCCCCCGTACCCGGGAGCGACCCGGCGGTCGGCTCGCCCCTGCAGCCGCTTGCCGTCGGCTCCGAAGCCGACCGGTCGATCGCCGAGGCTGGCGTGGACTGGTCCGCGGACGCCGAGGAAGCCGTCGTGGAAGTCCAGGAGGAGTCCACCATCCGGGCGGAGTGGCCGTTCGCCAGCCGGGCCGAGGCGCCCGAACGCGTCGCATGGCCCGCGGCCGGGGACCGGCCCGGGGTCCAGGAGATCTCCTGGCCGACGGCTGACCGGAACACTGGTGATCAGGAACCTCGGGTCCAGGATGTCGCGTGGCCTACGGCTGAACGTCCGGGGGGAACCCGTGCCGGCCGGGAGCCAGAGGTCAGGGAGGTCGCATGGCCGACGACCGGGCAGCCGACCAGCCGGGAGCCGCAGGTCAGGAACGTGGAGTGGCCGGTCGCCGAGCGCGAGGAGCGGACGGCCGCCGACCGGGAGCCGCGCGTGCAGCGGGTCGAGTGGCCCACTGCGACCCGCGAGGAAGGGGTCCAGTGGTCCGCCGCCACCGATGAGCCGATCCAGCCGGCCGGACGGCGAGTCTCCTCCGTCGAGTGGCCCACCGCCGGAGCCGAACCGGCCGAGCGGCGAGTGTCGTCCGTCGAGTGGCCCGCCGCCACGCGGGAGGAGCCGGCTCAGGGCACCGCATGGCCGTCGGATACCAGGGCGCGGGAGGCCGGAACCGTGTCGTGGCCGGTGGTGAGCCGGGACGACCAGACTTCTGCCAGCCGGGAGGATCTCGCCGAGGTGGCCGCCCGCTTCGGGGTCGGCACCGAGGAATTGGCCGCAGCCGCCGCGCAATTCCTGGCCGGGCTGCACGAGACCGCGGAACCCGCCGACCGTCTCGACGCGATCTCGCAGATCCGGGCCGAACTCACCGAGTCCGCCAACCTGGAACCGGAACTGGCCGATGCGGCCGCCGCCGTGGCCGAGCAGTCGCTGCTCGGCGTCAGGGCCGAGCGTCCCGACTGGTTCCTGGAGATGGTGGGGCAGCCGGACCTGGCCGCCGCGGTGGCCGAGTTCGAGGAGACGATGGCCGCACCGCCCGGCTGGACCCATCCGAGCGTCGCCACCACCGGACCGCATCTCGCCGGCGCGCACCAGCCCGACCCCGTGCTCGGTTCGGAGACGATGCTGCAGGAGGAGACCCGGCAGGATGTCACGGCCCGGGCCGCCGAGACGACCGGGGCGGCGGGGGCGCACACCGGCGAGTGGGCACACCCGTACCGGAAAGCGGACCTGCCCCCGCTGCCGGCCGGCGCCGTGCTCACCGACCCGAGCCTGCGGCCGGAACTGATCGCCGCCGTGCGAAGGCTGGCCGAGATCGAGGGCCCGGTGCACATCAACGTCGCCCTGCAACGCATGCGCGAGCAGTGGGACCTGGCCCGGATCAGCCGGCCGGCCCGCACCGCGATCGAGGCCGCGATCGAGGAGGCCGGAGTCGCCTGGGACGGCACCTTCCTCGGCGACCCCGACCAGGACATCCCGGTGGTCCGGCAGCGGGCGGACGGGGTGGCCCGCAAGGCCGACCAGGTCTCCGACGCCGAGCTCGCGATTGCTCTGGAGAATCTGGTGATCGACGGGGGCGTGCTGCCGGTGGACGAGTTGCTGGCCGCGGTGACCAAACTTTACGGCTGGTCGTCGCGCCGCTCGGCGGAACTCGACGCCCGGCTCACCGGCATGATGGCCGACCTGGTCGCTGAGGGCCACCTGCTCCAACAGCCGAACGGCCTGGCCGCCGCGCACGGCCTGCCCGACCCTCTCCAGCTCTCCCGTCATGAATCCGGTCACCGCCACGCGCATCACACCACCCGTCACTGAGATTCGGCCCCAGCGCACGGCCCGACGCCGGCTGCCCCGCATGGTGGGGGTGGCCGGGGGCCTCGTCTCGGCCGCCGTGTCCGGTGTGCGGATCAGGTTGGACCCCGGCGCCACCGGCGGTCAAGGAGGGGTAGGTCACGCGAAAAATTTAGGCTCGTGAGCTGCAGAAATGGCTCATTGTCGGGGCATTGTGAACCCCTCCCGCCCCTGGCCCCTGTCACCTCGCTCCGGCACGGCGTACCGTCGCGGCACCGGCAGGCGAATGCGGCGAGAGCGAGGACCAGATGCGGGTGCACCACCTCAACTGCGGCACGTTGCGGCCGCCCGGCGGTGACCTGGTCTGTCACGTTCTCCTCGCCGAGTCCGATGCCGGTCTGGTGCTGATCGACACCGGCTTCGGCCTGGCCGACATCGCTGATCCGGCGACCCGGATCGGCCCGCCACGACACCTGCTGCGCCCCGCGCTGCGACGTGCGGAGACCGCGGTGGCCCAGGTCGAGCGGCTCGGGTTCCGACCGTCCGACGTGCGTCACATCGTGGTGACCCACTTCGACATCGACCACATCGGTGGCCTCGCCGACTTCCCGCACGCCCGGGTGCACGTCACCGCCGCGGAGGCCGAGGGAGCTCTGCGTGCTCCGACCCGCGGGGAACGCCGGCGATTCCGCAGTGCCCAGTGGTCACACGGCCTCGATCTGGTCGAACACACCGCCGACGGGGAGCGGTGGCGAGGCTTCGCCGCGGCCAAGGAGCTCACCGAGATCGGCCCGGGCGTCGTCCTGATCCCGATGCCCGGCCACACCCGGGGACATGCCTGCGTCGCGGTCGACTCCGGCGACCGCTGGCTCCTGCACTGTGGCGACGCCTTCTATCACCGCAACACCCTGACCGGCGCCCCGGTGCCGCTCGGTCTCCGGCTCGCGGAGATCGGCGTCGCCTTCGACCGCACGCTGGTTCGTGCCAACCATGCCCGTCTCGCCGCCCTCCACCAGCGCGCCGAGCCCGATCTGACCCTTCTCTCCTCCCATGACCCGGTCATCTTCGCCAGCCTCGCCGGCCACTGACCCCCCTTCCGGCGATCCGCGGTCGCCGCGGTCCGTGCCGCGGTCCGTGCCCGGATCTGTGCCGCGGTCCGTGCCCCGGTCCGTGCCCGGATCTGTGCCGCGGTCCGTGCCGCGGTCCGGGTAGCGGGCCGTGCCCGGATCCGTGCCGCGGTCCGTGCCCCGGTCCGGGTAGCGGTCCGTGCTCGGGTCCGGGTCGCGCGGGGAGGGCCGCATGAGCTGCGGAGGATAGTGACTGTTTGCGCTCACAGTTGACTTGGACTCGGGCGGGTGAGGCGCGAGTTGACGGCGGGCGCGAAGTTGCGGCTTCTGGGTCTTCGGGCTGGCCCCGATGTGGAAGCGGGGACTTCGGGTTTAGCGCGGACGCGTCTGATCCAGTAGAGTGAGCGCTAACAATCGGGGTTCGGAAGCTGAGGATGGCGGCGACGTGACTATCGGGTCGGAGGCTCTGCGCCGGGACGTGTGGCTGGCCAACCAGGTGATTCCGGAGGCTGGTCTGGCCCAGCTGACCTGGGGAAACGTTAGCGGTGTGGATCGGGAGGGTGGTTTTTTCCTGATCAAGCCGTCCGGGGTTTCCTACGGTGATCTGACCGCGGACATGTTGGTTCCGGTGAATCTTGAAACCGGCAAGGTGCTCGCCGGGGATCTGCGGCCGTCGGTGGACACCGAGTCGCATCGTGCGTTCTACCTGGCGTGGCCCTCGATCGGGGGGATCACGCACACGCATTCGACGAACGCGGTGGCTTTCGCTCAGGCGAATCGGGATATTCCCGTGCTCGGGACCACGCACGCGGACACTTTCAACGGGCCGGTGCCGGTGACCCGCGGGCTTACCGCTGAGGAGTGCGCGCACGACTACGAGTTCAACACCGGCCGGGTGATCATCGAGCTGATCGGTGACGACGAGGCGGCGGCCGCGATGCCGGCCGCTCTGGTCGCCAACCATGGGCCGTTCACCTGGGGTGTCAGCCCGAAGAAATCGGTCGAGCACGCGATCATCGTCGAGGCGGTCGCCGACATGGCGATCCGCACCCTGGCGATCAACCCGCAGGCGTTCACGCCGCAGCACTTGCAGGAACGGCATTTCAAGCGTAAGCACGGCCCGGGCGCCTACTACGGCAATCCCGGCGCCGCCAAGGCCTGACCCGCGCGAGCGCATCCGTAGCCGGTGGTTCGCGGCAGCGAGCAACCGGCGCCGAACAGTACGCGATGCGCACGCGGGTGGGCCCTGTCGGGACGACGCCCCACCCTGGCTCGGATCACCGAGCGGGGCGGGGTGACGTTCCGCCGGCCCGGGCGTAGCTGGGAGCATCGCCCGGGCCGGCAAACCTTCCCCGCACATGTCCACGCCGTTCCGGACGTGATCAGTAGGCCGGCGGGTGGGTGAGGTCCCGGACGAGGGCACTGACTCGTTGCCGAAAACCGGGAATTGCGGCGCGCCTGTTGCCGGAACGAGGGAGCGGGACCCGGGTGTTGCGGGTCGCCGGCTCCCGGCTCGTTGTCGGCGCTGCGTTGCCTCGGACGCCCGCAGACCCGGCGCCGGTTTGTCCGAGAGCAGCGGTGGCCGCCGTGGAATCGTCGGTCGTGCCGGTTCCCGCGATGCCAGCGGTGGGCTCGTGGTCGCTGGCGGTGGGCTGGTGCCTGGTGGCAGTGGCGGTGGTGGGCTCGTGGTTGGCGGCGGTGGTCGTGGCGGGCTCGTGGCCGGCGGCGGTGGGTGTGGTGGGCTGCTCGTGGCCGGCGGCGGTGGCAGTGGTGGATTCGTGGCTGGCGGCGGTGGGCGTGGCGGGCTTGCGCCTGGTTGTTGCCGGTCCATTGGTGGCTGGGCCATCGTGGCTGCGGAGTTCGGCGGTGCGCTGGTGGGGGATTTCCGCGGGGACTGGGGCCTGGCTCGGGGTGTGCCAGGTGAAGTGGGTGCCGGACAGGGTGACGGTGGCGCCGGGTGGGCAGAGGCCGGTTTCGCGGTCGTCGGGGGCTGGGGAACGGCCGTAGCTGATCATCAGGCTGGTGGTGGTGGTCTCCGGGTCGGTGTGGACTGCCCAGATCTCGCCGTATCCGATGAGGTTGTTGCCGGCTGGAGTCAGGACGGCGCCGCGACCGCGGAGGGTGATGGTGGTGTCGTGGCCGTGGTTGTCACGGATGTGCAGGGTGCCGGAGAGCCGGGGGTGCCGGCGACGCCACCACCCTGGGACGGCGGGTTCCGTGGTCAATCCGCTCACCTGTCCTTTCCTCATCGAAGCAGGTTGCGCCCGAAATTTCGGGAAATTTTGGCTTTAGGGTGATGCCTGGCATCGGAGCGGGGCGTGACATGGCTGTGCCGGCGAGGGAAGGTCCGCCCTGAGCGCCCGCCGGGCGACCACGGGAAGCGACCTGGCGGCAGGATGCGCGGTGATAGACGGCGCAACGTGGTGAGACGGCGCCGCGGTCCACGGCGGGCGCGCGGTCGTGGCAGGCCGCACCGAGCGGGACAGATATGCCGTGCTGGGGCGGCGTGCGGTCAGTGACGGCCACGGGGGCGGCGGCGGGCCGCGCGGCGTGGGGTGCAGGCGCGGCGTGCAGTGAAGACGCGGCGTGCGGTGCAGGTGCGGCGTGCAGTGGAGGCGCGGCGTGCAGTGGAGGCGCGGCGTGCAGTGGAGGTGCGGCGTGCAGTGCAGGCGCGGTTACGGATCGGTGTGCGGTCGGTGACGGCCACGGGGCGGTAGCGGAGTGTGCGGCGCGGGACGGGCGCGTGGTCAGGGCGCCCACAGGCCTGGCGGGCGGAGGCGCGGCCGGAGAAGGGCGGCGCACGGTGGTGGCCCGCCGGGTGGGGGCGGGCCCGGGAGATGACCGTGTGTCGCCGTCGAACACCCCTCGGACTGTAACCGGCGGGGGCGGTCAGGTCGCGGTTCATTCACCGCCAAGGGTGAGGGGACGCCGCGGGCCGGTGCTGGAGCGCAGCACGAGTTCCGGTTGGACCACCACGTTGGACAGGGGGCCGTCCGTCTCCTCCTGCGCCATGTGGTCCAGGAGCAGAGCCAGCGCGCGGCGCCCCATTTCTCCGAAATCTTGGTGAATAGTGGTCAGTGGCGGTAAAAAGTAGCCGGAGTCGGGCATGTCGTCGAAGCCGACCACCGACACGTCCTCGGGCACCCGTCGCCCAGCCTCGTGCAGCGCCCGCAGCACACCCAGCGCGATCCGGTCGTTGGCGCAGAATACCGCCGTCACCGCCGGGTCCGCGGCCAGCCGCCGGCCCTGCTCGTACCCGGCGGCCGCGTCCCACCAGCCGGGGGTGATGGGGGGCACCGCCGCCCCGGCCGCCGACAGGGTCTCCCGCCAGCCGTCGACCCGGGCCTGCGCCTCCGGCCAGTCGGGTGGCCCGGCCGCGTGGTGCACCGTGGCGTGCCCGAGGTCGAGCAGGTGCCGGGTGGCGAGCCGCGCGCCGGCCGCGTTGTCGACGCGGACGGTGGGGAACGGGTCGGCACCGGTGCCGGCGCCGCCGACGGCCACGCAGGCGAGTCCACTGGGGGCGTGGGTGAGGGCCGTGGTCACCGCCGGCTTCGGGGCGATCGCGATGATCCCGTCGACGTCGTGCTGGGCGAGCCGGTCGACCGCTTCCAGGACCGGCCGGTGCGCCAGCTCGCGGACCGTGGCGACGCTGACCAGGTAGCCGGCGGCCCGGGCCGCGCTCTCGATGCCGTACAGCATCGATTCGGGGCCGAACAGGGTGGTCTCGAAGCCGATGATGCCCAGCGTGCGGGATTCCCGGGTGGCCAGGGTGCGGGCCGCCAGGTTGCGCCGGTAGTTGAGCGAGCGCATCGCGGCGAGCACGCGTTCCCGGGTCTCCGCCCGCACGTTGGGATGATCGTTGATCACCCGGGACACGGTCTGGTGGGAGACGCCGGCCAGTTTCGCGACGTCGCGCATGACGCTCCCGCGCTCCTTGCCGGAGCGCGGCCGGGTCGCGGTGAAGGGCATCTGGGCAGCCGGTCCGAGGTCCGGCGCCGGGTCTGTGGTCGGCATTGGACGATATCTACCAGGTGACCGTCTGCTGGCCCTGGGTGAGATCGCCGTTTTGGCAACCTCTTGGAAACAACGAATCTGCTCTCTTGACGCGCACGATGAGAACGGTAACACTCACGAAACGAAAGCTGTGACGGCGCTCGCAGCTACTCGATGAACTCCTGGTACTGACACGTATATGCCAGTGCTGGCTCCTTTGTTAACGGTAACAGTTTGATGGAGGTTAAGGTGCGCGTGAAGTTGATGGCGGCGGCGCTGACGGGCATGCTGGCCGTGTCCGCGCTCGCCGGTTGCGGCAGCAAGAGCGACGACGCCGGTTCCGGTTCGGCGAACTCCGGCGGGAGCGGCAAGAAGCTGGTCCTCGGCTTCTCCCAGGTCGGTGCGGAGAGTGGCTGGCGCACCGCGAACACCAAGTCGATCCAGGAGGCGGCGGCCGCCGCGGGCTTCGAGCTCAAATTCTCGGACGCCCAGGGCAAGCAGGAGAACCAGATCTCCGCGATCCGCAGCTTCATCACCCAGCACGTGGACGTCATCGCGTTCTCGCCGGTGGTCACCTCCGGCTGGGACTCGGTGCTCAAGGACGCCAAGGACGCCGGCATCCCGGTGATCCTGACCGACCGTGCGGTCGACTCGCAGGACCTCTCCCTCTACAAGAGCTTCCTCGGCTCGGACTTCGTCAAGGAGGGCAAGGAGGCCGGCGACTGGCTGGTCAAGCAGTACGAGGGCAAGTCGGACCCGGTGAACGTGGTCGAGCTGTCCGGCACCACCGGTTCGGCCCCGGCGATCGACCGGCAGAAGGGCTTCGCCCAGGCGATCACGGCCAACCCGAACATCAAGATCGTCAAGTCGCAGACCGGTAACTTCACCCGGGCCGAGGGCAAGACGACGATGCAGGCGATCCTCCAGTCCACCCCGAAGATCGACGTGCTGTACGCCCACAACGACGACATGGGCCTGGGCGCCATCGAGGCGATCGAGGCGGCCGGCAAGAAGCCCGGCAAGGACATCAAGATCATCACGGTGGACGCGGTCCACGACGGTATGCAGGCCCTGTCCGACGGCAAGATCAACTACATCGTGGAGTGCAGCCCGCTCCTCGGCCCGCAGCTGATGGACCTGGCCAAGAAGGTCAAGGACAAGCAGGACGTCCCGCAGCGTGTCCTCACCGAGGAGACCACCTTCACCCAGGAGCAGGCCAAGGCCGCGCTTCCGACCCGCAAGTACTGAGCCGGTAGTCGAAGCAGGTGCGGACCACCCCGGCAGCCCGGGGTGGTCCGCACCGCGCGAACGGAGCGCATGATGGGCGAACCAGCCACCAACCCGGTCCTCGAGATGACCGGCATCCGCAAGGTCTTCCCCGGCGTCGTCGCCCTGGACGGCGTCGACTTCCGTTTGTACCCCGGCGAGGTGCACGCCCTGATGGGTGAGAACGGCGCCGGCAAATCCACCCTGATCAAGGTGCTCACCGGCGTCTACGAGATCGACGGCGGCGAGATCCGGCTCGGTGGCGACGTGGTCCGGATCGCCGGCCCGCTGGCCGCTCAGAAGGCCGGGATCAGCACCGTGTACCAGGAGGTCAACCTCTGCACCAACCTCACGGTCGCGGAGAACATCTTCATCGGCCGTGAGCCCCGCACGTTCGGCAAGATCCGCTGGGGGCAGATGCGCCGCCGGGCCACCGAGTTGCTCCAGCGCCTCGACCTGGACATCGACGTGTCCGCCCCGCTGAGCCAGTACTCGCTGGCCATCCAACAGATGGTGGCGATCGCCCGCGCCGTCGACATCTCGGCCCGCGTCCTGATCCTCGACGAGCCCACCTCCAGCCTGGACACCTCCGAGGTGGAGCAGCTGTTCCGGGTGATGCGCCGGCTCAAGGCGGACGGGGTGGCGATCCTGTTCGTCTCGCACTTCCTCGACCAGATCTACGAGATCTCCGATCGGCTCACCGTGCTGCGCAACGGCCAGCTCATCGGCGAGTACCGGACCGCCGAGCTGACCCAGGTGCAGCTGGTCGAGAAGATGATCGGCAAGGAGCTCGCCACTCTGGAAGATCTTGAGGACAAGGCACAGAGCGCCCGTACGAAGGCGGCCGCCGCCGAGCCGATCCTCGAGGCCCGGGGCCTGGGCCGGACCGGTGCGATCGCCCCGTTCGACCTGACCATCCACCAGGGCGAGGTGGTCGGCCTGGCCGGCCTGCTCGGCTCGGGCCGCACCGAGCTGGCCCGGCTGCTGTTCGGCGCCGACAAGGCGGACCAGGGCACACTCAGCGTGGACGGCAAGCCGGTGTCGCTGCGCGACCCGCAGGTGGCGATGAAGCGGGGGATCGCCTTCTCCTCGGAGAACCGCCGGACCGAGGGCATCATCGGTGACCTCAGCGTCCGGGAGAACATCATCCTGGCCCTGCAGGCCTCGCGCGGCTGGACCCGGCCGATCCCGCGCCGCAAGCAGGACGAGATCGTCGACAAGTACATCAAGGCGCTGCAGATCCGGCCGGCCGACCCGGAGCGCCCGGTGCGCAACCTGTCCGGCGGCAACCAGCAGAAGGTGCTGCTGGCCCGCTGGCTGATCACCGAGCCGCGGCTGCTCATCATCGACGAGCCGACCCGGGGCATCGACGTCGGCGCCAAGGCGGAGATCCAGAAGCTGGTCGCCGAGCTCTCCGGCGGGGGCATGGCGGTGCTGTTCGTCAGCGCCGAGCTGGAGGAGGTGCTCCGGCTCAGCCACAAGATCGCCGTGCTGCGCGACCGCCGCCTGGTCGAGGAGCTGGACAACACCGCCGGGGTCGACGCCGACCGCATCATGCAGACCATCGCCAGCGGAGCAACCTCATGACCATCCTGAAGAACCGGCTGTTCTGGCCGACCGCCATTCTCGTGGCGATGCTGATCGTGAACGTGTTCACGTCGCACCAGTTCCTCACCATCCACGACGGGCACCTGTTCGGGACGCTGATCGACATCATCCGGGGCAGCGCCCCGCTGATGCTCGTCGCGCTCGGCATGACGCTGGTCATCTCCACCGGCGGCATCGACCTGTCGGTCGGTTCGGTGATGGCGATCTCCGGCGCGGTCGCCTGTCTGCTGATCAAGGACCTGAGCGACCAGAACGCGCTCGGCGCGGTGCTGCTCATCGTGGCCGTCTCGATCGGCGTCTCGGCCGTGCTCGGCCTCTGGAACGGCGCGCTGGTCGCGGTCGTCGGGATCCAGCCGATCATCGCCACGCTGATCCTCATGGTGGCCGGTCGCGGCCTGGCCCAGCTGATCACCGACGGGCAGATCATCAACGTGCAGTCCAGCCCGTACGCGAGCATCGCCACCGGTTTCTTCCTCACCCTGCCGGTGGCCTTCCTGATCGCGATGGCGGCGGTCGCGCTGACCGCGGTGCTGACCCGGCGCACGGCCCTGGGCCTGCTGCTCGAGTCGGTCGGGGGCAGCCCGGCGGCCAGCCGGCTGGCCGGCATCCGGGCCCGCCGGATCACCATCATGGTGTACGTGGTGTCCGGCGCCCTGGCCGGCCTGGCCGGCCTGATCGTGTCCGCGGACATCAAGAGCGCGGACAGCATCCACGCCGGCAACCTGATCGAGCTGGACGCCATCCTGGCCGTGGTGATCGGGGGCACGGCGCTGATCGGCGGCCGGTTCTCGATCGTCGGCACGGTGATCGGTGCCCTGCTGATCCAGACGCTGACCGTCACGGTGGTCGGCATCGGTGTGCCGGACAAGGCCACGCTGCTGTTCAAGGCGGTCGTGGTGGTCGCCCTCTGCCTGTCCCAGTCGCCGGTCTTCCGCGAGAAGGTGTTCGGAAGATTCAAGTCGCGTCCCGCCGTGCGAGCCGAGGTCCCCGCATGAAAACCACGATCGACGCGACGCCGGAGGTCGCGCAGAACGCTCCGGTCAACCCGAGGCGCCGCGTCTACCGGCCGAACGCCAAGTACATCCCGATCCTCGCCACCCTGGTCCTGCTGCTCGCCATGTACATCGGCGGCCTGGTGAACCTGGAGCACTTCGACGACCCCCGGGTCGTGGTCAACCTGTTCCGCGACAACGCGGTGCTGCTGGTGGTCGCGGTCGGGATGACCTTCGTGATGCTCACCGGCGGCATCGACCTGTCGGTCGGCGCGGTCATCTCGCTGACCACCACGCTGACCGCCACCCTGCTCAAGGGCGGGTGGCCGCCGTTGCTGGTGCTGCCGCTGGTGCTGGTGCTGGGCGCGCTGCTCGGCGCCGGGATGGGCGCGGCCATCCACTACTTCAAGGTGGAGCCGTTCATCGCCACGCTGGCCGGACTGTTCTTCGCCCGGGGGCTGGCGCTCTACATCAACCAGGAGTCCATCCCGATCCGGGACAAACTCTGGGTGACCCTTTCCGACCTGCGGATCCCGCTCTTCGATGACGTCAAGACCACGCTGATCGCGGTGGTGGCGCTGGCGGTCGTGCTGATCGCGGCCGGCGTGCTGGCCTGGACCCGGTTCGGCCGCAACGTCTACGCGATCGGCGGCAGCGCCGACTCGGCGCTGCTGATGGGCCTGCCGGTGGCCCGCACCCGGGTGCTGGTCTACACGATCAGCGGGTTCTGCGCCGCGCTCGGCGGCGTGTTGTACACGATCAACTCCACCTCGGGGCACGCGCTGCAGGGCGCCGGCACCGAGCTGGACGCGATCGCCGCCTGCGTGATCGGTGGAGTGCTGCTCACCGGCGGCTCCGGTTACGTCCTGGGCACCCTGCTCGGCGTGATGGTCTTCGGCCTGATCTCGACCATCATCAACTTCCAGGGTGACCTGAACTCGGCGTGGACCCGGATCGTCGTCGGCGTCCTGCTCTTCGGCTTCATTGTTCTGCAGCGACTGGTGACACGGAGGGCTCGATGAGCAACGGGGAAATCTGGTTCCTGACCGGCAGCCAGGGGCTGTACGGCCCGGAGACGCTGGAGCAGGTGGCGAGCCAGTCCCGGGAGATCGCCGCGCAGCTGGACGCGCAGCTCGACGCGGACGTGGTCTGGCAGCCGGTGCTGACCAGTGCCGAGCAGATCCTGGACGTCTGCCGGCGGGCCTCGTCGACGCCGGGCGTGCTCGGCGTGATCACCTGGATGCACACGTTCTCCCCGGCCAAGATGTGGATCGCCGGCCTGGACGCGCTGCGCGCCCCGCTGCTGCACCTGCACACCCAGCACAACGTGGCGCTGCCCTGGTCCGAGATCGACATGGACTTCATGAACCTCAACCAGGCCGCACACGGCGACCGGGAGTTCGGGTTCATCGAGGCCCGGCTCGGGGTGCCGCGCAAGACGGTGGCCGGGCACGTCAGCAACCCGGCCGTGACGGCCCGGATCGCCACCTGGGTGCGGGCCGCGCGCGGCTACTCGGCGATGCGGTCGCTGAAGCTGGCCCGGTTCGGCGACAACATGCGCGACGTGGCGGTGACCGAGGGGGACAAGGTCGAGGCGCAGCTGCGCTTCGGCGTCTCGGTCAACACCTACGGCGTCAACGACCTGGTCGCGGTCGTCGACCAGGTGACCGACGCGGAGATCGACAAGCTGGTCGACGAGTACGCCGACGTCTACGAAATCGCCGCCGAGTTGAAGAACGAGCGGGCGGAGTCGCTGCGCTACGGGGCCCGGATCGAGGCCGGTCTCCGGCAGTTCCTCACCGAGGGCGGTTTCCAGGCCTTCACCACCAACTTCGAGGACCTCGGCGGTCTGCGGCAGCTGCCCGGCCTGGCCGTGCAGCGGCTGATGGCCGACGGCTACGGCTTCGGCGGCGAGGGCGACTGGAAGACCTCGGTGCTGGTGCACACGCTCAAGGCGATGGTCCCGGGTGGCGCCACCTCCTTCATGGAGGACTACACCTACGACCTGACCCCGGGCAACGAGGTCATCCTCGGCGCGCACATGCTGGAGGTGTGCCCGTCGATCGCGGCCGGCAAGCCGAAGCTGGAGATCCACCCGCTCGGGATCGGCGGCCGCGAGGACCCCGTACGCCTGGTCTTCGACGCCGCCCCGGGTAAAGCGATCGTGCTCGGTCTCGCGGACCTGGGGGAGCGGTTCCGCCTGGTCGCCAACGAGATCGAGGTGGTCGCGCCGACCGAGCCGCTGCCGAAGCTGCCGGTCGCCCGGGCGGTCTGGAAGCCGGCGCCGTCGCTGTCCACCTCGGCCGAGTGCTGGCTGACCGCCGGCGGTCCGCACCACACCGTGCTGTCCGCCTCGGTCGGCGCCGAGGAACTGGCCGACCTGGCCGACATGGTCGGCACCGAACTGCTGCTGATCGACGAGGACACGACGACCCGGCAGTTCACCAACCAGGTGCGCTGGAACCAGGCGTACCACCGTCTGGCCCGCGGTTTCGGCCGCTGATCACACCGGTGAGAGGGCGGACGGGGCAGGCCGGTCACCGGCCTGCCCCGTTCGGTGAATCGGCTGCTGCGGGCGGGCGGCGTACGACGCAAGCGAAACGACCCGGACCGACAGCGGTCCGGGTCGTTTCCTGCTGCCTGGCGCCGGGTCAGCGGTCCTCGTCGGCCTCGGCGTCGGCCTCCGGCTGGTGCGCGTGGTGCCCGCGACGCGGGGCGGCCTCGATCTCCTCGGCGATCGGCTCCTCCTCGATCACCTCGGCGGTGACCTGCGGGGCGTCCGCCCAGAGCGCGCGCAGCTGGCCCTGCATGAACTGGGTGAGGCGGCCGCGGTACTCCCGGTCAAAGTTCTCCAGGGCCTCGATCTGCTGCTGCAGCGCCTCGCGCTTGGCGCCCAGGCTGCCGACCACGTCGTCGTAGCGCTGCTGGGCCTGCAGCTTCAACTGCTCGGCGCCGTGCAGGGCGTCCGCGCCGATCTGCTCGGCGCGCTGCCGGGCATCCGTGACGATCTTGTCGGCGGCGCGGCGGGCCTCCTCGGCGCGCGCCTGGGCCTCCCGCGCCATGGTCTCGGCGGCGGCGCGGGCCTCGGCGAGCACCCGATCGGCCTCCTGCCGCACGGTGCCGGCGTGCGACTGCGCGTCCCGGGCGATCTGCTCTGCCGCCGCCAGGGCGTCCGTGCGGATCTTGTCCGCGTGGTGCTGCGCGCTCGCCACGTGCTCCTCGGCGGTGCGCTGCGCCAGGGCGAGGACCTGCAGCGCCTGGTTCGGCAGGCCCGGGTTGGGCGCGATCACCTTGTGCTCCGAGGTCTCACCGTCAGTCCCGTTGAGAAGCACTTCGCCACGATCCTTATCTGAGTCAGTGGTTCGGCTCCGGGGGAGGGGGTCCGGAGCGCCATGGCCGAGGAGGGGGTTCAACCATGATCGGCGGGGATGCTACCAAGCTGAACGGGCAGTTAGCGAGGGTCCGAGAGGACACTGCGGATGGTGAATTGCGAGGATGTCGGCATTTGCGGCTTTGCTCCCGTTTAGGCTCCGATAAAGCCGTTCCGACGCCCCTCTAGGACACCGATGCGACGCCTCGCCACGCTGCTCACCGCGACAACCCTGCTAGCCGGAACGCCTACGGCGGCACACGCCGCGGCTCCGGTCACCCTCGCCTACTGGCCGATGAACGAGCCGGCCGGCGCCACCCGGATGTCCGACAGCAGTGGAAACGGACTGGACGGACAGATCGGCGACGAGGTCGGCGTCGACACCGCCGTGAACGGGGCCACCGGCTACCGGTTCGACCGCCTCGAACCCGACACCCCGCCACCCCACCCGGGCCACCTGGTCGTGGTGTCCAGCGGCGGCCTCCTCAATCCCGGCGTGCGGGATTTCGCCGTCACCATGCGGCTGCGGACCGTCAACCACTTCGGCAACATCATCCAGAAAGGCCAGTCCACCACCACCGGCGGCAACTTCAAACTGCAGATCCCCAACGGCCACGTGCAATGCTCGTTCCGCGGCGACCGCGGCGTCCTCGAGGCCGACGCCCCCGACGCCATCAACGACGGCGCCTGGCACGTGATCACCTGCGTCCGGGTGAGCAGCGGCGTCGCCCTCGCCATCGACGGCCGGCGGGTGGCCGGGCGGCAAGGCTGGACCGGCGCCATCAGCAACAACTGGCCACTGACCATCGGCGGGAAACTCGACTGCGACCAGCGGGCGGTGGGCTGCGACTACTTCGCCGGCGACCTCGACTACGTCACCATCGAGACCGACTGACGCCGGCGGTCCGGCCTCGGCGGCAGCGGTGCGGGCGCCGGCCACCCGGCCCTGCGGAGATCATGGGTCGGCGGTCGGTGGATGTCCGCCTCGGATGACCGTGTAGCCGCCGTCCGGGTGTGGCCGAAGCTGATCAGCCTCGACGACGAGTTCGCTGCCGTCATCCAGGGCCGTCGTTGCCGAAGCCGGTCAGGTCGGCCACGAACCGGGGGTGCCGATCGACCCGCCAGCCCCCGGCGTCGAAGCCCAGGTCGTCGACCACGAAGCGGGGGAGCGGAAGGTGCCGTCGCCGTTGCCCCGGGGCGGTCCACACCCCGTCGTCGCCGAAGGCCACCACGTCGGCACCACCTCGTACACCGTGATGGTCTGTCCTTGACCGCTGCCGACCGCATGACCGTCCGGCCGGCCGGGCAGCGACATGTCGGCAGGTAGACCCGGATCGGTGCGATCGACGGTCCACTGAGGATTGCCCTTACCTCGCCCTTGCATTGCGTGAACGCTCCGGTTACCGAGAGTCGGTCTACTCCGGTCGGTGCGCCGGCCGGCGCGTCCGCTCACGACCGAAGGAGAACACGTGCGCAACCGTCTGCTTCCGCTGGCCCTGACGGCCCTGACCCTGGTCGCCGCCGGCCCACCGGCCCCGGCCGGAGCCGCCCGGAGCCCCGCCGAACCGGTCGCCGGCACCTGGATCGGCTTCGGCTACAACCAGGACCCGCAGTACGCCGGTGGCACCGGCACACCGACTCCCTGGGACCCGCGGGCGTTCCAGCGGATGACGGAGCGGACCACCTTCATCCGGCCGCCGATCGTGCGGGTGATGCTCAACCGCGACTGGTTCAACCCCACCGGTGTGGCCGGCCGGTACGAGTGGGCGAGTGTGCAGATGACGAATCTGTACCAGGTCCTCACGCACTACCGGTCCCTCGGCACCCGGGTCCAGCTCGGGCTGTGGGGAGTGCAACCGTCGAGCGCCGTGAACCCGTACACCGCGACCGAGACCGCCACGGTGCAGGCGGACCTGATGCGCCGGCTGTACGTGACCGACGCGTACACCAACATCGTCCGCTACACCGGCGTCAACGAGCCGAACGTCAAGAACGAGGCCAAGAACTATTCGTACGCCGACTGGGTCACCGCGACCACCAATCTGCGCGCCGCCTTCGCCGCCGAGAACCTTCCGGTGACCCTGCTCGGCGGGCCCGACACCGCCGAGGCCACCATCTCCGGCCAGGACGGTGACCTGGGGCTGGAGTCGGTGACCGGCGGCGCGGCCGCCACCGGACAGAACGCGGTGTGGCGGGCGGACGGGCTGGCCGGTTTCGACGCCACGTTCTACGTCAGCCCGGACACCGGCGCGGCCGACTGGAAGTTCTACACCTCCCGCGACGGATCGTCCTGGGCGCAGCTCGACCCGGCGAGCCTGGTGCAGTCCGCGCCGGTCAAGACGGTCGCCACCAACCCGTGGTACCGCTACGAGGTGCGCAACGGCGCCCCGCTGGCGGCCGGCACCGACTATCTGCGGATCACGCTGCCCGCGCACGCCGGCACCGAGCGGGCGCTGGCTTCGCTCACCATGACCACCGGCGCCGGCGGCACCGTCGCGGATCCGATGAACGACTGGAGCCACGCGACGTCGCACAGTTCCGGCTGGACCCACCTGCAGGGGGCGCCCACCGACGACTGGTGGCTGGAGGCTGCCGGCTCGTCACTGGTGTCCGGGCTGCAGACCCACTTCTACGCCCACGAGCTGGACCTCGCCGACGCGGGCTATCCGGTGCAGCAGCTGCAGGAGTATCCGGAGGCGACGCTGCGCGAGGCGGTCCGGCAGGTGCGGGCGGCCGCGCCCGGCGTGCCGGTGATCCTCGGCGAGACCGGGATGAAGGCGCCGAAGTCCACCGACGGCAAGGACTACGCGTTCACCGACGAGCCGGAGCACGGCGTCCGGATGGCGGACCTCGCCGTGCAGGAGGTCCGCGCCGGTGTCGACGGCGCGATGGCATGGTGCCTGGACGGCTACGCCGCGGCCGTGCAGTGCGGGATGTGGGACCACGAGGGGACCACCGAGGCCACCACCGCGCTGCGGCCCTGGTTCTATACCTGGAGCCTGCTCTGCCGGTATCTGCCGGCCGGATCCACCCTCTACGCCCCTGCCCAGCAGCCCGGCCTGCGCCTGCTGCAGGCCCAGGCGCCCGGCTCCGGAGGCTGGACGTTCGTGCTGGTGAACCGCGGCACGACAGCGGTCACCGTGCCGATGACCGCGCCGACCGGCAAGGTGACCTTCCACCGCTACCTGTACCAGGCAGCCGCGAATCCGCCGGGTCCGGTCGACGCCGACGGGTTCCCGGTGCCGGCCGGCACCTTCCTCGGCTCGTTCGACGGTGGCCGTCCGGTCACGGTGCCCGCCGATGCGGTCGTCCTCATCACCTCGATGTCCTGAGCCGGCACCCGGCGCTCCGGCCCGGCCGGAGCGCCCTCACCACCGTCATTTCCGTCCGGCGGCGTGGACAAGCCGTCCGTCGATGAAGGTCATGGCGACCGAGGCCGCGCCGATCTCCTCCGGTCGACCCGCGAACGGGTCGCGGTCGAGGACCACCAGATCGGCCCGGGCGCCGGCCCGGATGACCCCGGTGTCGTCGAGACGGTTCACGAAGGCGGCCCCGGCGGTGTAGGCGGTCAGCGCGGTCGCGAGGTCGAGCCGCTGGTCCGGCAGGAACGGTGGATGGCCCGCCCCGTGATGCACCCGGTTGACCGCCACGTGGATGCCCTGCAGCGGGTCCGGCGTGCTCACCGGCCAGTCGCTGCCGCAGGCCAGGTGGACCCCTGCTCGCTGCAGGTCGCCGAACGGATACTGCCGGGCGGCCAGCGCCGGGTCGAGGAACGGGATGGTCAGGTCGTCCATCTGCGGCTCGTGCGACGCCCAGAACGGCTGCAGGTTGGCCGCGGCGCCCAGCGCCCGGAAACGCGGGATGTCGTCCGGGTGCACCACCTGCAGGTGGGCGAGATGCGGGCGGGTGTCGCGGAAACCGTTCGCCGTGCGGGCCGCCTCGACGGCGTCGAGGGCCTCGCGGACGGCGCGGTCGCCGAGGGCGTGGAAGTGGACCTGGAAGCCGTGCGCGTCGAGCTCGGTGACATGGGATCGCAGGGCGGCCGGGTCGATGAAGGACAGGCCGGTGTTCGCGGTGGTGCGGCCGCAGGAGTCGCGGTAGGGGCTGGTCATCGCGGCGGTGAAGTTCTCCGCGACGCCGTCGAGCATCAGTTTCACGCTGTCGCAGCGCAGCCGGCCGACGGTGTGCCGGTCGCGGTTGGCGAGCAGTTCGGGGATCTGCTCGGCGCCGCGGTCGCGGTCCCACCACAGGGCGCCGACGACGGTGGCGGTGAGCTGCCCGGTGGTGGCGGCGGCGAGATAGGCGTCGGAGACGTCCGGGTAGCCGTTGGTGGCGCAGAGCATCGCGTCCTGCCAGGCGGTGATGCCGAGCGAGTGCAGCAGGGTCTGGGCGCGCAGCAGACCGGCCAGCCGCTCGGCCGGGGTGACCGCGGGCAGCAGCCGGGCGACCAGCTGCATGGCGCCCTCCTGCAGGCCGCCGGCGGGGGCGCCGCCGGGGCGCCGGTCGATGCGCCCGTCGGCCGGATCGGGGGTGGCGGCGTCGATGCCGGCGAGCGCCAGGGCGCGGCTGTTGACCCAGGCGCCGTGGTGGTCGCGGTTGATCAGGTAGACCGGCCGGTCGGGCACGACCCGATCGAGCGGCTCGCGGTCGGGGACGCCGCCGGGGAAGACCTCCATGGCCCAGCCGCCGCCGGTGATCCAGGGCAGCTCCGGGTGGGCGTCGGCATGATCCCGGATGCGCCGCAGGCAGGCGTCGAGGTCGGGGGCGCCGGTCAGGTCGCACTGGCCGAGCTCGACGCCGCCCATCACGGCGTGCACGTGCGCGTCCTGGAAGCCGGGCAGCAGGAGCCGCCCGGCCAGGTCGACCGTCGTGGTGGCGGGCCCGGTCAGCTCGCGCACGTCGTCGGCGCCGACCGCCACCACCCGCCCGGCGCGGACCGCGACCGTGGTGGCCGGACCGCGCGCCGGGTCGGCGGTGAAGACGCGACCGTTGGTGAGGACCAGATCCGCGGACATGGCCCCACTCCATCACACCGCCGGTGTCAGCAGGGTGTCGGCCGGCCGGGCCCGCGCGACCGGGCGCACGCTGACCAGCGCGACGAGCAGCACCAGGCAGGCCGCCGACCCGGTGACCTGCCGGGTCGCCAGCGCCGCGAACGCCGCCGCATACCCCAGCAGCAGGGCCAGCGCCTGTCTGCGCGGCTGTTCGACCAGGATGAAGGCCAGCACCGTGGCCACCGCGATCGGCCCCCAGTAGTAGCGCAGCGTCACCGGATCGCTGAACACCCGGACCAGCAGTGCGGTCGCCGGCGCCACCGCGTAGGCGAGCCGCTGCCCGCGGCACCACCAGGCCACCGCGGCGCAGCCGCCGGCCACCAGCACCGCCTGGATCAGGCGCATCTCCCAGGTCACGTCCGGCATCCCGGGCAGGAGGATCTTGACCAGGGTGTCGTTGTCGACGTGCCAGACGTGGCGGAACATCGCGAAGTGTCCGGCCAGCACGAACGGCAGGTAGGTGGCGATGCCCGCGAGGCCGCCCAGCACCCAGGTCCGCAGCGCGCGCACCGGCCCGCTGACCGCCAGCAGGCAGGGAAAGCCCAGCACCGCCCAGGGGGCGATGGCGACCGCGAGACCCAGGAGCGCGGCCGCGGTCACGGTCCGTTGTCGCTTCTGACAGAGGCTTGCGTACGCCCACAGCCCCGGGACGGCAAGCTCAGCGGGATGTCCGTACCACGGGACCGGCACCAGCATCCAGAGCAGCACGAGCAATCCGGTCGCGGTCTCCCGCACGGCGCGCCGCCGCCCCCGGTCCGGGGTGAGCCGCCCGCACAGCGTCATCGCCGCGAGTACCAGCCCCACGTTGACCGCGATCACCACGGCTCGGGCCGGCATCCCGTGCGTTCCGCCGATCATCAGCGCCCGGCTGATCAGCAGTTGCAGCGGCCCGGCCTGGTTCCAGCCGGAGTCGTAGACACCGTCCAGCCGCCCGTCGAGCAGCCGCTGCCCGTATCCGGCGAAGTCGCCGAGATCCAGCGGCATGTCCCAGACCAGCAGCGCGAGGAGGGCGGCGAGGACGGCGGCGCCGTAGCGGCGGGCGCGCAGGATCGTCTCCACCCAGCGGGGTAGCTCCACGGTTTCCTGATCGGCGGGCCGGGTACCGCGGTGGGTGCGGATCAGGTGCCGATCGGGAGCAACCGGATGTGGGGACCACCACGGTCCATCACCGACCACGATGGTCCGGAAAGGTCTAGGCTGGTCCTATGCCCCGCCCCACCAAGCAGCAGATCGACGACGAGATCCTCGACGCCGCGGCCGGTCTGTTCGCCCGGCACGGTTTCCGGGAGACGTCGGTGCAGCGCATCGCCGACGCGGTGGGCTACTCCAAGACCGGCCTGCTGCACCGCTTCCCGACCAAGGAGGCGCTGCAGGCGGCCGTCATCGAGCGCTGCGTGGGGCAGCTCCGGGAGGTCGCGGCGGGCGCCGCCCCGCTGCCGACCGGTCCGGAGCGCGACCGGATGGTGATCACCGGGGTGGCCCAGCTCGCGCGGGATCAGCCCGGCGCCGTGGCGCTGCTGCTGTCCTGCCTGCTCGCCGAGCCGGAGAGCGAGTTCGGCGTGGCCCTGCAGACGATCGGCGAGCAGGTCGCCGCGGCGTTCGGCGACGAGCCGTTCACCGGTGCCGCGCTGGGCGGGGCGGGCGCGCTCGCCGACCCGGTCCGCTCGGTCCGGGTGATCGGCGCGCTCGGCGCGCTCGCGGTGGCCAGCGTCGCCCTGCGCGACTGTCTCACCCCGGACGCGGTCACCACGCTCGTCGACGTCGCCTACGGCGCGCTCGGGCACCCCTCCACCCTCTGACCCAAGACAAGGGAAACCCATGGCAACGCTGCTGCACCGCCTCGGCCTCGGCGCCGCACGGCATCGCATCGTGGTCACCGTCGCCTGGTTGCTCGCCCTGGTGGCCGTGGCCTTCGGCGCGGTCAGGCTGTCCGGCGAGACCGTCAACACGTTCCGCATCCCCGGGCAGGAGTCGACCACCGCGCTCGACCTGATGAAGCAGCGGTTCGGCGACGCCTCGGCGGGCGCCACCGTGCAGGTGGTGTTCGAGACCCCGGCCGGGCAGAAGATCACCGACCCGGTGATCGTCAACCAGGTCACCCAGTCGGTCACGGCGTTCGGCAAGCTGCCCGGCGTGGTCGCCGTGAGCAACCCGTTCGACCAGCAGAACCCGTCGGTCTCGCGGGATCTGAGCACGGCGCTGACCACCGTCACGTACGGCGTGCAGCCGTCCGAGGTGACCGACGACGAGCGGTCGGCGATCACGGCGGCCCTGGCCCAGGCCAAAACCGGCGGCCTGATTGTCGAGGCGCGCGGCGAGGCGCTGAGCAACGCGGCCGACATCGGCGGCGCGTCCGAGGGCATCGGCGTGATCGTCGCGCTGATCGTGCTGGCACTCAGCTACGGCTCGCTGGTGGCGGCCGGGATGAACCTGCTGACCGCGATCGTCGGGGTGGGCATCGGCGTCGCCGGCATCACCACGTTGTCCGGTTTCGTCCAGCTGCAGTCGACCACCCCGATCCTGGCGGTGATGCTCGGCCTGGCGGTCGGCATCGACTACGCGCTGTTCATCGTCACCCGGTTCCGCCACGAGCTCCGCGCCGGCCGGGACGTCGAGTCGGCCGCGGCGTACGCGGTGGGCACCGCCGGTTCGGCCGTGGTGACCGCCGGCCTGACCGTGGTGATCGCGCTGGCCGGCCTGTCCGTGGTCGGCATCCCGTTCCTCACCGAGATGGGCCTGGCCGCCTCGGCCACCATCGTGGTCGCCGTGCTGGTGGCGATCACCCTGGTCCCGGCGATCCTGGGGTTCATCGGCAAGCGGGCGCTGCCGCGCAGGCTGCGCGACCTGCCGCCGACGACCGACCACCTGGCGGAGGGCCGCGGCTTCATCCGGGGCTGGGCGAACACCGTCACCCGCAAGCGGGTGACGAGCCTGCTGCTGGCCGTGCTCGCGCTCGCCGTGGTGGCGTTGCCGTTCTTCAAAATGCAGACCACCCTCGCTCAGCGGTCGCCGGAGGGCAGCACCCAGGCCAAAGCGGACGCCATCATCGACCAGCGGTTCGGCCCGGGCGTCAGCGGTCCGCTGCTGATCCTGATCGACGGCCCGCAGGCGGTGCCGTACGCGGCGACCGTGCAGAAGCAGATCAGCACCCTGCCGGACGTGGCCCTGGCCACCCCGCCGCGGCCTGACCCGAAGCAGTCGGCGGCACTGATCACGGTGATCCCGGGCTCGGGCGCCGAGGATCAGAAGACGGTCGACCTGGTGCACCGGATCCGGGACGAGGTGGCCGACAGTGCCGGCGCCAAGGTGTACGTGACCGGCCAGACCGCGATCAGCATCGACGTGTCGCAGAAGCTCAACGCCGCCCTCCCGGTCTACCTGGCGCTCGTCGTCGGCCTGGCGTTCGTCCTGCTGGTGCTGGTCTTCCGGTCGCTGCTGGTGCCGGTCGTCGGGGTGCTCGGCTTCCTGCTCACGATCGGTTCGGCGTTCGGCGCCACGGTCGCGGTGTTCCAGTGGGGCTGGCTGTCCGGTCTGGTCAACGCCGGCTCCACCGGCCCGATCATCAGCCTCGCGCCGATCATCATCGTCGGCATCCTGTTCGGCCTGGCGATGGACTACCAGGTGTTCCTGGTGTCGCGGATGCACGAGGCGCACGCCCACGGCGCGTCGCCGCGGGACGCGATCGTCACCGGGTTCCGGCAGGCCGCACCGGTCGTGCTGGCCGCCGCGACGATCATGTTCGCGGTCTTCGCGGCGTTCGTCCCGCAGGGCAACGACACGGTCAAGCCGATCGCGTTCGCCCTGGCGGTGGGCATCGCGTTCGACGCGTTCATCATCCGGATGATCGCGGTGCCGGCCGCGCTGGCGCTGCTCGGCCGGTCCGCCTGGTGGCTGCCGCGCTGGCTGCGCTGGCTCCCGGAACTGGACGTGGAGGGCGCGGCGCTGGAGCGCCGCGAGCAGGTCCCCGTCTGATCCCCCCGGGCGGCGTCGCGATCAGCGGCGCCGCCCGTTCGTCACGCTGCTATGCCGTTGTTGACGGTACTTCGGAAAACACAGTAGTGTGCGGTGCGTGGATACGACCCAGCTCCTCAAGGGCGTGCTGGATCTCGCGGTGCTCGCCGTGCTGCGCGACGAGGACGGCTACGGCTACGACATCCTGCGCCGGCTGCGCGCCGCCGGCCTGCAGGACGTCGGTGACGCGTCGGTCTACGGCACGCTGCGCCGGCTGTTCGCCAACGGCTTCCTGAACGCGTACGTGGTGCCCAGCGACGAGGGCCCGCACCGCAAGTACTACGCGCTGAACGCGGCCGGCCGCGCCGAGCTGGAACGCAACGGCAAGACCTGGCACGGCTTCGCCGTCATCATGGACGACCTGCTTCGCGACCGGGGGACCGCGTGAACGACACCGCAACCGACCAGATCGCCACCTACGTCGCCGCGGTGCGCCTCGCGCTGGGCGGGGTGCCCGAGACCACCCGCGAGGAGCTGCTCGACGACCTCCCGGAACACCTCGCCGAGGTGCTCGCCGAGGACAACGGCACTCTGGTCGAGCGTCTGGGCGCCCCCGCGGCGTACGCCGCGGAACTGCTCGCCACGGCCGGATTCGTCTCCCTGCCACCGCAGCCCGACCCGCGCTGGGACAACCTGCGCGAGACCCGCGACCTGGTGCTGCGCGGGCTGCGCGTGGCCGACGTGCGGGTCGGCCCGGCGCTGGGCCACGAGCGGGCCAGCGAGTTCCTCCTCCTGCTCCGCCCGGCCTGGTGGGTGCTGCGCGGCTACCTGGTCGCGATGGTCCTCGCCGTCGTGCTCGACCACGGCTCCGGCCCGATCGGCCTGCTGCCCCGGATCGGCGGCAGCGACGTGGTGGCGCTGGCCCTGCTCGCCGGCTGCGTGGTCGCCTCGATCTGGTTCGGCCGTCGCCCGCTGCCCGACAAGCCCTGGGCGCGGTACGCGCTGTGGTCCGGCACCACGCTCCTGGTGCTGATGGCGCTGGCCGGCTTCACCGGTTTCGACAGCGACCTGCGCCAGACGCCGTTCGTCGAGTCCGGTTACAGCGGCGGTGGCCCGGCGGACGCCATCCAGGACATCTTCGTGTACGACTCGCAGGGCCACCCGATCCAGGACGCCCAGCTGTACGACAGCTCCGGCGCCCCGATCCAGCTGGGCAACGCCACCTGTACCGACCCTCGGACCGGGAACTCCTACACCAGCTGGCACCGCGGCTATCCACACTGCCCGGACGCCGACCCGTTCCAGTCCCCGAGCCCCGACCCCACCCTCGACGGCGACAACCCGCACGAGGAGGTCACGCCCTCGGCGACCCCACCCTCCGCGGGCCCGTCGGCGAGCGGCACCCCGTCGGCCGCGCCGTCGGCGTCACCGAGTCGCTGAGGAAAGGGGTCGGCCCGGCGCCGGGGAAAGCGCCGGGCCGACCTTTTCCGGGGATGGGTCAGGCGGTCCACTTCACCGAGGAGTTCCACCGGCCGGTGGCGTCGAAAGCGGCCATGTTGTCCCAGCCGTCGCCGGTGCCGTTGATGTTCGCCGGGTCCCAGCCGTTTCCGGCGATCGCATACCAGGTCGGTTCCCAGTAGAAGACGCCGATCGCTCCGGCGTTGCGGGCCGTGTTCTGGATCCAGGTGAATTCGGTGCCCTGCCCGGTCTTCGAGGCGGCCTGCCCGTCGCAGGTCGTCGTTCCGGGCACCGAGTTCGTCTCGCTGTCGGCGTTGGCCGTGGTGTACATGTACGCCGTCTCGACGATCACCACGGGCTTGCCGTACCGCGATTTCACGTCGGCGATCACGTTGTACAGATTGGCCAGCGTGCCGTGCCACATGCAGTAGTAGGAAAGCCCGGTGACGTCCCAGGACACGCCCTGCGCCTTGATGCCGTCGTAGAACCAGCGCGCGTTCGCGTCGCTGTCCGCGTCGGCCGTGTGAATCATCACCTGGGTGCCGCTGTTGCACGCCTTGGTCGCGTTGTAGCCCTGTTTCAGCAGGCCGGCCACCGGCGCGAAATTGTTGTTCGACACCTTTCCGGCAGGCCACAGCATGCCGACGTTGATCTCGTTGCCGATCTGCACGCTGTCCGGCGTGGTGCCCTGCGACTTCAGCGCGGTGCACACGTCGTAGGTGTAGTCGTACACGTCGGTCTGCAACCGGCTGAGCGAGTGCGAGCTCCACGCCACCGGCGGATACTGCTTGCCGGGATCGGCCCAGGTGTCCGAGTAGTGGAAGTCGACCAGCAGTTTCAGGCCCTTGGCCTTGATGGCTTTCGCCTGCTGCAGCACTTTGGCCTTGTTGTTGTATCCGCCGGCCGGGTTGTTCCACACGCGCAGCCGCAGGTAATTGGCGCCGGCGCCTTTCAGGATGTCGTACGGGTCGGCCTGCGCACCGGCCGCGGTGTAGTACCTGCCGCCCAGGTCGAGGGTCCGCTGCAGCGACGAGACGTCCGCGCCGAGCATGGTGAGCGAGGCGGCGTGTGCGGGGGTGGGGGAGAGCGCCAGCATCAGCAGCACCGCTCCGATGGCGGCGCCGATGGATCTGCGCATGTCAACTCCTTCGGGGGTAGGAGAGAAGGGGTACTTCAGAAGCGGATGTAGGGGTTGATCCGCCCGTGGAAGTCGAAGGTCGCCATGTTCTCCCAGGCGTCTCCGGAATGCTGGATGTCCTCGGGGTCCCAGCCGTTGCCGTCGACCGCGGTCCAGGTCGGCTCCCAGTAGAAGACGCCCAGCCCGCCGGCCTTGCGCACCACGTCCTGCACCCGGCGCAGTTGCTCCGCCTGTCCCCGCGGCGACGCGGGAATCCCGTCGCACGGCGCCGCCGAGGTGATGATGTTCGCCAGGTGGTCGTGGTTGTCGGTGGTGAAGGGGTAGGCGGTTTCGGCGATCACCGTCGGCCTGCCGTAACGGTCGCGCAGGTCGTTGAGGACCGACGCCAGATTCGTCAGGTCCCCGTGCCACATGCAGTAGTAGGACAGCGCCGTGACGTCCCATCGCACGCCCTGGGCCGCGATTCCGTCGTAGAACCAGTGCGCCGCGTCGATGCTGCCGGCGTCCGCGGTGTGGATCAGCACCCGGGTCCGTGGATCGCACGCCTTGGCCGCGGTGTAGCCGGCCTTGAGCAGCGACGCGAGCGGGCCGAAGTCGCTGTCGTCCACCTGACCGGCCGGCCACAGCAGCCCGGTGTTGATCTCGTTGCCGATCTGCACGCTGTCGGGCCGGGTGGCCCGGCACACGTCGTACGTGTAGTCGTAGACGTCCTTCTGCAGTTGTTCGAGGTCGTGACCGGCCCAGGCGGCGGGGATGAACTGCTTGCCCGGATCGGCCCAGGTGTCCGAGTAGTGGAAGTCGATGAGCACCTTGAGGCCGTGCCGCCGGGCCTCGCGGGCCTGCGCCACCACCTCGGCCCGGTTGTTGTAGCCGCTGGTCGGGTTGTTCCAGATGCGCAGCCGGACGTAGTTCACCCCGGACCGCTGGAGGATCTCGTACGGGTCGGCCCGGTGCCCGTGCCTGTCGTAGTACTTCGCGCCGAGGTCCTGGGCGCGGGGCAGGGTGGACACGTCGGCACCGTGCATGGCGAGGCCGGCGTGTGGCGGGGTGGGTGGGAGCAGGAGGGCGGCGGCCAGTAGTGCGGCGAATTTCATGGCGCTCCTTTGTGGACAAAGGGACGTTCATCGGTGTGGCGGCCGGCCCCGACCTGAGGGGGTCGAGGCCGGCCCCGGTGGGGGACCCGGTGAAGCCGACCGGTCAGGAACCCGGTGAGGAAGCCCGCAGCACGAGGCTGGTGGGCACGGTGATGGAGAGCGGCGTCCGGCCGTTGATCACGTCGACGAGGAGACGGACCATCTCCTCGCTGATCCGGTCCAGCGGCTGCCGCACCGTGCTGAGCGGCGGTTCGGTGGTGGCCGCCAGCCCGGAGTCGTCGAAGCCGACCACCCGCACGTCACCGGGCACCGCGCGCCCGGCGTCGCGGAGCACCGGCAGGGTGGCCGCGGCGATCGCGTCGGACGCGGCGAACACCGCGTCCACGTCCGGGGCCCGGCTCAGCAGGATGCGCATGGCGGCCGCGCCGGTCTCCCGGCTCCAGTCGCCGTGCACGATCAGGTCCGAGTCGATCGGCAGGTCGTGGGCCAGCAGCGCGTCGGTGTAACCGGCCAGCCGGTCGACACCGCCGGAGGTGTCCATCGGCCCGGTGATGGTGGCGATCCGCCGGCGGCCGGCCGCGATCAGGTGCTCGGTGGCGCTGCGGGCGCCGGCCCGGTCATCGGCCGAGACCGAGCTGATCATCTCCTCCAGGCCGAGCACCCGGCCGCAGGCCACGATCGGGACCTGGGCCTGCACCAGCTGCCGGAGCAGTGGGTCGCCGGAGTGCGGGGAGACCAGCAGCACGCCGTCGACGTGACCGCCGTTGAGGAACGCGAGGGTGCGGCTGCGCTCCTGCTGGGTGGAGGCGATCATCAGGATCAGGGTCTGCTCCCGGTCGGAGAGCGCCTGGGCCACGCCGCGCAGCAGCACCGAGAAGTTCGGGTCCTCGAAGAGCAGGTGCTGCGGCTCGGTGAGCAGGAAGGCGATCGACCCCGAACGGCCGGTGGCCAGCGAGCGGGCGTGCTGGTTGGTGGTGTAGCCGGTGCGGGCGATGGCGTCCTGGACGGAGCGCACCGCCTCCGGGCTCACCCAGTCGCGCCCGTTGAGCACCCGGGAGACCGTCGCATAGGACACCCCGGCCTCGCGAGCGACATCGCGGATCGTTGGGCGTTTGCGCGACACGTTCGGGATCATAGTCGGCACCGTTTCCTAGGCCTTGACGCCACCGGCGGCCAGGTCGACCTGCCAGTACCGCTGGAGAGTGAGGAACAGGGCGATCAGCGGCACGATCGACACCAGCGCGCCGGTGATCACCGAGGTGTACATCGACGGCTGGCTGGCGCCCTGGTTGAGCAGCCCGTTCAGGCCGACCGTGAGCGGGTACAGCTTGTCGTTGCCCAGCATGATGTAGGGAAGCATGAAGTTGTTCCAGATCGCGACGAACTGGAACAGGAAGACCGTGACCAGCCCGGTCCGCATCATCGGCAGGACCACGCGGACGAAGGTGCGCCAGTCGCCCGCCCCGTCGATCCGGGACGCCTCCAGGATCTCGCCGGGCACCGCGGCGGCCGCGAAGATCCGGGCGAGGTAGATGCCGTACGGGCTGATGAAGCTGGGCAGCAGCACCGCCCAGTAGGAGTTGGTCAGCCCCACCTTCGCCAGCAGCAGGTACTGCGGGATGGCCAGGATGACCCCGGGCACCAGGACACCGGCCAGGATCACGTTGAAGACGAGGCCCTTGCCCGGGAAGTCGAACTTGGCCAGCGCGTACCCGCTCATCGCCGAGATGAATGTGGAGACACCCGCGCCGACCCCGGCGTACAGGGCGGTGTTGGCCATCCAGCGCCAGTACAGCCCGTTGCGGTAGTCGCTCAGGTCGGCCAGGTTGTCGAACAGGTGGGTGCTCGGCGCCAGGGTGAAGGTGGCGAACAGCTCCCCGGCGCTCTTGCTCGACGCGATCACCACCCAGATCACCGGGAACAGGCAGTACGCGGCGCCGAGCAGCAGCAGGGTGGTGGCGATCCTACCGGTCTTCATCAGTCCTCCTGGTTGAACGCGCGACGGCCGACGAGCTTGAGGAAGCCGAAGGACAGCAGGAAGGTGGCCACCGCGATGACCACCGAGGTGGCGGCCGCGGCGTAGATGTCGTTGCGGACGAACGCGTCCCGGTACACCTTCATCAGCGGCGTCCAGGTGAACGAGATCGTGTTGCTCAGCGGCTTCAGCGTGATCGGCTCGGCGAACACCTGCAGCGTCGCGATCAGCGAGAAGACGAATGTCATGATCAGCGAGGGCAGCACGATCGGGATCTTGATCCGCCAGGCGATCGCGAACTCGGTGGCGCCGTCGATCCGGGCCGACTCGTACAGGCTGGTCGGCACGGCGCGCAGTGCGGTGTAGAGGACGATCATGTTGAAGCCGGTGCCGCCCCAGACCGCGACGTTGGCGACCGCGTACAGCACCCAGGACGAGGAGAGCAGCTCCGGGGGATGGATCCCGGCCTGCTCCAGCGCGTAGCTGAACGGGCTGACCCGGGGCAGGTACAGGAAGCCCCAGAGCACCGACGCCACGACGGCCGGTACCGCGTAGGGCAGGAAGATCGAGATCCGGGCGAAGGCGCCGATCGTCGGCCGGGTCCGCCCGGCGTCCAGCAGCAGCGCCATCAGCAGCGCCAGGCCGAGCATGGTGGGGACCACGATCAGGCCGTACCCGAGGATCCGGTAGACGCTGGGCAGGAAGTCGGGGTCGGTCATCGACCGGGCGTAGTTGCTCAGCCCGGCCCACACCTCGGTGCGTGACCTGGCACCCAGGCCGAGGCCGCTGACCTTCACCTTGCGCAGGCTCAGATAGCCGGTGTAGGCGACCGGGGCGGCCAGGAACAGGGTGACCAGCAGCAGGCCGGGCGCGAGGAAGGCGTACGGGACGCCGGCGGTGCGGTTGACTGAGGTGGTTCGCGACATCGCCGCAACCTTCCGTGGACAGGACCGGGGCGGAACGCAGGGGGAGCGTCCCGCCCCGGCGGGGGGATCAGCCGGCGACGGTGAAACCGTTGTTCTTCATGTCGTCCACGGTGGCCTTCTGGATGGTGGCCAGCGACGCGGTGAAGGCGGCCGCCTTCTTCGACTCGGCGGCCCTGCCGAAGGCGTCGTTGAACGCGGAGTACGCCACGTTCACGTTCGGGCCGTAGGTGAACGGCCTGGTCTGCTTGGCCGCCTCACCCGCGATCGTGTAGAAGTCGGCCTGGTCGGCGAAGAAGGCCGGCGGTGTGGTGAGCGCGGCGGTGGCGTCGTTCGCGGCGGGGTACACGTTGGCGGTGGTGGCCAGCAGCTTGATCGCGGCCGGGTCGCTGTTCAGCCAGGAGACGAACTGCGCGGCTTCCTTGGGGTGCTTACTCTGGCTGGTCACGCTGGTCGCCGAGCCACCCCAGTTGCCGGTCGCCGGGCTGGCGGCGTCCCACTGCGGCATCGGGGCGGCTTTCCACTTGCCCTTGGTGTCCTTGGCGCTGCCCTCGAGCACGCCCGGCGCCCAGACCGCGGAGACCCAGCCGACCTGGGAGCCGTCGTTGAGCGCGGCGTTCCACTCCGGGGTGTACATCGGCTTGTTGTCGACGACGCCCTTCTCCACCAGGCCACCCCAGTAGGCGGCGACCTTCTGGGTGGCGGGGTCGTTGACGTTGACCGTCCAGGACTGGCCGTTCACGCCCCACCAGGACGCGCCGGCCTGCTGGGCGAGGCCGGTGAACAGGCCCGCGTCGGTCGCCGAGAAGGTGCCGATGTACTGCTCGGCGTTCGCCTTGTGGATCTTCTGGGCGTCCGCGGCGTACTCGTCCCAGGTCTTCGGGGCGGTCAGCCCATTCTTCTCGAAGACGTCCGAGCGGTAGAAGAACATCAACGGCCCGGAGTCCTGCGGGACGCCGTAGACGGCGTCCGAGCCCAGGGTGACGCTGTTCCAGGTGGCGGCCGGGAACCTGTCCTTGAGCCCGCCGACCTCCTTGGCGATGTCGGCGAGCGCGTCGGCGGAGACCAGAGTGGGGATCTTCTGGTATTCCGCCTGCATCACGTCCGGGGCGCCGGAGCCGGCCTTGATCGCGGTCAGCAGCTTGGTGACGGCCGGGTCGCCACCATCCTGCTTGTTGACCGTCACCTGGATGTCCGGGTGGCTGGAGTTCCAGGCCGCGACGACCTTGTCCATGTTCGGCGCCCAACTCCAGTAGGTCAGCGCGACCTTCCCGGTGCCGGTCGTATCGTCAGCTTTGTCGTCAGACGAGCTGCAGGCGGCGATGGTCAGCAGGGCCGCCGCGGTCAGGGTGGCCAGCAACGGGGCAAGGGTCTTCTTCATGGGTCCTCCTTGATAGGCGCGCCGGGCGGGGCCCTCGGTCGATGCCTGTGACCGGTTACAGTGCTGGCGTTACGTCCGTGTGTCAAGCCCTTGCTTCCGACCCGTTACGCCTGTGTATCGTTCGGCCCTGCCAGCCTGTGACCGGTTACAGTCCCAACGGAAAGAGGGGTCCTCGTGCCCGAACCGACGGCGCCGCTCTCCGTGCGCCACCAACCCTGGACGACGCCGCTGCGCCGGCCGCGGATGAGCAACGACGAGGACGTCCGGCCGGGCGTGTCCCTCACCAACCGCTACCTGACCAGGAACGGCGTCCCGGTCGTCCCGGTCTCCGGCGAGCTGCACTACAGCCGGGTGCCGCGGCACCGCTGGGCCGAGCGCCTGCGCCAGATGAAGGCCGGCGGTGTCACCGTGGTGGCCAGCTACCTGTTCTGGCTGCACCACTCGCCGGCCCCCGGCGTCTACCGCTTCGACGGCAACCTCGACGTCGCCGCGTTCGTCGACCTGGCCGCCGCGACCGGCCTCGACGTGGTGCTGCGGATCGGCCCGTGGGTGCACGCCGAGAGCCGCAACGGCGGTTTTCCCGACTGGGTTCAGCAGGCCCCGGTCCGGCACCGCACCGACGATCCCGACTACCTCGCGATGGTCACCGAGTGGTTCGACCGGATCGGCGGCGAAATCGGCACCCGCGAGATCCTGGGCATCCAGATCGAGAACGAGCTGTACACCGACCCCGAGCACCTGCGCACGCTCAAGCGGATGGCCCGCGACGCCGGCCTGGCCGCGCCGATCTGGACCGCCACCGCCTGGGACAGCGCCGAGCTGCCCGACGAGGAGGTGCTGCCGCTCTACGGCGGCTACGGTGACGGCTTCTGGGTCGACTCGGACTCGCCCTGGGCGCCGAACTTCCGCGACCACTACTTCTTCTCGCACGTCTGGGACGACCCGGGGATCGGCGCCGACGTGCGCCGCGCGCAGAACATCGAGGCGGCCAAGGGTGGCCCGCGCACCCCGTCCGCGGAGTTCCCGGCCGCCACCTGCGAGCTCGCCGGCGGGATGGCGACCGCGTACCACCGCCGCCCGCTGCCCACCGCGCTCGACGTGGCCACCATCGCGCATTGCAAGATCGGCAACGGGTCGGCCTGGCAGGGCTACTACATGTACGCCGGCGGCACCAACCCGGCCGGTCCGGACGGCATGCAGGAGTCGCACGCCACCGGCTACCCGAACGATCTGCCGCGCCTGGGCTACGACTTCCACGCCCCGATCGGCGAGGCCGGCGTGCTCGCGGAAAGCCACGCCGAACTCCGCCGCCAGCACATCTTTCTGACCGCTTTCGGTCATCAGCTCGCGGAGATGCCGTCCAGTCTGCCCGAGACCCGCCCGGACGGCGTCGAGGACAGCTCCACCCTGCGCTGGGCGCTGCGCAGCGACGGCACCAGCGGTTTCGTCTTCCTCGCCTGGCACCAGCCGTACTTCCCGCTCGACACCTACCGCGGCGCCCGCTTCCGGGTCGACCTCGGCGAGCGGAGCGTGGAATTCCCCTCCCGGCCGGTGGACATCCCGGCCGGCACGCTGGCCCGCTGGCCGGTCGGCCTGACCGTCGGCGGCGTCCGGATCGACTGGGCCACCGCCTCGGCGCTCACCGTGCTCCCCGGCACGGTGCCCACGCTGGTGCTGCTCGCCGAGGCCGGCATCCCCGCCGTGGTGGCCGTTTCCGATCGGGAACACACGCCCGGCGCCGAGCCGCTGCGGGTCGAGACCGCCGACGGCGCGCTCGACATCCTGGTGCTGCCGGCCGACACGGCCGCCTCGATCTGGGTCACCGAGGCCGGCGGCCGCCGGCTCCTGCTCAGCGACGACGAACTGCAGTGGGACGCGACCGGGAAGATCGTGGTCAAGACCGCTGCGATTGCCGCGGTACGCCGTTACGACCCGGCCGTCCGAGCCTTCGCCCTCCTACCGGTCGAGCCCGCACCCCGCCCGGTCAGCGTCGCCGTGGCCACCACCGAGGTACGCGCCGCCACCACCGTGCCCGCGTCGTACGGCAAGCACGACGGCCGTGCCTCCGCCCCCGGCCGGGCCGCCTTCGACGAGCACGCCGCGGTCCACGAGCTGCACCTGCCGGACTGGGCCGCCGACCCCGAGCAGGACGCCCTGCTGCGCATCGACTGGGCCGGCGACGCCGGGGAGCTGCGCCTCGACGGCGTACCGGTCACCGACCGGTTCTGGGACGGCTCGGCCTGGCAGGTCAACCTGGTCGACGCCGGCTACCGGGCCGGCGCCCGGCTCACCCTGCACCTGCTGCCGTTGGCCACCGTCTCCAGCGTCGCGCTGCCCTCGGCGGCCCGCGACCGGCTGGTCGCCGCCGGGTCCCAGCTGCTCGCCGTCGACGCGATCCGGGTGACCGGCCGCCGCGTGACGACCGAGCGGGTGGACGAGCACCCGGTACGCAGGACGTCGCGGCGGATGGCCGACGGCCGGGAGATCATCTACTTCGACGACGTCTCCGCGGGGGTCACCCGGGAGGCGGTCGACACCCGGCCGCTGCCACCGGCCGAGGAGGTGCTCCGGGGCGGGGCGCAGGTCCGCTACGACCGCTGACCGGCGAGTGGATCGCGATGGCGGCGCACCGCAACGACCGGACCTTCATGCCACCGGCCGACCGGGACCCGCTCGCCCCGACCGGGCCGGGCGGCTTCCCGACCGAGATCGCCGAGGCCGACTACGACGTGGTCGTCTTCGAGAACCGGTTCCCGTCCTTCTCACCCCGCAACGGGGGCACCGCGGACCTGGTCGACGGCGATCCGCTCTGGCCGGTGCGGCCCGCGAACGGACGTACCGAAGTCGTGTGTTTTTCGTCGGCCCCGAAGGGGTCGTTCGGCGGTCTGAGCCCGCGCCGGGCCCGGACCGTGCTGGACGCCTGGATCAGCGACACCACCCCCGAGCGGACCGCCGCCCGCCTGCGCCGGATCGGGTGAGCGGCCCACCCGGCCATCCGGCCCACCCCGGATGGCCGGGCGCCGGCCGTCAGATGGCCGTCCCCGCGGCCCCGGGACGGCCGCCCGGCCTGGTCGCCCGGTCGGCCTCCGTCTCGTGACGCCAGACGCCGGTCTCCTCGTCGGTGATCAGCAGGGGCAGGGACAGCTCTCCCCGCACCCACCGCCGCAGCCACGACGCGAGGGAGAACCCGTGCCGGTAGAGAGCCAGGCACTCGCCGGCCCGCACCCGGGCCCGCACCGCCGCGAAGGCGAGGTCGTCCTCATCCGTCATGCGGCGATCGTGTCAGCCGGGTCTGACCGGAACCGGCCCAGGGCCGCCGCCGTGGCCGGCGGCGGCCCCGGGCCGGCTCAGTGGGAGCCGGTGGCGGTGGTCGAGGGCGCCTTCGTGCCCAGCGCCTCGGCTTTGAGCTGTTCGTACTCGATCCGGTCGATGGCGCCGGAGTCGAGCAGTTCCTTCGCCGTGGTGATCTGTTCGGTGGCGGTGGGGCCGGCGGTGCCCGAGCCGGCCTCCGTCCGGATGTAGGCGTCCTGCCGGGCCCGGGCGTCGGCCTGGGCTTCGAGGGCCCGGGTGGACATGTCGTGGCCGCGGGCGATCAGATAGGTCAGCATCCCGATGATCGGCAGGAGAATCAGGAAGACGGTCCACGTCGTCTTGGCGCCGCCGCCCAGGTCCCGGCTGCGGAACAGGTCGCCGAAGACCCAGAACAGGCACATGAACCAGGCGCAGAAGACGAAGAACTCCAGGGTTGCCAGGAGGAACGAGCCGTTGTCGTCGAACACGGTGGCATCTCCTTCGAAAGTGGCGGTGCCGGCCCCTGCAGTCCACCCGGTCCGGCGGGTCCTGTCCTCATCCGCCGCGGATCATCTCCGGGGCGGATCGCCGAACGGGGTGGGGATGTGCCGGACGGCGACCGGTGACCGCTCGTCGTCGTTCTTCTCCGACCGCCGGGGGAGTTTCACGGCGTGCGGCGGCATCGGTTCGTAGGGCACCAGGCTGAGCAGGTGGGTGAGGATGTTGAGCCGGGCGCGCTTCTTGTCGTCGGTGCCGGCGACGTACCACGGCGCCCACGGGGTGTCGGTGGCCCGGAACATCTCGTCCCGGGCCCGGGAGTAGGCGTCCCACCTGGTGTACGAGTCGAGGTCGAGGCTGGAGAGCTTCCAGGTCTTGCGCGGGTCGTCGATCCGGTTCTTGAGGCGGCGGGTCTGCTCCCTCGGGCTGACCTCGAGCCAGTATTTGACCAGGATGACGCCGGAGTCCACGATCGCGCGTTCGACGGCGGGCACCGCCTGCAGGAACTGCCGGGCCTGTTCGTCGGTGCAGAAACCCATGACCCGTTCCACCCCGGCCCGGTTGTACCAGCTGCGGTCGAAGATCACCACGTCGCCGGCACCGGGCAGGTACGGCACGTAGCGCTGCAGGTACACCTGGGACCGTTCCCGGTCGGTGGGGGCCGGCAGGGCGACGACCCGGAACACCCGGGAGCTGACCCGTTCGGTGATCGCCTTGATGGTGCCGCCCTTGCCGGCGGTGTCGCGTCCCTCGAAGACGATGCAGATCTTGGCGCCGGTGGTCTTCACCCAGTGCTGCATGGCGACCAGTTCGCCGTGCAGGTGGCGGAGTTCGCGCTGGTACTCCTTCTCGCTCATCCGCGGTGTGCCCGGGCCGGTCGCGGCCCGGTGATCGCTGCGCGGTGCCTGCTTGGTCATGTGCTCCTCCGATGACGCGGCCGTGGAGGTCATGGTGGGGACCGGGCGGGGGATCGCTCCTCATCCTGGGCGGGCGAATCGGCCGGCGCTCGAAACGGACAGTGCGGCCGCGGGCCCGGTAGTAGGGTCCATTCATGGGCGTTGATCGACCTATTGACGTCGCTGACCCGGCCGCGGTGCACTACGACGACGAGGAGCGGCCGGCCCGGGAGCTCACCGGGCGTGTCGCGCTGGCGGTCGCGGTGGTCGCGGCCGGGGCCGGGGTGCTGACGCTCTGGCAGGTGTTCCGGCCGCTGGCGCAGGGCAGCCAGTTCTACCTGATCGTCTTTCTGGCGGTGACGCTGCCGCTGATCTTCGTCGCCTACCGGGCGCGCGCCGCGAGTCCGGGGCGGCCGAGCCGGCTGGACTGGGTGCTGGGCGGGCTGGCGCTGGCCGCCTGTCTCTATCCGCTCAATCCGTTCGGCGGCGGCTACGACGCTTTCCTCGACCGGCAGGCGCTGCTCGAACCGGCCGACGTCGCCTTCGGCGCCGTTCTTCTGATCACGGTGCTCGAGGCCGCCCGGCGCACCACCGGGTTCGCTCTTCCCGCGGTCTGCGCCGGATTCCTGGCGTACGGCTACTACGGCGGCCTGCTGCCCCAGAGCTGGCCGATCGCGCATTCCGGGCTGGACTTCGCGCAGATCGTCGACGCCCTCTACAACTCGGGCAGCGGCTTCTACGGCACCCCGCTGGACGTGGCCGCGACGTACATCGTCCTGTTCACGCTGTACGGGGCGGTCCTGGACCTGTCCGGGGCGAGCCGGTTCTTCGTCGACCTGTCGGTGGCCGCGTTCCGCCGCTCGCGCAGCGCGGCCGGGCGGACCGCGGTGGCGGCCGGGTTCCTGCTCGGCACGGTGTCCGGGTCGGGAACCGCGACCGCGGTCAGCGTGGGGGCGGTGACCTGGCCGATGCTGCGGCGGGCCGGGTATCCGCCGGAGCAGGCCGGCGGGATGCTGGCGGCGGCCGGGGTGGGCGCGATCCTGTCGCCGCCGACGCTGGGCGCGGCCGCGTTCATCGTCGCCGAATACCTCGACGTGTCGTATCTGACCGTGCTCGGCTGGGCGACGATCCCGACACTGCTCTACTACCTCGGGATCCTGCTGGCGGTGGAGATCGACGTACGCCGCTTCGGGGTGCGTGCCGTCGATCTCCCGCAGGTCGGTGCCGGGCGGCTGCTGATCCGGTTCGGCTACCACTTCTCCTCGCTGATCGTGATCGTGGTGCTGCTCGCGCTCGGGACGAGCGCCACCCGCGCGGTGGTCTACGCCACCCTGCTCGCGGTGGCCCTGTCCTTTCTGGACCGACCGGGCCGGCTGACCCCGCGGCGGCTGTTCCAGGCGTTGGCGGCCGGGGTGCGCGGGGTGCTGCCGGTGGTCGCGGTATGCGCCGCGGCCGGCGTGATCACCGCGATCACCACGAAGACCGGGCTGGGCGCGCAGCTGGCGTCGCTGCTGGTCGACGGCGCCCGGTCGATCACCGGCAACCCGGCCGCGGTGCTGGCGCTGACCGTGGTGCTGGCCGCGGTGGCGCTCGCCGTGCTGGGCCTCGCGGTGCCGGTCACCGCCAGCTTCATCATCGGCTGGGTGATCATCGGTCCGGCGCTGCTCGGGCTCGGGGTCGGCGCCCCGGCGGCGGCCATGTTCGTCTTCTACTACTCGGTGCTCTCCGAGGTCACCCCGCCGACCGCACTGGCCGCGGTCGGCGCCGCCGCGATCACCGGCGGCCGGGCGATGGGCACCATGTGGCAGGCGTTGAAGTACGCACTGCCGGCCTTCCTGGCGCCGATCGCGTTCGTGCTCACCGGCAACGGTGAACATCTGCTGGCCCGCGGCTCCTGGCCGGGCATCGTGGCGACCGCGGTGGCGTCCGGCTTCGCCGTGTTCGGGCTGGCGATCGCCACCGGCGGCTGGGTGCCGGGAGTCGGCCCGGCCGGCCCGGCGAGCCGGCTGCTGGGCGGGGTCGCCGGGCTGCTGCTGCTCTACCTCTCGTGGCTCGCGGTGAGCGCCGGCCTGGGCGTGCTGGCGGCCTCGGTCCTGCTCGCGGCGATCGCCCGGTGGCGGTCACGAGCCGAGCCCGCCGTGCCGCCGGATACGGAACCTCGACATTCACGGAGGATCGGAGGGAACCGATGAGACGGATCATGACCGCGGCGTCGATCGCCGCGCTGGCCCTGGCCGCCGGCGCGTGCGGCGGCCGGCAGCACACCGCGGCCACCGACACCGGCGGCGACGTCACCTGTCAGGTCGCCCGGCAGACCCGGATCGGGATCGCCACCGGCAACGCCACCGGGGTGTACTTCGCGCTGGGCAACGCGTACGCCGAGCAGATCAACGCGGCCGGCGGCAGGGTGCAGGCGACCGCCGCGGAGACCGGCGCCTCGGTGCAGAACATCCAGCAGCTGGTGGCCGGCACGTACGACGTGGCGTTCGCGCTGGCCGACACCGCGGCCGACGCGATCAACGGGACGGCCGCCTTCAGCGCGAAGCAGCCGATCGCGGCACTGGCCCGGATCCACACCAACTACACGCAGGTGATCGTTCGCAAGGCGGCCGGGATCAGGGACGTCGCCGGGATGCGGGGCAAGCGGGTCTCCACCGGTTCGCCGAAGTCCGGCACCGAGGTGATCGCCAACCGGGTGCTGACCGCCGCCGGTCTCGACCCGGCCAGGGATGTCAGCGCCCAGAAGCTCGACCTGACCAAGACCGTCGACGGGATGAAGGAGGGCACCATCGACGCGCTGTTCTTCTCCGGCGGACTGCCCACGCCGGGCATCACCGACCTGCTGACCACCGCGCGGGACCAGGTGGAGTTCCTCGACATCACCCCGGTCCTGCCGGCCCTGCAGAAGATCAACGAGGTGTATCGGCAGGGGGTCATCCCGGCCGCGACCTATCAGCAGCCGGCCGACGTGACGACGATCGTGGTGCCGAACCTGCTGCTGGTGCGCGCCGGCCTGGACCCGGACGTGGCCTGCGTGCTGACCAGGACGCTGTTCGAACGGCAGCCGCAACTGGCGCAGGCGAACGCGGCGGCCCGGGAGATCAGCCTGGACACCGCGCGCCGGACCAGCCCGGTGCCCCTGCACCGGGGGGCGGAGAAGGCACTCGACCTGCTGCACGCGCCCCGGTGAGGCGCGCCACGGTGCCCGCTCACGTCGTACCCCCGCAATCGCCGCGGTGACCGGCCGCGGACAGGGAGGAAAGCCGCGGTCCGGGCGGGTTTTCCGGTGCGTGCAACCCTGACGGGCGGCCGCCTCGTGTTTGACGCGACCGAAAAAACGATGGGGGAATGCATGAGCGACCGTGACGAGGCGTTCGCGGAATACTTCGCGGCCCGGTCAGGCAGCCTGCGCGCCACCGCGTATCTGCTCTGCGGCGACTGGCATCGGGCCGAGGATCTGGTCTCGACCACGTTCACCAAGCTCTACCTGCGGTGGGGCCGGGTGAACCGCCAGGAGTCGCTGGATCCGTACGTCCGGCAGGTGCTGATCCGCACCTTCATCGACGAGGGTCGGTGGGGCTGGTGGCGACGGGAACGCCCGCACGACACCCTGACCGACCGTCCCGTCACGCCCGCGGTGCAGACCGAGGACCGCCTGGTCCTGCTGCGGGCGCTGGCCGAGGTGCCACCGAGACAGCGCGCGGTGCTGGTGCTGCGCTACTGGCAGGACCTCAGCGTCGAGGAGACGGCGGCGGCGCTCGGCTGCTCCGCCGGCACGGTCAAGAGCCAGGCCGCCCGTGGCCTGGCGACGTTGCGCGCGCTGATCGGCGCGCCCGTGACGGCTGATTGAGGGGAATGATGGAGGAGAACGAATTCCGCGAGGCGCTGCACAGCGTGCTGGCGCAGAGCCCCGAACCGCCGCCGATGCGGTCGGCCGAGGCGGTCGCGGCCGGGCGCCGGGCCTCCCGGCGGCGCACCGTGGTCGCCTGCACCGGGGCGGTCGCCGCGCTGGCCGCGGTCACCATCGTGCCGGCCCGCTACCTGTCCGCCGCGACGTCCCCCACCGGGTACGACGCCGCGGCGCCGGCCGGCACGCCCAGCGTGCTGACCACCCCGCCGCCGAGCGGGGTGCCGTCCCCGCAGGACACCGAACCGTCCTGGCCGGCCGAGAACAACGGCGACGCCACGGCCGACAGCGGGCCGCGCTACCAGAAGGGCAGGCAACTGCTCACCGACCTGCTCAAGGTGGTGCCGTCCGGATACACCACCCCGACCGGCACCACGCCGGACGGCAGCGACCTGCAGTCCAGCCAGGCCGCGCTCGACGATCCGGAGTGGACGTACCTGGCCAGCGTGACCGTGGCCCAGGGCGGCCACAACGGTGAGCTGATGGTCGAGGTGCACGAGAAGAACAACAGGCTGCCCACCGACCCGTGCGGGTTGGCCGAGTCGTTCTGGGGGCTGGGCGGCAGTTGCCAGGTGGTCCGGGACGGGCCGGCGAAGGTCGCGGTGGCCAGGTCGAACGGCGGCGGCGACAACCGGATCGACCAGTGGGCGGCGTACCGTTATCCGGACGGGGTGGTGGTGTTCGTGGCGCAGACCGGGCGACCCACCTACGCCGACGCGCGCGCGGCGAAACTGAACCCGCTCCCGTTCACCGCCGACGAACTCGGCAAGCTCGCGCTCAACCCGCGGTTCCACCTGAGGTAGCGGCGGCGGCGCCGGTCCGGGGGCTCCGGACCGGCGCCGGAAGAATCTTGGCGACGGCCTGAACGGTTCCGCACCGCCGGCGGTACACCCCGATGACAGCAGCTCCCACACCTGAGGGGAGACCGGGATGACCGCCGTGACCCAGCCCCGCATCATCACCTTCCGTCGATCTATCCGCGTCGCGCGGGTCGCGATCGTCGCCTTCCTCGTGCTCAACGTCGTCGTCGTCCAGGTCATGTTCGCCGCGGCCGGCCCGGCCCGGAACCTGCCCGGCACGATCGGCCGGCTCCTCGGACTCCACCTGGCCCTCGCGCTCGCCCTGCAACTGCTGCTGGTCGCCCGCCTCCCGGTCGTCGACCGGGCGTACGGCATGGACCGCCTCACCACCTGGCACCGCTGGACCGGCCTGACGATCTTCTGGCTGGCTCTGGCCCACCCCGCGTTCGTGCTGCTCGGCTTCGCCCGCCTCGACCGGGTCCCGATCCTCGACGAGACGGTCACCCTCGCCGGCCAGCTGCCGGTCCTGCTGGGCATGATCGCCGTCGGCCTGCTGCTCGTCGTCGTCGGCCTGTCGATCCGCGCCGCCCGTCGCCGGCTCTCCTACGAGACCTGGCACTTCCTTCATCTGCTGATGTACGTCGTGATCCTGCTCGGCGTGCTGCACCAGCTGTCCGAGGGCACCGCGTTCACCGTCAACGCGTTCACCGAGGCCTACTGGTGGGGACTGTGGGCGTTCGCCCTGGGCGCGCTGCTCGCCGGCCGCCTGATCGTCCCGCTGATCCGCAACGCCCGGCACCGGCTGCGGGTCGCCGCCGTCGTCGACGAATCCGCGGACACCGTCTCCGTCCACATCACCGGCCGCGACCTGGACCGGCTCGACGCCCACGCCGGACAGTTCTTCCTGTGGCGTTTCCCCGGCCACAACCCCTGGTGGCAGGCCAACCCGTTCTCCCTGTCCGCCGCGCCCAACTCCCGATCGCTGCGCCTCACCGCGAAAGGCGTCGGCGCCACCAGCGCCGGCCTGCGCGACCTGCCGCCCGGCGCCCGGGTGTACGCCGAAGGCCCGTACGGCGCGTTCACCGCCGCCCACCGCACCCGCGCCGCCACCGTCCTGATCGCCGGCGGCATCGGCATCACCCCGATCCGCGCCCTGCTCGAAGACCCCGAGCTGACCGGCCACATCATCGTCCTCTACCGGGTCCGCACCGCGACCGACGCCGTCCTGCTCGGCGAACTGCGCAACCTCACCGACACCCGGCACGCCCGGCTGCACCTGCTCGCCGGCCGCAGCGGCACCGGCTACCGGCCGTTCGCCCCGGACCGCCTGAAAGCCCTGATCCCCGACATCACCGCCCGTGACGTGTACGTCTGCGGCCCCGACGCGATGACCACCGGTGTCCTGGACAGCCTGCGCCGGCTACGGGTACCGGCCCGCCAGGTGCACGCGGAACGCTTCCGGCTCGCCGGGTGAGAAGCGGGGGGCCGTCCGGACGATGCCCCCGGGCGGCCCCTTCGGGAGAGTCCCGGGTGCTGCCTCGGTATGGGGGAGGCAGCGCCCGGGACTTCGTCCGTGCCCGGCCGGCCGGATCCTTGTCGGGCGGCTATCCGCCGGAAGTCGGATCAGGATCGATGAACATCGGCCGAAGGCCGGGTCCGTCCCGGCCGGCCGGAACGTCATCATGCTGGTATGCCCATCACGACAGAGGTGTACCGGCGCGCGACCGAAACGGTGACCGTCATGGCGTCCATCGACGACGAGGGAGCCGAGATCCGCGTCATCCACGAACGCGACGGCGAGGTCCTCACCGACACGATCCCGGAGTGGGGCGACGACCCGCAAGCGGGACGGCGGTGGGTGGCCCGGCATCGCGAGGCCCGCCTCGCCGAGGGCTATCAGCTCGCCGAGGAGACCGAGGGCCCGCCCCGGTAGCGGGTGTCCCGCGCGCCGGCGGAGCCTCACTCCGACTGGACCACGGTGAAGGGTGGCCGCACGCCCTCGGTGAGGTCGGCGGCCGCTTCGAGGGCCATCTCCGCCCGTTGCCGGCTGCTGATCGGGGACTTGGCGGTGGAGTGCAGCGAGCCCAGGGCGACCAGGTAGCCGGATCCGACCGCGGCATAGCCGGAGATGGTGTGGCCGATCTGGTAGTCGGCGTCGACGACGTAGAGGCGGCCGTGAATGCCGACCAGGAACTGGCCACCCTGCTCCTGGCCGTTCTCGGTGCGCGCGTAGCCGCCCGTGGAGAGGCACTCGCGGACGGCTTCGATGAACGTGGTGACCATGAACCGGTCGACGTCCCAGGTGTCGGGTTCACCGACGGCCAGCGAGTAGCGCAGCAGCTGACCCATCCGGTAGCTGGTGGTGAAACCCATCAGGTAGGGCCCCACCTGGAAGACCTTGGAGTCCGAACGGACGGCGACGTGCCAGCCGTCGCTGCCCGCGGAGTCCCCGCCGATGGTGACGGTCCGCCCGTCCGTGATCCCGACGATGCACGTCATGACGACACTCTTCACGGCCGGCAGCCCGGTGCCAACCGTGATCGGAGAACGCGATCACGCCGGCAGCGCGTCGACGTGTCGGAGGATTCCCGCCGCCGACGGCACCCGGCTGCTCACCGTGCACCCGGCACAGGTGAGGAGACAATGGAGCACTGGCCGCCTGTACGAACACCTGCGGCCCACCCTCACTCTCGACCGGATCATGCCCGCCGACGAAGCGGATTCCTGGCTCACCCGAGTCCAGCCCGCCCGCGAACCCGACATGTTCCAGGTCTAGACCGATGGAGATCACCGGACGGCACGGCGCATCCGCGAGCCGGCGCACGCGGCGCGGCGAGCATCGCTGCATCGGCAGGTCCCGGTGCGGGTTCGCCGGCTGATGCCCGCTGGCGCCCGGGCCGGAAATCCGGTCGCGGGTGAGCGGGGCGGCGGGGAATGATCGGCGCGTGAGTGCGAGGTTGCGGGCGATCGCCCAGGAGACGGTGGGGATCGCGGAGCGCGGCCACTACGACGGGCCGGACGGGCGGGTGGAGATCGCCGGGCAGGTGGCGCGGGCGGTGGCGGGGACCCGGCTGCACCTGCCCGGGGAGGACCTGGGCGAGCCTTCCGTCGACAACCCGGCGCCGCTGATCGAGATCACCGGGGAGTCGACGCTGGTGGCGGCGCGGCGGGCCGGTGGGGTTCCGGCGGTGCTGAACTTCGCTTCGGCGCGGAATCCGGGTGGCGGCTTCCGCAACGGCGCGCAGGCGCAGGAGGAGAGTCTGGCCCGCGGGTCGGCGCTGTATCCGTGTCTTCTCGCGGCCGGCGAGTTCTACGACCATCATCGGGCCGAGCGGTCGCTGCTCTACACCGACCGGGTCATCTACGCGCCGGCGGTGCCGGTCTTCCGCGATGACAAGGGGCGGCTGCTGTCCGCGCCCTATCCGGTGTCGTTCCTGGTGGCGGCCGCGCCGAACCGGGCGGCGATCCGGTTGAACCAGCCGGAGCACCTGCCGCGGGTGCGGCCGGTGCTGGCGCGCCGGGCGGCCCGGGTGCTGCGGGTCGCGGCCGCGCACGGGCACCGGGATCTGGTGCTGGGGGCGTGGGGCTGCGGTGTGTTCGGCAACGATCCGGCCGAGGTGGCGGCGGCGTTCGCCGAGGCGCTGCGGGCGAGCCCGTGGTTCGACCGGGTGATCTTCGCGATCCTGGACCGGGACGAGAGGGTGCGCGACGCGTTCCGCCGGGCACTGCCACCCCGCTAGGAGGCGCGCTGCGCGCCCGGCTTCTCCGGGGCTCAGATCCGCGGCGGGCTCCCGGTCAGAGCGATGCGCCGGTACGCCGGCGGGTGGCGCCGACCGGTGCGCACCACCCGGGGCGGCGGGGTCCGCGGGCTGGGGTGGCTCATGCGTACCGCCGCCATCGAAGCGGCCCGGGCCGTCGGGGACCTGGCCGGTGCGGCGCTCAGCAGGCGCCGGAGGTTGCCGAATCATCTGATATGAAGCGGTTCTGGGCGGATCTCAGCGTCAACGTCAAGATCATGGCGGCGATCTGTGTCGCCGCGGTGATCGCCCTGGTCATCGGGGTGACCGGGCTGAGTTCGCTGAACCGGGCCAGCAACACCGCGGACGAGATCTACTCCGACAACGTGACCAGCGCGTCAGTGCTGGGGCGGATCCAGACCGCGATCAACCAGGCTCGGCTGGACCTGGTGAACCACGTGATCTACACCGACGCCGCGAACAAGGCGAAGTATGAGCAGGAGATCACGACCGACTTCGATGACGTCGCCACGGCGCTCAAGGATTACGCGGCCACCGATCCGGCCGGCACCCCGGTCATCGTGGCCAGCCTGAACGACACCTGGCAGAAATATGTCGACGTCGCCCAGAGCCAGCTGATCCCGCTGTCCCGGGCGAACAAGGTGACCCAGTGGCAGCAGGTCCGGGCCGATCAGGTGTTACCGCTGGTGGATACGATCAAGGCGAACCTGGGCGATCTCAACAAGGCGGAACGGGCCGACGCGGAAAGCGCCGCGGAGGGGGCGCGCACCTCGTACCGGCAGAACCGGCTGCAGCAGATCGTCATCCTGGTCGTCGGCATCGTGGCCGCCCTGCTGCTGGGCCTGATGGTGGCCCGGGGCATCGTGCGGTCGCTGCGCCAGGTGACCGCGGTGTGTGAGGCGCTCGCGGCCGGCGACCTGACCCGCAGCACCGGGATCACCTCGGCCGACGAGCCGGGCCGGATGAGCCGGGCGCTGGACGCCGCGGTGCAGCGGCTGCGCGACGCGGTCAGCACCATCGGCGAGTCGGCGGTCACCCTCGCCGGCGCCTCCGAGGAGCTCAGCACGGTCAGCTCGCAGCTGCAGAGCGGCGCCGGCGACGTGGCGCAGCAGGCCACCTCGGCCAGCTCGGCCAGCGACGAGGTCAACGTCGGCGTCCAGTCGATCGCGGCCGGTGCCGAGCAGATGAGCGCGTCGATCACCGAGATCGCCTCCAACGCGGCCGAGGCGGCGCGGGTGGCCAACGAGGGGATGAGCGTGGCCGAGCGCACCAACCAGCAGGTCGCCGAGCTGGGCGCGGCCAGCGCCGAGATCGGCGACGTGGTCCGGCTGATCACCTCGATCGCCGAGCAGACCAACCTGCTCGCGCTGAACGCGACCATCGAGGCGGCCCGGGCCGGCGAGCTCGGCAAGGGCTTCGCGGTGGTGGCCGGCGAGGTCAAGGAGCTGTCCCAGCAGACCGCCAAGGCGACCGAGGAGATCACCGCGCGGATCACCGCGATCCAGGCGTCGAGCACCTCGGCGACCGCGGCGATCGGCGAGATCACCGAGGTGATCCAGCGGATCGGCGACTACACCACGACGATCGCGTCGGCGGTCGAGGAGCAGACCGCCACCACCGGCGAGATGAGCCGGTCGGTGGCCGAGGCCGCGGCCGGCAGCGGCGAGGTGGCCCGGACCGTCACCACCGTGGCGGAAGTGGCGGCCGCCACGGCCGAGGGGGCCCGCACCACGCAGCAGGCCGCGGCAGACTTGACCCGGCTGGCCGGCGATCTGACCACGCTCGTCGGCGGCTTCCGCCACTAGCCCGGGGGTGTCATGAGAACCGATCTCTACGACCGTCTCGCCGATCCCGCCCGTCTGATCGAGCTGGCCCGCTACGACCTCGGCTCGGACCGGCTGCGCGCCGCCCTGGACGAGGTGGCCCAGCGCAGCGCCAAACTGCTGGACGCGCCGGCCTCGCTGGTGTCGGTGCTGGGCGCGGACGCCCAGCAGATCATCGGGGAGTACGGGCTGGGCGACTGGGTCGCGGTGGCGCAGGGCGCGGCCGCCGAGTGGGCGGTGTGCAGCCGGACCGTGCTGAAAGGCGAGCCGTACTGCGTCGCCGACTTCAGCGACGACCCGCAGTACGCGGCCAACCCGTTCCTGGCCACCGCCGGGCTGCGCAGCTATTTCGGGGTGCCGCTGGTGACCCCGGGCGGGCTGATGCTCGGGGCGCACTGCGTGGTGGACACCCGGCGGCGCATCTACACCGGGGTGGACCTGGCGGTGCTCAGCGACAGCGCCGACGAGGCGATGGAGGCGCTGCTGCGGCACCGGCGCCCCTAGCCGCTCAGCGCCGATCCGACCGCCCCGGCCCTGGGGCGATGCCGGGGTGCAGCTGCGATGCGAAGGCGCGGAGCAGTGATGTCCCGGTCCACCGCTCTGCCAGCCGGCTGTGCAGGCCGCGCAGCTCACCGGTGATCGTCGACCGGCCGCTGGTGGGGGCACGCCGTGGCGATCGCCCGGCGGCCGAGTTGCCTCTGCATACGACCGCCGAGTTGCGCGAAGTGAGCGGCGGCTGCCACCCGCCCTGGCTCTGCGTCCCCTGCGGGGCGCTCCGTTACGGTGGCGCCACTGGCTCGGATGGCATCCGGACAGCCCGGCGGCCTCCTCTGCGACACGTGTGTTCGGCTTCGCCATCGCCACCCATCTGGAGACTCTGCGTCGCGATCCCGGGTATGCGGGATGGCTGCGGGCACATGCGGAACCGGGTGCCGGCCGGCCGGCCTCCCCGCGCCGTCTGCCGCGTCGCGACGCCATCTCCGCTTCGCGCGGTCCCCGCCGCGGGCTGACGGTTTCCTTCCCGCGGCGGCGTCAGCTTCTTTCCCACGGCGGCGTCAGCCGGACTCCCTAGGCGTGCCACCGCCATGCGGTCCGGCGGGACCGGCCGGGCAGCTCGATGCGGCCGGTGCACCAGAGCAGGGCGGGCCACGGCTCGTGGCCGGCCGGGGCGTCCGGGAAGATCCGGGCCAGCACCCGGGCCGACACGCCCGGATCGGGGGTCCAGTCGAACTTCAGCGTCGCCGCGATGTCGTGCAGGTGGACCAGGACCTCGGTGATGCCCATCGCGGCGAACCCGGCGGCGTCGGACACCCCGAACGGATGGAAGCCGCGCCGGTCGGCCGGGCTCACCTCGACGACCGCGGCGAGCAGGCCGCCGGCCGCCTCCAGGACCCGCAACAGGCCCTCGGTGCCCTGCTCGGGGTCGGCGTGGACGGTCAGCGCGGGGGCGTCCGGCCGGGACCTCCGCCAGCCCCACGCGACGTACCGGTCGACCGGCGGCCGGTCGGCGGCGAGCTGGCCGGCGTAGGCGAACAGGTCGTCGGCGACGTGCTCGACCGTCTCCCAGCAGCTCCAGGTGAGATCGCCGGCAGTGGTGGCGTGCCAGTCCTCGGCCGCGACGGTGCGCAGCGCGGCGACCGCCCGCCGGGTCACGGCGCGGACGTCGCCGGCGGTGGGGAAGTCCTCTGTCGTCACTCCGGGGACGGTAGCCGAAAAGTGTCATACCCCGCGCGCATCATCGGGACATGGGAGAACCCGCAACGCCGATCCGCCGGCGCATCGAGCTGTCCATCGCCGAGACCCGCCTGCGTTTCCAGCAGCTGGTCCGGCTCACCGGCCTGACCGGCCAGGTGACCGTGGTGGTCGACGGCGGCCGCCCGATCGCCGCCATCGTCCCGGCCGCCGACGTGCTGCGGCCGCCGTCACCGCCCGATCCGCCCGGCCGGTCCGGGGCGGGCTGGCTGCAGCGCATCGAGAAGGTGCGCGACGACGTCCGCCGCCAGCACGCCGGCCGGATCCAGGAGCTGTCCCAAGCCTTGGACGAGGCGTGGCAGATGCTGGACCAGCGGCATCCGCCGGGCACCGACCGGCACGTCGACGCGCTGCGTGCGGCACAGAGAGACGTGCGCCGCACCCGGTGATCAATCACCACTGCCCCTATCGGGACGGAGGTAAGATCGGCCAATGGCGCGCCAGCTCGATCTGTTCGTACCCGGGATGGTGTTCCTCGATGTCATCTTCACCGGCCTGCGGGAGCTCCCCGGGCCCGGCACCGAGGTGCGCGCCTCCGGGATGGGCTCGTGCCCGGGCGGGGTGGCGAATCTCGCCGTCGCCGCCAGCCGCCTCGGCCTGCGCACCGGCCTCGGCACCGCGCTGAGCACCGACGCCTACGGCGAATTCTGTCACCAGGTGCTCAGCCGGCAGGAGGGAATCGATCTCTCCGCATCCCGGCGGCTGGACGGCTGGCACTCGCCGGTCACCGTCTCACTGGCCTACGACCGCGACCGCAGCATGGTCACCCACGAGCATCCGCTGCCCACCGACGACGAGGGCCTGGTCAACGGCCTGCCCCCGGCGCTGGCCGCGGCGGTCAGCCTGGGCGGCCCGGGCACCGGCTGGGTGCCCCGGGCGGCGCGGAACGGCACACTGATCTTCGCCGACGTCGGCTGGGACGAGACCGACCAGTGGTCCTTCGACGCGCTGTCGGTGCTGCCCGACTGCCACGCCTTCCTGCCCAACGCGGTCGAGGCGATGCGCTACACCCGCACCGGCACCCCCGCCGAGGCGCTCGACAAACTGGCCGGCCTGGTGCCGATCGTGGTGGTCACCGACGGCTCGGAGGGCGCCCTCGCCGTCGACTCGGCCACCGGCGAGGTCGCCACCGTGCCGGGCGTGCCGGTCGAGGCGCTCGACCCGACCGGCGCCGGTGACGTGTTCACCGCCGGCTTCATCACCGGCACCGTCGGCGGCTGGCCGCTCGCCGACCGGATCGCCTTCGCCAACCTGGTCGCGGCGCTCTCCGTGCAGCACTTCGGCGGCTCGCTCTCGGCGCCCGGCTGGGGCGACATCGCCGACTGGTGGGAGGTCACCCGGTTCGCCGCGCAGAGCCGGCACCCCGAGTCCAGCGAGGGCGAGTTGGCCCGGCGCTACGCGTTCCTGCCCGAGGTGATTCCGCCCGGCCGGCGCAACGCCGTGCATCGGGCCACCGCCACCATCGCCCGGCTCTCCGACGCGCATGCCGGCTGACCGTCGCGACACCCTGGCCGGGTGGGCGTTCCTCGCGCCCAGCCTGGTCGGCGTCGGCGGTTTCCTGCTGCTCCCGGTCCTGGTCGTGGTGGGCATCAGCCTCACCCGGTGGGACCTGGTCAGCCCGGCCCGCTGGGCGGCGCTGGACAACTACTCCTCGATCCTCACCGACCCGGCGTTCGGCCGCTCACTCGCCGTCACCGCGGTCTTCGTGCTGCTGGTCATCCCGCTGCAGACCGGGCTCGGGTTGGCCGCCGCGCTGCTGCTCGACCAGCGGTTGCCCGGCTCCACCGTCTTCCGGGCGATCCTGGTGCTGCCGTGGATCAGCGCGCCGCTGGCGCTGGGCGTCGTCTGGCGCTGGCTGCTCGACCCGTCCGACGGCGCGGTGAACCAGCTGCTCGGCCACCGGGTCGAGTGGCTGACCAGCCCCGCCCTGGCGCTGCCCGCGGTCGCCGCGGTCACCGTCTGGACCAATGTGGGCTACGTGGCGCTGTTCTTCCTGGCCGGTCTCGCCGGGATCCCGGCGCAGTACGCCGAGGCGGCCCGGATCGACGGCGCCGGCCCGTGGCAGGCGTTCCGCCGGATCACGCTGCCGCTGCTGCGGCCCACCATGTTCTTCGTGCTGGCCACCGGGGTGATCAACAGCTTCCAGGTGTTCGACACGGTGTACGCGATGACCCAGGGCGGCCCGGCCGGGCGCACCGAGGTGGTGGCGTACGCGATCTACCGGGAGGCGTTCGTCGACTTCCGGATGGGGCGCGCCGCGGCCATGTCGGTGCTGCTGTTCCTGCTGCTGATCACGGTCACCGTGGCCCAGCAGTCGTATTTCCGCCGCCGCACGACCTACGAGGTGGGGTGAGGATGCGCCGGGCCGTGCTCACCTATCTCGCGCTGGCCGCCGGGGCCGTGCTGATCCTCGCTCCCTACCTGATGAGCGTGCAGACCTCGGTGAAGACCGCGCGGCAGTTCGCCCAGCAGCCGCCGCTCGCCCCGCCCGACCCGCCGACCGGGGCGAACTACGCCGAGCTGATCGTCGGCGGGCACACCCTGATCCCACCGCTGGTGATCACCGTCCAGGTGGTGCTGATCGTCGTGATCGGACAGCTGACCTGCTCGGTCCTCGCGGCGTACGCGTTCGCCCGCCTCGACTTCCCGGGCCGTGACGCGCTCTTCTGGCTCTACCTCGCCACCCTGATGGTGCCGATCGTGGCCGTCCTGGTGCCCCGGTTCGTGCTGCTCAGTCAGGCCGGACTGACCGACACGTTCTGGGGCATCGTGCTGCCCTCGATGTTCGGCTCACCGTATGCGATCTTCCTGCTCCGCCAGTTCTTCCGGGCCGTCCCGCAGGAGCTGCTGGACGCCGCCCGGATCGACGGCGCCGGCCACCCGCGGGTGCTGCGCCACGTCATCGTCCCGCTGAGCCGCCCGATCCTGGCCACCCTGCTGATCATCACGGTGGTCACCCACTGGAACGACTTCCTCTGGCCCCTGGTGATCACCAGCGGGGTGCGCTGGCAGGTGCTCACCGTCGCGGTCGCCGGCCTGCAGAGTCAGTACCACGGCAACTGGACCCTGGTGACGGCCGCGACCACGCTCGCCACCATGCCGTTGCTGCTGATCTTCGCGATCTTCCAGAAACACATCGTCCGATCGATCACCATCACCGGGATGAGGTGAGGCTCATGCGACGGTTCCTGGCGTTCCTGATGATCCTGGCACTGGCCGGCTGCTCGGTCGCCGACACCGGCGACAGCGGCTCCGGCAGGACGACGGTCACCTTCCGGCTCTGGGACGACCAGGTGGCCGAGGCGTACCAGCAGTCCTTCGCCACCTTCGAGAAGGCACACCCCACCATCCACGTCGACGTGCAGCTGGTGCCCTGGGCCGACTACTGGACCAAACTGCCGGCCGACATCGCCGCCGGCACCGCCGCCGACATCTTCTGGACCAACACCTCCAATTTCGGGTTGTACGCCGACAACAGGCAACTGCTGCCCGTCGACTTCACCGGGGACTGGACGAAATCCGTCGTCGACCTCTACACCCGGGGCGGCACCCTGTGGGGCGTGCCGCAGCTGTGGGACTCGATCGCCCTCTACTACAACAAAGACCTGGTCGCCAAGGCCGGCGTCGATCCGGCCACGCTCAGCTGGGACCCGGCCGCCGCCGACGACCCGCTGCGCGCCGCCGCCCGCAAGCTCACCGCCGCGAACGCGTTCGGCTACAACGCCGCCTTCGACCAGCAGGCGATCCTCTGGGACTTCGTCGGTTCCAACGGCGGGACCTGGCAGTCCGGCGACACCTTCGACTTCGCCGACCAGCCCAGGACGGTGCAGGCCGTGCAGTACGTGGTGGATCTGATCAACAAGTACCACGTGGCCCCGTCCGCGGCGGACACCAACACCAACGGCGACAAGACCACCCAGCTGTTCACCCAGGGCAAACTGGCGTTGTTCCAATCCGGACCGTACAACCTGAAGGCCATCCAGCAGGGCGCCGGCTTCCCGTGGGGGATCGCCCCGCTGCCCCAGGGCCCGGCCGGACGGGTCAGCGTGGTGCACGGCGTCGCCGCGGTCGCCTCCGCCAAGACCCCGCACCGGGACGCCACCGTCGAGGTGCTCAAGTGGATCGGCTCGGCCGACGGCCAGAAACCGATCGCCGAGGGCGGGTATGCGTTCCCCGGCGTGACCGCCGCGCAGCCCGCCTTCGTCGACTACTGGCGGAAACGGGGCGTCGACCTGAAGCCCTTCCTGGACGCGGCGGCCGGCACCACCTTCCCCGCACCGGTCGGTCCGCGCGTCGGGGCGGGTGGCACCGCGTACACGCCGATCCTGCAACAGATCTTCCTCGGACAGACCGGCGTCACCGACGGCCTGCGCAAGGCCCAGGACGCCGGCAACGCGGCGATGAAAGGCTGACATGCGGTTAGTGATCCTCGGTGGTGGCGGATTCCGGGTGCCGTTGGTTTACCGGGCGCTGCTGGCCGACCACCGGCAGACCGGCATCACCGAGGTCGCCCTGCACGACGTCGACCCCGGCCGGCTGCACGCCATCGGCCGGGTCCTGCACGCCCTCGCCCGCGACGTGCCCGACGCCCCGACCGTGCACACCACCACCGACCTGGACACCGCGCTGACCGGCGCCACCTTCGTCTTCTCCGCCATCCGGGTCGGCGGCCTGCACGGCCGGGTCGTCGACGAACGCGTCGCCCGCGCCGCCGGCATCCTCGGCCAGGAGACCGTCGGCGCCGGCGGCATCGCGTACGGCCTGCGCTCCGTCCCGGAATCGCTGCGGATCGCCGAGCGGGTGGCGGCCGTCGCCCCGGATGCCTGGGTCATCAACTTCACCAACCCCGCCGGCCTGGTCACCGAAGCCATGTCCGGCATCCTCGGCGACCGGGTGATCGGCATCTGCGACTCGCCGACCGGACTGGTCGACCGGGTGCTCCGGGTCCTGGACGCCCCCGGCGCCCGGGTCGACTACGCCGGGCTCAACCATCTGGGCTGGCTGTACGGCGTGTACGACGCGGCTGGTCGCGACCTGCTGCCCGGGCTGCTCGCCGACGAGGCGGGACTGGCCACCATCGAGGAGGGGCGGCTGTTTCCCGGGCTGCGCGAACTCGGGGCCATCCCCAACGAATACCTGCACTACTACTACCACCCGGTGGCGAAGGCGGACGGGCCGACCAGGGGAGAGTTCCTGGCTGAGCAGCAGGAACGCTGCTATCGGGAGATGTCCGCGGGGGAGCCGCTCGAAGCCTGGCTGCGCGCGTGGCGGGAACGGGAAGCGACGTACATGGCGGACAACCGGTCGCAGAGCGGGGCGGGGGACAGGGACCACGACGAATCCCGGCCGGCCGGATACGAGGGGGTGGCGCTGGCGGTGATGCGGGCGCTGGCCCGGGACGAACCGGCGGAACTGATCCTGGGGGTGCGCAACCGGGGAGTGCTCGACGTGCTCGACGCCGACGCGGTGGTGGAGGTGCCGTGCCGGGTCGACGGGACGGGGGCGGTGCCGCGCCGGGTGGGGGCGTTGCCCGGGCATGCGGTGGGACTGGTGCAGACGGTCAAGGCGGTGGAACGCGGGGTGCTGGAAGCCGTGCAGACCGGGTCCGCGGCGGCGGCGGTGCGGGCCATGGCCGGGCATCCGTTGGTCGGCGACCCGGAGCTGGCGGGGCGGTTGATCGCGGCTTACCGCGCTGAGCTGCCGGAGTTGGCCTACCTGTCCTGACCGGCGGATGTCTCCGCCGCCGGTGCGCAGTCCCCGCCCACCCAGGGGACCGGCCCCCGTCCAGGACAGGGCGATCTGACGGGCTCGATTTCGGCCTGTGGACGACTCGGCGGGACCGGGTTGTCCCGAGATCAGCCACCGCTGCACGACGGCGTCGAGAGGCGCTGTCGGGGAGTTCGGTCCGGCGACCCGCACGCCACGGCTCCCGTCACCCGGCCCGGTGGCGCCGACCTGCTGGATCCCGGGTTTTCCGGTCCCGCGGCACGGCAACGGGAGCCAGCCGCGGGGCGGGGTCGGGGCGTGGGCGGCATGATGCTGTCGTGGAGCAACGGTGGGCCGAGCTGGCACGAACCCTGCGAGAGCTGGGGCGGTGGCAGCACCTGTCCGGGGACGCCGCCGCCGAGGCGGAGCGGGCGGTGGCGGCGGGTGGGTATCCGTTCGGGGAGAGCGGCGGGGATCACGACGTCCGGCGGTTCTGGCTGGACAGCGAAACCATGGCCGAGGGCGGCGTCGGCCGGGTGCTGCGGGAGATGGCGCCGGCGTTGCGGACGCACGGTGTCGACCTGCGGGTCGAGGTGGTGACTGTGCCGCTCACCGGGGCCGGCGAAGGTGACTACATCGTGTCGATCAACGGGCGGCGGTGTGCGGCCTGGACCCGGGCGGACCGGGCGGCTGACTGCTGGTGGGAATCGGCGACGGTGCGGCCACTCGCGGTCGTCAACGATCTGCTGGCCGAGGCGGGCGCGAGGGTACGGCTGTTCGCGCTGTACGTGGGGACCGAGGACGCGCTTGCCTGGCTGGTCGATCCGCGGATCGTCGCGGCGGTGGCCGACAGCGGTCTGTTCCGGGAGTCCGACGTGCCCCTGCTCGCCGCGCACGACACCGTCGAGCAACACTTCCTCAAGCGTGGGTGACGAACTGGAAGATCCTGCCGGTTGTCAGGGGCTGCGGGGTGCCGGTGAAGCGGTGCACGCCGACGGAGAACAGCACGTCCTGCGGGGCGGTGAAGGACTGCTCGGCGAAGCCGGCGTGGGTCAGCCAGCCGCGGATCGCCGGTGTCAGGTCCGGTGCTCGTCGTGAGCGGGTCCAGATCACCGTGGCGTCCGGCGCGCAGAGCCGGGGCAGCGCGAGAATGGTGCGGTGGGTGTCGGCGTCGCTGATGTTGCCCAGGACGCCCGCCATGATGACCAGGTCCGCGGGGGCCGCGTCGCGGTACGAGGCGAGGTCGCCGGCGTCGGCTCGCACGATGCTCACGGTGGCGTGGGCGGGCACCCGGCTGCGGGCCGCGGCGACGTTGCGCGGGTCGTACTCCAGGAGGGTGGCGGTGACCCGGCCGGCGTCCGGGCGCGACGCCAGCACGGTGAGGATGTCGTCGCCCTGGCCGGCGCACATGCTGAGTACGGACACCGGCTCACCGGGCCGCTCGTCGAGCCACGCGGCGATGTGGTGCCGGACCAGTCTCAGCCGCCGGGACAGGGGTGAGCCCGGGTCGGTGTAGCGGGTGTGCCAGGCGTGCCAGTCCTCACCATCGTTCATGGACGACAGTCTGCCTGGCCGGTACGGGTGATCAGGGCATAGCTCTGGCTGGCGGCCAGGATGCCGAGGACGGCGCGGGCCAGGTTCGCCGGTGCGCCGGTGGTGGGCAGTCCGGTGGCGTCGAGCAGAGCGGTGATGCCGAGCCAGACCACGGTCGCGGAGAGGGCCGCGGTGGTCAGGGCACGGCCGTGGCGGTGGTCGGCGTTGCTGTGCAGGGCGCCGGTCGACCAGACGATCAGGGTGACGTCCCAGAAGCTGATGACGGGGTGGCCCAGGGCGGCTACCACCAGGGAGGCGGCGAGGGCCAGCCCCGCACCGATCGCGGCCCGGCGCAGGGTTGTCCACCCGGACACGGAGGCGGCGCCGGCAGCGACGTGGGAGACCATCTGGAGATCCTGGGTGTCATGAGTTTCTTTCATATGGACGGGAAGTGAACAGCGGGGATGGATCTCCAGCACCGAGGCGCGCGGGTGGGCGGGGGTGGCTGTCTCGCCACGATGGCGCTGCTGATCCATGTCGGTCATGCGGCGCGGCTCTCGGTGGCGGGGCAGCGGGCCGAGGTCGAGTGGGGGGATACTGGCCTCGCCGAACGGGGTGCACGGCTGTCGGTCTCGGTTTGTCCGAAAGCGGGGGCGGGGATGACGGCGAGTGATGTGGTGCGGCTGCTGACCGGCGGGGAGTTCGACGAGCTGGAGCGCCGGTTCACCGCGGAGATGCGCGCCGTCGTGTCGGCGGAGACCGTCCGGGTGGCGTGGACGGTGCAGACCGGCGGTGTTCCCGGCGAGCCGGGCGAACCGGTCGGCGAGCCGTTCACCGGCGACCTCACCCGCTGGCGCGTGCCGGTCCGCCATCCCGCCGGCGACTTCGTGGTGGTGATGTCCCTCGATGCGGGCGGGCGGCTGCACGGGCTGCGGCTCGCCGCCGATGCGGGCCCGGCCTGGCAGCCGCCGCGATACGTGCGCCCGGAGCGTTTCACCGAGCGGGCGGTCGGGGCGCACGGTGCGCTGGTCACCCCGTCCGGCAGGAGGGTGTCGACCGCGGCAGTCGTTCTGCCGGGCGGCGGGGAGCAGGACCGGGACGGCACCCACGGGCCCGACAAACCGCTCAAAGACCTCGCGTGGGGCCTGGCCAGCCGCGGCATCGCGGTCTTTCGATTCGACAAACCCGGGCCTGACCGCACGCTGGTGGAGGAGTACGTGACGCCCGCGGCGCAGGCCGTGGGCGAGATCCGGGCCGCCGTGCCGTCGGTGGAGCGGATCTTCCTGATCGGGCACAGCCTGGGTGGCAAAGTGGCGCCCAGGGTGGCCGCGGCCGTGCCGGAGATCGCCGGTCTGGTGCTGCTCGCGGCCGAGGCGATCCCGTTGCAGCGGTCGGCCGAGCGGGTCACCCGGCATCTGGCCGCGCGTGATCCGGGGCCGGCCGCCGACGCGATGCTGGCCGCGATGCAACGGCAGGTCGCGCTGGTCGACGACGGGCTGACGGCGCAGACTCCGGCGGCGGATCTGCCGTTCGGATTTCCCGCTTCCTATTGGCTTGATCTGCGGGGGTACGACCCGGTGGCGACCGCCGTGGCCCTGCGGCGCCCGATGCTGATCCTGCAGGGCGGCCGCGACCATCAGGTGACCGTCGCGGATGATCTGGCGCGCTGGCGGGCCGGGCTCGGCGGTCGTCGGGACGTGAGGTTCCGCGTGCTGCGCCGGGCCGACCACATGTTCCACAGCGGTTCCGGGCGCGGGCCGCGGCACGTCGACGCGTCGGTGATCCGCGGAATTCATCGATGGTCGCGTCTGGCGCTGGGCTGATACCGCCGAGTAACCTGCGGGAAACCTTGGGGGTGCCGCGTGCCGCACGTCGAAGTGTCCGCCGGGACCATCGTCACGATCCTGGGCCTGCTGGTGCTGGTGGCGCAGCCCGGCGCGATCCCGTTCGCCTACGCGGTGACGACCCGGCACGTGAGGCGGGGTGGCACCCGGCCGACCCTGGCGGCGATCGTCGGCTACCTGCTGGGCTGCCTGTTCACGCTGGTGTGTGTGGCGACGTTCGCCTGCTCGGACTTCCCGTGGCTGTGGGCGGCGCTGCTGGGATACGTGCCCATGTGGCTGTTCTCGGTCCTGATCCTGCGACAGCCCGAGATCAGCCCGGGCCCGGTCGTGCGGACCGGGCCCGACGGAAGATGATCAGGCGGTGGCGGGCTCGACCGCCGGGAAGCGCGGCGGGATCGCGGGGTTCGCCGCCGGCATCGGCTTGCGGTTGGGCAGCGACAGCCGGATGACCTTGGCCCACGCCGAGGCGACCTGCTTCGGGAACGGCCCGGTGACGTACGGCAGGTCGTACTTCTCGAAAAGGGCCTTGACCTTGACCGCGACTTCGGCGTAACGGCTGCTCGGCAGGTCGGGGAAGAGGTGGTGCTCGATCTGGTGGGACAGGTTGCCGGTCATGACGTGCATCAGCTTGCCGCCGGAGATGTTGGCCGAGCCGAGCATCTGCCGCAGGTACCACTCGCCGCGGGTCTCGCCCTTGATCGAGGTGCGCTCGAAGGTGGAGACGCCGTTCGGGAAGTGACCGCACATGATCACCGAGTGGCTCCACACGTTGCGCACCACGTTGGCGGTGAAGTTCGCGGCCATCGTGTGCAGGAACGACGGGCCGGACAGCAGCGGGTGCAGCACGTAGTCCTTGAGCGCCTGGCGGCGGATCTTGCGGCCGACCGCCTTCACGTTGGCCCGGAACTCCGGGTTGTTGCGCCGCTTCTTGGTCTTCAGGTTGCTGCCGAGCTCAAGGTCGTACGCGGCGATGCCGTACTCGAAGAAGAGCGCGTTGATGAAGTTCCACAGCGGCTGGGCGAGGTAGAAGGGGTGCCAGCGCTGGTTCTCGTCGACCCGCATGATGCCGTAGCCGAGGTCGTTGTCCTTACCCACCACGTTCGTGTATTTGTGGTGCACCTCGTTGTGCGAGTGCTGCCACTGCGCGGCCGGGGTGGCCATGTCCCACTCCCAGGTGGTGGAGTGGATCTTCGGGTCGCGCATGAAGTCGTACTGACCGTGGAGGATGTTGTGGCCGATCTCCATGTTCTCCAGGATCTTGGCCACCGAGAGGCCGGCCGTGCCGACCAGCCATGCCGGCGGGAACAGCGAGAACAGCAGCACCGCCCGGCTGCCGATCTCCAGGCTGCGCTGCACCTTGATCACCCGGCGGATGTGCGCGGCGTCGCTTTCCCCCCGGGCGGCGAGCACCTCGTCCCGGATGGCGTCCAGTTCCCGGCCGATCGCCTCGATGTCCTCGGCGGTCAGGTGGGCGATCGGGTTGTCTTCCCGGCGTTGCAGCGTCGTCACAGGTTCCTCGTCTTCCTCAGGCGGCTTTGCTTCAAGGGGGGTCTCGCAGGGAGGTCAGGCGTCCAGGTGGCACGGGCCGGCGGCGGCCGAGATGCACGTCTGGATCAGGACGTTGTCGCCCTCGACGGCGGTGGTGATCTGTCCGTCGCGCATGTCGCGCACGATGCCCTCGCGCATCGGCAGCACGCAGCTGTAGCAGATGCCCATCCGGCAGCCGGACGGCATGAGCTGCCCGGACGCCTCACCGGCATCGAGGATGGAGACGCCGGCCGGGGCCTCGACCACCGCACCGGAACGCTCGAAGGTGACCGTGCCGCCGTCGCCGGCGACCAGCACGGTGGGGCGGAACCGCTCGACGTGCAACCGCTCGCCGGCGCCGGCCTCGGCCCAGTGGTCGGCCATCGCGTCCAGCATCTCGCCCGGCCCGCAGGCCCAGGTCTCCCGTTCGAACAGGTCGGGGACCAGGGCGTCCAGGTCGGCCGGCTTGATCCGGCCGTCGGTCGCGGTGTGCCGCTCGATCAGCGTGATCGAACCGGCCGCGGCCAGCGCGCGCAGCTCGGCACCGAACACCACGTCCGGCCCGGTGCGCGCCGAGTGCACCACGACCGCGTCGCTGAGCTCGTGCACCAGGCTGCGCAGGATGCCCATCACCGGGGTGATGCCGCTGCCGGCGGTCACGAACAGGCTCTTCGCCGGCCGCTGGCGCGGCACGACGAAGTCGCCGGCCGGCAGGTCCAGGTTGACGATCATGCCGCGGCGGGCATTTTTCATCAGGTACGCGGAGACCACGCCGTCGCGTACGCCGTTGATCGTGACGCTGATTCTCCCGGAGGGGTGTCCCGCCGCGCTGCTGACCGAATATGCCCGCCACAGCCGGATGCCGTCGACGTCGACGCCGAGCCGCACGTACTGTCCCGGCTCGTGCGGGCGCCAGCCGCGGCCGGGCCGCAGGTCGAGGGTCACCGCGTTCGGGGTCTCGCGGCGGACCGCCTCGATCCGGCCGCGCAGGACGTTCGGATTGCGCAGGGGGGCGATCACGTCGAGGTAGTCGGTCGGCACCACCGGGGTGGTGATCAACTCGACGACACGCCAGGCGCCGTTGCGCAATGTCTGTGTAACAGCCACCTGACCAAGCCTGGCGGCCCGGACGGGCGAAAGCATGACCGGCGGAAGTGAATCGGAGGCACCATAATTGTTCGCCGGGAACAAGAGCAGGACCTTAAACCGGAGGAGTCTGGTGATCGAACCGTTACGTGACGTCCGGTCGTACCGTCTGCCCGCGGCGGTCGTCGATCCGCTGCGGCGCGGCCTGGCGGAGGTCGCCGTGCAGACGATCGCCGCGATCACCATGGAGGTGCCGGCCTACGCCGAGGCGTTCGCCGGCGAGCTCGGCCACAAGATCGAGCGGGCCGTGCAGGCCGCCCTCGGCACCTTCCTCAACCTGGTCTCCCGGCCCGGCACCGACCCCGGCACCCCGCTCGCGGCGGCGCTGGAGGCGGCGTACGCCCTGGGGCGGGGTGAAGCCCGCTCCGGCCGCAGCCTGGACGCGCTGCTCTCGGCCTACCGGGTCGGCGCTCGCGTCGCCTGGCGCGAACTGGCCGCCATCAGCGTACGCTCCGGGCAGCCGGCCGGCACCATCGCCGACTTCGCCGAACTGGTCTTCGCGTACATCGACGAGCTCTCCGCGGCCAGCGTCGCCGGGCACGCCGACGAACTGGCCGCCTCCGGCCGGATCCGGCTGCGGCACCTGCAACTGCTCGCCCAGGCCCTGGTCGCCGGCGAGCCGTCGCACGTGCTGCAGGCCGCCGCCGAACGCGCCGAGTGGACCCCGCCGCAGACCCTCACCGCGGTGCTGCTGCCCGAGCGCTCCTCACGATCGCTGATCGATCTGCTGGATCCGCGTACGCTGCCCCTGGCCGGCGCCCTGCCCGACCTGCCCGGGACGGCGGTGCTGCTGGTCCCCGACCCGCAGGGCGCCTCCCGGCCGCATCTGATCCGGCTGCTCACCGGGCACAACGCGGTGCTCGGCCCGGCCCGGCCGTGGCAGCGCGCGCAGTGCTCGGTCGAACGGGCGGTCCGCGTCCACCAGCTGCACACCCCGATCGGCGGCGCGGTGGTCGACACTGAGGAACACCTCGCCGAGCTGGTCGTCTCGGCCGACCGCGGGGCGCTGGCCGACCTGCGTGACCGGGCGCTGGCCCCGCTCGCCGGGGAGCGCGGGGCGGCCGCGGCCAAGCTGGTCGAGACGCTGCGCAGCTGGCTGCTGCACCACGGGCGGCGCGAGGACGTGGCCACCGAGCTGTTCGTGCACCCGCAGACGGTGCGGTACCGGATGGCGCGGCTGCGGGAACTGTACGGGGAGAAGCTCAAGGATCCGCAGTGGGTGCTGGCGCTGACCATCGCCCTGGCCGTCCCGCCGGTCGCGGAGGCGTAGGCATATACCAAAGTCGCGGGCCATCTACTTTCGGCAACTGGAGGGTGGCCCCCACCCGCCCTAGCGTCGGGGGCATGACCAGGACGAGCGCCACCCTCGACTACTCGCCGACCGACCGGGTGCTGATCGCCGCCGGCCCGGCGGTGCTCGGGCTGCTGCTCGCCGGGGTGCTGCCGATCGGCGCCCGATGGGCGCTCGGGCTGCACCTGCCGCTGCCGTTGCGGCCGGCCGTCACGGTCGTCGCCCGGGTCGACGCGCCCTGGGAGTTCGCCGTGCAGGCCGTGCTGCTGGCCGGCGCCGGGCTGATCGCCTCCGCGGCCCTGCACGAGCGACTGATCCCGATCAGCGTGTCGCCCGACCGGCTGCGCCTCGGCGGGACCGAGCTGGCCCGCGCCGGGATCGCGGCGATCTATCCGGACAGGGACACTCTGATCGTGCTCGACCACGAATCCCGCCCGGCGGCCCGCGGTATCCCGCGCGCCCGGCGCGGGACGCTCGCCGCCACGCTCCGGGAGTTCGGATACCCCTGGCGCGACACCGACCCGTACGCGGATGTCTACCGGCCCTGGACGGCCGGCGCCGACGGGCTGCCCCCGGCCGTCGAGGCGGTGCTCGCCGCCCGGGCGGTGGCCCTGGAACGGAAAGCCGGCCGGGAGACCGCGGCACTGCGCGACAGCCTGGCGCGGCTCGGCCACGTGGTACGCGACGAGGGCGGGCGGCAGTTCTGGCGACCGCTGGTGCGGTCGTGACCCGCCGCCAGCGTCTCGCCGCGGCCTCCGGCGAGCGGGTCTTCGACGCGATCGCGATCGTGGTGTCCGCCGTCGGCGCGGTGGCGATCGCGGCCGAGGCCGAGGCCGCCGGGCGGATCGGCGGCGACGCCACGTTCTACAGCCTGCTGCTGGCGGTGGTCGCGTCCGGGGCGCTGTGGTGGCGGCGCCGGCATCCGGTGGCGGTGGCGGCGCTGTTCGTGCCGGTCACCGTGGCCACCGACTTCGCCGGGGTGGCCGCGGTGATCGCCCTCTACACGCTGATCACCCGGCGGCGCGGGTGGGTGATCCCGCTGCTGTTCGGCCTGCACCTGCTCGCCGGGACCGGATACAGCCTGCTGCGGCCCGACCCGCACCTGCCGGCCGCGGCCGAGTTCGCCGTCACGCTGGCGTTCCTGACGGCGACGGCGGCGGTCGCGGTCGCCATGCGGGCCCGCCGGGACCTGGTCGACGTGCTGCGCGAGCGCGCGCTGCGGGCCGAGGAGGAGGCACGGATGCGGGCCGAGCGGCTGCGGGCCCTCGAACGGGAACGGATCGCCCGGGAGATGCACGACACGCTTGCCCACCGGATCTCCATGGTCAGCCTGCACGCCGGGGCACTGGTGATCCGGCCCGACCTGACAGCCGAGGAGATCGCCAGGTCGGCCGCGACGATCCGGGAGAGCGCGCACGCGGCCCTGGAGGACCTGCGGGAGATCCTCGGGCTGCTGCGCGCCGGGCCGGACGACCTGCGCCCGCAACCCGATCTGGCGCAGGTGGGTGAGCTGGTCGCGGAGGCTAGGGCGGCCGGGGTGCCGGCCCGGCTGGACAACGGTCTCGCCGGGGGCGTTGCGGGGTCGGCACTCGGCCGCACGGTGTATCGGGTGGTGCAGGAGGGGCTGACCAATGCCGCGAAACACGCGCCGGGGATGCCGGTGCACGTGACCCTGGGGCGCACCGGTGACGGCATGGTGCACGTCACGGTGACCAACCCGCTGGACCGGCCGGCCGGGGTCCATCCGGTCAGCCGGGCGTCCGGGGTTCACCCGGTGACCCGGCCGGCCGGGGTCCACCCGGTCAGCCTGCCGGCTCCGGACGAGGGTCGTGAGCCGCCGCCCGGCGCGGGGGCCGGGCTGATCGGGCTCGGCGAGCGGGTCGACCTCCTCGGCGGCCGGTTCGAGCACGGGGTGCGTCGGGAGGGCGACGAAAGGCTCAGCTTCCGGATGGAGGCGTGGTTACCGTGGCGGATGTGATCCGGGTGCTGATCGCCGACGATGACCGGCTGGTGCGGATGGGGCTGTCGCTCGTGCTCGGCGCGGACCGGCAGCTGGAGATCGTCGGCGAGGCGGCGGACGGGGTGGAGGCCGTCGAGATGACCCGGCGGCTGCGGCCCGACGTGGTCCTGATGGACATCCGGATGCCCCGGATGGACGGGCTCGCGGCGACCGCCGAGATCCGCCGGTACGGACCCGAGCCGGTGGTGATCGTGTTGACCACCTTCGACACCGACGACTACCTGCTCGGCGCGCTCCGCGAGGGGGCGAACGGGTTTCTGCTCAAAGGCGTCGCGCCGGAGGAGATCCTGGACGGGGTGCGGCGGGCGATGGCCGGCGAGTCGATCCTGGCGCCCTCGGTGGTGCCCCGGCTGATCCGCCACGCGGTGGGCGGGTCCGGGCGGCCCCGGCGCGACCGTCGCCTCCAGCGGCTCAGCGGGCGGGAGCTCGAAGTGGCCGAGGCGGTCGCGACCGGCCGGTCGAACGCCGAGATCGGGGCGGAACTCAACATGAGCGTGCCGACGGTGAAGGCGTACGTGTCCCGGCTGCTGGAGAAACTGGGCTGCGCCAACCGCGTGCAGGTCGCCATCCTGGTGCACGAGTCGCGGCGGTGACAGCATGGGGTGATGGACGACGAGCCGATGACCGCCGAGGAGGCGGAGCTCTCCCGGATCGAGCGGTTCGGGCAGCTGCCGCCGCGGGTCCGGGCTGAGGACCTGGTGGAGATGGCCGACACCCGGAGCGGGTTCGAGACGCCGGTGACGACGATGACCGAGGACGAGCGGACCCTGCGGTACGGGGCCGGCTGACCGGTTCTCGTCGTGTGCAACCTGGTCTTCGCCGTGTGCGGCGGGGTTTGCTTCGTGTGCGGCCGGGCCTTCGCCGTGTGCGGCCGGGCCTTCGTCGTGTGCGGCCGGGCCTTCGCCGTGTGCGGCCGGGTCTTGTTGCGGGCTCGGCGGGTCGGCCGGGGTGATGGCACGAAGGCGGGACGTGCCGGTGGGCGGAGGTTTTCTAGAGTCCTTCCCAGACGGCACGACAGCGACTGCCGTCACTGGAACTCGACGGGGATTCTCATCATGCGTACGAAGATCGTTCTGTTCGCCGGCGCCGCGGCTGTCGCACTGCTCGCCGGTGGGTGCGGTGACAAGGCGACACCGGCGGCCGCCCCGGGGGCGGGCGCGGTCGCCTCGGCCGCCTCGGGTGTGGCCGCGGCGCCCGGTGGGGCCAGCGCGGCGCCCGCGGACGCTGCGAACTCCGCGCCGGGGGTCACGCCGACCAAGAACACGCCGGTCTCCACCTCCCAGCCGAAGCCGGGCACCACCAAGGACGGCCAGCCGGGTCCCGCACCCGCCGGGGACCCGGGTGACGGCGGGAACTGGTTCGCCGCGCTCACCCCGTGCCCGAACAAGGGGCAGCAGCACGAGGTGCAGAAACTGGTGTTCGCGGACGTCACCGGGGACGGGGTCAAGGACGCGCTGGTGGCGAGCACCTGTCAGACCACCAATGCGTACTGGCCGAGCACCGTGGAGGTGTTCGACGGCACCACCGGGAAGAAGCCGAAGCGGCTCGGGGTGCTGCTCAAGGACGTCGGGCCGACCGACGAGCCGTGGTATGTGTCGTCGTCGGTGTCCGGAAAGGTGGTGACGGTCAAGGCGTACGGGCTGAGCGCCCAGGCGCCGCGGGCCTGCCCCGACCTGAACCTGACCTACACCTACAAGTACGGCAACGGGACGTTCACGCGGACCGGTCGGCAGGCCGCCAAGGCCTCCGGCTGCCTGCCGATCCAGTGATCGCGGGTCGCACCGGCTGACGTCGGCACGGGGCGGCCGCGGGGGGGCGGCGGCTTCGTGCCGGCTGGGTGGGGCGATTTCGCGCCGGCCGCGTGGGGCGGCCGGCCCGCCGCGGGCGGGATGGGCCCGCGGCCGGGGGGAAGACGGGGCGCGCCCTCCGCCGTGAGGGGGCGGAGGGCGCGCGGGGAGGGCCGGGTCAGGCCGCGAGCACCGAGCTGACGGACTCGGTGTCCAGGCCGAGGGCCTTGCCGACCAGGTCGTTGGTGAGGACGCCGTCGTGCGCGTTCAGGCCCAGGGCCAGGGCGGGGTCGGCGCGCAGGGCGTCCTTCCAGCCCAGGTCGGCCAGGCGCAGTACGTACGGGAGGGTGGCGTTGGTCAGGGCGTACGTGGAGGTGTTCGGGACGGCACCGGGCATGTTGGCGACGCAGTAGAAGACCGAGTTGTGCACCTGGTAGACCGGGTCCTGGTGGGTGGTCGGGCGCGAGTCCTCGAAGCAACCGCCCTGGTCGATGGCGATGTCGACCAGCACCGAACCGGCCTTCATCCGCTTCACCAGGTCGTTGCCGACCAGGGTGGGGGCCTTCGCGCCGGGGACCAGGACGGCGCCGATCACCATGTCCGCCTCGAGGACGGACTGCTCGATCGCGTACGTGCTGGAGACCAGCGTCCGCACCCGGCCGCCGAACTGCGCGTCGAGCTGGCGCAGCCGCGGGATGCTCAGGTCCAGCACGGTCACCTCGGCGCCCAGGCCGAGCGCGATCGTCGCGGCGTTCGCCCCGGAGACGCCACCACCGATCACGGTGATCTTGGCGGGGGCGACGCCGGGGACACCGCCCGGCAGGACGCCGCGGCCGCCGCTGTTGCGCATCAAGCTGTACGCGCCGACCTGCGGGGCGAGCCGGCCGGCCACCTCCGACATCGGGGCGAGCAGCGGCAGGGAACCGTCGGCGAGCTGCACCGTCTCGTACGCGATCGCGGTGGTGCCGCTGTGCAGCAGCGCCTTCGTGCCCTGCGGGTCGGCGGCCAGGTGCAGGTAGGTGAACAGGACCTGCCCGGCGCGCAACCGGTGGTACTCCTCGGCGATCGGCTCCTTCACCTTGAGGATCATGTCGGCGGCGCCCCAGACCGCGTCGGCGTCCGGCAGGATCCGCGCGCCGGCGGCCACATAGTCGTCGTCGCTGATCGCCGAGCCCACCCCGGCGCCGGCCTGCACGACGACCTCGTGCCCGTGGCGCACGGCCTCGACCACACCGGCGGGCGTGATCGCCACCCGGTACTCGTGGTTCTTGACCTCTTTCGGCACACCGATGTGCATGGGGATGTCCTTTCCCTCGGCGCCGGGGGCGACGCCTGATAACGCTAGAGTGAAACGATGTGCAGTGACCGGGCAAGCCGAGCGAACGAGATTCTGTACACTCTGTCGACTGCGCATTTTCTTCGCTGCGGCGGCTCGTGGTGACCGACCTGCCGAAGGATGTTCGAGGCCTGGATCACATCGACCTGGAGCTGCTGAGCCTGCTGCGCGCCGACGGCCGGATGCCGAACAACGCGCTGGCGGAGCGGGTCGGGATCGCGCCGTCGACCTGTCTGACCCGGATCCGGAGATTACGCGAGATCGGGGCCATTCGCGGCTTTCATGCGGATGTCGACCCGTCCTGGATCGGGCGGCCGATCCAGGCGATGATCGCGGTGCGGATCCGCTCGGATGCCCGGGACGGGATCGGGAAGTTCGCCGAGTCGCTGGCCGGGATCCCGGCGGTGCGCGACGTGTACTTCATCTCCGGCAACTATGACTTCCTGCTGCACGTGGCGGCGGCCGACGTGGACGACCTCCGCTCGGTGATCACCGAGCGGCTCAGCGGCACCAGGCTGATCGCCGGCACCGAGACCTACCTGATCTTCGAGCACCGCCGCGGCGGCTGAGCCGGCGGCGGGCGGGGCGGACAGGGCCGCTGCGGGCGAGGGGCAGGCGGGATGCGCACCGCTTCAGGTGTCCGGCGCCGGGCGTCAGGTTGTTCCCGGTGGGCGCCGTCACACCAGCGGCGGCGCCAGGCGGTCCGCCAGCATGTGCGCGGCGAACAGGTGGAAGCCGATCACCAGCGGAATGGTGGCCGGCACGGTCAGCGCCAGGAACACCGCCACCAGATTGATCACGGCCAGCGCGCTCGCACACCACGGCCGGTTCCAGGCCTGCCGGGCCGCCTCCCGCCAGGGGAGTGCCCGCCCGAGCATGGCCAGCGTCAGCGTGCCCACCCCGGTCAGCCAGATCGCGGCGACCGTGGTCACCGCGAACAGCGGCGTCCCGCCGGGCACCCGGCCGCCGCGGACGGCGGCCAGGTCCAGCGCGAGCAGGGCGACGGCGGGCAGCGCGGTCATCCCGGGCAGGACGCCCCGGCGATAGGCGGCGGTCAGCGACCGCCAGGGCGGGATGCGCCCGTCGCGGTACCGGGCGCGCACCGCCACCGATCCGGCGGCCAGCGCGGCCGGCGCGGTGATCAGGGGCAGTGCCAGCACGGTGGCCACGACGCCGATCATCGCCAGGTCGGTGGCGAGGGCCAGCCGCTCCCGCCAGTCGCCGCGCACCACCGGCGACGGTTCCGCCGGCCAGGCCGGGACCGTCACCGGCGACGGTTCCGCCGGCCGGGCCGGGGCTGCCTTCGGCGACGGTTCCGCCGGTCGAGACGGGGCTGCCTTCGGCGACGGTTCCGCCGGTCGGGACGGGGCTGCCTCCGGCGTACCGCCGATGATCGGCGAGCGGCCGGGAGCGACGGCCGGAATCTGCAGCGGCAATTCCCGATGGGACAGGTGCGAGAGCGTCATCCTTTCAGCCCCGTCGTGTTGATGCCCTCCACCAGCAGTCGCTGGAAGGCGACGAAGAACAGGAAGACCGGCGCCAGCGAGAGCACCGACATCGCGAACATCGGCCCGACCGCGGATTGCCCGGTGGAGTCGATGAACAGGGTGAGCGCCACCGGCGCGGTGTATTTCGAGAGGTCCGACAGGTAGACCAGCTGGCGGAAGAAGTCGTTCCAGGTCCAGATGAACGAGAAGATCGCGGTCGATACCAGTGCGGGCCGGGACAGCGGCAGGATCACGTGCCGGAACACCGAGTACGGGGTGCAGCCGTCGATTTTCGCGGCGTCGTCGAGTTCGCGGGGTACGCCGCGCATGAACTGCACCATGAGGAAGACGAAGAACGCGTCGGCGGCCAGCAGGTGCGGCACGATCAGCGGGAGGTACGGCCAAGGGCCGCCGACCCAGCCGAACGCCCGGAACATCACGAACTGCGGGACGATCAGCACGTGGCTGGGCAGCAGCAGGGTGCCGATCATCAGGGCGAACCAGAAGCCGCGCAGCCGGAATCGCAGGCGGGCGAAGGCGTACGCGGCCAGCAGGCAGGACGCGCAGTTGGCGAGCACGGTCAGCGCGGCCACCAGGAAACTGTTCAGGAAGAAGCGGCCGAACGCGACGTCGAAATGCGTCCAGCCGTCCGGATAGTTGGCCGGCGTCCACTCCCGCGGCCAGACCGAGAAATTGTTCAGAATCTCCGAGGGGGCCTTGAACGAGCTGCCCAGCATCCACAGCAGGGGGTAGAGCACCAGCGCGGTGAGCACGATCAGCAGCACCGGGCGGGTCAGTCGGGCGGTCATCTAATCGTCTCCGTCCGAATAGTGGACCCAGAACCGGCCGGTGCGGAACAGCAGCGCGGTGACCAGGCCGATGGTGAGCAGGAAGACCCAGGCCATCGCCGAGGCGTAGCCCATCTCGTAGTTCGCGAAGCCGCGGATGTAGAGATACAGCGTGTACATCAGGGTCGAGTCGACCGGGCCGCCGGTGCCGTTGGAGAGCACGAAGGCGGAGGTGAATCCCTGGAAGCCGTGGATCGTCTCCAGCACGAGGTTGAAGAAGATCACCGGGGACAGCATCGGCAGGGTGACGCTGACGAACCTGCGGACCGTGCCCGCGCCGTCCACCTCGGCCGCCTCGTACAACTCGGCCGGCACCTGTTTGAGCCCGGCCAGGAAGATCACCATCGGGGCACCGAACTGCCACACGGCCAGCAGGATCAGCGTGCCGAGCGCGGTGTGCGGGTCGTTGACCCAGGCCTTGCCCTCGATGCCGAACCAACCGAGCACCGCGTTCACCGAGCCGCCCCGGTCGAACAGGCTGTGCCACACCATCGCCAGGGCGACGCTGCCGCCGAGCAGTGACGGCAGGTAGAACAGCCCGCGGAACAGGCCGGAGCCGCGGAACGGCCGGTTGAGCAGCAGCGCCACGCCGAGCGCGGCACCGAGCTTGAGCGGGGTGGCGAGGAACGCGAAGACCAGGGTCACCCTGACCGCGTGCCAGTACGCCGGATCGTGGTGGAACATCCGGTCGTAGTTGGCCCAGCCGACCCAGGTGACTTCGGAGAACGGGCTCAGGATGTCGTAGTTGGTGAAGCTGAGGTACAGCGACATCAGCATCGGGATCGCGGTGATCACGGCGAACCCGAGCAGCCACGGGGTGAGGAAGAGGTAGCCGGCCCGGCCCTCGCCCCGATGCCGGGCGGGCCGGTCCCGCCGCTGGTCAGCGGCGGGACCGGACTGCGGCCGTGGGCGGGACGGCCGGGTGCTGACAGCCATGTCGCTCACCGGCTAATCGCGGCCTGGGCTGCGGTGAAGAACTGGTCCGCGGCCTGTGCCGGGCTGGCGGTGCCGAACTGCGCGGCCTCGGCCGCCTTGATCAGTTCGGTCTTGACCGTGGCGTGGCCCTTCGGCGGCACGCTCGGCGCCGGACCGAACTTGCTGACCAGCGAGTCCTCCAGGGCGATCGACGCCTTCATGGCCGGGTCGGTGGTGCTGGACGCGACCTGCCGGCGGATGTCCAGGTTGGACGGCAGGCCCCGGTCGGTACCCAGGATCTTGCCCGCCTCCGGGTCGTTGGCCAGGAAGTTCAGCACGTCCACCGCGGCGTCCCGGTGCTTGCTGCCGCGGTACACCGAGAAGTACATCGACGCGCGGGCCCACTGCGCGGACGGGTCACCGGGGTAGGCGACGACGCCCAGCTCGTCCTTGGTGTTCTTCTGGATGTCCGGCATCTGGTTGGCCCACACCCACGAGGTGAGCGCCTTGCCGGTGACGACCAGCTGCTTGGTGATGTCGGTGGCGTTGCCCTCGTGGATCACGTCGGCGGTCGGGGTGGCCTTGGCGTCCCGGGCGCCCTTCCACAGCTCGAACCACTTCTGCACGTCGTCGGAGGTGAAGCCGAGCTGGTTGCCGTTGTAGAACTGCTTGCCGTTCTGCCGCAGCCACACCCAGAACGCCTTGTAGTCGGCGCTCGGGTCCATGGTGCCGGGCACCTTGGTGGCGGCGCCCGCCTTCTGCGCCCAGGCGATCAGCTGGTCCCAGGTCATCCCGGTGGTCGGCAGCTCCTGCTTGGCCGCCTCCAGCCTGGTCTTGTTGTAGACCAGGCCCTGGGTGTTCTCGCCCATCGACATGCCGGCCAGCTTGTTGTCGACCACACCGTACTTCCACAGGCTCTCCGGGAACTTCGAAAGGTCCAACTTCCCGGAGTCCTTGTACGAGGTGAGGTCGAGCGTCACGTTGCGCGTCGCGTACTCGGCGAGGTAGTTGTCGTCGATCTGGAAGATGTCCGGCGCACCGTCGCCGGCGGTGAGCGTCGCCAGCTTGTCGAAGTACCCCTGGTTGGCCTGCCAGGTGGTCTTGAACGTGATGTCCGGATGCCTACTGGTGTACAGGTCGAGCGCCTGCTGGGTGAGTTTGGCGCGGCCCTCGCCGCCCCACCAGAAGAAGGTCAGCTGGGTCTTGCCGGCACTGCTGGAGTCGTCGCCGCCGCAACCGGCCAGGGCCAGCGGCAGGACGAGCACGGCGGCCATCAGGGCACGTGACAGTCGAAGTGCGGACATGGGGATGGGTCACTCCTTGGCGTATGCGGCGACCTCGGTGCGGGTCGCGCCGGCCGGGGCGTACGGCCCGGGCCCGGTGGAGTTGCGGATGACCAGATCGGTCCGGAGCGTGACCTGCCCGGTGGCGCCGTCGTCGCCCTGTTGAAGCAGCATGTCGACGGCGGCGCGCCCGGCGGCCGCGGTCGGGTTCGCCACGGTGGTGAGGGTGGGACGGATCAGTGCACTGGTCACGATGTCGTCGAAGCCGACGACGCTGATCCGTTCCGGCACGGCGATCCCGCGGTCCTGCAACGACTGGAGCAGGCCGATGGCCATCAGGTCGTTGTAGGCGAGCACCGCGGTGGCGCCGGTGGCGAGCACCGGCTCGGCGGCGTCCGCGCCGGCCGTGGTGACCGGCGCGTGCGGGCCGAGAACGGTGAGGTCCGCTCCGCCGGCCCGGGCTGCGGCCCCGGCGGCTTTGCGGATCTCCCGGTTGGTCCACGACCCGCGCGGACCGGCGAGGTAGACCAGGTGGCGGTGGCCCAGGTCGACGAGATGGCGGACGGCCGAGCGTGCGCCCGCGCCGACGTCCATCACCACCGCCGGGAGCCCGTCGATCAGGCGGTTCACGACGACCAGGGGCACCTCGCGGCGCGACTCGACGATCTGGTCGTCGCTCATCCGGGGACTGCACAGCAGGATCCCGTCGACCTGCTTGGCCAGAGCCCGGACGAGGTCGGTCTCGACGACCGGGTCCTCGTCGGTGTCGGCGACGAAGACGTGGTAGTCGCGCCGCCGGGCGTGGGTCTCGGCCGCCTTGATCATGGGTGGGAAGAACGGGTTGGCGATGTCGGCCACGATCAGGCCGATGTTGTGGGTCCGCCCGGTGATGAGTGCCCGGGCGGCCCGGTTCGGGCGGTAGCCCAACTCCTCCGCGGTGGCCAGCACCCGGGTGCGCGTCTCGGGGTTGACCAGGTGCGGCGCCGAGAAGGTGCGCGACACCGTGGAGATGTGCACACCGGACGCCTTCGCGACGTCCCGGATGGTCACGGCCACGATGCCACCTCCCCGAAGTGTGATCCGGCTCTCTCTGGTGGAGCCATTAATGCAAACGGTTGCGTACGTGTCAACGCCCTTCGATGCAGGATTGCGCTTTCCCGCCCTTGCAAAGGCCTCGTAAGTAGACATAAGACTCCATGTATTGACTCGCATCGTCATCTGATCGCTAATCTGATGCAAACGTTTGCGGAGGGAGATGTCGTGATTCGCTACGCCCTCGTGGGAGCCGGTGCCCGAGCCGGGATGTTCATCCGGGCGCTCACCGGCGACCACGCCGACGTCGCGCGACTGGTCGCCCTGGCCGACACCAACCCGGCCCGGCCGCAGGTCTACCGCAGGCGGCACGACCTCGACGTACCGGTCTATCCGGCCACCGGGTTCACCGAGATGCTGCAGCGGGAGCGGGTCGACGTCGTGCTGGTCACCACCGTCGACCGGTACCACGAGCGGTATCTGGTGGCGGCCATGGAGGCCGGCTGCGACGCGATCACCGAGAAGCCGATGACCGTCGACGCCGCGTCCTGCCGGCGGATCCTGGAGACCTCCCGGCGCACCGGCCGGAGCGTCCGGGTCACCTTCAACTACCGCTACAACCCGCTGCACGAAGCGGTGAAACGGGCGCTGCCGGAGATCGGCGAGATCGGCTCGGTGCACTTCGAATGGCTGCTCGACGTACGGCACGGCGCCGACTACTTCCGCCGCTGGCACCGCGAGAAGCAGAACTCCGGCGGACTGCTCGTGCACAAGGCCGGGCACCACTTCGACCTGGTCAACTGGTGGCTCGACGACGCGCCCGAGCAGGTGTTCGCGGCCGGCCGGCTGTTCTTCTACGGCGAGGCGGGCCGGCGGCACGGGTACGCCCGCGACTACGACCGGGCGCACGGCGCCGCGGCCGCCGAGGGCGACCCGTTCGCCCTGCGGATGGCCGACGAGCCGGCCATGCGCGAGCTGTACCTCGACGCCGAACGGCACGACGGCTACCTGCGTGACCGCAACGTCTTCGCGCCCGGCGTGACCATCGAGGACGACATGGCGGTGCTGGTCCGCTACGCCGGCGGCGCGTCGATGAGCTACCACCTCACCGCGTACGCCCCCTGGGAGGGCTACCGGGTGATGGTCAACGGCAGCCGCGGCCGCCTCGAACTCGAGGTCGTCGAGACCGACCACGTCGCCCCGGCCGCCGCCGCCGGCGTCAAGGGTGAGCCCGGCGCGGTCTCCACCGCCGAGCGGGGCTGGCGGCGCCTGCTGCTGCGCCCGTTCTGGGCCCCGCCGCGTGAGATCACCGTGGACGGGTACTCGCGGCAGGGACACGGCGGAGCCGACCTGCGGATGCTCGCCGACCTCATCCGGCCGGACGCGCCGCCCGACCCGCTCGGCCGCGGCGCCACCGCGGTGGACGGCGCCCGTGCCCTGCTCACCGGCTTGGCCGCCAACGAAAGCCTGGCAACCGGACAGGCCGTCCGCGTGTCAGACCTCCTAGATCTTGAGGAGATCAGGTGACTCTGTTCCCCGCCGAGGCGACCCAGCGCGGGATCGCCCGTGAGCTCTACGCCCACGCCCGCGACCTCCCGCTGATCAGCCCGCACGGCCACGTCGACCCGGCGCTGCTGGCCGAGGACGAGCCGTTCGGCGACCCGGCCCGGCTGTTCGTGGTGCCCGACCACTACGTCACCCGGATGCTGGCCAGCCAGGGCATCCCGCCGGCCCGGCTCGGCGTGCCGAGCATCGACGGCAGCCCGGTGGAGACCGACGGTCGGGCCGTCTGGCGGCTGCTCGCCGAGAACTGGCACCTGTTCCGCGGCACCCCGTCCCGGCTGTGGACCGAGAAGGTCTTCGCCGAGGTGTTCGGGATCGGGAAACGCTTCTCGGCGGCGACCGCGGACGAGATCTACGACCAGCTGTCCGCCCGGCTGGCCGAGCCCGACTACCGGCCCCGCGCGCTGTTCACCCGGTTCAACATCGAGGTGCTGGCCACCACCGAGAGCCCGATCGACGACCTCGGCGTGCACGCCAAACTGGCCGCCGACGGGTGGGGCGGACCGGGTGGCCGGGTGATCACCACGTTCCGGCCGGACAACCTGGTCGACATGGAGTGGGACGGCTGGGCCGACCGCGTCGCCGCGCTCGGTGCGCTCACCGGTCAGGACGTGGGCACGTACCCCGGCTTCCTGACCGCGCTGCGCGCCCGCCGCGAACTGTTCGTGGCGGCCGGTGCCACCTGCTCCGACCACGGGCATCCGACCGCCGCCACCCTCGACCTGGACGACGCCGAGGCGGCCGTGCTCTACCGCAAGGGGCTGGGCGGGGCGGCCGACGCGCGCGACGCCGAGGCGTTCCGCGCGCACATGCTGGTCGAGTTCGCCCGGATGTCGATCGACGACGGCCTGGTGATGCAGCTGCACCCCGGGTCGGTGCGCAACCACAATCAAGCGTTGTACGCGCGGCACGGCCGCGACGTGGGCGGCGACATCCCGTCGGCCACCGAGTACGTCCGCGCCCTGCGCCCGCTGCTCGACCGGTACGGTCACGACCCGCGCCTGCGGATCGTGCTGTACACCCTGGACGAGACCGCGTTCACCCGCGAGCTCGCGCCGCTGGCCGGCGGCTACGCCGCGCTCTACCTCGGCGCGCCGTGGTGGTTCCTGGACAGTCCGGAGGGTCTGCGCCGGTTCCGGGAGGCGGTGACCGAGACGGCCGGCTTCTACAACACCGCCGGCTTCGTCGACGACACCCGCGCGTTCTGCTCGATCCCGGCCCGGCACGACGTGGCCCGCCGGGTCGACGCCGGCTTCCTGGCCCGGCTGGTCGCCGAGGGCCGGCTGCCGCTCGACGAGGCCGCCGAGACCATCGCCGATTTGGCCTACCACCTGCCCAAGCGGGTCTACCGGCTGGACCGGGCGGCATGACCGTGACCACCACTCTCGGCCGCGCCGCGCTGCCCGGGCTGGCTCCGCAGGCCCGCCCCCTGGTCACGCCGGGCGAGGTGCGGCCCGGCATCCTGCACCTCGGGCTCGGCGCGTTCCACCGCGCGCACCAGGCGATCTACACCGAGGCCGCGGTCGCGGCGGCCGGCGGCGACTGGGGGATCGTCGGCGTCGCGCCGCGCTCCCGCGACGTGCTCGACAAGCTGCGCGCTCAGGACCGGCTGTACAGCGTGCTCACCGTCGGTGGCGACGGCGGCGACCGGGCCCGCGCGGTCGGCATCCTCTCCGGGCTGGGCCACGCCGCCGGTGATCCCTACGGGGTGCTGGCCGCGATCGCCGACCCCGGGATCCGGATCGTGTCGATGACCGTGACCGAGAAGGCGTACCGGCTCGGACCGGACGGGAAACTGCTTCTCGACGACGACCTGCGGGCCCAGCTGACCGGGCAGGCGCCGCCGGTGAGCGTGCCCGCCCTGCTGGCCCGGGCCCTGCTCAGCCGCTCCGCGCCGCTGACCGTGCTGTGCTGTGACAACCTGCAGGGCAACGGGCCGCGGATCCGCGGGATGGTGGAGCAGGCCCTCGAGGTCGCCGGGGCCGGGCTGCCGGACGGGGTCGACTTCCCGGCCACCATGGTGGACCGGATCGTGCCCGCCACCAGCGCCGGCCACCTGCGGCGGGCGGCCGTGGCACTGGGCGCGGCGGACGCCGCGCCGGTCGTCGCCGAGCCGTTCCACCAGTGGGTGATCGAGGACCGTTTCCCGGGCGGGCGGCCCGACTGGGCGGCGGCCGGGGCGATCATGACCGGCAACGTGGCGCCGTGGGAGACGCTCAAGCTGCGGGCGCTGAACTCGGTGCACTCCGCCTGCGCGTACCTCGGTGCGCTGGCCGGACAAGAGATGATCTCCGACGCGCTGGCGTTGCCCGGGATGGGCGGGCTGCTGCGCCGCTTCCTGGCCGAGGACATCGCGCCGACGTTCACGCCACCGCCCGGCATCCGGGTCGCCGACTACGGCGAGACGGTGCTGGACCGCTTCGCGAACCGGGAGCTCGGGCATCGCACCCACCAGGTGGCGATGGACGGCACCCAGAAGCTGCCGCACCGGTTGCTCGGGACGCTGGCCGACCGGCGCCGGGCCGGTGCCGTCCCGGTCTGGGGCGCGCTGGTGCTGGCCGGGTGGATGCGGTTCGCCCGGGGGTACGCCGACGACGGGACCGCGCTGCCGCTCGACGACCCGCTGGCCGGGCGGATCCGGGCCGTCGTGAGTGCCGCGCCGGACACCCCGGCCGGGCTGGTGGACGCGCTGCTCGGGGTGACCGAGGTGTTCCCGGCGGCGCTGGCCTTCGACACCGCTCTGCGCGCCGAGCTGATCCGGTGGTCCGGGGAGCTGGCCCGGCACGGGGCGGCGGCGACGATCGCGGCGGCCGGGCGATGACCGGGCGGTCCCGCCGGGTCCGGTCGCCGCGCGACGCGCTGCGCCTGGACGGTCGAGCATGACGGCCCGGGTGGCGCTGCGCCTGGACGGTGGAGCATGACCGCCCGGGTGGCGCTGATCGGGGCCGGTGGGCACGGGCTGTCGCATCGGCGCAAGCTTCGCGAGCTGGCCGGGCTCGGCGAGCTGGAGATCGCTGCACTGTGCGACCGGAACCCGGTCGACCCGGAACCCGCAGTGCCCGTCTTCACCGATCACGGCGCGATGCTCGCGGCGGTCCGGCCGGACGCGGTGATCATCTGCACGCCACCGCACACCCACCTGCCGATCGCCCTCGACTGCCTGGCCGCAGGAGTGGATCTGCTGCTGGAGAAGCCGCCGGTGACCTCGCTGAGAGAGCACGAGACGCTGGTGACAGCGGTCCGGGAGAGCGGGCGGCGCTGCCAGGTCGGGTTCCAGGCGCTCGGGTCAGCGGCGCTCACCCGGTTCCGTGAGCTGACCGCGGCCAGCGCCGGTGACCTGTCCGCGGCGGGCGCCTGGTGGCGGCCGGACACCTACTATCGGCGTGCTCCGTGGGCCGGGCGGCAGGCGGCGTTCGACGGGGCGCTGGTGAATCCGTTCGCGCACGCGCTGATGCAGGCGCTGGCGGTGGCGGACGGGTTCGAGCCGGTTCTGCTGGAGCTGGAACGGTATCGCACCCGGGATATCCAGACCGATGACTGTACGTTCCTGCGTCTGACCGATGGGGACGGCCGGCGGATCGTGGCGGCGGTGACCCTGGCGTCCCCGGTGTTCGTCGCGGGGGAGATCCGGCTCGGGGACATCGTGCTCGAGTATCCGACCGATCGCGTGCTTCTCGGCAGGACTCATCATGAGCTGTGGGGGCGGACCGGGCTGCTGGAGAACCTGCTGTCCGGCGAGCCGCTGGTGGCGCCGCTGGAGCGGACCAGGGCGTTCACCGCCGTGGCCGAGGCGATCGTGGCCGCGCCGCTGCCGGCGACCGTTCCGGCGGGCGAGCTGCGCCCGCACCCGGACGGCGACGGCAACGTGCTTCCCGGCGCCGATGAACTCGTCCGGCAGGTCGCCGCCACCGGCCTCCTGCCGTCCGAGACCGACGTCTCCTGGGCGGCCCCGCCGCACCGGGTGACCCTCGAAACGCGGAAAGGAACGACCGATGCGCAAACTGAGCGTCGCTGAGCTCGAAGCCCATCACCGCGGGGCGACCTTCACCAGTGTGCTGCCCGGCCACGTCGTACAAAAAGGCGGTTTCCGGGTTTATGCCGAGCCGAACTTCCGCACGCACGACGAGCCGGGCCGGCACGTGCACACCGTGCCGGAGATCTTCGTGATCGTCCAGGGCAGTGGCGTGATGGAGGTCGACGGCGCCGAAGCCGGTGAGTTCCGGGCCGGCGACGCGGTGATCTTCGAGCCGGGGGAGGACCACCACCTGATCAGTCGCGGACCCGATCCGCTGGTCTTCGTCTGGATGCACCTGGAACCCGTCTCCTGAACCGCCGCACCTCGCTCCCTTCCGTGACCCCGCGCGGTCGTCCGCCGCCGGTTTCCTCGCTCTTTGTGACGATCCTGGAGTGATCATGTCCCGAAGATCCGCCCTCGCGGCGACGATCGGCCTCGTCCTGGCCGGAGTCGCCACCGTCCCTGCCGCCGCTTCCGCTTCCGCCGCGACGATCCCCGGATCAGCTGTCCCAGGATCTGCTGTACCGGGCGTTGCTGTACCGGCTGCCGCCCGGCAGGTTCTGCCGGTGAACGACGGCTGGGCCAACGGTGCCACCGGCGGCTCGGCGGCCGCCGCCGACCACGTTCATGTGGTCCGCACCCGCGACGAACTCGCCGCCGCCCTCGCCCCGGCCGACACCGCTCCCCGGATCGTGCTGATCACCGGCACGCTGCGTCCGGACGGCGACTGCGCGGCCTACACCGACCCGGCCTACTCGCTCGACGGTTACCTGGGCGCCTACGACCCCGCGGTCTGGGGCCGGACCAGCAAGCCGAGCGGCCCGCTGGAGGAGGCCCGCGCCCGCTCCGCCAAGAACCAGGCCGCGGACGTCCAGCTCAAGGTCCCGTCCAACACCACCATTCTGGGCCTGGCGAACGCCCGCCTGGTCGGGCTCAACCTGCTGATCTCGGCCGCCGACAACGTCATCGTCCGCAACCTGCGCCTCGAGGACGCCGCCGACTGCTTCCCGCAGTGGGATCCGACCGACGGCGCCACCGGCAACTGGAACTCCGCGTACGACCTGATCACCCTGGTCGGCGGCACCCACGTCTGGGCCGACCACAACACGTTCAGCGACGGCGACGACGTGGACGCGAACCAGCCCCTGTACTTCGGCCGCCCGTACCAGGTGCACGACGGCGCGCTCGACGTGATCAAGGCGTCCGACCTGGTCACCATCTCGTACAACGTGTTCCAGGAGCACGACAAGACGATGCTGATCGGCTCCACCAACACGGTCGGCGCCGACGTCGGCAAGCTCCGCGTCACGCTGCACCACAACAGGTTCGCCAACATCGGCCAGCGCGCCCCGCGTGTCCGATTCGGACAAGTCGACGTCTACGACAACTACTACTACGCCACCGACGAGGACTTCTACCAGTACTCCTGGGGTGCCGGCGTCTACTCGGCCATCTACGCCGAGAACAACTTCCTGCTACGCAGCGCCGACATCCCGCTGGACGCCGTCGTCCACAACTGGGGTGGCACCGCGATGACCGAGAAGGGCACCCTCACCCGGATCGGCACCGGCAAGGTCACCCCGGTCAGTCTGCTCGCCGAGTACAACGCCACCCACGACCCCGACCTCGGCACCGACGCCGGCTGGACCCCCACGCTGCGGCCCGGCCCGCTCACCCCCACCGCCCAGGTCCCGGCCGTCGTCACCGCCCAGTCCGGCGCCGGCAGGATCAACCTCAGCTGACCGATTGCGGCATACGCCGTGAGCACCCGAGCCGCGGCCGACGCCCCGCGCCGTCCACCGGCGCCGGCGCCCGCTGTCGGCTCGGGTGCCTGCCTCGCGGGTCCACGGCCATCGCGTGCCGGCCCGGCCGGGAAGGCCGTCCGCGGTCGCCGCGGAAACGCGTCGCCGGTGTGCGGCTGATCCGGTTCAATACCGGTGGTGATCACCTTGCGCGCCGTCGTCGAGCTGGGCTCCGACCGTTGGCTGGAGCTGGACGGTCGATGCGGCGCCGAGCAGGCCGCGCTGTTCGTCGGCGCGCTGGCGGGAGCGGACGCCGACCTGCCCGCGGCCGAGCGGATCGCCGCCCTGCTCGCGGCCGAGATGCTGATCGTCGCCGGTGGCCTCGCTCTCGATGACACCGTGTCCGGGGTGTCGATCCGCCCGGGTTGCTGCGCCGGCCTGGAGGACTGGCGCGACTGGGCGTCGATCGCCGCGGGGCAGCCGGTGTGGCTGGGGCACTCGCCGGAGCCCCGGATCGAGGTGGACGGTGACCGGCGCCGGGTGTGGCAGGACGTGACCCCCGGCAGCCCGCACGTCGACGTGACCGGAGCTGAGCTGTTCCGGCTGCTGGCGGGCGTGCAGCGGGATCTGGTCGGCTTTCTCGGAGTGCTCCGTGCCTGGGGCCGGTCGTTCGGTCGCGGTGACCTCCTGGCGGCGCGGATCGACCGGGACTTCGCGATCACCGCGCCCCTGCCGGATGCCGGGTGGGTCGATCAGGCCATCTCGTAGGTGCGGCGGACGTGGGTGAGGGTGCCCGTCGCCAGGTCCGCGTCGGTGATCCAGAAGGTGACGCTGACGACCTCGCCCCAGACGGTGCCGGCTTCCGGCCGCAGTTGCAGCAGCGGGCGGTGGTCCGGCGGCTGGGGGCCCAGGTGGTCCGGGTGGCCGAGCAGGCGGTGGCGGGGCACCGGAAGGTGCGGCCGCAGGTCCTCGGCGAGGTGGAGCAGCTCGTCGAGGTCCACGTCCAGATGGTCGGCCAGGTCTTCCGGGGCGGGCAGGGTGGCCTGCGGGGCCGGGGTGAGCGGGGTGGGTTCGATGGTGCGCCGGATCCGGGGGAGGGGGGCCACCGGGTCGGCCGGGACGTGCAGGACGCGGCAGGCGGTGTCGCCGTGCGGGGACCACCCGGCGGTGAAGTCCTCGTCGTGGAAGAAGAGCAGGCTGCCGTCGTCGGGGAACGGCCAGGCCGGGCCGAGGAGGGTGGCGGCCTCGTCGCCGTCGAGGGCGGCCAGCAGCAGCATCGGGGTGCCCCGGTGCATCGGCCAGTCGAAGGCGGCCAGCCGTGGCTCGCCGCCGAACGCGGACCAGCCCTCGTCCGACGGCTCGTAGCCGATCGACGGGCGGCTCAGCGCCAGCAGAGCGTTCGCCCGCGGTTCGGCGAAACGGGTGCGGACCAGCGCTCGGACCTCGGCGGGGAGATTCATGATGGCCGAGTGTCGCACATTCCGCTCGGCGACCTTTTACGAACGTACCGGAAAGCTTGTTGTTGATTTGTCGGCGGTGCATCGAATAAGTCGCACCTTAAAGGCGCCGCGGGCGGAACCTTAAGTTTTCCTTTAGTTCGATCCGCGCTGGGAGCGTTCCCGTATGGATGGGGGAGAACGCGATCGAGCAGGAAGGCAACACAGATGAAGCGGTACCGGAGTAACGCTGCAGGCTCCAACGCCCGCCGCTGGCGGGTCGCCGGCATCGCGGGCGTCGCGGTGGTCCTCGCCGGCGTCGGGCTCGGCGTGGCGAACGCGGCGACCTCGGAGGCCGTGCCGACCGTCAACTGCCCGCAGGTGGCCCCCCGGCTGCCGGCCGTACCGGCGGCCGCCAAAGCCGAGGTGGAGCGGAACCTCGCCCTGCTCAACACCCAGATCCAGGAGGCGAACAAGCGCCTGGCGACCAGCGTGGGACAGGGCGGCCCGAACTTCATCCAGAACGCGATCCTGGGCCCGCTGAAGGACAAGCGGGCGTCCACGATCGACCGGATCGCCATCTCCATCGGTCGTCGAGCCGCCAAGCCGAACCTGCCGGTCAACCAGCTCGCGACGTGTGCGCTCAACAAGAACGGTGGCGGAAACGCGGCCCCGGAACCGACCACGGTGGCCGCCGACAACGGTGCCGCAGCCGGCAACAATGGTGCGGCGGCCGGTGTGCCGACCGTTAACTGCCCGACCGTCGGCGACAAACTCCCGGCCGTTCCGGCGTCCGCCAAGGCCGAGATCGAACGCAATCTGGCGCTGCTGAACACGCAGATCCAGGAGGCGAACAAGCGGCTCGCGAGCACCGTCGGCCAGGGGGGCAAGAACTTCATTCAGAACGCCATTCTCGGCCCGCTGAAGGACAAGCGATTCGCCACCATCAATCGGATGGAGACCGCGATCGGCCGGGCCGCGGCGAAGCCCGACCTGAACGCCGAGGGCCTGTCCGGCTGCACCCTGAACCAGAATGGCGGCGGCAACCCGGCGCCCGAGCAGACCGCCGTGCAGGCCCAGGACCCGGCCGTGGCGGCCGCGAACGCGCCGACCGTCAACTGCCCGGACGTCAAGATCGGCGTGGCGATCCCGGCCTCGGCGCAGGCCGAGATCGACCGCAACCTGGCCCTGCTGCAGACCCAGATCCAGGAGGCGAACAAGCGGCTGGCCAGCACCATCGGTCAGGGTGGCCCGAACTTCATCCAGAACGCGATCCTCGGCCCGCTGAAGGACAAGCGCTTCTCGACGATCAACCGGATGGAGACCGCGATCGGTCGTCAGGCGGCCAAGCCGAACCTGAACGCCGAGGGCCTGTCCACCTGCTCGCTCAACAAGTGACGAAGCACTGAGTGAAGGGGCCCTCCGGGGCCCCTTCTCCGTCTATGCTCCGGCGGATTGCACCACCGGAGGAGACGCACGTGCCACCATCCCTGCCCCGGCCGGTCCGGGTCGGTTCACTGTCGTACGCGGTCGCGGCGGTCGCCGCCGCGCTCGTCGGCGTCATGGCGGTCGCCTGCTGGTGGCGGGTCGGCGCGACGGCGGACAGCTTCCTGGCGCTGCCCCTGCCGCCCCGGGATGTGGCCGCCGTCCCGGCGAAGGCCGCGTCCCTGCGCCTGGCACTCGGCGGCAGCGCGGTGGCCGCGATCCTGATCGCCGGGGCCGCCGGACTGCTCGCGGCGGGAATCCAGCGACCGGCGGTCGCCTGGATCCGCACCGCCGGGCTGTGGGTGAGCTTCCTGGGCGGGGCGGCGCTGATCGCCGGCGTGCTGCTGGTGCCGGTGGATCGCAGCGAGGGCACCACGGTGGTCATCGACCTGGCCGCGGTGGCCCACACCGACCTCGGGTCCGGCCCGCTCCCGCTGGCGGACTGGTATCCCACGGTGTTCGTCCCGCTGGGCTGGCTCGCCTTCGCCGCGCTGGTCGCCGCGGGATTCCAGCTGTCACGGACGTCGATGGCCGACTACTCCCGCCCGGCCAGCCACCTGGAGGACGAGCGGTGGACCAGTTTCGTCCAGCGACAGCAGGAGCGGCAGCAGCTGCCCGGCGAGTGATCCGGGGCAGCGCCGGCGGTCAGGCGGTGAGCTCGCGGTAGGCCCGCAGGACCGCGGACGTGTGGTCGGCCAGATCCAGGGCCTCGTCGTCGGGCGGGGCGGGCGCGGCGGGGGAGAGCAGGTAGTCGGAGGCGCGCAGGGCGGCGCGGGCCGCGGCGGACGCCTGCTCATGACGTACGAAAGCGTCGGTTTCAGCGGCCAGGCGGGTCAGGTGGGTGAGCTGATCGCGGGCCTGGACGCCCAGATGGCGCAGGCGCAGCCGCGCCTGCGCGGCCCGGTCGGCCAGCTCGGCGCGCAGCGGGGTGTCCGGCGGGACCGCCGGATCGACGTCGGTCAGCCGGTCGCGGGTGCGGCGGACGCGGTCCCGCTCGATCAGCAGGCCGGACAGGTCCCAGAGGGTGCGGGCCAGGCGCGGGCTGGGGTCGGCCAGACCGACGTGTCCGCTGAGGATCGGCCAGCGTCGCAGGGTGCGCACGGCGGCCTCGATCGAGCGGTGCAGGGCGGCACGGTCGCCCTGATGGACGACGAAACGGTACTCCCCGGGGGAGCGGCCGAGCATCCGCCAGCTCGCCGAGCGGGGTGGCTCGAACGCGAGACGTAACTGTCCGTAGACGCCCGGGCGGGGGCGCAGCAGCACCAGCGAACCCATCTCGAGGTGGTCGCAGGGCACCGTGGCGGCCGGCGCGCGCAGTGCGACGCACGTCTCACGCACGCCCTCGGCCAGGAACACCCGCACCCGGCCGATTCTGCCCGGACGGTGCGCCGATGCCCAGCCCGCCGGCGATGGATGGTCATCCGGCGGCCCTCGCGATAGCGTGCGTTCTTCGCGTGCCACCCGGATACGTGATAGAAATCCGCGCCAGCGAGAATGCCCCGGACGACGAGGAGGAACGGCGGTGCCAGGCAGCGCACGCACGATCACCGGCAGTAGCGCCGCACCTGACGTTCATCTCCCGGCATCGATGAAGGGCCTGCCCGCATGAAGCAGTTCAACGACCAGCTCGCGAGTTTCTGGACGGACTACGCGGCGCTGGTGCTGCTCGCCGGCGGTGTGCTCGGCATCGTCCTGCTGATCAGCTTCGCGATCTGGGCGAAACGCTCCGGCCGGCCGCTGCGCCCGCTGGCGCTGTCGTTCAGCATGAACCTGGCGCTGCTGCTCAACGCCGAGGGCATGTGGGTGATCGCCACCGAGCAGCTGCACCTGCCCAAGGTGTTCGCGGTGCTGGTCTTCGCGGTCTTCGAGATCTGCTTCCTGACCGCCACCAGCCTCGCCGCCGAGCAGTACCGCAACACCTCGGTGTACGCGCCGGACGGCAGGATCGAGACGCCCGGGCACCCCGGCCCGATGCTGTGGATCGCGGCGCTGATCGCGGCCGTCTCCGGCATCATCGTGGCCAGCAACGCGGTCACCGGTACCGAGAAGCTGCTGCGGCTCGCCGTGCCCTGCGTGATCTTCCTGATGTGGTGGGCGGCGCTGACCGCGGCCGGGCAGCGGGTCCGGCGTGGACGCTTCGCCTACAGCCCGCGGCGGCTCGCCGAGCGGTGGGGCTGGCTGATCCCGGACGACGACCCGGATCTGGAGCGGATGGCGGCCGAGCGGCAGATGCGTCGGATGGTGGTCAACCATCACCGGGTGAGCTCGGGGCGCTGGCCGAAGGCCTGGTGGCGCAGCCGGCTGCTGAAGGACGCGCGGACCGCCGGGGAGCCGGTCGTCGAGGACGTGGTGGAGCAGCTGGCGCGGATCCAGCGGGTAATGGATCTGCTGGCGCCCGGGGCGGTGCGGATCGCGCCGGTGACGCCGGTGGCGTCGACGGCCCCGGTGGCGCCGGTGGTCGCCGAGGTGGCGCCGGTGTCGGCAGCTTTGGTCTCACCGGGGCCGGTCCGGCCGGTGCAGCCGGTGCAGTTCACGCCACCCGCGCCGGTTGCGGCACCGGCCGCCGCTCCGGTTGCCGCTGCGCCGGTTGCCGCGTCGCTCGCTGCGCCGGTCGCCGGTCCGGTCGCCGCTCCGGTCGTTGCGGAAGGGCCGGTGCGGCCCACGGTGGCGCAGATCGCGGCGCTGGTCACCGCGACGTCGGAGGCGCCGGTGGCCGGATCGCTCGGGCAGCGGCTCGCGGCGGCGGTGACGCCCGAGGAGATGCTGGGGATGCCGGCACCCGCACCGGAGGCGACGGCCGACGTGCCGGCGCCGCGGCGGCCGGCGGAGCAGACGGCGGTGCCCGGTGCGGTGCCGGCGGTGCCGGGGCCGATCTCCGCGCCGCGGCCGTTCCTGGCCACGAGCCCGGTCCAGGCGACCAACGGTGGAGCCAACGGGACGAATGGTGCCGGCAACGGCAACGGCAACGGCAACGGCACCGGCAGCGGCAGCGGCAGCGCCGCGCAGGGGGCCGCCCCGCAGACGCCGGCCTGGGCGGCCACCCCGACCGGAGCCCAGCGCGCCGTCAACATCGTCGGCTCGCCCTGGTGGCGGCTCGCCGTGGAGCGCATGGCCCGCATCGTGCGTAGCGAGATCACCCCCGACAATCTGTCGGAGATGACCTATTCCCGGATGGCGGAGCTCGTCAAATCGATCGCGCCGCGGGTCTCCGGTCTCGGCGAGGGCGTGGTGAAGTCGTTCGTCAACGACTACGTCCGCGAGATGAACGGTGAACCGGGCGAGGCCGCCTACCCGTGGCGGGACCTGCTGCCCGACCCGGTGACCCTGCCGGTCGGCTCCGAGCTGTGGATGCAGGAGATCGAGGATCTGCGCACCGCTCTGGTCGAGGAGCTGGAGAGCAGCGACGAGACGGACCCGCGTGAGCTGGCGATGATGCTGGCGCCGAGCGTTCCACGGCTCGACGACGAGACGATCCGCGCGTTCGTCAGCGACTACGTCGCCGCGCTCGGCGGCCAGCCGGTCGGCGTCGACCAGCCATGGGAGCACCTGTTGCCCCGCCCGCAGGGTGGTCGTGGTCCGAGTGACGAGGAGATCGTCGAGCAGTTCGGCGGGCTGCTGCACGAGCACCTGCGCACCAACGGCAGGCTCTCCCGCTACCGGGTGACCGCGGTGACCGGTGTCAAGGGTGCCCGCGCCGACCGGATCAAGGGGATCATCGAGGACCAGGCCGCGGAGTCGGCCCCGGCGTGATCCGGGCTACGGCCCGGACCGCCCCGGGGCCCCGGGCCCGCACGGTTGCCGCTGCCGACCGGGTGCGCGGAGTGTCCCCGGGCCGGGATCGCTGCAGTCGGGGTCGGGCTCACGTCAGTCGGGGCCGGGCTAGCTTCAGTCGGCGCCGGGCTCGCTTCCCGTCGAAGCCGGGCCGGCTTCAGTGGAGCAGCCAGGTGATCAGGTCGCCGCCGTAGGGAGAGGCGGCGACCAGGACCAGGACCAGCCAGCTCGCGGTGAGCGCGGCCAGCCACCCGGCCCGTCGCCGCTCGTCGCGCCGCCAGCTGTGCACCAGCGTCACCACCCCGAAGCTGATCATGGCGATGCCCAGCGGATAGACGAACCAGGCCACCAGCCGGCAGACCCCGAGGACCCCGACCAGCGGATTGCCCGCCCCGGGCAGCGAATCCTCGGGATCGCCGAGCCGATCCAGCCCGGGATGCAGCAGTGCCCCGGCGTCGCCCACCCGCACGGCGGCCAGGATCAGGATCCCGAAACTGCCGATCAGGTACGCCGTGAGCAGCGTGAGCTGCACCCACACCACCGCCCTGCCGGCTGCCGGGGCCGGCCGGGTCCGATCGACGTCAGTCACCCGCGCAATCTACCCGCCCGGGCTCAGGCCGGGGCGGCGCAGCTCTCCCGCCAGATCAGCGTGGCCGCGGCCGGCTCGCTGACCCCGGCGGTGTCGTCGGCCAGGGCCAGGGCCATCGCCCGCTCGCCCATCCCGACCAGCGGCAGCCGCACCGTGGTCAGCGCCGGTGTCACGTCCCGCGCGATCGGCATGTCGTCGAACCCGGCGACCGACACCCGGGCCGGCACCGCGATGCCGTGCTCGCGCAGGGTGGCCAGCGTGCCCACCGCCATCGAGTCGTTGAGCGCGACGATCGCGGTCAGGTCCGGTGCGGCGCCGAGGAGCCGGCCCGCGGCTTCCGCCCCGCCGTCCCGGGTGAAGTCGGCGTAGACGATCCGCTCCGGCGGCAGGGCCGTCCCGGCCTCGGCGAGGGCCCGGCGGATCCCGGACAGCCGGTCGGTGGTGGTGGTCAGCGACCGGGGCCCGGCGATCACCCCGATCCGGCGGTGCCCCAGGGTGAGCAGCCGGCAGCCCAACTCGTACGCCCCGGATTCGTTGGCGGGCAACACGGCGCTGCCGACCAGCTCGTGCCGGCCGATCACCGCGACCCGGCCGCCGCCCTGCTGGTACGCGTTCAGCTCGCCGTTGAGCCGGGCGGTGAACGCGTCGTCGTGGTATCCCGAGCCGGCCAGGATCAGCGCGTGCACCTGCTGGGCCCGCAGCAGCGCCACGTAGGCCAGCTCGCGCTCCGGCTCCCGGTAGCTGTTGCAGATCACCAGGAGCCGGTCGTGGGCCGCGGCCTGCCGCTGCAGGCCCCGGGTGATCTCGGCGAAGTACGGGTCGGAGACGTCGTGCACGATCACCCCGACCGCGGACTTGCGCGGGCGGGCCACGCTCTGCGCGTGCGCGTTGGGCACGTAGTGCAGCTCGGCGACCGCGGCCAGGACCCGCTCGCGCAGCTCGGGCGCGACCTTCTTGGCGCTGTCGTTGATCACGCGGGACACCGTGGCGGGGGAGACCCCGGCCAGCCGGGCCACATCTGCCAGGGTGACCGCCATCGGACCAGCATAGGGAAGACCGCGCCGGCCCGGCGGCCCGCCCCGCCGGTGCGGTCAGCGGCCCAGCAGTGTCAGGGTGTCCACGACCCGGTTGGCGAAGCCCCACTCGTTGTCGTACCAGGCGACCACCTTGACCAGCCGGCCGTTCGCCGCGGTCAGCAGCGAGTCGAAGAGGGACGACGCCGGGTTGCCGGTGATGTCGGTGGAGACCAGCGGGTCGGCCGAGTATGCGAGGACCCCGCGCAGTGGGCCGGACGCGGCCGCCTCGAAGGCACTGTTGATCTCGGTGGCGGTGACCGGCCGCTCGACCACCGCGTTGAGCTCGACCAGCGAGCCGACCGGCACCGGCACCCGCACCGAGTATCCGGTGAGCCGGCCGGCCAGCCGGGGCAGCACCAGGCCGATCGCGGTGGCCGCACCGGTCGTGGTGGGCGCGATGTTCAGCGCCGCCGCCCGGGCCCGGCGCAGGTCGCGGTGCGGGCCGTCCTGCAGGTTCTGCTCCTGGGTGTAGGCGTGGATGGTGGTCATCGACCCGGTCTCGATGCCGGCCAGGTCGTCGAGCACCGAGGCGATCGGGGCCAGCCCGTTGGTGGTACACGACGCGTTGGAGACCACGTCGTGCGCGGCCGGGTCGTAGTCGCCGTGGTTCAGGCCGTAGGCGACGGTCAGATCGGCGCCCGGGGACGGGGCGCTGACCAGGACCTTGCGCGCGCCGGCGGCCAGGTGCGCGCGGGCGTCGGCGGCCGCGGTGAATCTGCCGGTCGACTCCAGCGCGACGTCGACGCCCAGGTCCTTCCAGGGCAGTTCGGCCGGGTTGCGGACGGCGGTCACCTCGACCCGGTGGCCGTCGATGAGCAGGTGGTCCTCGTGTGCCTCGACGGTACCCGGGTAGCGGCCCAGCGAGCTGTCGTAGCGCAGCAGGTGGGCCAGGGTGCCGGAGCCGGTCAGGTCGTTGATCGCGACGATCTCCACGTCGCTGTTCGCGGCGGCTCGGAAGACATTGCGGCCGATCCGCCCGAATCCGTTGATTCCCACGCGAGTTGTCATGCCGTCAGCCTGCCGCCGTGCCGAGCCGGTCGGCAGGGGGCCGCGCGTCACCTTGCGCAAGCTTTCCGCCAGCGAAGTTCCGGCGGTACTCACTCGGCGAGGTGCTCAGGATCCGCTGGAAGTGCATCCGCAGGTTGGCGCCGGTGCCGACGCCGACCCGGGCGGCGATCTGCTCGATCCCCAGGTCGGTGCGCTCCAGCATCTCGCGGGCCAGGTCGACCCGGGCGCGCAGCACCCACTGCATCGGGGTGTACCCGGTGTCCTCGACGAACCGCCGGCCGAAGGTGCGCTCCGAGACGCCGGCGTGCCGGGCCAGGCCGGTCACGGTGAGCGGCTCACCCAGGTGCGCCAGCGCCCACTCGCGGGTGGCCGCGAACACGTCGCCGAGCGGCTCCGGGATGCTGCGCGGCACGTACTGCGACTGGCCGCCGCTGCGGTACGGCGCCGCGACCAGCACCCGGGCGATCGCGTTCGAGGCCTGCACGCCATGGTCGCGGCGGACCAGGTGCAGGCACACGTCGATGCCGGCGGCCACCCCGGCCGACGTGAGGATCTGACCCTCGTCGACGAACAGCACCCTGCCGTCGACGGTCACCTTCGGGTACTCCCGGGCCAGTGTCGGCGCCATCAGCCAGTGCGTGGTCGCCCGCAGCCCGTCCAGCAGACCGGCCGCGGCCAGCGCGAACGCGCCGGTGCAGATGGAGACCATCCGGGCGCCGCGGAACGCCGCGGTGCGCAGCGCGGCGAGCACCCGCGGGTCGATCGGACCGGCCGGGTTGAGGAAGCCGGGCACGATGACGGTGTCCGCGTCGTCCAGCGCCTCCAGCCCCGCGTCGACGAAGAAACCGAGCCCGTCGCGGCCGCGCACCGGCCCGGCCTCGACCGCGCACGGCACCGCCCGGTAGTCCAGCCCGTGCCGCGGCGCGAAGACCTGCGCCGGGATGCCCACGTCCAGCGGTGCGGCCCCGGGCATGAGAAACATCGCCACCTTGTGTCCCCGCATGTCCCCACTGTGCCGGTCACGGCGTACCCCGGGAAGTGGCCGTGCGGACCATGACCGCAAGGATTCCGCCAGCACGGGAGGCGGAGCGCTCCCGTGGCAGGGAATCGGACCACTAGAATCACTGGTCCGGCGCCGAAGCGGTTGTACTTTGTCTCAAGCCGGTGACGTGGAGAGGACGGCTGGCGATGAGGGACCACAGCAACCGCTCGGCCGGGCGGCCGACCCTGGAGGAGGTCGCCGTCCGGGCCGGCGTCGGCCGGGGGACGGTGTCCCGGGTGGTGAACGGCTCCGCCCAGGTCAGTCCGAAAGCCCGCAAAGCGGTGCAGGACGCGATCGACGAGATGGGCTACGTGCCGAACCGGGCCGCGCGCGCGCTGGTCACCCAGCGCACCGATTCGATCGCCCTGGTCGTGTTCGAGTCCGGCGAGCGGTTCTTCGCCGAGCCGTTCTTCGGCCGGATCGTCCAGTCGGTGTCGTCCGTGCTGGTCGCCCGGAACCTGCAGATGGTCCTGATGATCGCGCAGGCCCCGGAGGAGCGGCGCCAGCTGGAGGGCTACCTGACCCGCCAGCATGTGGACGGCGCGCTGCTGCTGTCGCTGCACGGTGACGACCCGCTGCCGGCCGTCCTGGAGGAGCGCGGCGTGCCCACCGTGCGGGTCGGCCGCCCGGTGCACCCGGGCCCGGTCACCTCGGTCGACGCGGACAACCGCGGGGGCGCCCGGGCCGCCGTGTCGTACCTGCGCGAGCAGGGCCGCCGGTGCATCGCCACGATCACCGGGCCGATGGACATGGCGCCGGGCATCGCGCGCTACCAGGGTTACCGCGACGTGGTCGGCGACGGCCCGGCCGCGGCCGGCGACTTCGGCGAGATCAGCGGCGCGATGGCGATGGAATGGCTGCTCGCCAACCACCCGCAGCTGGACGCGGTGTTCGCCGCCTCGGACATGATGGCGGCCGGCGCGCTGCGGGTGCTGCGCCGGGCCGGCCGCCGGGTGCCGGAGGACGTGGCCGTGGTCGGCTTCGACGACTCGGTCGTGGCCCGGCACACCGACCCGCCGCTGACCAGCGTCTATCAGCCGGTCGAGCAGATGGGCCAGGAGATGGTCCGGCTGCTGCTGGCCAAGCTCGACGGCGACGAGCCGGTCGAGCACGAGACGATCATGCCGACCCGGCTGATCCTGCGCGGGTCCGCCTGAGCCTAGGCCCCGGCCCGGCCCAGGTCGGCCAGGCGGTCCTGCAGCAGGGCGGCCTGGCCGGCACTCAGCCCGCCCTCGCCGAGCCGCTGGCGGACCTTCTTGCGCAACAGATCCACCTGCCCGCGGATGTCGGGATTGTCCTGAGTGGCGAGCTGCCCCAGGAGGTTCCGGAAATCCTGCGCGACGTCCCCGCGGATCTCGCCGGTCCGCTCGCCCCGATCGACCGCGGCCTCCACCCGTTGCAGCGCCACGTCCACGGTGAGCGTCGGCGCCGCCCTCTTCGCCACCGTCGGCGGAGTCGTCGCCGGCCGCGGCGAAGGTGACGAGGCGGCCGACGTCGCCGGCACGGACGGCGCGACCGGCGCGGCCGGCGGCGGCTGCGCCAGATCGTCGCCCGACTGCGACACCACGTGCACCAGCGCCAGGAAGGCGATCGCGGTGGCACCCAGCGCCGCCCCCACCGCGATCTTGCGACCGCGGGTGGCCCGGACCGGCGGCGGGTTGAGGGCCGGCACCCGGGCCGCCCCGGCCGGCCGGGCGCCGGGCAGCGGCACCGTCGGCGTCTTCTTGTTCTCCGCCGGAGCCAGCTCGGCCAGCACCTTCCACGCCTCGGCGGCCGACGGGCGGCACTCCGGGTCGTCGTCCAGACAGCGGTGGATCAGATCGGTCAGCGGGGCGGGCAGCCCGCCCGGCAGCGGCGTGGGCCCGGTCTGCCGGGCCACCGCCAGCTCCTCCCAGGTGTCCACACTGTACGGCGGCTCCCCGGCCACCATCTCGAACAGCAGCACGCCCAGCCCGTACAGGTCGGTGGCCGGCTCGGCCGGCTTGCCGTCCAGGCGCTCCGGCGCCGCGTACGCCGGGGTGCCGAAGGTGGCCCCGGTGTCGTCGTCGTCCGGCTCCCCGGCGGCCGCGCTGATCCCGAAGTCGAGCAGCTTCACGCCACCGTTGCAGAGCATCACGTTGCCCGGCTTGATGTCGCGGTGCACCACCCCGGCGGCGTGCGCGGCGGCCAGCGCTCCGGCGACCGCGGCGCCCACCGCGGCGGCGGCCGGCCACGGGATCGGGCCGTCACAGAGCCGGGCCGCCACGGTCTCGCCGGCCAGCAGCTCCATCACGACGAACGGGACCACCGAGCCGTCCGGGCGGACCGCCTCCCGGTAGTCGTGCACGGCCGCGATCCCCGGATGGGAGAGCCGCGCCGCGAGCCGCGCCTCCCGCCAGGCGAGGTGGGCGGCCCGGATGTCGCCGGCCGGCAACTTGACCGCGACGGGGCGGTCGAGCAGCTCGTCGGTGGCCCGCCAGACCTGGGCCATCCCGCCCGTTTCCAGCAAGGTCACGAGGCGGTACCGCGATACCAGAAGGGCACCGGGAGCCGGCCAGACATCGTGCATGCCGGAACATTCGCCCAGTGCGGACCTCCGTGTCAACCGGCAACCGATCCGCACCCGGCCGCGCACCGGACCGGAACCGGGACGGCGCATCGTAGAGATCAATCCCCCCCCCACGGTCAGGAGTACCACCCGATGCGTATGCGCCGAATCGCCGTAGCCGTCGCCATGGCCGCCGCCGTCACCGCCCCGGCCGTCGTCACCGACGTCGCGGCCTTCGCGAAATCGCCGGCGGTCAGCAAACACGGCGATGACAGAAACGACAACAAGGGCAACGGCAACGCCGGCAACAAGGGCGGCGACAACAGCAACAAGGGCGGCGACAAGGCCAGGTCCAAGAAGGTCGCCTTCGCCGCCGAGGGCACGGTCACCGCGGCCGACGCCGCGTCGGTCACCGTCGCGGTCAAGGGCGGCACCAAGGACGTCCGCGGCCGTACCGTCACCTTCGCCGTGACCAGCGCCACCCGGATCCGGCTCAACGGCAAGCGGGTCGCGGCCACCGCGCTGGCCGCCGGGGCGAAGCTCGAGGTTTCGGGCACCCGGGTCGACACGGTCTACACCGCGGTGCAGATCGAGGCCACCCTCCGTTCCGGCCGCCCCAAGCCGGCGCCGTCGCCCAGCGGCAGCGCGACGCCCACCCCGTCGCCGACGGCGACGCCGTCACCCAGCGGCAGCGCTTCCCCGTCGCCGAGTGTCAGCCCGTCGCCCAGCGGCAGCGCTACCCCGTCGCCGAGCGACAGCCCGTCCCCGACGGATACCCCGGACCCCACCGACAGCCCCAGCTGATCGACGCGTCCGCGCCAGGGTGGTGCCCACCGCCCTGGCGCGGACCCGTTTCCGGGTGCACCGCCGCCAAACGCTAATAGCGCGGCCGATCCGGCCGATGGCTGCAAACGAGAAAGCAGACCGATACCGGGGGAGGAGTCCGCGTGCGCGACCGCGTGCTGGTGCCGATCACGCTGCTGTCCCTGCTGGTGTTGACCCCGTACGTCGTCGGCCTGGGCACCGACCGCGAGCGGCTGATCCTCTGCTGGATCGTCGCCCCGCTCACCGACCTGGGCATGGCCGCGCTGAGCCGGCAGGCCAGCCGGCTGCCGGGTTCGCCCGCGGCGAACGCCCGGTTCTGGCGGGCGATGGCGGCCGCCGGTCTGTTGTTCGCCGTCGGCGACACCGTGCAGCTCGCGTCGGTGCTCGCCACCCCGGGCGGCAGCGTCTTCCGCCTGCATCCGGTGCAGAGCCTGCTGGGCGTGCTCGGCGTGATCCTGATGTGCGTCGCCGGCCTGCGACATCCCGGCCATCTGTGGTCGCGCGGCACCCGGATCCGGGTCGCCCTGGACGCGGCGATCGTGTACAGCGCGGCCGGCGTCGCCGTCTGGTGCCTGCTCACCCGGCCCGGCGTCGCCCAGGCCGGCGCGATGGGGTACGCCGCCGCCACGTTCGGCTGCGGCGTGCTGCTGATCGGCGGTTTCCTCGCGGTCAAGCTCGGGCTCGGCGGCAGCAGCCCGATCGCCCTGCCGGCCGCGATCACCATCGTGGCGGGCGCCGCCGTGCAGGCGGTCGGCAACGCCCTGCTGCCCAGCGGCAGCATCCAGGGTGTCACCGTGCCGGCCCTGCTGATCCTGTTCCCCTGCCTGCTCACGCTGCACACCCCGCGGCTGCACACGCTGGCCGTGCGGGCCCGGCAGCGGGCGCCCGAGCGGCGGTCCGGCACCCGGCGCCGGTACAGCTCGCTGCCCTACCTGGGCACCGTGCTGTGCGTGGCGATCCTGCTGGTGGTGCTGCTCGTCGAGGGTCTCGGGGTGTCCGCCTGGGGCGCGCTGATCGGCCTGCTGCTCAACGTCACCCTGGTGGTGGCCCGGCAGATGCTCGCCCTGGCGGAGAACAACACGCTGCTCGACCAGCTGGACGAGAGCCTGGCCGAGATCCGCCGCCGCGAGCGCCGGCAGGACGCGCTGCTGCGGCACGCCTCGGACATCACCGCGATCCTCGGCACCGAGGGCGTGGTGCGCTACCTGAACCCGGCCGTGGAGCGGATCATCGGCGGCTCGGTCGACGACTACCTGGGCCGCAGCCTGTTCGACCTGATCCACCCGGGTGACGCGGCCCGGATCCGGGAGGAGATGACCGGGGTGTTCGCCGTCCCCGGCGCCAAGGGCACCTTCGAGCTGCGCGCCCAGCACGAGGACGACAGCTGGCGCTGGCTCTCGGTGGTCGCGGTCAACCTGATCGAGGAGCGCGGCATCGGCGGCGTGGTGATCAATGCCCGGGACATGACCGAGGAGCGGGAACTGCGCGAACGGCTGCGCTTCCAGGCCGGGCACGACGCGCTCACCGGGCTGGCGAACCGGCGGCAGTTCACCGGCCGGATCGCCGCCTGTGGGGCGTCCGAGGTGGCCGTGCTGCTGGTCGACCTGAACGGGTTCAAACAGATCAACGACACGCACGGGCACGCCACCGGCGACGCAGTGCTGCGGCACGTGGCGGACCGGCTGCTGGACTGCTGCGGCCCCGGGGACCTGCCGGCCCGGCTCGGCGGCGACGAGTTCGCGGTGCTGGCCGCGGCGGGCGCGCCGGGAGCGCACCGGATCGCGGACCGGTTGCGGGCGGCTCTGACGGCGCCCGCGGAGATCGGTGACCAACGGCTGTCCGTCGGCGCCAGCATCGGCGTCGCGGCCGGGCCGGCCGACCAGCCGGACAACCTGCTGCACCTGGCCGACCTGCGGATGTACGCCGACAAGCAGCGCTCCCGAGAGTTCGCATCGTGACCCGAGCCTGGCGTCCGGCCGCCCTCACGGGCGCGGTCGCGCTGCTCGGCACCCTCTGGTACGTCTGGTGGTGCCTCGCCCCGGCCGGCACCTTCGCGGTGGCGTACGTGTTCATGCCGGTCGGCTCGGCGCTCACCGTGGCGGCCGTCCGTTCGCTGCGCCGGTCGACCGCGATGCCCCCGGCCGGCCGTCGCTTCTGGCTGCTGCTGGAGGGCGGCGCCGCGCTGATGACGGTCGGCTACACGATCCTGGCGGTCGCCGCCTTCCGGGCCGCTCCGCGTTTCGCCGCGATGCCGCTGTCGGCGGCGATCACGGTCGGGCTGGGCCTGCTCGCCGCGATCGCCGCGGTCGCCGTCGTGCCACTCGGCATCACCAGCTGGTACGAGCGCGGCAAGCAGTGGCTGGACCGGTCCATCGCGTTCCTCGGCTGCGCCGCCGTGCTCTGGCACTTCGGCGTGGCTCCGATGCTCAGCGGGGCGATCCGGTGGAGTTCCAGCGTGCTCGCCGTGGTGCTGCTGGCGTTCGTGTTCGCGGCCGGCGCGATCACCAAGGTGTCGTACGTCCCGGGTGGCCCGGTCGACCGGCTCGCGATCCGCCTGGTGGCCGGCACCGGGCTGGTCACCGCCGCGTTCGCGATACTGGCGGTGGCCCGCCCGGTCGACGGCTCGATTCCGGCCCAGGCGGTTCTGCTGCCGCTGGTGCCGGTGCTGATCACGCTGGCCGTGGGCCGTCAGCGCACGGCGCCGCCGAGCCGCCCGGCCCGCTCCGGCACCTGGCTGCCGTACCTGGCGATGCTCGCCGCCGACGTGCCGCTCGCGCATGTGCTGTTCGGCGGCGCCACGGTGGGCGAGGCGATCCACGAGGGCCGGATCGTCGTCAGCGGAACCGCCCTGATCACCACGCTCGTCTCGGTCCGCCAGTGGGTGGTCAACCGGGACAACGCCCGGCTGCTGCGCGACCGGGAGGCCTCCGATGCCCGGATGAAGTACGAGGCGACCCACGACTCGCTCACCGGCCTGGGCAACCGGGTGCTGTTCCGGCAGCGGCTGGAGACCGCGCTGGCCGCCGACGGCGCCACCGTGCTGCTGGTCGACCTGGACGACTTCAACACGGTCAACGACTCGCTCGGCCACGACGTCGGCGACGAGCTGCTGATCGCTTTCGCCGAGACGCTGCGCGCCGCGACCGGCGCCGACGGCGAACCGGCCCGGCTCGCCGGCGACGAGTTCGCGGTGCTGGTCACCGCGCCCGGCCAGGACCAGGCGGTGGTCGAACGGATCATGACGGCGATCGCCGCGCCGATCAGCGCGCACCGTCTGCTGGTGCACGCCAGCGCCGGCATCGCGGCGGCCCCGCCGGGCGCCCCGGCCGGCCAGGTGCTGCGCGACGCGGACGCCGCCATGCACACCGCCAAGCAGCGCGGCAAGGCCAACTGGGTGCGGTATGCGGCCGGCATGGAGAAGCCCGCCCAGGCGGCCGCCCAGCTCGGTGGCGACCTGCGCCGGGCCCTGGACGCCGGTGAGTTCAAGCTCGTCTACCAGCCGGTGGTGGACCTGCGCACCGGCCGCACGGTCGGTGTCGAGGCGCTGGTCCGCTGGGCACATCCGGAGCGCGGCATGGTCTCTCCGGCCGACTTCATCCCGGCCGCCGAACGCACCGGGCTGATCGTCCCGCTGGGCCGCTGGGTGCTGCGCGAGACCTGCCGGCAGACCGCCGCCTGGCTCGCCGAGTTCGGCCCGGACGCGCTGGACAAGGCCGCGCCGAACGTCTCCGTCCGGCAGGTGCACGACCCCGACTTCGTCGCCGACGTGCGGGCCGCGCTCGCCGACACCGGCCTGCCCGCCGCCCGCCTGGTGCTGGAACTGACCGAGTCCGCGGTGCTGCGCGGCCACCAGGTCCTCAAAGTGCTGCACGAACTGCACGATATGGGCGTCCGGCTGGCCCTCGACGACTTCGGCACCGGCGAGTCCTCCCTGAGCCTGCTGCGCACCTTCCCGGCCGCGATCGTCAAACTCGACAAATCATTCGTCGACCACATCGAGCTGGACGAGCCGGACAGCCCGGCGGCGAACGCCCGGCAGGCGGTGGCCCGGGCGGTGGTGCAACTCGCCGACGCGCTCGGCCTGGACACGGTGGCCGAGGGGATCGAGAACCAGGAGCAGGCCGACCGCCTGGCCCGGCTCGGCTACAGCATGGGCCAGGGGTATCACCTGGGGCGGCCGGTGGCTCCGGAGGAGATCACGGCGCGCCTGGCGGCGGAGCAGGTGTCGTTGCGGACCGCTGCCTGAGATCACCTTCTTCAAGCGGATGTCGTGCGCTGCGGCCGATAACTGATCGCTGCTCCCGCCGCTCCCGGGCACGGCGATTCTGGCCGCTGGCGCGTCCATGACGAATCGCCGCGCCCTACCACCCGCGTGTGGTCACCGCATACGCCGTCCCGCCACGCCCTCCCGTCTCGCCACGCCCTCCCGTCTCGCCACGCCCTCCCGTCCCGCCACGCCCTACCGCGTCGCGCGCCCTCCCGCGCCGCGCGCCCTACCGCGTCGCCTTTCGTCACGCCGTGGGTTCGCTGCGTGGCGGCGGCTGCCGTGCTCTGCCACCAGGGGGGTGATCGTGCAGAGGTCGGCGCCGGTGACGCCAGTAGAGTTCCCGGGAATGGACACGGCGGACGACGGCACATTCACGGCGCATGCGCTGACGGCGTGGCTGGAGCGGCTCAGCTTCACCGACCTGCCCGAGGCGGAGGCGACGGCGCGGATCATCGACGCGGTCGTGGCGTGGGGTGCGGCACAGCGGTGGCGCGTCTATCGGCGCGCGCCGAGCGTGGTGCCGATGCCGCCGCCGCTGCACGGGAATTCCGTGCTGGACGTGGCCTGTGCCCGGCCGGGCGGCGCCGCGCCGATCGCGATCGAGGTGGACCGGCTGGACCGGCAGCGAACCGTGGACAAACTGCTCGCCGAGGCGGCCGCCGGCCGGGTGGCGATCTGGGTGCGCTGGGGGACCGGGCCGTTCCCGCCGCCACCGCTGCCCGTGCATCTGGTGATCAGGGAGGCCACCCGGCGCTCCGGCAGGTGGCATACGGTGTCCGGACGACCGGCCCCGAACCATTCGGGCGCCGCTCCTGTCGTCGCCGAAGCCGAGGAGCTGCCGTGGGAACTGTGACCGAGAGCCCGTCCCGACTCGCCTGGCGGGTGACCGAGCCACTGCACGCGCTGGTCTACTTCGTGCCGGAGGCGGCCGCGGCGTACCGCCGACTGGGTCTTGATCCGATGGGTGGCTATTTCGCGCTGCGCGCCGCCGCCCTGGGTGCCGCCGGGCCGGAGCTGGTCGCCGCCACGTTCTACAACTTCAATCCGTCCGTGATCGGCAAGGTGCTGCCGGCCGCCTGGGACGTCGCCTCCCCGCAGCAGATGGTCGAGACGCGCCTGGCGATCGCCGACGCCGCGCTCACCCGCGGTCTGGGCGCCGAAACCCTGGCGGGCCCGGAGATCGCCGAGGCCGCCGACCTCGCCCGCACGGCGGCCCGGCACGCGTCCACCATGCCGCACGGCCGCCCGCTGTTCGCCGCGCACGCCGGCCTGCCCTGGCCGACCGCGCCCCACCTGGTGCTGTTCCACGCCCAGATGCTGCTCCGCGAGTTCCGCGGGGACGGGCACCTGGCGGCCCTACTGAGCGCCGGGATCAGCGGACTCGAATCGGTGGTGCTGCACGTGGCCAGCGGCGAGATCGAGGAGCGCTTCCTGCGCGGCACCCGCGGCTGGAAGCGGGAGCAGTGGGCGGCGGCCGCCGACGCCCTGCGCGCGCGGGGTCTGCTCAGCCCCTCCGCGGCCCCCGCAGCCGCCGCGCCCGATCCCGCCTCCACGCCCGGCGCTGTCGCCCCGTCCGCCTCCGCTTCCAAGGCTGTTTCCGCCTCGGCGTTCGCCGCGGCGTCCGCTGCCGCCGCCGCGGGAACGGGCGAGCGGACCCGGGACGAGCTCTCCGAGGCGGGACGGGCTCTGCGGGCCGAGATCGAGGCCACCACCGACCGGCTGGCCGAGCCGGCCTACCGGATTCTCGGCGATGACGGCTGCCGGCGACTGGCCGAGTTGACCCGTCCGCTGAGCCGCACCCTGGTCAAATCCGGATTCCTCAATCCTGTGGCGCTTCTCGGTTGATATCTGAATCACTTGTCGTAGCGTGATCGTTGGGTCACGCTTAGTTGCGTGATTCGACAGCAGCGGCACCCGGCATCGTGGTGGGACCAGTTCCAGCAGGCGTCCGACAAGTTCGACCTGGCCATCCTCACAGAGAGTCTGGGCGACGAGATCGCGCCGAAGATCTCCTCGCCGCTGCTGCGCCGCGAGGCCGAGATCGCCCTCGAAGTGATGGTCCGGCATCTGAACAAGCCGGCCAGCGAGGAACTCGCCGAGCGCGCCACCAAGGGCGTACAGCGCCTCGTCGAAACCGTCGCCCGCCTCCAGGAGCGCTCCGGCGACGGTTTCGAGCTGCGCGAGGCCCAGGCCCTGATCCACCTGTTGGAGGGCAAGACCGGCGACGCCGCCAGTGAGGCCGAGGAGTTCCTGAAGAGCCAGGTCATCCTTCGTGCCTTCGTCGCCGCCCTCCGCCTGGAACGTTTCGACTCCACCCTGGCCGTCAAACTCCTCGCCGCCGGCCACGACCCGGCCGCCGCGCTGCACTCCGGCCAGGTGATCGGCAAGTACGCCTGGTGGCCCAGCTGGCTGCTCAAGGTCGTCACCGAGCGCGCCATGGCCGGCACCCTCGACGAGGACACGGTCGCCGCCCTGGACCGCTGCGCGTACGCCGAGCTGAGCCCGGCCCAGGCCCGCATGGCCCGCCGCCTCCTGGACGGCGAGGAAGCGTTGATCGACGCCTCCTCGGTCCGGCTGGAAGCCCTGGGCGAGGTCGACTCCGCCGAAAAGCTGCGTAAGGGCGACCTGACCATGGTCGCGCTCGCCGCCCGCCTGATCCCGATCTAGGGCCATCGACCTGCGAGCCGGCCACGCCGGCCTACCGTGGCTCCCGGCGCCCATGCGCCGCATCCGTGCGACGCCCGGCCGTTCACATCGACGGTGGATGATTGATAGTCGGTGGTTCCGCTCTACCGCCTGGGTGATTTGCCGGGTTTGGCGCGCCCGGAACGGACAACTGATATTCATCTGTCCTTTGTTGACAGATACTCTGCGTTCTAGATCCGCTACCCAAAGCAACATTTGGGGAAACAGAAGGTTAACGAACGCGGAATCTTGTACACGTTACGTTCGCCCACTGGCAGCGGGGTGGGCCGACCGTTCACCATCAGCCCGTGACTGAAACATCCGTGATCCTCGCGCTGGTGGTCGTGACGGCACTCGCCTTCGACTTCACCAACGGGTTCCATGACACGGCGAACGCGATGGCCACCTCCATCGCCACCAAGGCGCTGCGGCCCAAAACCGCCGTGGCGCTCTCCGGAGTGCTGAACCTGATCGGCGCGTTCCTCTCCGTCGAGGTGGCCCTGACCGTCACCAACGCGGTCGTCAAGATCCAGGACAAGTCCGGGGCGCCGAAAGCCGCGCTGCTCGCCCACGGCGGGACGACACTGCTCCTGATCATCCTGGCCGGGCTGGTCGGCGGCATCGTGTGGAACCTGCTGACCTGGCTCGTCGGCCTGCCGTCCAGTTCGTCGCACGCGCTGTTCGGCGGTTTGATCGGCGCGACCGTGGCCGGGCTCGGCTGGGCCGGCGTGAACTGGAACGGCGACGGATCGAAGCTCGACGGCGTGGTCGGCAAGGTACTGCTGCCCGCCGTGCTCTCCCCGGTGATCGCGGCGGTCGTCGCCGCGGCCGGCACCTGGCTGATCTTCAAGATCACTGGCGGGATCGCGGCCCGGTTCACCGAGAAGGGCTTCAAGTGGGGCCAGATCGGATCGGCGTCGCTGGTCTCCCTGGCGCACGGCACCAACGACGCGCAGAAGACGATGGGCGTGATCACCCTCGCCCTGATCGCGAGCGGTGACTGGCACGACACCAAGAACATCCCGCTGTGGGTGAAGGTGGCCTGCGCCCTCGCCATCGCGCTCGGCACCTACCTGGGTGGCTGGCGGATCATCCGCACCCTCGGCAAGGGCCTGACGGACATCAACCCGCCGCAGGGCACCGCCGCCCAGTCCGGCGCGGCCGCGGTCATCCTGGCGTCCAGCCAGCTCGGGTTCGCCCTGTCCACCACCCACGTGGCGACCGGTTCGGTCCTCGGCTCCGGCCTGGGCCGCCCCGGCGGCGCCGTCCGCTGGGCGGTCGCCGGCCGGATGGTCGCGGCCTGGCTGATCACCCTCCCGGCGGCCGCCGTGATCGGCGCCGCGATGTGGTGGATCGGCCATCTGATCGGCGGCGTCCCCGGTGCCGTCGTCGTCTTCCTGCTGCTGGTCGCCGCCTCGGTCGCGATGTGGCTGCGTTCCCGGGCCCACCACGTCTCCTCGGAGAACGTCAACGACGACTGGGACACCTCGTCGCCCGCGGCCCCCGCCGACGCCGCGGTCGTCCTCGCCGCCGACCCCGAAGCGCCGGCCATCCTTCTCGGCGCGGACCCGGCGTCGGATGTCAAGGTTCCTGATTCCCCGGCCTCGCTGACCTCGCCGGCGACGGCGGCCACCGACCCGGGCCGCGTGGCCTCGAAGAACTGAGCGGAGCTGACATGCACAACCTCGGATTCGCGCTGGACGGCGCGTGGCGGGTCCTGCTCGCCGGCCTGGTTCTCGGCGCCGGCCTGCCGGTGCTCTTCGCCCTCGGCATCCGCTCCCTCGCCTGGGGCGCGGGCGAAGCCTCGGTCGGCCCGTCGGGCGTCACGGCCGGCGCCAAGCACCCGCTGGGCACGGTCCTCGGCTACCTGCTGTTCGCGGTGGTCATCGCCGGCGTCCTGCTCGGTCTGACCTTCATCGTCGCCACCGGCTTCGGCGACAAACTCAGCTTCGAGCACATCTACCCGACGATCGTCCCGAAGTAACGATCACGCCGCGGGGAGGCTGCTCCCGTCAGCGATCGCCCCGAGCAGTGACCGCGTCGAAGCGACGGTTCGCGGCGGCTTGCGATGGCCCGGTGGGAAACCACCGGGCCATCGCCATGACGGCTCGGAAACCCACGGCGGATCAGTGAAGACCGATGCGCCGGTCCCGGCCGTGAGCTGACGCCGGACCGCGGCGCCGCCTCACCGCGGCCGGTGCCGGCCTCAGGCCAGGCTGCGGGCCAGTACGCCGATGTCGGCCTGATCGGTGAAGAGCCCGTCGATGCCGGTGCGCAGGAACGTGATCTGCTCGTCGATCGCCCGACCGTAGGCGTTCGGGTCGGTGCCCACCCGCAGCTCGGCGGGCAGGAACTGGTTCTCCGCGCGGAAGGTGTACGGGATCACCTGCAGGCCGGCGTGGTGCGCGTCCTTGACCAGGCTGGTCGGCGCGGCCAGGGTGCCGTCGGCGTTGCGGGGGATGATCTGGCTCTTGTCCGGGCCGACACCGTCGACGTATTCGGACAGCTCCTCGAGGCCGGCCGGGGACAGGTAGTCGGCGTAGGTGCGCGAGTCGTTGAACGGGGTGCCGGACGCGCTGGTCAGGAAGATCAGCGGAACCTCCACCCGATGACGGTCGGCCAGCGCGTGCAGGTTCTTCGACTCGAAGGACTGGATCCAGACCCTGGCGCCGCGGCGGTCCAGCCCGTTGCGGCGCAGGATCTTGACGAGCGGGGTCTCCAGTTCCAGCCCGAGGTTGCGGAAGAACGTGGGGTGCTTGGTCTCCGGGATGACCCCGAGGTCGCGGCCCAGCTCCCTGGACAGCCGCTTGCGCAGGTCGAGCAGCTCCTGGAAGGTCGGTACCTCGAACCGAGAGTCGAAGAGCGTGTTGTGCTGCCGGACGCCGGGCAGCCGTTCGACCGCGCGCAGCGTCTTCAGCTCGGCCAGCGTGAAGTCCTGCGTCCACCAGCCGGTGACGCTCACCCCGTCCAGGACGATGGTGCGCTTGCGGTCGGCGAACTCCGGGTGCGACGCCACGTTCGTGGTGCCACCGATCTCCGGCTCGTGCCGGCAGACCAGCACCCCGTCCTTCGTGCTGACCAGGTCGGGCTCCAGGTAGTCGGCGCCCAGCCGGGCGGCCAGCTCGTAGGAGGCCAGGGTGTGCTCCGGACGGTACCCGGAGGCACCCCGGTGCCCCACCACCAGCGAGGTGGTGTGCTTGCTGGGCCGGTGTCCGGCACCGGTGTGCTGCTGCGCACCGGCGAACGCCGGGCTCGCGACGGCCCCACCCAGCGCCGGAGCGGCGGCGGCCACCGCGCCGAAGCGCAGCACCTGACGGCGATCTGCCACGTTTCCTCCACGGAATCCCGGGTCCGGCCACGGTGGCCGGATTCACCGAGAGGCAGTCGACGGGACGCATGCGTCGCCCAGGCGACGATCTCGTGGCGTGTCCGCCAACGCCCGGCCAATCTCGTCCCGACCGGTCGGAGATCGGCAGGCGTGTCTCGCTCGCCGGTGAGTGCCCCGCGGTGCCTCCCCTCGTCCTCCGCCATCATGGCGCCGTCACGGCCGGCGGCCGGCGAGCCTCGCGGCTCGGGCGGGACCCGTTGCCTCCGGTGGCGACGGCGGTCAGCTCGGCGTTGACATGCCGACAACCCGGATCGGGCATACGACAATGCTTCCGGGCGACCGTACGATCTGCTCGTGCCCGTGCCCCTGCGTTCGCTCCTGGGAGAACCGAGTCCTCCCGGCGCCCCTCCGCTGTCCTGGCGGGACGGGCTCCTGGTCGCCGTCTGCATGGCCGCCGCCGTGCTCGAAGGGGTCTTTCGTCCCGATCTTCCGCACCGGATGGTCGCCGTCGCGCTCGCCGCGGGCCTCGCTCCGGCGCTTCTGATCCGGCGCAGCCGTCCGCTGCTCGCGGTGACCGCGATGGTCACCGCCACGCTTCTCGCCCCGCTGCTCACCGACGGCGCGCCGCCGGAGGAGTATTCGCTGGCCTACCTTCTGCTGCTGCCCTATGCGTTGTTCCGCTGGGGCTCCGGCCGGCAGATCGCGATCGGGCTCGGCGTGATCGTCGGCAAACAGGCCCTGGCGTACGCGTTCGGGCAGGTCGACGTCGGTGACACGATCGGTGGCACGGTGCTGGCCGGGGCGATCCTGGCACTCGGTGCGGCCGTACGCTACCGGACCGGCGCCCGCGCGCGGGAGAGGGAGCAGGTGCGGCTGCGCGAACGTGAACGTCTCGCCCGCGACCTGCACGACACGGTGGCGCACCACGTCTCCGCGATGGCGATCCGCGCCCAGGCCGGGCTGGCCACCTCGGCCGCCCACCCGGACGCGGCCGCGGACGCCCTGCGGCTGATCGAAACCGAGGCCAAGGAGGCGCTGGCCGAGATGCGCACCGTGATCCGCGCCCTGCGCACCGACGAACCGGACGCGCCCCGGCTCGCCGACCTGATCGGTCTCGCGACGGGCGCCGGACCGCGGGTGGACATCGAGGTCGGGGCGGATCTGGGGGCGGTGGCGCCGGCGATCGGGGCGGCGATCTACCGGATCGCCCAGGAGGCGATCACCAACGCCCGCCGGCACGCACGGGGCGCGACCCGGATCACGGTGCGGGTCGCGGCGGACGCGACGCAGGTGCGGTTGCGGGTCGAGGACGACGGCGCGGCACCGGGTCCGCTGCGGTCCGGGACGATGGCGGGGTACGGGGTGAGCGGCATGCGTGAGCGCGCCGAGTTGCTGGGCGGCACGTGCACGGCCGGCCCGGCCGCCGATCGTGGCTGGTGCGTCGAGGCCGTCCTGCCCCGGCCGATCCTCCCCGGCGCGGTGACCCGATGACCGCCTCCCGGTCGCTGCCGGCTCGTCCCCGTCCGGGCGGGGTGGTCGGATGACCGTGCGGGTGCTGGTGGCGGACGATCAGGAGATCGTGCGGACCGGGCTGACCCTGATCCTCAACGCGCAGCCGGACATCCAGGTGATCGCCGAGGCGGCGAACGGGTATCACGCCGTCGAGCTGGCCCGGCGGCTGCGGCCCGACGTGTGCCTGCTCGACATCCGGATGCCCGGCGTGGACGGCATCACCGCCACCCGGGAACTCGCCGGGCCCGGCGTCGCCGACCCGCTGGCGGTCGTGGTGATCACGACGTTCGACCTGGACGAGCACGTGTACGGGGCGTTGCGGGCCGGGGCGCGCGGTTTCCTGCTCAAGGAGGCCGGGCCGGAACTGCTGGGCCAGGCGGTGCGGGCGGCCGCGGCCGGTGACGCGATCATCGCTCCGGCGGTGACCGCCCGGCTGCTGGGGGAGTTCGCCCGGGGCCCGCACCGGGGCGCGTCGCGGCAGCCGGCCGAGCCGCTGACCGAACGCGAGGAGCAGGTCCTGGCGGCGGTCGCCGGTGGGCGGACGAACAATGAGATCGCCGCTGACCTCCACATCAGCCTCAGCACCGTGAAGACCCATGTGGCCAGCCTGATGACCAAGCTCGGGGCGCGGAACCGGGTGGAGATCGCGATGTGGGCATACGAGACCGGGCGCCGGTAACGGCCGAAAGTACGGTTCTTCCCTGAATCCGCCTCCGGGGTCCGAACCGTACTTTGGACCGGTGCCGGGAATCCTCCCGGCCGCGACCATCGACGCATGACCACTGCGGCGGGGATCGATCGGGCACCGGACGACGACAGGATGCGAGCCGGCGGGGACGTGCCTGCCGGCCGCGCCGGGAAGGATGCCGCGAAGGAAGGGCGCGGTGCGCGACGTCCGCAGCGGCGGCGGCGTGGCGGCTGGCGGATCCCGGCGGGTCTGATCGCGCTGAGCCTGGTGCCGTCGATCGCGGGCGCACACCGGCTCGGGGAGCTGGCGACGAGCGCGCCGGTCACCGAGGAGAACGCGCGGTTCTTCGCGATGCCGCTCCCGGTGGTGGCGCACATCATCGGCGCGATCGTCTACAGCGTGCTCGGTGCGTTCCAGTTCGCGCCCGCCTTCCGGCGCCGGCACCCGGGCTGGCACCGGATCGCGGGCCGGGTGCTGGTCGGGGCGGGCGTGATCGTGGCGGTCAGCGGCCTGTGGATGGCGGTGTTCTACGATCTGCCGCCGATCGACGGTCCGGTACTGGAGCTCACCCGGCTGGTCGTCGGCACCGGGATGCTCGCCGCGCTGGTCCTGGCCGTGGTGACGATCCGCCGGCGGGACATCGCCGCCCACCGCGCCTGGATGATCCGGGCCTACGCGCTGGCGATGGGCGCCGGCACGCAGGTCTTCACCCACCTTCCCTACGAGCTGATCGCCGGGACACCCGGTGTCGGGACCCGCGCGTTCCTGATGGGCGCCGGCTGGGGGATCAACATCATCGTCGCTGAGTGGATCATCCGAGGCCGTCCCGGTCCACGCGCCCGCCGCCCGGCCTGACCCTCCGCTCCGCCGTGGCCGGGACGGCCTGCCCCTCAGCCCCGCCCCGGACGGGACGGCCGCCGGCGTCCTAGGGAGACCGGTGAGCGGTGGTGGTCTGGTGAGCGGGAACGGTCTGGTGAGCTCAGCCCGTGGCGCGAGGTGTCCCGCGCCCAGGTCGGTGGGGAGAGGCGTTTCCCGCCCGGGCCGGTCCGGTGAAGGGGTCGCGGCCCGGGCGGGTCCGTGGTCAGAGGCGGAGCTGCGGCCAGTCCAGCAGACCGTCACCCAGGTCGCGGACGGTGGCCAGCAGGCCCAGGCGGGCCGCCCGGATCGCCGGGTCGTCGGCCATCACCAGGACGTCGTCGAAGAACGTGTTGACCGGGGTCACCAGCCGACCGGTGGCCGCGACGAAGCGGGGCAGATCGGTGCCCGCATCCGGGCCGAGAGCGGCGCGGACCGCGGTGACCGCGTCGTGCAGGGCCAGCTCGGCCGGCTCCTTCAGGGCGCCCGCGTCGTACCGCGCGGTGGTGCCGTCCGGGACGATCCGCCGGGCCCGCTGGATCGCCGCGGCGACCGCCGCGAAATCCGGGTCGGCGACGGCCGGGGCGAGCTGCGCTAGCAGCGTGTCGGCCACCGACGGGCGGGCGAAGTGCGGCAGCACCGCACGGATCCGGTCGACCGGCCGGCCCTCCTCGGTCAGTGCCTGCTCCAGACGTTTCGCCAGGAAGTCGGCCACCGCCGGAAGCACCTCGGCGGCGACCGGCACCGGCTGCGCGGCCGCGGCCAGGGTGAGCGCGTCGACCAGCGACAGGTCGGCGAACTCGGGCGTGGCCCGGTGCACGGCGAGCAGGCCGAGCACCGCCCGGCGGACGGCGAACGGGTCGCTGGAGCCGGTCGGCAGCCCGACCGTGGCGGCCAGGCCGGCCACCAGGTCGAGCCGGTCGGCCAGCGAGAGCAGGGCGCCGGGCAGCGTCCGGGGCAGGGCGTCCCCGGTGTTGCGCGGCAGTTCCGCCTCGAAGACCGCCTCGGCCACCGGCCGCGACTCACCGGCGTGCAGCGCGTAGTCCCGGGCCATCACCCCGGCCAGGCTGGTCATCTCGGTGACCAGCTGCGACCCCAGGTCGAACTTGACCAGCTCGGCGGCCCGATCCAGGGTCGGCGAGCCCAGGTCGAGGCGCTCGGCGAGCTGCTTGGCGAGAGCGCCGATCCGGCCCGCCCGGTCGGCCATCGAGCCCAGCTTGTCGGTGAAGGTGAGCCGGTCCAGCCGGGCCTTCAGCTCGGCGAGCGGGGTGTCGAGGTCGGCCCGGTAGAAGAAGCGGGCATCCTCGTATCGGGCCCGCAGCACCGCCTCGTTGCCGGAGCGGACCAGTTCGACGTCGACCGGCCCGTTCGCCACCGTGACGAACATCGGCAGCAGCCGGCCGTCCTCGTCGCGGACCGGAAGATACCGCTGGTGCTTGCGCATCACCGTGGTCAGCACCGCGTCGGGCAGCGTCAGGTAACCCTCGTCGAACGTGCCGAGCAGCGGCAGCGGCTGCTCCACCAGGTCGGTGATCTGGTCGATCAGCGCCGCCTCGCCGGCCACGTCCACCTTCCCGTCGGGGTAGACGAGGTCCTGCGCGCCGACCACGATCAGCTCGCGGCGGTCCTCGTGGTCGGCCACGATCCCGTTGACGCCGAGCGTCTCCAGGAACGTCTCGGCCGACGCGATCTCGGCGACCGGCGGGACGGCGGTGCGCAGCAGCCGGGTCTGCCGGCCGGCGGCCAGCGTGGACACCGCGACCGGCACCACGTCGTCGCCCCAGAGGGCGGTCAGCCAGCGCAGCGGACGGCTGAACGCCAGCTTCGGGTCGTTCCACCGCATGTTCTTGGCGGCCCGCAGGCCGCCGACGACCTTCGCCAGGACGGCGGCCAGCACCTGCGGCGCCGCGCCACCGGCCTCCGGCTTGCGGACGACGACGTGCGGTACGCCGTTGAACTCCGCCGTCTCCAGCTCGGCGAGCGTCGCGCCCTGCCCGCGGAGGAACCCGTCGAGCGCCTTGGTGGGGGTGGTGCCGTCCGCGGCGTACGCCGCCTGGGTCTTGGGGCCTTTGACGGTGCGCACGTGGTCGTCCTCGCGGGCGGCGACCGCCTGGACCACCGCGATCAACCGTCGCGGCGTGCCGAAGACGCGGATCTCGCCGTGCCCCAGCCGGGTGCCGGCCAGGCCCTCGGTGACCAGGCGCAGCAGCTGCTCCCGGGCGTTGCGCAGTTCGGCCGGCGGCAGTTCCTCGGTGCCGATCTCGAAGAGCAGGGTGCGCGGCGTGTCCCCGGTCTGCGTGCTGCCGGCCGCGCGGGCCGCCGCCGGCTCCCCGGTGGTGCCGAGCGGGTGTTCCTGTTCCGCGCGGCGGGCCACCCAGAGCTTGGCGACCTCCCCGGCGAGGCGGCGCATCCGGCCGAACTCGGCGGCCCGCTCGGCGGTCGACACGGCGCCCCGCGAGTCGAGCACGTTGAAGGCCTGCGAGCATTTGAGCACGTAGCTGTGCGCCGGCACGGGCAGGCCGGCGTCGATCATCCGCTGCGCCTCACCGGCGTACAGCTCGAGCAGCCGCCGGTTGGCGTCGATGTCCGCGTCGTCGAGGTAGTAGCGGGACATCTCGTACTCGGCCTGGCCGAAGACCTCGCCGTAGCTGACCCCCGGCGCGTACTCGATCTCCTTGAAGTGCTGCTTGTCCTGCAGCGCCATGATGATCCGCTCGATGCCGTAGGTGATCTCCACCGACACCGGGTCCAGGTTCAGCCCACCGGCCTGCTGGAAGTACGTGAACTGGGTGATCTCCAGCCCGTCGAGCCAGACCTCCCAGCCCAACCCCCACGCCCCGAGCGCCGGCGAGGCCCAGTTGTCCTCCACGAACCGCACGTCGTGCGCGGCCACGTCGATGCCCAGCGCCGCCAGACTCCCGAGGTACAGCTCCTGCGGGTTGCCCGGGTCCGGTTTCAGGATCACCTGCAGCTGGGTGTGGGTCTGCAGCCGGTTCGGGTTCTCGCCGTACCGGGAGTCGTCCGGCCGCACCGACGGCTCCACGTAGACGACCCGCCACGGCTCCGGACCGAGCACCCGCAGGAAGGTGGCCGGGTTCAGGGTTCCCGCTCCGACCTCGGTGTTCATCGGCTGGACGATCAGGCATCCCTGCTCCGTCCAGTACGCCGTCAACCGGGCCAGAGCCTCCTGCATGGTGAGCATGCGCCGAAGTCTAGGCGTCCCCGCTCCACGCACCGTAAGCGGTTACCTCCGGCGAGTCCCGCTCCGGGGACCGCCGGCGACCGCCTACGCCAGACGGGCGAGGACCTCGCTGAGGATGGTCGTGGCGGCGCTGGGGAGCAGGGTGTCGGCATGCCGGTAGCGGGCATGCGGGGTGTGCGGGTTGGGGATGGCGACGCAGCGCAGGCCGGCGGCCCGGGCGGCGGTGACGCCGTGCGGGGAGTCCTCGAAGGCGACGGCCCGGTCCGCGGTGAGGCCGAGACGGTGCAGGGCCAGGTGGTAGACGGCCGGGTCGGGTTTGTCGGCCGGGACCTCGTCACCGCAGGCCAGGACCTCGAAGCGGGGGAGGTCACCGGTGCGGGCCAGGTTGGTGCGGACCCAGGCGCCGGCGGAGCTGCTGGCGACGGCGAGGCGCAGGCCGCGGCGTTCGGCTTCGGCGAGCCAGGCGGAGATGCCGGTGGCCAGGCCGAGCGCGGCGTGCGCCCGCTCGCGGTACGCGGTGCGGCGGGCATGGCTGGCCGACCGGTCGAAACCCGGCCCGACCGCCGCGGCGAGGGCGGCGTAGCGGATCTCGCTGGTGTCGCCGCCGTGGTCGGCGAAGAATCCGGACTCGTCGAGCCGCAGGCCGTGCTGCCGCCACTCCCATCGCCAGCTGTCCAGCAGGGTGGTCTCGGTGTCCATCAGCAGACCGTCGAAATCAAAGATCAGCGCCTCGATCGCCACCCGTCGGATTATGCCCAGCGCCCGCGCGGCGGCGGGAGACGGGTGCTGCGGGTCAGCGGGGGCGGAGCAGGCGGCGCGGGGTGCAGTGGGTGGCGGCGACCGTGTGGCACCAGGTGGTGACGGCGGTGGCGTCCGGGAAGTCGCCGACGGCCAGGGTGAGCCAGCGGCCGGGGGCGCCGCGTGGATGGTCCAGGTCGGCGGTGTGCAGCAGGATCACCGGGTGGTCACTGCTGGCCAGGGTGCGGCGCAGACGCTGGTGCTCGGCCAGGACCACGGCCGGGTCGCCGGTGGTGGCGGCCAGTTCGGCGGCGAACTGGCCGGACAGGGTCAGCGTGGCCAGGTCGTCGCGGCGGGTGAAGTCGAGCTCGGCGCGGGGGTCGGCGGAGGCCGGCCAGGACTCCGGGCGGGGGCCGAAACCGGCGTGCGGCTGGGCGGCGGGGGTCAGCGCCGGGGGCGCGCTGTGACGATCGAACGCGGACAGGACGATGGCGGCGACCGCGGCCGAGGCGAACAGGGTGACGGCGGTGGCGGTCACGGCTGGGTGGCGCACGTGCACGGGGCCCTCCGGGTGTCCGGCGCGCGGGACTTCTCGACGCTAACCGCCCAGAGCATCGATTTCCAGGGCATACCTCCGGTTCAGCCGGACGGGTCGGCGGCGCACGGCGCGGGGCCGGCGGGGACGGTGGGGCGGGGAGGGCCCGGTGGGATGCCCCGCAGGGCCGGGTACCGGATCGCAACTCAACTGCGACCGGGTGGCGGGCGCCGGCGGCTCAAGCCGGGGGCGGTTGTGCCGACCAGTGGGACCATGAGCGTGGGCAGCGGATTGCACACAGCCGGTCCTCTGGTGGAGGCTCCCGGCGGCACGGGCGCGGAACCCGATCGGCAGGTGCTCCTGCTGGCCGAACTTGTCGGCTTCATGACCAAGGACACCCCGTCGGTCCAGCACGTACTGGACCTGATGACCCCGCACCTGTGCGAGGTGGCCGGGTTGACCGCGGCAACGGTGTTCGAGCTGGATTCGGAGAGTGGCCTGATGGCCGCGACCGCCCAGTTCGGCGAGCCGGGGCGGCGCGACCAGATGGTCGCCGGCAAGGTGTTCCGGGCGGCGGCCGGTGGGCCGCCGGTGGTCAGTGGTCAGCAGATGGCGATCCGGCTGCGGATCGGCGGCCAGACCGTCGGGGTGCTGCTGCTGACCGGCGAGAGGCTCGCCGAGCTGCGGCCGGACACCATCTCGACGATCGCGCTGCATTTCGCGACCACCCTGCAGGGGCTGTTCGCGGAGAAGGCGCGGCAGTTCGTGGCGCACACCAGCACCACGATCCAGGAGCTGTTCGAGAAGGGCATGACCGCGGGCAGCGTGGAAGAGGCGGCCGAGCTGCTCACCCACTCGTGCGCGACCGCGTTCCGGACCGAGCACGCCGGGCTCCACCTGATCGACAGCGACGGGCGGATCCGGTACGTCTACGGGGTGGGCTGCCCCGACGAGCGGCTGGAGCAGTTGCGCCTGAACCTGGTCGGCAAGTCCGCGATCGAGTCGCCGGTCTGGCGCAGCACGGTCGAGTCGGGGGAGCCGGTGCTGATCAACAACGCCTCGACGGCCAAGGTGCGGCCGGGCGGGATGACCGAGACCCTCGGGCTCGGGTCGTTCATCGCGATGCCGTTGATGACCGGTTTCGGAGCGGTCGGCATGGTGCTGTGCGGCGACTCGTCCGGCGCCCGGGAGTGGAGCGGGCGGGACCGGATCCTGGCCCAGCAGCTCTCCGCCGAGGGTGCACTGATCATGGACAGTGCCCGGATGCGGCAGGCGAACCGATTGCACGTCGAGGAGCTGACCCGGCAGGCGTTCCACGACTCGCTGACCGGGCTGCCGAACCGCAAGCACCTGCTGGACCGGGGCGACGAGGCGATCGAGATCGCCATGTGCACCGGCACCCGGCTGGCCCTGCTGCTGCTCGACCTCAACGGGTTCAAGCAGGTCAACGACACGATCGGGCACCACGCCGGCGACGTGCTGCTGCAGCTGGTGGCCAAGCGGCTGGACGGCCTGATCCGCAAGCCGGACCTGGTGGCCCGGCTCGGCGGCGACGAGTTCTCGGTGCTGGTCACCGGGAACCCGGACGACCAGGCGGCGGTCCGGGTCGGCGAGCGGATCTGCGAGCGGCTGCGCGAGCCGTTCGAGATCGACGGCAAGCCGGTGCAGATCGGGGCGAGCATCGGGGTGGCGCTGTTCCCGCGGCACGCGACCAACATCGGCGATCTGATGAAGGACGCCGACGCCAGTATGTACCTGGCCAAGCGCAGCGGCGGTGGAGTGCACCTGACCGCCTGACCGCGGACGACATCGGTGGGGGCGGCCCGGTCCGGGCCGCCCCCCGATGTGTTTCGCGCGGCCCGGACCGGTCCCTCGGCCGGTCGGAAGCGCCACGGCTCCGGACCGGGGTCATGGGTTGTTCAGAAGCCCCAGGGCTCGGCGGGAAGGCAGTTGCCGGGCTTGCCGGGGGGCTGGTCCGAGGGCTGGTAGAGGACCCTGCCGGTGGGATCGGCCCAGCATCGGGTGACGCGATCCGCGGTGGCGGGGAACAGCGGCTCCTCGTGGATCGGCTCGCCGGCCGCGTCGTAGGCGATCAGGCGGGTGCCCGGGCCGAGCACGTCGCCGGTGCCGAGCAGGCCGAAGGCGCCGTTCGCGAGGCTGGCCGGGACCTGGTGCGGCCCGTCGACGGCGACCAGCCGGGCCACCCGGGAGCTGACCCGGCCGACCACGTCCAGCTGGGCGGGGCCGCCGCGATCCGACGAGCCGGACATCAGCACCTCCACCGGGCCGGGCAGCCAGTCCCGCCGGCCGTCCCACGGGCCGCCGGTGAAACCGCCGTCCGCCTCGATGCGGACGCCGAAGACGGGGCGGGCGATCTGGGCCGCGGAGCAGGCCGCGAATCCGCGCTCGTTGACGAATAGGACGGTGGCCTGGCCATGGGTTTCGGCGGCCACCGCGACATCGGCCGATGACACCGCGGGCAGGTCCGCGGGCTCGGGAAGGCGTTCGACGATCTCGGCGCGCTGGGCGACGCAGTGATCGACCACGGCCTCCAGGGTCGACGACAACTCACCGGGGCCGAGGGCGATCGTGGTGGGCAGCGGCTGCGGCCGTACGAAGGCGATCGCGGAGGCGACGGCGATCGTGAGGGACGCCGCGATCGCGAGCCGCAGCGCGCGCCGGTCGCGCTTTTCCGGCGTGTGCAGCAGCGTCGCCCGGATCCGCGCGGCGTGGGCCGGCGGGAGGTCGCGCTCGGCCGGGAGGTCCAGGTCGGTGGTCATCGGTGTCCCTCCGTAAGCGTCTGATGGTTTCCGGTCAGCGTCGCGGCAGGCAAGACGGGCGGCGCGGCGGCAGAGGCAGGCGGCGGAGCGGGAGAGGCGGGCGAGGCAGGCGGCGGAGCGGGAGAGGCGGGCGAGGCAGGCGGCGGAGCGGGAGAGGCGGGCGAGGCAGGCGGCGGAGCGGGAGAAGCGGGCGAGGCAGGCGGCGGAGCGGGAGAGGCGGACGGCGGCGCGGGGGAGAGGGAACGGGTGAGGCGGGAGCGCGCCCGGCTCACCCGGCTGCGGACCGCGGTCTCGGTGATGCCGAGGACCGCGGCGGCTTCCGGGTAACCCACGCCGGACCAGAGGCAGAGGGCGACGGCCTCCCGTTCGGCACGGGGCAGTCCCCGGACCGCGGTCAGGACCTCCCGCATGCGCCGTTCGTCGTCGAGCCGGCCGGCCACGTCGTCGGCGTGATCGCATGCGGTCTCCGGGGCGGGAGAGCTCAGGAGACGGCGGCGCCAGCGACGCACGGTCCGCTGTTCGGTGCGGGCGTGGTTGCCGGCGGTGACCAGCAGCCACGGCAGCGCGGACCCGTCGACCAGCCGGATGTCGGTGCGGCGCTGCCAGGCGGTGAGGAAGGTCTGGGAGGTGATCTCCTCGGCCAGCGACCATGACCCGGTGAGCCGGAAGGCGTGGTTGTAGACGGCACGGGAGTGCCGGTCGAAGAGTTTCCCGATGTCGTCGTCCACGGTCTGCATCGTCACATCCCCCTATGGCCGCCGGCGCCCGGGCTGTTGCAGGACAGCGGTGAACAGCCAGTTGCCCAAGTGTTTCCGGATCATTGCGCTGGGAGCGCTCCCATGTAATGCTGTCCGCGTCGGGCAACGATCCCCACCGATGCGTTGGCCGTCGCTCCCATTGGCGTCGATGAATGACGCCGCCGTAACCCCGTCTCGAGGAGTCCTCATGAGACCCATCTCCACCCGGGCCCGCGCCCTCACGGCAGCCGCCGCCGTGAGTGTCGTGGCCGGCGCCGGCGCGGTCGCGATCGCGTCCGAGGCCAGCGCCGCCGCCGGCTGTCGCGTCGATTATTCGGTGAACCAGTGGAGCACCGGCTTCACCGGCAACGTCACGGTCACCAACCTCGGTGACCCGATCTCCGGCGGCTGGAACCTCACCTGGGACTTCCCCGGCAACCAGACGATCACCCAGGGCTGGAGCGCCACCATCGCCCAGTCCGGCCAGCATGTCACCGCCACCAACCCGTCGTGGGCCACCTCCATCGGCACCAACGGGACGGCGAACTTCGGCTTCAACGCGAACTACTCGGGCACCAACACCGCGCCGGCCGCGTTCAAGCTGAACGGTCTCGCCTGCACCGGGACGGTCCCGAACTCGCCGCCGCCGTCGTCGAGCGGACCGTCGACCGGTCCCTCCACCGGTCCGTCCACCGGACCCTCGACCGGGCCGTCGACGAACCCGGGCACCAAGGTGGACAACCCGTACGCCGGGGTGAAGGGTTACGTCAACCCGGAGTGGAAGGCGAAGGCCGACGCCGAGCCCGGTGGCAGCCGGGTCTCGAACAACCCGACCGCCGTCTGGCTGGACCGGATCGCCGCGATCGCCGGCACCTCGGACAGCAGCTCCAACGGCTCGATGGGTCTGCGGGACCACCTGAACGCCGCGCTCGCCCAAGGCGCCGGCTACATCCAGCTGGTCATCTACGACCTGCCCGGCCGGGACTGCGCCGCGCTCGCCTCCAACGGTGAGCTGGGCCCGGACGACCTGCCGCGGTACAAGAGCGAGTACATCGACCCGATCGCCGCGATCGAGGCCGACGCGAAGTACAAGAACCTGCGGATCATCAACATCGTCGAGATCGACTCGCTGCCGAACCTGGTGACCAACACCTCCGGCCAGGCCGGCGGCACCGCGATGTGCGACACGATGAAGGCCAACGGGGGATACGTCAACGGCATCGGGTACGCGCTGAACAAGCTCGGTGCGATCGGCAACGTCTACAACTACGTGGACGCCGCGCACCACGGCTGGATCGGCTGGGACTCGAACTTCGGCCCGACCGCGGACATCATGCTGAGCGCCGCCAAGGCGTCCGGCAACGTCAACAACGTGACCGGCTTCATCACCGACACGGCGAACTACTCCGCGCTGCGGGAGCCGTTCGTGCAGCCGACCACCACGGTGAACGGCCAGAGCGTCCGGCAGTCGAAGTGGGTCGACTGGAACCAGTACACCGATGAGCTGACGTTCGCCCAGGCGTTCCGGCAGAAGCTGATCTCGATCGGCTTCAACAGCAACATCGGCATGCTGATCGACACCTCGCGCAACGGCTGGGGCGGCTCGGCCCGGCCCACCAGGGCGAGCACCTCGACCGACGTCAACACCTACGTCAACGAGTCGCGCATCGACCGCCGGATCCACGCCGGCAACTGGTGCAACCAGGCCGGCGCCGGCCTGGGTGAGCGGCCCACCGCGGCTCCCGAGCCGGGGATCGACGCCTACGTCTGGGTGAAGCCCCCGGGTGAGTCCGACGGCTCCTCCTCGCTGATCCCGAACGACGAGGGCAAGGGCTTCGACCGGATGTGCGACCCGACCTACACCGGCAACGCCCGCAACGGCAACAGCATGAGCGGTGCCCTGCCGAACGCCCCGATCTCCGGGGCCTGGTTCTCCGCCCAGTTCCAGCAGCTGATGGCCAACGCGTACCCGCCGTTGTCCTGATCTGCCGGTGATCCGGACCCCCGCCCCGATCATGCCCGGGGCGGGGGTCCTACCGTGTCCGACGATGACCGATGAGGTGCAGTGGCGGATCGGCGGGCGGCGGGTGGTCGCGGCCGCCGCCGGCGTGACCGGCCGGCGCTATGACCGGAACTACGACGTCTTCCACCTCGACCCGGACCGGCCGCTGGCCGTCGTCGCCGACGGAATGGGCGCGGGGGAGGGCAGCGCGGCCGCCGGTCGGATCACGGTGCGGACCTTCGTGGCGCTGGCCGGCGATCCGGCCCCGGCCGCGCTGCGGGCCGTCACGGCGCGGGCCCACGAGGGCGTACGCACGCAGGTCCGAACCCGGGACGGGCTGACCGGGTGCACGCTGACCGCCCTGACCGCGGTGGCCGATGACGACGGCGCCGCCGTACGGATCGTGCAGCTCGGTGACTCGCGCGCCTACCGCCTCCGGGACGGCCTGCTCGAACTGCTCACGGTCGACCACACGGTGGCCTGGCTGGGCCTGGTGCACGGGTGGTACGCCGCCTCCGACCCGCGCGCGGAGGCGGACGGATATCGCCTCATCCGTTATGTCGGACATCCGGATCGACCGGAGCCGGACGTGGTGGAGGTCGCGGTGCGCCCCGGGGACCGGCTGCTGCTCTGCACCGACGGGGTGTCGGGCCAGCTCGACTACCCGACTCTGGGCCGGCTGTTGGGCGGCGCTGGCCCGGCCGGGGGGTCGGGCGCGGTCGGCGCAGGCCTGCCCGGGGGGTCGGACGTGGTCGGCGCTGGCCCGGCCGGGGGGTCGGGCGCGGTCGGCGCGGGCCCGGCCGGGGGTCGGGCGCGGTCGGCGCGGGCCCGGCCGGGGCGGTGCGGGCGCTGCTGGAGGCTACGCTCCGGGCCGGCGGCCGGGACAACGCGACGGCGATCGTCCTCGCGATCTACTGACGACCTACTTTTTCACGAAAAATCGGTACACAGCGTGGTACGGGACTGCGATCGGCTGATTGCCCCCGCAGGACTTCGTCGGCGCCACGCCACCCTGGGTGGCGATCCGCTGAATGTAGGTGACCTCCCCGAACAGCCCGCCGCCCCGGTTCCCGGTGGCCCGATACAGCACCTGCGGCACGTCACCCGCCCCGGCGCCCGGCGCGCTGACCGGGTCGGCGCCCGCCACCGTCGAGCCGTCCTGGTCGGAGACCCACGCCGGCCCGCGGAAGTGCACCGCGGTGACCTTCCGGACCGGGTTCACGGTGGCCCCGTTGAGCGACGCGGCCGCTTCGAGCAGCTGCCACATGCTGCGCCTGCATTCGTAGATCTGCACACCGCGGGCTTTGAGGACAGCGTGCAGGACATTCCCGGCCGGCGGCTGCAGCGCCGTCGGGACCGGGGGCTCACCGCCGAGGAAGCCCTCCTCCCGGGTGGTGGCCGACCGGTCGGCGACCGCGGCTCGGCCGGCCATCGCGGGTCGGTCGGCCATCGCGGGTCGGTCGGCCATCGCGGGTCGGTCGGCGACCACGGCTCGGTCGGCGACCACGGCTCGGTCGGCGACCACGGGTCGGTCGGTGCCGGCGAACGACACCCCCGCCGGCAGGCCGACGGAGACGAGGGCGAGCGCGCCGATCCCGGCGGCGATCGTGGCGGTACGGGTGGTCATCGAGCTCTCCCGGGGACGGCGGCACGGTGGATCAGACTAAAGGGACAGTAACCCCAAGAGCCCACATAACCGTGCAATTACCCCAAGATGTGGTGGATCACGGCATCGTGTAGAACCCGGTCGGCAGCGCCTCGTCCCGCCCGCGCGCCTTCCGGGTGCGCGCCCGCAGCCGCAGGATCAGCAGCAACCCGAGGAAGAAGAACACCCCGCCGACGATCAGGCCGGGCCCCAGCAGGTTGCTCTGGTTGGCCGCCGGGCTGAGCGCGGCGGCGTTGTCGCTCCGGGTCGGCTGCACGATCGGCGCGGTGGTGACCACCTCGCTGACGCCGTCGTCGCCGGTCGGCGAGGTGGCGGGGGAGGCGCTGGTCTGCGGCGGGCGCGGGGCCGGCGTGGTGGTCGCCACCGGCCCGGCCACCTCGATCGCCGAACCGGCCGCGGTGAGCCGGGTGTTGCGCTCGTCGAAGGCCTGCACCTCGAACTGCACCCGGCCGCCGTCACGGCCGCCGAAGGCGAGCTGCCAGGTGCCGGTCACCGTCCGGTCCCGGCACAGGATGCCCGGGTCGGGCTGCTGGTCGACGATGGTGGCGGTGTTCCCGGTGACGCTGACCCGGGTGGCGAACTCGCCGCCGTTCTCGATCCGGGTCACCCGGATCTGGTCGAGCGAGACGTCGCCGCCGCGGATCACCATGGTCCAGCGGACCTTGCGGCAGCCCGCCTGGTTCGAGGTGACGACCGCGGTCACCTTCGGGGCGGCGCCGCCGGCCTTGGCGGTGGCGGGCGAGGTCACCTTGAGCGCGAAGCCCGGCACGTCGGCCAGGGCGGGTCCGGCGGCCGTGGCCGCCGCGAGGGTGATGCCGGTCAGTGTGGCCCAGATCAGCGCGGTGTGATGCCGCACGTCGTTCCCCCTCCTCGTGACGTCACCGTCACCTATGAGTTCGCCTGGCCGGGCCGAATGGTTCAGTCGCGGGCCCACTTTTCCCTCAAGAGCCGGCGGGAAACGTCATTTCCGCAGGTCAGACCCCAGATGCGAAAAGTAGCCGGACGATCACCGAAAAGAGTGGCGGAGAAATTTCGCACGCGTTCATCCGAAGCCCCGCCCAGCACGTAATCCGGGGAGGACACGGCCGGGGCGACGCAGGGGAAAGCACGTCGCGGGCGGGTCCGGAACAACTTGAGCACGGGGCGTTCCCCACGAACGCCGGCGTCCCACCGCCCACGGGACGTGACCGTTGCGGAAAACGAGGAGTCAATGGCCCGGTCGAAGAACAAAGAGCGCACCGCCAGTAGGGTGGCGGTCGACATCGGCTCCACCGGCGGTCGGTCCGTGCCCCCGAGCGCGGTGATCCTGCTGGTGGTCTGTGTCCTGGCGGCAATCTGGGCGGTCGCGATGATGACCAAGCCCGGCCGCGTCGGCTACGTGTACTTCTTCATGTACGCGGAGTACTACATGGGGGTTCTGACCCTCGTGTCGCTCTCCATCACCATCATGGTCGGCCTGGTCTCCACCGACCGCCTGGTCCTCTCCATCCGGCAGCGGGTCTTCCTGCAGTCCACCCACCGGACCACCGGCGTGATGGCGATCTCGTCCCTGGCGTTCCACCTGTGGACGAAGACCGTCGAGGGGCACATCCGTGTCATCGACATCTTTATCCCGTTCATCGCCCAGGGAAACAACCTGTTCTACATCGGGCTGGGACAGATCTCCGGATACATCCTGGTTCTGGTCACCTGGAGCGGCCTGATCCGGGCCCGGTTCATCGGCCGCGGCAAGCCGTGGATGTGGCGGGCGATCCACTCGATCTCCTACCTGATGTGGCCGATCGCCCTGGTCCACGGTCTGAGCGCGGGCCGTGCCGCGAAGACCTGGGTGATCGTCAGCTACGTGATCTGCGTGCTGCTGGTGCTGATCGGCCTGGCCGTGCGGCTCTCGGTCAGCCTGAACCGGCGCAAGGACTTCGCCTCGGCCGCCGGGGTCGGCGCGGCCAAGCCGTCCGGGAACGTGGTGCCCACCTCCGGTGGCGGCGCCCGCGGCCGGTTCGGCGGGGGCCGGTCGGCCCGCGAGCAGACCACCGACCTGCTGGCGCCCGCCGAAACCCCGGCGGTGAGCAGCTGGATCCCGGCCGCGCCCGCGGCGCCGCCGGCCGCCCCGCCGGTCGCGCCGGTGAGCCCGGCCCTGGCCCCGATCTCCCCGGCCCCGTTCGCCGGCGGCCGGGAGCTGGAGGGCCCCGCCCCCCGTCAGCGCCGGCCCGAAGACGACCGGTACGACGAGCCCACCCGGGCGATGCCGCGCCGCGAGTTCGAGGACGACCGGTACGAGGAGCCGGCCCTGCGCGGACGCCGCCGGGACGACGACTACTACGACGAGGAGCCCCGGCCGCGGGGCCGGCGCTACGCCGACGACGAGGTGGAAGAGGAGCCGCGCGGCCGCCGGGCGGCGCGGACCTCGATGGACGACACCAGCACCCGGCTGCGCCGCGACGAGATGACCGAGACCGGCACCCGGCTGCGGATCGAGGACACCGGCACCGGGCTGCGCCGGGACGAGATGACCGAGACCGGCACCCGGCTGCGCCGCGACGAGATGACCGAGACCGGCACCCGGATGCGCCGCTACGCCGACGACGACGCCTACTACGACGAGCCGGCCCGCGGCCGTCGCCGGGCCGACGCCGAGCCCCGCTACGAGGACGTCCCCCGCCAGCGCGCCCCGCGCTACGAGGAGGACGACGAGCCGCGCGGCGGCCGCCGCCGCGCCGACGACGGCCGGCACAGCCGCAGCGAGTTCGTCGACCTGGCCGACGACCGGTACGCCGATGACGACAGCCTGGTCGACACGTCCGCCCGCCGTGCCCGCCGGCCCTCCGCCGACGTGCTCCGCGGCAACCCGGCCGGCCGCGGCCGGGCCCGGGACGACGACGACTCGTACTTCTCGCAGCTGCGCGGTGACGTCAATTGAGCACGGCACAGGTTCCCCCGGTCACCTCGATCGGCATCCCGCGGATCACCGCGGGCTACGACGAGTACGGCCGCCTCGACCTGCAGGCGCACCAGGAGGTGCACGGCGGGTTTGCGGCGCTGTCGTCCGGTGAGCTGATCGGCCTCACCGACCGCATCGAGCTGCGTGGGCGCGGCGGGGCGGGTTTCCCGTTCGCCCGCAAGGTGCGCGCGGTCATCGACTCCTGCAAGCGCCAGGACCTGCCCCCGGTGATCGTGGTGAACGCCACCGAGGGTGAGCCCCCGTCCTGGAAGGACAAGGCGATCCTGACCCGGTCGCCGCACCTGATCCTGGACGGCGCGGCGCTGGCCGCGGCCGCCCTGGACGCCGAGGAGATCGTGATCGGCATCGCCGATGACGGCATCGGGCAGAATTCGCTGGCCGCCGCCCTGGCCGAGCGGAAGATGCCGTGCCCGACCCGGCTCGTCACGGTCCCGCACCGGTTCATCTCCGGCGAGGGCGGCGCGCTGGTCCGCGGGATCAACGGCGAGGCGCACATCCCGCCCGGCCGCAAGGTCCGCTCCAGCGACAACGGCGTGATGGGGCTGCCCACCCTGCTCTCCAACGCCGAGACGTACTCGCAGCTGGCGATCGCGGCCCGGCTCGGCCCGTGGGAGTACAACTCGGTCGGCATCCCGGAGGAGCCGGGCACGGTGATGCTCACCGTCGGCGGTTCGGCCACCAACCCGGCCGTCGTCGAGGCGCCCAGCGGCACCCCGCTGATGGACGTGCTCACCATGTGCGGCGCGGACATCGGCCCCGGCCTGCTGGTCGGCGGCTACCACGGCAAGTGGATCAGCGCCGAGCAGGCGCAGACGGTGACCATCTCGCGCAAGGGCTTCGCCAAGGTCGGGGGCACGCTCGGCGCCGGCATGCTGATCCCGATCGGCTCGAAGACCTGCGCGCTGGGCGAGGTCGCCCAGGTCGTGCAGTATCTGGCCGGCGAGTCCGCCGGCCAGTGCGGCCCGTGCCGGCTCGGTCTGCCCGACCTGGCCCGCGCGGTCACCCTGGTGTCACTCGGCGGTTCCGCGCTGGAGCAGGTCCGGCAGGCGGCCGGCCTGGTGAAGGGCCGGGGTGCGTGCAGCCACCCGGACGGCACGTCCCGGTTCGCGCTGTCCGCGCTCGAGGTGTTCCAGAAGGACGTGGAGGCGCACGCCAACGGCGAGGGCTGCGGCAAGCAGGTCCGCGGCATCCTCCCGCTGCCGTACACGGCCGAGAAGGGCGCCCGGAAGCTGGCCCTGGACTGGTCCCGCTGTGACGGGCACGGCCTGTGCTCGGCGGTCGCCCCGGAGATCATCCGGCTGGACCACAACGGCTTCCCGGCGTTTCCGCAGACGCCGCTGCCGCCGTGGCTGGAGGACGGCGCCCGTAAGGCGGTCAACGTCTGCCCGGCGCTGGCCCTGCGTCTGATCGACCCGGCCACCGCGGCGCATTGATCCACCCGCTCGCCGGCGGTCCGTCCCGGACCGCCGGCCCGCACCCTTCGAAGGGACCGAGGCCGATGAGCACCCGGCGTGCCCTGCTGACGCTTCCGTTCGCGATGCTGGCCGCCGGCTGCGCCGCGGCGCCGGAGGCGGCGACCCCGGCGGCCGCGGCCGGTCGAGGGTCCGGGTCAGCCGCGGCCCCGGCCGTCCCCGACACACTGCGATTCAGCGGTACGACGCTGGACGGCACGAAGTTCGACGCCGCCCAGTTGGCGGGCCGGCCCGCCGTCCTGTGGTTCTGGGCGCCGTGGTGCGCCACCTGTGCCAGCGAGGCCCAGTCCGTCGCCGACTTCCACGACGAGTACGCCGGGCGTCTCACCTTCCTCGGCATCGCCGGTCTGGGCACCGCGAAGGCCATGCGCCAGTTCGTCGCCGACCTGGACGTCGGCAAGGTCACCCACCTGAACGACCCGTCCGGCACGATCTGGTCGAAGTTCGGCATCGCCCAGCAGAGCACCTACGTCCTGCTGGACGCCGCCGGAAAGATCGTCACCCGGGGTTACCTCGACGACCTGCAGCTCACCGCCGCCCTCAAGAAGCTGGCCGGCTGAGGAGAGCCGGTCAGCCGACCTCGATCAGGTGGGTGCGGCCGGCCGCGTCCCGCTCCACCCGCACCCGGGTGACCAGACCGGGCGCGAGCCGCACCGGCAGCGCCGGCCCGCCGCCCGCCTGGATCGAGTGCGACCCGGGCGGGAGGGCCAGCGTGAGCCGTTTCCCGGCCCGGACCCGCCCTTTCGCCGCGCCGTCCACGGTGATCGGGACGGCGCGGGCGAGGGTGGCCAGTGAGCGGGACGGCCCCTCGACGACCAGGGTGGCGACGACGGTCACCGGGTCACCAGGTGGTCGGCGGGGTGTGCGGGCTGTAGACGGTCTCCTCGGCCGGCATCAGCACCCAGAGGACCGGGTAGATCAGGATCTGGCTGCCCGGGATCAGGAACAGGATCAGCACGAACAGCAGGCGGGCGAGCCACGGGTCGAGGCCGAAGCGGCGCCCCAGCCCCGCGCAGACGCCGCCCAGCATGCGGCCGTCCCGCGGGCGGACCAGGCCCTGCCGGGCCATCGTGTCGTGCACGGAGTTCATCACGCCTCCCAAGGCGATTAGGTGATGCCACCAGAGTGCTACCCGGGTACGACACTTTCCATCCGGCACCGCCCGGATCCGACCCTGATCCCCGGCCTCAGGGTCGACCCTCGCGGAACCGGGCACCGGGCCTGCGTGGTGTCGCCCCATGCCGATACAGTGCTGCGGGCGGGAACCTGGGGGGCGCGAGAACGATGGTCGACGACACGGTGCCGGGCGAACGGACGCAACCGTTGCGTCCGCACGATCCGCGCACGCTTGGCGACTACGAGTTGCTCGGCCGTCTCGGCGAGGGCGGCATGGGCACCGTCTACCTGGGCCGCAGGGCGGGCAGTGAGATCCTGGTCGCGGTCAAGGTGGTCCGCCTCGACCTGGCGCACGACGACGAGTTCCGCCGCCGGTTCCGCAGCGAGGTGGAGCGGGCCCGGCAGGTGCCGCCGTTCTGCACCGCCGAGGTGCTCGACGCCGACCCCGACCACGAGCAGCCCTACCTGGTCGTCGAGTTCGTCGACGGGCCCACCCTGGCCGACGTGGTCGAGCGCCGCGGCCCGCTGACCTCGGCCAACCTGCACAGCGTCGCGATCGGGGTGGCCACCGCGCTGACCGCGATCCACGGCGCCGGCGTGATCCACCGCGACCTGAAGCCGCGCAACGTGCTGCTCGCCCCGGGCACCCCCAAGGTGATCGACTTCGGGATCGCCCGGGCCATGTCGGCCACCAGCGGCAACACCCGCCCCGACCAGATGGTCGGCACCGTGGCGTACATGGCGCCCGAGCGGTTCAACACCGACTCCGACACCCCGATGCTCACCCCGGCCGCCGACGTGTTCGCCTGGGGCAGCGTGGTCACCTACGCCGGTACCGGCAAGACCCCGTTCTCCGCCGACTCGCCGACCGCGACCGCCGCCCGCATCCTCACCCAGCCGCCCCGGCTGCACGGTCTCACCGGCCCGCTGCGCGACCTGGTGGCCCACTCGCTGGAGAAGGATCCGGCCAACCGGCCCAGCGCCCGCGAGCTGCTCGACCTGCTGATCTCCGGTGACCGCCCGGCGGCCACCGCGGCCGCCCTGGCCGACCAGCCCGACCTGCGCGCCGCCGCGGTCGAGGCGCAGGCCGTCACCGGGTACGCGTTGCCGTCGGCGACCGTCACGCCGCTGCCCGGTCCGGCCCTGGACATCCCGCCCGGCCTGGTCGGCTACAGCGAGAACTCGATCGTCACGGTGCCGATCGAGCAGACCCGGGACACCACGGGGACCGGCGCGCCGGCCGCCCGCCCGCGCCGCCGGGTGCTGCCGGTCCTGCTCGGGCTGCTGACCGTGCTGGTGATCGCCGGTGGCCTGGCGTTCACCGGGGTGCTGCTGCGCGACCACTTCGCCGGCCGCTCCGACGCGGCGGCCGGCCCGTCGCCGGTCCCCGAGTCCGGGTCGACCGGCGCCGCGCCTCGCTACGCGGACGCGCTGGCCACCGAGGGCCTGTGGCACCCCACCGTGCAGGACGACGAGCAGGCCAGCTGCGCGTTCGCCAAGGCGGCCCTGGTCGCGCGGCGCGAGACCACGGGGACCTACCGGTGCCGTGGGCCGAAGGACGTGCTCACCGACGCCACGGTGGAGGTCGGCGTCCGGCTCGACACCCGGTACAGCTGCGCCGCCGTCTGGTTCCGCTTCGACGACAAGCTCGGCGGCTACCAGCTGCGCGTCTGCGAGAGGGACGTCTATCTCAGCGAGCACCGCGACGATGTGATCACGGCCCCCCGGACGCTGCCGCTGACCCGGCCGATCGCCCTGTACGCCACGCCGGTCCGGATCGGCCTGCGGATCCAGGGCAACGCGGTCGAGATCAGCCAGGACGACACGGTGATCGGCACACTCCCGCTGAAGAACGCCACGCTCACCCACGGCCGCGTGGTGCTCGGCGTCTTCAACGACCCGGCGGCGCCCAAGGCCGGCCCCTACGAGGTCGCGTTCAGCGACGTCAAGATCTGGGGCTGACCACCCTCGCGGGGCCACGCGCGGCGCCGGGCCGGCGCCGCGCACCCCGCTTCGCGGCGACCACGGGGCCGGCGCCGCGCACCCCGCTTCGCGGCGACCACGGTCAGAGCTCACGGCGTACGCCGCAACAAGCCCTGACCGTGACCGGGAAACCGCCGGTCAGTCCTTCGCGAGCCCCGCCCGGCGGAGGGCGTCGGCCATCGCGCTGTTGCCGAAGCCGGTGCCGCCCCCGCCGCCGCGCTGACCGCCCTGGCCACCGCCCTGCCGCGGCTGCCCGCCCCGCTGACCACCCTGGCCGCGCTGACCGCCCTGGCCACCGCCCTGCCCGCGCTGGCCACCACCCTGCCCGCGCTGCCCACCTGGACCGCCGCCCGGCCCGCGCTGTTCGCGCTGTCCGCCGCCGCCCTGACCACCGCGGTCCTCGCGCGGCGGACGGTTCCGGTGGGGCTCGTCGGAGAGCCGCATGGTCAGTGAGATCCGCTTGCGCACCGGGTCGACCTCGAGGACGCGGACCTTGACCACGTCACCGGACTTGACCACCTCGCGCGGGTCCTGCACGAACTTCTCGGACAGCGCCGAGACGTGCACCAGCCCGTCCTGGTGGACGCCGATGTCGACGAACGCGCCGAACGCCGCCACGTTGGTGACCTGGCCCTCCAGGATCATGCCGGGCTTCAGGTCGGCGATCTTCTCGACCCCCTCGGCGAAGGTCGCCGTGGTGAAGGCCGGGCGCGGGTCCCGACCCGGTTTCTCCAGCTCCTTGAGGATGTCGGTGATCGTCGGCAGGCCGACCGTGTCGGTGACGAACTTGTCCGGCCGGATGCCCTTGAGCAGCGGGCTGTTGCCGATCAGCGTCTTGACGTCGGAGCCGGCGTCCGCGGCGATCGTGCGGACCAGCGGGTACGACTCGGGGTGCACGCTGGAGAAGTCCAGCGGGTCCTCGCCGTCCCGGATCCGCAGGAAGCCGGCGCACTGCTCGAACGCCTTCGGGCCGAGCCGCGCCACCTTCTTGATCTCGTTGCGGTTCTTGAACGGGCCGTTCTGGTCGCGGTGCAGCACGATGTTCTCGGCCAGGCCGGCGGTGATCCCGGAGACCCGGGTGAGCAGCGGCGCGGACGCGGTGTTCACGTCGACGCCGACACCGTTCACACAGTCCTCGACCACCGCGTCCAGCGAGCGGGCCAGCTTGACCTCGGAGATGTCGTGCTGGTACTGCCCGACGCCGATCGACTTCGGGTCGATCTTGACAAGCTCGGCGAGCGGGTCCTGCAGGCGGCGGGCGATCGACACCGCCCCGCGCAGCGACACGTCGAGGCCGGGCAGTTCCTGCGACGCGTACGCCGACGCCGAGTAGACCGACGCGCCCGCCTCGGAGACGACGACCTTGGTCAGCTTCGCGTCCGGGTGTCTCCTGATCAGCTCGGTGGCGAGCTTGTCGGTCTCCCGGGAGGCGGTGCCGTTGCCGATCGCGATCAGCTCGACGTTGTGCTTGCTGGCCAGCGCGGCCAGCTTGTGGATCGACTCGTCCCACCTGTTCTGCGGGACGTGCGGATAGATCACGGCGGTGTCGACGCACTTTCCGGTCGCGTCGACCACGGCCACCTTCACCCCGGTGCGGAAGCCCGGGTCCAGGCCCATCGTGGCGCGGGTGCCGGCCGGAGCGGCCAGCAGCAGGTCGCGCAGGTTCGCCGCGAAGACCCGGACGGCCTCGTCCTCGGCCGCCTCGCGCAGCCGGACCCGCAGGTCGGCGCCGAGGTGGATGAGGATCCGGGTGCGCCACGCCCAGCGCACCGTGTCGATCAGCCACTTGTCGCCGGCGCGACCCTGGTTGCTGATCCCGTTGCGCCCGGCGATCCGGCCCTCGAAGTAGCCCTCGTCCTCCTCCGGGTGCGGCTCCATGGTGAGGTCGAGGACCTCCTCCTTCTCGCCGCGCAGCATGGCCAGGATGCGGTGCGAGGGCAGCTTGGCGTACGGCTCGGCGAAGTCGAAGTAGTCGGCGAACTTCGCCCCGTCGGTCTGCTTGCCGTCGCGGACCTTGGCGACCAGCCGGCCCCGGGTCCACATCTGCTCGCGAAGCTCGCCGATCAGGTCGGCGTCCTCGGCGAACCGCTCGATCAGGATGGCCCGGGCGCCGTCCAGGGCGGCCTGCCCGTCGGCGACCCCCTTCTCGGCGTCCACGAAGGCCTCAGCGGCCGCTTTCGGGTCGACGGTGGGGTCACCCAGCAAACCGACCGCCAGGGGCTCCAGGCCGGCCTCACGGGCGATCTGGGCCTTCGTCCGGCGCTTCGGCTTGAACGGGAGGTAGATGTCCTCCAGCCGGGCCTTCGTGTCGGCCTCCAGGATCTGCCGCTCCAGCGCGTCGTCCAGCTTGCCCTGCGAGCGGATCGACTCCAGCACCGCGGCCCGCCGGTCCTCCAGCTCCCGCAGGTAGCCCAGGCGCTCCTCCAGGGTGCGCAGCTGCGCGTCGTCGAGGGTGCCGGTCACCTCCTTGCGGTACCGGGCGATGAACGGGACGGTGGCGCCGCCGTCGAGCAGCTCGACCGCGGCGGTGACCTGCCCTTCGCGGACCCCGAGCTCGGAGGCAATGCGCTGATGGATCGCTGTCGTCACGTCGACGATTGTTACCGAGGCCGCCGCGGCTTGTCGCGCCGCCCCGCACACCCGGCGGTAGATGATCACCCGTAGGGCTTTTCCGACGCGCCCGCGCGATGTCTGGCTCCCGGGTGAACCGCCCGGCCGGGTGCACCGCCACGACCTGCGGAAACGCCCGGGCGATCGGGGTCTTCCGAGCGGAGGTGCACGTTTACTAGAGACAACCCTTCCCGGGCTTTGGCACTCTTGCACCATGACGCTTGCTGTCCGGGCGGTCGCCGCCACTGATCAGGGCCTGGTCCGGTCCAACAACGAAGACTCGGTTTTCGTCGGAAATCGCCTCTTCGTGGTCGCGGACGGCATGGGCGGTTTGCCCGCCGGTGAGCTGGCGAGCGACATCCTGGTGCAGGTGCTCGGCGGGGTCGATCAGAAACCCGACACCGGGGAGCCGCTGCAGGACCTGATCGAGGCGCTGCAGGTCGCCAACAAGCAGATCGAGAAGTCGGTCGCCGAGGACGACGCCCGCGACGGCATGGGCACCACGGTGACCGCGCTGCTGCTCTCCGGCGACCGGCTGGCCGCTCTCAACGTCGGCGACTCCCGCTGCTACCTGCTGCGCGACGGCGACTTCCAGCAGCTCACCCGCGACGACACGTACGTGCAGGCGCTCGTCGACCAGGGCGTGCTCACCCCGGACGACGCCCGCCGCCACCCGCAGCGCGCCCTGGTCACCCAGGCCGTGCAGGGCGGCCCGTTCCGCCCGGCCGGCCGGATGATCCCGGCCCGGGTCGGCGACCGCTACCTGCTGTGCAGCGACGGCCTCTCCGACTACGTCGAGGACGCGGTGATCGCCCAGACCCTGCGGGACAACGCGGACCGCCGCACCTGCGCCGCCGAGCTGGTCAACCGCACCCTGGAGAACGGCGCCCCGGACAACGTCACGGTCATCGTCGCCGACGTCATCGAGGTCTGAGACGCCGCGGCGCGCCTCGCGCGGCTCCCGCTCCGCGCCTTCGGGTGCGGGGCGCGGGACCGCTCGAAGCTCCCCACGGCCCCGGGCGGCGGCGCGCTGCCCGGCCCGTCGCCCGTCCGGTCCGGCACGCATCCGCACCCTCCGCAACCCCTGCCGGCTTCGCGGAACCGACGGCGCCGACGGTATCCTTCTGCGGATGCTGTTGGCGACGGAGCGGTTGATCCTGCGGAGGTTCCGGGCGGCGGACGCGGCGGCGTTCGCGGAGTACCGGTCGGACCCGGACGTGGCGCGGTATCAGTCGTGGGACGCCCCGTTCCCGCTGAACAAGGCCGATGTGGCGGTCCGCAACTTCGCGGCCAGCTCCCCCGACCAGCCCGGCTGGTTCCAGTACGCGATCGAGCACACCTCGGAGCGGGTGCTGATCGGCGACGTCGCGGTCCGCCTGCACGACAACCTGCGGCAGGCGGAGATCGGCTTCACGCTGGCCACCGCGTACCAGAAGATGGGGTATGCCACCGAGGCGGTCAGCGCCGTCCTGGACCGGCTGTTCCGCCTGCAGGGCCTGCACCGGGTGATGGGGGAGTGCGACGCCCGCAACGTCGCCTCGGCCGCCCTGATGGAACGTCTCGGCTTCACCCGCGAGGGCCTGCTGCGGCAGCAGACCTTCATCAAGGGCGAATGGACCGACGACCTGCTGTACGGGATCCTCGCCCCGGAGTGGCTGGCCCGGGAGAGTGTCGTACCCCTGTGATCGGATCGCCGCCATGGACATCGACGGCTTCTGGCGCCTGATCGAGCGCAGCGCCCCCGAGCCCGACCGCGACGCCTGGCTCACCGGCACGCTGCGCAAGCTGGCCCGGGTGCACATCGAGGATTTCGAGATCCTGCTGCAGGAGTGCCGTGACCGGATCGACAACGCCGCCACCTGGGCCGCCGCCTACGTCGTCTACGACGGGCACTGTTCCGGCGACAGTTTCCGGTATTTCCAGTGCTGGCTGATCGGGCAGGGCCGGGCGGCGTTCGAGCGGGTCGCCGCCGCCCCGGACGCGCTGGCGACGCTCCCGGCGATCCAGCGGCTGGCCGGGCGCACCTTCCGGGCGTGGGACGACGACGAGTGGCCGGACCGGGAGGCTCTGGCCGGCGTCGCCGCGGGGGCCTATCCGGACGACTCCCTGGAGGACGTCCTGGCGGAGCGCGGCTTCCGGCGCCGGGAGTAGATCCACGTGCTCCTGGTGAGGGACGGGCCGGGCCCGCCCCTCACCGAGGTCAGTGGTCGAGCTTGAGCCAGAGGGCGCCCAGTGGCGGCACCCGCAGGGCGGCCGAGTGGTCGAAACCGTGCCACGGGATGTCCTCGGCCTCGACCGCGCCCATGTTGCCGACGCCCGAGCCGCCGTACAGCTCGCTGTCGGTGTTGATCGCCTCGGTCCAGCGCCCGGCCCGGGGCAGTCCGATGCGGTAGTTCTCGTGCGGGACGGCGGCGAAGTTGACGATGCACGCCATCGGGTCGCCGTTCGGGGCGAAGCGGAGGAACGAGAACGTGTTGTGCTGCGAGTCGTCGCTGGTGATCCAGCGGAAGCCGGACGCCGAGGTGTCCTGGGTCCAGACCGCGGGAGTCTCCCGGTAGACCCGGTTCAGGTCGGTGATCAGGCCTTTGACGCCGCCGAACTGCGGGTCGTCGAGCAGTCCCCAGTCCAGGCCGCGTTCCTCGCTCCACTCCCGCAGGTCACCCATCTCGGCGCCCATGAACAGCAACTGCTTGCCGGTGAAGGCCCACATGAAGCCGAGCAGGGCCCGGGTGTTGGCGAGCTTCTGCCACAGGTCGCCGGGCATCTTGCCGGTGAGTGAGCCCTTGCCGTGCACCACCTCGTCATGGCTGATCGGCAGGATGTAGTTCTCGCTCCAGGCGTACACGGTGGCGAAGGTCATCTGGTGGTGGTGCCACTGCCGGTGGATCGGCTCCTTCGTCATGTAGGCGAGGGTGTCGTTCATCCAGCCCATGTTCCACTTGAAGCCGAAGCCGAGGCCGCCGAGGTGGGTGGGGCGGGTGACCCCGGGCCACGCGGTGGACTCCTCGGCGATCGTCATCACGCCGGGGTGGTGCTTGTAGACGGTCGCGTTCATCTCCTGCAGGAAGCTGATCGCGTCCAGGTTCTCCCGGCCACCGTACTGGTTGGGGGTCCACTCGCCGTCCTTGCGCGAGTAGTCGAGGTAGAGCATCGAGGCGACCGCGTCGACCCGCAGGCCGTCGGCGTGGAACTCCTCGCACCAGTACAGAGCGTTGGCGACCAGGAAGTTGCGGACCTCCTTGCGGCCGAAGTCGAAGACGTACGTACCCCAGTCGGGGTGTTCGCCGCGCCGCCAGTCGCCGTGCTCGTACAGCGGGGTGCCGTCGAAGCGGGCCAGCGCCCATTCGTCCTTCGGGAAGTGCGCCGGTACCCAGTCCAGGATCACGCCGATCCCGGCCTGGTGCAGCTTGTCGACCAGATGCCGGAATTCGTCGGGATTGCCGAACCGGGAGGTGGGCGCGAAATATCCGGTCACCTGGTAGCCCCAGGAGCCGCCGAACGGGTGCTCCATCACCGGCATCAGCTCGACGTGCGTGAAGCCCGTCTCGACGACGTAGTCGACGAGCTGATCGGCGAGCTCGAGATAGGTGAGCCCGGGCCGCCACGAGCCCAGGTGCACCTCGTAGCAGCTGATCGGCTCCTGATGCCAGGCCTTCGACGCCCGGGAGCGCATCCACGACTCGTCGTGCCACTCGTACGACGACTGGAACACCACCGAGGCGGTCGCCGGAGGCACCTCGGTGTGCTGCGCGAGCGGGTCGGCGTGCTCGCGCCACACCCCGTCCCGTCCGAGGATCTTGTACTTGTACTTGGTGCCGATGTGCGCGTTCGGCACGTACAGCTCCCACACCCCGCTGGAGCCCAGCGACCGCATCGGCCACCCGTCGAACGGCCCCCAGCCGGCGAAGTCGCCGATCACCTGGACACCGCGTGCGCCGGGCGCCCACACCGCGAAGGCGACGCCGGCGCCGCGCGGCTGCGCGCCGAGCACCCGCCACAGCTTCTCGTGCCGACCCTCACCGATCAGGTGCAGGTCGAGTTCGCCCAGGGTGGGCAGGTGCCGGTACGGGTCGTCGCACTGCGTCCCGTCGATGTCGAGCCGGTAGTCGGTGACGGTGCCCGGCAGTTCGGCCGCGAAGATCCCGTCCGGGTGGACCAGGGTCGTCTCGTACCGCTGGTCGTCGTGCAGCACCGCGACGTTCGTCGCACCCTTGCGCAGGGTCCGCACGACGGTGTGCCCGCCGGCCGGGTGCGCGCCGAGGACGGCGTGCGGGTCGTGTGTGTCGCCGGCGATCACGGCGTTCATGGCGCGCTCGTCGGCGGCCAGGCGAGAGGTGGTGTGCCCGATCATCTTCGCTTCCTCTTCGAAATCCGTGGTCAGCCGGCCAGCCGGGCGATGGAGCGGAGGGGGATCCGCAGCCATCCGGGGCGGTGCCGTGCCTCGTATGCGGCCTCGTAGACCGCCTTGTCCAACTCGTAGGCCGCGAGCAGTGCGCCCTCGGCCCGCGGGTCGAGCCCGGCGGCGTGCGCGTACCCGTCGCAGAACGCCGCCCGGTTGCGGTCCACCCACTCGCGGGCGCGGGCCGCCAGGTGCTCGTCGTCCTCCTGGTCGACCAGCAGCTGGTAGGCCGCGTACTCGTAGGAGCGCAGCACCCCGGCCACGTCCCGCAGCGGGGAGTCGGGCAGCCGGCGTTCGTCCAGCGGCTGACCGGGCTCGCCCTCGAAGTCGATCAGCAGCCACGCCTCCGGGGTCCGCAGCACCTGGCCCAGGTGCAGGTCGCCGTGTACCCGCTGGACGGTCACCTGATGCCCGGTGAGTGCCTCGAACTTCGCGGTGATCGCCGGCACGTACTGCTGCAGCTCGGGGACCGCGTTGGCGGCGGTCCGCAGCCGGGCCAGCACCGCGTCCACCGGGAACGGCGACGGCCCGGAGCCGAGCTGCTCGGCCAGGGTCAGGTGGACCGAGGCGACCGCCTCGCCGAGCCGGTACGACTCGCCCTGGAAGTCGCCGCCCACCTCGTCGGCGGCCATCTCGGCGTCGGCGAACAGGTCACGGGCCGACGCGGTCGCCATCGCCCAGCCCTCGGCGGAATTGGCGGCGTACGCGGTGACCATCCCGAGCGAGCACTGCCCCGCGTCGTCGGTCGTCTCGAACGACCCCAGCAGGCGCGCGACGTGCGGGTTCTCCGCCCGGCCGAGCACCCGGTTCAGCTCGATGTCCGGGTTGATCCCGCAGGTGACCCGGCGGAACACCTTGAGGATCGCGTCCTGCTCGAAGATCACGCTGGTGTTGCTCTGCTCGGCGTCGAACACCCGGGGCCACTTGTCCAGCGGCAGCTCGACCCCGGGCTCCTTCTCGAAGGTCAGGTCGGCGACCGGTTCGGAGCGGTCGACCAGCCCCAGCAGGTAGCGCGCGGCGTCCGGGGAGTAGAGCGCGTCGTACGCCACCCGGCCCTGCTCGTCGGTGCCGATGGTGGCCACCGCGCTGTACTCCGGCAGCAGCTCGGCGCCGCGGGCGATGAGCACCTGGTACCGCTCGGAACTGCCGTCGGTGTACGACACGTCGAGCAGGACCAGCTCCAGTTCCTCGCCCAGCGGGGTGCTGGACGCCTCCTTGAGCGAGGCCAGCACCCGGCTGCGTCCCGCGTACCAGCGCTGTTTCGGCAACCACTCGGTATAGGGCAGCGTCATTGCTTCTCCTCCGACCCGCACAACTGGAACCAGTAGAAGCCGTGGCCCGGAAGGGTCAGGAGGTACGGCAGCTGCCCGATCCGCGGGAAGTTCACGTGGCCGGTCAGCTCCACCGGGGTGTACCCGTTCCAGTGCTGCAGGTTCAGCTCGATCGGCTGCGGGAACCGGGACAGGTTGTTGACGCACAGCACCACGTCGTCGCCGAACTCGCGCAGGAACGCCAGCACCGAGGGGTTCGAGCCGCCCAGCTCCCGGAACGTGCCGACGGCGAACGCCTCGTGCCGGCGGCGCACCGCCAGCATGGTCCGGGTCCAGTTCAACAGCGAGGTGGCGCTGTCGCGCTGAGCTTCCACGTTGACCGCCTGGTACCCGTACACCGGGTCCTGGTTGACCGGCAGGTAGAGCCGGCCGGGGGTGGCGGTGGAGAAGCCGGCGTTGCGGTCCGGGGTCCACTGCATCGGGGTGCGCACGCCGTCGCGGTCGCCGAGCCAGATGTTGTCGCCCATCCCGATCTCGTCGCCGTAGTACAGCACCGGCGACCCGGGCAGCGACAGCAGTAGGGCGGTGAACAGCTCGATCTGGTTCCGGTCGTTCTCCAGCAGCGGGGCCAGCCGCCGCCGGATGCCGACGTTCGCCTTCATCCGCGGGTCCTTGGCGTACTCCGCGTACATGTAGTCGCGTTCCTCGTCGGTGACCATCTCGAGGGTCAGCTCGTCGTGGTTACGCAGGAAGATGCCCCACTGACAGTTCTCCGGGATGGCCGGGGTCTGCGCCAGGATCTCCGAGATCGGGAAGCGCGACTCGCGGCGCACCGCCATGAAGATCCGCGGCATCAGCGGGAAGTGGAACGCCATGTGGCACTCGTCGCCACCGGACTTCGCGTCGCCGAAGTACTCCACCACGTCGGCCGGCCACTGGTTCGCCTCGGCCAGCAGCACCCGGCCGGGGAACTCGTCGTCGATCACCTTGCGGCAGTGCTTGAGGAAGGCGTGGGTCTGCGACAGGTTCTCGCAGTTGGTCCCCTCCTCCTCGAACAGGTACGGCACGGCGTCCAGCCGGAACCCGTCGATGCCCAGGTCCAGCCAGAACCGGAGCACGTCGAGCATGGCCTCCTGCACGGCCGGGTTCTCGTAGTTGAGGTCCGGCTGGTGGGAGAAGAACCGGTGCCAGTAGAACTGCCGCCGGACCGGGTCGAACGTCCAGTTCGACTCCTCGGTGTCGACGAAGATGATCCGCGCGTCCTTGTACTTCTCGCTGGTGTCGTTCCAGACGTAGAAGTCGCCGTACGGCCCGTCCGGGTCGTGCCGGGACGCCTGGAACCACGGGTGCGAGTCGGACGTGTGGTTCATGACCAGGTCGGTGATCACCCGGATGCCGCGCTTGTGCGCCGCGTCGAGCAGCGCCACGAAGTCGTCGACCGTGCCGAACTCGGGCAGCACCTTGTAGAAGTCGCGGATGTCGTACCCGCCGTCGCGCAGCGGCGAGTCGTAGAACGGGGGCAGCCAGAGGCAGTCCACGCCGAGCCACTGCAGGTAGTCCAGGCGCTCGATCAGGCCGCGCAGGTCGCCGCCGCCGTCCGAGCCCGAGTCGTAGAACGCCCGGACCAGCACCTCGTAGAAGACCGCGCGTTGAAACCACGTGCGGTCGGCCGGGAGCGCCCGGGCATGGCCGAAGTCGTCCGCGGACGGGTGCTCGACCATCCCGTCCTCGGTGTGACTTCCCTCTGCCGGATCATGCTCGCTCGTCAAGTCCATCGGTGTCCCCTTACCCCGCCTGCACCACGAAAATGTGCGCCGGCTCGACATAGGGGTCGATCCGGACCGCGTTGTACTGCCCCCACTCGTACGTCGCACCGCTGATCTGATCGACCACAGTGAACTTCTCGTGCCAGTCCTTCCCGAGGGCCGGCATGTCGAGAGTGGTGTTGCCCCACTGCACGTTGGCAGAGTCGAACGAGACGATCACCAGCACGGTGTTGCCGGTGTCGGCGTCGCGCTTGGAGAAGCACAGCAGCGCGCCGTTGTCGATCTCGTGGAAGCGCAGATTGCGGAGCCAGTGCAGGGCGGGGTTCTGCTCGCGGATCCGGTTCAGCTTGGTCAGGTAGGGGGCGAGGGACCGGCCGGCCCGCTCGGCCGCGGCGTAGTCGCGCGGCTTCAGCTCGAACTTCTCGTTGTCGATGTACTCCTCCGAGCCGGGCCGGGGCACGTGCTCGAACAGCTCGTACCCGGAGTACATGCCCCAGGACGGCGTGAGCATCGACGCCAGCACCGCGCGGATCTTGAACATCGGCGGACCGCCGTGCTGCAGCGACTCGTGCAGGATGTCCGGCGTGTTGGGCCAGAAGTTGGGCCGCATCCAGTCGATCGAGGTGAGCAGCTGCTCCATGTACTCGCGCATCTCCTGCGCGGTGGTGCGCCAGGTGAAGTACGTGTACGACTGGGTGAAGCCGATCTTGCCGAGCCCGTTCATCATCGCCGGCCGGGTGAACGCCTCGGCCAGGAACAGCACGTCCGGGTGCGACTCCTTGACCTTGGGGATCAGCCACTGCCAGAAGTTGACCGCCTTGGTGTGCGGGTTGTCGACCCGGAAGATCCGCACGCCGGCGTTCACCCAGTGCATCACCACGCGGTAGACCTCATCGCGCAGCGTGCGGTAGTCGTTGTCCCAGTTGATCGGGTAGATGTCCTGGTACTTCTTGGGGGGATTCTCGGCGTACGCGATGGTGCCGTCCGCCTTGGTGGTGAAGAACTCCGGGTGCTCGGACACCCAGGGGTGGTCCGGAGCCGCCTGCAGGGCCAGGTCGAGCGCGACCTCCATGCCCAGCTCCTCGGCCCTCTCCCGGAAGGCGATGAAGTCCTCCAGCGTGCCGAGCTCGGGGTGGATCGCGTCGTGCCCACCCTCCTCGGACCCGATCGCCCACGGCGAGCCGACGTCGACCGGACGGGCGACCAGCGTGTTGTTCCGCCCCTTGCGGTTGATCCTGCCGATCGGGTGGATCGGCGGCAGGTACACGACGTTGAAGCCCATCTCGGCGATGGCCGGGAGCCGCAGCGCGGCCGTCCGGAAGGTGCCGTGCCTGATGGGCGTCGCGTCCGGCCCGATCTCGGCTCCCTCCGAGCGCGGGAAGAACTCGTACCACGCCGAGTACAGCGCCCGCTGGCGATCCACCCAGATGGCGAACGACCGGGTCGTGGTCACCAGGTGCCGCACCGGGTTGTGCCAGAGCAGCTCCTCCAGGTCGAGCCCCGGGGTGACCCGGGAGAACAGCGACCGCTGCTCGTCACGCAGCGCGGCGGACGCGGCCCGGACCCGCTCCTCGTGCTCGGCCGGCACGATCTTGGTGGCCAGATCCAGGATGTCGGCGCCCTCGGCCAGGTCGTTGGCCAGGTCCTCGGCCCCCTGCCCGGCGCCGATCTTCTTCACCACGGCGTCGCGCCACGTCCGGTACGGGTCGTCGAACGCCTCGATCGTGAACGTCCACCGCCCGACCTGGTCGGGGCGGATCGCGGCGTGCCACTGGTCCAGGCCCGGCGTGCCGGGTGTCATCCGGGTGAACGCCTGCGGCTGGCCGTCCGGGCCGCGCCATACCACATTCACACCCAGCGCGTGGTGACCTTCGCGATAGGACACCGCGGAAACCGGTACCAGTTCACCGACCACCGCCTTCGCGGGGTAGCGGCCACCGGACACAGCCGGCGTCACGTCTTCGATGGGGAAGCGACCGGTCATGATCTCCACCGTAGTCAGAGGGGCTCAGTAGGACCCGGCGACCGGAAAAACCACCGCGGCCGTCCTATGACTTCTCCGGAGTGGAGGTTGTTAAACGGCCGATCGCCGGTGCCGTAAACCTACCGGAGTCCCCCCATGGTTCCGCATCCATATGGGGCCGCGCGCCGCTGGAAAACACGACAAGTTCACCTTCGCGCAACAGGCGCCGGTCGCGGCTCACCCGCAGCGATGGATCGGCGCCGGCCCGCAGGATCCTTGCCGGTACGCCGGGCGCACCCCGCCGCGCTCAGCGCGAGCGCTCGGGTGTGCCTCGGTTGCCGTGCGTTGCCATCGAGGAACCCTGCTCAAGAGCGGGGGCCGGACAGCCGAGCAATACCCTCGACGCCGCCGAACACCGGCTGCGCCTTAGAGGAGGAGAACGACCGTGTCCGGTCCGTCCACCGCACTGTCCCCGGTGATCGCCGCCAGCACCCACTGGCTGGCCCGCGCTTACCCCGGCGGGGAGTCGAACACGGTCGCGCACACGCTCTCCGAACTGCAGGCCCGGCAGGCCGTGACGGTCGCCGCCTGGCTGCGCTACCCGACCGAGATCGACGCGGCGCTGGTCGCGATCGCCGGGCCGGGCGGGTCGGCGATCCTCGACTGGAAGGCCGGCAGCGAGCCGGACGACGAGTTCGCCGAGGGCGAGGGCTGGCGCACCTGGGTCGACGAGGTCGTGGTCAGCTGGGCGGCCTGCCTGCTCGCCGACCCGGCCCTGGCCCGCCGCGGCGTCGACGCGGTGATCGCCGCGATCCCGATCCCGGAGCCCCGGCCGCGCCCGCACGCCCGCCGCACGGGCGGCCTGCCCAGCGAGTTCCGTCGCCTCCTGCAGCCCGACGCCCGTGACCGCGAGGCCGCCACCCTGCTGCGCCACCCCGACCTGCTGGAGCCCATCGCCGCCATGCACCGCGACACGCTGCTGTACCTGCTCGACGCTGAGCCGGCTGGCCTCGCTCCGCTCGGCGGGGATCGCGCCGCCTGACGTCGTTGTCGAGGGCACCGAAATCGACCTCGGCTTCGCCTAGCCGATTTCGGCACCCTCGACAACGACCGGCGCGATCCGTGCTGGGCCTTGTTGAAGCAGAGCCCTGGACCGACCCTCTTCGCTCGGCGTGCTGGGGTGTTCCCCCGACGCCCGCCGGACAGCGCGCCCGACCCCCTGGCGAAGAGGGTGGAAACCGCACGGCCGGCACCCCGCCTTGTCCTCCTGGGGGTGCCGGCCGTGCGGCCTTTCGTCAGTTGTCGGCGAGGCGGGCGGGGAAGCCGCCGGTGGCGATCGGGCCCCACCCGTCCACGGTGATACGGATCAGGCATTTGCCCTGGTCACGCATGGCCTGGCGATACTCGTCCCAGTTCGGGTGCTCGCCGGAGATGCAGCGGAAATACTCCACCAGCGGCTCCACCGCGTCGGGCAGGTCGATCACCTCGGCGGTCCCGTCGACCTGGACCCACGGCCCGTTCCACTCGTCGGAGAGCACGCAGACGGAGACCCGCGGGTCCCGGCGCAGGTTGGCCACCTTGGCCCGCTCCGGATAGCTGGAGATGACGATCCGGCCCTGCTCGTCGACGCCGCACGTGTTCGGCGAGGACTGCGGACGGCCGTCCCTGCGGACCGTCATCAGGATCGCGTGGTGCCGCGGCCGCAGGAACGCGACCAGCTCCTCCCGACTGACCCGGTCGTTCGTCGCGATCGTGCGGGCCATCAGTGCCGATCCTCCGCGTCGGAGGCCGGCCGGCCGGCGTTGACCGTGTGCGGTTCGGCGCCCGGCGCGCCGGCGTGCACCGGGATCGAGCCCGGGTGCTGCCCGCCGGGCCCGGCCGCGGCCTGCTCGGCGGAGACCGCGGCGCCGATGATGCCGGCGTTGTTCAGCAGGGTGGCGGCGACCACCGGGGTGCGCACCTCGAGCAGCGGGAAGTACTTGTCGGCTTTCTTGCTGACGCCGCCGCCGATGATGAACAGCCGCGGGGAGAGCAGCATCTCGACGTGCCGCAGATACTTGCTGACCCGGTGGGCGTACTTCTCCCAGCTCATGTCCTCAGCCTCGCGGACCCGGTCGGAGGCGAGCAGCTCGGCGTCCTTGCCGTCGATCTCCAGGTGGCCCAGCTCGGTGTTGGGCAGCAGCACCCCGTCGAGGAACATCGCGGTGCCGATCCCGGTGCCCAGCGTCACCATCATGATCAAGCCGGACCGGTCACGCCCGGCACCGAAGGCCACCTCGGCCACGCCCGCCGCGTCCGCGTCGTTGAGCACGGTGACCGGCCTGCCCAGCCGTTCGCCGAACAGCCGCGCCGCCGGGGCGTCGATCCAGGACTTGTGCACGTTGGCCGCGGTGCGGGTGACGCCGTCGACGACCACGCCGGGGAAGGTCACTCCGATGCTGTCGAAGCCGTCGAACTTGGCCGCCACCTCGGCGACCGCGTCCACCACGCTGTCCACGTCGGCCGGCTGCGGGGTCGGCACGCGGAACCGCTCGTCGAGCAGCTCGCCGCGCGTGGTGTCGACCGGGGCGCCTTTCACGCCGGAGCCGCCGATGTCGATGCCGAGGATGGTCATCCGTTGTCCCGTCTTCCTGCTGATCACTCGTCCGTGCTGTTTACCACGCGGTACGACCTCGCATCCTGCCCACTCGCCGCGGCCGGCATGCCACACGGGCGGATGAATTCGCTCCGTAGTTCCCGCATTCACGCAATGTCACTCATACTTTCGGCTAGGCAGGGCTAAGCTTCTCGGCTAGCGTTGCATTTCAGAACGGTCGCCGCGTGCGGGCACGGCTCTCTGCCCGCTGATGGAGGACCACATGACAACAGCTCCGCTTCATATTCATCGATCCGCTGGGACCGCCTCCGCCGACCCGGCGCCCGAGGCCACCGCCACCGAGCTGCTCGACGCGATGGCCGTGCTGCCGGTCGGCCAGCGACGCTGCCGGGTCCGTGACCGGGCGATCGAGGCCTGGCTGCCGCTGGCCCGCCACCTGGCCAACCGCTACGCCGGCCGCGGCGAACCGACCGACGACCTGATCCAGACCGCCACCGTCGGCCTGATCAAGGCCGTCGACAAATTCGACCCGGAGCGCGGCGTCGACTTCGCCGGCTACGCCATCCCCACCATCATCGGGGAGATCAAGCGCCACTTCCGCGACCGCACCTGGTCGGTCCGCGTCCCGCGCCGGCTGCAGGAGCTCCGCCTCGCCATCACCGAGGCCAACAGCACGCTCACCCACGCGCTGGGCCGCTCGCCGACCGTCCCGGACATCGCGGTGCACCTCGGCATCAGCGAGGAGGACGTGCTGGAGGGCCTGGAGGGCGCCCGCGCCTACAACGCCACCTCGCTGTCCACCCCGATCAACGCGGACGGCACCACCGAGCTGGGCGACACGCTGGGCGCCGAGGACCACGAGTACGAGCTGGCCGAGACCCGGGTGGCGCTCGGGCCGGCGCTGGCCCTGCTGGACGAGCGCGAGCAGCGGATCCTGACGCTGCGCTTCTACGGCAACCTGACCCAGTCGCAGATCGCCGACCAGATCGGCATCTCCCAGATGCACGTCTCCCGCCTGCTCACCAAGGCGCTGGCGAAACTGCGCACCCAGCTGGCCGCCGAGACGCTGTAGGACCCACCCTCCCTGCCGGAAGAAAAGAAGCGGTGCGGCTCACCCGCACCGCTTCTTTCTCTGCCCGGCCGGTTACGAAGCGCCGCTGGCCTGCCAGTTCAGTCGCACCAGCAGCGCCTTGGCCGCGTCGGCCACCTCGGCGTCGGCGAGTACCGCGTACTGCGCGGCCTGCAGGCTGCTGCGCGAGGTGAAGTCGCGCCGCCCGCCGGTCGCGGCGTGCGCGATCGCCCCGAAGACGGCGCCCCAGACCGCGCCGATCAGCACCGTGGTCAGGATGACCGAGAACCAGTTCGCGTTGCCGAACAGCCCGAACAGCACCCCGATGAACAGCCCGAACCAGGCGCCGCTGGCCGCGCCGGCCAGTGCCGCGCGGCCGGTGGTGAGCCGGCCCAGCACCGTTTCGACCAGGCGCAGGTCGGTGCCGATGATCGAGGTCCGCTCGACCGGGAATCTGTTGTCGGAGAGGTGGTCCACGGCTTGCTGGGCCTGCGCGTACTCCGGATAGGTGCCGACCACGACGGTGGGGCCGGCGTGCCTCGGATCGTCGAGGGATGCCCGGGCGGGGACCTGCGGCACGCCGGCCGGGCCGGCCGGGACCTCGGGTGAGGGGGTGGTCATGACTTGCCTCCCTGCTGCGGTTCGGGCAGCGGGTCACCGGCGGTGAGCCGCACCCAGAAGTAGAAGGTGCCGGCGACGGCGGCCACGATGCCCGCCACACCGGTCAGAAAGGCGAACCGGCCGGACACCAGATCCGGCATGACGCGCTCGGACACCGCCACGGTGGCCAGGCCGAACAGGCAGGCGGCGGTGCCGATCGCGGCGACCAGCGCCAGCGGCAGGGTGGCCACCCGGGCCGGCGCGATCGACGGCCGGGCCCCGCCGATCCGGCGCAGCCGGATCACCCAGGTGATCAGCGCACCGCAGGCCAGCACGATGAACAGGGCGGCGATGGTGTCGCTGGGCCGGTGCCACTCGGCCCAGACGGTGGCCACCGCGACGATCGTCACGTAGGCCGCGCCGAGCAGCCCCATCGCCCCGCGCAGCGCCCGCGGAAACGCCAGGATCAGCACGAACGCCACCGAGGCGGCGGCCGCGGTGTGTCCGCTGGGGAACGAGTTCGGCATCCCGGTACCGTCCAGGTCGGGCCGGGACAGGTGGCTCTTGAGCTGCTGGACGGCCAGGTTCGCGGCGATCACCAGCAGGGTCGCGCCGATCGACAGGTCGAAGCGTCGCCGGACCGCGCCCACCGCGACCGCCACCAGACAGACCACGCCGAGCACGGCGAGCTGGGTGGCCTCCAGGGTGCGGCTGAGCACCAGGGTGACCTGTTCGTGGTGGACATCGCCGCCGCGCAGCGCGGCGGTGTCGATGCTCTGGCCCAACCCGGTCCGGATGAACCCCAGGTAGACCAGGTATCCGCCGGCGGCCGCGAGGATCGCCACCACCAGCGGTGATATCGAATGCCAGGTGCTCGGTGTGTCGCCGGTGACGTTTGTCCGCCGTGTCGCGACCGCCGTCATCGCTCTCTCCCTGTGTCCCCCAGCCGATGGTGGACGCACCTTTGCCCAGTCTCCCTGATTTCCAAGCGCGTCACCGATCACAGGAGCAACCGATCCGCACCCGGACGCGCTCTTGCCGCGCAACGGCCGGGTCGGACCTTTGTTCAGACGCCGATCGGAACAAAGGGGATGTTTTCATGAGGCACAGCTCCCGACGACTGCTCACCGGCGCCCTGCTGGTGCTTGCCGCCGGGGCCGGGCTCGGCGTGACCCCCGGGGTCGCCAACGCCGCCGGGGTCACCGCCACCGTCGATGTCAACAGTCAGCTGAAGGTCCGGGCCAAGCCGTCGCTGGCCTCGGGGATCATGGGCACCCTGCACGACGGGCAGAAGGTCTCGGTGGCCTGCGCGGTCACCGGGCAGAGCGTGCGCGGCAAGCTGCGCACCACGGCCGTCTGGGACAGGCTGACCAGCGGCTACTACGTCTCAGACGCGTACCTGACGACGGTGGGGAAGGTGCCCTCCTGCGTCGCCGCGCCGGTCGGCGAGAAGGTCAAGACCAAACCCGGGACCTCCGGTGGTACGACCGCTCCGGCGGTCGTGACGGCCAGGGTGAAGACCGCGGACGGTGCGGTGAACGTCCGGACCACGCCGTCGTCGCAGGGCGTGTCGGTGCGGAAGGTGGCCGACGGTGCCACCGTGCAACTGGTCTGCGCGGTGCCGGGATCCAGTGTCAAGGGGACGGTGCGCACCACCAACCAGTGGGATCAGCTGACCGACGGACGGTACCTCTCGCACGCGTACGTCGTCTCCGCCGATCTGAAGGTCTGCGCCGCCTCGGCGGCCACCGCGCCGGCCACGCCCAGCATGACGCAGGCGCAGTTCATCGCGGCCGCGGTGACCGGGGCGCAGGCCGGGTGGCGGCAGTTCGGCGTACCGCCGTCGGTCACCATCGCCCAGGCGATCCTCGAGTCCGGCTGGGGTAAGAGCGGCCTGGCCGCGGTCGACCGCAACTACTTCGGCATCAAGTGCCAGAAGGGCTCGTACGGGTCCATCGCCAGCGGCTGTCACGTGTACGCGACGACCGAGTGTGACAAGGCCGGTAAATGCTTTCCGACCTCGGACGCGTTCCGCACCTACGCGTCGATGGCCGACTCGTTCCGCGACCACGGAAGCTTCCTGCGGGTGAACAGCCGGTACGCGCCGGCCTTCGCCTACACCCGGGACGCCAACAACTTCATCTGGCAGGTGTGGAAGGCCGGGTACGCCACCGACCCGAACTACTACACCAAGGTGACCGGCCTGATGACCGCGTTCAACCTGTACCGGTACGACACCTGGAAATAGCAAGTCGGTCCGATCCGGGCGTTTTGCGGCATACGCTGCATGTGGTGGAGGGACGGAGTCGATACACAGGTCCGGCGCTCGCGACCGCGGTCGTGCTCGCCGGACTGCTGTGCACTCTGCTGACCGTCGCCGGGCTGCGCGGCGCCCAGCGGGACAACGCCCGCCACGTGATGGACCAGCGCACCCGGATGGCCCTGTCCGCGGTCACCGCCGAGACCGACCGTTACCGCGATCTGCTGGAAACCCTGGCCGCCGGGCTCGCCGACCAACCCGCCCTCACCTGGGCGGGTTTCGACCAGGCGAGCGCGCCGCTGGCCGGGGCCGGGCTCAAGGGCGCGGCCGCGATCGCCTTCGTGGCCCCGGTCGCCACCGCCGGGGTGGCCGCGGCCGAGCGGAGCTGGCGGGCCCGGGGGGCCTCCGGCCTGACCCTGCGGCCGGCCGCCGGTCTCGGCGAGCACTACTTCACGGTCTTCAGCCGCAACCTGAACGAGGACGAGACGGTCACCGCGACCGGCGGCACCGACGTGGCCGGCGTGCCGCAGCCGGCCGCCGCCCTGCAGACCGCCCGGCAAACCGGGAGCACCGCCGTCTCCGACACCTACGTCCTGCTCCGCGACCGCGACATTCCGGCCGCCCAGCGGCAGCATTCGTTCGTCTTCGCCGCGCCGATCTGGACCCGGGCCAACAACCCGGTATTCCGCGGCTGGGTGGTGCTCGGCCTGCGCGGCGGCGACTTCCTCGCCGGCGTGCTCAGCACGGTCAGCCAGCAGCAGCTCGACGGCAGCCTGGTCGCGGTCAACAGCGACGGCACCCGGGCCGAGGTGGCCACCCTGCGCGTGCCCGGCAAGCGCGACCTGCGCCGCGAGCAGGCGGTCCCGGTCGCCGACCACGTCTGGGAGCTGACCCTGCAGGCCGACTCGGCCCGGCTGCCCGGCGCCGGCGGTCACCTGCCGGGCACCGTGCTGGCCGGCGGCCTGCTGCTCAGCATCCTGCTGGCCGGCCTGGTCCAGGTGTTGGCCGGCGGCCGGTACCGGGCCCGGCTGCGGGTCGAACAGGCCACCACCGAGCTGCGCGCGGCCGAGGCGGAGAGCCGCCGGCAGGCCGGGCTGCTCGGAGCGATCATGACGACCATCGGCGACGGGGTCAGCGTGATCGACGCCGACGGCCGGATGCTGCTGGAGAATCCGGCGGCCCGGCGGCTGACCGGGGTGACCGAGTCGAGCGACGCACCGGAGCGGTGGCAGCGGCACTACGGCGTGTACCGGCCGGACCGGGTCACCCCACTCCCGGTCGACGAGATGCCGCTGATCCGGGCGCTGCACGGCGAGACGGTCGAGGGCGCGGAGCTGTTCGTGCGCAACCCGGGCCGGCCGGACGGGGTGCTGCTCGGGGTCGACGCCCGGCCGCTGGACCCGAGCGCCGGCCTGCGCGGTGCGGTCGCGGTCTACCGGGACGTCACCGGCCTGCGCCGCTACGAACAGGACCTGTCGATCTTCGCGGGCGTGGTGGCGCACGACCTGAGGGCGCCGCTGGCGATCGTCCGCGGGCACTGCGAGCTGGCCCTCGACGACCCGGGTGACGAGGCCGAGGTGCGTTCCTCGCTGGGCCGGATCATCCGCTCGGTGGACCGGATGGACGCGCTGATCGAGACGCTGCTGGCGTACAGCACCGCCCGGGACGCGCCGCTCAACGTGGTCGACCTGGATCTGGAACCGCTGGTCCGCGAGGTGCTGCAGGAGCGGGCCGCGAGCCTGCGCGGCCAGGGCGGCGCCGAGCCGCGGTGGTCGGTCGGCCCGCTGCCGTCGGTCCGGGCCGATCCGGCGATGCTCCGGCACGTGCTGGACAACCTGGTCGGCAACGCGTTCAAGTACGTCCGTCCGGGCGCGGTGCCGTGCGCCGACGTCACCGCCGGGCCCGCCGCGGTGCCCGGCTGGACCCGGATCGAGGTGTCCGACGCCGGGATCGGCATCCCGGAGCCGGAGAAGGCCCGGGTCTTCGAGTCGTTCCACCGGGCGCAGGGCTCGGCCGGGTACGCCGGCACCGGGCTCGGCCTGGCCATCTGCCACCGGGTCGTGGTTCGGCACGGCGGCGAGATCGGGGTCGAGGACAACCCCGGTGGTGGCACCCGCTTCTACTTCACCCTGCCGCTGTCACCGGCGGCCACCCGAGAGGAGAACGACATGAGACACATCCCGGCCGAACCCGCCGAGCAGGAGGACGCGAGGGTACGCGCGGCGCTGGACCGCGCCCTGGCCGAGCGGGCCGCCGTCCTGGACAGCCGGCTGCCCGGCCTGTCCGCGCTGCCGGCCGCCGACCCGTCGGCGCACGACCCGGCCGCCGCCCGGCTGCGCGCCCCGGTGCCCGACCATCAGCACCAGGACTAGCCGGTACGGGGACCGGCGCCGTCGGTGGCCGGCTGCGGGATCAGCGCGGCGACCAGGGCCAGCAACTGGGCCGGCACGAACGGCTTGAGCAGTGTCGCCGCCGCGCCCGCGTCGCTGGCCCGCTCGTCGCCGGGCAGCAGCGACCCGCTGGCCACCACCACCGGGATGTGCCGCAGATCGTCGTCCGCCTTGATCGCCCGGCACAGGTCGAGTCCGGTCATCTGCGGCATGTCCACATCGGTGACCACCAGGTCCGGACGGTGTTCCTTGATCGCGGCCAGCGCGGCAACGCCGTCGGCCGCCACGACGACCCGGTGCCCGGCCCGCTCCAGGGAACGCTTGAGCACGTAACGGATGTCGTCGTGGTCCTCTGCGACAACGATCACCCTCGACCTCGATTCGGTTATCGGTATCCCGTCATCCGGGATACCGATTCAGTACGGCCGGGGGAAACGGGGTGACACCGTCCATTCCGGCCGGTGGGAAAGGGCTGAACGGGTGAGTCGTCCACCTTGACCGGTCGTACCGTCATCCGCACAGTGAGGCGCGTGAATCCAGATCATCAGGACGGCGAGCTGATCCCGGGCGACGACGCCCCGCCCCGCAGGCGCGGCTGGTTCGGCCGGCGGCCCGGCTGGCAGAAGGCGCTGATCCTGATCGCCGTGCTGGTGGTGGTCCTCACCGGCGGGGTGGCCGGCGGCGGCCTGCTGCTGGTCGACCACTACACCGGCAAGGTCGACCGGGCCGCGCTGCTGCCCTCGCCGCCGGCCGACGAGGCCGCGCAGAGCCGGCAGAACTGGCAGAACGGCGCGCTCAACCTGCTGCTGCTCGGCTCCGACTCGCGGGCCGCCGAACCGGGGGAGAAGAGCCCGATCGGCGAGCGCTCGGACACCATCATGCTGGTGCACATCAACCGGGCCCGGGACCACGCCACGATCGTCTCCATCCCGCGGGACAGCTACGTCGACGTGCCGGCCGGCGGTACCTGGAAGGGCGGCAAGAACAAGATCAACGCCGCGTTCGCGTTCGGCGGGGCGGCGCTGACCGCCACCACGGTCCGCAAGCTCACCGGCATTCCGCTGGACGGCGCGATGATCGCCAACTTCGCGAGCATCCGCGACCTGGTCGACGCGGTCGGCGGGGTCGACGTCTGCGTGCCCTACGACGTCAAGTCCACCTTCTCCGACCGGGAGTGGAAGCCGGGTTGCCACGACATGACCGGGGACATCGCCGAGGAGTTCATGCGGCAGCGCTACAACGTGCCCGGCGGCGACTTCGGCCGGATCCACAACCAGCAGCTGGTCGTCCAGGCCGTGATCAGCAAGGTGGCCAGGAACAACCTGCTCTACAAGCCGCTGGCCCTCGACGAGCTGCTCGGCATCGCGGCCGACTCGCTCACCGTCGATGAGAACCTCGACCTGCGCGACCTGGTCCTCGCGGTGCGCGACATCCGGCCGCGCAACATCGCCTACGCCACCGTGCCGTACACCTCGGCGAACCTGAAGACGCCGGCCGGCGCCGCGGTGCAGTTGGACACCGGGGCGGCCGCCGAGATGTTCGCGGCCGTCGGGAACGACACCATCGATCAGTGGCTGGCGGACCACCCGCAGCACTTCCCGGGAAGCTGACGCCCGGCGGAGGGCGGTGTTAATCACCAGGCGATCGCGCCGGGATGCGCCTATCCTTGGCGCGCCATGTCGACATCGCCCTCCGCTCCGCCGGCCGAGCTCCGCAGCCGGATCACCCAGCTCCTGCCCCGTGACGAACACCGGATCGGGCGCCGTCTCGAGGGGACCCGGCGGATCCGCGACGACGCCGCCAAGTCCGCCGCGCTCGCCGAGATCACCGCCGAGGTCGAGCGGGCCGAGGCGCGCCTGGCGAGCCGGGCCGCCACCGTGCCCCCGATTACCTATCCGGAGGCGCTGCCGGTCAGCGCCCGTAAGGACGACATCGCCGCCGCGATCCGCGACCACCAGGTCGTGGTGGTGGCCGGCGAGACCGGCTCCGGCAAGACCACCCAGATTCCGAAGATCTGCCTGGAGCTGGGCCGGGGCGTGCGCGGCCAGATCGGGCACACCCAGCCGCGCCGGATCGCGGCCCGCACGGTCGCCGAGCGGATCGCCGAGGAGCTGGACCGGCCGCTCGGCGCCACGGTCGGCTACAAGGTGCGCTTCACCGACCAGGCCGGCGAGGACACGCTGGTCAAGGTGATGACCGACGGCATCCTGCTGGCCGAGATCCAGACCGACCGGATGCTGCGCCGCTACGACACGCTGATCATCGACGAGGCGCACGAGCGCAGCCTCAACATCGACTTCATCCTCGGTTACCTGCGCGACCTGCTGCCCAAGCGGCCCGACCTCAAGCTGATCATCACCTCGGCGACGATCGAGACGCAGCGCTTCGCGGAGCACTTCGCCGACGCCGCCGGCCAGCCGGCCCCGGTGATCGAGGTCTCCGGGCGCACCTACCCGGTCGAGGTCCGCTACCGCCCGCTGATCACCACCCAGGTGATCGACGATGACGAGATCCGTGAGGAGCCGATCGATCAGATCGAGGGCATCGCCGCCGCCGTCGACGAACTGCCCGCCGACGGCGACATCCTGGTGTTCCTGTCCGGCGAGCGGGAGATCCGCGACACCGCCGACGCGCTCACCAGGAAGGACCTGCGCAACACCGAGGTCGTCCCGCTGTACGGCCGGCTCAGCGCCGCCGAGCAGCACCGGGTGTTCGAGCGGCACACCGGCCGGCGGATCGTGCTGGCCACCAACGTCGCCGAGACGTCGCTGACCGTGCCCGGCATCCGCTACGTGATCGACCCCGGCACCGCCCGGATCAGCCGGTACTCCAGCCGGCTCAAGGTGCAGCGGCTGCCGATCGAGGCGGTCTCGCAGGCCAGCGCCAACCAGCGCAAGGGCCGCTGCGGCCGCACGTCGGACGGCATCTGCATCCGGCTGTACTCGGAGGAGGACTTCGACGGCCGGCCGGAGTTCACCGAGCCGGAGATCCTGCGCACCAACCTGGCCTCGGTCATCCTGCAGATGACCAACCTGGGCCTCGGCGACCTGGCGAAATTCCCGTTCATCGACCCACCGGACAAGCGGAACATCACCGACGGCATCAAGCTGCTCGAGGAGCTCGGCGCCCTGCAGGACCGCAAGCTCACCCCGATCGGCCGCCAGCTGGCCCAGCTGCCGGTCGACCCGCGGCTGGCCCGCATGGTGATCGAGGCGGACCGCCAGGAGTGCGTGGCCGAGGTGATGGTGATCGCGGCGGCGCTGTCGATCCAGGACCCGCGCGAGCGGCCGGCCGACAGGCAGCAGCAGGCCGACGAGAAGCACAGCCGGTTCACCGACAAGGAATCGGACTTCTTCACCTACCTCAACCTGTGGCGCTATCTGCGGCAGAAGCAGCAGGAGCTGTCCGGCAACCAGTTCCGCCGGCTCTGCCGCGCCGAATTCCTCAACTATCTGCGCGTGCGGGAATGGCAGGACATCTACGCACAGCTGCGCCAGGTCGTCCGTACGCTCGAGCTGAATTTCCGCGAGGACTGGGAGTCGGGAGTCGCGCCGCAGCCGGTGCACACCGCGCTCCTCGCGGGTCTGCTGAGCCACATCGGCCTGAAAGACACCGACAAGCGCGAATATCTCGGGGCGCGTGGCGCGAAATTCGCGATCTTCCCCGGATCGGCGCTGTTCAAGCGGCAGCCGCGCTGGCTGATGTCGGCCGAGCTGGTGGAGACCAGCCGGCTGTGGGCCCGGGTAAACGCCCGAATCGAGCCGGAGTGGGCCGAGAAACTCGCCCCGCACCTGGTGAAACACTCCTACAGCGAGCCGCACTGGGATCGGAAGATGGGCGCCGTGATGGCGTTCGAGAAGGTCACCCTCTACGGTCTGCCGATCATTCCGCGGCGCCGGGTCGGCTACGGAAAGATCGATCCGGTGGTGGCCCGGGACCTGTTCATCCGGCACGCGCTGGTCGAGGGCGACTGGGACACGCACCACAAGTTCTTCGAGGCGAACCGGCAATTGCTGCGCCGGATCACCGAGCTGGAGAATCGTGCCCGGCGGCGTGACATCGCGGTCGACGACGAGGCGGTCCACGCGCTGTACGACGCGCGCATCCCGGCCGACATCGTCTCCTCCCGGCACTTCGACGGCTGGTGGAAGAAGGCCCGCCACGAGAACCCGGATCTGCTCACCTTCACCCGGGAAGACCTCGTCAACGCCGGGCGGGACACCGTCGACCCCAACGCCTTCCCGGACGCGTGGCTGGCCGGTGGCGTCAAACTCCCGCTCCTCTACGAGTTCGAGCCGAACTCGCATGCCGACGGCGTGACCGTCCGGGTGCCGCTCGACCTGATCAACAAGATCGACGCGGACGACTTCGGCTGGTCCGTGCCCGGCTTCCGCAAGGACGTGGTGATCGCGCTGATCCGGGCCCTGCCCAAGGCGCTGCGCACCAGCTTCGTCCCGGTGCCGGACTGGGCCGACGCGGTCCTCGACCGGGTGCCGGTGCGCCGCGGCCCGCTGCCCGACGCGATCGCGGGCGAGTTGCGCCGGCTCAGCGGCACCATCGTGCCCCGCGACGCGTGGCGCCCCGACCAGGTCCCCGACCACCTGCGGATGAACTTCCGGATCGTGAACGAGGCGGGCGAGGTGGTCGCCGAAGGCCGCGACCTGGACGTGCTGCGGCGCGCCCTGGCGCCCAAGGTGCAGGCCACCATCTCCCGGGCGGCCGGCAACCTCGAACGCACCGGCATCACCACCAACGACTTCGGGGCGATCCCGCACCGGGTCGCCCAGCAGCGCGGCGGCTATGCGGTGACCGTCTGGCCGGCCCTGGTCGACGAGGGCGCCAGCGTCGGCGTCAAGGTCTTCGAGACCGAGGCCGAGCAGCGGGTCGCGATGCGCGCCGGCACCCGGCGGCTGCTGCTTCTCACGCTGCCGCCGGCCGCCCGGTTCCTGCAGGGCCGCCTGGACAACCGGGCCAAACTCGAACTGTCCCGGGCCAACCCGTACCGGTCGATCGCCGACCTGCTCGACGACTGCGCGGGCGCCGCGGTGGACCGGCTGGTCGCCGACGCCGGCGGGCCGGTCTGGTCGTCGGTCGAGTTCGCCTCGCTGCGCGACACCGTCCGCGAGGACCTGGTCGACGCGGTCGCCAACGTGGTCACCCAGGTGCAGGCGGTGCTCTCCACGGCGTACGACGTCGATCAGCGGATCAGGCAGCTCAAGGACCCCGGGCTGCTGCCCGCGCTGGCCGACATCCGGCAGCAGCTCAAGGGCCTGGTGTACCCGGGCTTCGTGACCGAGACCGGCTGGCGCCAGCTGCACCACCTGCCGCGCTACCTCAAGGCGATCGCCCACCGGATGGACCGGCTGGGCGGCGGCGTCGGCCGGGACCGTCAGCTGACCACGCAGATCCACGAGATCGAGACGGAGTACCGCGAGCTGCTCGCCGAGGCGCCGCCCGGCGGGCCGGCCGCGGAGGGGCTGCGGGAGATCCGGTGGATGCTCGAGGAGCTGCGGGTGAGCTTCTTCGCGCAGTCCCTCGGCACCGCCTATCCCGTCTCTGACAAGCGGATATTCAAGGCGATGGACGCGCTGCCGCTGTAGTCGGTTGCAGCTTGGTGCGGCTGCGGTGCCGTTCGGTCACGCCCCTGTCGTGGCCGTCCGGCGCCGTTTAGGTTTCTCGGCATGACGAACCGTGCCGCTGCCTCCGCCCCCGTCTCCGCCGTCTCCGCCGCCGTCTACCTCGACGAGATGATGGCCCGGGTCGGCGTCGACGGTCTCGCCGCGGCGTTCGCCGCCCCCGGTCTGCTGGCCACCCTCGACCAGCACGCGGCCGCCGTTCGGGAGGCGGTGCTGGGCGCGGGCCGGATGCTGGACGCGGACGGGCTCGCGGCGTACGCCCGCAGCATCGCCGCCGCGGCGGTCCGGGCCGGCCGTCCGCTGCCCGCCCCCGGCGCGGCCCCGACCACGGTGGCCGGTTGGAGCGCCGCCGCCTGGCCGATGGTGCGGATGGTCGCGGTCTGCCTGATCGCGGAGTCCGCCGGTCTCCTCTGAGTGCCGGAGTAAACCCATACGATCTACTTAGTCGGGTTTATTACCCACCAAACCGGTTTTATCGGGCATCTTCGTCCCCATGAGGATGTTCAAACTCTCCGCACTCGCACTGCTGACGGTTCCGGTCATGGCCGCCCCCGCGGCCGCCGCCCCCGTGGTCGACCCGCCGTCCACCCTGGTCGCCCGCTACAACTTCGACGGCGGCGCCACCGCCGGCAAGATCAGCGACCTGTCCGGCAAAGGCTCCAGCCTCACCGTCCGCGGCGAGGACAACGGCACGGTCGCGATCAACACCGAGGGCGCCGGCCGGTACGCGTCCTTCCCCGCCGTCTGCTCCGGCACCGGCTCCTGCGCCCGCGCCCTGCTCGAAGCCCCCAACTCGCCCGACCTGAACCCGGGCGTACGCACCTTCCACTGGGCCGCCAGCATCCGCGTCACCCAGGCCCAGCTGCACGGCAAAGCCAACATCATGCAGAAGGGCCTGGCCGGCGCCGACAGTGTCTGGAAGATGCAGCTCACCGGCAAGAACGGCCGCGCCGTCTGCATCATGACCGGCAAGGGCAGCGCGCAGACCTTCAGCGCCATCTCCTCCAAGCCCCTCGCCGACGGCACCTGGCACAAGGTCGTCTGCGAGCGCACCCCCACCAGCCTCGGCATCTCGGTCGACGGCACGGCGGGCTCGCACGTCACCATCCCGGCGACCCTCTCGGTGGACAACACCATGCCGTTGCGGATCGGCGGCCCGAACTTCGGCGCCACCAGCGACATGTACCACGGCCAGCTCGACGACGTGTACATCCAGGTCGGCTGAGGCCGCCCACTCCCGTAGCGGGCCGGCCTCCGGGCCGGCCCGCGTCGTCTCCCTCGCTGCGGTCTTCCTCGCTGCGGTCTCTCTCGCCGCGGCCTCCCTTTCGCCGCCTCTGCCCCGCGCCGGTCCCACCCTCCGCTCCTACTGCGTACCTCGGCGTCTCCCTCGCCGTTTGTTGCGGCTGGCGCCGCCGCCCCCTCGGTCCGGTCCGATTCCCGTCGCCGCACCCTTCGCTCGTCGCGTTCCGCGCCGCCCCCTTCCGGTTCGGGTCACAAACCCGCTGGTCAAGGCTCGCTGGCGGCTTCTGGTTGCGGCCTTTCCCGGTGTCCCTCGCTTGCCGGTACGCCGTGAGCACACCCGTCGTGCCGGACCCCGAATAATCGGTGGCGCCCGCGTGGGAAGCGGCATAGGTTGACCGCATGCTGTGATGCACACCAGGCAAACCCCGGGTCTTCGGCATGCGGGTGCGAGCGTTCGGGCTCCAGCGTTCGGGCTCAGCCCTTGCGCTCTGCGCCGGTCGTCCCCCGTGTCCGATTCTGATGCCGCGAGGCTCGATGGCCGGCACCGCTCGATGGCCGGCACCGCTCGATGGCCGGCACCGCTCCATGACGGCACCGCTCCATGACGGCACCGTTCGATCAGGCGGTCCTGCTCGGTCGAGCGGTCCCGCGCTCGATGCCCGCGCCGCGTCGGTTTCACGTCTCAGCCGGATCCTGAACGGTGCCGACTCAGCGGCCCGTCGGTTCTGTGCGCGGCGCCGGCACGCTGACTGTCCGGGTTTGCCCTTCGCGCTGGTCCTCGGCCATTCTGCCGGGGCGGGCCTCCGGGTGTGCATTGTGGAATTCTCGATGATGATTCTGCGAGGGCGCACCCGTGAATTCCGCCGCCACGGAAACCGGCCGTCACCGGCTTTCCGCCCGAACCCCGGAACGGGCCCCAAACCGTATTCCCTGGAGGTGGCAATATGCCTGCCCAGCCTTTCTCCGTCCATCCCGACCTGGCGGAACTCGCCCGCCGGGACATTGCCGCGGCCCTGACCCGCCCGGCGGTCGAGGACGGTTCCGGCGCCCAGCCCGACCCGGCCGACGCCGCGCACCACGGCGCCCGCGACACCCGGCAGGCCGCCCGCCGCAGCTCGGACCGCGCCCACGCGGGCCGAGCGGCCGGTGCCGGCGGTGGCCGCAGCTACGCCTTCCGCCGCAGCTGACCGATCCCGATCACGGCTCACCGGCTGTTGATCACCACGAGACCCGGCCGCCTCCGCGCGGCCGGGTTTCCGCATTTCCCGACCGATGGCCTGGCGGGGTCTGCCCACGCCGCGTTCGCCGGTTCGGGTGTCCGGTGTGGTGCCGGTTCGGCGGCCAGGGGTGCGGTTGTGCTCACGCGAAAAGCGGTGAGCAATCCGGGATGCCCGTTCTGGTGGGTCGGTGGTACTGGTGATGTGCGCGACGCTTGGCCGGTCGTGATCGGGCGGGTGGGGAACGTCGCGACGGGGCGGGTCGCCGGGCGGTCGTGATCGGGCGGGTGGGGAACGTCGCGACGGGGCGGGTGGCCGGGCGGTCGTGATCGGGCGGGTGGGGAACGCCGGGACCGGGCGGGTGGCCGGGCGGTCGTGATCGGGCGGGTGGGGAACGCCGGGACCGGGCGGGTGGCCGCACCGCCGGGAGCGGGTGAGTGGCGGGTCAGGGGGTGGAGAGGTCGGCCAGGGCCAGGTCGAGGGTTTTCGTGGCGGTGGGGAAGTCGATCAGCTGGTCGCGGACGATATGCAGGCCGGCCCGCAGGGCGGTCACCGGGACGAGGCGGGCGGTGAGGACGTCGGCGGTCCACGAGGTGAAGTCGCGGAAGATCTGAGGTTCGTCGATGTAGAGCGAGGCGGCCAGGAAGTCGGCGATGTGGCCGAAGTCCTCGGCGGTGGCTTCGCGCTGGCGGTCGTCGTAGTCGCGGACCTCGGGGTGGACGGCGGCCAGGCGCTGCATCGCGGTGTCGATCAGCTGGGGGCGGGAGCGGACCAGGTGGGTGTACTCCTCGTCGCCGAGGTGCTCGCTCAGGCTGCTCGGGACGAAACCGCCGGAAGCCGGGAAGTCCGGGGCCGGCGGGGGTGGCCAGTCGGTGGCCAGGCGGACGACGGCCTCCTCGGCGGAGGTGGCCCAGGCGTCGGCGCCGAGCCGGGCGGCCCAGCGGGCCTGCGGGCCGAAACCCCGGCCGCCGGCGATGACCGGGACGCCGGCCGCGCGGCAGGCCGTGATGGCGGCGTGGGCGCGGGGGAGCCGGGTGGGGATCATGCAGCTCAGGGCCACCGCATCGGGGCCGGTCTGGTGCAGGTGGGTGATCAGGTGCGGGCCGGGGACGCTGGCGCCGAGGAAGTCGACCCGCCAGCCATCCAGGGAGAGCAGCTCGGCCAGGATCCGGGCGGGCAGGCCGTGCCACTCACCGTCCACGCAGGCCACCGTGATCCGGCCGCGATACGTGGAAGCACCGCCCCGGTGCGCGTGAGCAGCATCGCGGCCCGGCCCCGCGGTGCCGCGGTCCGCGGGAGAGGCACCGGCATCCGGCCCCGCGACGCCGCGAGCGGCAGAGGGGTCGCGGTCGGCGGTGGCGGGGGAGCGGTCAGCGGCGGAGAGGTCGCGGTCGGCGGTCGTGGAGGAGCGGCGCGGTGAGGGGCGCAGGTGGGCGGCGACGGCGGCGAGGACACGTTCGTTGACGGCGGTGGCGGCGTGTTCGCGGGCGACCGACCACTCGTTGGCCGCCCACAGCTCGCCGACCCGGGCCTGCGTGCCGCCGATCAGGTCGACCATGATCCGCTGGGGTCGGACGCCGTTGTCGAGCAGGGTGAGGGCGAGCTCGACGGCGGCGTACTCGTCGCCGTCGCCGACCAGGCGCAGATACTCGTCGTGGAGGTCCGGGTCGTCGAGCGAGTGGACGGTGACCGAAGTGATCATCTCAGTGCCGGGACCGTTCGGTGACGCGGTGGGTGGTGCGCGACCGGCCGAGGGTGCGGTGGGCGGTCATGATCGGGGCCGGACCCTTCGGTCGGGGCGGCGGGCGGCGGTGAGATAGGGGGACTGGTTCGGGGCGCGCAGGGTGGCGCCGCCGTCGCGGAGGCTCAGCGGCGGGCGGGGGTGCGCGCGGACGGCGAGCATGGCGATGTCGTCGCCGGGGCCGCCGCGGACCCAGTCGGAGACCAGTTGGCGCAGGCGTTCCAGGGTGACCGCGCCGGGCAGGCCGGCGCAGTCGCTCAGGGCGCGGCGCAGGCGGGTCTCGCCGAACTGCTCGTCGCCGGCCGGGCCGCCGCGGGCCTCGGTCAGGCCGTCGCTGTAGAGCAGGCAGAGTTCGCCGGGGCCGAGCTCGGCGGTGGCCGGGCGGACCGTCGTCTCCGGCATCACGCCGATCAGGGTGCCGCCGGTCGGCACCTCCTCGACCCGGCCGTCGGCGCGCAGCACCAGCGGCGGTGGATGGCCGCCGCTGGCCAGTTCGAGACAGATCCGGCCGTGGTCGACGCGGGTCACCGAGCCGACCACCAGGGTGACGAACCGCTGCCGGCGACCGGAGTCGGTGAGCGCCCTGTTCAGCACGCGCAGCATCGTCTCCGGGCCGGCGTGCATCAGCCGCAGCGCGCGCAGCGTCTGGCGGACCTTGCCGGTCAGCACCGCGGCCTCCGGCCCGGTGCCGCACACGTCGCCGAGCGCCACGACCGTGTCCGTGCTGCCCGGGACCGGGCCGAACACCTCGTAGAAGTCGCCGCCGACGAGCATCGTCTCGCGAGCCGCCTGATAGGACCCGGCCAGCTCGAAGCCGTCGATCTCGGGCAGCTCCGGCGGCAGCAGGTCGGCCTGCAGCACCGCGGCGGTCGCCACCTGCTCCTGATAGAGGGCGGCGGCGGCGAGCGCGGCGCCGGCCCGGGCCGCGTACACCCGGGCCAGGGCCTCCTCCTCCGGGCTGAACGTGCCGGTGCGGGCCAGGATCAGCGCTCCGGCCGGCTCGGCGTTGCCGGGCAGCGGGATGACCAGCAGGGCGCCGAGCGGGCCGAGCGCGGCCGGGAACAGCCAGCCCGGCGTCTGCGCCGGGTCCAGCCAGCGACTCGGGATCGGCGGGAAGCCGTCGATCACCTCGCCCAGCCCGGGCACCTCGGCCAGGTTGCGTTCGGGCAGCGTGCCCTCCTCGACCGGGTGGCCGGGCAGCGCCCGGCTCCAGGCGCTCTGCCGCTTGTCCGGCGGGAGGATGACCACGGCCGCGTCGGCCAGGTGCGCGGCGGCCAGCTCGACCGTGGTGCGCCGGACCAGCCGGGAGTGCAGCGAGGCGGAGAGCCGGCGGCCGGCGTCGGCCAGGAACGCGGCCCGGGCGCGCTCGGCCTCCAGCGCGGCGGTGCGGTCGCGCTCGGCGGCGCCGTCGGCCAGAAACCACACGTAATGCTCGTCACCCACGGCGCGGCGACGACCGTACCAGCAATGCTGTCGATCCTCGGACCGGAACGACTCGCCGCCGGCGGCCGCGGCCGCGGCCAGCTCCGGCAGCGGCGCCGCGGTCAGCGGATCGCCCGGCTGCAGGCCGGGCAGCAGCGCGCGGGCCGCCTCGTTGACCAGCACGACGGTGTCCCCGGCGGCGGCGCAGAGCAGCATCGCCTCGCTCGCCGCGTCGAGGACCGCGCGCAGCAGCCCGGGAGGCGCCGCGGTGGCCGGCATGCGGGCCGACATCGTGCCTCCTCGCTGAGGGTCGTGGTCGTCCCCAGCCTACGGGGTCGATGGGGGGATGGGGTTGATCAGCGTTTCACATCGACGATCACCGGGGCGTGGTCGGACGGGCCCTTGCCCTTGCGTGCCTCGCGGTCCACCACGGCATCCGTGACCGCGGCGGCCAGTTCGGCGCTCGCGTACACGTGGTCGATGCGCATGCCCTTGTTCTGATGGAACATCCCGGCGCGGTAATCCCAATAGGTGAACGGGTGGTCACCCTTCATGGCGCGGGCCGGCACGTCGGTGAGCCCGAGGTCGCGCAGCGCGGCGATGGCGGCCCGCTCCGGCTCGGTCACGTGGGTGGAGCCGGCGAACACCGACGGATCCCACACGTCGTCGTCGGTGGGCGCCACGTTGAAGTCGCCGGCCACGATCAGCGGGCCGGCCGCCAGGTCGTCGGCGAGGGCGAGCCGCAGCGCCCGCAGCCACTGGAGTTTGTAGGTGTAGTGCGGGTCGTCCGGGGTGCGGCCGTTCGGCACGTACACCGACATGAACCGGATGCCGTCGCAGACCGCGCTGATCGCGCGGGCCTCCGGGCCGGGATAGCCGGGCTCGCCGGGGAAGCCGCGGCGGACCTCGTCCAGGCCGATCCGGGAGAGCAGGGCGACGCCGTTCCAGCGGCCCTGACCGTACGCCGCCGTCCGGTATCCCAGCTCGCGGACCTCGGCGGCCGGGAAGCCGTCCTCGGCGACCTTGGTCTCCTGCAGGCCGACCACGTCGGGGGCGGCGGTCTCCAGCCACTCCAGCAGGCGGGGGAGGCGGGCTTTCACCGAGTTGACGTTCCAGGTCGCGAAGCGCATCAGCCCATTATCGGCGCAGCCCGCCGCGGGTCGCCGCGAACAGCGCCGCGGCGAGTCCGCCCGCGAGCGCGACGAGCATGGCAGCCAGCCCGGCCGAAGTCATCAGCGAATAATGCCGGACTTGGCTACGCGGCACCAGGGGGACTGACAGGTTGGTCGGTGGACGGGACGACTCACGGGGGCGTGCGATGCGGGTGGAAGTCATGCCGGTGGTGCCGGACGAGCTGCGGGACGGTGCCTGGGACTTCTACCGCGAGTCGTTCGCCGACCTGGCGGTGCTGGCGGTCCACCGGCACGTGCTGCACCGCGAGGAGTTCGACGAGCTGATGGCCGACGAGCGGGCGCCCAAGTACGTCGCGTACGACGCCGAGGACCGGGTGGCCGGGATGGCCTCGATGACCACCGAGCTGGACGCGGTCTCGCTGATCTCACCGGACTACTTCCGGCATCACTGGCCGGAGCTGTACGCGCAGCGGCGGATCTTCTACGTGCTGTTCGTCGGCGCGGCCCGGGGCGCCCGCGGGGCCGGCGTCTTCGTCGCGCTGCTGCGCCGGTTGTACGCGCCGATCGCCGAGGTCGACGGCAAGGTGTTCGTGGACATCTGCACCTACAACGAGGAGCGTCACCAGCTGCCCCGGATGATCGGGGTGATCCTCGGCCGGGTCTCCGGCAAGGCGGTGCCGACCCGGCTGGACGCCCAGTCGTTCTGGCTCTACGAGTTCCCGGGCAACGGTCTCCCGGAGTCCGTCTAGTCGTCGATCCGGCGGTGGCGCCCGGAGCTGGTCACCGTGGCCACCGGCAGCGGCACCTCGGGCAGCGCCGCGGTCAGGTGCCAGCGTTCGGCGAACTCGGCGGCCGGCACCGCCTTGCCCCACAGCCAGCCCTGCCCGTTCACCACACCGACGTGGTAGAGGGCTTCGCGCTGCAACGGGGTCTCGACACCCTCGGCGATGACGCTCAGGCCCAGCGCGTGGCTCATCGCCACCACCGCCCGGACGATCTCGTCATCCTGATCGTTCTTGCCGAGACCGGTGACGAAGGAGCGGTCGATCTTGACGCCGGTGACCGGGAAACGGCGCAGGTAGCCCAGCGCCGAGAAGCCCGTGCCGAAGTCGTCGACCAGCAGTTTCAGGCCCAGCTGGCGCAGCTCGTGCAGGACTCTGGCGGTGACACTGGAGCCGTCCACCATCACCGACTCGGTCATCTCCAGGGCGACACAGTGCGCCGGTACGCCGTACCGGAACAGTTCGCCGGAGACCACCAGCGGCAGCTCGGGTTCGCTCAGCTGGCGCGGTGACACGTTCACCGACAGGTAGAAGCTCTCCGACACGACCCCCTGCGAGCGCCACACGCCAAGCTGACGCAGCGCCTCGTTACGGACGAACGTGCCGATCTGCGAGATCATCCCGGAGTCCTCGGCGATCGGGATGAACAGCATCGGCGGGATCGACCCGCGTTCCGGGTGCTCCCAGCGGATCAGCGCCTCGGCGCCGACCGGCATCCCGGTCTCCAGGCGCACGATCGGCTGGTACACCACGTACAGCTGATCGTCGGTGAGCGCCTGGCGCAGCGCGACCTCCAGCTCGATCCGCTCGCGCACCTGGTCGTGCATCGAGGTGTCGAAGATCGTGGACCGGCCCGGCCCATCGCCCTTGGCCCGGTACATCGCGGTGTCCGCGTCGCGCATCAGCGCCTCGGCGGTGACCGCGGAGCGCACCGCGTCGCCGACCGAGTGCGCGATGCCGATCGACGCACTGATCACCACCTCGGTGTCGCGGACCGGCAGCGACCGGGCGAAGCAGCCGCGGATGTCGTCGACCAGCCGCAGCGCGCCGGCCTTGTCGCCGACGAAGGCGAGCAGGAACTCGTCGCCGCCGACCCGGGCCACCGGCACGGCCTCCGGCACCGCGGCGCGCAGCCGCCGGCCCACCTCGATCACCAGCTGGTCACCGGTGTCGTGACCCCACGAGTCGTTGACCCACTTGAAGCCGTCCAGGTCGAGCATGTAGACCCAGACCCGCTGCTGACCGCCCACCCCGGTGACCAGGCGTTCGATCTCGGCGGAGATGGACTGCCGGTTGGGCAGCCCGGTCAGCGGATCGTGCGTGGCCTGGTGCTCGGAGTGCAGCTGGGCGGCCACCTGGGCGTGCACCGCGGACATCGCCCGGGCCAGCAGCAGCACCACCATCAGCGCGCCGGCCACGGCGATCAGCAGCCGGTGCGAGGCGGCGCTGGTCCCGGTGGTCAGCAGCAGCGCGAACGGCAGGAACAGCGCGGGCAGCAGCACCGCGAGCCGCTGCCAGGACCAGGCCTGTACGGGCAGCCGGTCGGCCCGGCTCATCTCGGTCACCGACGGGTGCAGGGCGGCCACCCCCAAAGCCGTGTAGGCCAGCACGTACGGCACGTTGAGCAGCGGCGACGCGTAGATGTGGCCGTTGACCCCGACGATGGCGTACGCGGTGTCGCCGAGGAACAGCCCGATCATCATGACCAGCAGCGCCACCATGCTGATCGGCCACGTCTTGGTGGTGAACGCCAGGTTGATCACCAGCAGTGCCAGCACGATGTCGAACAGCGGGTAGGTGCCCTGGATGATGGAGAGCAGCGCGGGCCGGCCGGCGATCGCCGCGGCCGGCGCGGCCAGCAGCAGCGTGCTGGTCAGTCCGGCGGCCAGGCAGACGATCAGGCCGTCCAGCACGGCGTGCCGCTCCAGGCTCTGCCGGGCCCGCAGCAGCATGAACAGGAAGGCGCCGAGCAGCAGATAGCCGCTGAAGCTGGCGGCGTCGGCGAGCAGCGGCAGCGGCATCGGCTGGTTGGTGACCGTGGGCCGGATCAGCAGTCCGACCAGGAAGAGGGTGGCGGCCAGAGCCATCAGCAGCCAGGCGACCGGCGGCTCGGCGCCCCACCGGCGGGGGCCGACGAAGCACGCCGCGACGGTCAGCACGCCGAGCACGACCAGGCTCACCGAGGCCAGGCTCGACGACGAATAGGCCGCGTAGAGGGCGGTAGCGAGGACCCCGATGACGGCCATCAACTGCCATTGGCGGCGGGCTATGCCGGGCGGGAGCACCGATAGCACCGGGCATTCCTCCCGTTTTGCCCTAAGACTTAGCTTTTGCTCACCGTAGCAACGGTTCGCGCCTGCCGTGGACAAAAACGGTCGGACACCCACCATGGCGCAGCAACTCGTGCGCCACCGAACCGAATCGGGCCGCGCCGCCCGCCCCGCGCGGTCCCAGTGCGAGCAACGCGACCCGCTGCGACAGGCGGACCAGCGCGCCGGCCGGGTCGCCGGTCAGCAGCCGGCGCTCCGGCGACGGCAGGTCCGGGAGCCCGGCCAGCACCCGGTCGAGCACCGCGTCGTCGTCCCCGGCCACCTCCAGCGGCAGGCCCCGGCGTACCGCCTCGGCGGCGGCGTGCCGCAGCGCCAGCACCGACGGGCCGGAGCCGTCCACCGCGGCCAGCACCGGACCGGCGGCCGGTCGGGCCCCGCGCGCCACCAGCACCGGGCACCAGGCCTGCGTCACGGCCTCCAGCAGCGACGATGTCGGCAGGTCGGTCGCGCCGACGACGAGCAGCGCCGCGGTCCGGCTGAACCGGCGCAGCACACTCCCGGCGGATCCATCCACCAGTTGACCCCGCACGTCCGCCCCGGGTGTGCAACGCTGGGCGGTGGCGACCGCCTCCTCGACGACGTGGGCGGCGGCGCGCCGGGCTTCCGCACCGTCCCAGGCGAAAGCGTGCACGATCGACAACTGAGTGCCGCGGGAGACCGCCTCCCGGGCGGCCAGGCGCACGGCGGACAGACCGCCCGCGGTCCCGGCGACACCGGCCACCACCGGCGGTTGATTCGGGATCCGCATCGCCCCCGGCCTCCGCTCCCGTAACGTTCTCGCAATATACCGATCTATATCTATGGTGCAACGGTCCTTAGGCACTGGTGACCAATGCCTCACCGGGTGGCCACCTGATGACCCATTCAGGTTCAGGGTTTACGGTGAACGGCAAAATCTTTGGGACATCTGCCGGTGAAGTGAGGGAAATACATGACGGATGTCAAGCTCGACCACCCTGGCGGCCAATTGTCGATGGGTGTGCGCGAGGCCGTCGACGGGCCGGGCGGCATCGACGTCAGTGCGCTGCTGAAGGAGACCGGTTACGTCACCCTGGATCAGGGTTTCGTCAACACCGCGTCGACCACGTCGGCGATCACCTACATCGACGGTGATGCCGGCATTCTGCGTTACCGGGGTTACCCGATCGAGCAGCTGGCCGAGAAGTCGACGTTCCTCGAGGTCTCGTACCTGCTGATGAACGGCGAGCTGCCCACCGAGGCGCAGCTGCGTGACTTCGCCGACAAGATCCGGGTGCACACCCTGCTGCAGGAGGAGATGCGCACGTTCTTCTCCGGTTTCCCGCGGGACGCGCACCCGATGGCCGTGCTCTCCTCGGCGGTCACCGCGCTGTCCACCTTCTACCAGGACGCGCTGGACCCGCTCGACGACGAGCAGGTCGACATCTCCGCGATCCGGCTGATGGCGAAACTTCCGACGATCGCCGCGTACATCTACAAGAAGTCCATCGGCCACCCGCTGCCGTACCCGGACAACTCGCTCGACTACGTCGAGAACTTCCTGCGTCTGACCTTCGGCCTGCCGACCGTCAACTACGACGTCGACCCCAAGGTCGCGAAGATCCTCGACATGCTGTTCATCCTGCACGCCGACCACGAGCAGAACTGCTCCACGTCGAGTGTCCGGCTGGTCGGCTCCTCGCAGGCGAACCTGTTCGCCTCGATCTCGGCCGGGATCAGCGCGCTGTCCGGCCCGCTGCACGGTGGCGCCAACGCCGCCGTGCTGGAGATGCTGGAGCAGATCCGCAAGGACGGCGGCGACGTCAACTCCTTCGTCACGCGAGTGAAGAACAAGGAGAAGGGCGTCAAGCTGATGGGCTTCGGCCACCGGGTCTACAAGAACTACGACCCGCGCGCCGCCATCGTGAAGAAGGCCGCCCAGGAGATGCTCTCGACCCTGGAGACGCCGGACCCGCTGCTGGAGATCGCGTTCCAGCTGGAGGAGATCGCGCTCAACGACGAGTACTTCGTCTCCCGCAAGCTGTACCCGAACGTCGACTTCTACACCGGCCTGATCTACAAGGCGATGGGCTTCCCGACCAAGATGTTCACGGTGCTGTTCGCCATCGGACGTCTGCCCGGCTGGATCGCCCAGTGGCAGGAGATGATGCACGACCCGGCCAACAAGATCGGTCGCCCGCGGCAGATCTACACCGGTTCGCCGGTCCGCGACTTCGTCCCGATGTCGCAGCGCTGAACGCACCGAGGTAATACGGCACGTACCGAGAGGCGCGATCCGTGCCGGCACTGGCGGAAAGACTTTTCTGACGCCCCACTTCTCCGGTGGGGCGTTTTCCGGTCTCGTACATTCCTTGACGGTCATATAACCAGGGTGGCATGCTGGGCGGGTGGACGTCATCGGGGCCCTCGCCGAACCGGCCCGCCGCCGCATCGCCGAGGTGCTGCTCACCGGCGACGCCAGCGTCGGTGACCTGGTCGACGCGCTGCGGATGAGCCAGCCCGCCGTCTCCAAGCACCTGCGGGTCCTGCGCGACGCCGGCGTCGTCACCGTCCGCGCCCATGCCCAGCAGCGCATCTACCACCTGGAGGCCGGCCCGTTCCGGCAGCTCGACGCGTGGCTCACGCCATACCGCAGGCTCTGGAGCCGGCATCGGGACGCCCTCGGCGAACACCTTCTCGAGGAGGAGCCATGACCGGACCACAGCCGCAAGCCCGGGTCGCCGCCGACGGTGACCGCTGGACGTTGATCCTCATCCGCGATCTGCCCCAGCCGCCCGGCGAGGTCTGGGACGCGCTGACCGACCCGGAGCGCCTCGATCGGTGGGCGCCGTTCACCGCGGACCGCCCGCTGACCGCGCCCGGCCCCGCGACGCTGACCCTGGTCGACGGCGACGAGCGGACCGCGCTGCCCGCCGAAATCGTCCGGGTCGAGCCACCCCACCTGCTGGAATACACCTGGGGTGAAGACCTGCTGCGCTGGGAGCTCGCCGCGGCCGCAGGCGGGACCCGACTGACGCTGCGGCACACGCTGACCGATCGTGACATGGATGCGATGGTGGCTGCCGGCTGGGATCTGTGCACCGGGGTGCTGCGGCGGCTGCTCGACGGCGAGTCGGTCAGCGCGATCCGCGGGCGGTCGGCGATGGACCACGGCTGGCGCGACCTGCGGGACCGCTACGCCGAACAGTTTCGGTCAGATTCGGGATCCTGATGGCGTGCGCCGCGGCGGATGACGGACCGCTGTTCCCGGCCACGGCGATGGTGGCGGAGCCGGCCGGTCAGCTTTCAGGGCGGATCGCCGCACCCCACCATCCGCGGGCGGTCACCGGAACCTCGATCAGTAGGGTCGGCGCATGGCCGTACAGGGATTGCAGCGCATCATCGTCTCCGTTGCCGACCTCGACCGGGCGCTCGGGTTGTACCGGGACGCGCTCGGGCTCACCGTGACCGCGCAGTTCGGCGAGATCGCCCGGCTGGACGTGCCGGGCACCACCACCGAACTCATGCTCCACCAGCGGCCGCCGACAGCCGGACTCGCCGGGGTGGCGGCCAGCTTCCGGGTCGACGACGTGGACGCGACCACCGCGGCCGCGGAGAAGGCCGGGGCGACGGTCGTGGACGCGCCGGCGGATCAGCCGTGGGGTGAGCGCCAGGCGGTCCTCACCGACCCTGATGGACATGTGATCTGCCTGGTCGCTGTTTGACGGGCAGGTCCGGGGTGGGAAAGATTGGCGTCCGAGCGGTTGCGGAGGAACCCGGTGCGAGTCCGGGACGGTCCCGCCACTGTGACCGGGGAGCGACCCGCTGACGCGACAGCACGCCACGGCCCTGCGGCCGGTGCGGCCGGCGCGCAGGGCCGCGGCACACCACGGCTTCCGGGCCGAGGTGGCGGCGGCACACCACGGCCCGCGGGCTGGAAGGTGGGCGGGAAACGGCGATCCGGGAGTCAGGAGACTCCGGCCGCTCGTGACAGCCGACGTGCGGGCGTGGACACCCGCCGGGAGGGAACACCCTGTGACTACTCCGTACCCGTTCTCGGCCGTGGTCGGCCTGGACGATCTGCGCCTCGCGCTGCTGCTGACCTCGGTGTCGCCGGCGGTGGGCGGCGTCCTGGTCCGCGGTGAGAAGGGGACCGCCAAGAGCACCGTGGTCCGGGCGCTGGCCGGGCTGCTGCCGCCGGTGACGGTGGTGCGCGGCTGCCGGTTCGCCTGCGACCCCGCCGCGCCCGACCCGGACTGTCCGGACGGGCCGCATCCCGCGGACACGCCGGCCGGGCACCGGGCGGCGACGCTGGTCGAGCTGCCGGTGGGGGCGACCGAGGACCGGGTGGTCGGCACCCTCGACATCCAGCGCGCGCTGGCCGACGGGGTGAAGGCGTACGAGCCGGGGCTGCTCGCCGCCGCCCACCGGGGCGTCCTCTACGTGGACGAGGTCAACCTGCTGCCGGACCACCTGGTGGACCTGCTGCTGGACGCGGCCGCGATGGGCCGCGCGCACGTGGAGCGGGACGGGGTCTCGGTCAAGCACGCGGCGCGGTTCCTGCTGGTGGGCACGATGAACCCGGAGGAGGGCGAGCCGCGGCCGCAGCTGGTGGACCGGTTCGGGCTGGTGGTCACGGTGGCGGCGCCGCGGGATGCGCGGCTGCGGGCCGAGGTGGTGCGCCGGCGGCTGGCATACGAGCTGGATCCGGCCGGGTTCGCGGCCCGTTTCGCCGACGACGAGCGGGAGTACGCGGCCCGGATCGCCGCCGCGCGAGCCCTCCTGCCGAGCGTGACCCTGCCGGACGCGGAGCTCGACCGGATCGCCCGGATCTGCCTCGCCTACGGGGTGGACGGGATGCGCGCGGACATCGTCGTGGCCCGCTGCGCGGTGGCGATGGCCGCCTGGCACGGGCGCGACGTGGTCACCGCCACCGACGTCGCCGACGCCGCCCGCCTGGCCCTGCCGCATCGCCGCCGCACCGATCCGCTCGACCCGCCGGGCACCGACGAGGAGAAGCTCGATCAGGCCCTGGCCGAGGCGGAGCGTCAGGCTCAGGACGAGGCGGGGCGTCAGGCTCAGCAGGAAGCGGAACGTCAGGCCCGGGAGGACGACGGCGGCCCCGACGGTGACGGGCCGGACGACACCCCGGACGGCGGCCCGCGCGACGGCGGCCCGGACGACGGGGGCCCGGGTCCGGACGGGGGTGGTCCCGGTGGCGGTCCGGCCGGTGACCCGCCGCCCGGCCCCCCGAGCAGCAGCGCGCCACCGACCGAGGCGCCGGCATCGGACGGCGGGTCACCGGACACCCCGGCCGTCGGCGGCGGGCCGGCGGCGGCTCCGGCCGGGCCGGCGTTCCGACCCCGCACGCTGCGGATCAACGCCCGGGGCGAGGGTGGGCACACCGGCAAGCGGTCCCCCGCCTACGCCCGGCGGGGCCGGGTCGTCGGCTCCCGCAAGCCGCTGGGCCGACTGGCCGGCGCCCCGCACCTCCCGGCCACCCTCCGCGCCGCCCTGCACCGGACCGCGCTGCACGGCGGACCGGCCCGGACAACGGGGGTCGAACCGCGGGATCTGCGCGAGGCGATCCATGTCGGCCGGGAGGCGAACCTGGTGCTGTTCGTCGTGGACGCGTCCGGGTCGATGGCCGCGCGCAAACGGATGACCCTGGTCAAGACCGCGGTGCTGTCCCTGCTGCGGGACGCCTACCAGCGCCGCGACCGGATCGGGATGATCACGTTCCGGGGCGCCGACGCGGACGTGGTGCTGCCACCCACGTCCAGCCACGAGGTCGGGGTCATGCGGCTCGCCGCGCTGCGGACCGGCGGGCGGACCCCGCTGGCGGCCGGCCTGCGCGCGGCGGCCCGGACCGTCGCGACCGAACGCCGCCGGGATCCGCGCCGGCGTCCGCTGCTGATCGTGGTCACCGACGGGCGGGCCACCAGCGGGCCCGATCCGCTGCGGCTGGCACCGGCGCTGACCGGGGTCGCGACGGTGGTCGTCGACTGCGAGTCCGGGCCGATCCGGCTGGGGCTGGCCCGCCGGCTGGCCGCCGCTCTGGGCGCCGACGTCATGCCGCTCGACGAGTTGGAGGCGGCGACCGCCCGGTCGGCGGAGCGCGGCTACCGCCACGCCGCCTGACCGCGGGCGGGCAGGGCAGCGGGCAGGCGGGATCGCGGCTACCGCGACACCGCCCGAGGGCGGGCACGCAGGGCACAGGGCAGGGCAGGACCGCGACGCGGGCATCGGGCCGGCGCGCGGCGGGCACGGCTGACGGCGTACCGGGCAAGCGCGGGCAGGGACCGCCGCTGACCGCAACCGGGCAGCGGCCTCAAGGAACCGGGGACAGCGCCGCGCAGCGGCGGAGAAGGGTTGGCAATGCCGCAGGGGAAAGTGACCACCGTGCCCGACGACGGCCTGACCACGCGTCAGCGTCGCCGTCAGGCGGTCTTCGCCGTGCACACCGGGCCGGGCAAGGGCAAGTCCACGGCCGCCTTCGGGATGGCCCTGCGCGCCTGGAGCGCCGGCTGGCCGATCGGGGTCTTCCAGTTCGTCAAGTCGCAGAAGTGGAAGGTCGGCGAGGAGACCGCGCTCAAGGCCCTCGACGGCGTGAACGGCACCCCGGTCACCTGGCACAAGATGGGCGAGGGCTGGTCCTGGATCCAGCGCGCCGGGACCGAGAGGGATCACGCCGCGGAGGCGGCCGAGGGGTGGGCGCAGATCAAGCGGGATCTGGCCGCCGAAACGTACAGGTTCTACGTGCTCGACGAGTTCACCTACCCGATGAAGTGGGGCTGGGTCGACGTCGCCGACGTGGTCGCGACGCTGACCGAGCGGCCCGGCACGCAGCATGTGGTGATCACCGGGCGGGACGCGCATCCCGATCTGATTGAGGCGGCCGACCTGGTCACCGAGATGACCAAGATCAAGCATCCGATGGACGCCGGGCGCAAGGGACAGCAGGGGATCGAATGGTGACGATTCCCCGGGTGGTGATCGCCGCGCCCGCCTCCGGGCACGGGAAGACCACCGTGGCCACCGGGCTGCTGGCCGCGTTCGCCCGGCGCGGGACGCCGGTGGCCCCGTTCAAGGTCGGTCCGGACTACATCGATCCCGGCTATCACAGCCTGGCGGCCGGCCGGCCGGGCCGCAACCTGGACCCGGTGCTGGTCGGCGAGGAGCTGATCGGGCCCCTGTTCGCGCACGGCGCGCGGGGCGCCGACCTGGCCGTGGTCGAGGGCGTGATGGGCCTGTACGACGGCCGCACCGGCGCCGGTGAGACCGGGTCGACCGCGCAGGTCGCCGCGCTGCTGCAGGCGCCGGTGATCCTGGTGGTGGACGCCGCCGCGCAGGGCCGCTCGATCGCCGCGGTGGTGCACGGCTTCCGCAGCTTCGGCACGGTCCGGCTGGCCGGGGTGATCCTCAACCGGGTCGGCTCGGACCGGCACGAGCAGATCCTGCGGGACGCCTGCGAGGAGGTCGGCACGCCGGTGCTGGGCGCGCTGCGCCGGGCCGACGCGGTCGCCGCGCCGAGCCGGCACCTGGGCCTGGTCCCGGCCGCCGAGCGCCGCGCCGAGGCGCTCGCCTCGGTCGACGCCCTCGCCACCCTGATCGAGGCCTCGGTCGACCTGGACGAGATCGCCGCGGTCGCCCGGTCCGCGCCGCCGCTGGCGGCGGCGTCGTGGACCCCGCAGGCGCCGGATCCGGTGCCGGGCCGTCCGACGGTCGCGCTCGCCGGTGGTCCCGCGTTCACCTTCGCGTACGCCGAGACCGCCGAACTCCTCACCGGCGCCGGTGCCGAGGTGGTGATCGTCGACCCGCTGCGCGACGAGAAACTGCCGGACGGCACCCGGGCGCTGGTCGTCGGCGGCGGCTTCCCCGAGGTGTACGCCGCGGAACTGTCCGCCAACGAGCCGCTGCGCGAGTCGGTCCGGCGGCTGGCCGCGGCCGGCCGCCCGATCGCCGCCGAATGCGCCGGCCTGCTCTGGCTGTGCCGCACCCTGGACGGCGCCCCGATGTGCGGGGTGCTGGACGCCGAGGCCGTGATGACCCCGTCACTGACCCTCGGCTACCGGGACGCGGTCGCCCTGTCCGACAGCCCCCTCGCCCCGGCCGGCACCCGGGTCACCGGGCACGAATTCCACCGGACCGCCGTGCACCCGCGCTCGGGTCTGCTGCTGTCCCCGGCCGGCGGGGCCGCCTGGGCGTGGCGCGGCGCCGACCCGGAAGGATTCGCCACCGCCTCGGTGCACGCGTCCTACCTGCACCTGCACTGGGCCGGGCAGCCCGGCACGGCGCCCCGGCTGGTACGCGCGGCGGCGGCGTGATCGTCGGCGTCGGCGCCCGGCCCGGGACCGCCCCGGAGGCGGTGACCGCCGCGATCACCGCGGCCCTGGCCGCGGCCGGCGCCGACCCGGGCGCGGTGACCGCGGTGGCCACCCTGGACCGGCGGGCCGGGCTGGTCCGGGGATGGCCGGTGCGCGCCTTCACCGCGGCCGACCTGGCCGGCCAGGACGTGCCCAGCCCGAGCGGCCGGGTGGCCGAGCTGGCCGGCACGCCCAGCGTGGCCGAGGCGGCGGCGCTGCGCGCGGCCGGCCCCGGTGCGGTGCTGATCCTGCCCAAACGGATCTTCGGTGGCGTCACCGTGGCGATCGCCGGCCCGGTCTAGACGCCGACCGGCCATTCGTGGACCGGGATGTTCTCGTGCATGAGCGGCAGGTAGCGCCGCATCATCTCGTGCAGCGCCCGCTGCCGCTCCATCCCCTGCTTCTCCAGCTCGTGCAGTGTCTCCACCTGCCACGACGCGCCGTTCTGCTGGCGCAGGCAGCGCTGCTCGATGATGCCCATCAGCCGGTCCCGCTGGGCCGTCGAGACCCCCCACCGGTCCAGCCCGTCGGCCGCCTGCGGCAGCAGCCGGCGCAGCACCAGCTCGGTCACCGGCACCGTGCCCACGCCCGGCCAGAACACGCTGGCATCGATCCCGTGCCGCGCGCAGGCGTGGAAGTTCTCCTCGGCGGCCCGGAAACTCAGCTGCGTCCAGACCGGCCGCTCCGCCTCGGCCAGGTGCCGGGCCAGGCCGTAGTAGAACGCCGCGTTCGCCATCGTGTCGGCCACCGTCGGTCCGGCCGGCATCACCCGGTTCTCCACCCGCAGGTGCGGGCGGCCGCCGACCACGTCGTAGATCGGCCGGTTCCACCGGTAGACCGTGCCGTTGTGCAGCCTCAACTCGCTGAGCGCCGGGGTGTCACCACGCTCCAGCAGGTCGGCCGGATCGTCCTCGTCGCAGATCGGCAGCAGCGCCGGGAAGTACCGGACATTCTCCTCGAACAGGTCGAAGACGCTGGTTATCCAGCGTTCCCCGAACCATACCCGCGGGCGGACACCCTGTGCCCGGATCTCCTCCGAGCGGGTGTCGGTGGCCTGCTCGAACAGCGGGATCCGGGTCTCGCGCCACAGCTCGCGCCCGAACAGCAGCGGCGAGTTCGCGCCCAGTGCCACCTGGATCCCGGAGATCACCTGCGAGGCGTTCCAGTACGCGGCGAACTGCGCCGGGCTGACCTGCAGGTGGAACTGGGTGCTGGTGCAGGCCGCCTCGGGCGCGATCGTGTCGGTGGTGACCGCCAGCCGGTCCACCCCGTCGATCCGGATGTCCAGGTCCTCCCCGCGGGCCGCGAAGATCTGCTCGTTGAGCAGCGCGTACCGCGGATTCGCGGACAGTGCCGCGCCGGTCAGGTGTTCGCGGCGCAGGGTCGGCAGGATCCCGACGGTGACCAGGTGCACGCCCACCGTGCGGGCCTTGCCCTCGGCGTGGTTGAGGCTGGCCCGCAGCCCCTTCTCCAGGTCGGCGATGTCGTCGCCGGCCAGCCGCCGGGGCGGCAGGTTGATCTCGATGTTGAACTGGCCCAGTTCGGTCTGGAAGTCCGGGTCGGCGATCGCGCCGAGCACCTCGGCGTTGCGCATCGCCGGGCCGGCCTGCCCATCGATCAGGTTGAGCTCGATCTCCATGCCGGTCATCGGCCGCTCGAAGTCGAAACGGGCTTCGCGCAGCATCGTCGCGAACACGTCCAGACTGCGGCGGACCTTCTGCCGGTACCGGCTCCGGTCCTCTCGGGAAAACTGTGTCTGTTCGACTTTCTCGCCCACCAGGCACCACCTTCGCAAGGCGTCAGCGACGAGGGAGAACGGGCATCGTCGCAGCGGTCCCCCTGGACCCATGATTACCGCTGTCGATGCCCGAACCCCATCCCGACGAGCAACCTTGGCGGGTGATGGTTAACGCAGCGTCGAACATGGACGCCCCGGTACCCGCTAGTAAGGTTTTCTACGCCACTGCTCATCGGGGCCTAGCGGAGGATCGCGGCCATGATGATCCCGGCCACCACCAGACCGGCCGCCGCCTGCAGCAGCATCGCCGGGCCCAGGTGTGACCAGCGGGTCGGGATGCGCGGGGTGAGCGGCTGCATGGTGGTCAGGTTCACCACCTGGGTGAGCCGCACCGGCAGGGTCCGGTCCCGCTGCGGCTCGGTGCGCACCTGCACCAGGTCGCCGCGGTGCAGCGCGGACTGCGGCAACTGCCCGTGCATCTCGATCTCGTACGTCTGCCCCAGATCGTCGCGCAGGCGGACCGGGGTGACCAGGAACTCCGGGCCGCTGCGCAGCTCACGCAGGCTGCGCCGGGCCGGTTTCATCCGCAGCAGCGCGGCCAGGAGCTGGGCGATGCCGGCGGTGAGGAACACCGCGACCGCCAATGGCCGCCCCACCCGCACCTCCCGGGTGTACGACGGCTGGAAGCCGATGAACCGGCCGGTGATGATCGGACTGACGTGCCGGAGGATCCGCTCGCGGTGCAGCTCGGTGTCGTCCATGGGGATCACCTCCTGGATGTTCCTCAATGTTACGGACAGGACTTACCCGAGCACCGTGAGTGAATCGTAAATTCCCGATCTTCTTCTCCTTATCAATCGGCAACGCCCTCCGGGCCAGAAACCGGGCAATTCCCACCGGGTTGCGGAAACCCGCACGTCAGGGCCACCCGTCGGGGTGAACTGGACGAGGAGTCGCGCGAACCTCGGCGCGGACGGGGGGCGGAGACCAGTGGCACCGACGAACTATGTCAAACCGGATAGTGTGCTGGCGCGCACCGCGCGTGACATGCTCGCCGCACACGCCGGTGGTGAGGGGCCGCGCGAGGGTCTGACCCGCTGTCCCGCCTGCGGCGAACCGCTGCCCTGCCGCTCCGGGCAGGCCGCCGCCGAAGTACTCGCCGCCGCCGGACTCGCCGAGGCGTCCGGCCTGGTCGCGGCCACCCGGGTCGCGTTCGCCCCGCCGCCCGGGCAACCCGCCTTCCTGCCCTCCTGGACCGCTTCGGAAGAGGTTGCGGATCCGCTCGGCTCCGGACCGATTGCCGGTGGTACGCCGTCGGCACTCGCGCCGTGGGCCGCGGTCGCCCCGTCGGCCGACCCGCTCACCGATCCCCTCCCCGGCGCCTCCGAAGGCCCGCTGTCCGGTGCCTCTGCGGGACCGCTGTCCGGCGCCTCCGCGGGACCGCTGCCCGGCGCCTCCGCTGGACCCCTGTCCGGTGCCTCCGTCGGACCGCTGCCCGGCGCCTCCGCTGGTCCGCCGGCTGGGGACGGGGGGGAGTCGGCCGGCGGGCCGCTCTCGACGGAGCTGCCGAGGTGGGCCACCGAACCGACCGGCACCCACGAGCGGCCCTGGGCGTCCGCGGGCGGGGAATCGTGGACCGAATCCCGGCTCGGCGGTCTTCCGCGCACCGGCGGCGGCCAGTCCGGAGCCGGCGCGGGCGGCAACGCCGGGCCGGCCCCGGCGGCAACCGGGCCGGGGGCGAACTCCGGCCCGGGATTTATTTCGCAGACATCGAGCAATGGTACGAATGGTGCGCCGAGCGCGAGTGGCTTGACCGTGTCCGGACTCGGCTCGGCCGAACCGCCACCCGGCGGGGAAGCGACCCCCGAAGCCGGTCGGCACGGCCGCGACGGCACCCCCGGCGTGAACGGCGCGGCGGCCGACGCCTCCCCGCTGCGCGCCTGGGCCACCGGCGACGAGCCGTCCCCCGCCGACGGCCGGACCTCCAGCGGTCAGCCGTCGAGCGGTCAGCCGTCGAGCGGTCAGCCGTCGAGCGGTCAGCCGTCGAGCGGTCAGCCGTCGAGCGCTCAGCCGTCGAGCGGTCAGCCCTTCGTCAGTCGGTCGCCGGAGGGCCGCGCGCCGGGCCGCGGCGCGCACGCGGCGCCCTCCTCGCCCGCCCCCACCGCCGAGTCGCCGGCCGCCCTCTCGTGGCCGCCGGCCGGAGACGGCGATGCGGCTCTGGATGGTGGCCAGCGCGCCTGGCCACCCGCGGCGAGCGGCTCGGGGAGCGGATCAGGCAGCCCGCTGCGGGCGTGGCCGGCAGCGGACAGTGACCCGGAGAGGGACTCGGCCGCTGCGCTGCGGGCCTTTCTGCCCACGGAGAGCGGCTCCGGTACCGGGCCGCAGGCGTGGCCGCCCGCGGAGGGTGGTCCGGAGAGCGGCTCGGGTAGTGGCTTGCGGGCGTGGCCGCCCGCGGAGGATGGTCCGGCGAGCGGCTCGGGCGGTGGGCTGCGGGCGTGGCCGTCGGCGGAGAGCGGCGAGACGGCTCAGGACGGCGGGCAGCGGGCGTGGCCCGCGACTGACGGTACCTCGGCGACCGGTTCGGGTAGCGGGCTGCGGGCCTGGCCGCCGGTCGGGGAGACCGGCACGACGGACTTCGGCACCCCCGGCTCCGGGCCGGGCGCTGGTGCCGGTGCAACGGGATCCGGTGACATCGGGGTCGAGCCGTCCGGCGGCCGCCCCGGTTCCGGCTTGACGGGGATGGGTGGTGCAGGTGCTTCGTTGGCTGACAGCCCTGGTTCTGGGCTGGCTGGTGCGCCCGGTACCGGCGAACCGGGATCGGGCCCGGCGGGGCTCGGCGGCTGGGGCGCGTCCGCTGCCGGGCTGGGCGGTCCTGGCGCGTCTGCGCTCGGTGTCTCCGCTCCGGGGCTGGGCGGTGTCGGCTCCTCCGTCGCCGGGCCGGGCGCGCCGGGCTCCGGCGAGGGAGGTTCTGCGGCGTCCGGCGGGGTTGGCGCGGGGGCGGCCGGTGGGGGACTGCGAGCCTGGCCTCCGCCGGAGAGTGTGCCTGGCGGTGCGGGCTCGCCCACCGGGAACGCGACCGGGTCGGCCGCCGTTCCCGGAGTCGGCGGTGCCGCGGGCGGAGATCGCGCGTGGCCGCCGGCCGCAGCCGTCGAGAAGCCGGTGTCCGGCGGGCTCAAGCCGTGGCCGCCAGCCGACGACACGCCGGGTGATGCGGCCGGTTCCGGCCTGAGCGCGCCGTCGGGACTCGGCGGCCCGGCGGGACCGACCGGGCTCGGTGCGGGTACCGGGGTGAACCTTCCCTCGCTGTCCGACGACGCAGGGAACGCGCCCGCCGCGGCGATGACCGGCACGCCGCCGTGGGCGACCTCCGCTCCGGCGGACTCGCCGGTGAACCCCGCGTGGCCGGCGCCCGGCAACCCGGGTGGGGACGGCGTGGCCGGCACCGGCGTACCGCCGATGACGGCCGTGCCCGGCGACAACGGTGACGGGGCGCCGCCGCCCTGGGCCGTGGCTGCCCCCGGTGCGGTGCAGCAGCCGACGGCGCCGCCGCCCGCGGGTCCCGGGCCGGCTCCGATGCCGCCACCGACGGGTGTCGCGCCGGCCCCGATGGCCCCGCCACCACAGGGGCATGCGCCTGCTCCGATGGCGCCTCCCACCGGACATGCGCCTGCTTCGATGGCCCCACCGTCGGGTTCGGTGCCCGCTTCGATGGCCCCACCGTCGGGTTCGGTGCCCGCTTCGATGGCGCCGCCGTCGGGTGTCGCGCCCGCTTCGATGGCGCCGCCGCCGGCGGGGCACATGCCGGCTCCGATGGCTCCGCCGTCCGCGGGTGTCGCACCCGTTCGAATGGCGCCGCAACCGGGGGAGGGGCAGGCGCCGATGGGCGTGCCCACGTACAGCCAGCAGAACAGCCCGCTGGACGCCCCGCGCTTCACCCGTTCGGCGCGGCCCTCCGGCGGCCCGGCCGGGATGATGCCGCCCCCGCATCCGGGGATGCCGCCCGTCGGGGGGATGCCGCCCCAGCCGGGTGTGCCGGTGGTGCCCGGCACCCCCGGTGCCGCCGACCCGCAGGCGGGGAGCATTCCGCCGCCGGCGCCGATCCACCAGCCCGCGCCCGGGATGAAGCCGGCCGCCGCGGGCGGTGACTTCCTGCCGTCGGCCGCCGTCATGACCGGCGCCGCGACGGGCCAGCCGGAGTCCACCGCTCACGGTCCGGCCGGTCTCCAGTCGCCGGACATGGGACAGGCTCGTCCGGGTCTTCAGCCGCCCGATATGGGGCAGGCCCGTCCGGGTCTTCAGCCGCCGGACATGGGGCAGGCCCGCCCCGGCCTCCAGCCGTCCGACATGGGGCAGCACAAGGCGCCGGCCGGTGCGGCTCAGCGTTCCGGGCTGCAGGCGCCGGACATGGGGCAGCACAAGGCGCCGGCCGGTGCGGCTCAGCGTTCCGGGCTGCAGGCGCCGGACATGGGGCAGCACAACCCGCCGGCCGGGCCCGCTCAGCGTTCCGGGCTGCAGGCCCCCGACATGGGGCAACACAATCCGCCGGCCGACGGCGCGGCGCGATCCGGGCTGCAGCCGCCGGACATGGGGCAGCACAACCGTCCGGGCGCGCTCCAGGTCCCGGACATGGGTCAGACCCGTCCCGGGCTGCAGGCACCGGACATGGGCCAGCACACCCCGCCGGCCGCAGACCAGGCGGAGCCCTCGGGTGCGCCGATGGACGAGACCAGCGCCCCGTCCGGTCTGCCGGGCCGCGCCGGCGCCCAGCCCTCCCGCGGCGCCGGCCCGGCGGAAGACGGCCCGGACGACCCGGCCAGCGCACCGAGCGGCTTGCCGCGCCGCTAGCGCCCCTGGCTCGCGCCGCCGATCCCGGGGCTCCCGGCGCCGGTGGCTTCCAGGCTCGCGTCGCCGGCGGCGGCGCGGAGCCACCGGCGTACCGCCGGCAATCGGGCGGTCAGCGGAGGGCCGGAGTCAGCTGTGTCCAGACCACCTTGCCGTCGCTGACCGGCAGCACGCCCCACGCCGCCGAGAGTTCCCGGACCAGCCGTAACCCGCGGCCGCCGGCGTCACTGACGCCGGGGTCGAGCGAGCGCGGCAGGCGCCGGCTGCCGTCGCGGACCGCCATCGTGATCGTGCCGTCGCGCAGGCCCAGGGTGAAGACCATGGTGGTGTGCGCGTGCCGGACCACGTTGGCGACCAGTTCGGTGGCGATCAGCGCCGCGGTGGCGGCGAACTCGGTGCGGTGCCAGCGGGCGCAGGCCTGGTCGACCAGGTGGCGGACCTGGCGGCAGGCGTCGGGGACGGGGCGCAGGCGGATCCGCACCGATTCCGGGAGTGGTTGCCGGCCGGCCTCGGCGAGGGCGGCCGCGCAGTCGGTGGCCATCTCGACGGCGGCGCAGTCCGGGGCGGCGGCCAGCGCGGCGCAGGTGCCCGGGTCGGCGCCGCAGACGACGATCGGCACGTTCGGGAACTCCGCGGTCTGGCAGACCACCGAGCCGAACGTGCCGAGGGCGAGCGGGTCGGCGACCTTCAATCGGCTCACGTCGAGCAGCAGTTTGACCGGCTGGACGGCGAGGCTGCGGCGGACCGCCAGGCCCAGTGCGTCACCGGTGAGCCGGTCCAGGGTGCCGCTGACCGACAACACCGCCACCGGGAGGTCCTGCTCCGGCCGGCAGACCAGCTGGCTGGGCATGCGGATCTCCTTCCCTTCAGGTGGTGACGGGAGGCTGAGACAGCAGGTGCCCGGCCACCCCGGGGGGCAAACCCACTCCCGGGGGCAATCTCCTGCGGGCGGTGCCCGGGAGTCCGGCGGATGGACGGCAGCGAAATAAAGTACCGTTGCGCGCCATGGGTGTGTCGCAGCGAATGAAGAACCGATTCCGCAAGTTTTTGCAGCGTCCCGGCACGACTGTGGACCTCGGGCCGCTGTCGAGGCGCCTGGAGCCGATCGAGGCTCGCGAGGAGGCGCTCAAGGAGCTCGACGACGCGGCGCTGACCGACGCGGCTCGGGAGGCCGCCGATTTCACCGAGGTCTGCGCGGTGGGCCGGGAGGCGGCCCGCCGGGCGATCGGCCAGCGGCCGTACGACGTGCAGCTGCTCGGCGCGATGGCGCTGCTCTCCGGCCGGGTCGCCGAGATGGCCACCGGTGAGGGCAAGACGCTGACCGCGACGATCGCCGCTTACGGGCACACCCGCCTCGGCAACGGTCCGGTGCACGTGCTGACCGTCAACGACTACCTGGCCAAGCGGGACGCCGAGTGGATGGAGCCGATCTACACGCTGCTCGGCCTGACGGTCGGCTCGGTCACCGAGGCGATGACCCCGCAGGAGCGCCGCGAGGCGTACGCGTGCGACGTCACCTACGTGTCGGTGTCCGAGGCCGGTTTCGACTACCTGCGTGACCAGCTGGTCACCGACGTGGCCGACCGGGTGCAGCGGGAGCTGGCCACCGCGATCGTCGACGAGGCCGACTCGATCCTGATCGACGAGGCCCGGGTGCCGATGGTGCTGGCCGGTTCCACCTCGTCGGAGAGCGACCCGGTGCACGAGGCCGCCGAGCTGGTCCGGACGCTGCGGGCCGGCAAGGACTACGAGGTGGCCGAGGACGGCCGCAGCGTCGCCTTCACCGAGTCCGGCCTGAAGAACGTCGAGGAGCAGCTCGGCGGCGTCGACCTGTACGCCGACGACCAGGTCGCGACGCTGTCCGCGGTGAACGTGGCGCTGCACGCGCACGCCCTGCTGCGCCGCGACGTGGACTACATCGTGCGCAACGGCGGGGTCGAACTGATCGACGAGATGCGCGGCCGGGTCGCCCAGCGTCGCCGCTGGCCGGACGGGTTGCAGGCGGCCGTCGAGGCCAAGGAGGGGCTGTCCGCCACCGCCGAGGGCGAGGTGCTCAACACCATCACGGTGCAGGCGTTCATCGCGCTCTACCGCACCGTCTGCGGCATGACGGCGACCGCGGTGCACGTCGGCGAGCAGCTGCGGGAGTATTTCAAGCTCGAGGTCGCGGTGGTCCCGCCGAACACGCCGAACATCCGCGAGGACGACCCGGACCGGATCTACTCGGCGCACGACACCCGGGACGAGGCGCTGGTCGAGGAGATCAAGATCGCGCACGAGAAGGGCCGGCCGGTGCTGATCGGCACCCTGGACGTGCAGGCGTCGGAGACGCTCGCGGCCCAGCTGGCCGAGGCCGGGGTGCCGTGCAGCGTGCTGAACGCGAAGAACGACGCCGAGGAGGCCGCGATCATCGCGGAGGCCGGCGCCGTCGGCGCGGTCACCGTCTCCACCCAGATGGCCGGCCGGGGTGTCGACATCCGGCTGGGCGGCAGCGACGAGAAGGACCGCGACCGGGTGGTCGAGCTGGGCGGCCTGTACGTGATCGGCGCGGGCCGGCACGACAGCCGCCGGGTCGACGACCAGCTGCGTGGCCGGGCCGGTCGGCAGGGTGACCCGGGCACCTCGGTGTTCTTCGTCAGCCTCGAGGACGAGCTGGTCTCCCGACACGCCGGCAACATCCTGCCGGCCTCGCCGCGGATGGACATGGACGGCGTGGTGCACGACCCGCAGGTGGACTATGCGGTCGAGCACGCCCAGCGGGTCGCCGAGGGTGTCAACCACGAGATCCACCGCAACACCTGGCGGTACAGCGTGGTGATCGAGCAGCAGCGACTGCTGCTGGCCGAGCGGCGCGAGCGGCTGCTCACCTCCGAGGTGGCGGCGATCATGCTGCTGGAGAGGTCCTCGGAGAAGGCCAAGGAGACCGACGAGGACGTGCTGTCCGACGCGGCCCGGGCGATCGCGCTGTTCCACCTGGACCGGCTCTGGGCCGACCACCTGGCGTACCTGTCCGAGGTGCGCGAGGGCGTGCACCTGCGGGCGCTGGGCAAGCTGGACCCGCTGGACGAGTTCCACCGGTCGGCGGTGCCCGCCTTCCAGGACCTGCTGACCAAGGTCGAGGAGCGGACCATCGAGACGTTCGAGGAGGTCGACCTCACCGACGGCTGGGAGCCGGACCGCGCGGAGATCGTCCGGCCCAGTGCGACGTGGACCTACCTGGTGCACGACAACCCGTTCGGCTCCGAGCTGGACCGGCTGATCGCCGCGGTGGGCCGCCGGCTCACCGCGGGTGGCTGATTTCACGCAGATTTTTTTCTTCCCGGGGGCGCCGTGCTTGTACGGCGCCCCCGGTCACGTTCCGGCCCAGCTCAGACGCGTGGCGTTCGGCCATGCTTAATATGGCTGACAGAAAGCGTTACCGGAATGCATTGGTGTGACCGGGAACAATATGGAACGTGTTTCTCACACTGTGGATGGTGACTTGACCCGCAATACGGATGACCGGAATTATCAGGCCCGCATTACGCACAGTGATCAATCGTATTCGCTTGCCGCAGCAAATTCTGGGGGTCCCAACCAATGCCGGTCAGCGCATTGTCGCCACGTGCCGATCGTCGTTCCGCCGGTCCGGGTCGCGGCCCGGGCAACCGTCGCACCGAGCCGGCGCTGACCGTGACGCTCGCGATCCCGCTCACCGGGGACGCCGTGTCGCCGCAGGCCCACCGGCTGCTCGCCGCGGTCCGCGAGCTGGTCGAGATGAGCCGGGGCACGGTGACCGTCGAGTCCGCGTCGGCGGCCGCCGAGTCCGAGCCGGAGCCGGTTCCCACCGGGCCGGAGGTGCGGCTGCTCACCGGGTCGCGCCAGGTCCTGCTGGAGGGCGAGCCGGTGCCGCTCACCCGCCTCGAGTTCGACCTCCTGCTCTACCTCGCCGAGCGGCCGCGCCGGGTGTTCAGCCGGGCCCAGCTGCTGGCCGGCGTGTGGGGTTACGAGCGGGCCGGGGAGCGCACGGTCGACGTGCACGTCCGCCGGCTGCGGCTCAAGCTGGGCGCCAGCGTGCCCGCGGTGACCACCGTCTACGGAGTGGGCTACCGGCTGGCCGACGACGCCCGGATCACGATCATGCCGCACGATTGAGGCCATGCGTGCTCGTCCCGTCTCGTTCACCGTCCTGATCGACGATCTCGCCGATCGGCTGGCCGGTCGGGAATCCGACAGTAGGATCCGGGTGGCCGTCGACGGCGCGGACGCGGCCGACCCGGCCCGCCTCGCCGACGCCCTCGTCGACCCGCTGCGGGTCCGCGGGCGCCCGGCGGTCCGCATCGACACCAGGGACTTCCTGCGCCCGGCCTCGGTCCGGCTGGAGTTCGGGCGGGCCAATCCGGACTCGTTCTACGCCGGTTGGTTCGACGAGGCCGGGCTGATCCGCGAGGTGCTCGACCCGGCCGGACCGGGCGGCTCCGGGCGCATCGTCACCCGCCTCTGGGACGCCGCCGTCGACCGGGCCGCCCGCGAACCGTACCGCTCGCTGCCGGACAATGCCGTCGTGCTGGTCAGCGGGCCCCTGCTGCTGGGTTCCGGGCTGCCCTTCGACTTCACCGTCCACCTTGCCGTCTCGCCGGCCGCGCTGGACCGGCGGACCACCTCGGACGACCGGTGGACCCTCCCGGCCTTTGTCCGATATGCGGACGAGGTGGCCCCGGAAACTTTTGCGGATGTGGTCGTCCGTCTCGATGATCCCCGGCATCCTGCCCTGGTCACAGCGTTGGGCTGACCGGGAGGGTGACCGCCGGCACACGACCCGTGTGCCGAGTCCGTGGCGGAACTGACCACTGACAGTTATGCTCCGGTTACTTTTTCGCGGGGGTCTCGTTTGGGACCCCCGGCGGTGGGTATCAGGCGGCTCCACAAGCCGATCCGGGACCCACCGGCAGGGGCTGAGGGAAGGGCAGGGGGACTACATGCTCGTCAACGGAGCGGTGGTGGCCGGTAAGGGCGCCAGCACGGTCAAGGCACGGTCGGCCGACGAGCTCGACCAGATCCGGGTGCTCCTGCGGACGCGATTCGAGGAGCTCGACGCGGAGTACGAGGAGGCTGTCGCCCAGAGCCACCGGCTGCGGCTCGTCGAGATCGGCGACTCGGCCGGCGACGACCAGGCCGACAGTGGGTCCAAGACGGCCGAACGGGACGCTGCCGGGTCGCTGCTGCGGACCCTGCTCGATCGGCGCACCCAGGCGGAGTATGCGATGCAGCGGCTCGAGGACGGGACGTACGGCAACTGTGAGGGCTGCTCCAACCCGATCCCGGTGGAGCGCCTCGAGGTCTTCCCGTCGGCGACCACGTGCGTGAACTGCAAGCAGGTCCGGGAGCGGCGGGCCAGCTGAGCTGAACCGGGCCGGGCGTCCGTCCCCGCGGTGGTTTCCGGACCGGCGGGGGCGGGCACCGGCACCGGCATGGGAAACATCCGGATCGGGACCTGTGGCTGGACCGACAAGACGCTGATCCGGTCGGGGTGGTACCCGCCGGCCGCCGACACCCCGGAGAAACGCCTGGCGTACTACGCCCGCCAGTTTCCGATCGTCGAGGTCGACTCCACCTACTACGGTCCGCCGAGCGAGCAGACCACCAAACTGTGGGCGGCCCGGACCCCGGCCGGCTTCACCTTCAACATCAAGGCGTTCAGCCTGCTGACCGGGCACCCGACCAGGGTCTCGGCGCTCTACAAGGACCTGCGGCCGGACACGGCGAAGGCCAACGTCTACCCGCAGGACCTGCCGCCGCAAGCCTACGAGGAGGTGTGGAGCAGGTTCCTGACCGCGCTCGACCCGCTCGCCGAAGCCGGGAAACTCGGGGCGCTGCTCTTCCAGTTCCCGCCCTGGTTCGGCATCCGCCGGTCCAACAAGGAATTCCTGCTCGAGGTCGCGGCCCGGTGCCGGCCGCTGCGGCCGGTCTTCGAGTTCCGCAACGCGGCCTGGTTCGAAGGCGGCAACCGCGAGGAGACGCTGGGCTTTCTCAAAGACAACAATCTGGCGTACGTTGTCGTGGACATGCCGCAGGGCCACAAGTCGTCGGTGCCACCCATCCTGACCGCCACCGCCGACCTCGCCGTCGTGCGATTCCACGGGCACAGCGACAAGTGGACGAGTAAGGACATCGGCGAGAAGTTCGGATATCGATATTCCGACGAGGAACTTGCAGACTGGGTGCCGAAACTGCGCGCGCTCTCCGGCGAGGCGAAGAACACCCACGTCCTAATGAACAATTGTCTGTCGGATTATGCCCAGCGTAACGCCACCACTCTGCTCGACCTCCTCGACGACGCCGCCGTCCCCGCCCCGGCCACCTGACGCATCCCGGCGCCCGCGGCGTCCTTGCCGGCCGCCCACGCACCTGCCGTGCCCCGCCGTCCCCGGGGGGCGGGTCATCCACTGTGCGGGTGGCGCGGTTTCATCACCGGCACCCTGCTGACGGAGAGGCCGCGCCGCTCGGCCATCCGGGCCAGCACGGCGGCGTCGATCACGGCGGCGCCGCCGGGGTCGTTGTTGAAAAAGACAAAATTGTCCGGTACGTCATGAGCCGCCACCCGGTCGAGCCAGGAGGCGAGGGCCGCCCGCCCGTACCGCGGCCACGGTCGCGCCCCGCCCTCATGGAGCCGCAGGTATCCGAAGCCGGCGGTCCGCCACAGCGGGGTCACCGGCCGCCCGCCCCGATCGGCCCAGCACAGTGCCGCCCCGTGCCGCCGGAGCACCTCCTCGCACCCGGCGGTGAACCAGCTCGCATGCCGTGGCTCCACCGCCACCCGCACCCCGGCCGGGAACAACCCCAGTGTCTCGTCCAGAGCTCCGAGGTCGGCCCGCAGATTCGGCGGCAGTTGCAGCAGCACCGGCCCGAGCTTGTCCCCGAGCCCCGCCGCCCGGTCCAGAAACCGCCCCACCGGCTCGGCCGGCTCCCGCAGCCGCTTGATGTGCGTGAGATACCGGCTCATCTTCACCGCCACGACGAACCCGTCCGGCGTCCGCTCCCGCCAGTCGGCGAAGGTCTTGCGCTCCGGCAGCCGGTAGAACGCGTTGTTCACCTCCACCGTCGCGAACCGCTCGGCATAGTGCTCCAGCCATAGCCGCTGCGGCAGCCCGGCCGGATACAGGAACCCGGCGTCCTGCGCCCCCTTGCCCGGCCGCCAGTCGCGGTACTGCCACCCCGACGTTCCGATCCACAACACCCCGCCCGCATACCCACAATCGCACCGCTTCCACCGCGGCATCTCCCCCCTCCGAGGTAGGTAAGCCCCTCGGGCGCGGGATCTCCGGGCCGCACCGATCGGCGACGCTCGATCGGGAGGACGGCGGTGGGCTGTTGCCGCGGCGCACACCGTTCTGCCGGGGGAGCCGGGCGGGGCCGCTGCACGGGGAATGGTCCCGCCCGGCGCCCGGGGCGCCCCGAGAGCCGCGGCGGCGCATGAATCCGCGATGAACTTGGGCGGTCGCCTGGCCCGGGCGCCGGGCGGCGGGTAGACAGTGAGGTATGAGCGAAGAGCCCGAGACCCCCGTCGCTGCGGCGGGGGACCAGACCGGCCCCGAGTTCGACCCGGCCGGCGACTTCGAATACGACGAGGCGCACGGCGCCGGGCATCACCAGGACATCCCGGCGACCCTGGAGGAGGAGGCCGAGCGGCGTCGCACGCTGGCGGCGCCCCGCTGATCCCACGGGCGGCCGGTCGATGGTGCGGGGCAACGCCGATCCGCATGCCTCGCACGCCACCCCGCCGCGACATTCTCCGTGCGCGACCGCAGCGGCAGACATGGATGGGCGGCCACCGGTAGCCGGCGGCGGGCACCCGCTGCCGGGCTCAGCCTTGCGCGTACTGCACCGCCGTGAACAGCAGCATTGCCGTGACCAGGCCGGTCACCAGCACGGTCACCACGGTCGCGGTGTCCAGCCCGACCTTGCGCCGGTCCGCGACCGGTTTGGCGGCCACCACCGCCAGCATCGGGCAGGCCAGCAGCACCAGCAGCGCCACCACCGGCGCGGCCTGGTGCCAGTCGCCCCGGGAGGCGGCGCCGGTGCTGCGCAGAATCTGGTTCCCGATCGCGCCGAGGATGCCGCCGACCAGCCCGAAGATCACGAACAGGGTTTTCACCCCGAACGTGATCGGCCGGGCCGGCGGCGTCCACTTGACCCGTTTCTCCACCTCGGCCAGGTGCTCCTGGGCGGTCCGGTCGTCGGCCCGCTGCCGGGGGATGCTGGCCGGCGGCAGTCTGCCGAAGCGTTCCGCCACCGAACCGACCTTGTGCACGTAGTCGGACCACAGCCCGGCCGCCCGCGCGTCGACCTCTTCGAGTTCGCGCTGGGCGTCGCGGACCGCGCGGCGGGCGTCCCGGACGCGTTCCCCGGCGACCCGGACCGCCTCGTCGGCGGCGGCGTGCTGTTCGGCGTGCCAGGCGACGGCTTCGGTGCGCAGGTCGGCGGCCCGCTGGTCGAGGGTGGTGAGCCGGCGCAGCACGGTCCGATAGTCGGCCCGGTCGAAGTCGGCGCGTTCGAGATCGCTCATGAGACACCGTAGGGGATGATCACCTCGGCGCCGCGGTGCACCGAGCGGTCGAAGTGCAGCGCCCGCCAGGGCCGCGGGTACCAGTTGGGGGCGCCGGCCCCGGGGTAGTACGGGGCCAGTTCGCTGCCGTGCACGTCGAGGGCGACCCAGGCGCCGATCGGGTCGGTCCGGGAGCCCTGCCCGCCGAGGGTGTCGCGCAGCAGCCCCGCGCCGCGCCACCAGCCGAGGACGTGCAGCCGGCGTTCCGGGCCCTGGCGCAGCACGGTCCGCAGCTGGTCACCGGCGGTCTTGCCACCGGGGAGCGCATCCGCCGCGTACAGGATGATGAAGTGTGGCCGGTCGGCCGGCCAGGCGGCGGTGGACTCGGCGGCCGCGTCCTCGAGGAGCCAGTCGACGTTGGTCGCGTCGTACCATCCGCAGTCGGGGATCCTGGCGTGCAACGCCTCCGCGGCGGCCCGCGCGTCCGGGTCGAAGCAGGCGATGGAGAAGCGGGCGCCGTCTCGGGCGAACTGGGCGGCGAGGGACCGGCCGGCGGTGGCCAGCACCGCGCACGCCTCCTCGACCCGGGTGCCGAGCACGGCCAGGTTGCGGCCGGGGGCGCGCCGCAGCACGGTGCGCGCCGAGCGGGACATCACGTCGATGGTCTCGCCGAGCAGCGCGACCGGGGCGGGGGAGTCGTCGGCGACCAGAGCCCGGAAGTCGGGGTTGTCGGCGAGCCGCGGCTGCACGTCACCGTCGAACAGCCGCGGTGGCAGTTCACCGGCGGGCAGCCGGCGCCACAGCCGGTGCTGCAGCGCGCCCCACTGTTCGCGGTCGCCGGCCGCCGGGACGCGGACGACCTGGTTCGCCTCGGTCGCCCCGGAGTCCGGATTGACCACGGCGTGGTAGCGGGGCAGCGAGTCGGCGGCGGCGTTCTGTTCGGCCAGCACCCGGCGGGCCCGGGGCAGCGCGATCCGCAGCGAGAACTGGGCGACCAGCGCAGGCCGGCCCCACAGCGCCTCGATGCCGGAGATGTCCTGGCTGGCCAGGATCAGGTGGATGCCCTGCGAGCGGCCCCGGCGGGCGAGGTCTTCGAGCAGGTCGACGGCTTCGGTGGTGACGGCGTCCCGGCCGGCGAGCAGCACCTGGAACTCGTCGACGACCGCCACGATCCGCGGCCACACCCCCTGCGGGTCCTCGGCGCGCAGCTCGGCCAGGTTGGTCACCTCGTGCTGTTTCGCGGCGTCGGCGCGCCGGCGCAGCTCGGTGCCCAGGAAGCGGAGCAGCGCCAGACCGAACTCACGGTCCGTGTTGACGTTCACCCCGACGAGGCGGACGTGTGGCAGCCAGCTCTGGTCGCGGCGGCCCGGCGCGAACCGGGCGAAGGATACGCCCTCCTTGAAATCGAGCAGGTAGAACGCCAGCTCGGCGGGGGAGTAGCGGGCGGCGAGCGCACCCATCCAGGCGTAGATGAAATTTGTCTTGCCGGTGCCGGACGGCCCGGCGATCAGCGCATGCGGCGGGTAGTCGCTGAGCGTCACCATCACCCGGGTGCCCTGCGGGCTGTCGCCCAGCGGCGCGGTCAGCCCGGTCGCCGAACTCTCGCGCCACTCGTCGCCCGGATCCGGCAGCAGGCTGTCCAGCGCGACCGGCGCCGGACCGGCCGCGGCCGCTTCGGCGATCTGCCGGCAGGCGGCGGTCAGCACCGCCGGCGGCGGCCCCGGATCGAGCCGGACGGGCAGGTCACCGGCGCTGGTCATGCGCGCCTCATCGCCGGGCGCGGCGGTCACGAACTCGATGCCGGGCGCGGGATCAACCGCAAAACCATGAATGATCAAGTGTACGCCGCAGGCCGCGCCCGTTCGCAGCAGGCGCTCCACCTGCGTGCGTTCGTGCCGGTTCAGGTCGCCGGCGCCCAGCAGCACGGCGACCCGCCACGGCTCCGGCCGCCGCTTCGTCGCCGCGTGCAGCTCGCGCAGCGACGAGAACTCGCCGGCCAGCACCGTCTCGTTGATCCGCCGTACCTGGGCGACCAGGTCGTCGAGGAGCGCACCCAGCCCGTTCGGGGCGACGAAGGTGAGCACCCGGGCCGGCGCGAGCGGAGCGAAACCTGCCAGGCCGCCACCCAGGTGCTCCGGGTCGTAGCCGATCACCCGCACCGTGCCCGGCGTGCTGGTGCCCAGCGCGCGCAGCAGCAGCCCGGCCACCACGTCGTCGCCGAGTCTGCGGTCGCCTTGGACCACCACGTGCCCGTGGTCGAGCAGCTGCACCAGGGCCGGCACCTCGGGGGTCTCCGGCGCCGCGGCCGGCGCGTCGGCGTCCCACTGCCAGGGGCGTTCCGGCTCGGCCGACGGTTCCGGCGCGGCGGGCAGCAGCAGCCGGCCGATCCGCAGCTCGGCCGCGTGGGGCAGCGGAGTGGCGTCCCACGAGTGCCACAGCTCCCCGGCGGCGCCGGGCGCGGCCCGGTCGGCGGCACCGGCCGCCGCCCCGGACAGGGCGCCGAGCTCGGTGTCGTGCCACTTCTCGATCGAGCGCAGCCGCTCGTCGCGGGCGGCGGCCAGCTTGCGCTGCCGGCCCTCGGCGGCGGCCCGGACCCGCTCCTCCCGCGCCGTGGCGGCGGCCGCTTCCTGCCGGGCGGCTTCGAGAGCGTTCTCCGCGGCCCCCAGCGCGTGGGACAGCCCGGCCCGGATCTCCATGACCTGCTGCTTGGTGGATTCAGCCATGACCGGCCGGCATCGTCGTAGTTGTCCCACCCCGTGTCACCATGACCGCCACTCCCCAGGCCGCACCGCCACCCCGCCCACCCGGCGCCGCCACCATGGTCGCGGCTGGCCGTCCCCGCCGCACCACCGCGTCGGCCGACGCCGGCCCCGTGCCACCCCGGACGTGCCCCGCGCCCGCGGCGCCCGCCGGTCGTGTCCCGCCCGGCCCGCGCCGCAGTCGCCGCGCGACCACGGCGGCCCAGGCCGGCGCCGGGCGTCGTGGGAGACGCCGCGTGACCGCAGCGGTCGATGCCGGGGCCAGGTGTCGTGGGAGGCGCCGCATGGGCGCAGCGGTGCAGGTCGGCGCGGGGTGTGGCCGGGTGTGCCGCGCGGGTGTGGCGGTGGCGGCCGGATCCGGGTTTCCTCGGATGGGCGCGAGGACCGCGGGCCGGGTCATGATCGGGCCTCGCCGGCGTCGCCGTGCGGGCGCAGGGGCTCCGGGGCGTTCGGGTCGAGGGCTTCGGCGTCGCGGCCCAGGCGGGCCAACAGCACTCCGGTGAGCACGCTCGCGGTCACCGCGTTGTCCGCCGGATGGCCGGGCGGCCGCTGCCCGCCGCGCGGCGGCACCCGGCAGATCCGGTCCAGCAGCGACTCCAGCACCGACGGCGAGGTGCCCGGCAGCAGCGCCCGGACCCGGCCCTCGGCGGCCGTCCGCAACCGGGGCACATCCTCCGGCCGGGGCTCGTGGCCCAGCAGGTCGGCGGCCAGACGGTGCAGCACCGGGGCGGTCACCGCGGACAGGCCCAGGCCGGTCGATGCGGTCACCCCGTGCAATTCCCGGCCGAGGCGGGCGCGGTCACCGGAACGCACCCCGGCCGCGACGCGGCGCAGCAGGTCGGCAGAATTCGTACCCTCGATCCGCTTCTGATCCTTTGCCGCCGACTCCCCGGTGAGCTGGGCGATCCGCTCCTGCCACCACGGGCCCAGCTTCTCCGGCTCGGCCGGCGGCGCATCCGGCTCGGCGGCCGGCGGACGCGGCTCCTCCGGGCGCATGGCCTCCCGCCACTCCTGACCGCGCCGCGCCCCGGGCTCGCCGCCGAGACCCAGAACCGCGAGATAGGCCTCGATGGCGTCCTCGGCCAGGCGCAGCGCCGCCGCGGCACGCTCCGCGTGTTCGGTGGCACCACCCAGCTGGGGCACGCCGATCTCCTGATGCGACTCCTCGCGCACCCAGTTCAGCAGCTCGGTGGCGCTGCGCAGTTTCTCCAGCGCGACCAGGACCAGGCCGTCGGGTAGCTCGTCGGAGGCGGCCCGGAGCCGGGCGCCGAGTTCCTGCAGGACCGACATCGCGTCAGAGCATCGCCGTGTAGTTCTGCGCGGCCTCCACGGCGACCCGGGTCGCGGTGAAACAATCCTCGAGCGACTGGTCGGCCTGCGACAGGGAGGCGTGCGCCGTCCCCACCGCCTCATGGGCGCCACCGTCGAGCGCGGCCGCCAGGCTCTGCTGAGCCTCGCCGAGCTTCTCCCGAGCCGCCTGTATCGCCGCCTGCCCCTCGTTCACCTGCTGGACGGCGGCATCCACAGCCGCTCTGAGCTCGGCGACACTGGCCACTCGTTCGGCCTCCTGTAACTCAACCCACGTGCGTTCTCAGCGTACCGCCCGGTCCGGCGGCCACCGTTCCCGACCGTCCGGTTTTGACAAACCACGGACACAAAGACGCACTCACAGTCCGACGATCGACTCCGGTGATCGCCCTGCTGGTGCCGCCTCCGGGACACCGTCCATTGTGGATCATGCCGGATCGGGTCCGGAGGCCGCCCCCGCGGACGACCCCGTTCCCCGGTGATGCCCGCACCGGCCGCCGGCCAATCCACCCGGTAGTGCCTGCTTGCCGGAATCGTCCCTCGCCGGGGTGTTCGGCGGCGCCCGTTCGGGGGGCGGTGCGTGCGTCGCCGCCGGCTGTCCGGCCACGCGTCGCACGGGGGTGGGGTCAGCGGGGGACTGCGGAGGGGCCGCGGACCTCGGCGCCCAGGGCGGTCACCCGGTCGCGCAGGCCCCGGTCCGCGGTGATCACGACGATGTGGCGGCTGCCCTGCTCGGCGTGGACCAGGTCGACGATCCTATCGTCGCCGGAGCCGGGGGCGCGGGCGATGCGGACGCCGGCCGTGGCTGCCGGGATGTCCCGGGCTTTGCCCTCGACGACCAGGATGAGCTCGACCGGGCCGGGTAGCCCGCCGAGCCCGGCGGCCGGGATCGGGGCCAGGTTGTCGCGGAGGCGGGCGGCGGCACCGGCCCGATCGCGCCACCACCCGTCCGGGACGGAGCCGACGACGTTGGCGCCGTCGACGATGACCAGCGGGGTCAGTGGTGCCGATGTGGCCGCCGGTGCCGCGGCGCCGACGGCGGCGGGTGGCGAAGTCGGCTGAGGCGTGCGTTCACCGGACACGGCGGCCTTTGATGTGGCTCCCTGAAACGGGGACTCCGGGCAGGTCGGCCCCGCCGGGGCCGCCGGGGGGACCGGCCGGGACGCGGCCTCCGCGGAGGCCGGCCGAGTCGGGGACCCCGGGGAGGGTGGCTGCGGCGGGGACTTCGCTGACGCGGGTGCCGGCTCGGGGAAGGACGGCTCGCGGAAGACCGGTGTCAGGGGTCCGGGAGCGGGCTTCGGGGAGTCGGGCATGAAGTTGAGTCTACTCCTGTCAACTTTTTGCCGGATCCGGGAATCAACGTCCCGTTTCCCGCGCTGTTGACAGTCGGCGGCGGGCGTTTGCCCCCACCGGACCCGGGTAGGCCCCGGGTGCGGGCCGCTGGTGGAAGTACCAGGAGAAGAGAGACTGATGAGCATCGGACCGATGGGGCCGGGTGGACCCGGTCAGTGGGACGACCTGTTCGCGCGCTTCTTCGGTGCGGCGGAGCCGCGCCGGGCGGCGCAGCGGATCGATATCGCGCGCTACATGAGCAACGACGCCCGCCGGGTGCTGGCCGACGCCGCGCGGCGGGCCGCCGACCTCGGGGCCGGCGACGGCCTCGCCGACCTCGATACCGATCATCTGCTCTGGGCCGTTCTGCAGCAGGAGCCGATGAAGCAGACCGTGCGCCGGGCCGGCGCCGACCCGCAGACCCTGCTCGCCGAGCTGGAGGCGCGACTGGGTGACGACGCGTCGCGGACCGCGGCGGCGAACCGGCGGGCCGACATGGGCGCCGACCGCGACGGGCCGGAGCAGGTCGCGCTGACCCCGGCCGCCAAGCGGGCGCTGCTGGACAGCCTGCAGATCTCCCGAGCCGTGGGCGCCTCCTACATCGGCCCGGAGCACATCCTGATGGCGCTCGGGCTGAACACCGACTCGGCGGCCGGGCGGATGCTGGCCGGCCGGCTCGACCCCCGGGCCATCCCGAACCCGGAGACCCCGGCCGGTCCGCCCGGTGGCGGCCAGGGCGGTTCCCGGGGCGGCGGGCGTGGCGGCGCGGCGGCGACCCCGACGCTGGAGCAGTTCGGTGTGGACCTGACCGAGGTGGCCCGGCGCGGCGAGATCGACCCGGTGATCGGCCGGGCCGACGAGATCGAGCAGGCCGTGGAGATCCTGTCCCGGCGCACCAAGAACAATCCGGTGCTGATCGGCGAGGCCGGGGTCGGCAAGACCGCGATCGTCGAGGGCCTGGCCCAGCGGATCGTGGACGGCGAGGTGCCGCTCACCCTGCAGGACAAGCGGGTGGTGCAGCTGGACCTGGCCGGCCTGGTGGCAGGCACCCGGTACCGCGGCGACTTCGAGGAGCGGCTGCGGAAGATCATCGACGAGATCCAGGCGTCCGGGGACGGCCTGATCGTGTTCATGGACGAGATCCACACCCTGGTCGGCGCCGGTGGCGGCGGTGAGGGCGGCGGGATGGACGCCGGCAACATGCTCAAGCCGGCCCTGGCCCGCGGGCAGCTGCGGGTGATCGGCGCGACCACGCTGGACGAGTACCGCAAGCACATCGAGAAGGACGCGGCACTGGCCCGGCGGTTCCAGCCGGTGCTGGTCGGCGAGCCGTCGGTGGAGGACGCGGTGGCGATCCTGCGCGGGCTGCGGGACAACTACGAGGCGCACCACCAGGTGCGGATCACCGATGAGGCGCTGGACGCGGCGGCCGAGCTGTCCGACCGGTACGTCACCGACCGGTTCCTGCCGGACAAGGCGATCGACCTGATCGACCAGGCCGGCGCCCGGGTGCGGCTGCGGGTGAAGACGCCGGACAAGAACCTGCGCGAGCAGGAGTGGCAGCTGGAGCAGCTGTCCCGGGACCGGGACCAGGCGGTGCACGCGGAGAACTACGAGGTCGCCTCGCAGCTGCGGGATCGGATCAACGAGCTCAAGGCGCGGATCGCCGGAGCCGGGGCGGGCGAGGACGGCGTGCCCCGGGTGACCGCGGCCGACGTGGCCGAGGTGGTGTCCCGGGCGACCGGGATCCCGGTGGCGCAGCTGACCGAGGCCGAGCGGGACCGTCTGCTGCGCCTCGAACAGCACCTGCACGAGCACGTGATCGGACAGGACGACGCGGTGGTCGCGGTCGCCGAGGCGGTCCGCCGCTCGCGGGCCGGGTTGGGTGACCCGGACCGGCCGGTCGGCAGCTTCCTGTTCCTCGGCCCGACCGGGGTCGGCAAGACCGAGCTGGCGCGCTCGCTGGCCGAGGCGCTGTTCGGCGAGGCGGACCGGATGATCCGGCTGGACATGAGCGAGTTCCAGGAGCGGCACACGGTGTCCCGGCTGGTCGGGGCGCCGCCCGGATACGTCGGCTACGACGAGGCCGGGCAGCTGACCGAGGCGGTGCGGCGCCGGCCGTACAGCGTGGTGCTGCTCGACGAGATCGAGAAGGCACACCCGGACGTGTTCAACATCCTGCTGCAGGTGCTCGACGACGGGCGGCTGACCGACAGCCAGGGGCGCACGGTCAGTTTCAAGAACACCGTGTTGATCATGACGAGCAACCTGGGGTCGGACCTGATCAGCGGGACCACCCGCAGCGTGGGCTTCGGCGGCGGCGAGAACGGCCGCTCGCCGGAGGACGAGCTGCGGGACCGGCTGGACCGGCGGCTCAAGGAGCAGCTGCGGCCGGAGTTCATCAACCGGATCGACGAGATCATCATCTTCCGGCAGCTGGAGACCGACCAGCTGCGGAAGATCACCGAGATGCTGCTGGAGTCGACCCGGCGGCGGCTGCACGGGCAGGACGTCACGCTGGAGCTGACCACGGCGGCGGTGGACTGGCTGGCCGACCGCGGGTATCAGCCCGAGTTCGGCGCCCGGCCGCTGCGCCGGACGATCCAGCGGGAGCTGGACAACCGGCTGTCGAGGATGCTGCTCGCGGCGGACCTGGCGCCGGGGCAGACGGTGACGGTCGACGTCCGCGACGGCGAGCTCGCCTTGGAGGTGTCGTCCCCGGCGAAGGTCACGGCTCGATAGCCGCCGGGAGCCGGGTGCCCGCCCGGCCGTCGTCAGCACCTCGCCGCACCGGATCCTCCGGCGCGCCGCCGGCCTGCGGATAGCATTCCGTGGCCGGCGGCGCGGGCCGCGGAGTCGGAGCGGGAGGACCCGGTGGCACGCGAGGTGACGGCTGGGCTGCCCGGACCGGGCGACGGGCTGCCCGGACCGGGCGACATGGTCCTGGTCACCGGCGAGCCCGGAGCCGGCAAGTCCGCCCTGCTGGAGGACGCCGGCCGGCACTGGGACGGAGCCGTGTTCCGGACCGCGGGCACGGCCGCCAGCGCCGCCGAGCCGCTGGCGGCGGCCGGCGTCCTGCTACCGGGCTGGTCTCCGGCGGACGCCGGTGCCGCCGCGGTGCGCGCCGGCGTCGGCCGTATCCGCGAACTGGCGAACGGCCGCCCGGTGCTGGTGGTGGTCGACAACGCGAACCATGTGGCCCCGGAGTCGGCGGCGTTGCTGCGCCGGGTGGCGCCGGTCCGGGCCGCCTGGTTGCTGGCCTGCCCCGACGGCACCGAGCCGCCGGCCCGGCTCACCGAGGGCCGCCAGGTGCGCCGCGTCGTGGTGGCACCGCTGGGGCTGGAGCCGGCCCGCCGGTTGGCGGCCGGGCTTCTCGGCGGCCCGGTCGACGGGCTGACCGCGCACCGGATCTGGCGGAGCTCCGGCGGCAACCCGCGTCTGCTGACGCATCTGGTGCTGGAAGGCCACGCCGCCGGCGCGCTGGCCGAGCGGGCCGGCGTGTGGCGCTGGACCGGCGCCCCGCCTTCCGGGCCCGGGCTGCGCGACCTGCTGCTCGCGGTGACCGGGCAGCTCAGCGAGCGGGAGGTGACCGCGCTGGAATACCTGGCCTGCGCCGAGGGAGCGCCCGTGGGCCTGCTGTCCGGGCTGGTGGACCCGGCGGCCGTCGACGGTCTCCGGCGGCGCCGGCTGGTCGAGTTCGGCGCCGGCTCGATGATTATCCTGAGTCGTCCGCTGTACGCACAGGCGGTCTGCGCCCCGCGGAGCGCGCTCCGCCGTCGCCGCATCCACCAGGAACTGGTGGCCGCCGCCACGGCGACCGGTTCCGCGGTGCCGGCGGTGCTGCTGACCGAGTGGCGGGTACGTGCCGGGGAGACCGTGCCGGCCGCCACGCTCGCCGCCGCCGCCCGGCGGGCGCTGGCCGAGGGCGACGCGCGCGCGGCCGAGCGGCTGGCCCGGGTCGCCGGCGACGTGGCCCTGCTGGGCCGGGCCCTGGTCGCGCGGGACCGACCGGTCGAGGCGGAGGAGGCGTTGCGGCAGACGGCCTGCGCGCAGGTACGGGCGCTGAACCGGCTCTGGGGCCTGCGCCGGGCCGAGCCGCCGGCCGTGACCGCCGGCCCCGCCGCCCAGGCCGCCGCGCTCTTCGTGCCCGGTGTGCCGGCGACGGCGGCGACGGCAGTCGACAGTGCCGATCCGGTGCTGGCCGCCGCGGACGCGGCGCTCACCACGTTCCGTCTCGTCTTCGCCGGGGCGCCCGAGCGGGTGGTCCGGGAGAATCGCGAGCTGCCGCGCCTGTGGCCCTCGATGCGCGGCGCGGCGGCCGCCTGCCGGGTGCACGCCCTGGTGCTCACCGGGCGGATGACCGCGGCCCGGGACACCGCCCGGGCGTACTACGAAGCGGCCGTGGCCGGCGGCGAGCCGGCCGAACTGGCACCGCTGGCGCTGCAGCGCGGGGTGTGCGAGTGGTGGGCCGGCAGCCCGCGACGGGCCATGCCCTTCCTGCGCGAGGCGATGGCACTGGTGGACGATCGGGTGCCGTTCCCGATCCGGGCCTACGTCCGCAGCGAGTACGCGGTCTGCCTGGCCGCCCTCGGCGACGGACCGCAGGCGTACCGACTGATCGCCGCCCTGCGCACCGAGCAGAGCGCCGGGCCCGGGCTGGACGGGCAGCTCCGCACGACCGAACTGCAGGTCATGGCGTTGACCGGCCGGTATGTGCACGCCGCGGACCTGGCCGTCGCGCTGGCCGCCGACCTGGTGGCCACCGGTCGGGACACCGAGCGGGTGGAGGCGCTGTACCTGGCCTGCCGCCTGCGTCCGTCCCGGGCCGTCGCGGCCGGCCTGGCAGCCGCCGTGGACGCCGCCGACAGCCCGTTCTTCCCACTGCTCGCCCGGCACGCGGTGGCGCTCGCCGAGGGGGACGGCGCGGAGCTGATCCGGTGTGCGGACGCGTTCGAGCGCAGTGGGTATCCGGGGCTGGCCGCCGAGGCGTGCGCCGGTGTCGACGAGGCCCGGGCGCGGCGCCTGGTCGACAGCTGCGACGGTTTCCGGCCCGCCTGGCTGCCCGGCCGCTCGGGGCCGGCGACGCTGACCGGCCGGGAGCGTGAGGTGTGCGAGCTCGCCGCCGCGGGACTGTCCAACGCGTCGATCTCGCAACGGCTCGGCATCTCGGTGCGGACCGTCGGCAACCACCTGCAGCGGGCGTACGAGAAACTGCACCTCACCGGGCGCCGCGACCTGGGCGCCGCGCTCGGCCTCAGCTGACCGGAGCCAGCGCGGCGGCCAGTTCCTGCCGCCCGCGGACGCCCAGCTTGGCGTAACCACGGGCCAGGTGGTTGGTCACCGTGCGTACGGCGATCCCCATCCGCTGCGCGATCTGCCGGTTGTCGAGTCCGGCGGCAGCCAGCTCACAGGCCTGCCGTTCGCGCGCGCCCAGCCGCACCGGCCCGGGCGGGAACCGCAACCAGGCCGGCCGGAAACCGTCGCAGGCCAGCGTCAGCCGGGCGGCGACCCGCGCGCCCTCGGCGGTGCCCCGGTCGTCGCCGTCGCGCCGGGCCAGCCCCGCCGCGGCCGCCACCGCCTCGAGCGCGAAGCCGGAGTAGCCGCCCGCCTCGAACCGATCGGCCACCTCGCGCAGGCCGGCCCGGTCCGCGCCGGCGAGCGCCGTGGCGTGCGCGGCGAACAGCTCGAACAGCTCCCCGTCGCAGCGGCGTGCCACCGCGGCCAGCCGGTTCGCGACATCCGGGTCCCCGGTCAGCCGGGCGGCCAGGTAGTAGCCCTCGGCCGCGCTGGTCAGCCGCCCTTCCCGCAGGTTGCCGGCGGCGCGGCGCACCGCGGCTTCCGCGGCCCTGGACAGCTCCCCGGTCAGCGCCAGCACCCGGATCTCCCCGACGAGCAGATGGTTGCGCAGCCGGCCGCCGGCGGGCAGGGCGGCTCGCGCGCCGGCCAGCATGCGCAACGCCCGCCCACCCTCCCCCACGGCGGCCAGGCAGACGGCGTACTCGCTGGTCACGTATGCCTGCACCGGGTACGGCACCCGATCGTCGAGCAGCGCGGCCGCCTCCCGCAGGAACGGCAACGCCCGGGCCGGGCTGCCCGCCCACCACTCGCACACCCCGCGCTGCATCGCCAGCGGGGCGACCTCGGCCGGTTCCCCGCCGGTGACGGCCATGTCGTAGTACTCCGCCGCGACCTCCCGGGCCCGCGCGAGCCGCCCGGTGAGCACCAGGGCGTGCACCTGGCAGGCGGCCGCTGAGCCGCGCATCGACGGCCACACCAGGTCGGCGGCGTGCTCCGCGGCGATCCGGCCCGGCCGGCCTGTGAAGATCATTCGGTAGCCCCGGACGGCGGCGGCCGTGCTGGCCAGCAGCGGATGCCGGATCGGCGCACTGCGCACCGGCACGCCACCGCCGACCGTGGTGAACAGCGCCAAGGCCTCGCCGGCCAGTTCGAGCTCCGGCGGGTACGGCGGCTGCGCCGCGGCGAACGCCTCCCGCGCCACCCGGGCCGCTTCCTGGGGCCGGCGCAGCCCCCACAGCAGATTGACGATCCGCAGTGCGCGCGACGACGGCGGCAGCGCCGCGCCGATCCGGGCGAACAGCTCCTCGGCGTCGGTCACCCGGCCCTGTACGAGCAGGGCCTGGGCCCGGACGTCCGCGTGCGCCACCGAGTCGCCGGCGCCGGCCAGCCGGTGCGCCAGGTCGGCGTCGCCGCGAGCCAGTGCGATTCGCGCGTGCGCCACGCGCCGCCCGGGCGCGACGGCCAGACCACCGCGCACCAGCCAGTCCACCGTCCGCACCGGATCCGCACGGGCCGCCGTCGCGGCGCCGGCCAGCTCGCGCAGGAGCCGGGAACGGTCCGTGGGGGCGAGCTGTTCCCGGAGCAACGCCGCGTACAACGGCTGGCTCAGTCGCAGGACCGCCTCGCCGCCGGCCGGCTCCAGCCGGATGATCTCGTGTTCCTCCAGCACCTCCAGCGTGCGGGCATCGACCAGCCGCTCCAGCACCGGGACCGGCACCGGACCGGCCACGGCGAGGTACCGGGCGGCGGTGGTCGGCGGGGTGCCGGTCAGCGCCGTCACCGTGTCACGGACCGCGTCCAGCGGCAGCCGGCCGGACCAGCGCCACGTGCCGGCCCGCCGGATCAGCGTCCCGCTCGCCGGCGCCGCCGCCAGCAGCGCGCGCAACAGCCCCGGGTTTCCCTGGCTGTACCGCAGCAGCTCGGCCACCGTCACCGCATCGGCGCGTCCGCCGAGGGTGGCGGTGACCACGGCGGCGATGCCGGCCGCGGTCAGTGGCGGCACGGGCTCGCGTCGCAACGTTCCCCGCCGCAGCAGCGGCGCGACCGGTGCGGCGCAGGTGGCGCTGCTCGGCGCGGTGGCCAGGAGCCGCGCCACCTGAGCGTCGGCGAGGTGCTCGACGAGGTGGACGGTGTCCGTGGGCAGCAGGTGCAGGTCGTCCACGGCGAGCACCAGCGGGCGGTCGACCGCGCGGCGGCGCAGCGCGCGGGTCGTGGCGGCATACCGCCGCGGCGCCGGTGCTGCCGACGGTGCCGGCAGATCGTCCGGCCGGAGCACCACGGCCCGCCCGGAACAGGCCTGTGCCACCAGAGCGAGCAGCCGGGTCCGGCCGATCCCGGGCGGACCGGTCAGCAGGATGCCACCGGGCGGCGGCGCGCCGGTCAGCATCGCCGCCAACCGGCCGGCCAGCGGATCCGGCATCGGCGCGATCCCTTCTGCTCGGTGGTCGCGGGCCAGCGTGCCGGGACCCGGTGTCCCGGCGCAACCGGACGATGGCGAATTGAGCAGCGATTACTCAGGTGGTCGGGCGTCGCGGTGCACCACCATGGGCAGGCCCCGCGATCTGGAAGGACCGAATCGTTGACCTCCCGTACACCCCGACGAAGCCGGTGGGGTCTGCTCGCCGCCGGCATCCTCGCCGTCACCCTGGCCGGGCTCGGCGTGCCGCTGGCGCTGGCCGGCACCGGACGACCCGCGGCCACCGGCCCCACCCGTGCCGGGCTGCTCACCACGCTGGACTGGGAGAACGCCGCCGATCGGGCGCTCCCGCCGCCCGGCTGGCAGCGGCAGTACTGTTGCGCCAAGTCGCTGCAGGTCGTCACCGACCCGGTGCGCGACGGCGGGCACGCCGTGCAGTTCACCCTGGACCGCGGCGACCCGCACGTCTCCAGCAGCACCCGCAGCGAGCTCAGCCAGCCCGACCGGCAGCCCCCCGGGCTGGACCGGTGGTACGGGTTCAGCGTCCATCCGGCGCGCGACTGGACGGTGGACCGCTCCTCGGAGATCGTCAGCCAGTGGCATCAGCAGAGCGACAACGGGTCTCCGCCGCTCGCCCTGCTGACCAACAGGGGGGATTGGAAGATCGACTTTCGGGGCGAGATGATCGACCTCGGCACCTATCGGACCGTTAGCTGGACCGACTGGGTCTTCCACGTCGTCTGGCGCACCGACACCTCCGGCGTCCTGCAGGTGTGGCGCGACGGCAGCCTGGTGCTCGACCGCAAGGGCCGCACCCACGACGACGCGGCGCACTCCCCGTACTTCAAGTTCGGCATCTACAAGTGGGACTGGGACGGGCGGCCGAAGGTTTCCGACACCAGCCACCGCAGCCTCTTCTACGACGCTCTGCGGATCGGGGACCAGCGGGCCGGCTACGCCGGGGTCGCCCCGGGCGGCACGGTTGCGGTGTCCCCGCCGCCATCCGCCGGCTCGCCGGGCCCGAGCGGGACGACGCCGTCCGATCCGGCGTACTCGGTGGTCCCGGCGACGCAGAAGATCGCCCGCCGGTCCACCGTCACCGGCACACCCCGGGCCGTCCTGGCCGGCGCCCGCAACGAGTTCGTCTCCTTCCAGGTCGTCCTCGCCGGTGGTCAGCGCGGCGTGTCGGTGGCGCCGGGCCGGGCGCTGAGCGGATCCGGCGGGACCATCCCGAACAGTGCTGTGACGATCTACCGCGAGGACTATTACACGACCAGGCAGGCGTCGGCCGGTGGGCGTGCCGTGGGTGCCTGGCCGGACGCCCTGATCCCCGCGGTGGACCGGCTCTACGGCGAACGCCGCAACGCGTTCCCGGTGGACGTCCCGGCCGGGGAGAACCGGGTCGCCTTCGTCGACGTGCTGGTGCCCGCGGGCCAGGCGGCCGGCGGATACGACGGCTCGCTGACCGTCACCGGCAGCCGGGGCCGCGCCGACCTGCCGATCCACCTGGACGTGCACGGTTTCACCCTGCCCGCCACCTCGTCGCTGCGATCGCTCTGGAGCATCGGCTGGTCGACCGGCTGCGACGCGCTCCACGGCTCGTGCGACGCGTGGTCCAGCGCCGCGAACCTGCAGCGTGCCTGGCGCACCAACGCGGACTTCGCCCGGCTCGCCCTGGACGATCGGATGACCGTCGCCAACGCGCAGTTCCAGCCTCCGGCCCCGGGCAGTCAGCGGGCCGCCTTCGACCGGTATCTGCTGCCGCTGCTGCGCGGCACCGCGCAGACCCAGCTTCCCGGCGCCCGGCTGACCACGGTGGCGGTCGATCCCCAGCAGGTGCGGGTCTGGAAGGCGGTCGCCGATGCCGAGGGCTTCGCCGACCGGGCCGTGACCTACGACGCGCACGACTGCGACGAGCCGGGCAGCCGCGCGGCCAGGTGGAACGCCTGCCGCGCCGCCGTCGCCGGGTACAAGAAGGCGTGGCCCGGCCTGCCGAACGTGATGACCGCCGAGCTGTCCGACGTCGACCGGTACGACCCTCGGCACGTCGTCACCGACATCGTCACCCCCGTGGTGGACCACTTCGACGACAGCTCCGGGGACCAGCCGGCCGCGTACCGGGCGTTCGCGGCACGACCCGGCAAACAGATGTGGCTCTACACCTCGTGTGACGTGTCCGGTTGCGGTGGCGCCGACGAGCAGGACGCCGAGCTCCGTCTGCCCTGGGTCGACTACACGATCGACACGCAGGCGGCGCAGAACCGGGCGATGGGGTGGCTCGCCTACCGGTACCGGGCCACCGGTGAGCTGTACTACTCGACGACCCAGCAGCTGGGCACCGCGTGGACCGACCAGTGGGGCTTCGGCGGCAACGGCGACGGCACGCTGTTCTACCCGGGGACGACGGCCCGCATCGGGGGAAGCACGCCGATCCCGCTGGAGTCGCTGCGGATGAAGATGATCCGCAACGGCTATCAGGACTACGAATACCTGCGCCTGGCCGACCGGGCGGGCCGGTCCGCCGCGGCGCGGGGGGTGGCCGCCCGGCTGTACCCGTCGATGCACGCGGCCGCTCCGGCACCGGCGTCGATCGAGGCCGCCCGGGCGGAGCTGATCACCCTGATCGAGGGCCGGCCGGTGGCCGCCCGATGAGCGCGGGCGTGGGCGGGGAACGCCTCCGCCCACGCCACGGCCCACCCCGGACGATCGTCAGGCGACCGCCACCGTCGGATGATCCTGACTCCACGCCACATATCCGGCATTCCGGTTGATAACGTCCTGATACGCCTCGCGGGCCAGTTCCAGCACCTGCGGCGCCGAGCGCGCCGCCGGCGAGTCCGGATGCCAGCCGAGGATCAGCCGCCATCGCAGCGGCGCCCCCTTCAGCGGCCGCGTCGTCAGGCCGGCCGGCGGCCGGAACGTCGGCTGGCACAGCCCCAGCGCGACCCCCAGCTCCACCATGTCGATGCAGGCCCGCGCGTCGGCCTCGAGCACCCGGCGCGGCGCGAAACCGGCCCGGGCGCAGGCGGTCGCGAAACAGGTCTCGAAGCAGCCGTCGCCGGCCGCCGCCGACCACTGCTCGTCGGCGAGTTCGCCGAGGTCGACCTCGGCCCCCTTGGCCTGCGGATGGTCCTCGGGCATCAGCACGCACACCGCGTCGACCGCGATGGTGTCCCAGACCAGCCCGTAGTCCGCCGAGGGCAGCGCGTCGCCGCACACCCCGACCTGGGCGAAGTCGAGTTTGCCGTTGAGCACCATGGTGGCCAGCTCGTCGACGTAGTACGAGGCGTAGGTCGAGATCTGCGCCTCCGGCCGGGCGGCGGACAGCCGGTGCAGCAGGTGGGCGAAGACCGGCCCGCCGATCGCGCCCATCCGGTAGCGGCTCATCGTGGAGCCACCCCCGGCCGCCAGCCGGGCCGCCTCGTCCTGCAGGCCTTTCATCGCCGGCAGCAGCACCCGGGCCCGGGACAGCACGAGCTCGCCGAGTGCGGTGGGCCGTGCGCCGCGCCGGTCCCGGTCGAACAGGGGACCGCCGAGGGTGCGCTCGATCCGCTGCAGTTGGGCGGTGAGCGCGGGTTGGGCCAGGCCGAGTTGTGACGCGGCCTTGGTGACGCTGCCGGTCTCCGCGATGGCGCAGACCACCTTCAGATGCCGCAGCTCAAGGTTCATAGCGTGACGTTAGGACCAGAAAGGGATCGAAGGCTAGCCCTGTAACCCGTGACAAACTTGTTAAGTAACGGGAGTAAACATCCGAAAACTACAGATCTTTCGCGTACGTCGTACGTGCCGTCGCCACGTCCCGGAGCTTGTCGACCACGCCGAGCAGCGGATCCACGATCTTGTTCCACGGCGGCGTGACCGGGGTGGACGGGTGCGGCCGGGTCGGCGCGGCCTCCTGCGCGGTCTCCACCCGGTTGCCCAGCCGGATCATGTCCTCGATCGGCACCATCTGCTCCAGCAGCGGGAACAGCTCGTCCGAGTCGGCCTCGACGTGCCGGCGCACCGCCGCCCGCAGCGTGCCCATCTCCACCCCGTCGCGCATCATCACCAGCAGCTCACGGTCCTCGGCCAGCTCGCGGTCGGCGATCCGGTCGCCGTCCGGCACCGCCGTGCGGACCGCCGGGTAGAGATACTGCTCCTCGGCCGACAGGTGCCGGGACAGGGTGGCGATCAGCACGTCGCGGGCCCGACCGGACTCGTCGGTCAGCGCCCGGTCGGTCAGGCTGAGGATCTGCCGGTGCTGCTCGGACAGGACATCGACGACGTTACGCCCGGAGGTGGCGCCGGCCACCGGCGGCAGCGGCGGAAGATTCACGTCAGACATGACCGCGCCGGTACCCGTTCCGCCTCTCCCGCCAAACGTCTGTGACATCCGGCTGGTAAGAAGGGCGGATGGAAACCTCCGCCGATGAGGTCGTCGACCTCTGCCGGGATCTGCTGCGCATCGACACCACCAACACCGGGGATCCGCGGACCACGGTGGGCGAACGCGTCGCCGCCGAGTACGTCGCGACGAAACTCGCCGACGCCGGCATCGAGTCGCGGATCCTGGAGTCGGCGCCGACCCGGGCCAACCTGGTCGCCCGGATCCCCGGCGCGGACCGTTCCCGCGGCGCGCTGCTCGTGCACGGCCACCTCGACGTGGTGCCGGCCGACGCCTCCGAGTGGTCGGTGGACCCGTTCTCCGGCGAGATCAGGGACGGCTATCTCTGGGGCCGCGGCGCGGTCGACATGAAGGACTTCGACGCCATGGTGCTCGCGGTCGTGCGGGACTGGCAGCGCACCGGGTACGTGCCGCCCCGCGACATCGTGCTGGCCTACACCGCCGACGAGGAAGCCGGCATGGAGTTCGGCTCGCAGTGGCTCGCGCAGCACCACGCGGACGTCTTCGAGGGCTGCACCGAGGCGATCGGCGAGGTCGGCGGGTACTCGTACACGGTCAACGACAACCTGCGCCTCTACCTGGTGCAGACCGCCGAGAAGGGGCTCGACTGGCTGCGCCTGCACGCCAGCGGGCGGCCCGGGCACGGCTCGTTCATCCACGACGACAACGCGGTGACCGCGCTGGCCGAGGCGGTCGCCGCGGTCGGCCGGCACCGCTTCCCGGTGGTCGTCACGCCGACCGTGCGAGCCTTCCTGGAGCAGATCAGCGACGCGCTGCAGATCGACCTGGACCCGGACGACCCGGAGCTGGCGATCGCCAAGCTCGGCCCGATCGCCAACCTGATCGGCGCCACCATCCGCAACACCGCGAATCCGACCCGGCTCGCGGCCGGCTACAAGGACAATGTGATCCCGGGGAAGGCGTCGGCCACCATCGACTGCCGGACCCTGCCCGGCCAGGCCGAGTCGTTCCTCGCCGAGCTGCGTGACATCATCGGGCCGGATGTGGAGATCGAGCACGTGCACCGGCAGCCGGCCGTGGAGACCGAGTTCGGCGGGCCGCTGGTGGAGGCGATGGGCGCGGCGCTGCGCGCCGAGGACCCGGGGGCGCGTACCGTGCCGTACCTGATGTCCGGGGGCACCGACGCGAAGGCGTTCAGCACCCTGGGCATCCGATGCTTCGGGTTCGCCCCGCTGCAACTTCCGCCCGACCTGAACTTCGCCGCCCTGTTCCACGGCATCGACGAGCGGGTGCCGGTGGAGGGACTAAAGTTCGGCGTACGTGTGCTCGACCGTTTGCTCCGCAACAGTTAGCTGTTCGGCTCCACCAGGTGGAAGGACCCCCAACGAAGATGAGCGACCAGAACGCTGAGCTCGACGCCGCACTGGAGCGGGTCGTGGAGGCGGCGCGGGCGCACCTCGCGGCCGTGAAGGCGGCCGCGGGCCGGATCGACGACGACGACGTCTGGCAGGCGTACGTCGACCTCAACAACGCCTCGTTCGCCTACGACGAGAAGCTGCTCGACGCGTTCGGCGAAGTCACGCCGTGGGACGTCGAGTCGATCGACCCCGACGAGGCCGACCAGCGCTTCCTGGCCGGTGAGGCCGGCGCCGACGGCGGGGCCGGCGACGCGTACCCGCAGGTGATCTCGGTCCGGCAGCGCCGCGACTACCGGGTGCCGAGCGTCTCCGCCCTGCTGCGGGTCGCCGAGAACGCCCGGAAGAACGCGGTGCCCGAGGACGAGGAGGTCGGCCCGGTCGAGTCGGTCGGCGAGGCCGTCCTGGAGCTGCTGCAGGCCGGCGACGGCTCGCTGGCCTCGCTCGACGTGCCCGAGCTGGAGCCGCTCGACGGCCTGCTCACCGTCACCGAGGTCGAGGCCCCGCTGGACCTGGAGGCCTTCGACGACGCGGACGGCTCCGGCCCGTTCGCCCCGGCCGAGGGCGATCAGCTGGTCGGCCGCCTCGACGAGCACCCGTTCCTGCCCGACGAGGAAGACGACCACGCCGGCCACAACCATTAGCACCCGCTGAAAAGCCCGCCCGGGATCCGGGCGGGCTTTCTCAGTAGCTGAGGCCGGGCTGCGGCGTGGCCTGGAGCCGCCGGCGGAGCATCACCTTGCGGGTACCGTCCGCGAACAGCTGCACGCGGGCCAGCTCCCACCCGGAGAACTCCGCGGCGATGGCGAGCTGCGCCGCCGCGGTCAGACGATCGACATTCGAAGGCAACCGCAGCGGCGCATATTCGTAGTCCATGGGACACATCGTGCTCCTGCGACCGCGCCGTCGACAACCCTTTGACCTGCTGTTCAGGGTGTGATGAAGCCGGACTTGTACGCGGTGACGACGGCCTGGGTGCGGTCGCGGACGCCCAGTTTGGCCAGGATGTTGCCGACATGGGTCTTGACCGTCTCGACGCCGAGGAACAGCCGGGTGGCGATCTCCGCGTTGGACAGTCCATCGGCCATCAGGGTGAGCACCTCGGCCTCGCGCCCGGTCAGCCCGGCGTCCCTGAGGCCGCCGTCCGGACGGGCGTAGGCGGCCGCCAGACTCTTGATCGCGGCCGGGAAGAGCAGCGAGTCGCCGCGGGCCACCACCCGGACCGCCTCCACGATCTGCTCCGGGCGGGCGCGTTTGAGCAGGAAGCCGCTCGCCCCCGCCTGCAGCGCCGTGTAGACGTACTCGTCGTTGGCGAAGGTGGTCACCACGAGCACCCGGGGCGCGTCCACCGGGAAGCGGTCGAGCAGCAGCCGGGTGGCCTGGATGCCGTCCAGGTGCGGCATCCGGACGTCCATCAGGACGACGTCGGGCCGCCGACGCAGCGCGGCCGGCACCACCTCGGCGCCGTCCGCGGCCTCGCCGGTGACGGTGATCCCGGGCTGGGCGCCGAGGATGGCCCGAAGCCCGGCCCGGACCAGCGCGTCGTCGTCGACGATCAGCACGCCGATCATCGGGCGCGCACCGGGAGCCGGGCGGTGACCCGCCAGTTCTCGCCGTCCGGGCCGGCGGTCACCCGGCCGCCGAGCAGCCGGGCCCGTTCCCGCATGCCGGCGATGCCGTGCCCGCCCGGCCGGGCGTCGCCCGCCCCGCGCCGGTTGGTCACCGTGATCATCAGGTCCCCCTCCTGCCGGATGCGCAGCGTGACCGGGCCGGTCCCGTGCCGCGCCGCGTTGGTCAGCGACTCCTGCACGATCCGGTACGCCTCCCGGGACACCGCCACCGGCAGCTCGCCGACCGTCACCGAGGCCTGCACGGCGCCGGTCAGCAGCTGGTCCAGATCGGTCAGTGTCGGTCCGGTCGCCTCGTCGCGCAGCAGGCCCAGCACGGCGTCGAGCTCACCGGCCGCGGCCCGCCCGGTCTCCTCGATCGCGGTCAGGGCCTGCCGGGCGAACTCCGGGTCGCTGTCGAACACCGCCCGCGCCGCGCCGGCCTGCAGGGTCATCGCGGTCAGCGCGTGCCCGATCGAGTCGTGCAGCTCGCGCGCGAGACGGTTGCGCTCGGCCAGGTGGTGCTCGCGTTCCGAGGCGGACGGGCCGAGCAGGATCGGGGCCATGGTGGCGGCCAGCGAGCCCAGCCCGGCGACCGCGTAACCGGCCCCGGCCAGGATGACCGGCGCGGCGGCCAGCCACCACCAGCCGCCCCGGCCGAACGCCTCGCCACCGGTCAGCGCGATCAGGCCGACCGGGACCACGATCAGCAGCACGGCGCCGACCAGCACCCCGCTGACCAGATGCAGGCCGAACCAGAGGGCGGAGCGCAGCCGGGTCTCCCGCTCCATCCGGTGCCCACGGTCGTGCCCGGGCAGGCCGACGCCGAGCAGCGCCCGAGCCGCGGTGATCTCCAGCTCCCGGGTGCCGCTCAGGAACGCCGGCACCAGCGCGAGGCCGCCGATCACCAGGGCGGCGAACGCGACCCGCGGCCAGTGCCGCGGGTCCGCGGCGACGAGATGGGCGACGAATCCCGCGGCGATGGTGTACGGCAGGGCCAGCACCGCTCCGAGCAGCAGGAACACCGCGCGACGCATGACGGCGTCAGCGCGCCCCGTGCGGATCGCCGGCACCCTCACGCTCCGGATACCCGACGTCGATCGCCGACACGTCCTCCAGCGCACGGGCGATCTCGGCCGGCAGCACCAGCTCCTCGCTGCGCAGCGCGCCCTGCAGCTGGCCGGCGGTGCGGGCGCCGAGGATCGGGGCGGTCACCCCGGGCCGGTCGCGGATCCAGGCCAGCGCCACCTCCAGCGGTGACACGCCGAGCCCGCCGGCCGCGGTGACCACCGCCTCGACGATGCTGGAGCTGCGTGGCTCCAGATAGGTCTGCACGAACGGCGCGTAGTGCTCGGACGCGGCCCGGGAATCCAGCGGCCGGCCGTTGCGGTATTTGCCGGTCAGCACGCCGCGGCCGAGCGGGGACCAGGCCAGCACACCGAAGCCCAGCGCCGCCGACGCGGGCAGCAGCTCCCGCTCGATGCCGCGCTCGACCAGCGAATACTCCATCTGGGCGGCGACGATCGGGGCGCGTCCCGGATACGCCGACTGCCAGGTGGCGGCCCGGGCGGTCTGCCAGGCGGCGAAGTTGGACACCCCGACGTAGCGCACCCTGCCGCTGGTCACCGCGTGATCGAGAGCGGACAGTGTCTCCTCGAACGGGGTCTGCCCGTCGTAGCCGTGCACCTGCCACAGGTCGACGTAGTCGGTGCCGAGCCGGCGCAGCGAGGCGTCCAGCGAGCGCAGCAGGTTGCCTCGCGAGCCGTCGCGGGCCCGCCAGCCGTGCGGGGTGAGGCCGGCCTTGGTGGCGATCACCACCTCGTCCCGGGGGACCAGGTGGTCGAGCAGCGAGCCGATCACCGCCTCGGCGTCGCCGTTGCCGTACACGTCGGCGGTGTCGATCAGCGTGCCGCCGGCCTCCAGGAACAGTTTCATCTGCTCGGCCGCGTCGTCGGGGTCGGTGTCGCGTCCCCAGGTCATGGTGCCGAGCGCGAGCCGCGAGACCGCTAGCCCGCTTCGGCCGAGCGGTCGCTGATGCATGAGTGAACTTTATTCAGAGCTGTTCCGTAAAGAAATCCTCCGGCCCGTCAGGGTGCCGTCGGTTACCGGACGGAAACGTGAACCCGGGGGCATCAGTAGGCTGGGGCGGACAGCTCAAGATCTCGGGAGGGCAGGGCAGTGCGGCTCGGACTCAGTCTCGGCTACCAGACGGCGTGGAGCACGCCCGCCGACCACCTCGCCATGGCCCGGGAGGCCGACCGGCTCGGCTACGCGGTGGTCTGGGCCGCCGAGGCGTACGGATCGGACACGGTCAGCATGCTGGCCTGGATCGCCGGCCAGACGGAACGGATCGACATCGGCTCGGCGGTGCTGCAGATCCCGGCCCGCACCCCGGCGATGACCGCGATGACCGCGGCCACCCTGGACACCCTGTCCGGCAGCCGGTTCCGGCTCGGCCTCGGCGTCTCCGGCCCGCAGGTCTCGGAGGGCTGGCACGGCGTGAGATTCGCCAAGCCGCTCGCCCGGACCAGGGAGTATGTCGACATCGTCAAGATGGCGCTGCGCCGCGACCGGGTGCAGTACGACGGCGAGCACTACCAGCTGCCGCTGCCCGGCGGCGCCGGCAAGGCGATCAAGCTCGGCTTCCACCCGCCGCGCACCGAGATCCCGATCTACCTGGCCGCCGTCGGGCCGAAGAATCTGGAGCTCGCCGGCGAGGTCGCGGACGGCTGGCTGGCCATCTTCTTCGCCCCGGACGCCGCCGACGACCAGCTGCGGCACATCGCCGCCGGTCGCGCCCGGCACGGTCAGGGCCTGGCCGGCTTCGACGTGGCGCCCAGCGTGCCGGTGGTGGTCGGCGACGACATCTCGGCCTGCGCCGACGTGGTCCGGTGGTACGCCGCGCTCTACATCGGCGGGATGGGCAGCCGGGAGCAGAACTTCTACAACCAGCTTGCGGTACGGATGGGGTACGCGGACGCCGCGCGCCGCGTCCAGGATCTGTACCTGAACAGGCAGGTGGCCGAGGCGGCCGAGGCGGTGCCCCAGGAGTTCATCGAACGCACCTCGATCATCGGCAACAAGGCGCAGATCACCAAACGGATCAGGGAGTACGCGGCGGCCGGCGTCGGCACCCTGTCGATCAGCCCGTACGTCGGCGACCTGCAGTCCGGCCTCGACACGTTGCGCGTGGTCGCCGAGGCGTACGAAGAGTCCGGCGTGGCCCGCTAGTGGCCACCGTCCTGTTGCTGCGGCACGGCCGCACCACCGCGAACGCCACCGGCGAGCTGGCCGGCCGCCGCCCGGTCGAGCTCGACGAGACCGGCCGCACCCAGTCCGGCCGGGTCGCCGGCCGGCTCCGCGGCCTGCCCCTGGCGGCCGTGGTGTCCAGCCCGCTGATCCGCTGCCGGCAGACCGTCGAGCTGGCGCTGCCCGGGGTCACCCCGGTGCTGGAGGACGGGCTGATCGAGTGCGGGTACGGCGAGTGGGAGGGCCGCCCGCTCAAGGAGTTGGCCAAGGAGCCGCTCTGGCCGGTGGTGCAGCAGCACCCCAGCGCGGTCACCTTCCCCGGCGGCGAGTCGATGGCCGCCATGTCGGCGCGCGGCGTCGCGGCGATCCGCGACTGGGACGCCCGGGTCACCGCCGAGCACGGGGCCGGGGCGATCTGGCTGGCCTGCAGCCACGGCGATGTGATCAAGGCCATCGTGGCCGACGCGATGGGGCTGCACCTCGACCAGTTCCAGCGGATCGTCGCCGACCCGGCATCGATCACGGTGATCCGGTACACGTCGACCCGGCCGTTCCTCGTCCGGGTGAACGACACCGGCGAGCTGGCCTCCCTCGTACCGCCGAAAATCGATGGGGACAAGCCCGCCGAGAGCAGTGACGCGGCGGTCGGCGGCGGCGCCGGAGGCGGCGTCTGACGACCGAGCGTGATCGGGCTGTCGCCGCAGCGTGCACCCTATTGCGCCCAGGGCGAACCGGGGTCGTCGGGCCGGGCGCGGGCGGCCGTGGATGGCTAGGGTTGGTTCCATGACCCACCAAGTGCATGCCTTCGAGCCGCCCGAGCGGTTCGTCGCCGGGACGGTGGGCGAGCCCGGGGACCGGACGTTCTACCTGCAGGCCCGCGGTGGCGGCCGGGTGATCAGTGTCGCCCTGGAGAAGGTCCAGGTGTCACTGCTCGCCGAGAAGCTCGAAGAGCTCCTGCTGGAGGCGAACAAGCGGTTCGGGGTCACCCTGCCCGAGGCCCCGCTGCTGGCCGTGCACGACAACGAGCCGCTGGACACCCCGGTCGACGAGGAGTTCCGGGTCGGCACGCTGGGACTGGCCTTCGACGTCGACACGGCCACCGTGGTGATCGAGGCGATCGAGGCCGGCGAGGCCGAGGTCGAGATCTCCGGCGACCCGCTCGCCGAGGACGACACCGAGGACGAGGGCGACGACGAGGACGAGGACGACGAGCCCGACGACGACCTCGACCGGCTCCGGGTCCGGCTGACCCCCGAGGCCACCCGGGCGTTCATCGACCGGGCCCGCCGCGTGGTCGCCGCCGGCCGGCCGCCGTGCCCGCTCTGCGGCCAGCCGCTCGACCCGGGCGGCCACCTCTGCCCCCGGCACAACGGTTACCACCGGTGACAGCCGAGCCGACCGAGGTGCTCGCCGAGGCCGACGCCCTGGAGCTGCTGGCCCGCGGGCAGATCGAGATCGAGGGCCGGCTGGTCGACGCGTCGAACACGACGCTGCGCGCCGAGATCAGCCTGGCCGGGCTCACCCGCCGGTGCGTCTACAAGCCGGTCCGCGGCGAGCGCCCGCTCTGGGACTTCCCGGACGGCACGCTGGCCGGCCGCGAGGTGTCGGCCTACCTGGTGTCCCAGGCCACCGGGTGGGACCTGGTGCCACCGACGATCCTGCGGGACGGCCCGCTCGGCCCCGGCATGCTGCAGCTCTGGATCGACGAGCCGGAGGCGGCCGAGTCACTGATCGGGTTCGTGCCGGCCTACGACGTGCCGGCGGGATGGTTTCCGGTGGCCGCGGCCCGGGACGACGACGGCGACGCCTACGCGCTGGCGCACGCCGACGACCCCCGCCTGGCCCGGCTCGCCGTCTTCGACGCGGTGATCAACAACGCCGACCGCAAGGGCGGCCACGTGCTCTACCCGTCGACCGGCACGGTGCACGGCGTCGACCACGGCGTCAGCTTCCACGTGGAGAACAAGCTGCGCACCGTGCTGTGGGGCTGGACCGGCAAGCCGCTGCCCGCCGAGGCCGCCGAGGTGCTCGGCCGGCTCGCGGCGGGCTTGGACGGGCCGCTCGGCGAGGCGCTGGAGGAGCACCTGACCGTCGCCGAGGTGCAGCACGTCCGGCTGCGGGTGAAACGGCTGCTGCGGGCCGGCCGCTTCCCGAAACCGCCGACCGACTGGCCGGCCATCCCGTGGCCGCCGATCTAGAGGTTTACGTCACGCCCCCGGAAAACTGTCCGAGGGGCTGGATAGGCTCCGGGGATGGACGCTTGGACCGGGCATGACGTGCCGACCCTGCCGGGGGACGCCCCCACGCTGAAGCTGTACGACTCGGCGCGCCGGTCGGTGCATCCGGTCACGGCGGGCGGCGCGGCCGGCGGCGCCGCGACGATGTATGTCTGTGGCATCACCCCCTACGACGCCACCCACCTCGGCCACGCCGCCACGATGATCGCGTTCGACCTGGTCAACCGTCTGTGGCGGGACGCCGGGCACCCGGTCACCTACGTGCAGAACGTGACCGACATCGACGACCCGCTGCTGGAGCGCGCCGAGCGCGACGGTGAGGACTGGGTCGTCCTGGCGATGCGCGAGACCGCCCTGTTCCGCGAGGACATGGAGGCGCTGCGGATCATCCCGCCGGCCCACTACGTCGGCGCCGTCGAGTCCATCCCGGCGATTGCGGGGCACGTCCGCGACCTGGTCGCCAATGGCGCGGCGTACCGTCTCGACGACGGCACCGGCGACGTCTACTTCGACATCACCGCCGCACCCCGCTGGGGCTACGAGTCGAACCTGTCCCGCCCCGAGATGACCGAGCTCTCCGCCGAGCGTGGCGGCGACCCCGGCCGCCCCGGCAAACGCGATCCGCTCGACCCGTTGCTGTGGCGCGGGGCCCGCGACGGCGAGCCGGTCTGGGACGGCGGCGACCTCGGCCCGGGCCGTCCCGGCTGGCACATCGAGTGCGCCACCATCGCGCTCAACCTGCTCGGTGACACGATCGACGTGCAGGGTGGCGGCAGCGACCTGCTCTACCCGCACCACGAGTGCTCGGCGGCGCACGCCGAGGTGCTCACCGGCGCGGCGCCGTTCGCCGGGCACTACGTGCACGCCGGCATGATCGGCCTGGACGGGGAGAAGATGTCGAAGTCCAAGGGCAACCTGGTCTTCGTCTCCCGGCTGCGGGCCGACGGGATCGACCCGATGGCGGTCCGGCTCGGGCTGCTCACCGGGCACTACCGCGCCGACCGGGAGTGGACCGACGAGGTGCGCAAGGCGGGCGAGCAGCGGCTGGCCCGCTGGCGGGAGGCGGCGGCCGCGCCGGCCGGTCCGTCCGGCACGGGGCTGCTCGGCGCGGTCCGCGAGGCCCTCACCGACGACCTGGACGCGCCCGCGGCGCTGGCCGTGGTCGACGCGTGGGTCGAGGCGGCGCTGTCCGGGGCCGGGGACGACACCGCGGGTCCGGCGCTGATGGCGCAGACCGTCGACGCGCTGCTGGGCGTCCGGCTCTGAGTCCGCCGGCCGTCACCGGGCGGTGTCGCATGCCGCTTCGGTGATGGTGCCGATGCTGAGTGAACGGCCCGTCCGACCTTTTCGGGCGGGCCGTTCGCGTAGCCGGAATAGCTTCCGGGTGGCGCGTTATTCCGGCTTCTCCGCGGGTATCGGGCGCGGTTTCGGGCGGCGAGAAAGCACCCCCCGGACGGACTCTAGACGTTGATCACGGCGCGTCGCGGCAATTCGGCTAAATAACGCACTTTACGGTTTTATTCGTCGGAAATCCGTGCATTGTGGCGGCTGCCGCGACATGCTTTCGGAGGTCAAACCAACGTCCGAAAGGAACCAACATGCGTCGTCCGGCTATGTACCTCGCCGGTCTGTTCCTGGCCACCGGCGCGAGCCTCGCACTCGCTGCCCCTGCCTCGGCGGCCGGCACCCACTGCAAGAAGAACTACGGCGCCGCGGCTGTCCACGGATACGGGCACGGTGCCGCGTACGGCCACGCCAGCGGGGGTGGCTGGTACCCGGGGGGCTACGAGTACGGCTACCCGGTCGGCTACGAAGACAACGACTTGTACTACCAGAACAACACCCAGGTCGGCCTGATCAACATCAACGGCGGGCCGTTCGGCTTCTGATGAAGCCGATGCTCGCGGGAACCGGAATTCCGGACCCGCGGCGGTAAGCCACAGACCCGAGGAGCCTTTCGGCTCCTCGGGTCTGAGCTTTTTCTCGGCCGGTTCGGCACCCGGCTCTTTGATGGCCGGCGTGGCTGACAAGGGGTCGCGCAGATATGTCTGCCCGATCAGATAGGCATCGAAGCGGTAGACCTCCCGCCGGCCGATCAGATCAGCTCGGCGTCGTGCACCAGGAGAGCGATCTGCACCCGGTTGTTCAGGTCCAGCTTGGTCAGCAACCGGGACACGTGCCCCTTCGCGGTCGGCACGCTCATGCCCAGCCGGGCGGCGATCTCCGCGTTCGCGCAGCCCTGCCCCACCAGCACCGCGACCTCCCGCTCCCGGCCGGTGAGGTCGTCCAGCCGGCCCCGCGCCCGGGCCCGCCGGGTCCCCGCCGCCGGATCGGCGACGTGATCGATCAGCCGCCGGATCACCCCGGGGGAGAGGATCGCCTTCCCCGCGGCCACCGTCCGCACCGCCGCCAGGATCTCCAGCGGCGGCGTGTCCTTCAGCAGGAACCCGCTCGCCCCGCCCCGCAGCGCCTCCAGCACGTAGTCGTCCACGTCGAAGGTGGTCAGCACGATCACCTGCGGAGCACCCGCCCGCTCCCGGATCCGCCGCGTCGCGACCAGGCCGTCCACCCGCGGCATCCGCACGTCCATCAGCATCACGTCCGGCCAGTGCGCCTGCGCGGCCCGGATCGCCTCCGCGCCGTCTGCCGCCTCGGCCACCACCTCGATCTCCGGCGAACCGCCCACCAGGATCCGCAGCCCGGCCCGCACCAGCGGATCGTCGTCCACGATCGCCACCCGGATCGGCCGCACCCCGCCGTCGCCGGCGGCCGCGGGAGAATCGGGATCGCCCGTCAGGCCGGCCACGGCAGCTCCGCCTCCAGGCGGAACACGTCGCGCTCCGCGCCGTAGCGGAACTCCCCGCCGGCCAGGGCCACCCGCTCGCCGATCCCGACCAGGCCGAGGCCGGTGCGCGGCGGCGCCGGATCCGGCGTACCGCCGATCGGGTTGATGATCGTGATCCGCAGGCCGCGGCCGGCGGCGCCCGCCATGCGCACCGTCGCGGCCGGCTCCGACCCGTGCCGTCGCGCGTTCGTCAGCCCCTCCTGCACGATCCGGTAGGCGGTGCGCCCCAGCACCACGGGCGCCCCGGCCGGCACCGTGCTGTCGAAACCGACCCGCATCCCGGCCGCCCGCACGCTCGCCACCAGGTCCGCCACGTCGGCGAGGCCGGGCTGCGGCGGCTCCGGGCGCCCCCGCGGCACCCCGACCACCGCGCGCAACTCCTCCAGCGCCTCGTGCGCGCCGGTGCGGATCGCCCCGGCCGCCACGCGCAGCTCCTCCGGCCGCAGCGCCGCCCGTACCTCCAGCGCGCCGGCGTGCAGACTGATCAGCGACATCCGGTGGGCGAGCACGTCGTGCATCTCCCGGGCGATCCGGGCCCGCTCGGCCAGCCGGGCCCGCTCCGCACCCAGATGCCGGTCCGCCTCCAGCCGTGCGGCGTGCTCGCGCAGCGAGGTGGTCAGCCGCCGGTAGGCCCGCACGAACGACCCCCAGCCCAGCGCCGCCGTCGTGATCACCCCGCGGACCACGAAGTCGACCCAGACGTCGTAGGCCGGGCGCTGCTGCAGCACGAAGTACAGCCCGCCGGTGGCGAGGTTGACCGCGCCCAGCGCCAGCACCAGCGGGAAGCGCAGCCGGATCGCGGCGGTGAACAGCGCCACCAGGACCGGTCCGGTGGCGGTCACCGACACCGCCCCGAGCGGCAGCAGCGCCAGCAGCACGGCGAGCGGATGCCGCCGTCGGAACAGCAGCGCGGCCGCGCCGAGCACGCCGAGCGCCAGGTCGGCCGGCCACGGGATCGCCGCCCCGGGGCGCATCGCGTCGCCGAGCAGCATCATCGTCGCGCCGTAGAGCAGCGCGAGCGCGATCGCGACGGCATCGGCGAGCCGGTCCCGGACGGCGGCGCGCGGCCCACCCGGATCGGATACCAGCAGCAGGAGCAGCATGCCGCCGAGACTAGGCCGCGGGCCCGGCCGCCGGCACCCTGCCAAAGTAGGGGGTCGCACGGTTCCGCCGGCCGGTGCGGCGGGCTGCTGCCCGCGGTCACCCTGGCCGGCATGCATGATTTCCGCCGACTGTCGGTTCTGCTCGCCCCGGCTGCCTGGGGCGTCGTCGCCGCGCGCTGGACCCCGCACGGCCCGCTCACCGGTGCCGAGGCCCTCTGGTCGGTGCTGATCAGCGCCGGCGTGGGCTTCGGCGCGGGCCGCGTGCTGCGCTCGCGGTGGTCGATTCCCCTGACCCCGATCTGGTACGTGCTGTGCCTGGAGATGTCCCGGGTGCCGCCGGATCCGCCGCACGTGAGTCTTCTCGGGGTGGTCACCGCGCTCACCGGGCGCGGCGTGCACGGCCTGTTGTCGGTGTTCCCGATGGCCCTCGCCGCGGCGTACGGATGCGGCTTCCGGCGCCGCCGCGGCCGGTTCCTGGCCGGCGGGGGGACGCTGGTGCTGCTGCTGATCCTGGTCGCGGTGGCGATCCCGGCCCGCACGCCCGGCATCCCGGGCGGCGTCGCCGAGCTGACCACCGTGCCGGCGGCCGGGCACCGCCTCACCGTGATGATCCGTGGCCGGGACCGGACCCGGCCGGTCCTGCTGTTCGTCCCGGGCGCGCCCGGCGGCTCCGAGCTGGGCGCGATGCGGGCCCACCTGGCCGGGCTGGAGGCACACTTCGTGGTGGCCACCATGGAGCGCCGCGGGGGTGGTGCGTCCTATGCGGCCCTCGACCCGGTGTCCAGCGTGACGCCGGCCGGGTCGGTGGCGGACATCCTGGCGGTCACCGATCATCTGCGGTCCCGGTTTCAGCGGGACCGGATCGTGCTGCTGGCCCACTCCGGCGGCTCCCTGCTGGCGGTGTTCGCGGTCCGGCAGCACCCGGAGAAGTACGCGGCCTACGTCGGCACCGGGCAGGCGGTCGACGTCGAGGCCAGCGACCAGATCTTCTACGACGACATCCTGGCCTGGGCCCGCGCCACCGGGAAGGCGGACGTGGTGCGGACCCTGCGGCGGCAGGGGCGGCCGCCGTATCGCAGCTTCTGGGCGTACGAGCCGTTCCTGCTGCACGAGAACGAGGCGTACGCGCAGCGGGCCGCCCCGCTGGAGGTCTCCGGCCCGGAGTACACGCTGCTGCAGAAGGCGCACACGCTGAACGCGATCGTCGACACCTGGGCCGCGCTGTACCCCCGCGAGCAGGGCATCGATCTGCGCCGCGACGTGCCTGAACTCGCGGTGCCGGCCTACTTCGTGCAGGGCGGCCGGGAGATGCGCGGCCTGAGCGTCCTGTTCGCCGACTGGTACGCGACGCTGCGCGCCCCCGTCAAGCGCCTCGTGACGATCCCCGGCGCGGGACACCGGGCGATGTTCGAGGAACCGGCCGCGTTCACCGCCGCGCTCACCACGCTGCTGGCCCCGTGACCGGTCAGGCCAGCGCCAGGCCGGGATCCGGGTCCGGGTCGGGGGTGGGCGACGGGATCCGGTACTCCTCGGTCAGCGTGGTCATCGGGCCGGGCCAGGTCGCCTGGGCCACCTCGATCGGTTTGCGCGTCTCGTCGAAGGCCACGTGCAGCAGGTGCAGCACCGGTGTGTCCGGCCGGATCTGCAGGATCTCCGCCTCCTCCCGGCTCGGCTGCCGGGCGGTGATCGTGTCGGTGGCGGTGGTGTAGCGGCGGCCCAGCGCCTCCTCGGCCTCCTGGTAGAGCGGGCGCCCGAAAGCCTCCGGGCGTTCCAGGGTGGTGCCGCTGGTGTCGGCCACCCGGAACCAGGACGCGCCGAGCTCCACGGTGGCCTCGTCGGTGCGCACGATGTGCCGGCGAACCAGCATCTCGGTGCCGTCGCGAACCCCGAATGCGTCGGTCACCTCCGGCGGCGCCGCCTCCCGGCCGACGCCGACGAGTTGCTGGCGGTAGCGAGCGGCGAGGTCGGCGTGGTAGCCGCGGTGCGCGCCGTACCGGCCCCGGGACAGGCGGTTCAGCCGCCGGCGGGTGCCCCGGACGTACGTGCCGGAGCCCGGCTTGGTGATCAGGACCCCCTCGACCCGCAGCTGGTCGACGGCCCGCTGCACGGTCTGCTTGGCCACCCCGAACATCTCCGCGATGCCCGGGATCGACGGCAGACGCTCACCCGGCTGCCACTCACCGCGGCGCACCCGCTCCCGCAGCTGTGCCGCGATCTGCCGATGCGGGAACTCGGCGGCGCCCGGGTTGATCGTCATGCGGTCCTCCAGCACGGAGCGGAACTCAGCTAGGTTCCTAGGATGACCTGCGGGTCGGTTTCCGCGCCACCCGACACGCCGCGCTGCCACCGCGGGCCGTTCGCGGTGGCAGCGCCGGCACCACCGGGCGCCGGCGCTGCCGCTGAAGCGTCCTACCAGGAGCCGGCGGTGGGGCCGGCGGAGCCGCCGCGGCGGCGCAGGTATTTCTCGAACTCGCTGGCGATCTCGTCGCCGGTGAGCGGCTGGATGCCCGCGTCACCGACGCGTTCCTCCAGTTCGCGGACGTATTCGCCGAGCTCGGCGTCCTGCTCGGCGGCGGCGTGGACGCGCTTCTCCCACTCGTCGGCCTCCTGGGCCAGATCGGCCATCGGGACCGGCAGGTCGAGGACGTCCTCGATGCGGCTGAGCAGGGCCAGGGTCGCCTTGGGGCAGGGCGGGTTGTTGGCGTAGTGCGGGACGTGCACCCAGAAGGACAGGGCGTCGAGTTCGGCGCGGGTGGCGGCCTCCTGCAGGACGCCGACGATGCCGGTGGGGCCGTCGTAGCGGGTGGGGACCACGTTGTACTTCTCGGCGATCTCCTGGGCCGACGCGCTGCCGCTGATCGGCAGGGGCCGGGTGTAGGGGACGTCGGCGAGCAGGGCGCCGAGCAGCACGATCCGGTTGACCTCGAGGCTGTGGCAGATCTCCAGGACCGACTCGCAGAAGGTGCGCCAGCGCATGCTCGGTTCGATGCCGCGGATCAGCACCACGTCGCGGTCGCTGCCGGGCGGGCTGGCCACGGTGAACCGGGTGGTGGGCCACTCGATTTTGCGGGTCTCGCCCTCGGCCATGGTGATGGTGGGGCGGCTCACCTGGAAGTCGTAGAAGTCCTCGGGGTCGATGCTGGTGACCTCACGGGCCTCCCAGACCTGCTCGAGGTGTTCCACGGCCGCGGTGGAAGCGTCCGCAGCATCGTTCCAGCCCTCGAAGGCGGCGATGGCCACGGGGGAGCGGAGCAGCGGGAGGCCGTCGAACTCAGTCATGCAACACAGCCTACGTGCGGGCCTGGAAACGCACCCGGCGGCCGCGCCGTGGCCCCTCCCCGGTCGCGAGCGGTTTTCGCCATGAAGGGGTGCATAAGCCAGCATAATTCGGCTGTGACCAGCCACGTTGATCAGGTCCTCGGCCCGTCCGACGACACGGTGTCCTTCATCCAGCCGCGCGCCATGTTCTACGTGACGGTGCTGTGGGTGGTGGCCGCCGGCTGGGCCGCGCTGCTGCTGCTGTTCCTGCTGGTCTCGGTGGTGTTCGGCGAGCGTCCGGGTGCGGCGGGCATCGTGGTGTACATCGAGGTGGCGATGATCGTCCCGGTGATCGTGGCGGCGGTGGTGCTGCTGGCGGTGTACCGGCGGCTCGGCTGGCTGCACACGTCGGTGCACGGCATCGACTTCGCGGCGACCGGGCGCCGGGCGGTGCATCTGCCGTGGTCCGGGATCGCGTCGGTGGGCCTGCACGGGTGGGGGCCGTTCACCGAGCTGGTGGTCACCCCGATCGGCGTCGACTATGCGCGGGTGCTGGACGGGCCGGGGTTGGCGCCGCGGGTCCGGCATCGGGGCGGGGAGATGTCGTACGTCGTCGATGTGGGTCTGATGTCGCCGGGGCCCGAGGTGCTGCTGGCCGAGTTGCATCGCCGGATCCCGTCCAAGGTTTGACGGACGGTGCGCCGCGCGCTACGTTCTTAACCACTCCGTTAATTAACAGGGGGGTTAAGTGACCGACCGGCTCAGCGTGATCTTCGCGGCCCTGGCCGATCCGACGCGGCGGGCGATCCTGGCCCGGCTCGCCGAGGGTGAGGCGACCGTGACCGAGCTCGCCGAGCCGTTCGACATCAGCCTCCCGGCGATCTCCCGGCATCTGAAGGTGCTGGAGACCGCCGGTCTCATCTCGCGCAGCCGCTCGGCGCAGTGGCGCTCCAGCCGGCTGGAGGCGGCGCCGCTGCGCGAGGCGACAGCCTGGATGGAGCGGTATCGCCGGTTCTGGGACGAGAATTTCGCGCGCCTCGACGCCCATCTCAAGCGCCTGCAGGAGGAGAAGCCATGACCGACCTCGTGATCACCCGGATCTTCGACGCACCCCGGGACCTCGTCTACCGTGCCTTCGTGGACCCCGATCAGGTGGCCGCGTGGTTCGGCCCGGTCGGCTGGTCGGTGCCGCGCGACACGGTCGAGATCGACGCCCGTCCGGGCGGACGGCAGGCCTTCACCATGGTCAACGACGCCGACCCGGCGACGTCCTCGGCGGTGAACGCGACCTTCGTCGAGGTGGTGGAGAACGAGCTGCTGGTCGGCGAGGAGGACGTCAGCCACATCCCGGCCTTCGGCGCGGAGAAGCTGACCCTGCGTCTGGAGTTCTTCGACGAGGAGGGCGGCCGGACCCGGCTGGTGCTGACCCAGAGCCCGTTCCCGGCGGCGATGGAGACCGGCGCCCGCGAGGGCTGGGGCTCCAGCTTCACCAAGCTCGACAAGATCCTGGCCTGAAGCGCTGCCGCGGCGTCCGCCGCCGGCCTGCGATCGCCGCGGCGGTACGTCGGCGGCGCGCGATCGAGGTGCCGGCAGGTTGCCCGGGTGGCGATCGAGGTGGCGGTACGTCGGCGGCGCGCGCCGCATCGGCTGTGGCGCGCGCCGTGGGCGTCAGTCGTGGGCGATCGCCCCGAGGACGTTGAGGCGGGCGGCGCGGATCGCCGGCACTACCGCCGCGATCACCCCGACCAGGGCGGCCAGCACCAGGTAGGTGCCCATCCGGCCCCAGGGCAGCACGATCGTGGTGATCCCGTCGTCCCGGAGGGCGCGGGCCACCGCCGAGCCCATCCCGGCGCCGACCGCGACGCCGAGCAGCGCGCCGAAGACCGAGATCACCACCGCCTCCACGGTGATCATCCGCATGGTTTGCGCCCGGCCCAGCCCGACCGCGCGCAGCAGGCCGAGTTCGCGGGTGCGTTCCAGCACGGACAGGGCGAGGGTGTTGACCACGCCGAGGACGGCGATCAGGATGGCCAGTCCGAGCAGAATCTGGATCATCGTGATGATCTGGTCGAACTGGGCGGCCTGGCCGTCGACGAAGGTCGCCGCGTCGGTCGCCGACACCTCGGGGCTGTCCGCGAGCAGCTGCTTGACCTGCGGCAGCACCGACGAGACGGCGACCCCGTCGTCGAGCCGGACGAAGCCGACCACCGGCTGGGTGATGCCGAAGTCGGCGAGCCGGGACCCGGGCAGGATGATGGAGCCGGGCAGCGTGTCGTCGGCGAAGATCCGGGTGACGGTGTAGGTGTGCGGGTCGCCCCGCGAGTTCTGGATGGTCACCCGCTGCCCGGTCGGCCAGTGCTCGTCGGTCGCGGTCGACCGGCTGACCGCGATCTGGTCGTCGGCCAGCGCGGTGGCCGTCGTGCCGTAGGCCTGGGCGAGCCGGCTCAGATCGGTGGTGCCGGCAACGTACTGCCGCTTGCCGTCGACCGACGCCACGTCGTTCCAGAGGCCGGCGGCCGCCCGCACCCCGCCGATCGCCGTGATCTTCTGCAGAACGGATTGATCGTACGTCGGTGGCCGGGACCCGGACTGGTCACCGCTGATCATGATCTGTGCCTTGAGGACCGTGGCCGCCTCGGCCCGCAGACTGCTCTTCGCCGAGTCCATGACCACCGTGACGCCGGTGACCAGGGCGATTCCCACCATCAGCGCGGCCGCGGTGATCGCCGTGCGGCGCGGGTTGCGTCCCGAGTTGAGCCGGCCCAGCCGGCCCGGCACCGACCAGGCGAAGATCCGGCCGAGCACACTGATCACCGGCCTGCTGAGCAGCGGAGTGAGCAGCGCAACCCCGATGAACGAGACCAGCACGCCGCCGAGGATCAGCCACAGCGTCACCGGCGCGCTGGTGCTGACGAACAGGCCGGTGCCCAGCATCGCCGCGCCGGCCGAGAGCACCACGCCGCCGAAGACGCTGATCCGGGTCAGTGGCCGGTCCGGGATGCTGACCTGGTGCATCGCGGCGACCGGGGCGATCCGCGAGGCACGCAGCGCGGGCAGCACCGCGGCCACCACGGTGACCAGCAGGCCGACGGTGAACGCGCTGAGCACCGCGGACAGCGGCACCCCGATCGCGGCGAGCGTCATGTCGGCGAACCTGCCGAACAGGCCGGCCAGCGCGGCGCCCACGCCGACGCCGGCGGCCAGGCCGAGGATCGAGGCGATCAGGCCGATCATGACGGCTTCGATCAGCACCGAGCCGATCACCTGGCGGCGGCTGGCGCCCATCGCCCGCAGCAGGGCGAGCTCCCGGGTGCGCTGCGCCACGATGATCGAGAAGGTGTTGAGGATCAGGAAGATCCCGACGAACAGCGCCACCCCGGCGAAGCCGAGCAGGATCCGGTTGAAGAACTTCAGCCCCTCCTTGATGCTCGACGCGCTCTCGTCGGCCAGTTGCCGACCGGTCTTCACCTGATAGCCGTCGCCCAGCGCGGCGGCCACCCGGTCCCGCAGCGCGTCCGGGGTGACCCCGTCGGCGGCCTGGACGGTCACCGAGGTGAACGCGCCGGCCTGACCGACCATCAGCCGCTGGGCGACCGGGGTGGTGAAGGCGACCTCCTGCGCCCCGCCGACGCTGTCCCGGTTGCCGGTGTAACCCCAGATGCCGACCAGGGTGAACTGCTTCTTCGGGGCCAGGGTGAGCACGCCGACCCGGTCGCCGAGTCGGAGCCCGGCCAGTTTCGCGGTGGTGGCGTTGACCGCGATCTCGTCGTCGGCCTGCGGGCCACGGCCGCCGCGCAGCTCCATCGTGGCGTCGGTGCCGGTCCAGTTCTCGCCCAGACGCGGCGGGCCGGACGAGGTGACCACCTTGCCGTCGCCGCCGATCACCCGGGCGCCGTCGGCGTCGACGCGGCCGGTCGCCGAGCGTACCCCCGCCATCGTTCTGATCCGGTCGACCGTCGCGGCCGGGAGCGGCGCCGCGACCTGCTCGCCCTCCATCCGGGCGACCTCGACCCTGGGCTTCGCGCTGACCGACACGTCGGTGGCCGCGAACGCGTCGGCGAAGATGGCGTCGAAGGTGCGGTCGAGGGTGTCGGTGACCACGAACGACCCGGACACGAACATCACGCCCAGCACCACGGCCAGGCCGGAAAGGATCAGCCGTAGCTTGCGGGCGAGCAGGCTCTTCAGCGTGGCGCGCAGCATCAGAGCATCACCGGGTCGCCGTGCTTGTCGAGCCGCTTCATGGTGTCCAGCACCGTCTCGGCGGTCGGGTCGGTCAGCTCGTCCACGATCGCGCCGTCGGCCAGGAAGACCACCCGGTCGGCATAGGCGGCGGCGACCGGGTCGTGGGTGACCATGACGATCGTCTGACCGTGCTCGCGCACCGAGGCGCGCAGGAAGGCCAGGACCTCGGCGCCGGAGCGCGAGTCGAGATTGCCGGTCGGCTCGTCCGCGAAGATCACGTCGGGGCGGCCCATCAGCGCCCGGGCGCAGGCGACCCGCTGCTGCTGGCCGCCGGAGAGCTGGCTGGGGCGGTGGCCGAGCCGGTCCCGCAGGCCGACCGTGTCGATCACGACGTCCCACCACCGCGGGTCCGGCTTGCGCCCGGCGATGTCCAGCGGCAGCCGGATGTTCTCCGCCGCGCTCAGCGTCGGCAGCAGGTTGAACTGCTGGAAGATGAACCCGATCCGGTCCCGGCGCAGCCGGGTCAGCGCCTTGTCGCCGAGCTTGCTGATCTCCGTGCCGCCGACGTGGACGGTGCCCTCGTCGACCGTGTCCAGGCCGGCCAGGCAGTGCATCAACGTCGACTTGCCGCTGCCCGACGGGCCCATGATCGCCGTGAACCGGGCCCGGCCGAACTCGGCGCTCACCCCGCGCAGCGCGGTGACCCGCGCCTCGCCGCTGCCGTAGACCTTCCAGACCTGCTCCGCGCGCGCCGCCACCGGCTCGCCGGCCAACGTCCCAGTCACCGTTCGTCTCCCCCTGATCGTGGACCCGCCGGGGCACGACGCCCCGGCGGGCCAGCCCAGTGTCTCGGCGCGACCGGGCGGCGGCGTCCGCCGCACGGCGTAGCCGGGGACTGATATTTCGCTGGGGGAGCCCACTTAGGCAGGCTCAGGGTTGTCCCTGAGTGTTGGAGCGGGGGGCACCCGTCGAGCTGTGACCTCCGGAACACTCCTTCGGCCCGCCCGGTCCGCGCCGGTCACAATGGCTGCTTTGACCTGGGAGGATTCAGCTGAGCGGGACACGACCGGCCGCGGTGCTCTTCGACATGGACGGCACCCTGGTCGACAGCGAGAAACTGTGGGGCGTCGCGCTGGAGGACCTCGCCGTCCGGGCCGGCGGGCAACTCTCCGAACGCGCCCGGCTGGCCATGGTCGGCACCAGCATGCCGGTCAGCATGGCGATCTTCCGGGCCGACCTGGGGCAGCCCGACCGGCCCGCCGGACCCGACGTGGCCTGGCTGACCGACCGGGTCGCCGAGCTGTTCGCCGCCGGCCTCGACTGGCGGCCCGGCGCCCGCGAACTGCTCCACGCGGTGCGCGCCGCCGGCATCCCGACCGCCCTGGTCACGTCCACCTCGCGGCGTCTCGCCGAGATCGCGCTCGACACCCTGGGCGCCTTCGACGTGACGGTCTGCGGCGACGAGGTCGACAGTCCCAAGCCGGACCCGGAGCCGTATCTGACCGCCGCCACCCGCCTCGGCGTGCCGATCGCCTCATGCGTCGTCATCGAGGACTCGCCGAGCGGGGTGACCAGCGCGGTCGCGGCCGGGGCGGTGGTCGTCGCCGTCCCCTCCGACGTCACGCTGCCGGTCATCGCCGGAGTCCACCTGCGGACCTCCCTGCTGGAGGTCGACCTCGGCGGGCTCGCGGCGCTCATCCCCCGGGTGTGACCAGGCCGCTCTCGTAGGCCAGGACGACCGCCTGGGTGCGGTCGCGCAGCCGCAGCTTGCCGAGCATGTGGCCGACGTGCGTCTTCACCGTGGTCTCGCTGACCCGCAACGCCTCGGCGATCTCGGCGTTGGTGTGCCCGCGGGCCACGTGCCGCAGCACCTCGCGTTCCCGGCCGGTCAGCACCCGCAGGTCGGCGGTGACCGCGGGGCCCGGCGCGGTGGTGGCGGCGACGAACCGGGGCAGCGCCCGGGCCAGCACCCGCGGCGTGATCACCGCGCCGCCGGCGGCCACCGCGCGGATCGCCGCGAACAGCTCCTCCGGGGGCGCGTCCTTGCACAGGTAGCCGGCCACCCCGGCGCCGAGCAGCTCGATCAGCTCGTCGTCGGTGTCGTGCTCGGTCAGGACCAGCGTGCGCACCGGCAGGCGCGCCGCCGCGACCGCCCGGGCCAGCGCGGCCGGGCCCCGCCGGGGGAGTGCGGCGTCGGCCACCAGCACGTCCGGTGACAGCCGCCGGGCCAGCTCCAGAGCCTCCGCCCCGTCACCGGCCTCCCCCGCGACGATCAACTCCACGTCGCCGGGCGCGGCGACGACCGCCGCGCGCAGGCCGGCCCGGTGCAGAGCGGACGAATCGGCCAGCAGCAGCCGCAGCGGCCGGATGCCCGGCCCCCGCCGGGCATCCGACGGTGCGTGGTCAGGCAACGAGGCCGTCCCGGACGGGGGTGGTGAGGCGGTCGGGCCCGGCGTCGTCGCCGACCGGGGTGGCGAGGCGGTGGGGCTCGGCGTCGTCGCCGACCGGGGTGGCGAGGCGGTGGGGCTCGGCGTCGTCGCCGACCGGGGTGGCCAGGCGGTCGGGCTCGGCGTCGGTGGGCAGGCCGGCGGCGGGCAGGGTGGGGAACGGCGGTGGGGTGCCGCCGAACTCCGGGCACCGGGCCTGGTGGCTGCACCAGCCGCAGAGCCGGCTCGGCTTGGGGCGGAAGTCCTGGTCGCGGCGGGCGCGTTCGACGGCGTGGGACAGGGCGATCAGGGTGCGCTCGAAACGCTCCAGCTCGCCGGCGTCGGGGCTGTAGTCGAGGACCTCGGCATCCTTGAGGTAGAGCAGGCGCAGGACCCGGGGGACGACGCCGCGGGTGCGCCACAGCACCAGGGCGTAGAACTTCAGCTGGAACAGGGCGCGGCCCTCGAACGCCTCGCGCGGGGCGCCGCCGGTCTTGTAGTCGACGACGCGCAGGTCGCCGGCCGGGGAGACGTCCAGACGGTCGATGTAGCCGCGGATCAGCAGCTCGTCGTCGCCGATCATGGTGGAGATCAGGGTCTCCCGCTCGGCGGGCTCCAGACGCTGCGGGTCCTCGACGGCGAAGTAGCCGGCCAGCAGATCGCGGGCACCGGAGAGGAACGCGGCCAGCCGGGCCGCCTCGGCCGCCCCGGCCGGAGCGTCGACCAGCGCGATCTGCCCGGCGGCATCGACCTCGGCGGCGATCGCGGCGGGATCCCGGACGAGCGCGGGCGACTCAGTGGCGTGTGCCACAGCCGGCGCCGGGGGCTCGGCGGCGAACAGCGCGGTCAGCTCGGGCTCGTGGCCGACCAGGCGCTCCCACTCCGGGGCGACCAGGGCGGCCGCCGCCTCCGGCGTGCGCTCGGCGGCCGGCAGGTCGAACAACCGCTCCAGCACCGCGTGCACCAGGGTGCCCCGCACCTGGTCGGCGGAGGGCTGCTCGGGCAGCTTGTCGATGGTGCGGAAGCGGAACAGCAGCGGGCAGGTCTTGAAGTCGGCGGCCCGCGACGGCGACAGTGACGGCCCGGCCGGCCGGTCGTCCAGGCCGGGGCGCCCGGCGGACGTGGCGGGGGACGCGGGCGCCGGCGCACCGGGGCGGGGCTGCGGGGGAGAGAACGCCGTCATGCCAGCCAGGCTAGGGCAGGGGTACGACGAAAACGCCGGGGACACCCGTCCCCGGCTATCAAGATCCACGCGAGGGCCGGCGGGTCCGTAGCATCAACCGGATGGGAGACAGCGCGACGCGCAGGCCACCGGCGGCGCCCGGTGGGCGGCCGGTGGGCCGGGTGCTGGGCATCCCGGTGCACGCGAACGGCTCGATGCTACTGCTGGCGCTGCTGGTCACGGTGGTTTACGGCAATTACGCGCGCGACGAGCTCGGGCTCGCACAGCCCTGGGCGTACCTCATCGGCCTGGGTTTTGTGGCCTGTCTGCTGGGTTCGGTGCTGCTGCATGAGCTGGGGCACGCGCTGATCGCCCGGCGTAACGGCATCGGCGTGCGCCGGATCACTCTGGAGCTGCTCAGCGGGTGGACCGAGATGGAGCGCGACGCGCCCAGCCCGCGGGTCGACGCCGCCGTGTCGCTGGCCGGCCCGCTGGTGTCGCTGCTGCTCGGCGGGGTGGCCACCGGTGCGGCGCTGGTGCTGCCGGAGGACACCGTGCCCGGGCAGATCGCCTTCCAGCTGGCGGTCAGCAACGTGCTGGTGGCGGTCTTCAACGTGCTGCCCGGGCTGCCGCTGGACGGCGGGCGGGCGCTGCGGGCCGGGATGTGGGCGCTGCTCAAGGACCGGAACCGGGCGACCGTGGTGGCCGGCTGGGCCGGGCGGGTGATCGCGTTCGGCACCGCGGTGGCCGTGCTGGTGCTCTTCGAGCTGGGCCTGCTCACCCTGTTCGGGATGCTGTTCGTGCTGCTGGTCACGCTGACCCTGTGGCACGGTGCCGGCCAGTCGATCCGGCTGGGCCGGATGACCGGGCGGTTCCCGCTGCTCGATCTGGGTGTGCTGGCCCGGCCGCTGCTGACGGTGCCGGCCGGCACCCCGCTGGGTGAGGCGCAGCGGCGCCGCGCCGAGGATCCGCGGCCGGACGTGGTGCTCGCGGTCGCCGACGGGGGCGGTAATCTCACCGCTCTGGTCGATCCGGTCGCCGCCGAGCGGGTGCCGGTCGACCGGCGGCCCTGGGTGAGCGTGGAGAGCGTGGCCCGCTCCCGGGACGCGCTGACCAGCCTGTCGGTCGAGCTGACCGGTGAGCAGGTGGTCCGCGCGCTGCAGGCCCACCCGGGTGCGCAGTACCTGGTGACGGCAGGCGAGGATGTCATCGGCGTCCTGCGGGTCGCCGACGTCGCGGCCGTCCTCGAGCCGCGGCGGGCGCAACGCACCTGAATGTGCGAGAGCAACGCACCTGAATGTGCGAGAGCAACGCACCTCATTGAGCGAGAGAAGAGTTCGTGACCACGATCCCCGCCCACCGCGGCCCGTTCCGCCCGGGTGACCGCGTCCAGCTCACCGACCCCAAGGGGCGGATGCACACGATCGTGCTGGAGCCGGGCAAGGCGTTCCACACCCACCGCGGCGCGCTGGAGCACGACCAGCTCATCGGCCTGGCCGACGGCAGTGTGATCGCCGCCACCAGCGGCACCCAGTATCTGGCGCTGCGGCCGCTGCTCAGCGACTACGTGCTCAGCATGCCGCGCGGTGCGCAGGTGATCTATCCGAAGGACGCGGCGCAGATCGTCGCGATGGGTGACGTCTTCCCCGGGGCGAAGGTGCTCGAGGCCGGCGCCGGCTCCGGCGCGCTGACCTGTTCGCTGCTGCGGGCCGTCGGCGAGTCCGGCGAGGTGCACAGCTACGAGCTGCGCCCGGACTTCGCGGCGATCGCCCGCAAGAACGTCGAGGCGTTCTTCGGCGGCCCGCACCCGGCGTGGCACCTGCACGAGGGCGATGTGGCCGGCAACGAGATCGGCGGATTCGACCGGATCGTGCTGGACATGCTGACCCCGTGGGAGGCGCTCGACATGGTGGAGCGCTCGCTGATCCCCGGCGGGGTCTTCATCGGTTACGTGGCGACCACCCCGCAGCTGTCCGAGCTGGTCGAGGCGCTGCGCGAGCGGGGTGGCTGGACCGAGCCGCGGGCCTGGGAGTCGCTGATCCGCGACTGGCACGCCGAGGGCCTGGCGGTCCGCCCGGACCACCGGATGATCGCGCACACCGCGTTCCTGGTGTCCTCGCGCAAGCTGGCACCGGGCGTGACCGCGCCGGCGCGCCGCCGCAAGCCGAGCAAGGGCGCCGAGGCGTACGCGCTGCGCCGGGCGGCGATGGCGGCGCTGGCCGCCGAGAGCAAGGAGTCTGCGGACACCTCCGGGGAGTGACCACGATCGCCGCGTCGGGTAGGTTCCTCGGTGGCGTCGATGGGAGGACGAAGGGGTGGGCGCGATGAGTTCTCCGCCGTTCGGCGGCAGCAACGAGATGCCGGCGGTGTTCCCGGACTGGTCGCCCTACCCCGACCTGGATTCGGCGGCCCGTGCCTACCTGCGCGACCCCGAGGTGGCCCTGGAGGCGCTGTTCGGCGTCCTGCGTGGCGCCTCGGTGCTCTGCTTCACCCTGGAGCGCTTCGTCAACGAGGTGAACGGGGTGTGGCAGGAGGTCGTCGTCTGCGACGGCAGCCGCCTGGTGCTCTGGCACGGCGAGGACGTGGCGCCCGGGGACGGCCCGGCCGGGTCGATGACCTCGTCGCTGCGCGTGGTGCCGCTGTCGACGATCACCGAGGTGGGCTGCCGGCGGCGGCTCACCCGCACCTCGACCGGGCAGGCCCGGGTCGACAGCATCGACGTCTACCTGCTGCTGAGCTCGGTCGACGACGCTCTGCCGCCACCCGGGTTGGCCGAGGAGGAGGGCCGGGCGCCGCTGCGCCACGACGCGCTGCGCTTCGGTAAGACCCTCGACGACGGCGGGCCGGGGCAGATCGCCCGGTTGGAGGAATTCTCCCGGGTCGTCGCCTCCCTGGTGGGCCGCCCCACCCTCTGATCAGGCGGCGTCCGGGCCGGCGACCTCCACGTCGTCGGCCGTCCGCACGACGTGGATGCAGTCGCCCGGGCACTCCTTGGCGGAGTCGATGACTTCCAGGATCAGATTGCGGGGTACGCCGGTGCGCACGCCCGGGTTCTGCAACAACGCGCCGGAATCGGATTTCACGTACGCGAGGCCGTCGATGTCCAACTCGAAGACCTCCGGCGCGTATTGGACACAGAGTCCGTCACCGGTACACAAGTCCTGATCGATCCAGACCTGCAGCTCATCAGTGTCTGCTGACACTCCTACCTCCCACAACCGGTTGCGGCAGATGGTATGCGAATGCTGGCCGACCGGCTCACCGGCGGTGGGCCCAATCGATCAAGAGTCGGTGACGAGGGTGTTGCATAGGGGGAAATCCGCCCCGCAACAGCTAGTGTTGACCCAAGACGTTCGAGCCCCCCGGGGAGGTGGGACGTGGCACGTAGCGACGAAGCGGACTCCCGCGCCGCACGATGGGAGAAAGAGGCCAACGATCTCTCCAGCCAGGTCGCGTTCCTGCAAGAGGAACTCGCCCTGGTTCGGCGGAAGTTGACCGAGAGCCCCCGACACGTCCGGCAGCTCGAGGAACGGCTTGCGGCGACGCAGGCGCAGCTCTCCCGAGTGACCGAGAACAATGAGCGGCTCGTGGCGACCCTCAAGGAAGCCCGCGCCCAGATCGTCACTCTCAAGGAAGAGATTGACCGGCTCGCCCAGCCGCCCAGCGGCTACGGCGTTTTCCTGTCGGCCCACGAGGACGGCACGGTGGACGTGTTCACCGGTGGCCGCAAACTGCGGGTGGCGGTCTCGCCGTCACTCGCCGCGGACGAGCTGCAGCGGGGCCAGGAGGTCCTGCTCAACGATGCGCTGAACGTGGTGGACGCGTTCGGTTTCGAGCGCACCGGTGAGGTCGTCCTGCTCAAGGAGGTCCTGGACAACCCGGGTGGCGGCACCGCCGACCGGGCCCTGGTGGTCTCCCACGCCGACGAGGAGCGGATCGTCTTCCTCGCCGAGTCGCTGGAGATCGCCAAGCTGCGCGCCGGCGACTCGCTGATGATCGAGCCCCGTTCGGCGTACGCATATGAGCGGATCCCCAAGAGCGAGGTCGAGGAGCTCGTCCTGGAGGAGGTCCCCGACGTCGACTACACCGACATCGGCGGCCTGCACTCGCAGATCGAGCAGATCCGCGACGCGGTGGAGCTGCCCTTCCTGCACGCCGACCTGTTCCGGGAGCACCAGCTGCGCCCGCCGAAGGGCATCCTGCTCTACGGCCCGCCCGGCTGTGGCAAGACCCTGATCGCCAAGGCGGTGGCCAACTCGCTGGCCAAGAAGATCGCCGAGCGCCGTGGTGAGGAGAAGCACACCAGCTACTTCCTCAACATCAAGGGCCCGGAACTGCTGAACAAGTACGTGGGTGAGACCGAGCGGCACATCCGCCTGGTCTTCCAGCGGGCCCGGGAGAAGGCCGGCGAGGGCACCCCGGTGATCGTGTTCTTCGACGAGATGGACTCGATCTTCCGGACCCGGGGCTCCGGTGTCTCCAGCGACGTGGAGAACACCATCGTTCCCCAGCTGCTCAGCGAGATCGACGGTGTCGAGGGCCTGGAGAACGTCATCGTCATCGGCGCCTCCAACCGGGAAGACATGATCGACCCGGCGATCCTGCGCCCCGGCCGTCTCGACGTGAAGATCAAGATCGAGCGTCCGGACGCCGAGGCGGCCAAGGACATCTTCGCCAAGTACATCCTGTCCGACCTGCCGCTGTCCGAGGACGACCTCGGCGAGCACGGCGGGAACCGGGAGGCCACGGTCGCCGCGATGATCGAGGCGGTCGTCCTGCGGATGTACACCGAGTCCGAGGAGAACCGTTTCCTCGAGGTCACCTACGCCAACGGTGACAAGGAGGTCCTGTACTTCAAGGACTTCAACTCCGGCGCGATGATCCAGAACATCGTCGACCGCGGCAAGAAGATGGCGATCAAGGAGTTCCTCACCTCCGGGACCAAGGGCCTGCGCCTGCAGCACCTGCTGGACAGCTGCGTCGACGAGTTCCGGGAGAACGAGGACCTGCCGAACACCACGAACCCGGACGACTGGGCCCGGATCTCCGGCAAGAAGGGCGAGCGGATCGTCTACATCCGCACGCTCGTCTCCGGCGGTAAGGGCACCGAGGCCGGCCGTTCGATCGAAACAGCGAGCAATACCGGTCAGTATCTGTAACGAGTAGTCACGCGAAAGGGTGGCGGGGGAGACCTCGCCACCCTGCACGCTATCCTCGCCCGCGTGACCCGATCCCGCCTGACCTGGCTCGATGCCCTTCGGGGTTTCGCCGCCGCGGTCGTCGCGCTCTTCCACCTCAGCCCGTCCGTAATCGGTCTCGATCGGCACGCGGCGATGCAGCAGCACTTCGACCTCGGCCGCTACGGCGTGCTGCTGTTCTTCCTCGTCAGTGGATACGTCATTCCGATGTCGCTGGAGCGGCACGGGTCACTGCGGCGGTTCTGGATCGGGCGGGTCTTCCGCATCTACCCCGCCTACCTGCTGGCGATCGGGGCCGGGCTGCTGGTCGCCGGGGCGGGCCTGCAGGAGCTGCACGGCAGCCTGTACTCGAACACCTTCGCGTCGGTCCTCGGGCACGCCACGATGATGCAGGACCTGCTCGGCCTGCGCGGCGTGGTGCGTCCGATCTGGACCCTGGCGTACGAGATGGTCTTCTACCTAATCGTGGCCGGCCTCTTCGTCTGGGGCCGGCAGCGGGCCAGCGCCTGGTGGGCCGGCGGTCTGGCGCTGCTCGCGCTGGTGGCCGGCCGCCGGCTGCCGGACGGGGTGTTCGCCGCCGACTTCCACGACCGCCGCATCACCGCCGTCGTGCTCACCGTGATCCTGGTGGCCAGCATCGCCGCGTACCTCAGCGGTGCCCGCCCGGTGATGCTCGCCGCCGGTCTGGTCGGCGTGGCCATGGTGCTGCTGCCGATGCTCAACGGCCAGCCCACCCGGTATGCCACCCCGGGCGCCTCCAGCACCGCCATCCTGCTGCTCGCGGTGATGTTCGCCGGTACCGTGATCTACCGCGCGCAGCACCGCGAACTCCACCGGTGGGTGGCCGGGGCCACGCTGACCCTGGTCCTCGTCGTCCAGGCGGTCAATCAGTGGCTGCTGGACGGTACCCAGCTGGTGCGCAACATCAGCGTCGCCGGCGCGGTGGCCGGCACCTTCGCGGTCGCCTTCCTGATGCGCCACCGCGCCGTCCCGGGCTTCCTCACCTGGCTCGGCGTGGTCAGCTATTCGGTCTACCTCTTGCACATGCCGGTGCTCGCGGTCGTCACCCGGCTGCTCAACGGTCACCCGCTGCCGCTGTTCGCGGCCTTCGTCGTGGCCACCCTGGCGGCCGCCTGGACCTCCTACCACCTGGTCGAACTCCCCGGGCAGGAACTCGGCCGGCGGGTCCAGCGCCGCCTGGACGCCCTCCTGGGCCCCGACACGCCGCGGACCGCCACGACCACGGAAGGTGGCACGCCGAGCACGGGCAGCTTCGGTATGCGCCATGAGAGCGTCTAGGCTCGATACATGAGCACGCTTGGCTTCGTGGCGGACAGGGTGGTCGCATGAGCGTTCGACGGATTATGGGCACCGAGGTCGAGTACGGCATTTCGGTGCCCGGCCAGCCCGGCGCCAACCCGATGGTCACCTCCTCGCAGGTCGTCAACGCCTACGGCGCCCGGCCGGAACTCAACCGTGGCCAGCGCGCCCGCTGGGACTACGAGGAGGAGTCCCCGCTGCGTGACGCCCGTGGGTTCACCTACTCCGGCGCCGCCTACGACCCCGCCGAAGCCCTCGCCGACGAGGATCTCGGCCTGGCCAACGTGATACTGACCAACGGCGCCCGGCTCTACGTCGACCACGCCCACCCGGAGTACAGCACTCCGGAGTGCACCAACCCGCTCGACGTGGTCAAGTGGGACAAGGCCGGCGAGCGGGTGATGGCCGAGGCGTCCCGGCGGGCCGCCACCATCCCCGGCGCCCACCGCATCCAGCTGTACAAGAACAACACCGACAACAAGGGCGCGTCGTACGGGTCGCACGAGAACTACCTGATGCGCCGGCAGACCGCGTTCGCCGACATCGTCGCCCACCTCACCCCGTTCTTCGTCACCCGGCAGATCTTCTGCGGGGTCGGCCGGGTCGGCCTCGGCCAGGACGGCAGCGGCGCCGGTTTCCAGATCTCGTCGCGCGCCGACTTCTTCGAGGTCGAGGTCGGCCTGGAGACCACCCTCAAGCGGCCGATCATCAACACCCGCGACGAGCCGCACGCCGACGCCGACAAGTACCGCCGGCTGCACGTCATCATCGGCGACGCGAACCTCTCGGAGATCGCGTCGTACCTGAAGATGGGCACCACCGCGCTGGTCCTCAACATGATCGAGGAGAAGGTCTTCACCGGCGAGCTCGGCATCGCCGACCCGGTCAGCGAGCTGCGCGCGGTCAGCCACGACCCCACCCTCAAGCACCTGATGCGGCTGCGTGACGGCCGCCGGCTCACCGCGCTCGACCTGCAGTGGGCGTACTACGAGCGGGCCAAGGCGTTCGTCGACGAGCGCTACGGCGCCGACGCCGACGAGCAGACCACCGACGTGCTCAACCGGTGGGAGGACGCGCTCGACAAGCTCGGCCGTGACCCGATGCTCTGCTCCGACACTCTGGACTGGGTGGCCAAGCTGCGGCTGCTGGAGGGTTACCGCGACCGGGAGAACCTCACCTGGGCGTCGCCGAAACTGCAGCTGGTCGACCTGCAGTACGCCGACGTGCGCCCGGAGAAGGGGCTGTACCACCGGCTGGTGGCGCGCGGTTCGATGAAGACGCTGCTCGACCCGGACGACACGCAGCGCGCGATGTACGACCCGCCGGAGGACACCCGGGCCTACTTCCGCGGCCGCTGCCTCGCGCAGTACGCCTCCGAAGTGGTCGCCGCCAGCTGGGACTCGGTGATCTTCGACGTCGGACGCGAGTCGCTGGTGCGGGTGCCGATGATGGAGCCCGAGCGCGGCACCAGGAAGCACGTGGGCAGCCTCTTCGACACCTGTGAGAGCGCGAAGGATCTGCTGGAAGTGATCACGAGTCGGTAATAAAACACCCGTTGCGGCGGGGCGTTTCGTCACCGGGTCGAGGTAGGTTTTCGGTACCCGATGTTGCATCGGGGGCTTGGCAGTCGGCTGGCTTTGAAGGGGGACATCCATGGCAACCCGAGACACCGGTGGTCAGTCGCAGAGCGGGCGTGGCTCCAGCGACTCCGAGATCGAGGACGTCACCGTCGAAGCCAACCCTGAGGTGGCGGAGCGGCACGCGGAAATCACCGAGGACGTCGACGACCTGCTGGACGAGATCGACTCCGTCCTGGAGGAGAACGCCGAGGAGTTCGTCCGCGGCTATGTCCAAAAGGGCGGCCAGTGACGTATATGTCCGATTAGTGACCTGCCGGGCGCCCGCATGGGCGCCCGGCGAGCATTTACGGACACCCCGCAAGATCGGGATAATGAGCTTCAACCCGCAGCGGCGGCAATTCCGCGCCGCTGCGATCACGTACCTGAAAGGAACCACGTGGCGACGGGTTTTGATCCATCCGGGCGGCTACCGGATATCTTTCTCAACACGGGGACGTCCTCCTTCACGCAGTTCCTGAGTGCGGCGGCCCCCGAACTCCTGCCCGGGCGGCGCCCGCTTCCGCCGGGGCTGTCCGCGGGTGACGTGGCGCCGCACGGCACCACGATCATCGCGATCGCGACCGCCGACGGGGTCGTGATGGCCGGTGACCGCCGGGCGACCATGGGCAACCTGATCGCCAGTCGGGACATCCGCAAGGTGCACCCCGCCGACTCGTACTCACTGATCGGCATCGCCGGCACGGCCGGCATCGGCATCGAGCTGATCCGCCTGTTCCAGGTCGAGCTGGAGCACTACGAGAAGACCGAGGGCGCGATGCTCTCGCTCGACGGTAAGGCGAACCGGCTGGCCGCGATGGTCCGCGGCAACCTGGGCGCGGCGATGCAGGGCCTGGCCGTGGTCCCGCTGTTCGCCGGCTTCGACCTCGCCCCGGCCGACTCCTCGCGGGCCGGGCGGATCTTCAGCTTCGACGTGGCCGGCGGCCTCTACGAGGAGACCGGCTACGAGGCGATCGGCTCCGGTTCGCTGTTCGCCAAGTCGGCGCTGAAGAAGAAGTACCGCGCGGGCGTCAGCACCGAGGAGGCCATCCGGCTCGCGGTCGAGGCGCTCTACGACGCCGCCGACGACGACACCGCGACCGGCGGCCCCGACCTCACCCGCAAGATCTACCCGGTGGTGATGACCGCGACGGCCAACGGCACGGTGCGGCTCAGCGACGAGGAGATCACCACGGTGGCCGAGCAGGTCGTCTCCGGACGCATGGAGAACCCGGGCGGTTGAGCCGTCTGACGCGAGAGAAGGAGTAGCCACCCGTGGCCATGCAGTTCTACGCATCGCCCGAGCAGGTCCAGCGGGACCGCTCGGAGTACGCCCGCAAGGGCATCGCCCGCGGCCGCTCGGCCGTGGTGCTGTCGTACGAGGGCGGCATCCTGCTGGTCGCCGAGAACATCACCACCCTGCGCAAGATCAGCGAGATCTACGACCGGATCGCGTTCGCCGCGGTGGGGCGCTACAACGAGTTCGAGAGCCTGCGCCGGGCCGGCGTGCGGATGGCCGACATGACCGGCCTGACCTACGACCGGCGCGATGTGACCGGGCGGGCGCTGGCCAACGCGTACACCCAGACCCTGGGTGCGATCTTCTCGGAGACCCAGAAGCCGTACGAGGTGGAGATCTGCATCGCGCAGGTCGGCGCCACCCCGGAACAGGACGAGCTGTACCGGATCATGTACGACGGCTCCGCCCTGGACGAGCCCGGCTTCATGGCGATGGGCGGCCAGGCCGAGGCGATCGCGAACGTGCTGCGCGAGCGGCACGACGTCGCGGCCGATCTGCCGACCGCGCTGGCGCTGGCCGCCGAGGCGCTGGGCAGCGTCGGCGGGGAGAACGGCGCGACCCGCACCCTCGGGCCCAAGCAGCTCGAGGTGGCGGTGCTGGACCGCCGCCGGGTCGGGCGGACGTTCCGGCGGATCGCCGACGCGGCGCTGACCACGCTGCTGGGGCACGAGGCCGTGCCGGACGCGGATCTCGGGGAGACCGACGCCGCCCCGCCGGCGCCGGCCGACAGCAAACCCACCGAGTCGGCCGCTTCGGAGAGTACCGAGGGCTGAGCGGTTCGTGAGCGGGCGCGGCGAAATGCCGCGCCCGCCGCAAACATGCCGCGCCGCGGTGAAGATCCCCGAAAACCCGATTACTGGGGCCCTTCGGTGGCTGCCAATGCGCCCCGGATGCGGCTAGTGTCTTGTCATGGAACGGCGAATTTTCGGCCTCGAGACCGAGTACGGAGTCACGTGCACCTATCGGGGGCAGCGGCGGCTGTCGCCGGACGAGGTGGCCCGCTACCTGTTCCGCCGCGTGGTGTCCTGGGGACGCAGCAGCAACGTCTTCCTCCGCAACGGCGCCCGCCTCTACCTCGACGTCGGTTCCCACCCGGAGTACGCGACACCCGAATGTGACTCGGTCACCGACCTGGTCGCCCACGACCGGGCCGGCGAGCGGATCCTGGAAGGCCTGCTCGTCGACGCGGAGAAGCGTCTGCACGACGAGGGCATCGCGGGCGAGATCTACCTGTTCAAGAACAACACCGACTCGGCCGGCAACTCGTACGGCTGCCACGAGAATTACCTGGTCAGTCGCCACGGCGAGTTCGGTCGCCTGGCCGACGTGCTGATCCCGTTCCTGGTCACCCGCCAGCTGATCTGCGGTGCCGGCAAGGTGCTGCAGACCCCGCGCGGCGCCGTCTTCTGCCTCTCGCAGCGCGCCGAGCACATCTGGGAGGGCGTCTCCAGCGCCACCACGCGCAGCCGCCCGATCATCAACACCCGCGACGAGCCGCACGCCGACGCCGAGCGCTACCGCCGCCTGCACGTCATCGTCGGCGACTCCAACATGAACGAGGTCACCACCCTGCTCAAGGTGGGCAGCGCCGACATCGTGCTGCGCATGATCGAGGCCGGCGTGGTGATGCGCGACCTGTCGCTGGAAAACCCGATCCGCGCCATCCGCGAGGTCAGCCACGACGTCACCGGCCGCCGCAAGATCCGCCTGGCGAACAACAAGGAGGTCTCCGCGCTGGAAATCCAGCAGGAGTACCTGGCGAAGGCGACCGAGTTCGTCGAGCGCCGCGGCGGCGACCCGGTCGCCAAGCGCGTCGTCGAACTGTGGGGCCGCGTCCTCAACGCCATCGAAACCGAGAACCTCGACCCGGTCGCCCGCGAGATCGACTGGGTCTCGAAATACCGGCTGATCGAGCGCTATCAGGCGAAACACGACATCCCGATGTCGCATCCGCGGATCGCCCAGCTCGACCTCGCCTACCACGACGTGCGCCGCGGCCGGGGCCTCTACGCCCTCATGGAGAAACGCAAGCAGGTCGACCGGATCGCCAACGACCTGCAGATCTTCGAGGCCAAGGAAACCCCGCCGCAGACCACCCGCGCCCGCCTGCGCGGCGAGTTCATCAAACACGCCCAGGACAAGCGGCGCGACTTCACCGTCGACTGGGTGCATCTGAAGCTGAACGACCAGGCGCAGCGGACCGTGCTGTGCAAGGACCCGTTCCGCGCCTACGACGAACGAGTGGAAAGACTCATCGCCAGCATGTGAGCGGAGGCATCGTCGGCGGATGGGCCGCGAGGGTTCGGCCGGCCGGTGGGCGATCCTCGCGGCTGCGCCGGCGACCCTCGTCGGATCGCCGGTGGTGCCGGTCGGTCTTCGGTGAGGCGCTGGTGTTTCCGGCTCCTGCTGCGGTGCCGGGTGTGTTGGCGGCTCCTGCGGGGGTGCCCGGTGTGTTGGCGGCTGTCGCCGGGTGCTGGGGGTGGTGGCGGCTCCTGCCGCGGTGCCGGGTGTGATGGCGGCTCTCGCCGCGGCGAGGCTGTTCGTTGGCAGGTGAGCGGGTCGCGTTAGGCTTGCCCGGTTATGACATCGATCAACTCCGGCCAGCCCGATCCCGAGGATGTGCGCCGCCTCAACCGTGCCGACCGTCGTCGGGAGCGGATCCGCCAACAGGTGCAGCAGGCGCGGCACGGCCGCAAACTGATCCCGACGTGGCTGATGGCGGCGGTATTGGCGCTCTTTCTGGCCGGCTGGGTGTATCTGATCGTCACCAAATAGGGTGCGGATCGGTCGTCGTTCGCATCGCCGTGCAAAGACGCAGAACGATCCCCGCACCCTTCCGCATCGTCGGTTGGGCGCGGTGGGAGCAAACCGCCGAGCGCAACACCGATCCCGTGCCCCGCGTCCGGCTTCGACCGTCCTGCGCCCGCGCTTGCGGTCCGCGCCCCCGCGTCCGCGCCCCCGCGTCCGCGCCCCCGCGTCCGCGCCCCCGCGTCCGCGCTTGCGGTCCGCGCCCCCGCGTCCGCGCTTGCGGTCCTTGCCCTCCCGTGTCTGCGGGTCTGGTGCGGATGCGTCCCGCGGTGACCGTGCGGGGCCCCCGCGCCCGCGCTTGAGGTCAGCTCGGCGGCGGTCTCGCGGGCCGGTGGATCGCTTCTCGCGGTTACCCCGTCCGGAAATGTCGGGTGTGTGGCCTCTGGGGATGGGCGCGGCGGGTTGTCACAGCGGAGGCCGCCGGTAGGGAAGGGGGTGCGGGATCGGCCGGTTTGCGAGAGGCTCCGGGCTATGACCGAGATTCTGGGGCCGGGCATCGAGGACTACCTGCTGGCGCACAGCACGCCGGCCGATGAGCTGCTGCGGGAGTTGGCGGCGGAGACCAGGGCGTCGCTTCCGCCGGATTATGCCGGCATGCAGGTCTCCGCGGACGAGGGCGCCCTGCTCACCATGCTGGTGCAGCTGACCGGCGTGGATTATGCCGTCGAGGTGGGCACGTTCACCGGGTTCTCGTCGATCTGTATCGCGCGCGGGTTGCGGCCCGGTGGGCGGCTGCTGGCCTGTGACGTGTCCGCGGAGTGGACGAGGATCGCCGGCGGCTACTGGGAGCGGGCCGGGCTGCGGGACCGGATCGAGTTGCGGCTCGGGCCGGCGGTGGAGACGCTGCGTGCGCTCCCGGCCGATCCGGTGATCGACTTCGGGTTCATCGACGCCGACAAGATCAACTACCCGGCCTACTACGAGGAACTGGTCACCCGGCTGCGTCCCGGCGGGCTGCTCGCCCTCGACAACGTCCTGCGTGACGGCCGGGTGCTGCACCCGACCGATCCGGCCGACCGCGCCATCGCGCAGCTCAACGACCGGATCGTCGGCGACGACCGGGTCAGTTCGGTGATGCTGCCGGTCCGCGACGGCGTAACCCTGGTCCGCAAGCGCGACTGAACCCACCGCGAGCTGCGCCCCGCGACGCCGGCCGGTGCGGCGCCGTCCAGCACCGGCTCGGGCCACCGCCGGCTCGCGTGGCGAGCCGTGCGCGACGGGCCGGCCGACTCCCGGGGGAAAACGGGATTGAACCCGTTCCGCAACCGGGATGGCGTCTCCTGATTCGGGTGATCATTGGTCGGGGGCGGTTCGCGGTCGCCGCGGTGGTGGCGATCGTGGCGTACCAGTTCCTGCCGGCGGTCGGCTGGCTGACCGTCTGCTGGCAGGTGGCGATCGGCTGGGCCAGCGCCGCCGTGATCGTGGCCGGGGCCCGCCGGCAGACGTGCCGGGATCGGGCGCCGTGGTGGTGCTTCGCCGCCGGCGTGTTCAGCAATGCGACCGGCATCCTGGTCGCCAAGGTCAGCGCGGTGTGGTGGAACCTGGCGGATCTGCCGACCCGTTCTTCCTCGGGCTGTATCCGGCATGCGCGGCCGGGATCGCCCTGCTGATCCGCCGCCGCGACGAGTGGCGCAACGGGACCGCCCTGGTCGACGCGGCCACCATCACGATCGGGTTCGGGCTGCTGGCCTGGGTGTTCGTGATCGAGCCGGCGCATGGGGACATTCAGATGGACCGGCTGGCGTACGGCACCCAGGTCGCCTATCCGATCGGTGATCTGCTGCTGATCGCGATGATGACCCGGCTGGTGCGCGGCCGCGGTGCCCGGGGGCCGGCGCTGGCCGCGATGGTCGCGGCGCTGGGGGCCCTGCTGGTCGGCGACAGCTCGTGGGTGATCATGGACAATCTGGGCGGCGCCGAGAAGTGGCTGGGGCTGCTGCCGTGGCTGGGCCGCGCCCTGGAGTCGGTGTTCGTGACCGCGTTCGCGCTGTTCGCGGTAGCCGCCCTGGACCCGGGCGCGGGGCGGCTGGCGGAGCCGGCGCAGGAGCGGTCGGCCCGGCTCGGCCCGGGCCTGCTGGCCCTGCTGACCGGCGCTTCGCTGATCGCCCCCGGGTTGCTGGCCGGCCAGTTGCACAGCGGGTCGGTGAAGAACGGCTGGAGCATCGTGCTCTGCTCCACCACCCTGTTCCTGCTGGTCGTGGTGCGCATGGCGGGTCTGGTGCGGGAGGTGGAGCGACAGGCCCGGCAGGTGCGGGACCTGGCCCGCTCGGATGAGCTGACCGGTCTGCCGAACCGCCGGGCGTGGAACGACGAACTGCCCCGCGCCCTGGAACGGGCCCGCCGCGATCACCAGCCGGTGGTCGTCGCGATCGTCGACCTGGACCATTTCAAGCGGTTCAACGACACGTACGGTCATCCGGCCGGTGACCGGCTGTTGAAGGCGGCCAGCGCGGCCTGGCACGAGACGCTGCGCAAGGCGGATCTGCTCGCCCGCTACGGCGGCGAGGAGTTCGTGGTGCTGCTGCCCGGCTCGGATGCGGCGCACGGGCACGGCGCGTTGAGCCGGATGCTCGCCGCCACCCCGCAGGGGCAGACCTTCTCCGCCGGTCTGGCGGTCTGGGACGGCCAGGAGACCTCGGACGAGCTGTTGCAGCGCGCCGACCAGGCCCTCTACCTGGCCAAGGAGCGGGGCCGCAACCGGATCGAGATGCCGGCCGCCGCGTGACCCGCGGTCAGCGCCGGTGCCGCGGGCGCCGCCGGTGACCCGCCGCATGGTCCGCGGCCTCCTCGTTGCGCATCGCCACGGCCAGCAGCACCGCGACGGCCACACCGGTGGCCAGCACTTTGCGGTGTTCGCCGCGGCCGTGCCAGTAGACCGGCAGGCCGATCCACCGGATCAGAAGCCGGGGTAGCCCGCGCACCGAGGACGGCGGCACCGGCGTCGAGTCCTCGGTCGCGTTCGCGTCGCCCTTGGTGATCAGGCTGCCGTCGGCGGTGCGCCGCACGACCCGGTGCAGCAGCAGGTGCCCGGGGCGGGCGGGGTTGTCGACGAGGACCGCCATGCCGGGTCTCATCTTCGCGGCGCTGATCGGGCCGGCGATCGCCACGTCGCCGGAGTGGATCTTCGGGAGCATCGAGCCGGACACCACGACCACGCTGGTCCAGCCGAAGACGACGGGCAGCAGCGACCAGAGCACCGCCACCGCGCAGGTGCCCAGCAGGATCCGGGCGAGCACGCTCGCGATGAACCAGGCCCAGGCACGGGCTTCCGCCATCCCTCAAGTGTCCGGCCGGACGTCCGATCGGGAGCGGCGTTCCGCTGGAGAGCCGCAGGGAGTCGCCATGTCGCAGACCGATGCCGCCGAGCGCCGCCGTCGCCGGCGTCGCCGGTTCTCCGGGCTCGCCGTGCCGTTGAGCATCCTGCTGGGGTCGATGCTGGTCTGGCAGTCGTCCGAGTCGGCGTACACGACGACCTCGTCGACGCTGAACAACACCTGGACCGCGGTGAGCGTGGCGCTGACCAACAGCCAGGTGGCGTCGGCGCCGTTCACCGTGTCGGTCGCGGTGCCGGACGCCTCGGCGAGTTCGATCACGCTTGCCGGGTTCTCGCCCAGCAGTGTGCGGACCGGTGGTCAGATGTGCATCATGGTCGACTACCAGACCGGTGCGCCGGCGCACATCCGGATGCGGATCGACGACAACGCGGACGCCCTGTCCGCGGCGCTGGAGATGGTCATCGACGAGGGCACCGGCGCGACGAACGCGGCATGCTCGGGTTTCACGTCCAACGGCACCTACGTGTACGGGACGGGTGCGGCCAGCACCGCGAAGGTCAGCGGCCTGCCGACGACGTGGGGCACCAGCACCGCGGGGGAGTGGACCGCGGCCACGGCGGCGCAGCTGTGGTACAGGGTGACCTGGCTGCTGCCCTCGAACGCGCTGGCGGCGACCTCCGGCACCAGTGCCGACTTCAAGTTCCAGTGGGAGGCGCAGCCCTACTGATGCCCGGGGTACGACGGTCCCGACCCCGCCATCGGCGTCACCTTCGGTGGCACCGGCGGTGGTGGCCGGCCGCCGTCCTGGTGATCGTCACGGCCGCCGCCCTGCCGGTCACCGGCGCCGGGTACACGGGCACCACGTCGACCCCGGTGAACACGTTCACCGCGGGAACGGTGGTGGTCTCGGCGTCCGCCCCGGCCGGCAGGGTTTTCGCGATCACCAACGCGATCCCCGGCACGGTCGGTACGACGTGTGTGATCACCGCGTACACCGGAACCGCCCCGGCGACCGTGAAGATGTACTTCACCTCGGTCGCCGGGACGCTCGGCGCCTACCTGGTGGCCCAGGTGCAGAGCGGCACCGGGGCGCAGACCGACTGCTCGGATTTCGGCTCGTCCGCCACGCTGTACAACGGGAGCGCGCCGGCCACCGGCGGCCCCACCCTGGGCCCGTATCTGGCCGCGCACACCGGCTGGTCCAGCGGCGACGGCGCGTGGGCGGTGTCCGGGCCGGCCACCCGGGCATGGCGGTTCGACCTCCTGCTGCCGAACACCGCCGGTGACGCCGCGGCCGGGCTGGGGCTCACCTTCACCGCCACCTGGGAGGCGCAGACCTGATTCGTCGGTCCGTCGCGGCTCAGCAGTCTCCCGCCTCCGACCGATGGGACCAGGGAGGATGCCGGGGGGAAGCATGGCGACGTGGAGCCGGCGCCGGCGGGTGGCCGCGGTCCTGTTCGCCGGCACCCTGCTGGTGGCGATGCCGCTGGCCTGGCGGCCGGTGGCCGCCCAGTACACGGCCACCACCGCGGTCCCGGCCACGGTCGCCGCCTCGGCGGGTTTCCCCGGCCTGCCGCAGCTGGTCACCGACGGCGGGCCGCTGTTCTACCACCGGGGCGAGGAGAGCCAGACCGGCGCGCTCAGCTCGACCGCCGTGGACTCGTCCGGCAACGGCCAGGACGGCGCGTACGCGAACAGCACGAACGGTCCGTCGCTGTGGTGGCCGATGGACGACGGCCCGGCGGCCACAAGGTACCGCGACCTCTCCGGCACCACCGACACCGGCAAGCCCACCGGTACCCCGATGACGGTCACCAACACGACCGGGCCGACCGGCGGCGCGTACATGCTCGGGGCCTCGACCGCGAGCTGTTGTGCCCAGGCGACGCTCTCCTCGGTGCTGTCGCCGTTCCGGGCGGACCGGGACTTCACCGTCGCGCTGTGGGTCGACATCGGCGACACCGCGCCGGCTGCCGGGAGCCGGTTCTCCGCCTTCCACATGACCAACAGCTCCTACCGGCGCAGTGACGTGGCGCTGCTGGTGGACAACAGCGCGTCCTGCGCGATGGCACCGTGCTGGGCGTTCACCATGGCCAAGGATCCGAACAGCACCACGGTGACCGGCTGGGACACCGCCTACGGTTCGGCCGCCGCGGTGAACACCTGGACCCACCTGACCGCGGTCTTCGTCGCCGCGACGGGCACGATGAGCCTGTACGTCAACGGCGTCGCCCCGCCCGCGACCGCCACGCACACCGTCCCGGCCGACGCCGCCACCGACCGGAACGTGGGTTTCGGCCGGTACCGTACCGGCGCCGGTACCGGCAACTGGGCCGGCTACGGCGGCCGGAACACCGGCATCGGCATGATCATCGGCGAGGCGCGCACCTGGCGGCGCGCGCTGAGCGCGGCCGAGGTGGCCGAGCTGCCGGTCCGGGCCACCAGCCGCTGGACCTTCGACGAGGCCACCGGCACGACACCCGGGTACACCACCGCGTCGGCGAGCACCGGCACACCGTCGGTGACCGGCTCGTCGACCGCCGGGGTGACGGCCGGCGCGGCGGCCGCCCTGACGACCGGCCGCACCGGTAACGCGCTGACCATCGCCACGGCCGGCGTGAACGGCTACGTGCAGGGACCCTCGGCGCAGGTGACCACCAGCGGCAGCTTCTCCGTGGCGGCCTGGGTCAGGCTCACCGACACGAGCGCGGACCGCACGATCGTCTCGCAGAACGGGGTGCTCGGCACCGCCTTCACGCTCGGCTACGACAGCACCGCCAACCGCTGGCGGATGCGCTGGTGGCCGAGCGACGCCGCGGTGGTCACGCCGAAGAGCACGGTCAGCGCGGCGGCGCCGGTGCTGAACCAGTGGACCCACGTCGCCGGGGTCTACGAGGCGGGAAAGGAGATCCGGCTGTACGTCGACGGCCGCTCCAGTGGCACCGCCACCCCCGCGACCACGGCCGCCTGGCCGTCCCTCGGGGCGACCCAGATCGGCCGCCGGGTGGTCGGCGGCGCCACCGCCGAGGGCTGGCAGGGTCAGATCGACGACCTGCGCGTCTACAACGGCTACCCGGTGGTGTCCACCACGATGCGGCAGCTGGTCGGCAGCGTCGAGGTCGAGGAGACCGGTGGTCTGGCCGGCACGCGTCCGCTGCACGCGAACACCACCGCGATGGCCTTCGGCGGTTCGTCCAGCGGCGGGAACGGCCGGTTCGCCGCCGCGGTGGCCGGTCCCGCCTTCACCGAGGAGTGCCTGATCCGGGTGGCGAGCGGCGAGACCGGGGTGATCGGCGGGTTCGCCGACACCGACGACCAGCTCGACAGCACCGTGACCGACCGGCTGATGTACGTCGACACCACCGGCAGGGTGCGGTTCGGCGTGCTCGGCGCGGGCGTCCCGGTCACCGTGGTCAGTGCGGCGGCGGTCGACGACGGGACGTGGCACCACGTGCTGGCCAGCGTCGGCGCGGCCGGTCTGAAGCTCTACGTCGACGGCGTCAAGGTGACCGGCACGGCCGTCACCGCGGCCGCCTCCACGACCGGCTACTGGCGCTGGGGCGGGGTGGCGATGCTGCCGCTGAACGGCTGGCCGTCCGCCCCGTCGAATCCCTACCTGACCGGCACGATCGACGAGTTCGCGGTGTACGACCGGCAGCTGACCGATCAGGAGGACCTTTGGCGGGTGTACGCGGACTACCTGGAGTGAGGCGGCGGCGGATCGCCGGCCTGGCGGTGCCGCTGAGCATCCTGCTGGGCTCGGTGCTGGTCTGGCGGTCGTCGACATCGGCCTACAGCGCGACCACCTCGACGCCGAACAACACCTGGACCGCGGTCAGCGTGACGCTGACCAACAGCCAGGTGGCGACGGCGCCGTTCACCGTGCCGGTCGCGGTGCCGGACGCCACGGCGAGCTCGATCACGCTGGCCGGCTTCGCGCCCAGCAGCACCCGCACCGGCGGGCAGGCGTGCATCATGGTCGATTACCAGACCGCTGCGCCGGCGCACATCCGGATGCGGATCGACGACAACGCGGACGCCCTGTCCGCGGCGCTGGAGATGGTCATCGACGAGGGCACCGGGGCGACGAACGCGGCGTGCGCGGGCTTCACCGCCAACGGCACCTTCGTGTACGGGACGGGCACGGCCAGCACCGCCAAGGTCAGCGGCCTGCCGATCACCTGGGGGACCAGCGCACCGGGGGAGTGGACGACGGCCACGGCCGCCCAGCTGTGGTACCGGGTGACCTGGCTGCTGCCGTCCAACGCGCTGGCCGCCACCTCCGGCACCAGCGCCGACTTCCGGTTCGTCTGGGAGGCGCAGCCCTACTGATCGGCGCCGAGCAGGGCGGCGGCGTGCCGGCCGGCCGCGGCGGCGGCCAGGAAGTACGCGTGGTCCCGGTCCAGCCCGCGGCCCATCGTCGACAGCGGCACCGGCGACGCCCGCAGCGCCGCGTCCAGGCCGCCGGTGGGCACCTCGACGATCCGGTGCCGCTCGGCGAGCGGCGCGATCGAGGCGGCCAGGGCCGCCGGCAGACCCTCGGGCACCGGCAGGTCCGCTCGGATCAGGGCGACTTTCCCGTACGCCGTGAGACTGTGATGGGACACCCCGCGGTGCCGTTCCCGCCCGTCGCCGTCGGAGATCCGCAGCGACCCGACCGGCCGCCCGCCGAGCACACCGATCGCGTTGACCGCCTCGCCCAGCGCCACCCCGGAGAACCCCCAGGTGGTGCCGGTACCCAGGTTGCCCGGGCCCTGCGCGACGACGGTCACGTCGGCGCGCAGCACGTGCCGGGCGGCCAGCAGCCCGGTGTGCACGGTGCTCGCCTCCAGGTCGCCGCCGAAGGCCTGTCCGGTCGTCACCGTCCCGGCCAGGTGCCCGGTGAGCCCGTCCAGGGTCCGGGAGAACCACGCGGGCAGCGCGCCGCCGTCGGTCATCACGTACGCCACCCGGGCGTCCGGCCGGTCCGCGCGGACCCCGGCCAGGATCGCCGGCAGCGCGGAGTGCAGGTCGGCGGTGACCACCGGCATCGCCTCGAGCGACTCGGCGGCTGCCAGCACCGCCCGGTGCGGGGAGGCCTCCTCGTCGACCCCGAGCAGGATCGGCTGCAGCGGCGTGTACCGCGCCTTCACCAGGTGACCCGCGTCGCGGGTGGTGCCGTCGTCGGCCGGGTCCGCGGGCAACCGGTCGGGCAGCGCGACGACCAGCGCGTACCCCCCGGTGCCCAGGCCCATCACCAGCGCGCCGACGTTGAGCAGCACCCGGTCGCCGGGCTCCGGCGAGCCGACCAGCTCCGGGTAGGCCAGCGCGCGCACGCCGCCGCCGTCGCACAGCACGTCCAGCTCGATGGCGCCGCGCCAGCGTCGCCGCACCGAGGACACCGTTCCGGACCGCCAGCGCACCATGAGCCGGAACCCTATCGGTCCAGGCCACCGTCGATGTGGTCGCGTCCCGGAACGCCGCGGGTGGGGTCCAGGAAGACGTACCGGATCTCCGGATAGCGGTCGCGCAGCCGGCGTTCGGCCTCGTCCGAGGCGGCCTCGATGTCCCGGCCCGGCACCTCGTCGTCGAAGTCGACCTTCGCCGCGACCAGGATGTCGCCCGGCCCGATCTGCATGGTGAACAGCGTCGGCACGCCGGTCACCACCGGGATGGACCGCAGATCGGCCGCGATCTGGTTGTGCATCCGGCGCGGCACCGCCCGCCCGACCAGCAGCGACACGTTGGTCCGGGCCAGCACCGAGGCGACCACCAGCAGCAGGGCGCCGATCAGCACGGAGGCCGACCCGTCCCACACCTCACTGCCGGTGAGCTGGGTCAGCGCCAGCCCGGCGGCGGCCAGCAGCAGCCCGATCAGGGCCGCCGCGTCCTCGAAGAAGACCGCCTTGACCGTGGTGTCCGAGGTGAGCCGCAGGAAGCGCTGCGGGCTGACGTTCCACCGGCGGGACTGCTCGCGCACCTGGCGGCGGGCCTTCAGGAACGAGGATCCCTCGGCGACGAACGAGATCGCCAGCACGACGTACGACCACAGGTAGTCGCCGGCGTCCGCGCCGCTGACGATGGTGCTGATCCCGTGGTAGATGGAGAAGCCGGCACCGCCCACGAAGGTGAACAGCGAGGCGATGAACGCCCAGACGTAGCTCTCCTTGCCGTACCCGAACGGGTGTTCCTCGTCCGCCGGTTTTCCGCCCCGGCGCAGCGCGACGTAGAGGAAGATCTCGGTGACCGTGTCGGCGAACGAGTGCGCCGCCTCGGACAGCATCGCCGCCGAGCCGGACAACAGCCCGGCGACCAGCTTGGCGACCGCGATGACCAGGTTCGCCAGCAGCGCCAGCAGCACCGTCCCGACGCTTTCGGTCGCGGCCTGCGGCTCGTTGTCGGGCAGACCGGTCGGTGCGGTCTCGGGCTCGGGTGCGATCGTCACGTCGTCCTTGGTTCCCCGCCCCGCTCGCGTTTAACGGTCTGGACACCCGGGCTGCTAGGTTTCCTGTCGTGTCGCGCACTCGAACCGAGCGCCTGGTGAACCTGGTGATCTGCCTGCTGTCCACGCGACGGTTCCTGACCGCCGCGCAGATCGCCCTGACCGTGCCCGGTTACGAGCACGACCCCTCGGATCCCCGGGACCACGAAGCCTTCCAGCGCAAGTTCGAGCGGGACAAGGCCGAGTTGCGCGAGCTGGGCGTGCCGCTGGAGACCGGCACCGCGAGCATCTTCGACCAGGAGCCCGGATATCGGATCGCCCAGCGGGAGTACGCGCTGCCCGACATCCTGCTCGAACCCGACGAGGCCGCCGCGGTCGGCATCGCCGCCCGGCTGTGGCAGCACGCCGGGCTGGCCGCCGCCGCCTCGTCCGGCCTGGCCAAGCTGCGTGCCGCCGGGGTCGAGGTGGACCCGCAGGCCACCCTGGGCGTCGAGCCGGTGGTCACGGTCGACCCGGCGTTCGGCCCGCTCACCGCGGCCGCCCGGGCCCGCCGCGCGGTCCAGTTCAAATACCGGGTGCCCGCGGTCGACGAGCCCAGCGTCCGGCGCCTGGAGCCGTGGGGCGTGGTCTGCTGGCGCGGCCGGTGGTACGTGGTGGGCCACGACCGGGACCGCAACGCCGCCCGCTGCTTCCGGCTGTCCCGGATCGTCGGCGACGTGCGCGCCGTCGGCCGCCCGGAGGCCTTCACCCCGCCCGCCGACGCCGACCTGATCAGCCACGTGGCCCACAGCACCGGGCCGATCGCGCGCACCGGCCGCGCCACCGTCACCGTGCGTCCCGGCCGGGCCGCCGGGCTGCGCCGGCTGGCCAGCGAGGTCACTCCCGGTCCGGACGGGGACAGATTGACTATTTCGTACGGCGATCCGGACTGGCTCGCGTCCCGGATCGCGGGGTACGGGCCGGACGCCCGCGCGGACGGCCCGCCGGAGTTGCGGGACGCGGTCATCCAGCAGCTCAAGGAGCTCACCACCCGGTACGACCGGGACGTCCCGGCGGTCGCCCGATGACCGCCCCGCGCACCCCGTCCGCCGACCGGCTCGGCCGCCTGCTCAACCTGGTGCCCTACCTGCTGGCCCGCCCCGGCATCCTGATCGCCGAGGCCGCCGACGACCTGGGCGTCACCGCCAAGCAGCTGCGCGAGGACCTGGAGCTGCTCTGGGTCTGCGGGCTGCCCGGTTACGGCCCCGGCGACCTGATCGACATGGCGTTCGACGGCGACCGGGTGACGATCAGCCACGACGCCGGCATCGACAAGCCGCTGCGGCTCAATCAGGACGAGGCGCTCGCCCTGGTGGTGGCGCTGCGGATGCTTGCCGAGACACCGGGCATCGGCTCGCGGGACGCGATCGAGCGCGCCCTCGCCAAGATCGAGAGCGCGGCCGGTGACCTGGCGGACGCCCCGGTCGCCGTGAAACTCCCGGCCAACCAGGAGAAGCTCGCCAAGGTCCGGGCCGCGGTCGACTCCGGGCACGCGCTGCGGCTCACCTACTACACGGCGGCCCGCGACGAGACCACCGAGCGGGTCGTCGACCCGATGCGGATGCTGACCGTCGGCACCTTCGCCTACCTGGAGGCCTGGTGCCGCCGGGCCGAGGCGACCCGGATGTTCCGGATCGACCGGATCGACGCGTTCACCGAGCTCGACGAGCCGGCCCGGCCGCCGGTCGAGGCGGTCCCGCACGACGTCACGCACGGCGTCTTCCAGCCCGGCCCGGAGCTGCCCCTGGTCACCCTGCGGGTGGGCCGCGGCGGCCGGTGGATCACCGAGTACTACCCGGTCGAGCAGGTGCAGCGGGAGCCCGGCGAGTGGCTGGTCACGATGCGGGTCACCGACCTGGTCTGGGCCCGCCGCTTCCTGGTCGGCCGCGCCGACGTCACCGTGGTCGGCCCACCCGAGCTGGTCGAGCAGATCCGTGACGCCGCGCACGAGGCCCTCGACCAGTACGCCGCGCCGCACTCACTCGCGGCGGACCGGGCCCCGGCCGGATAGGGTGGCGCCGTGCTGATGTGGGTCTGGATCGCCGTGGGTGCGATCGCGTTGATCATCCTGGTCGTCACCGCCGCGCGGCTGCTGGGCCGGCTGCCCGAGCTGCGCCGGGCGGCCGGGCGGTTGCAGCGGCGGCAGGCCGAGGCGATGGGCCTGCAGGCCGGGGCGGCCCGGCTGGAGCAGACCCTGCAGGGCCTGCAGCAGCGGGCCGAGCGGGCGCAGGAGCACGTGGAACGGATCAAGGCCGGTTCCGGCCACTGACCTGAGGCGTTCGAGCCCCGTTGTCCGGCATGTCAACCGAATGCGCAAGAATCTCGCGGGTTCCGGCCTACGACATCGCCGGAATTGACACGTACGATGGACCCCGCAACCTGATCCGACCGACTGGAGTCTCTCCATGGGCGCCCTCAAGCCATGGCACCTCATCTTGCTCGTCGTCGTCCTCGTGCTGCTCTTCGGCGCGAAGCGGCTGCCGGACGCGGCGCGCTCCCTCGGGCGCTCGCTGCGGATCATGAAGGCGGAGACCAAGGGTCTCATCGACGAGAACAACAACGACAACCTGGCGGAGAAGGCCGACGCGCAGTACTCGCGCCAGCCGCTGCAGGGTGACGTGCAGGGCGGCTACCCGCAGCAGGGTTACCAGCAGCAGCCCCCGCCGGGCTACCAGCAGCCCCAGCCGGGTTACCAGCAGCCGCAGCCGGGTTACCAGCCGCACCCGCAGCCGGGCTTCCAGCAGCCGCAGCAGCCGCCGGCCCAGCCGTTCGTCGACCCGGTGCAGCGCACCAACGACCGCTGATCCGCCCGCGATGGCTTCCCTGACCCTGCGTCGCAACAAGAAGCCGAGCAAGTTCGAGCAGGCCGCCGACGGCTCGATGACGCTCATCGAGCACGTCCGCGAGCTGCGCAACCGGCTGTTCATCGCCTCGATCGGCATCGTTCTCGGCCTGATCGTCGGCTTCGTCATCTCGCAGTGGGCCTTCGACATCCTGAAGGCGCCGTACTGCGCGCTGCCCAGCTCGATCAACGACCGGACCGGCAGCTGTGAGTTCATCACCCTCGCGGTGACCGACCAGCTGATGCTTCGGCTGAAGATCTCACTCTGGCTCGGTCTGGTCCTCGGCGCACCCGTCTGGCTCTACCAGCTGTGGGCCTTCGTCGCCCCCGGTCTGCACCGGCACGAGCGCAGGTGGGCGTACCTGTTCGTCGCGCTGGCCCTGCCGCTGTTCGCCGCCGGCGTCATCATGGCGTACCTCGTGATCGGTCACAGCCTGGCCTTCATCATGAAGGCCGGTGTGCTCGGCCAGCCGACCAAACTCGAAGTCACGTCGTACGTCGGCTTCGTGATGAACATGCTGATGCTGTTCGGTTGTGCCTTCGAGTTCCCGCTCCTGCTGCTGATGCTGAACTTCACCGGCGTGGTCACCGGCAAGCGCCTGCTCAGCTGGTGGCGTGCGGTCGTGTTCCTGGCGTTCGCGTTCGCCGCGATCGCCACGCCCGACCCGGGCCCGTTCGGCATGGCCCTGCTCGCCGCCTGCATCAGCGCGCTGTACTTCGTCGCGGTCGGCGTGGCGATCCTCAACGACAGGCGCAAGGGCCGCGGCAAGGAGATCTACGAAGGCCTCTCCGACGACGAGATCTCCGCTCTCGACGAGGAGCGGGTCCCGGTCGGCGCCTCCGACCCGATCTCCGCCCCGACCCCGGTCGACGCTCCGACACCCGTGGAGGCCCCGCGTTCCATCGAGCGGCGCTTCGACGACATGACGTGAGCTAGCTGGCTCCGCTTCGCTCCGCGGCGAATCGCCTGGTAACCGGTGAGTTGTCAGCCGTTTTCTCGTCGCCGCAAAGAGCGCGGCGGCGGGAAAACGGCTGACAACTCACCGGCGGCGATTCGCGGGAATGGGGGGTTGGTCTGGCGAAAGTTGGCGGGGTGGCTGCTGTCCTGGCGGGTCTGTGGGCGGACGTCGGCCTAGCCAAGGTTGGCGGGGAGGGTGCTGGCCTGGCGGGTCTGTGGGCGGACGTCGGCCTGGCCAAGGTTCGCAGGGCGGGTGCTGGCCTGGCGGGGTTCGCGGGGCAGAGGGCGGCCTGCCCCAAGGTTTGTGGGGTGGGTGCCGGCCTGCCCCAAGGTTTGTGGGGTGGGTGCGGTGCGTCGGGGTGGGGGCTAGCCTCGGCGGCTGTGACGAGCGACTTCATCGCGGTGCTGGCGAACGCCCGGGCGGGGCGGGGTCGGCACCGCGGTCTGCTTCCGGGGGTGTTGCAGGCGCTCGGCGGCGCGGGGCATGCCGTGCGACTGCTGGATGCGGACAGCGGGGCCGGCGCGGAACGGGCCTGTCATCAGGCGGTGGCCGAGGGCGCGGTGGCGCTGGTCGCGGTGGGCGGGGACGGGACCGTGCACCGGGCGCTCCAGGCCGTGGCGGGTGGTGGGCCGCGAGTGGGGGAGTCGGCGCCGCCCGGCGCGCAGTCCTGGGGATCCGCGAATTTCGGGGCGGCTGCTGCGGGGGCCGTGGATTCCGGGCTGGTTGCCGCGGGGGCCGCGGCGCGGCGGGTGGGGTTCGGAGTGGTCGCGGCGGGCACCGGGAACGACTTCGCGGGTGCCGTCGGCGTACCGGGCAATCCGATCGAAGCCGCGCGGGAGATATCCGCGGCCCTGGAAGCGGGCCGTGCGCAGTCGATCGATGCGGTGCTGACGGCGGATGCCGTCGGGCGGCAGCGGTGGTTCTGCGCCGTGCTGGCGGCCGGGTTCGATGCGCTGGTGAACGAGCGGGCCAACCGGATGGCCTGGCCGCGCGGGCCCCGACGGTACGACCTGGCGATCGTGCTGGAGCTGGCGCGGCTCCGGGCCCGGGCCTACACGCTGGAGCTGGACGGCGAGACCCTGCATCGGGACGCGGAGATCGTGGCGGTGGGGAACACGGCGAGCTACGGGGGCGGGATGCGGATCGTGCCGGCGGCCGACCCGTCGGACGGGCTGCTCGACGTGATCTGGGCCGGTGGACTCGGGCGGGGTGGGCTCAGCCGGCTCACACCGCGGCTGCGGCAGGGGACGCACGTCACCGATCCGCGGGTGCATCAGCGGCGGGCCCGGCACGTGCGGGTGGCCGCCGAAGGGATCGTCGGATACGCCGACGGGGAGCGACTCGGCCCGCTGCCGCTCGACATGAAACTAGTCCCGGGTGCGATCCGGTTGCTCCGGTGAGCCGGGGGTCAGTTTCCCCGGGAAGCACCCGAACCTGGGGGCATGGCGATGAACACGGTCTCCGGCACCGCGAACTCGATGACCTCCCTGGCGACGTCGGTCTTCGGCAACGCCCGCCAGGCGTTCAAGGCGATGGCCGAGGCGGCCACCAACCAGCAGTTCGGCGCGGACACCGCGGCGACCGCGCAGGCCACCCCCGGCAGGTCGGCGCGGCGCGGCACCATCCTCGACCGCTACATCTGAGCCGGCGCGGGGATCGGCCCGCGGCGGAGAGTGGGGGCGCGACGGGCGGCGGGCCCGCGGCGCAGGGTCGGGCACGGCGGGTCGGCCCGCGGCGCTGGGTTGGGCACGGCGGGTCGGCCCGCGGCGCAGGGTTGGGCACGGCGGGAGGGCGCACGGCGCAGGGTTGGGGCACGGCGGGTGGGCTCACGGCGTAGCGCCGCCATCGGATCTTCAGATGCAACCGGCGAGGGCGAGCGTGGCGCCGAGGCCGTTGTTGCGGCCCGGCTCGGCGGCCGGGACGACCAGGGCGGTGCAGCCGGCCTTGACCGCGCCGGCGTCCGCCGGGGTGTCTCCGACCATCAGCGTGCGTTCCGGATCAGCGCCCAACATGCCGCAGGCGCGCAGGAAGATCGCCGGGTCGGGTTTGATCCGGCCCACCTCGAAACTCAGCGCGAACGCGTCCACCAGACCGTCCAGCCCCCAGTGCGTGAACAGCGGGCGGATGTCGAAGCCGATGTTGCTGACCACGCCGACCTTGATCCCGGCGTCGTGCAGCTTGCGCAGGGTGGGCTCGGTGTTCGAATATGGCAGCCAGCCGTCGGGGCTCAGCAACCGGTCGTAGAGCGCGTCGGCAAGGCCCTCGACATCGGTCGGCACGGTGGCCGCCAGCCCGGTGTAGGCGGCCCGGTGACTGTGCGCGTAGAGATCGCGGTCGGACCAGTGCTCGGCCAGCTGCGGCGGCACCCGGTGCGGCAGCGGGCCACCGGCCCGGCCCGCGGTGACCAGCCGGTCGGCCAGGATCGTGGCCTTACCGCGGTCCAGCGTGGCGCCGCAGGCCGCGGCGGCCGCGACGACCCAGGTCACCGGGTCCTCGACCTGGGCGAGCGTGCCGTGGAAGTCGAACAGGACGGCTTCCACGAGCCGCGCGGACGGGGGATGTTCGGGGGCAAGCGGCACTCGTGCACCTTACCGATGACCGGCCGATGCCCCCGAGCGCCCATACCGTGTCGCACATTGTCGTACCCGCGAACTAGTCTTTTGTTCATGACTAGTCCCGCCGACAGGTATGCGGAATCCAAGCGGCGGGCGGCGCGGGTCGCCACCTTCCCGGCGCTCGACGACTTCATGCTCGACGTCGGTTTCGACCTGGACGACTTCCAGCGCGAGTCCTGCGAGGCGCTGGAGCGCGGCAACGGGGTGCTGGTGTGCGCGCCGACCGGCGCCGGCAAGACGGTGGTGGGCGAGTTCGCGGTGCATCTGGCATTGCGCGCCGGCGAGCGCAAGTGCTTCTACACCACGCCGATCAAGGCGCTGTCCAACCAGAAGTTCCACGACCTGGTGGAGCGCTACGGGCCCGACAAGGTCGGCCTGCTCACCGGCGACAACGTGATCAACGCGGACGCCCCGGTGGTGGTGATGACCACCGAGGTGCTGCGCAACATGCTCTACTCCGGCTCCAGCCAGCTGAAGAATCTGGCCTACGTCGTGATGGACGAGGTGCACTACCTGGCCGACCGCTTCCGTGGCGCGGTCTGGGAGGAGGTGATCATCCACCTTCCGGCCTCGGTCACCCTGGTCTCGCTGTCCGCCACGGTCAGCAACTACGAGGAGTTCGCCGACTGGCTGGTCACCGTCCGCGGCGAGACCTCGGTGGTGGTCTCCGAGCACCGGCCGGTTCCGCTCTGGCAGCACATGCTGGTCGGCCGGCGGATGTTCGACCTGTTCCACGACGCCGACGCGGCCAGGAAACACGACGTCCACCCCGAGCTGCTGCGCTACACCCGGGAGATGGAGCGCCGGCTGGAGCTCGGCGAGCGTGCCTCCGGGTGGAACGGGCGGGGTGGCCGGGGCCGCCGCTGGCAGCCGCCGCCGCGCGCCGAGGTGGTCGACCGGCTGGAGCGTGCCGGTCTGCTGCCGGCCATCCTGTTCATCTTCAGCCGGGCCGGCTGCGACGCCGCCGTCCAGCAGTGCCTGGGCGCCGGTCTGCGGCTCACCGACCCGGACGAGCGTGCCGAGATCCGCCGGATCGCCCAGGCCAAGGTCGCCAGCATCCCCGCCGAGGACCTGTCGGTGCTCGGCTACTGGGAGTGGCTCGACGGGCTGGAGCGGGGCGTCGCCGCGCACCACGCCGGCATGCTGCCCGCCTTCAAGGAGGCGGTCGAGGAGTGCTTCGTCAACGGGCTGGTCAAGGCGGTCTTCGCGACCGAGACGCTGGCCCTGGGGATCAACATGCCGGCCCGCTGCGTGGTGCTGGAGCGGCTGGTCAAGTTCAACGGGGAAGCGCACGTCGACCTCACTCCGGGGGAGTACACGCAGCTCACCGGCCGGGCTGGGCGCCGCGGCATCGACGTCGAGGGGCACGCCGTGGTGCTCTGGAGTCCCGAGGTCGACCCGCGGCACGTGGCCGGCCTGGCCTCCACCCGCACCTATCCACTGCGCTCGTCGTTCCGCCCGTCCTACAACATGGCGGTCAACCTGGTCGGCACGGTCGGCGCGGACAAGTCCCGCGAGCTGCTGGAGTCGTCGTTCGCCCAGTTCCAGGCGGACCGGTCGGTGGTCGGGCTGGCTCGCCAGGTGCAGCGCAACGTCGACACGATGCAGACCTACGGCGCCGACGCCGCCTGTCACCACGGCGACTTCGACGAGTATTTCGGGCTCCGGGTCGCCATCGCCGACCGGGAGAAGGCGATGGCCCGGCAGGGGGTGGCGCAGCGCCGGTCGGCGGCCAACGACTCGCTGTCCAAGGTGCGGATCGGCGACGTGATCCGGGTGCCGCAGGGTCGGCACGCCGGCCTGGCCGTGGTGCTGGAACCGGCCGCCGGCGGGTTCGGCGAGCCCCGGCCGATGGTGCTCACCCAGGACCGCTGGGCCGGCCGGGTCAGTCCCGCCGAGTTCGGCGGCGAGGTGGAGGTGCTCGCCCGGCTGCGGGTGCCGAAGAACTTCAACCACCGCTCCCCCGGCGCCCGGCGGGACCTGGCCGCCCAGGTCAGCGGCACCGGGCTCGACCGGCATCCGGACCGGCGGCGCAGCCGGGGCCGGGCCAACCCGGGGGAGGACGCCGAGATCGCCCTGCTCAAGGTGAAGCTGCGGCAGCACCCGTGTCACGCCTGCCCGGAGCGGGAGGACCATGCCCGCTGGGCCGAGCGCCGGCACCGGCTGCAGCGCGACACCGACGCCCTGCGGGACAAGGTGGCCGGCCGTACCGGGTCGCTGGCCCGCACGTTCGACCAGGTCTGCTCGGTGCTGACGGCCCGCGGCTACCTGTCGCACGACGGTGAGGTCACCGAGGCCGGCCGGACGCTGGGCCGGATCTGGTCGGAGGCCGACCTGCTGGTCGCCGAGTGCCTGCGGCAGGACGTGTGGGCCGGTCTGGCCCCCGAGGAACTGGCCGCCGCGGTGTCGATGGTGCTCTACGAGTCGCGCCGCGAGGGTGAGGACCGCGCCTCGGTGCCGAAGGGACCGATCAGCGAGGCGGTCGACGCCTGCGCCAAGCTGTGGACGGAGATCGCCACCGAGGAGGGCGAGCACGGGCTGTCGCTGACCCGCGAGCCCGACCCGGGCTTCGTCTGGCCGATGTTCCGCTGGGCGCGCGGTGAGCCGCTCGCCAAGGTGCTGGCCAGCGGCCACAACTATGACGCCGACATGCCGGCCGGCGACTTCGTCCGCTGGGCGCGGCAGGTGCTCGACCTGCTGGGGCAGATTCGCGAGGCGGCGGTGGCGTCGCCGGGGGTCAAGGAGACCGCGCGCAAGGCGATCAGCGCGGTGAATCGCGGGGTGCTGGCCTATCAGGCCGGCCTCTGACACCTGAAGCGCCGGCGGGCCGGGCGTCCCACGCCCGGCCCGCGACGTACGGCCCGGTTTCAGGGTTACCGGATCGGGCCAATGACTCACGGTGAGTGACTTGCCGGTGCCCTCCCGCCGCGATCATCGACGCATGGTGAATCTGCGTTGACGGTGTCTTTGGGGCGATTCAAGAATTGCGGGCGACAGTGATGGATGTCGCTGAGTTCCCTTGTGGGGTGAACCGGAAGAACCGGGAGAAAGGTACATGGTTGCGGGCTCGCCCCATCTGATCGGGTGGTCCGGGGACGCGCGCGCCGACGCCGTGCTGGCGGTCATCGACCCGGAGACCGCGGTCATCGAGGTGACCCTGTGCGGGCCCTGGGACCGGCAACTGTCCGCGCAGGCCCGCGCTGTGCTGGACAAGTGCCTGGCCGAGCACCCGACCGGCATGATCGTCGACCTGCACCGGCTGACCGACCCGCGTGCGGTCAGTGCCGCCCTCTGGCTCACGCTCTGCGCACAGGGCGCGGCGATGCGGCCACCGATCGCGATCGGGGTCTGCCTGCCGGCGTCCGCCCCACTGGCCCGTCGGCTGCGCCGGCTCGGCGCCCGCGACTGGCTGGTCATGCACGCGTCGGTGCAGCAGGCGCACACCGCCCTGGCCCACCGCCGCCCGCTGATCGACCGGATGCAGCTGGCCCTGCCGCCCGACCCGGCCGCCGCCTCCCTGGCCCGGGCCCTGATCGGGGACGCCTGCCAGGGCTGGGATCTGCCGCACCTGCTGGAGCGTGGCCGGCTGGTCGCCTCCGAGCTGGTGGTGAACGCGGCCGAGCACGCCGGCACCGACATCGCGATGATCGTGTCGTCGCGCGGGGAGGGCGTCACCGCCGCGCTGCACCTCGCGGTGCACGACGGCGATCCGGCGCTGCCGCAGGTCCGCGACCCGGTTCCGGGCCCGCTCGGGCCGTCGCTCACCGACCGCGGCCTGGGTCTGCGGATCGTCGGGGCGGCCGCCTCGGCGTGGGGCGCGCTTCCGGCCCGGGGTGGGAAACTGGTGTGGGCGATCCTGCGCAACCGCCCGGAGGTGCCGGGATGATCGGCGGACGCGACGAGCCGCGGTTCGCGGGCGCCGGCGTGGCCGGCGCCCGCACCGGTGACCGGCTGCTCATCCACCTGCGCGGCAGCCTGGACGCGATGTCGGTGACCGCGCTGCAGACCCAGCTGTACGACCTGACCCGGGTGCACGACGTGCTGGGCCTGGCCGCACCGGTCCGGCAGATCCACATCGATCTGGCCGAGGTGGACTTCTGCGACGCGGCCGGGCTGCGGATGCTGGTCGCGGCCCGCTGTGTGGCCGATGCCCGGGACGCCACCTGTCACCTGCGCAACCCGCAGCCGCATCTGCGCTGGCTGCTGCGCGCCACCCGGGCCAGCGACCTGTTCCAGGTGGACTGAGTCGCACACCCGACGCGCCGGGGGTGACTGCCGAGGCGGGCTCCTACCGTGTGGGGATGGTGGCTTCGCAGGAGCATGTCACCGCCGATCTGGCGCGCGGGGCGACGCTCGTCGGCGGCGGGGTGGCGGTCCGGTTCTGGGCGCCGGCGGCGCGGCGGGTCTTCGTGGCGTTCGACGGGGTGCTCAGCTATCTGCCCGATCCGGCGGACGAGCTGGTCCAGGATCCGGTGACCGGCGACTGGACCGGCTGGTTTCCCGGGGTGGGCGCCGGCACGAAGTACCGGTTCTACGTGATCGGGGCCGGCGGGGAGGGCTTCAAGCGGGACCCGCAGGCGCGGGAGCTGGAGCTGTACGGCTATCCGGAGTGTGACGCGCTGGTCGTCGACGACGACGCGTATCCCTGGCACGACCAGGGGTGGACGCCGCCGGGCGCGGCGGAGCTGATCGTCTACCAGTTCCATGTGGGGGTGTTCGCGGCGGCCGATCCGCTGGGCCACGACCGCAGGCCGCACCGTACCGCCAAACTGCTCGACGCCGTGCAGAGGGTGCCCTATCTCGCGGCGCTCGGGGTGACCGCGGTGCAGCCGCTGCCGGTGGTCGAGTTCCAGGGGGAGTGGAGCCTCGGATACAACGGCACGGATCTGTTCTCGCCGGAGATGGACTACTGCGTGGATCCGCACGCGCTGCCGCCCTATCTGGACGCGGTCAACGAGCTGCTGGCCGCGACCGGGGCCGGGCCGCTCAAGTTCGAGCAGCTGGCCGGGCAGGTGAACCAGTTGAAGGCGTTCGTCGACGTCTGTCACCGGTTCGGGATCGCGGTGCTCTTCGACGTGGTCTACAACCATGCCGGCGGCGGTCTCGACCCGCAGAGCCTGGACTACATCGACATGCCGGCCGCGCCGGGGCCGGACAACAACGCGTATTTCACCGGCGACGGCTGGGCCGGTGGCCGGGTGTTCGCCTTCGGCCGGCCGGCGGTGCGCGAGTTCCTGACCGCGAACGCGCTGATGTTCCTGCGCGACTATCACGCCGACGGGTTGCGCTTCGACGAGGTGACCGTGATCGACGCGAACGGCGGCTGGGGTTTCTGCCAGGAGCTGACCGGCACGCTGCGGGCGGCGAAGCCGGCGGCCGTGCAGATCGCCGAGTACTGGGGCGAGTTCCGCGGGCTGGCCGTCGCGCCGCCGCCCGGCGGGATGGGTTTCGACCTGGCCTACGCGGACACGTTGCGCGACGCGGTGCGCGCGGTGCTGGCCGATCGGGGAGCCGGGGTCGGTCGGCTGGTCGCCGGGTTGCACTCGCCCGGCTGGTCCTACAACTGCCTGGAAAACCACGACCTGGTCCTCGACATGGACGACCACCGGGCGCCGCGGATCGCCACGCTGGCCGACAGCGCCGACCCCCGGTCCTGGTACGCGCGCAGCCGGTCCCGGGTGGCCACCGGCCTGCTGTTGACCGCGCCCGGTGTGCCGATGCTGTTCATGGGCCAGGAATTCCTGGAGGACACGCTCTGGTCGGACAGCCCGGGGCGCACCGACCGGCTGATCTGGTGGGACGGGGCGCTCGGCGCCGACCGGCACATGGTCGACTTCCTGCGCTGCACGCGGGACCTGGTCCACCTGCGCCGGGAGTTGCCGGCGCTGCGCTCGGCGGCGGTCGACGTGCTGCACGTCGACGAGGACAACCGGGTGGTCGCGATGCGGCGCGGCGACGACGTGGTGGTGCTGCTGACCTTCAGCGAGTCCACGCTGTACGACTACCGGCTGAACCTGCCGTGGGCGGGCCGGTGGCGCGAGGTGTTCAACAGTGACTACTACGACTTCTTCCCCAACCCGATGGTGGCCGGGAACGCGGGCGCGGTGACCGCCGCCCCGGAGGTGTCACTGACCGTCCCGGCGAACGGGATGATGATTCTGCAGGCGGACCACTGACAGCCCGGCCGGGCCGATCGCGGCCACCGCGAGCGCGGCCAGCAGGCCGTATCCGCCGATGGTGAGCAGTCCGGTGGAGGCGAGCCCGCCGGCCGCGGCGGCGACCCAGACCATTCCGTCGACGGTGCCCTCGGCGCGGGCCCGCAGCGGCTCCGGCACCCGGGTGGCCAGGACGGCGCTGCCCCCGATCAGGCACAGGTTCCAGCCGTAGCCGAGCAGGAGGAACGCGAGCACCCGGGGCGCGCCGACCGCCGCCAGGACCGGTCCGGCGGCGACCGTGACCAGGCCGGCCGCCATCACCGGGCGGGCGCCCAGCCGGTCGGCGAGCCGGCCGGTGACCGGGGACAGCGCGAACATGCCGAGGGTGTGCGCGGACAGCACCACCCCGATCGTGGCCAGCCCGTGGTGGTGCACGTGCATCTCCACCGGGGCGGCGGTCATCACCGCGACCATCACCACCTGCGCGGTGCCCATCACCAGCAGCGGGGTGCGGATGCCGGACAGGTCCATCCGGCCGGTCGGCGGCTCCGCGGCGACCGTGCGGGGCAGGGTGGCGGCGCCCGCCGCGGCGGCCGCGGCGGCCAGCGCGGCGACCAGGAAGACCACGGTGGCCGGGTGCAGGACGCCGAGCAGCAGCGGGCCACCGACCGCGCCGATCGCACCGGCCCAGACCAGCAGGCCCATCGCGGTGCCGCGGTGCCGCGCCGGATGCGTCTCGGCCACGGCGTAGCGGGCCAGCAGCGCGCCGGCGTTGCCGTAACCCAGCAGCACCAGTGCGACGCTCAGCGGGACCGGCCCACGGGCCGCGGCGGCGAGCAGCCCGCCGGCCACCGCGCAGCAGAAGGCGACCAGCAGCCCGTGCCGCCAGCCGCGCCGGCTGACCGACCGGGCCAGGATCAGCGCGCCCACCCCGGTGCCGGTGATCGCGGCGGTGCTGGGCACGCCGCCCCAGGCCGGCCCGAGCCGGTCGGCGACGACCAGGGTGGCGACCGGGCTGGCCGTCGCCATCGCGGTGTTCATCGCGGCGGCGGCCACGAACAGGGACTTCGCCATCCCCCCAAGCTATGACGAGCGTCTATTCAGGACCAGACCCGGGAGTCGCCGGCGAACAGCTCCGGGGAGCTCTGCACCGGCACCACGCAGACCAGGTGCCCGCCGGGCGCCCGGAGGATCCGGTGGCCGCCGCGGTCCTCGACCAGCTGGGCGCCGAAGCCGAGCAGCCGGGCGGTCTCCGCCTCGACGTCGTCGGTCTCGATGTCCAGGTGGATCCGCGGCCGGTCGTCGACCGCCTGGACGACCACGGCGACACCCGGGACCACGTCGGCGACCCGGGTGTACTCCGGCTCGTCCGGATCCTGCCGGGCCGAGCCGCCCAGCGCGGCGGTCCAGAACGAGACCGCGGCGCCGGCCTCGGTGGCCGGGGTGTCGACGAGCATTCCGAACAACCGGCTTCGATGCATGGGCCGACCCTACGCGTACAGGCCGTCCAGCACCGGCCGGAAACGGTCCTCGATGACCCGTCGGCGCAGTTTCAGCGAGGCGGTCAGCTCACCGGACTCGACGCTCAGATGCCGGTCGAGAACGGCGAACCGCTTCACCGTCTCCCACGGATTGAGCGTGCCGTTGAGCCGGTCCACGCATTCCTGCAGGGCGGCGCGCAGCTTTTCGGAACCGGCGATCTCGGCGTGCGAGGCGTCCCCGAGTCCGTTGGCCGCCGCCCATTTCGCCATCTCGTCCGGATCGAGGTCGATCAGCGCGGTGACGTATCTGCGGTTCTCCCCGTGCACCAGGAACTGGCCCGCCAGCGGGCAGATCGCCTTGAATCGCGACTCCAGGGTCTGCGGCGCCACGTACTTGCCGTTCGACGTCTTGATCAGGTCTTTCTTCCGGTCGGTGATCCGCAGCGAGCCGCGCTCGGTGATCTCCCCGATGTCGCCGGTGTGCAGCCAGCCGTCCCGCAGCGCCGCGCCGGAATCGAGGCCGTGGTAGCCCTGCATCATGCCGGGTCCGCGCAGCAGCACCTCGCCGTCCTCGGCGATGCGCACCTCGGTGCCGGGCAGCGGCATTCCCACGGTGCCGTATTCCGGGCGGTCCGGCCGGTTGAAGACGGTGGTGGCGCACGATTCGGTGAGGCCGTAACCCTCGGCGATCGGCAGCCCGATCGCGCCAAACCAGCGGGCGATGCCCGGATCGAGAGTGGCCGCTCCGGAGATGAAATACCGCATGCGCCCGCCGAACCGCGCCCGCACCCGGGACAGCACGAGCCGGTCGGCGATCCGGAATCGCCATCCGGAACGCCGCCGTCCGGCCGTTGCCACGGCCCAGTCCAACAGCCGCTTCTGTACGCCGTCGGCGGCGCTCACCGCGGCATAGACCTTCTCGAAGATGCGCGGCACGGCCGGCATGATCGTGGGCCGCACCTCACCGAGCCGCTGCACGACCCGGCTCACGTCCCCGTCCACCGCGAACGGGAAGCCGACCGAGAGCTGACAGCTGAGCAGTGCCTTGCCGAACGCGTGCGACAGCGGCAGCCACAGGTAGCCGACGTCGTCGGGCCGCACGATGCCCATCGCCTGGATCGCCAGCCCCTGGTAGACCCACGCCCGGTGGGCAACCCGGACGCCCTTGGGCAGCCCGGTCGTGCCGGAGGTGTAGATCAGCGTGGCCAGGTCGTCCGGGCGGACCGCGGCGACCGCCTCGGCCACCCGGGCCGGGTCGCCGAGGGCGCGCAGCTCGGCCAGGGTCAGCACGCGCGGGTCCGCGGCGGTGCCGTCGATGAGGACGGCGCGTTCCACCGGCGTACCGGGAAAGAGGATCTTGGCGAGCTGGGCCGGGTTCTCCGCGATCGCGAAGCGGCTGCCGGAGTCGGTGAGGATGTGTGCCACCTCGTCCGGCGACGACGAGGGGTAGATGGTGGTGGTCGCGCCCCCGGCGCACATCACCCCGAAGTCGGCCTCGATCCACTCGACCCGGGTGCCGCTCGCGATCGCCACCCGGTCCTCCGGGTGCAGGCCGAGCGCGAGCAGGCCGGCGGCGATCTCGGTGACCGCCCGCGCGGTCTGCGTCCAGGTCTGGCTCTGCCAGCCGTCGTCGCCGGGCCGCAGGTAGGCCACCGCCTGCGGCTGGCGCTCGGCGACGGCCAGGAACATCGCGCCGAACGAGGCCGGCTCGTCGCGCCGCAGCCGGGTCAGGAGGTCGTGCTCGGCCGGTGGGGCGGTGCAGGTCTGCGTCACGTCTACTCCTTGAGCATGCGGGTCAGCCAGGGGGTGAGCTCCGGGGCGAGGGCCGTCAGGTCAGGGGTGCCGCCGGCGTCGAGGGCGTCCGAGGTGATCTGGCGCAGCGCGTAGATCGCGCCGATGTGGGCGTTCAGCGGGACGCCGGGCGCATCGCGCAGGCCGGCGATCAGCGCGGCGAGCCGCTCGATCGCGGCCCGGCGCCGCCGGCGCGCGGGCCGGCCCAGCGCGTCCATCTCGACCTGGAAGGCGCGGGCGGCGACCCGGTCGCTGTCCAGCACCTGAAGGTACGTCGTGACGAAACCGTCTATCGACACCGCTCCGGCCGCCAGGCGGCTCATCAGCACCTCGATGAAGCGGTCGTACGCGGTGTGGATGCACGCGTCCTTGTCGGCGAAGTTGTCGTAGAAGGCGGCCCGGGACACCGCCGCCCGGGCGCAGATCTCGCGCACCCCGAAACCGCGGTAGCCCGCCCCGGCCAGCAGCTCGGTGGCGGCGATCAGCATCTTCTCCCGCTGGGCGGCGACCACCTGGTCCCGGGCGAGCTCGTGCCGGCCGCGGGGCAGCGACGGCGGGGTGGTGAAGACCACGCCGCTGGCGATCCGGTCCGGCACGGGCGGACATCCCATCTGAGTACGTCTTGTTACTCCAATCTTCCCACGCCGTTCCCGCGTCACCCGACAAGACCTCCCCCGGGTTCGGCAGGATGGAGGCGTGGAGACCGACCTGGAACTGGCCCAGCGGGCCGCACTGACCGGCGCGGCCGAGGCGCTGCGCCACTTCGCGGTGATCGCCGACCTGCCGCGGGAGACGAAGAAGGACGGCAGCGTGGTCACCCTCGCCGACCGGGCGGTGGAGAACGCGATCCGGGGCGTGCTGACCGAGGCCCGGCCGCAGGACGCCATCCTCGGCGAGGAGCACGGCGAGACCGCGAGCGGCAACGGCCGGCGCTGGATCATCGACCCGATCGACGGCACCGCGCTGTTCGTCCGCGGTGACGACCGGTGGCTGGTGCTGATCGCCCTCGAGGTGGACGGCGAGGTGACCACCGGCGTGCAGATCGTGCCGGCGCAGGGGCTGGCCTGGTGGGCGCAGCGCGGTGCCGGCGCGTACCGGGGCCGGGTCGCCGGCGGCGCCCTGGTGGACGCGGAGCGGATCCACGTCGCGGCGGCCCACGGTCGGGCGACCGGGAGCCGGCTCGGTGTGGTGCCGCTGGACTGGGGGCGGGAGGTGGCCGCGCCACTGGTCGCGGTGGCCGACGAGCGGACGTGGCCGATCCACCCGCCGCTGCTGGTGGCGCAGGGCGACCTCGACGTGGCGGTGCAGACCGGCGGGCAGATCTGGGACTTCGCGGCCAGCTCGGTGATCATCCCGGAGGCCGGCGGGGTGTTCCGCGGCCTCGACGGTTCGCCGCGCCCGGGCGCCGGCCCGCACGTCTTCGCCAGCAACCCGGCGCTGCTCGACGAGGCGCTGCGGATCCTCCACTGAAAGACGCCGAGGACACGCATCGGTCAGGAATCGAGAAGCAGCGGAGGGGGGCCGATTCGTAGCGTGGTGCCCATGACAACGATCGACTCCATCAGCGTCGGAGCGTCCGACCCCACCGCCGCCGCGGCGTTCTACCGGGCCGCGTTCGACCTGGGCGACATCGTCCAGGTGCACCGTTCGGACGCACCGACCACCGGCTTCCGTGGGTTCGCGGTCTCCCTGGTCGTCGCCCAGCCCGCCGACGTCGACCTGTTCGCCGCGGCCGCTCTGCATGCCGGCGCCACCGCACTCAAGCCGGTGACCAAGGGCTTCTGGGGCTACGGCGGCGTCGTGCAGGCACCGGACGGGGCGATCTGGAAGCTGGCGACCTCGTCGAAGAAGAACACCGCGCCGGCCACCCGGCAGATCGAGGCCATGGTGCTGCTCCTCGGCGTCGAGAACGTCAAGGCGACCAAGCAGTTCTACCTCGAGCACGGCATGACTGTCGCGAAGAGCTTCGGCAGCAAGTACGTCGAGTTCACCGCCGGAAGTTCGCCGATCAAGCTGGCGTTGTACACCCGTCGTGCCGCGGCCAAGGACGTCGGGGTGCCCGCGGAAGGCACCGGATCACACCGGATCGCCATCAACGGTGACACCGGCGGGTTCACCGATCCTGACGGTTTCGTGTGGAATGTCTGACGGCCGGTGGCGCTCCCGGGACGGGGAGCGCCACCGTCGCGGGATCAGGCCGCGTAGCTGTTCAGGAAGGCGAGCAGGTCCTGGTTCAGCCGGGTGTCGGTGATGCCGTGCGGGCCACCGGCGTACACCTGGGCCTCGCTGCCGGCGTTGTCCAGCACCAGCAGGCAGCAGCGCGCAGAGCTGGCGGGAGCGTTCGTCGTCGGTCTCGCCGATCCGCCGGGACCCGATCTCACCTGCGCGCAGCAGCCGCAGCAGCGCGTCGCCCGGGGTCATCGGCTCGGCGTCGGTGCCCCGCAGGTCGAGGTAGAAGCGGCCGTCCGGGTACTGCTCGCGCAGCTGCTCGGCGAGGCGGACGGCGAGGGCGGTCTTGCCGTAACTCACGCAGCCTGCTTCCGAACTCCGACACCGCATCAAGATCACATACGGTGCCGGGGTCCGGCAGCGGCGGGCATCACTCCGGGGCGTGCAGGGTGAAGGTCGTCCACACTCCGACGTGGACCTGATCCCCGTCCTTCAGGGTCCTGGACTGGCCCGCGGTCAGCGGCTGGTCCTCGTCGTTGAGGTACGTGCCGTTGGTCGAACCGAGGTCGGTGACCAGCCACACACCGTCGATGTTCAGGGTGAGTAGCGCGTGGTTGTGCGACACCCCCGGATCGGTGTCGGCCAGGTCGATCTCCGGGCTGGTGCCCTTCGACGAGCTGGCCCGGCCGATCCGGACCTGCGGCGGAGTCAGCGTGATGGTGCGCTCCCCGGTGTCGGCCGGGAAGCTCACCCCCTCCACCGCGTTCATCGCGAAGTACGCCGGGTCGGCGACCACCGTGGCGGTCCAGTCGGCGGCCGGGGCCGCCGGGATCGGCAGCACCTCGGTCAGCTGGGGCACCTTGCCCGTGGTGTGGTCGTAACCGCAGTCCTCGCAGAACCGGGCGCTGCCCGCGCGTGGCGTCCCGCAATGGGGACAGAGTTCGCCCCTGGGTGCGGTGTCCACCAGCGTCGGCGGGTCGGCCGGCGCGGAACCGATCAGCGCCCCGCATGTGTCGCAATAGTCGGACTCGCCGGAGTCATGCCCGTTGGGGCAGCGGTAAGTGGTCACTGCGACCGCCCTACCCGCACCGTCTTGGTGCTCTGCGTGTCCAGCGCCATCTCGTCCGCCGCGTTCACCTTGCGCCGCAGCCGCACCGTGCCGGTCGCCGCGTCCTCGATCTCCACCACCTTGGCCAGCAGCTCCTCGGTCGCCGAGTTCCCGCTGGCGTGCGCCAGCTGTGCGGCCCGGCCGAACTTCAGCGTCGCGGTCCGGTCGTCGCCGGCCTCCCGGGCGGCGATCCCCTCCTGGATCGCGTCGGCCAGCTCGGCTTGCCCGGTGTAGTGCGCCACCTGCCGGTTGATCCGGGTGCTCAGCGCGGTGTCCTCGGTCCACACCGCCCGCACCAGCGACTGCGCGTGCACCGTGTCGCCTTCGACCACCGAGATGCGCGCGGCCAGCATCTCGTCGCCCGACTTTCCCGGTGGCACGTCGATGCAGACGTGGTAGTCGCGGCTCTCCTGGCCCCAGGAGCCCAGCGGGTAGCGCCCGGCGCGCGGACCGTCCTCGGACCGTTTGCCGGTGAGGTCCAGCACCTGCGGCTCGACCTGTTTGACGAAGCGGACCGTGGCGTTCACCGGGGTCCACACCTTGAGCTGCACGTCGGCCGCGGTCTTGCCCATGGCCGCGGTGATCATCTGCTCGAACGCCGCGGTCAGTCCCTCCGGGCGGGCCACGATGTCGACGGTGCCCAGCATCGCGGTGGCGATCTTGCGCAGCTCGGAGACCTTCCAGTTCGTGCCGACGCCGCGGCAGTCGCAGACGAACCGGCCGCCGACCTGCTCCAGCACGCTCTCCAGGTAGCCGTACCGCTCGCCGTTGTCGCCGTCGGTGAGCAGGATGGCGTGCTTGATGTCGCCCGGTCGCTGGTCGAACAGCTGGGCGGCCAGCAGCAGCCAGGCGCCCATCGCGGTGCCGCCGCTGGCCTGCAGCCGGTCGATCGCCCGCAGCGCGTCGGCGCGGCTCTGCGGGGTGGCCACGGCCAGTTGGCCCGGGTCCGGGAACAGCTGCTGCGCGGTGCTGACCCCGGCGATGATGGCGAACCGGACGCCGTCGTCCAGGCAGTTCACCGCCGCCTTGGCGGCCTGCCGGGCGGCCGCCATCCGGCCCTCGGCCTGCATCGACCCGGACGCGTCCACGATGATGATCTCGGTCGCCTCGGCGCTGCGGCGGCCGCCGTCGCCGCCCGAGGAGGTGACGGTGACGATCGCGTTGACCTCGCTGGCGCCCATCGCGAGGTACTCGTTCTGGAAAGCCTCGGCGCTGTAGGACACGGAAACTCCTTATGCTTCGCTGGGCTCGGTGATGTCGGCGTCGCCTTCGGCGTCCGCCGTGGATCGCGGGACCACCGGCACGATGGCCACGGTGATGTTGTCGGCGCCTCCGGCGGAATTGGCGTACGCCACGAGCGCCCGAGCGGCCTCCAGCAGCGGGCGTGGCCCGGTCGCCAGGGTCAGCGCCGACCGCACCGCGTCACCGAAATCGGCCGGGTCGGTCAGGTAGTTCCACAGCCCGTCGCTGCAGAGCACCAGGTGGCCCGGCGTCTGCGCGGTGAACGCGCCGAGATGCGGCAGGATCGGCCCGGCGTCGGCGCCGAGCCAGGCGGTGATCGCGTGCGCCTTCGGGTCGTTCATCGCCACCCGCGGGTCGGCACCCATCGCGATCACGTGCCGGGCCCACGAGTCGTCCTCGGTGAGCTGCTGGGCCGGGCCGCCGGCGGTCACCCAGTAGGCACGGCTGTCACCGACCCACCCGAAGCCGACGTGCGGGCCGCGGACCGCGGCGGCGACGATCGTGCAGGCCGGGTTGGAGGCGGCGCGGCGCGGATCGCCGTTGCCGACCAGGGCGGCGACGGCCTGCCCGGCCTCCTGGATCGCCGTTGCGACGATCTCGGCGATCGCCATCCCGGGGTCCGGTTCGCCGCCTGCTTCCGGATCGATTGCCGCCCGCGGTACGTCGTCGTCCGCCGGCCCGGCGGCCGCGACGCTCTCGACCGGCCCGGTCGCTCCGGCCGCGTCCGCGGCCTCGGCCACCTGGGCGGGCTCCAGCGGGTGCTGTGCCCGGGCCAGCAGGTCGCCGGCGGCCCGGGCGGCGGCCTCCGAGGCGACGTCCGGGTCGAACGAGGAGGAGACGCCGTCGCAGACGACCACGTCGGCCGCCTCGACACCGACCGCCAGCCACATGGCGTCCTCGTTGCGGTGGTGCCGCCGGCCCCGGTCACTGACCGCGGCCGCCACCGTGTCGCCGTCCGCCTCGACGTGGTCGCGGGGGCGCCCGGCCAGCAGGCCGCACTCCTCGCAGTAGCCGTCGGCGTCGACCGCGCCGGCCGCCGCGCAGTGCGGGCAGTCCCGGCCGCGTCGAGGCCCGGCGGCCGGGCTCACCGGCGTACCGCCGCCATCGTCCTTGTCGTTCGGCGGTTCCGCGCCGTCGCCGACGGCGGCGGTCTCGGTCAGCGGGCGCCCGCACGCCTCGCAGAACGCAGCGCCGGACGCGCGCCCCTCAGCACAGGAGTCGCACTCGGTCAGAATCAACTTGCCTTCTCTCGGGACGTGCCGGTGTGGTGCCTACTCAGGTGCGGGTTCGCGGCCGGGCCGCGTTCGCCAGATCGACCAGGCGGATCTTCTCGGCGCCGTGCGCGGCGCGGGCCATCTCGCGGTACGCGTCCTCCAGGGCGAACCGCACCTCCTTCTCCACCGTGTCGCCGGTGCGCGCCGGGCCGAGCACCGACGCCGGCACCTGGTGGCCGCCCCTGAGCGAGGACAGCGTCTGCTCCAGCAGCTCGGCGCGCAACTCGGCGAGCTGGGCGCGCTCCACCTCGAGCCGCTCGATCAGCGCCGCCGCGTCGGTCAGCGACTGCACGTCCACCTGCGCCACCGGATGCGCCCGGACCAGCGCCCGGACCGCGCCCACCTGGGAGATCGCGTACGCCGAGGAGGTGCCCGGCACCCGCTGGTACGCCTCCACCGCGCCGGCCCGGTCGCCGCCGGCGAGCCGGCAGCGGGCCAGCCCGGCGGCCGCCGTCGTGTACGCCGGATCGGTGCGGCTGACCACGTCGTAATACCACGCCGCCGAGCCGGGCCGGCCGGCCAGCTCCTCGGCGAAGGCGAACCCCAGCTGCGGGGCGAGCTCGCCGGGCAGCGCCGCCCAGACCGCCTCGAACCGGGTCCGGGCCGTGGTCCAGTCCTCGACGGCCAGCGCGAGCAGCCCGTCGTACCAGGCCAGCCGCCAGTCGTCGCCGTGCAGCTCGGCGAACGAGTCCCGGGCCTTCATCGCGTCGCCGAAGAAGCCGTGGCGGGTGCCCAGGTCGATCTCCGCCCGCAGTGCCCGCAGCCGCACCTCGGGGGTCTCCTGCGGGGCGTGCTGGAGCAGGGCGAGCACCTCGGCCGGATCGGTCACCGTGATCGAGGCGAGGAAGACCGCGGCCGGGTCGGCCAGGTCGATCAGCGGGGTGGGCAGGTCCTGCCAGCGCGGCGCGTCCGACTTCAGGTCGGTGCGCAGCTCACCGGTGAAGACCTTGGACGGCGCCGGTTTCGGGGTGCCTTGCGCGGCCACCACCTGGCGCAGTACGCCGAGCATCTGCTCCTGCATCTCGGCCGCGTCCACGAACCGCTCGTCCGGGTCGCGCCGGGTGGCCCGGTCGACCAGGCGGTAGAACGACTCGTGCTGCTTGTAGACGTCGAACGAGTCCCGGTCCGGCAGGCTCTCCTTGAACGTCGTCTGGTAGCCGCGGAAGTCCGTGGTGAGCACGGCCAGGGTGCGGCCGATCGTGTACAGGTCGGAGGCGACCGACGGGCCGTCGGTGGCCATCTCCGGCGCCTGGTAGCCGACCGTGCCGTAGAGCGCCGCGTCCTGGTCGTCGATGTGCACCACACCGCCGAGGTCGATCAGCTTCATCTGGTCGCCGGACTGGATCACGTTGTCCGGCTTGAAGTCGCAGAAGATCAGGCCGCGCTCGTGCAGGTAGCTGAACGCCGGCATGATCTCGATGAGGAATTCCAGGGCCTGGTCCAGCGGCAGCGGGTCGGCGTCGCCGTGGTTGGCGTCGCGGCGCTGCTTGAGCATGTCCTTGAGGGACTTGCCGCCGACGTACTCCATCACGATGTAGCCGGCGCCGTCGTGCTCGACGAAGTTGTAGATCTTGACGATGTTCGGGTGCTCGACCTCGGCCAGGAACCGCTGCTCGGCCAGGGCGGCGGCCAGCGCGTCCTCGTCACCGGAGTTGAGCAGGCCCTTGAGCACCACCCAGCGGCGCGACACGTTCAGGTCGACGGCCAGGTAGACCCAGCCCAGGCCGCCGTGCGCGAGGGCGCCGGCCACCTCGTACTGGCCGCCGACGACGTCGCCCTTGACCAGCTTCGGGGTGAAGTTGAACGCCTCGCCGCAGGACGGGCAGAAGCCGGAGGTGCGGCCCGGGCGGTCGCCGCGGGACCGGCCGACCGGGTTGTTGCACTTGGCGCAGTACCGCTTCGACTCCGGGACCTGCGCGTCCGCCATGATCGTGCTGGCCGGGTCGACCCTGGCGATCGGGGCGATCTCGACCAGGCCGCTGCCGAAGCGGCGGCTGGAGCCGGTGCGGCCGCTGCCGCGGCGGCTGGAGCCGGTGCGGGTGGAGAGGGCGCCGGTGGTCCGTGACGAGCTCTGCGTCCCGGTGTTCCGCGAGGCCTTCTCCGGGGTGCGCTGTGCCGGCACGCTCGGCGCACCGGCGACCGGGGCCAGACCGCAGGTGTCGCAGTAGCCGTCCTCGATGGTGCCGCCGCAGCCGTCGCGCCGGCACGTGCCGCCCGCCGGTGCCGCCGCCGCAGCGCTGGCCGCCGCAACGCTGGGCCCCGCCGCGCTGGGCGCCGCCGCCGGTGTGGTGGCCGGGGCCAGGCCGCAGTTGTCGCAGTAGCCGTCCTCGATGGTGCCGCCGCACCCGTCCCGCTGACATTTCATGACCGGGCATCCCTCGCGATCGTGGCGGTGAGCATTTCCTGGTACGCGTCGACCGCGCGCCGAGCCTGCTCCAGCTCGCAGGGCGCGGTGTGCAGAAGGGTCCGGGCCCGCTCGGCGAGCGGGGTGAGCCGGGGGTGTTCGCCGAGACCGTGGCGCAGCGCCTTGGCCTGGTAGGCGCTGAGCCGGCCGCGCAGCTCGTCCCGGTCGGCGAGCAACCGGTCGTTGTGGTGACGCACCGCGGCGAGCGCGGCCAGCCGCTCCCCGGCCTCCCGCGACCAGCGGGCCAGCCGGGGGCTGATCAGCGCCCACTGGCCGGCGGCCGCGAGCGCCTCGACCGCGGCCAGGTCGGGTCGCAGGTTCACGGCGCGGACCGTGGCGATCCGGTCGGCCGCGAACCGGCCGTCGACCCGCTCCCGGGCCCGGATCGCCTCCCGCTCCGCGCGGTCCAACTCGTCGGCCCGGTCGCGGGCGTCGGCCAGCCGGCGGTGCAGCGAGTCGCGCAGCTCGGCCGCCGAGGTGCGCTCCGCGTCGGCCCGCTGCAGCAGGTCACGGACCCGCTGCAGGATCGCCGGGTCGGCGCCGAGCGGGTCGCCGGCCAGCGTGCCGGTCAGGTCGCCGAGCAGCCGGTCGGCCTGGTCGAGCAGCGCGGTGGGCGCGCCCGCCTCCCGGCTGAGCCGCCGGGCCCGCTGCAGCGCGTCGGCCACCTCGCCGGCCGCCGGCAGCAGCCGCTGCCAGGCCTCCGAGGCCCGGGTGGCGACGTCGACGGCGGTGCTGAACGAGCGCTCCATCGCGGCCAGCAACTCGGCCGGTGAGCAGGTGGTGGTGACCTGCCCGGCGCCGAGCAGCCCGCGCTGGGCCAGCGGCACCGTGGTGGTGGAGAGAAGGATCGACGGGCCGAGCACGACGTGCACGTAGGTGGCCCGGTCACTGTCGCTGAGCCGCCGCTGGGCGCGCAGCGACTGGGCACGCGCGATCGACTCGGAGAGCATCCGGAAACCGTCCCAGAGCGCGGCCATCGCGACGCTCGCGTCGGCCCACTCGGCCGCCGTCCGGCCGGTCAGCGTCGCGGCGTCCAGCTCCTGGCGGGCCGGCAGCTGGTCGAGCTCGACGAGGTTGCGCGACATGGCTTCGACCGCGGTCTCGAGGCGCGCCAGCTCGGCGTCGGCGGGGGCTACCGATGGTGCCGTCATCGGTACTGTGCCGCCGGCGGCTTCGGCGCCGCGCCGAAGCGGCCCAGCCATGTCTCGTACGTTTTCGCCCAGGTGCCGTCCTGCCGGGCCCGGTCGAGCACCGCGTTGACGAACCGGGTGAACTCCGGGTGCTGCTTGTTCATCGCCATCCCGTACGGCTCCTCGGTGTATCGCTGGCCGACCACCTTCGCATACGGGTCCTGGGCGGCCATCCCGGCCAGGATGGTGTCGTCGGTGGAGATGGCGTCCACCTCGTTCTGCTGGAAGGCGACCAGGCAGTCGCCGAAGGTGGGCTTGGCGACCGGGATCGGCTTGGTCCGCACCCTGGCGATGGTGTCGTACGACGTCGAGCCGGTCGCCGCGCACACCTTCTGCCCGGCCAGGTCCTCGATCCCGGTCGCCGTAGAGTTGATCTTGACCAGCACCTTCTGCCCGGCCTCGTAGTACGTCGTGGAGAAGTCCACGTCCTTCCACCGGGCGCAGTTCGCGGTCATCGTGTCGGCGACCAGGTCCACGTCGCCGCGCAGCACCGCGTTGACCCGCTCGTTGTACGGGATCACCTTGATCTGCACCTTGTCCCGGTCGCCGAAGATCGCCTGGGCGACCAGCCGGGCCATGTCGACGTCGAACCCCTCGACCTTGCCGGTCTGCGGGTTGCGCGAGCTGAACAGCAGGGTGTCCTGGCTGGTGCCGAGGATCAGCCGGCCGCGCTGCCGGATCTGGGCCATCAGCGAGGCGGCCGGCATCGCGCCCGGCTGCGGCAGGGCGCCGCTCGGCCGCAGGCTGGCCCGCGGGTTGCAGGAGGTGTCCGGGGCCGGCGTGGCGCCGGTGGACGGGCCGGGCGCGGCGTCGATCACCGTGCCGCCGCTGGTGGTGGGGCCGGGGGTGGCGTCGTAGCGCGGCGACGAGTCGCCGGCGCAGCCGGCTGAGCCGAGCAGCAGCGCCGCGGTGACGATCAGGGCGAGACGGGCACGCATCACCGGTATTCCTCCAGACGGGCGCGGATGCCCACGAAAACCAGCGCACAGGCGGCCAGGGCGAGCAGGGGACCGAGCACGGTCAGCAGGGTCAGCCCGGCGCCGGCCCCGTCGATCTCGTCGGCGAACGCCGCCCGCCGCTCGCTGATCGACCGGTCCAGGGCGTCGGTGAGCCCGGTGAACGCCCGGGCCGAGGTGTCGCTCAGGGCCGCCTTGACCGCGCCGTCGTAGTCACCCCCGGCGTTCAGCTTCTGCACCTGCCCGTGCTCCTGCACGTAGGCCGCATGCTGCCGGCGGGCGGTGTCCAGCAACCCCGGCGAGGTGGCCCCTAGGCGGGGATCGTCGAAGTTGACCCGGCCGGAGACCGCCGCGAAGTCGGCCTCCTTGTCGACCGTGCCGCGGGACCCGAGGGTGAGCGCCTCGTCGGCCCGCTCGGTGAGCGCCGCGATCCGGATCTCGGCCAGCGCCGCGACCGGGGCCGACCCGTCCCGGGTGGCGTCGTCGAGGTGTGCCCGCTGGTTGGTGAACAGCACGCCGGTGGTCAGCGCGAGCAGCGCGAAGAGGGCGGTGGCGGCGACCATCGGGACGTTGAAGGTGCGCCGGGTGGTCCGGCTCAGGTAGCCCTGGCCGGCGACCAGCGCGATGCCCAGCGCCACGAACAGCACCAGCAGCAGGATCAGCCACCAGGAGCTGCGGGCCGTCGCGTAGCCCCGGGACAGGCCCCGGTCGGCGACCCGGAACAGCGCCTGCGCCTGCGGCTGCAGGGTCTCCCGGTTGAGCTGGGAGGCGGCCGCCAGGTAGGAGGCGCCGATCGGCAGGTTCTGCCGGTTGTTCGCCCGCGCGGTGGCGACCAGAGCGGCGTACCGGGAGATGCCGGTGGCCAGCGCCTCGACCTGACGGTCGGCGTCGCTGTCGTCGGGCGCCAGCCGGGCGGCCCGGGTCAGCGCGGCGCCGGCCCGGCCCAGGTCGTCGTCGTACCGCTGGGTCATCCCGGCCGGCTCCAGGCCGCCGGCCAGGAACGCCTGGGCCGCGGTGGTGTCCGCGTCGGCCAGCGTCGAGTAGATCGTTTCGGCCTCCACCATCAGCGGCTGGGCGCGCCGGCCGAGATCCGCGGTGCCGGCGCTCGCCGAGTGCGCGGTCAGCCCGGCCACCAGGCCGGTCAGCAGGCCCAGGGTGAGCAGGCCGGCGAGGATCAGCTGCAGCCGCCCGGGGGAGTGGTGACGCAGGTCGGCGACCCGGCGCGCCAGCCGGCCCGCCGGCGGCGAATAGGCCGCGGTCGCCGTGGGTCGATGCGCCAGGGTGGTGGTCACGCGTGCCTCCCGAGTGCGGGTCGTTCCTAGCCGTCCACTGTGCGTCACCGGTGCAACCGATCATCGCCAGCGCTCTGTCACAGCCGGTGCCCGGCGAGGTCTCCCGCCGGGCACCGGTGTCGCCTGCTGTCGCCGCGCGGCTCAGTCGAGCTCGCGTTTGAGCAGTTTGCCGGTCGCCGTCATGGGCAGCGACTCGACGATCTTGACGATCCGGGGGTACTTGTACGAGGCCATCTGCTCCCGGCTCCAGGCGACCAGCTCGTCCTCGGTGGCCGAGGCGCCCGGCTTGAGGATCACGTACGCCTTCACCTCCTCGCCGTGGCTGGGGTGCGCCACCCCGATCACCGCGGCCAGCGACACCGCCTCGTGGGTGAGCAGCACCTCCTCGATCTCCCGCGGGTACACGTTGAAGCCACCGCGGATGATCATGTCCTTGGCCCGGTCGACGATGTAGTAGAAGCCGTCCTTGTCCCGGCGCGCCAGATCCCCGGAGCGGAACCAGCCGTCCCGCATCACCTCGGCGGTCGCCTCCGGTCGGTTGTAGTACCCCTTCATGATGTTGTGGCCGCGGATCGCGATCTCGCCGATCTCGTCCACGCCGGTGACCGTGTTCCACTCGGCGTCGATCAGCTTGACCTCGACGCCCCAGATCGGGATGCCGATCGAGCCGGGCCGGGGCTCGCCGTCCGGGTCGCTGAAGGTGGCCACCGGGGAGGTCTCGCTGAGCCCGTACCCCTCCAGGATGGTGACCCCGAAGCGCTCCCGGACCGCCTTGATGATCTCGATCGGCAGGCTGGAGCCGCCGGAGACGGCGACCCGCATGTTCGCCGCGATCCGCTCGACGTCGACGCCCTCGTTGGCGCTGAGCGCGTTCAGCAGCCCCCAGTACATGGTGGGCACGCCGGCGAAGAAGGTCACGTTCTCGTCCTGCAGCAGCCGTACGGCGGCGTTCGCCTCGAACCGGGGCAGCAGCACCAGGGTGGCCGCCACCGAGAAGCCGGCGTTCATGTTGACCGTCGAGCCGAACGAGTGGAACAGCGGCAGCACCAGCAGGTGCGTGTCGGTGGCCGGCTGGGAGTTGAACAGCCGGTTGCAGGTGAGCGCGTTGAGCACCAGGTTCGAGTGGGACAGTTCGGCGCCCTTGGCCTGGCCGGTGGTGCCGCTGGTGTACAGGATGACCGCGGCGTCGGTCTCGGCGCGCAGCACCGTCTCGAAGGTCGGGCCGTGCCCGGCGAGGGCCTGCCCCAGGGTTTCGGTGCCCTCGATCGGCGAGGCGGCCGCCGGGTCCGCGGTGATCAGGAAGAAGTGCTCGCAGTCCGCGGCGCCCTCGAAGCCGGCCCGGCCCTCGACGCCCATCGGCAGCTCGGCGGTGCCCTCGAAGCAGAAGTACGCCGTCGCCTGCGAATCCTTCAGGTGGTACGTGATCTCCCGCCCCTTGAGCAGCACGTTCAGCGGCACCACGACCGCGCCAGCCTTGAGGATGCCGTAGTAGACGATCGGGAAGTACGGCAGGTTCGGGCAGGAGAGGGCGACCCTGTCACCCGGCTGGATGCCACGCGCGACCAGCATGTTCGCCACCTGGCCGGCCGCCGCCTCCACCTGGGCGTAGGTCAGGCGCTGCGGGCCGAGCACCACGGCGGCGCGGTCCGGGTGACGACGGGCGCTGTCCTCCAGCAGAATGGAGAGGTTGAGCATCCGGTGGATCCCTTCGAGTGGTGCTGTGACTGGTGCTGTGACGGCGGTCTCATCCCAACATGAGCCTGCCTCGCGGCGGAACCACCGTTTCGGCATTGTTTCCCCGGCGGTATTCGTCAGGTCGCCGGTTTTTGTGCCGATGGCGACGGCGTGGGAATTCCGGTGATGGAAGCGGTGCACGTCGGTCGGCAGCCGATCTTCGACGCGCAGGGCGCTGTTGTCGCATACGAGCTGCTCTTCCGCGGCCGTATGGACGACGTCGCGTCGGGCCGTCAGGACACCTATGCGACCAGCACCGTCATGATCAACGCGTTCACCGAGTTCGGGATCGCGGAGGTGGCCGGCAACCGGCCGTGCTTCATCAACCTCACCCGTGAGTTCGTGACCGGCCGGCTGCCGTTGCCGTTCGGTCCGGAACAGGTCGTGCTGGAGGTTCTGGAGACGGTCACCGTCGACGACGAGGTGATCGAGGGGATCACGCAGCTGACCGCGGCCGGCTACAAGATCGCCCTGGACGACTTCGTCTGGGGCTCCGGTCACGAACAGCTGCTCGCGCTCGCCTCGTACGTCAAGCTCGATCTCCTGGACGGCGACCTCAGCCGGCTCGACGAGATCGTCGCCGCCTGTCGTCGGTACCCGGGCATCGCGCTGGTCGGCGAACGTCTGGAGACCGACGAGCAGATCGCGATCGCGGACCGCTACGGCATGGAACTGCGGCAGGGGTACGCCCTGAGCCGCCCCCAGGTGCTCAGCGCCCCCAGCATGTCCCCGTCCCGGCTGCGCCGCCTGGAACTGGTCGCGGCCCTGATGTCCCCGGACGTCCCGCTGGAGAAGATCACCTCGATCATCGTCAGCGATCCGGCTCTGGCCATGCGCGTCCTGCGGGTGAGCAACTCGGTGGCGGCCGGCGTGGTCAGCCGGATCTCCTCGGTGCGCCAGGCGGTCATGCTGGTCGGCCTCACCCGGATCCGCCGCTGGGCCACCCTGATGGTGGTCGACGACGTCGCCGAGGCCCCGGAGGAGCAGCTGCTCACCGCGCTGACCCAGGCCCGCCTCTGCGAGAACCTGGCCCAGCGCTTCGGCGCCGACCCGGGTGCCGCCTTCGTGGCCGGGCTGGTCACCGGGATGGCCCGGCTGATGGGTTTCACCCCGACCGCGATGGCTGAGCACCTGCCCCTGACCAGCGACGTCTCGGACGCGCTCACCCACGGCACCGGCCGTCTCGGCATGGTGCTGGGCGCGGTCCGGGCCTACGAGGCCGGCGAGCCCGGCTCCGAGGACCTGGCCGTCCCGGCGCTGGACGCGATGCGCTGGTCCACCCGCACGCTCACCGCCGCGCACCGGTTCAACCCCAAGCGGCGTCGCTGACCGGGGCCCGGCTATCGGCTGACTTCAGTGTGCTACCGGTATTTCCGGTAAAAGGCACATCCAGCGCTTTCATCCCTGTAATGATCATTTTGGGATGCAAGTGGGCGGGGGACGGTGGGACACATGGGGTTCGAGGAGCGCGCGACCGCGCCGGTGATGAGCCGGCGCACCATCATCACGCTGGATCTCCCCGGCGGGGTGCCGTCGATCTGCCGGCTCCGGCCCACCGACCCGGTCACCGCTGAACGCTTCGTGGTCCGGCGCGAACTCGCCCCGGCCCACTGCGGCGTGCCGATGATGCTGCGCGTCCGGGTGCTCGACGCGGTCGACCGTCCGCTGCCCGGGGCGGTCCTGGAGATCATCCACCGGGGCCCGCTGCCGACCGCGCCCGAACTCAGCGGTGCCCAGGTCACCGACCCGCACGGGTACGCCGAGTTCAAGACGGTCTATCCGGGCTGGGCGTCGGACCGGCCGGCCGGCATCGACCTGGTGCTGTACCTGGCCGGCTCGTGCGACCGGGGCCGCCTGCACTTCCCGGCCCCGGTGACCGCCCAGGTCGCGAGGCTCACGGCGTACCGGGAGAACCCGGACCCGCTGCCGCCGCCGGAGCCGCCGGCCGGGTTCCCGAACATCGTGCCCCGCGACCGCTACGACCTCGCGGCCGGCCTGCTCGCCTCGATCAACGCGGTCACCGACCGGTAGCTCCGCCCGGCGGCTCGGATCGGCGGGCGGACGCGGCCTGGTCCGCCGCGGCGGCGGCCCGCAGGTGGGCCAGCACGAGCGGATCGATCGACCCGGGCACGATGCGCATCTCCAGGTTCTCGATGCCGGCCCAGGACGCCAGCGCCTCGTCCAGGTCCGGTTCCGTCCGGCCGGCCCCGCGCAGCCGGTCCGCCACCTCTGCGGCCAAGGAGCCGGTCAGCGGCAGCAGCGTCGTCGGGTCGGGGCGTTCGAAATACAGGGTGTGCACGGCGAGCAGCCGGGCGAGTTCGGTGACCGGGTCGGGGTGGTCGTCCACCCGCAGGTCGGCCAGGACGTCGCCGGTGCCCGCGTACCCCCGTCCCTTGGCGACCACCAGCAGCGCCGCGCTCTGCCGCCCGCGCCGGTCACCGCCCGCCTGATCGCCCGCGCGGAGCGCGGTGACCAGCCGATGCGCCAGCCGCGCCTCGCCGGTGGACCGCAGCCAGGTGTCCTCCATGTCGGCCACGACGGCCGGCCCGGCCAGCATGTTGCCCTGAATGGCGTAGCCGTCGCCGGCCGTCCCGCCGGCCCACGGGTGGCAGGCCGGCCCGGTGTAGGTGGCGCCCGGCCCGCTCGCGCCGACCACGCCGACCTGCCGATGCCCGACCGGGCCGTCGTCGCCGGCGACCAGCGCCCGCACCGTGTGCTCGGCCGGCACGCCGGTGGACAGCAGGGTGAGGGCCTGCGGGCGGTAGGCGAGGTTGGCGTACGACTGGGTGGCGACCGCTCCCACGTCGGCGAGGGCGGCCGGGACCGCCGCGCCGACGCCGAGGAACCTGCTGGCGACGGCCACCCCGAACATGTCGGCGGAGCGGGCCACGATCGAGAACGTCATGTCCGGCACGCTATCCGATCCGCAGCGGGTTGTGATCTTCGTCGGCCGGCGATAACGTACAACCAAATGGTTGTAGATGGAGCGAACGAGGACCGCGTGTTCCACGCGCTCTCCGACGCCACCCGCCGCGACATCCTGGCCCGGGTCACCCGGGCCGGGGAGTCGGTCTCCGGCCTGGCCGGGCTCTACCCGATGAGCTTCGCGGCGGTGCAGAAACACGTCGCCGTCCTGGAGCAGGCGGGCCTGGTCACCAAGGAGCGGCGGGGCCGCGAGCAGATCGTGCACGGCGACGTGGCCGCGCTGCGCGGTGTCGTCGGCGGGCTGCTCGACACCTATGAACGGATCTGGCGGCAGCGGGCCGACCGGATCGCCGACATCCTTCTGGAGGAGGAGCAGTGACCGTCCGCGAGACGATTCCCGACGCCGAGGCGTTGACCCTGACCTTCGTCACCGAGTTCGACGCGCCGGTCGAGCGGGTCTGGCGGGTCTGGTCCGACCCGCGCCGGCTGGAGCGCTGGTGGGGGCCGCCGACCTGGCCGGCCACCTTCGAGCGGCTCGACTTCGTGCCGGGCGGTGCGGCGCGATACCACATGACCGGCCCGGACGGGACGAAGGCGCGCGGCTGGTGGTCGATCACCGCGATCGACGAGCCGTACCGGTTGGAGTACGACGACGGCTTCGCCGGCGACGACGGTGAGCCGCTCGACGCCGATCAGCCGATGCACGCCGTGGTGACCCTGGAACGGGCCGGCGACCGCACCCGGATGACCGTGGTCAACCGGTTCGCCGACGCCGCCCAGTTCGAGCGGCTGATGACGATGGGCATGGCCGAGGGGATGGGGCTGGCACTGGGCCAGATCGACGAGCTGCTCCGGGCGGCCTGACGGCGTCCCCGACGGCCGCTCAGGTGCCGGCCGCGTCCATCACCGCGCGCAGGTGCCCCATCGGGTCGGTCAGCTCGCCGGGCAGAAAGTCCTCGTACCAGATCCGGAAGGCGGCGGTGCTGCAGGCGACCAGCAGCCGCCGCCGCCAGTCGGCCGGATCCGCCCCGGGGTGCCGCGCGGCGAGCATCCCGGCGATGTCCGGCTCGGTGTCGGTGCGGATCACCAGGCCGCACGTGCGCAGGTGGGTGGAGTCCTGCACGACGGTGCGCAGCGCGGCGAGCAGCTCCCGGTTGGTCACCACGTGCCGGGCCAGCCGGGTCATCGCCTCGCGCATCACCGCCCGGTCGTCGGCCTCCGGCGGTGCGCCGGCCACGTAGTCGGTGACCAGCCCGGTCATCTCCCGGACGGGCTCCGCGACCACGTCCTGCTTGCCGGCGAAGTACCGGTGGAAGGTGCGCGGGGCGATGTCCGCCGCGGCGCAGATGTCGCTCACCGTCACGTGGTCGTAGCCGCGCTCGATGAACAGCTCCCAGGCGGCCCGTACGGTCGCCACCCGGTTCTGCTCCCGTTTGCGGTCTCTCAGGTTGGTGCCGGTCATTCCGGGATTATCGCCGACGCCGTGTCTTGGCGCGGTCTGCCTTGTGGCATGGTCTGCCACGAGATTGACGCAGTCGGGATGACCCACGTGCCCGCTCGGAGCGGGCGGCGACCACCGACGCGGCCCTGCCGGAGTGACCACGGCGGTGATGCGGCCGGCGATCACCGCCGGCCGCGTCACCCGCGGTCCGCTGCCGGTTGCGGCGGCGATGGCGGCGGTACGCGGGTGGCAGGGCACAATCGGGGAATGCAGCCGGCGCGGGTGGATCATGGCGTGGTCAGCGGGACGTTCAGCCTGGACGGGCAGACGTTCGACGTCGACAACAACGTCTGGGTGGTGGGCGACGACACCGAGTGCGTGGTGATCGACGCGCCGCACGACGTCGACGCGATCATGGCGATCGTGGGCGAGCGCCGGGTCACCGCGATCGTCTGCACCCATGCCCACGACGACCACGTGCGGGTCGCCCCGGCGCTGCGCGAGCGGACCGGCGCGCCGATCCTGCTGCACCCCGCCGAGGCCCCGCTCTGGAAGCTGACCCACGGCGACGCGGTGACCTGGGACGCGGACCTGGCCGACGGTGACCGGGTCCAGGTGGCCGGCACCACGCTGACCGTCCTGCACACCCCGGGTCACGCCCCGGGCGCGGTCTGCCTGCACGCCCCCGACCTGGGTTGCGTCTTCACCGGCGACACCCTGTTCCAGGGCGGCCCGGGTGCCACCGGCCGGTCCTACTCCGACGCCGACCTGATCGTGGCGTCGATCGAGGCCCGGCTGTTCACCCTGCCGGGCGCGACGGTGGTGCACACCGGACACGGCGCCGACACGACGATCGCGGCGGAGCGCGCCTGAGCGGCGGTGTCAGAGTCTGGCGTCCAGCGAGACCAGCCCGGGATGGGTGCGCAGGAACGCAGCGATCCGGTCCCGCTGGACGGCCGCGAAGAACGGCGTGACCGTCGGCGGCAGTTGCTCACCCTGGTAGGCGCCGTTCTCGAAGAGCGGATAGCCGGGCAGGCCGATCCCGGTCATGTCCCTGGTCCGCAGCGACCCCAGGGCCGCCGCCCAGTCGGCGATCGGGTGCCCGTTGCCGATGAAGGTGAGCGAGCTCCCGACCGTCGCGGTCAGCCGCGGCAGGGCGGCCGGATCGGTGAGGATCCGCCGCTTCATCTTCTTGGCCAGCGCCTGCACGAACTGCCGCTGGTGACGCTGCCGGTCATAGTCGGAGTGCGGCAGTCCGTACCGTTGCCGGCAGTAGTCGAGTGCCTCCCAGCCCTGGAAGTGCACCGGCTTGTCGCTCTTCGGATAAACCTTCTGCACGCCGATGTACGGCCGGTGGCAGTCGTCGTGGCCCGGGCACTGCGGGAGCCGGTCCCGCGAGGTGCCGTCCGGTTTGCGGTGCTCGGAGACGACCGTCTCGTCCACCGGCACGCTGACTCCGCCCATCGCGGCGACCAGCGTGGTGAACCCGCCGAAATTCAGGATCGCCCCGGCGTCGAACCGGATCCCGGTGACGTTCCGGATCGTCTCGGTGAGCAGCTCGAAGCCCTGCGCCGGACTGTACCGGTGCTCCCCGATCCGGCTGCCCAGCGCCATCGCCGCATTCAGCTTGGCCCGTTGCGCCGGGCTGCCCGACTTGGCGAACGCCGGGATCGGCACCACCAGATCCCGCGGCAGGGAGAACAGGTAGGCGCCGCTGCGGTCCGCCGGGATGTGCGCGACCACCATCGAGTCGGAGAGCGGCGCGGTGTGGTCGTCGCGCGGGTCGATGCCGATCAGCAGGATGTTGAGCGGTCCCCGGATCGGTTCGGTGAGCGCCCCGATCACCCCCGCCCGCAACTGCGCCGCGGCGGCCGGCAGCCCGCCCAGTGCCGTGGCCGAGAGTCCGCCGAGCGTGTTCACCGGCCCGGCGAATCCGGCGGAGGTGGCCAGAAGGCACCCGACGGCGATGCCGCACTTCGCCCAGAGCCGCATTTATTCTCCTATAACCCGATTCATCCCAACCTGCGGATGGTCGCACGGGACGCCGGCCTGCTCTTAGCGAACGCTTAGGTTTCCGCCCTTCACGTCTTAGGCGCGGCGCCGAATCTTGAGGACATGACCGCGACAGCTCTGCGCCCCCCGAAAGCGCCCCTCGGCAACACCCCGCGCTGGTACGCCGACCTCGGTGGCGTGGCCGCCGCGATCAGCCTGCTGATCGTGGTGGCGCTCTGGGTGGGCAACCGCGGGCTGCAGCAGATCGCCGGGGGCGGCGCCGAGGCGATGTCGGCGGCCGGCCGGCTGACCGGCCTGATCGCCTCCGACCTGCTGCTGCTCCAGGTGCTGCTGATGGCCCGGATTCCGGTGGTCGAGCGCGCGTTCGGGCAGGACCGGCTGGCCCGCTGGCACCGGTGGACCGGGTTCACCTCGTTCTGGCTGATGATCGTGCACATCGTCACGATCACGCTGGGCTACGCGGCGTCCGCGCACGCCACCGCCTTCGCCGAGCTGTGGGACATGATCTGGACCTACCCGGGGATGCTGCTGGCCACCGCCGGCACGCTGCTGCTGATCCTGGTGGTGGTCACCTCGGTCCGGGCGGCCCGGCGCCGGTTGCGCTACGAGTCGTGGCACCTGCTGCACCTCTACGCCTACCTCGGGGTCGGGCTGGCGCTGCCGCACCAGCTGTGGACCGGCGCCGACTTCACCGCCTCGGCCGCCGCCCGGCTGTACTGGTGGACGCTGTACGGCGTCTCGGCCGGTGCCGTCCTGGCCTACCGGATCGGGCTGCCCGCCTGGCGCAACCACCGGCACCGGCTGGTCGTCACCCGGGTGGTCCCCGAGGGGCCGGGCCTGACCTCCGTCTACCTGTCCGGCCGGGACCTGTCCGGGCTGCCGGCCCGGGCCGGGCAGTTCTTCACCTGGCGCTTCCTGGACGGTCCGGGCTGGACCCGCGCCAACCCGTACTCGCTGTCCGCGACGCCGGGCGGCGACCAGCTGCGGATCACCGTGAAGAACCTGGGCGACAGCAGCTCCCGGGTGGCGAACCTGCGGCCGGGCACGAAGGTGCTGGTCGAGGGCCCGTACGGGAAGCTGACCGGGGAGACCTACACCGGTGGCCCGGTGGTGCTGGTGGCCTGCGGCATCGGCGTCACCCCGCTGCTCTCGCTGCTCGGCGAGCTGCCGTACCGGCCGGGCGAGGCCACCCTGATCTACCGGGCCCGCTCCGAGGCGGAACTCGCCTTCCGGGGTGAGCTGGAATGGTTCGCCGCGCACCGCGGGGTCCGGGTGGTCACCCTGCTCGGGCCGCGCGCCGGCCACCCGTCCTGGCTGCCCGCCGACGTCGCCGCGCACGGCGACGTCCAGGCGTTGCGGCAGATCGCGCCGCAGATCGCCGGCTCGCAGGTATACGTCTGCGGCCCCGAGGCCTGGACCGCACAGGTGCACGCCGCGGCCCGGGCCTCCGGGGTCGCCGCCGACCGCCTGCACACCGAACTCTTCTCCTGGTAAGGAAGCCCCCATGCGTCGCATTTCCCTGTGGATGCTCTCCACGGTGGTCGGACTCGTGCTGCTCTTCAGCTACCGGACCAGCCTCGGTGGCGGCGCCGTCGCCACCGCCGCGACGGTCGCCACCGCCGGTGGCACCGGCACCGGCACCGCCTACGACGGGTCCACCGCGTCGACCCGGTGGGGCGACGTCCAGGTCCGGATCACCGTCGACAACGGCAGGATCACCGGGGTCACCGTGCCGGTCTACCCGACCGGGAACGGCAAGGACCAGGAGATCAACGCGTACGCGCTGCCCAAACTGGTCCAGGAGACGCTGACCGCGCAGAGCGCTGCCATCGACGCGGTCTCCGGCGCGACCGTGACCAGCGGCGGCTACATCGAGTCGCTGCAGGCCGCGCTCGACGCCGCCCACCTCTGACCGGCGAACCGGAGGCTGGCAGGGTGGAGAGCATGCGGATCCTGGTGGTGGAGGACGACGCGGCGGTGCGCGACTCGCTCGCCCGCACGCTGCGGTTCGAGGGATATCAGGTGGAGATCGCCGGCGACGGGCTGCAGGCCCTCGACGCGGTCCGCGCCGCCGAGCCGGACGCGGTGATCCTCGACGTCAGCATGCCCCGGATGGACGGCCTCGAGGCGTGCCGGCGGATGCGCGCCGACGGGCTGCTGCTGCCGGTGCTGATGCTCACCGCCCGGGACAGCGTCGGCGACCGGGTCGCCGGGCTCGACGCCGGTGCCGACGACTACCTGATCAAGCCGTTCGCCCTGCAGGAACTACTGGCCCGGGTCCGGGCCCTGCTGCGCCGCTCGGCGCTGACCGCGCCGGCCGGCGCCGCCGGTGCGACGGAGGCGGGTGAGCTCCTGGTCTTTTCCGATGTACGCCTCGATCCCGGCACGCGGGAGGTGCAGCGGGCCGGTCGCCAGCTGCGGTTGACCCGCACCGAGTTCGACATCCTGGAGGCCTTCCTGCGGCATCCGCGGCAGGTGCTGACCCGGGCCGCGCTGTTCGAGCAGGTCTGGGGCTACGACTTCGGCGAGCAGTCCAACAGCCTGCACGTCTACCTCGGATATCTGCGCCGCAAACTGGAGGCGGAGGGCGAGCCCCGGCTGCTGCACACGGTGCGCGGCGTCGGCTTCGTGCTGCGGGAGGAGCCGCTGTGAGACGGTCCGGACGCTGGTGGCGGGCGCGGACGCTGCACACCCGGCTGGCGCTGCTGGTCGCGGCGGCGGTGGGGGCGGCCGTGCTGTTCGTCGCCGCCGGCGCCTGGGTGGCGGTCCGCGAGATCCAGCGGCATCAGGCGGACGGGCAGCTGGCCGACGCCGCCCAGCAGATCGCCGCCAACCCCGGGCAGTGGCTGGCCACCGAATCGTCCCGGACCCGCGACCTGCCCACTCTGCCGCCGCCGCACGGCCCGGGCCGCGGCGGTCACCACGGCCGCGAGATCGGCACGTGCTGGCAGATCCTCACCGCGGCCGGCACCGCTTCCGGCGGCAGCCGCACCACCCTGCCGGTCACCGCCGCCGCCAGGCAGGTGGCCGGCGGCGCCCGCACCCGGCCCGCCAAGGAGCAGATCACCCTCGGCCCGGACTCGTACGTGATGCTCACCGTGCCGCTGGCCGGCGGGGGAGCGGTCCAGGTCGGCATGGACCAGGACCCGGGGGAGAACGTGCTGACCGCGTTCGCCGCCCTGCTCGCCCTGGGCTGTCTGGCCGGGGTCGGCGGTGCCGCGTTGCTCGGCCGCACGGTGGCCCGGGCCGGCCTCGCCCCGGTGGACCGGCTCACCGAGGCGGTCGAGCACGTCGCCGCCACCCAGGACCTGAGCCGGTCGATCGAGGTGGACGGCACCGACGAGATCGCCCGGCTGGGCCGCTCGGTCAACGCGATGCTGGCCGCCATCGACGCCTCCCGCGGCGCCCAGCGGGCCCTGGTCGAGGATGCCGGCCACGAGCTGCGCACCCCGCTGACCAGCATCCGGACCAACGTGGAGCTGCTGCTCGAACTGGAACGCCGCCCCGAGCTGGCGCACCGGCTGCCCCCGGAGGAACGCGCCAAGCTGCTCGCCGACCTGGACGCCCAGGTGCAGGAGCTGGCCACGCTGACCACCGAGCTGGTCGAGCTGGCCCGGGAGGAGGCGACCCGGGAGACGGTCGAGCCGGTCGACCTGTCCGAGGTGGTCGCCGCCGCGGTCGCCCGGGTCCGGATCCGCGCGCCCGGGCTGACCTACGACACCGACCTCGCGCCGTCGACCGTCGACGGCCGGCCCGGCGAACTGGAGCGGATGGTGGTGAACGTGCTGGACAACGCGGCGAAGTGGAGCCCGGCCGGCGCCGTGGTCCGGGTCCGGCTGGCCGGGGCCGAGCCGGGGTGGACCGAACTGACCGTGACCGACAGCGGCCCGGGGATCGCCGAGGAGGACCTGCCGCACGTGTTCGACCGGTTCTACCGGGCGACGGCGGCGCGGTCGATGCCGGGTTCCGGTCTGGGGCTGGCCATCGTGGCGCAGACCGCGTCCCAGCACGGCGGCACGGTGATCGCCGCCCCCGCCGACGGCGGCGGGACCGTGGTGACGATCAGGCTGCCCGCGGCGGCCTAGGCGGGCCGCGATGATCCGCTCGCACGACGGCGCCTCGACCAGGCGCTCGCCGGGCAGATGTGCGCCGCGCAGGACGGCCTCGCGCAGCGTGCCGCGGGCCCGGGCGGTGCTGGGCCACCGCCGTGCGCCCCGAGGGATTAGGGTCCACTTCGGCCGGCCGTGACGCAGGGGAAGAGGCAGACAGTGGCTGACGAGATCATCGGGATCGTGGGCGCGGGCATCGTCGGCCTGGCGATCGGACGGGAGATCACCCGACGGCGGCCCGGCACCAGGGTCGTGGTGCTGGAGAAGGAGAGCGCGGTCGCCCAGCACCAGACCGGCCACAACTCCGGCGTGGTGCACGCCGGCATCTACTACACCCCGGGCAGTCTCAAGGCGCAGCTGTGCACCCGCGGCCGGTCGCTGCTCAAGGAGTACTGCCAGGAGCGGCAGATCCCCTACGACGAATGCGGCAAGCTGGTCGTCGCGGTCCGCGCCGACGAGCTGGGCCGGCTGGACGACCTGGAGAAGCGGGCCCGGGAGAACGACGTGCCCGGCCTGCGCCGGGTCGATCCGGCCGGGATCCGCGAGATCGAGCCGCACGCCGCCGGGCTGGCCGCCCTGCACTCCCCGGAAACCGCGATCACCGACTTCCCCGCGGTGGCCCGGGCGCTGGCCGCCGACATCGTCGCGGCCGGCGGCGAGGTCCGGCTGAACTGGCCGGTCACCGGCCTGGACAGAACGGAGAGGATCGAGGTCCGCTCCGGCGACCGCCGCCTGACGGCCGACCGGCTGATCATCTGCGCCGGCATCCAGAGCGACCGGGTCGCCCGCCTCGCCGGCGACCGCGCGGAGCCGATCATCATCCCGTTCCGCGGCGAGTACATGCGGGTCACCTCGGCCAAGGCGGACATGGTCCGCGGCATGATCTACCCGGTCCCCGACCCGCGCTACCCGTTCCTCGGCGTGCACTTCACCCGCCGCGTCACCGGCGTCGTCGAGGTCGGCCCGAACGCGGTGCTCGCCACCGCCCGGGAGGGCTACCGGCGGTCCGCGGTCTCGGTTCCCGACCTGGCCGCGCTCGCCGCCTGGCCGGGCGCCTGGCGGATGGCCCGGCAGCACTGGCGGACCGGGATCAAGGAGGTCCGCGGCTCCGTGTCGAAGACCCGCTACATGGCCGAGGCCATGCGCTACGTCCCGGAGATCGGCCCGGCCGACGTGGTCCGCGCCGGCGCCGGCGTGCGCGCCCAGGCCCTGGACCGGGACGGCAGCCTGGTCGACGACTTCCGGATCCACCGGATGGGCGCGGTCACCGCCGTCCGCAACGCGCCCTCACCCGCGGCGACGTCCTGCATGGCGATCGCCGAACACGTCGTGGACGCAATCTTCGCCTGACGCCCGGCCGGCGGGCCGGTGCTACCGGTACTCGGCATCACAGGTGATGCTGGCGATGTAATGGTTCACCGGTGCCTGCACCACCTGCACCTTCTGGACGCCCGGCAGGTGACGGACCGTGGCGTAACCCGTGCAGTCGAACAGCCGACCCTTGGTCTCCAGGCTGAACGACTGCGGCATGACATCCGGGTTCACGCTGTCCAGGAAGTCCGGGTCGTCCTTGAACAACTCCTTGGCGTGTCGCCACGCCTTGTCTCGGTCGATGAAGGTGATCGGCCCGACCGGCTGGAAGGCGGGAAGTGCCGCTTCGATCGCCGCCTTCTGCTCAGCGGTGACGTCATCCTTCAGGTACACGCTGACACTGAAGTGCTGCACCGGCTGTCCCGGCAGCCCGCGGACCAGCCACACGCCGGTCGCCACGGCCGCCCCCAGCAGGATCGACACCACGATGGCGCCCGCGACCAGGCTTTGCCGGATCCACGTTCGATCCGGGGCTTCCGGCGTCTCCGGGGTTCCCGGCGTCGCCGGCTCCACGGTCGGTTCAGTGGCTTCTGCGGTCACGCCGGCGTCGTCTGACACGGCCGATGAGCCTAACAGCGAAGATCATCATTGCCGCGGACGCCTGGTGGCCGGGGCCGGACCGCCGTTCGGCGGCGGGCGGCCGGGACGACCAGCGGGGTGCCGGTCTCCGGGTCGTCGATGACCCGGCAGGGCAGGTCGAAGACCTCCTCGACCAGGCTCGCGGTCAGCACCTGCGCGGGCGGCCCGGCCTTGACCACCCGGCCGGCGCGCATGGCGATCAGGTGGGTGGCGTAGCGGGCCGCGTGGTTCAGGTCGTGCAGCACCGCGACCAGTGTGCGGCCCTGGCGTTCGTGCAGGTCGGCGCAGAGGTCGAGGATCTCCAGCTGGTGGGCGACGTCGAGGAAGGTGGTGGGCTCGTCGAGCAGCAGCAGCGGGGTCTGTTGGGCCAGGGCCATCGCGATCCAGACCCGCTGGCGCTGACCGCCGGAGAGTTCGTCGACGCTGCGGGTGGCCAGGTCGGCGACGCCGGTGGCGGCCATCGACTCGGCGACGATCCGGTCGTCCTCGGCGGACCAGCGGCGCAGCAGGCCCTGGTGCGGATACCGGCCGCGGGAGACGAGTTCGGCGACGCTGATGCCGTCCGGCGCCGTGGCGGACTGCGGCAACAACCCCAGGACCCTTGCGACGGTACGTGTCGGCAGGGACTGCACGTCGGCCCCGTCCAGCAGCACCGTGCCGGTGGTGGGCTTGAGCAGCCGGGACAGCGCCCGCAGCAGGGTGGACTTGCCACACGCGTTGGGCCCGATGACGACGGTGAACGAGCCGTCCGGGATCGCCACGCTCAACTGTTCGGCGATGACCCGCTTGTCGTATGCCAGGGTCATCCCGGTGCCACGGAGCCGGCTCATCCTCGTACCCCCAGGGATTCTCTCATCAGATCCGGCCCGCCCGGCGGGCGGCGATCAGCAGCCAGATCAGGTATCCGCCGCCCAGCGCGCCGGTGACCACGCCGACCGGCAGCGCATGGCCGGAGTGCATGGCCAGCCAGTCCGCGCCGACGGTGAGCAGCGCGCCGACCGCCATCGACGGCAGCAGGCCGGGGCCGGGCGCGCGGGTCAGCCGGCGGGCGATGTTCGGCGCGATCAGCGCGACGAAGTTGACCGGGCCGGCCGCCGCGGTGGCGCACGCCACGATGATCGAGGCGGTCAGCAGGGCGCCGTTGCGCAATCGTCTGACCGGCACGCCGAGACCGGCCGCCAGGTCGTCGCCCATCTCCAGCATCCGCAGACCGGGGCCACCGGCCAGAGCCAGGATCGGGACGGCGACCAGCAGTACGCCGAGCAGCGGCAGCGCCTGCGTCCAGCCGCGGCCGTCGAAGCTGCCGGTGAGCCAGAGCATGGCGCGGGCGTTCTCCATCTGCTGGCCCCTGGTGAGCAGCCAGCCGATGACGCCGTTGAGGATCGCGGTCATCCCGATGCCGATCAGGATCAGCCGGTAGCCCCGCAGGCCGCGCCGGCCGCCGATCAGCTGGATCAGCAGGGCGGTGGCGACCCCGCCGGCGACCGCGGCGAGCGCGAGCGCGGTGCTGCCGCCGCCGAGGATCACCACGGTCAGCGCCGCGGCGCCCGCGCCGCTGGTGATGCCGAGGATGTCCGGGCTGCCCAGTGGGTTGCGGGTGATCGACTGGAAGATCGCGCCGCCGGCCGCGAGGGACATGCCGACCAGGATCGCGGTGATCACCCGGGGGAGTCGTAGCTCCCCGATGATGAACGCCTGGGCGGCGCTGCCCTGGCCGGCCAGGGTCTTGACGACGTCGGCCGGGGCGATCGGGTAGTCGCCGGTGCCGAGCGTGAGCACGGCGACCGCGGTCATGAGCACGATGGCGACGAGCGGGACCAGGCGGGTTCTCATCGGGCGACCCGCACCAGGTAGAGGAACAGGGGGCCGCCGAGGACCGCGGTGACCACGCCGACCTGCAATTCGCCGGGGCTGCCGACGACCCGGCCGAGCACGTCCGCGCCGACCAGCAGGACCGGGGCGAGCACCGCCGCGTAGGGGAGCATCCAGCGCAGATCCGGCCCGGTGAGCGGGCGGACCAGGTGCGGGACGAGCAGGCCGACGAAGACGATCGGGCCGCACGCCGCGGTGGCCGCGCCACACAGGAGGGTGACCGCGGCGATCACCATGGCGCGGATCACGCCGGGGCGGGCGCCCAGGGCGCGGGCCGCGTCGTCGCCGAGGGCCAGCGCGTTCAGCGGGCGGGCGGCGGCCAGCGCGAGCACCACGCCGGCCGCGATGAACGCAATGAGCCGGCGCAGCGTGTCGAAGTCGGCGCTGGCCAGTGAGCCGACGGTCCAGAACCGTACCTTCTGGATCGACGCGGTGTCCGACAGCAGCACCGCGCTGACATACGAGTAGAGCGCCGCGTTGAGGGCCGCCCCGGCCAGCGCGAGCCGGGCCGGGGTGGCCGAGCGGCCGCCGCCCACCGCGTAGACCAGCGCGGTCACCACGGCCGCGCCGGCCAGGGCGAACCAGACGTACCCGGAGAACGAGGCGACGCCGAGGAACGCGGCGGCGGTGGCGACCGCGGCCGAGGCGCCGGCATTGATCCCGAGCAGTCCCGGGTCGGCGAGGGGATTGCGGGTCAGCGCCTGCATGATCGCCCCGGCCAGGCCCAGGGCGAGACCCACGATCAGGCCCGACAGCGTACGCGGCAATCGCATCTGATGAACGATCCGGTAGTACGGCGATGCGGGGTCGATCAATCCGGCCCAGACCTCGCCGGGGGTCAGGAAGCGGGCTCCGAAGCCGATGCCGAGCACCAGCACGACGGCGAGCACCGCGACCGCGGCGAGCAGCCCGACCCAGCGGACGCCGGTGCGCCGGTCGGCGGCGATGTCGATGGTGGACAGCAGAGACTCCCGTCGGATCCGGTTGACGCGCCTTCGGCTGATTAGGTTAGCCTAACCATGCTCCGGCCGAGTGGCCGGGCCGCTGCCCTGCCGAAAGATGTGACCATGCCTGTTTCGTCCCTGCCCCTGTCCCGTCGTGGCCTGCTCGCGGCCGGTGGTGTCGCCGCTCTCGGGGCGGTGCTGACCGCCTGTGGCACGAAGGAGGACGCCACCGCCGGCCCGGCCGGCCAGGCCGCCGCGGGGCCGTGGACCTTCACCGACGACCAGCCCAAGGCGCTCCAGGCGGCGAAGACGCCGTCGAGGATCGTCGCCTTCACCGGCGTCGCGGCGGCCCTGGCCGACCTGGGCCTGCAGGACCGGATCGTCGGCGTCTTCGGCGAGGCCCGGACCCAGGCCGGAGACCTCGACGTCACCAAGGTCCAGGTCATCGGCGACGCGTGGGGCGAGTTCTCGGTCGAGAAGTACGCCGCGCTCACCCCGGACCTGCTGGTCACCCACGAGTTCGACCCGGGTGCGTACTGGTACGTGCCGGACGAGTCCAAGGACAAGATCCTCGCGGTCGCGCCGTCCGCTCTGATCAACGTCGGCCGGGTGCCGCTGAACAAACCGATCGAGCGGTACGCCGATCTGGCCAGGTCGCTGGGTGCCGACCTGACCGCGCCCAAGGTGACCGAGGCCAAGGCCCGTTTCGAGAAGGCCGCCCAGGACCTGGGCGACGCGGCCAAGGCGTCCGGCGGGATCAAGGTGCTGTTCGGCTCGGGCAGCGCGGACATCTTCTACGTGTCCAGCGCGGACGTCAGCTCCGATCTGATGTACTTCAAGTCGCTCGGCGTCGACCTGATCGTGCCCGAGGTCGAGGGCAAGGACTACTACGAGTCACTGAGCTGGGAGAACGCCGACAAGTACCAGGCCGACATCATCTTCCTGGACGCCCGCACCGGCACCCTGCAGCCCAAGGACCTGGCCGCCAAACCGGCCTGGAACGCACTGCCCGCGGTCAAGGCGAACCAGGTCTTCCCGTGGCAGGCCGTGCCGATCTACTCCTGGAACCACGCGGCCCCGCTGGTCGAGGCGATCACCGCCGCGATCAGGAAGTCGAAGAAGCTGGGCTGACCGTCTCCCCGGACCAGTGCAGGGCGCCACGGTCGGCGAGATAGCGCACGTGTGCCATCGTTTCGGCGACCGCGCCGACCCGCATCGGCCCGATCTCCGCCCACGGCCGCGACCAGGTCAGGCTCGCGGCCAGCGTCCAGATCGTCGGCGCGCCGAGCGCCGCCACGGTGGCCACGATCTCGTCGCAGCGCGCCTCGTGGTGCTCCCGCAACTGCCGGGAGCGGGCCGCGATGCCGCGGAACCGGTACTCGTGCGCCGGGAAGGCCTCCAGTTCGTCGTGCTTGGCGACCCGGTCCAGCGACTCCAGGAACGACTCCAGCGGTGACGAGCCGGGCCGCTGCAAGCCGATGTTCGGACTGATCCGGGGCAGCAGGTGATCGCCGGTGAGCAGCACCCCGGCGGCCGGCTCCAGCAGGCAGATGTGCCCGGGCGTGTGGCCCGGCGTCCACACCGTGGTGACCGTGCGCCCGGCCAGCGGGATCGGGTCGCCGTCCTGCAGCAGCACGTCGGGCTGGGCCGGCTCGCTCAGTCGGTGCTGCCCGATCGTCCCGGCCAGCGCCGCGATCTCGTCCTCCGGCACGTGGTGCGCGCGCAGCCAGTCGGCGGGGGAGCCGCCGGGGTGCAGCGCGTCCCGCTCGGCGGGGTGCATGGCCACCCAGGCGCCCAGGTCCTGCAGCCTTTTCGACAGGCCGTGATGGTCGGAGTGCACGTGGGTGACGACCACGCCCCGCACGTCGCCGGTGGTCGCGCCGGCCGCGGACAGGCCGGCGTGCAGGGCGGCCCAGCCCTCGGCGCTGTCCCAGCCGGGGTCGACGACGACCAGGCCGTCGTCGCCGGGGATCAGGTAGGACAGCGTGTAGCGCAGCGGGCTCTGCGGGATCGGCACCGGGACCGACCAGATGCCGCCGGCCAGGCGCTCCACCGGGGGGAGCGCGCGCGATCGCCATGCTTCGAGCTGCGCCTCGCCGGTCACGGTGATCATGTGGTCCCCCATTCCTAGACTAATTCAGTCTAGGAACGCGACCCTATAGTGATCCGGATCCGCCGAGCAACGGGAGGCCGCGCGATGTCAGCAACCCCACAGGCGGCCACCGGCCGTCCCCGCGACCCGGCCGTCGACGAGCGGATCACCCGGGCCGCCGCCGAGGTCTTCGGCGAGAACGGGTGGCACCGGTTCACCATCGACACCGTCGCCCGGCGGGCCGGGGTGGGCAAAGCCTCCGTCTACCTGCGCTGGCCCAACAAGGAGGCGTTGCTGGCGGCCGCGCTGACCGCGCGGCTCAACGGCATCGAGGACATCGACACGGGTACGGTACGGGACGATCTGATCAGCCTCGCGCGGCAGATCCAGCGGTCCTACCTGGGCGAGTCCGGACGGGCCGCCCTGCAACTGCGGGTCGACGCGCAGCGGGTGCCCGAGGTGCGCGACCACCTGCACCGGCTGCAGGAGTCCCAGGTGCTGGCGGCGCGGGCGATCGTGCGACGGGCCATCGCCCGGGGTGAGTTGCGATCGGACACCAGCGTGACCCTGCTGCTCGACTGCGTCTGCGGGGGAGTGATGAACCACGTGCTGGCGACCCCGCCGCAGCTGCGCGACCAGGTCGCGGCCGGTGCCGACGAGTACGCCGCCGCCCTGGTCGACTTCGTGCTGTCGGCGGCCCGCCCCGCGCCCTAGGTGAACGCAGGGAGAATCAGGATGGTCCCGCCGGTGACGTTCCGGAAGTGCCGGATGTCATGGAAGTTCGATGATATCCGTCAGCAAAGTCATGATCGTCCAACTGCGAAGGTCCCTCTGGTTAGGACGGTCAACTTCGCGGCACCGTCCGACCTCACTCCTGTGAGGTAAATGTGTCCAGTTCCCACCGAGGGAACACCTACCGGCGGCGGACGTGGCCGAGTCGCCGGATGCTGGCGTACGGAACCGTCCTGCTGGTGACGGCGGCCGGCCTCGCGGCCCCCTGGTCGGCCTCGCCGGCCGTCGCGGCCCCGGCATCCCCCGCACGTCCGGACAAGGCCGAGCGCCCCGACAAGGTGTCGGCCTTCCTGGCGGCGCAGGCCACCGGCCGCGACATCCTGGTGACCGGGGAGACGTCGGCGACCACCCTGACGTACGTGCGTCCCGACGGATCGCTGCGCTCCGAGGTCACGCCGGCGCCCGTGCGGGTCAGGCAGCGGGACGGCTCCTGGGCCGGGGTGGACTACCACCTCGTCAAGGTCGGCGGCGGGTACGCGCCCCGGGTGTCGCCCGCGAACGTGGTGTTCTCCGCCGGTGGCGACGGCCCCGCGGTGACCCTCGACAACGGCCGCCGGGCCGTCGACCTGCGCTGGGCGAAGTCGCTGCCCGCGCCGGCGATCAGCGGCAACAGTGCCGTCTACCAGCTCACCGACAACGAGCAGCTGGTGCTGACGGCGACCTCGGACGGCTTCGAACAGTCGTTGAAGCTGCTGGCCCGGCCGGCCGGCGTGCCCAAACTGCGGCTCGGGTTCGACGCCACCGGAATGACCATGGTCGCCGACGGCACCGGCGGCTACCGGTTCGTCGCGACCGAATCCGGCAGAGCGACCTCCACCGTGCTCTACACCATGCCGACGCCGCGCATGTACTCGTCCCAGGTGATCAACGAGGAGCACACGCAGATCCAGCGGGTCCCCGTGACGCTGGCGACCGACACCGACGGCACCCAGTACGTCGACCTCAGCGCGGGCAAGTCGTTCCTCGACGATCCGGCCACCGTGTACCCGGTGTGGATCGACCCCGCCGTGTCGTCGGTGTCCCGGTACGGTGACACCTACGTGACCGAGGCGGACTCCGACTCGCACGTGTCCGACAGTGACCTGCGCATCGGCAACTCCACCAACGGCAACATCCGGCGGTCGCTGGTGCGGTTCAACACCACCGGCAGCATCCCGGCCGGCGCCCACGTCACCTCCGCGGCGCTCAAGCTCTGGACGAACTACTCGGGCACCTGCTCGGCGCGGTCGATGGCGGCCTACCCGATCACCGAGAACTACACGATGACCAGCGCGACCTGGGCGAACCAGCCGTCGTACTCGACCTCGTCGGCGTACAGCGCGTCGTCGTCGTTCGCCTTCGGCAACGAGGATCTCGGCTGCGCCAACGGAACCGGCACCGTGCCGGTGACGAACATGGTCCAGGCCTGGGTGTCGGGCAAGCTGGCCGACTACGGCATGCTGCTCAAGGCGGGCAGTGAGACCGACACGACCTACACCAAGTACTTCTGCGCGATGAACGTGGACGCGACCGGCGCGACGAGCTGCACCAGTTCGGCGCACTATCCCACCATGTCGGTGGTCTACAACACCTACCCGGGAACGCCGGGCAGCGTCACCTTCTCCCCGCGGGTCGCCGGCACCACCAGCGACAGCAACACCGGCGGCGCGCGGATCTTCTCGACCTCACTGACCCCGAAGTTCTCCGCCAAGCTCGCCAACGCCGACGGTGGCAAGGTCACCCTGCAGGTGAAGCTGTCGCACGACGTCAACAACACCGGCGAAGGCACCGGCGAGATCACCACCTTGACCTCGACCGCGGTGACCCCCGGCTCGACCGCCACGGTGGCCGTACCGGCCGGCGTGCTGACCAACAACACGCACGTGATGTACCAGACCCGGGCACGGGTCACCAACGGCGCGGGCGGTTACGACTACTCGGCCTGGACGCCGGCTTCGCTGTCGGCCACCACCGCCACGAAGTTCCTGCTCAACACCGACACGCCGGCCGAGCCGTCGATTGCCTGCGGTGCGTACCCGGCCGGCACCTGGACCGCGCAGGTCGGCGCCACGACGTCCTGCGCGATCGACACGACCGCGGCCGACGGGGCCGGCTACTACTGGGGTCTGGACGACCCGTCGGCCCCGAACCTGGCCGCCGACAGCAGCAACACCGGCGCCGCCGTGACGGTGTCCACGATCGCCACCACCCCGGGCTGGCACACGCTCTACGCACGGTCCCGGGACACCGCCCTGCACCTGTCCACCGGCACCACCGCCTACATCTTCGGGGTCGGTGCGGGCGGGGTGTTGAGCCCCGAGCCGGGTGCCTCCACGGCCAAGGGCGTGGCCCTGTCCGCCTCCACCGGCTCGGCCTACACCGGGGTCACCTACCAGTGGGCCGCCGGCACCACCGGGACCACCTGGACCGACCTGCCGACCGCCGACGTCACCCCGGCCGGGTCGTCGACGCCGATCACGGCGTGGCCGCTGACCGGCACCGCCGCCGGCCCACTGGTCTCCTTCACCGGATACAACTGGAACGTGGCCGCGACCCTGGCCGCCGCCGGTGAGCCGGACGGGGCACTGCGGGTGCGGGCCAGGTTCACCACCGCGTCCGGGAGCACCGGCTACTCGGCGGAGCGGGTCTTCACCCTCGCGGTGACCACCTTCGGGCAGAACGCCGCCACCAGCGACCTGGGCCCCGGCACGGTGTCGCTGACCACCGGCGACTTCCAGGTGTCGGCGGGCGACTCGTCGGTCGGTGGGCTCAGCATCGGCCGTACCGCGACGAGCCTGGTCCCCGCCGCCGCCTCCAACGGCCCGTCCGGGGTCTTCGGCCCCGGCTGGCGGGCCTCGCTGCCCGGCGCGGACGCCGGCGCCGGCGACGCCGTGCTGCTCGACAACTCGGTGTCGGGCTCGGTGACCCTCCAGCACGCCGACGGTACCGAAGCGGTCTACGTCAAGCAGTCGTCCGGCGCCTACCGGGGGGTGGGCGGCGCGAACGACGGCACCGTCCTGACCCGGTCGACGTCGATCACCAACCCGGCGGATCCGGCCGACACCACCGCGTACACCGGCTGGCAGTTGACCGATGCCGGCGGCACCGTCACCACCTGGACCAGAACCTCGACCGGCATCTGGACGGTGGCCTGGATCGACGAGCCCGGCAAGGAGGGCGAGACGGCGTACGCCCGCGACGGCAACGGCCGGGTGACCACCATCCTGGCTCCGGCGCCGACCGGCGTCACCTGCACGACCGGTTCGTTCAACGCGGCGGGCTGCAGCGCGCTGCGGCTGACGTACGCCACCGGTACCACCGCGTCCAGCACCGACGAGGCCGGCTGGGGCACCTACAACGGCCTGCTGTCGGGCGTCTCCTGGACCGGTTACGACCCGGCTGCCGCCACCATGGTCACCAAACCGGTCGCGGCCTACCTCTACGACTCGACCGGGCACCTGCGTGCCGCCTGGGACCCGCGGGACACGACCCCGCTGAAGATCCGGTACGGCTACGACGCCGCCGGCCGGATCGCCACCATCACGCCCGCGGGCCTCAACCCGTGGACGCTGAGCTACGACAACCGGGGCCGGCTCGCCGGCGTGTCCCGCAACGACCCCGCGAACGGCGTGGCCACCCGGGCGGTCGCCTACGACCTGCCGGTCTCCGGCCTGGGCGGCGCGCCCGACGTCTCCGGGACGGCCGCCGCGGGCTGGGGACAGACCACCGACCTGGCGTACTCGGGAGCCGCGGTCTTCCCCGCGTCCCACGTGCCGGCCGCCGACAAGGCCACCGGCGCCTACGCCCCGGCCGCGGCCGACTGGCCGTACGGGTCGGTGACGTACGCCGACGTCGACGGCCGCGTCGTCGACGTCGCCGGATACGGCGCGTCGGCGTGGCAGATCGACGCCACCCGCTACGACACCGACGGTGACGAGATCTGGTCGCTGACCGCCGGCAACCGCGCCCAGGCCCTGAGCCCCACCGCGGACACCGACCCGTACGTGGCGTCGCAGAGCTCCTCGGCGGCCCGGGCCAACCTGCTGGCCAGCACCAGCGTCTACGACGCGGACGGTGTCGACCTGCTCAGCACGCTCGGGCCGGCGCATCCGGCCCGACTCGCCGACGGGACGGTGGCGTCGATCCGCCTGCGGACCGACTACACCTACGACGCCGGAGCGCCCACGACCGACGCGTACCACCTGGTGACCAGGACGGTGACCGGCCCGGTGGCGCTGGACGGCTCGGTCACCACCGCGGCGGACACCAGGACGACGGTGACCGGCTACAACCCCATCGACGGCTCATCGGCGACCGGCAACACGTCCGGCTGGGTGCTGCACACCCCCACCACGGAGACCACCTGGCTGGGCAGCAGCGCCTCGGCGGCCGACCTGACCCGGCAGACGCGGTACGACGCCGCGGGCCGGGTGGTGGAGTCCCGGCTTCCCGGCGGCTCCGCCACCGACGCCGACACCACCGTCACCACGTACTACACGACAGGCTCGAACACGACCTATCCGGCGTGTGGCGGGAAGCCGTCCTGGGCCGGGATGGTGTGCCGGACCGATCCCGGCGGCGCGCCCTCGACCGGGTACGCGGTGCCGTCCAAGGCCTACACGTACAACCTGTACGGGCAGCCGCTCACCGTCACCGAGACCTCCGGTGCCGTCGTGCGTACCACCACCACCGGCTACGACGGGGTGGGCCGCAGCACCGGGACCAGCCTGAGCGTCACCGGACTGCCGGGCTCCGCGGCGGTCACCGCCACCGGGCGCACCTACGATCCCGCGACCGGGCTGCCGGCCACGACGACCCAGGGTTCAGCGGTGCTGACCAGCACGTACGACGCCATCGGGCGGCAGGCCAGCTACACCGACGCCGACGGCGCGGTGAGCACCTACGGGTACGACCTCGACGGGCACACCACCCGCTTCGTGGACGTGCGCACCACCACCTACACCTACGACTCCGGCACCGAGCACCGCGGCCTGCTCGTCGGGATGAACGCCGGGATGGACAACGCCCCGTCGACCTTCACCGCCGGCTATGACGCGGCCGGGAAGATGACCGTGCAGTCCTACCCGAACGGGACGACCGCCGCCTATCACTTCGACAACACCGGTCAGCCGACGAGCCTGTCGTACCAGCTGCCCACCTATTCCGGTGGCACCGCCGGCACGATCGAGTTCTCCACGGTCGCCAACCCGGACGGGCAGACGGTGCACGCGCAGTCACCGCTGTCGGCCCAGGACTACACCTACGACAACGCCAAGCGGCTCACCGAGGTACAGGACACCACCGACGGCTCCTGCGTCACCCGCCGGTACGGGTTCGACAAACAGTCCGACCGGACGAGCCTGGCCAGCTACGCGGCCACCGCCGACGGGGGCTGCCAGACGACGACCGCCGCCGGCACCAGCACCAGCACCTATGACACCGCCAACCGGATCACCACCGCCGGATACACCTACGACCAGCTGGGCCGGACCCTCACCGTCCCCGCCGCCGGGCTGGCCTCGGGCAGCAGCGCGCTGACCGTCGCCTACCAGGACACCGACATGCCGGTCAGCATGACCCAGGGGACCGCGGGCAAGACGTTCACCCTGGACCCGGCCCGCCGGTACCGGCAGGTGGTCGACACCACCTCCGGGGCGGAAACCAGGCGCACCGTCAACCACTACGCCAACAACTCCGACTCACCGTCGTACCTCACCGTGTCGGCAGACGGTGGCGCCACCGCCGCCTGGGCCCGCAACATCATCGGCCTGGACGGCAGACTCGCGGCGGTGCACGGCTCCGACGCGGTCGCCACGCTCGAACTGACCAACCTGCACGGTGACGTCGTCGCCACCGTCCCCGACCAGGTGCCGACCGCCACCGACACCACGGGGGCCAGCGCCACGGCATACTTCGAGTCCACCGAATACGGCACCGCCCGGGACGGCACGCTGAACGGGCGCTACAACTGGCTGGGCGGCGCACAGCGGTCCACCGACGCGGTGGCGTCCCTGGTCCTGATGGGCGCGCGGCTCTACAACCCGGCCAGCGGGCGGTTCCTCACCGTCGACCCGGTCGCCGGTGGCAACCAGAACGCGTACGACTATCCCAGTGATCCGATCAACTCGTTCGACGTCACCGGTCTCAAACGGCACGGTGGCTTCTCCCGGCACTGGTGGGGAATCAGCCTCTACCTCACCGAATGGGCGACCAACCGGCTGATGCGCGGCTTCGCCGCCGGATCCGGGGTGGCCTGGGCGGCCGCCGAGCTCACGTCCTGGACGGGAATCGGCGGAGTGACCGGCGGGGCGATCGCGGCCCTGCTCGCCGCCATGGGCGGTGGCATCTGGCTCTGCGACTGGAACGATCGGGGCGTCGGGTTCCACTACACCTATCCCTGGTACGGCGGTGCGTTCTGGTGCTGGGCCCGATGACGAGCACTCTCCGAACGGTCGCCGTGATCTGTGGCCTGACCGGCCTCGCCCTGGCGATCTGGGCATTGTTCGGCGGGCCGTCGTTGTTCCCCGGCCTGTTCCTGATCCTGCTCGCCGGGGGGTTGAGCGCCCTGTCGCGCGGTAGGTGACAGCAGTGCAGGGTTGGGGCCGGGCCGCACACCAGCGGCCCGGCCCGAGCCTTGCCGGCCGTCGGTGGCGACCGTGTGGTCCGTGGCGGATCAGGCCGCGGCCCCCGGTGATCCGCCGGAGCGACGCCGGGCCCGGCGCCACCGGGTGACCAGGAAGCTGACCAACCAGGGAACCAGCAGCCAGGTCAGCACGCAGAAACCGCCACCGACCACGTCGGCCAGAAAGTAGCCCTGGTCGGTGTCCCACTGGGCGATCACGAAGGACGCGACGAACCAGATCAGCAGCAGCAACGCGGTCAGCCGGCCGGCGGCCCGGGACCGGGCGGTGCGCCCGGCGCCGCTGAGCACCCCCAGGCCGGCCATGACCCAAGGCATCAGGAACAGCCCGATCGCGGTCATCGCGTACATGTAGTCGGCGCCCGGGCCCAAGGAGTCCACGGTTGTCACGATGGCAGGGCGCCGCCATCGATGCACGGGGCATCCTCCGGCACCTCATGGGCCGTCCAGCCCACTCCGCCGCCGCCCGCCGACGAGCCCGGGCGCTGAAACCTCACCCGGTCGGCCGGTCCTTCTTCGGCAGCGACGCCACCACCGCGTCGTAGGACGCGTCCACCGCTTCGAGGATCTCCTCGGCCGGGATCGCACCCCGCAGCCGCAGCGTGTTCCAGCCGTGCCGGCCGATGTAGGCGCTGGCCGTGGCATCCTCCGGATACCGCGCGAGCCACTCGTCGGCCAGGTCACGTCCCTTGCCGCACTTGACCCCGACCGTCTCGCCGGTGCTGCCGAGAAACGCGAAGATCTTCGGCCCGACCTTGGCCACGACGTCGCCCTCCCACGGCTGGTCCGGCCACGCGCCCGGCTTGTCCAGGCAGTATTTCTTCAGCGTCTCGGCATCCATGATCACTCCACCCCCGTGTACGCGGCGTAGGTGTTGGCCGCCCGCGCCCGGGCCTCCGCGGCATCGGTGCCGGCCGCGATGTCCGCTTCCGCCCAGGCCTGCCCGCTCAGCCGCATGAACCTCTGGGCATCCTCGGAAGCGGTCCACGCCGCGATCGCCGCGTTGTCGCGCGGCGCGTCCGGCGCCGCCACGTGCATCGAGAGCCCGAGCAGCCCCATTTCCCAGCCGATCCCGACCGCACCCGGTCCGAACCGGTCCCAGTGCTCGTCGACCGGCGCGGTGTGCTCCAGGGTGAACCGGGTCCGTTCGTCCCCCTCCGGCGTCAGCCTGATCTCGACCCAGCTCACCTGACCGGCGAACTCCCACGTCAGGGCGAGGACATGCGGTCGGTCACAGCGGGTGATGGTCCCGCCGGCCTGCCCCTCGAACTGATACTTCCCGCCCTCGCGCAACTCACCGGAGATGGGCAGGAACCAGCGCTCGAGCCGCTCCGCCGTGGTCACCACCTCCCACAGGTCGTCGAGCCCGGTGTCGTAAACCTGGCTGATCGTCAGCACCCGGGCCTCACCGGCTTGCAGGGTGCGCCCCGCCAACGTACGCCGGGTCCGGTTGATCTGCTCACTGGCATCAATCATCGAAGCTCCTGATAGTCGTCGGAGGCGCCCGGCCCTCCGCGGTCGGAAGCGGCCGGGGCCGGTGGGCGTCGGACGGCCGCACGGCGTCTACCGGGATCGGCCCCGGGTTGGTCCTCGGGGGTGGCGGGGCGGCGCAGTCGATCGGCCCCGGGTTGGTCCTCGGGGGTAGCGGGGCGGCGCAGTCGATCGGCCCCGGGTTGGTCCTCGGGGGTAGCCGGGCGGCGCAGTCGTTGGTCGGGAGTGGTTCCGGGTTGGTCGTCGGGGGCGGCCAAGCGGCGCAGTCGTTTGCCCCGGGCCACCTCGGTGGCCATCGCGGCGAGGTGCGGCGTCCAGAATCGCCGGAACCGCCCCAGCCACTCGTCGGCCTGTCGCAGCGCGGTGTCGTCCACCGCGTACAACCGCCTGGCTCCATCCGGGCGCACCGTGGCGAAACCGTTGTCTCGCAGCACCTTGAGGTGCTGCGAGACGGCGGGCTGGGAGATGCCGAACTCGGCGCGGATCACCGCGGTCACGGCGCCGGAAGTCTGCTCGCCGTCCGCGAGCACCTCCATGATCCGCCGCCGCACCGGATCCCCAAGCACGTCGAACGCATGCACCAGCGCATCCTATCAAAGTTGCCTTATATAAGGGAGCTCTTTTAGGGATCGACCCGTCCCAGGAGGCCCGAAGACCGGGCCGGGGTCAGGGCCCGGCCCGGTTCGAGCGGTCCGCACGCAGGGGAGGGCGGACCGGAGACGGTGAACGGTATTGCTCGTGCCCCGGTGGGGATGGTCAGGCGCCGGTGTCGGCGGCGCCTGACCATCCTGGTGGGAAGGGTGGTCAGAAGTCGTCGGGCGTGCGGATCCGGGAGCGGATCAGCTGGCCCGACGGGGTGAGGGCGCCGGTGCCGGAGAACGCCCCGGCGTTGCACGACCCCGGCTTCAGGATCGAGCTGCCCTCCGCCTTGTCGCCGAAGTTCCAGTTCGCGTAACTGATCTTCAGTTTGTCCAGCAGGTCGAGCCAGGCGGTGGTGCCGGCCGTGTCGACCGCCCCGTCGCCGCTGGCGCTGACCGTGCCGAACTCGGTGACGAACAGCGGGATCGAGGCGGCCGCCTTCTGCACCTCGGCGCGATAGTCGTCCTTGTGCGACGCGGCGTAGAAGTGGAACGCGTACATGATGTTGGTGGCGTTGACCGGGTTGTCGATGATCTCCGCCGACGAGGAGCCCTCTGACACGCCCAGCGACGACCAGCCGCGGGTGCCGATGATCACGATGCCGTCCGGGTCGTTGGCCCGGATCACCGGGATGACCTGCTCGGCGTAGCTCTTGATGCCGGCCCAGCTGACCCCGTTGGGCTCGTTGGCGATCTCGTAGATCACGTTCTTCTTGGCCGCGTTGCGCGCCGCCACCTTGGCGAAGAACTCCTTGGCCCGGGCCAGGTTGAGGTTCGGGTCGCCCGGGTTGAGGACGTGGAAGTCGATCAGCGCGTACATCCCGTGGGCCTCGGCCATGTCGACCAGGCTGTTCACCTTGGCGGTCTGCCCGGTCGGGTCGGACTCGTAACCACCCTCCTGCACGTACATCGCGATCCGGAAGAGGTCCGCGTTCCAGTCGGTGGCCAGGGCGTCCATCGCCGCACCGGTGTAGCAGCCGGGGAACCAGTGGATGCCGTGGCTGCTCACGCCGCGCAGCTGGATCTTCTTGCCGTTCTGGTTGCACAGTCCGGCGCCGCAGACCTTGAGCTGCCCGTTCGCGGCCAGCGGCGTGCCGCCGGCGGTGGCCGTCCGGGTCGGGGAAGCGGTCGTCGCGCTCGGCTTGGGGGCGCCCGTGGCGGTCGCCGGCGCGCTGGTCGGCGTCTTGCCCGGCGCGCTCGTGGCGGTCGCGGACGGCGCCCCGGTCAGGCCGGTGCAGGCCTGCCCGTTGACCGTGCACGAGGTGGGCCGCCCGGTTCCGGTGACGACGAAGCCGAAGCTGGTCGCGCTGCCGCCGGCGATCGTCCCGTTCCAGCCGGCCGGGGTGAACGTGAAGGTCTGGCCGCCGGTCGCGAGGGTGGCGTTCCACGCCTGGCCGATCGTCGAGCCGGCCGGCAGGGTGAGCTGCACCTTCCAGGTGTTGATCTTCGAGGAGGCCGGGTTGCTGACCGTGACCTCACCCTGGTAGCCGGTGCTCCACGAGTTGGTCACCGTGAACGAGGCGGCCTCGGCACTGGCCGGCAGTGCGAAGAACGCCACCGTGCCCACGGTAGCCGCGGCGAGCGCCGAGGCCAGGATCAGTTTCAAGCTACGCTTCAACGCTGCGTCACCTTTGGGGAAGAATACTTGGGAGCGCTCCCATATCGAGGTGGCGACTGTAACGTGCCCGGGAATACGTGTAAACAGCGCCCCCGGATCAATCACCCCGCCGCATCTTCGCCCAGCTCACGCTTCGGTGGTCACGTTCAATCGCGGCGTCATGCCGTCGCCCGGTGTGCGGGCTGTGTCAGCGCGGCGCCTACCGGGGTCGCCGGGGGTACCGCCTGCGACCGGCGGCCCTCGCGGATCAGTCGCAGCGCCAGAGTCGGCGCGGCCGTGGCTGATGCGGGGACGGTGGCACGGCGGCGGCCGCGGCGGCGAGGGCCGTCGCGGCCACCTTCGCATCCCGCAGGTCGGCCGGATCCCGGGTCGCCTGGTGGCGTAGCAGCAGCGCCTGCCACTGCCGTCGCCAGGCCCGAACGGCCAGCTCGGTGCCCGGCTCGGCGACCAGGACCATGCAGCCGCCCGCGTCGACGAGCGCATCCCAGTCGCCGAGGTCGCCGGACTGTTCAGCCTGCTCCTGGAGCAGATCGAAGAGAACACCCCACCCGATGACGAGATCGGGATGGCCCGCCGGGGCCTCGTGCAGCAGGCGGTAGATCTCGTCAATGGCGTGCTGCAGGCCCCGGGGGTGGCCCGAGTCCGCCGTGAACGCCACGACGAGGGCCGTGTGGATGAACTCCTCGTCGCTCATACCCAGAACGGTAGACGTGGATACGCGCGGGTCAAGCCCTATGTAGATTTCACTCCAGAGCAACCGGAACCGGACGCAGCGTGAGTCGCACCGCGATGCCCGGCGCCAGCTCGCCCAGCTCGGTCCCGCCCTCCTGCGCCACCTCCCGGTGATCACCGGGAGGTGATCGTGACCCGGCCGATCGGCCGCGGGAAGCTGGCCGTCAGCACCCGCCCCGATCCGTCCGGATCAGGGACGATACTGATCGACTCCGGTCGCACCAGCGCCGTGGCGATCCCGCCTGTGTGTGGTGCGACCAGTGGCAGCCGCTCGCCCAACACCTCGATCACGTCGCCTTGGACGGTGCCGGGCAGCCGGTTGCTGAGACCCGCGAAATCGGCCACGAACGCGGTCGCCCGGCGCAGATAGATCTCCGCGGGGCGGCAAGCTGTTCAAACTTCCCGGAACGCATCACAGCGACCCGGCGAGTGCCTTCTCCCGGTCGTGGGTGACGAACGGGGCGGAGGATAGGCGTACTGCAGGAAGCCGGGGAGCGACATTTTCGCTGCTCCGGGGTCTCGCGATGAGGCGTGCGGAGGCCAGGGGACGGCCTCGTGTCGCCACCTGTGGATGACTTGATCGAGAGGATCGCTGGTTCGGCGGTCATGCAGCGAGGCTACGAAGCGCTAGGTGCAGTGCGACACCTGGCGAGCCCCCGACCTTATTTGCGGGATAACCCGGTGTTCGTTTCGGGGGTCTGCCTGGTGTTCCGGCCGGGCTGCGCCGGCAACACTGGGCGCATGAACGCAAACGCAGCGCTCGGCATGGCCGGGCCGGGTCACCGCATCGCGGTCAGCGGCTCTCCAGGATCTGCTTGAGCCGGCCCAGGTCAGCGGCCACAGCCGCGATGTCCCTGTCATACATGTCGTCGGTCATCCCGACGGCACGGCGAACCGTGAAAACGATCTCGGAGTGGTCGCCGTCGGCGATCACCCGGAGCGGAACGTAGACGATCGCACCATCGGGGAGGTGTACTTCATGATCCAGCACACCGAGGTCATTACGGGGCACGAATACCACCTCGGCGACGCCGCCGTCCGGCACGTCGACCAGCCAGCGTCCGTCCTCCAGGCGCACGGAGCCGCCCAGGCCGGGCGCCCAGTGCGCGAGGTTGGCCGGTTCCGAGGCGTATTCATACACGTCCCGGGCGGGACGGTCGATGTGCTCAGCCACATGCCGGGACTCGGTTGCCACGGCTCACATCATCGCATGCCACCTGATCGCTCTCGCGTTCATCGATGTATTCACCCCTGGCGGAGCCATCACCGACGGGCACAGTCCGTATCTGTGGACCTGGCATCGTTCGACCAGTGAAAAGCATGGATGGCGCCGGCCGTGGTCCGGGGAGGCCGGCCGTGGTCCGGGGAGACCGACCGGGTTGGGGGAACGGCGCGTCACGGTGAAAGGAGGCCGGCCGGGGTGGGGTACGGCGGGTCACGGTGAAAGGAGGCCGGCCAGGGTGGGGGAACGGCCGACCACGGGTGCGGGGAGGCCGGCCGGGACGGGGTCACGGCGATCACTGGTGGGGGCAGGAGCCCAGGGCGAGGAGGTGGCTGCTGACGGCGACCAGTTCGGGTTCGGTGCTGTAGAGGCGGGCCAGGTGGAGGGCGCCCTGGAAGACCGACTCGGCGTGTGGGCCGTGCTGGGCGGCCTCGGCGGCGGGCCAGCCGGGGCCTTCGACGCCGTGGACCACCACGTCGGTGAGGCCGGCCTCCTGGCACTCGGCGGTCAGCTCCGCGATGCGGTGGAAGTAGGCGTGGGTGAAACCGATCGATGTGTCGTTGACGCCGTCGGTGAGCAGGCGGCGGGCCTCGGCCAGGGTCCGGTCGTCGAATCGGGCGGTGGCGGTGAAATCGAGGGGACCGGCGAAACGACTGATGGCCGCGACCGCGATGGGGCCGCCGGGGCGGGTCACCCGGATGGCCTCACGGATCGCACGGATCCGGTCGGCGCGGTCGTGGAGGTGGTAGAGCGGGCCGAGGAGCAGGGTGGCGTCCTGCGACCGGTCGGGCTCAGGCAGCGAACGAGCATCGCCGACGACCGCATCGATCGGGGGATGGCCGGCCCGGGCCTGGTCGACGTGCGCCGGGACCAGGTCGACGAGGCGGACGTGGTGACCGTCGGCGAGGAGCTCGCGCGCATAAGCCCCCGGGCCACCGCCGACGTCGAGGATCCGGGCGGGTGCGGCGGGCAGCACCTCGCGGAGCAGTTCGAGAGTGCGGATGCGTTCCAGCCGGCTTTGCGGGCGTCGCTCCAGGCGGGTCGCCTCCTCGTACCGCGTCTCGTAGTACGTCACGATGTGCGTCGTCGCCTCGTCCATTCAGGAATCGTCGCGCCCGCCGGCCCAACCGGCGACCGATTTTCCACACCCCGCCCTACCGGCCCGGGCCGGCCGGGTGGTGGTCTCCGTCCCGGACGCCCGGACGCCCGGACGCCCGGACGCCCGGGCCGAGCGGGACGGCGGCGCCGAGGCGGACGTGCTGGTGCCGCCGGTCGCCTCGTGCCACCGGCACGGCATCACCGACTCGCCCCACCGAACCCGCTCCATCGGCCCGTCGCGTCGGGCCTATTGGTCGCCCCGCCAGCGTTGGTTTGGGGACCGCAACGGGTCTGGGCGTCGAACTATGACGGTCCTGGCGCAGTTCCGTTCCTGCAGCCGGTCTGGGATCAATAGCGAGAGCCCAGCCACTTGCAGGTGGCTGGGCTCGGCTATCAGCGCGTCAGGCGGCCGGCGGGCTGGGCAAGTGGGCCACGGTCAACGGAGCTGCACGTGTAGATCGGGTCGCCATCGCCGGTTGTGCCCGCCGTCGGCCGGTGAGTCGGGTGGCTGGAGCGGTGGGTCCGCGGATCAGGTTGTTGCGGCCCGCGGCGGGAACGGAGGGGCGGATCAAAGTGTTGTGGCCGCCGGCGGGAACGGTGGAACCGTGGATCAAGAGTTGTGCCCGCCGGCGGTGAGTGGGTCGGGTGGAGGTGGGTTAGCGGACCAGGTCGTCGCCGCGGTAGAGGGAGTTGGCGGGGGTGGCGGTGCGGCGGGCGGCGCGGAGGCTGCCGTCCGGGTAGAAGCCGGTTTTGGTCTTGGCCAGGGTGAGGACGGCGTGGGTGGCGGCGTCGGCGAACTCGTTGAGAGCCTTCGGGTTCAGGTTGTTGATGTTGTCGCAAGCCTGGTGGTAGCAGGCGTCATAGGGCTTGCCGGCGGTGCCGCCGTAGACGGTGGCCTCCTCGGCGGTCTTCACGCCCTCGGCGCCGCTGAACAGGCCGCCGGCGGGGATGCCGGCGGCGATGAACGGGCCGTAGTCGCTGCGGCCGTCGAACGCGGTCGGGGCGGTGGGCAGGCCCTGGGCGGTGAAGTAGGTGGTGAACAGGTTCTCGATCTGGTCGGAACCGTACGGGCCCGCGGTGCCGGTGGCGGAGCCGTCGCCGTCGTAGACGAAGCGGACGTAGTTCGGGGAGGCGACCATGTCGAAGTTCAGGTTGGCGAAGATGTGGCTCAGGTCCGTGTCGGACAGGTGCGACACGTAGTAGGTGGAGCCGAGCAGGCCGGCCTCCTCGGCACCCCAGAAGGCGAAACGGACCTTCTGGTGGGTTTTCGTCTTCAGCTTGGCGAGTTGGACGGCGATCTCCAGATCCTGGGCGGTGCCGCTGCCGTCGTCGTTGATGCCGGGGCCGGGGACCACCGAGTCCAGGTGCGAGCCGACCACCAGAACCCGGTTCGGGTCACCGCCGGGATAGTCGGCGATGATGTTGCTGGTGCTGGCGGCGAGGTTGATCTCCGTGTTGGTCTGGACCCGCACGATGCCCGGCGCGGCGGCCAGGGCGCTGCCGTCGGCGAAGCTCAGCGCGACGACCGGGATCGCCGACGGGTCGCCCAGGGTGCCCTGGAACAGGTCGGTGCGGCCGGGCTGGCCCTCGTTGAAGATGATCGCCGCGTCGTAGCCGGCGGCGGCCGCGTTCGCCGCCTTGACCGCGAAGTTGCAGCCGCCACGCTGGATCAGGGCGATCTGCGGGGCGGTGGCCGAGGCGCGGGTGAAGTCGCCGGGGGCGCAGCCGGCTGTGGAGCTCGGCGCGGGGGTGGGCGGCAGCACGTTGTTGAGGGCGGGAACCACCTGGCCGGTGACGTCGCCGCTGATCGAATAGGTGAGGGTGTTCGTCGGGTAGGCCGGGCCGGCCGGGGTGACCGGGGTGAGCTGCGCCGGGCTCAGGTCGCGGAAGAACGGGAAGGTGAACTTCTGCTCGGTGACCTGGTAGCCGGCCTTCCTCAGCACGTCACCGACATACGCGGCGCTGGCCGCGAAGCCGGGGGTGCCCGAGGCGCGGGTCCCGCCGTTCTGGGTGGCGATCCGCTGCAGGACACGTTCGTGGCCGAGGATCCCGGCGACGGTGACCGCGTCCCGCAGCTTCTTCGTGTTGACCTCGTCGACCGCCCGGGCCGGCTGCGGGAGCAGGGCCAGGGTCAGGGCGGCGGCGAACGGAACGGCAAGGGTGCGTTTACGCAACAACGTGCTTCCTCCACAGTCGACAGCAACACCGGTATCGATGGTGATCAGCGCCTGCAGATTAACCGAGATGAACAGGCGGGTGGAAGCGTCCGCGTGTCACTCTGGAGAAAGCCGAAAAGCGGAGGAACTCCATGCAGGGCGAGATCTTCGAGTACGCGGGCGCCACCGTCGAGTTGCTCGACGCGTCCACGATCCTGGCCGCCGCCCGGGTGAACCCGGTCGACCTGGTGCACCATGCGGCGGGGTGGCCGGCCCCGGTGCAGCGGGCCGAGGTGACCGTGTCGAGCCGGGACACCGCGGCGGGCCCGGTGCACGTGTTCATCGCGCGGCTGCACGTCGGCGCCGAGCCGATGACCACCGAGCGGATGCGCGGACTGGTGCTCGGCCGGGACCCGATCGGGGTGCTGCTCTCGAAGCGGATCGCCGAGGGGGATCCGGTGGCCACCAGGATCGTGGACGGGGTGGGGACGGCGGCGGCCGCGGCGTACCGCAAACTGGGTTTCGACCGCGTCGACAACCCGGCGGCGAACCGGCAGCCCGGTGTGCTCGCGGACGCCGGGGTCGGCCTGCAGGCCGAGGTGACCCACGAGGCCGCCGGCGATGTGGTGCGGCTGCGCGCCGAGGTGCCGCGCGACGAGGTGACCGCGACCCACCTGCGGGCGTTCGTCACGCTGACCCTGCAGGCGGTGGCCGAGCTGGCCGACCCGGACGCGCTGCGCGGGCGGCGGTTCGTGTTCAGCCGGGAGGCGACCCCGCCGCCGGTGCCGGTCACCACCCAGGAGGTGACCCTGGACATGGTCGGCGGTTTGGCCGACGTGGTGGCTCAGCTGCGGCAGATCGCGGTGTCGTTCCGGCATCCGGACGCGATGGCCCGCTGGGGCGCCCGCCGGCCGCAGGGCCTGTTGATGTACGGGCCGCCCGGCACCGGCAAGACCATGCTGTCGCGGGCGCTGGCCAACGAGATCGGCGCCGACTTCCGGGAGATCCGCACCCCGGAGATCCTGGACAAGTGGCTGGGCGGTTCGGAGCGCAACATCAAGCAGATCTTCCGGGACGCCCGGCGGTACCGGGTGCCGACGCTGATGCTCTTCGACGAGTTCGATTCGATCGTCAGCTATGCCGGTGCCGGCGGGGACGCGGCCAGTCAGGCGCTGAACGCGGTCGCCGGGATCTTCAAGCAGGAGATGAACGACCTGTTCGAGGCGAACCCGAACGTGATCGTGGTGGCCACCACGAACTTCCCGGCCCGGGTCGACGAGTCACTGATCCGTTCCGGACGCTTCGACATCAAGATCAGCGTGCCGAAGCCCGACGAGGTGAGCCGCGCGGAGATCTTCCGCAAGATGGTCGACGGGCTGGTGGCGGCGCACCAGCGGGGCGCGTTCCGGATGTTCGCCGAGGACCTGGACGTGGCCGCGCTCGGCGTCGCCAGCACCGGGATGACCGGCGCCGACATCAAGGAGGTGCTGCGCCGGGTGCAGATGAACAAGGCCATGCAGGACGCCCGGACCGGTGCCGCCGACCCGATCACCCAGCAGGAGCTGCTCACCGAGGTGCGCAACCTGCGGGGCAGCGTCTGACGGCGTGGCCGCCGGACGCCCGCGGTGGTGACGCGTGGCCCCCGTTCGGGCCACACCGGGCGGGCCGGCCGCCGGCACGGCCTGCCGGCGGCGAACCGGCCCGGTTGTCAGTGCGGAGCGGCCCGCTCGACGATCGCCGCGGTGTCGGCGCCGGTCGGCAGTGTGCCGAACGTGTGGCCCCAGTCGCCGGCGAGCCGGCTGGCGCAGAACGCGTCGGCGACCGCGGACGGCGCGTGCCGGACCAGCAACGAGCCTTGCAGGGTCAGTGCCATGCGTTCGACCAGCCGCCGCGCCCGGACCTCGACATCGGTCCGGTCGGTCAGCTCTCTGCGCAGGTCACGGACGGCGCTGTCGAGGCGGTGGTCGGCGCTGCGGGCGGCGTCCACCTCGGCGAAGAAGGCTTCCAGGCTGTCCGGTGAGCGCTGCAGGGCGCGCAGCACGTCGAGAGCCTGCACGTTGCCCGACCCCTCCCAGATCGAGTTGAGCGGGGCGTCGCGGTAGAGCCGGGGCAGCCCGGAATCCTCGACGTAGCCGTTGCCGCCCAGGCACTCCAGGGCCTCGCCGACCACGGCCGGCTGCCGCTTGCAGACCCAGAACTTGCCGACCGGGATGGCCAGCCGCCGGAACGCGTCCTCCCGCCGGTCGACCGCCCCGGCCAGCCGCATCGCCAGCAGCGTGGCCGCCTCGGATTCGATCGCCAGGTCGGCCAGGACGGCGCGCATCGCCGGCTTGTCGACGAGGGGCCCGCCGAACGCCGACCGGTGCTCGGCGTGGTGGATCGCCTGCACGAGGGCGGCGCGCATCCCGGAGGCCGAGCCGATCACGCAGTCCAGCCGGGTCATCGACACCATCTCGATGATGGTCCGGACGCCCTGGCCCTCGCCGCCGACCAGCCAGGCGACGGTGCCGTCGAACTCCGGCTCGCTGGAGGCGTTGCTGCGGTTGCCCAGCTTGTCCTTGAGCCGCTGGATCCGGAACGTGTTGCGGGTGCCGTCCGGCAGGATCCGCGGGACGAGGAAGCAGGACAGCCCGCCCGGCGCCTGCGCGAGGACCAGGAACAGGTCGCACATCGGCGCGCTGGTGAACCACTTGTGGCCGGTCAGCCGCCAGGTGCCGGCGCCCGTGGCGGTCGCTGTGGTCGTGTTGGCCCGCACGTCCGAGCCACCCTGCTTCTCGGTCATGCCCATCCCGGCGAGCAGACCGCTCTTGGCGGCCGGGGTGCGCAGGCCCGGGTCGTACGACCGGCTGGTCAGCGATGGTTCGTAGAGCGCTGCCAGGTCAGGGTTGTTGCGCAGGGCCGGGACCACCGCGTAGGTCATCGAGATCGGGCAGCCGTGCCCGGCCTCCGGCTGCGACCAGACGAAGAAGCTCGCCGCCCGGGCCACGTGCGCGCCGGGTCGCGGATCGGCCCACGCGGCGCCGGCCAGTCCCGCGCCGACCGCGACCTCCATCAGACGGTGCCAGGACGGGTGGAAGTCGACCTCGTCAATGCGGTGCCCGTACCGGTCGTGGGTGAGCAGCCGCGGCTCGTGCCGGTTCGCCTCCTCGGCCCACCGCTGAACCTGCTCACTGCCCGCCAGTGAACCGAGTTTGTGCAGGTCGTCGGTGTGCCAGCCGGCTCCCTCCCGGGCCAGGGCCGCGGTCAGCGCGGCGTCGGCGGCGACGTCGAATCCGGTGAGCGGCGGTGGCTGGTTGAACACCTCGTGGGTCACGCCGGCACCCTACTACCCGGTAACCGGGAACGGGAGGTCCGACAATTGCCTAATGTGAGAGTGTGACCCCTTTCCAGCGATTCGTCGTCTGGCTGCGGGTGCCCGGCCGGATCCCGCTGCTCAGCCTGATCGCCGTCATCCTGGCCGTCACCTATGTCCCGCTGTGGGTGGTCACCATCCGTTCCTTCGACAACCTGGAGCAGCGCGAGAACGTGGACGAGGCCGAGGAGTTGCGCGTCGCTCCCGGCGCCCAGTTGCAGCGGCTCAGCGACTTCGGGATGACCAACGCGATCTGGACCGCGCTGTACGACGACATCCGGCGTGGTGATCAGGCGCATTTCGCGATCGACGTGCCGGGTTCGGTGGTCGGTCCGCGGTACGGCATGACCGCGGTGATCGGCACGGACCTGACCGGCGAGGTCCGGGTCGGCGGGGCGATCGACGGATCGGCCTACACCGCGCTGCCGGGCGCCCTGCGCGAGCCGTCGACGCTGCGCACGCTGTTCGACCCGGGCGCCTCGGCGGACACCGGGAAGTGCGGCTTCACCAGCGTGACCGGCGCGCCCACCGAGTTCTGCGGCTTCCCGGCATACCCGGACGCCGGCACTCCGGGCGGTCCGTCCGGCGGTCTGCTGCTGTTCCGCGAGCTCAACGCCGCCGCGCTCGCCGAGATCACCGAGAAGACCAACGACCGATTGACGGTACGGGCACAGCCGCGCCCCGGCCGCGAGCACGGCAGCCTGACCGCCTCGTACGGGCCGATCGGCGTGCGCACCGCGGTGGTCGACACGGCGGAGAGCACCGAGCGGATCACCGCGACGCTGGGCGCGCTGACCGCGTCGGCCACCGAGGTGTCCCGGGCGGTGGCCACCATGACCGACACCATCGGCAGCGTGCGGGCGGCGATCGGGCAGGTCCGCACGGTCGCCGACGGTCAGCAGCACACCATCAGCGGGCTGATGAACCAGGTGCAGAACGCGATCGGGCAGATCGAGGATCTGGGGGACCGGCAGCAGCCGGCCGGCGGGGGCGGGTCGGACCTGGAGCTCTTCTAGCAGCTCTTGTTGTGCACGCCCAGGCACGGGTTGTGGCCGATCGCGTCGTTGACCCGCTCGCTGATCTGGCGCAGCTGCCGGTACTGCGTGGGGGTGAGCGCGTCGATCAGCAGCCGGCGCACCTCGGCGACGTGGCCCGGGGCGGTGGCCACCACCTTGTCCCAGCCGGCGTCGGTGAGCACGGCGAGCGTGTAGCGCCCGTCGGTCGGGTCGGGCTCGCGGTAGAGCCAGCCCTTGGACTCCAGGCGGCGGGCGGTGTGCGAGAGGCGGGACAGCGAGCAGGCGCTGAACTCGGCGAGCTCGCTCATCCGGGCCTTGCGCCCGGGTTTCATCGAGACGCCGGCGAGCACCTGATATTCGAAGAAGGAGAGGCCGGCGGTCTGCTGCAGATCGGCGTCGAGGGCGGCCGGGAACCGGGTCAGCATCTTGATCATGGCGAGCCAGGTGGCCTCCTCCTCGGCCTGCAGCCAGCGCGGCTCGTCGGTGCTCATGGTCACCACCTTAGCTTGACGCCTCAACTCTGCCTGTGATGCTTCTGACTTGACGGTTCAAGTCACGAGCGCCTACCTTGAGTTGACGGTTCAAGTCCGACAGCAACGGGAGCAGTACCGATGAGCATTCTTCGTATCGACGCCAGCATCCTCGGCCCGAACTCCGCGAGCAGCGAGCTCGCCGACATCGCCGAGGCCGCGTGGCTCGAGACGGCGCCGGACACCAAGGTCGTGCGGCGTCACATCGGCAACGAGCCGCTGCCGTCGCACGCGTGGCAGCTCGCCACCTCGGCCGGCTACGTCCCCGAGGCCGACCGGTCGCAGGCGATGAACGACGCGGTCGCCCTGGCCAACGAGCTCGCCGCGGAGTTACGCGACGCCGACGGCGCCATCCTGGCCCTGCCGTTCTACAACTACGGCGTCTCCCAGCACGTCAAGACCTGGTTCGACCTGGCCATGGCCGGTGGTGAGCAGGGCGAGAAGTTCCTCGACGGCAAGCCGGTCATCGTGGTCACCTCCCGCGGCGGCGCGTACGGCCCGGGCACCCCGCGCGAGGGCTGGGACCACAACACCGACTACCTGCGCCGCGTCATCGGCGACATCTGGGGCGCCGACCTGATCCTCATCGAGCGCGAGTTCACCCTGGTCGGCCTGAACCCGGCGCTGGACCAGTTCAAGGACGTCGCCGCCGAGATGAAGGCCGCCGCCCACGCGGCCGCCGCCGAGGCCGGCCGGGCGCACGCCGCCCGCTGACCCCGTCCCCGGGTCCCCGCCGCGCATCGCGGCGGGGACCCGGGGTATAAGCGGCTGATGCAGTCGCTCGGAGTACGCACCACCCAGGCCGTCGGCGCCGCGCTCGGCCTGCTCGTGCCGTTCGGCGGGATCGCCGCCCTGGTCGCCGGCAAATGGTCCGGCCTGCGTGAGATCGACACGCAGGTCGCCGACCGGTTGCACGAGGCAGCGCTCGGCCACGCCGCCCTGGTCGATGCGCTGGCCTGGTGGAGCCTGGCCTTCGACCCGAACACCTGGCGGGCCGCCGCCCTGGTCCTGGCGATCTGGCTGGTCCGCCGCCGGGAACGGATGCTCGCCTGGTGGGTGGTGGCCACCATGGCCGCCGGGGGAGCGCTCGGCGGCGTGCTCAAACTCCTCTTCGGACGCCACCGGCCCGACCTGCTCGACCCGGTCGCCCGGGCCACCGGATACTCGTTCCCGTCCGGGCACGCTCTCAACAACGCACTGGGCGCCGCCGTCTTCCTGCTGGTGCTGCTGCCCCGCACCCGCGGCCGGGCGAAACGCGCCGCGCTGGTCACCGCGGCCGTCGCCATCCCGTTGATCACCGCGTACACCCGGGTCGCGCTCGGTGTGCACTGGACCAGTGACGTGGTCGCCGGCCTGCTGCTCGGGGCGGCCGTACCGGCGATCACCGTCGCCGTGTTCCAGAGACGCCGCGTTCGGGTAGAAGGCGGCCGTGTCCAGATTCGTTAAACAGGCGTTCACCCGGATCGTGCTGCCGGTCGCCGCGATCCTGCTGCTGATGATCGGGCTCGGGGTGCTGCTCACCCACGTGCTCAAGGACGAGAACGGGTTCAACCGCACCCTCGAACACGACCGCACCCCGGAGTTGACCCACATCTCCTCGTTCTTCAGCAGCGTGGGCAACACCATGACGATCATCGCCGTCACCGCGGTGGCCGCGCTGATCCTGCGCCTCACCCTGCACCGCTGGCGCGAACCGCTGTTCCTCTGCCTCGCGGTCACCGCCCAGGCCGTGGTCTTCTTCTTCACCACCCTGGCCATCGACCGCCCGCGTCCCGACGTCCACCGTCTCGACGCCTCCCCGCCCACCTCCAGCTTCCCGTCCGGGCACACCTCGGCGGCGTTCGCCCTCTACGTCGGCCTCGCCGTCGTCCTGGCCTCGCTCGCGCGTCCCGGCTGGCTCAAAGCCCTCTGCTGGCTGCTCGTCCTCGTACCGCTCGCGGTCGCCACCGCCCGCATGTACCGCGGCATGCACCACCCGAGCGACGTGCTGTCCGCCTGCCTCAACTCGACCCTGTGCCTCACCGTGATGGGCCGCGCCATCCTCAACCGCGACGTCCCCTGGCGACGCGCCGGGATCGGATCCGCGGCACCGGCGGGCACGCTGCAGCCGGCCGGAAACGGCGCAGAATCGACGGCGACCTCCTGAAGCGGATGTCGCCCGCCGCGGCCGATCACTGACCGCTGCTCACCGGTGGACCCGTGTTGTCGCCCGGCTCGTCAGAGCCGGGTGGCATCCGGGCCGTCCGGTCACTCCCGCCGCGCCCGCCATCCGCGGGTGGGCACCGGACGGTGGACGTGTTCGCCCGCCGGTCAGGACGGGTAGGGGAGCTGGGTGGCGGCGAGTTCCTCCCAGCGGGCGCGGAGTTCGGCGACCAGGTCGGGGTGCTTCTGGGCCAGGTCGGCCTGCTCGCGGGGGTCGTGGTCAAGGTCGAAGAGCTGGTCGGTGTCGGTGTCGCGCAGATACTTCCAGTTGCCGCGGCGCAGGGCGCGGGACTGCCGGGTGCGCCAGAACAGGTCGTGTCCCGGCGCCGGCGAACCGTGCAGCAGGTAGCCGGCGAAACTGGTGCCGTCCAGCGGATAGGCCGGATCGGGGGCGGCGCCGGCGATCTCCAGCAGGGTGGCCGTCCAGTCCGGGGTGACGACCGGTTCGTGGCTGACCTGGCCGCCGTGGATCCGGGCCGGCCAGCGGACGATCGTCGGCACCCGGATACCGCCCTCGTTCAGGCTGGCCTTGGTGCCGGTCAGCGGCCACTGATAGGAGTACCGCTCGCCGCCGTTGTCACTGGAGAAGATCACCAGGGTGTTCTCCTCCTGACCGGTCTGCCGCAGCGCGCTGAGCACCTGCCCGACCCGGACGTCCAGGTTCTCCACCATCTTCCTGTACGTTTCCAGCGAGCCGCCGTCGGTGTGGAACAGCGCGAACGTGTCGCCGGCCCGCACCCGGGCGGTGATCTCGGCGCTGACCGCGCGGTCGCCGGGCGCCTCCCACGGCCAGTGCGGGCTGGTGAAATTCAGGTTCAGCAGCCACGGCGCGCGGTGCTCACGGCGCAGGAACGCCTCCGCCCGGTGCGCCAGCGTGTCGGTGTAGTACTCGTCGGACTCGACCCGCGTCTCACCCTCGAACAGGTCGACACCCTGCCCGGTGATCTTCGAGTAGTAGTCGACCGCGCCCGAATAGTTGCCGAAGAACTCGTCCCAACCCGAACGCAGCGGCCCGAACCAGGGCAGGAAACCGTTGTGCCACTTGCCGAACATGGCGGTCGTGTAGCCGGCCTTCTTCAGCAGCGAGGCGAGCGTCGGATGCTCCGGCGGCAGACCGGCGGTCGGGCTCGGCGCGGCGATCGGCTCGGGCAGACCGCCGGGAAGCCGGCCCGGATACCGTCCGGTGTAGAGCGACATGCGGGTCGGCGAGCAGACCGCGCCACCGGAGTAGGCCTGGGTGAAACGGACACCCGAACTCGCCAGGCGATCGAGGTTCGGCGTCTTGATGTCCGGAGAGCCGTAGCTGCTCAGGTCGGCCCAGCCGAGATCGTCCGCGAAGATGAACAGGATGTTCGGTCGCTGCGCCGGCTTCGAGGAGGCGGCGGCCTGGAAGGGGCGTTCGGCGGCCTCGGCCGGCTCCGTGGGCAGGGTGGTCGCGGCGGCGGCACCGGCCAGGGCGCTGAAGACCCCGCGCCGGGTGGTCCCACGGTTCGTCACATCGTCTCCTGTGGATCGGTGTCGACGCGCCGAGATTACCCACTGAGTCGATAGGAGTAAAGGTACGTCTCGGGCCGTGCCGGGAAGGCGGCGGTGACCAGGGAGGCGAGGCCGGCGAGCAGCAGGGCGGCGCCGGCCGCACGCCAGGGGCCGGGGTCGGTCACGACCTCGTCGTCGGGCACGATGACGGCGGCCGGTACCGGCCGGTGGTTCATGACGGGCCAGAAGTGCCCGGGCGGCTGTGTCCGGGCCTGCTCCGCCCCGGCCCGCTCCAGCTGGTCCATCATGACGTCGGGTTCCCACGCCCGGGGTCCCGGATCCCCGTGCAGCCGGTCGGCGCGCACCTGATCGAGGACGAACGGGCTGATGGAGGCTTGCAGCGGCGCCCAAGAGGCGAAGTTCGGGTCGGTGACGACGGGCGCATTCAGGGCGTCGGTGGTGCCGATCGTGAACAGCGCTCCGATCAGGGTCCCGAGGACCGGCAGCAGGCCGATGGCGGCGGCGGCGTTGCGGCGCGGGCCGGCCAGTGCGGCGGTGATCGCCAGGCCGGCCGCGGACAGCGTCATCGCGGTCACGGTGAGCAGGGACGTCCGGGCCGGGCTGGCGGTGGTCAGGAAATCGGTCTCGCTCAGCTTCGCGGCCGCGGCGGCGGTGAGCACGGTGAAAGCGGCGGCCGGCAGCAGCTTGACGAGGCGGGGGAGGCCGGGGCCGGCGTGGGGAGGCAGCCCGGAGCGCAGGAGCAGGCCGATGGCCAGAGCGGCTCCGCCGGCGACGATCAGGAGCTCGCGGGGGAGCCACGGCATCAGGGAGTCGTCGTTGCCCACGGTGGCGTCGGCCAGCGGATCGGCGACGGAGAAGGCCGCGGCCAGCAACAACAGGCCCGCGATGGTCCAGCGTCGCGGGACGGTCCAGGTCGTCGTATTGATGACGGCGTACGCGACGAGCGCTCCCATGGCGACCAGCTCGGCCAGGGGCAGGAGCGGGTGGCCGACCTGCCACAGGCCGGTGATCAGGAGGCTGGCGCCGGTGGCGAAGGTCAGGGCCGGCCAGTTCGCAGTACGCATCACTGACATGGTGCGCAAAACGGGCACCGACTGGCATCGGCGAAAGGGCGAGGTGGGTGGCCGGACGGTTGATGGCGCCGGCGGTTGCGGTGGGTGGCCGGACGGATGACGGCGGCCGCGGTCGACGGTCGGACGGCGGATGGCGACGGCACGCTGGGGGAACACGGCGGGCCGCGCCGCCGTGCCACTCAGCCCGGCCGCGGGCGTCAGGCTCCGGTCACCGGGAAGATGATCGCGTCGCCGGTCTTCCAGGCGCAGCTGTCCGCCGGGGCGCCGTCGGGCTGGTAGAAGACCCTGAGGTGGTAGCCGCCGGCGGCCGCCGACAGCACGAACCACCAGGGGCAGCCGCCGGCCGGCTTGGTGGCCGAGAACAGGCCGGCGGTTCGTTTGTCGGGCTGCCAACCGGAGCGTTGCGCCAGATCGGCATAGAACGCGCGGACCGTGCCGCTCGACGCCAGCCCGGAGAGGTGGGCGCCGACCACGTCCGCGGCCGGCATCTCCAGGCCCGCACCGCCGCCGCCGCACGTCATCGACTCCTCCACCGCATCGTCGAGGTCGGTGGCGTGTGGGTGCTGCCGGAGCACCGGGTCCTCGGTGATGGCGTGGACCGTGTCCGGTCTGGCGGTGCAGCCGTTCAGGCTGGCCGGTGGATTCCCCTGGTAGAACGCGATCCCCACGAGAACCGCGAAGACCAGGACGGGCCCACCGAGCACCCGCGCCCAGCCCCAGAACGTCATAGGCTTTTCCATCGGCGGTGATCATAGGGCCCGCCGGTCGCGGCGCGAACGGCTCCCGTGTCACGAGCACGGACCGGCTGGCCCGGTGTGCCGGCGGTGACGCTGACTCTACGGCGACGGCAGTGGGGGCGACGCTGACTACGGCGACGGCAGTGGGGGTGACGCTGACTACGGCGGCGGCAGTGGGGGTGACCGCGGCGGCGTCGGCATTACGGCGTCGGCAGAGATGGTGACTACGGCGGGGCGGGGCGGCTACGTCGACGGGCGCGGGGTGGGGTGAGGAGATCCTCGGGTGTGGGAATGGGGCGGGGTGGGCGCGGGACCGGTGCGGGGCGCGACAGCATGGGGGCATGACGAAGCTGAGTGGGCGGGAGATCGCGGAGCGGGCGCCGGGTGGGTGGGTCTACCTGCTGGGGGTGCTGCGGACCCGGCTGCGGACCGGGGACTTCGCCACCGGGCTGGCGCTGGTCGACGCGATCGGGGCGGTGGCCGAGGAGATGGATCACCATCCGGATCTGGATCTGCGGTACGGGTTCGTGGACGTGCGGACCAGCAGCCACGACGTGGGTGCGGTGACCGGGCGGGACCTGCGACTGGCTCAGGCGATCTCGGAGCTGGCCGGCAGAGCCGGGGTGGCGCTCGACCCGGCCGGACTGGGTGGGCTCGAATGGGCGCTGGACACTCCCGCGGCGAACGGGGTGGCGCCGTTCTGGGCGGCGGTGCTCGGGATGCGGCAGCAGGACCACGACGGGGTCAACGACGAGGTGCGCGATCCGTCCGGGACGCTGCCGGCGATCTGGTTCCAGCGGTCCGGGAGCGAGGAGCCGCGGCAGCGCTGGCATCCCGACGTGTGGATCGACCCGAGCGAGGTGCCGACGCGGATCGATGCGGCGGTCGCGGCGGGCGGGACGCTGGTGAGTGACGCGAACGCGCCGAGCTTCTGGGTGCTCGCCGACCCCGAGGGGAACAAGGTCTGCCTCTGCACCTGGCAGGACCGCGGCTGAGCCCGGCGCGGCGTGTTCCGGGGTTTGCGGGTGAAACGGTGACCACGCACGGACAGTGAAGACATCCCATGTGCCAGGGGTGTCAAGCGGCTTGGTCGAGGTGGTGTGCCCAGGCGGTGGTTTCGTTGTAGGGGGTGCTGGTTTTGAGGCAGCCGTGGAGGATGCCGACGAGGCGGTTGGCGAGTTGTCGCAGGGCGGGTCGGTGGCCGATGCCGCGGGTGCGTTGCCTGTCGTAGTAGGCGCGGGCGCCGGGTGAGGCGCGTAGCGCGGTGAAGGCTTGGCCCTGCAGGGCGTCGGCGAGCCGGTCGTTGTGCACGTAGCGGGCCATGACGCGTGCAGCCGGGCGATACCCGCCACACCCTCCGGCAACCGCGCCTTGGCCAGCCGCCGCCCCGAACCATCCATCAACTCGACGTCGTGATGGTCCTCGGCCCAGTCATCACCCACGAACAGCAACACGCTCTCCCGTCCACGACCAGCAACGACGCGGGCCTGCAGCCGGCAGGAGAACCATCAGCGACCTAATGAACCAGTGCTCAAAGGCACGACATCCCATCAGCGATTCTGTTCTCCCAGCCGACCGGCGGCGGCACGGTCTTCACTAAGAACTCCCACGTTCAGAGGACGTCAGTGCTCATCCGCCGGCGGCTACCTACCCGCCAGAAGCTTGCCGGATCCGGCAGCTCCTAGCACTCATTAGAGGGCGGCGATCGCTCTGGACGCGCAGCGGCCAGATCGCCGGCCTCGGCCCGCGCGGGAGCATACGGTCTGCACCCCGGCGGCGGCGCGTCCCCGAAAGGTCTTGTTCTCCGAAGCGGGAAAGGGCCGGCGTCCCCGGTGGGACGCCGGCCCTTCCGCAGATCGCGGCGAAGCGGGGCAGGTCGGAGGGCTGCCCCGCTTCGCCTCATCACTCAGGCCGCGACAGTAGCCCTCGTGACGACCGGAGCCGACCCGCCCGACAGGTGCCGTAGGTATGCCGGCAGGGTCAGGAACTCCGGGCACGTCCGTTCGGTGAGCAGGACCGTGAGGAGCGTGCGGGCCTGGCCGAAGAGCCGGGCCGCCTCCTCGTCCAGCGCACCGGTCTCGCTGAGCACGTCCAGCTCCTCGCGGAGCATCCGGGTGACCATGGCGGCCGTGACCGGGACGCCGTAGTCGGTGGGGGTGCCCGACGAGATCCACTGCCAGAGCTGGGCCCGGCAGATCTCCGCGGTGGCGGCGTCCTCCATGAGTCCGCCGAGCGCGACCGCGCCGCGGCCGCCCAGCCAGGAGGCGATGTAACGCAGCGAGACGCTGATGTTGTTGCGCAGCGCGACCTCGCCGACGGCGACCGCGGTGGCCTTCACATCGAGGAGTTCCGCGGCGCCGACCCGCACGTCGTCGCGCTTGCGGACGATCTGGTGCGGCTCGTCGCCGAGCCACTGGTCGAAGACCTCGCGGCAGGTCTCGACCAGCGCGGGGTGCGCCACCCAGGAGCCGTCGAAGCCGTCGCCGACCTCGCGGCGCTTGTCCTGGCGGACCTGGTTGAGGGCACGCTTGGCGGCGACCGGGTCACGGCTGGGGACGACCGCGGCCATCCCGCCGATCGCGTGGGCACCGCGCCGGTGGCACGTCTTGACCAGCAGTTCGGTGTAGGCCCGCATGAACGGCGCGGTCATGGTGACCTGGGACCGCTCGGGCAGGACCACGTCCGGCCGGTTCTTGATCATGCTGAACAGGTAGTCCCAGCGGCCGGCGTTGAGACCCGCCGAGTGCTCGCGCAGCTCGTAGAGGATCTCGTCCATCTCGAAGGCCGCGTTGATCGTCTCGATCAGCACGGTGGCCCGGATCGTGCCGCGCGGGATGCCGAGCTGCTCCTGGGCGAAGACGAAGACGTCGTTCCAGAGGCGGGCCTCCAGGTGCGACTCCAGCTTCGGCAGGTAGAAGTACGGGCCGGAACCCCGGTCGATCTGCCGCTGCCCGCAGTGGAACAGGTACAGACCGAAGTCGAACAGCGACGCGGAGACCGCGCGGCCGCCGATCCGCAGGTGGCACTCGGGCAGGTGCCAGCCGCGCGGGCGGACCATGATGGTGGGCAGGTCGGCGCCCACCTCGTACCGGCGGCCGTCGGGGGCCGTCCAGTCGAGAGTGCCGTCCAGCGCGTCCTTCAGGTTGACCTGGCCGAGGATCACGTTCTCCCAGGTGGGAGAGGTGGCGTCCTCGAAGTCGGCCATCCAGACCTTGGCGCCGGAGTTCAGCGCGTTGATGGTCATTTTGCGCTCGGGCGGGCCGGTGATCTCGACGCGGCGGTCGCGCAGGTCCGCGGCCGGGGCCGCCACCTGCCACGACGCGTCGTCGCGGATGGCCCGGGTGGAGGGCAGGAAGTCCAGGTCCGTGGTGCGGGTGGCCCGGCGGCGCCGGCGGCGCTCCAGCAGCTGCACCCGCCGGGCACCGAACTCCCGGTCCAGTGCCACCACGAACGCGACGGCCTCGGGGGTCAGAATCTCGGAGTATCGGTCTGCGGTGGTTCCGGTGATGGTGATCTCTTCGGCACCCATGATCAGATCTCCCTGCCCTCTCACATGCTCAGATCAGAACTGCTCGGCCTCGGTGCTGCCGGACAGCGCCGTGGTGGACGACTCGGGGTTGAGGGCGGTGGAGACGGCGTCGAAGTAACCGGTGCCGACCTCGGCCTGGTGCTTGGTGGCGGTGTAACCGTCGGCCTCGGCCGCGAACTCCGCCTCCTGCAGCTTCACGTAGGCGGTCATGCCGCTCTCCGCGTAGCCCTTGGCCAGCTCGAACATCGAGTGGTTGAGAGCGTGGAAGCCGGCCAGGGTGACGAACTGGAACTTGTACCCCATCGCGCCCAGCTCCTTCTGGAAGCGGGCGATGTCGGCGTCGTCCAGGTTCTTCTTCCAGTTGAACGACGGCGAGCAGTTGTACGACAGCAGCTTGCCGGGGTGCACCGCGTGCACGGCCTCGGCGAACTTGCGGGCGAACTCGAGGTCCGGCTTGCCGGTCTCGACCCACAGCATGTCGGCGTAGTCGGCGTAGGCGATGCCGCGGGCGATCGCCGCGTCGTCGCCCGGGGTGACCCGGTAGAAGCCCTCGGCGGTGCGCTCGCCGGTGACGAACGGCTTGTCACGCTCGTCCACGTCGGAGGTGAGCAGGTCCGCCGCGAGAGCGTCGGTACGGGCGATGACCAGCGACGGGACGCCGGCCACGTCGGCCGCCAGGCGCGCCGCGTTCAGGGTGCGGATGTGCTGCTGGGTCGGGATCAGCACCTTGCCGCCCAGGTGGCCGCACTTCTTCTCGCTGGCCAGCTGGTCCTCCCAGTGCACGCCCGCCGCGCCGGCCGCGATCATGGCCTTCATCAGCTCGAACGCGTTGAGCGGGCCACCGAAGCCGGCCTCCGCGTCGGCGACGATCGGGGCGAACCAGTCACGCTCGTACTTGCCGTTCGAGGTGTCGATCTGGTCGGCGCGCAGCAGCGCGTTGTTGATCCGCCGGACCACCGCGGGCACCGAGTTCGCCGGGTACAGCGACTGGTCCGGGTAGGTGTGGCCGGACAGGTTCGCGTCCGCCGCGACCTGCCAGCCGGACAGGTAGATCGCCTTGAGGCCGGCGCGCACCATCTGGGTCGCCTGGCCGCCGGTCAGTGAACCCAGCGCGTTGATGTAGTCCTCGGTGTGCAGCAGCTCCCACAGCTTGGCCGCGCCACGCTCGGCAAGCGTGTGCCGCTCCTGCAGGGTGCCCCGCAGCTTGACGACGTCCTCGGCGGTGTAGGTGCGCTTGACACCCGCCCACCGGGGGTCGCTGGCCCACGCCTGAGTGAGGTCCGCAGCGGTACCGCCCCTGGTTTCGGCAAGCTCAGTCATCAGAAAGTCCCTCTTTCGTGCCCTGTCGCGTTGTTCCGTTTGGAACAACTTCACCCTCAGGGATCACACCAGCCCCTCAGAAGGCCTTTCCTGCGAGAAGAAGTGAAAAAATTCTGTTAAGCTAAAACCCGTGACCGCTTCACCTTCTGACTCCGTCGATCTCGTCACTCTCGGGCAGCGTCTGCGGCATTTGCGGCGCACCCGCGGCATGACGCTGGACCAGCTCAGTGAGGCGGTAGGCCGGGCACCCTCCCAGCTGTCGCTGATCGAGAACGGCAAGCGGGAGCCGAAACTCTCCGTGCTGCAGGCGATCGCGGCGGCGCTCGGCGTCCCCATGCAGGACCTGCTGCGCGCGGAGGCGCCCTCGCGGCGGGCCGCGCTGGAGATCGAGCTGACCCATCTACAGCAGAATCCGGTTTATTCCGCGCTGGGCCTGCCGGTGGTCAAGGGCGGCCGGCGGCTGCCGCCCGACGCCCTCGAGTCGCTGATCGGGCTGCACCGCGAGCTGAACCGGGTGCTCACCGAGCAGAGCGCCACCCCCGAGGTGGCCCGCCGCGCCAACGCGCAACTCCGCGCTGACATGCGCAAACGCAACAACTACTTCGCCGACATCGAGGCCGCGGCCAACAAGATCCTGCTTTCCGTACGGCATGCCACCGGCCCGCTGTCGCAACGCGGGATCCTGGACGTCGCCGCCCAGGTGGGGTTCACGCTGCACTACGTGAACGACCTGCCGACCTCGACGCGGTCGGTCACCGACCTGAAGAATCGCCGAATTTATCTGCCGCAGGTGGCCAGCGGGAAGGGCCACGACCCGCGCGGCGTGGTGCTGCAGACCCTCGGCCACTTCGTGCTCGGCCACAACGACCCGGCCGACTACGGCGACTTCCTGCGCCAGCGGGTCGAGGTCAACTACTTCGCGGCGGCGCTGCTGATGCCGGAGAAGTTCGCCGTCGACTTCCTGGCCGCCGCCAAGGCCGACCGGGCCCTGGCGATCGACGACTTCCGGGACGCGTTCGGGGTCAGCTACGAGACCGCGGCGCACCGGTTCACCAACCTGGCCACCCACCACTTCGGGATCCCGGTGCACTTCGCCCGGGTGCACGAGAGCGGGATCGTCTACAAGGCGTACGAGAACGACAACGTGCGCTTCCCGTCCGACGTCACCGGGGCGATCGAGGGGCAGCCGGTGTGTCGCAAGTGGGCGTCCCGGACGGTGTTCGAGGCCGACGATCCGTACTCGTCGTTCTACCAGTTCACCGACACCACGGCGGGCACCTACTGGTGCACGGTGCATGTCGAGTCGACCCGGTCCGGGGAGTTCTCGGTGACCGTCGGGACGCCGTACGAGCACGCCCGTTGGTTCCGCGGCGGGGACGTCTCCGGGCGCACCGTCTCCACCTGCCCCGACCCGGACTGTTGCCGCCGGCCGCCGGCGCAACTGGTGGACCGCTGGGCGGGCAACGCGTGGCCCAGCGCCCGGGTGCACTCGCATCTGCTGGCCGCGCTGCCGCCGGGCACCTTCCCGGGGGTGGACAACCGGGACGTCTACGACTTCCTGGAGCGGCGGACCGGTTCCTAGAGTTCTCCCCGCCACGGCCGGAATCGCCGGCGGGTGGTCGCGGGGTCGGGACATGCAGCGGTTGCCGGGTCGTTGACGACGAGGCGATCGTGCGGGAACTGCTCGGCGAGGCGCTGCGGTGCGGCGGCTGCGCGCCGGCGGGCGGAAGATTCCATTCTTTTCCTTTCCGCCAAGGACGCCGCCGCCGTCCTCACCCGCTTCACCGCCGCGGCGGTCATCATCGTGATCACGGGCGCCCTGCTCGTCGCGGTCTTCGCCATCCTGGCCACGACCACCGCGGTCCCGCCGACTCCCCGCCGTCGTCACCCGCCAGCGCCGGGATGTGTGAGCCGGCCCTCCTCGACGGTGAGGGCCAGGAACTCGCCGGTGGTCCAGGCCACCGTCAGGCCCGCCTGGCCGGCTTCGGCGATCACGTCGTCCTCGGTGGCGATCCACGACCGCCGGGACACGCTCCGCTCGTCCAGGATCCTGCCGTGGCGCAGTACCCGGTACGTGTCGGTGTAGGTGATCGACTCGTGGTCCGCGGGTGCGCACGCGAACCAGCGCTCGTAGGTGCAGTCGCCGACCGTGGTGCGGCAGGCCAGGCGTTCCTCGACCCGCATCGTCGCCGTGCTGCCGTAGTGCCGGTCGACGACAGCCGGAGCGCCGGGCGCGAGGTGGCCGGCGAGCAGCCGCCACAGGTCGGCGCGCTGAGCCGGGGCCAGCTGACACACCAGGTGGACGGCGACGGCCGCACCCCACACCCCCGGCAGGTCGGCGGTGAACAGGTCGCCGGGCAGCACCGTGATCCGCTGCCGCAACGACTCGTCGTAGGCGATCCGCGAGAACAGGACGGCGCGCATCGCCGCCGACTTCTCGACCGCGACCATCCGGTGGTGCGGGAAACTCCCGGCCAGTCGCAGCGTGCCGAGTCCGGTGCCGCAGCCCAGATCGACGATCGGAAGATCGGGCCGCGGGTGGCGCACCGCATCGGCGAGTGTGGCCAGGATGCCCGCACCGGACTCCTGCGCCCGCATCAGGTCGGTGAACTCGGCCAGCGTCACATCGTCGTCGGTCGTGCCCGCCTGATGCCGGGTCTGCTCGTCGTCGGTCGTGCCCGCCTGATGCCGGGTCTGCTCGTCGTCGGTCATGCGCGCATCGTGCCAGGGCGGCGGACGGCCGGCACCCGGTAGCGCGGGTCGGGCCGGCGCCGCTGCCGGCCGGGCGACGCGGACACGATCGGCGTCGTAGTCGATCACCTGTGGAGCCCGGGCCGCCGGCCGGGCAGAGGCAGGGGCCGGGGCGGGACTGGACGGGGCGGAGCCGCCTTTCCCCTGCGCCGCGCCGGGCTGGTTCAGGCCTTTGCCGGGAACGGCCGGTTGGTGCGGATCAGGCCGGCGTTGCGGTCGGCGATCGCCATCCGGAAGTACCAGAAGGCGCCGAGCGGGGTCATGACCACGCTGTTGAACAGGGTGTACAGCGGCATCAGGGCGAGCCAGCGGGTGCGCACCGGCCAGTGCATGTAGACGATCAGGGCGCTGTGCAGGCCGAAGATGGCCAGCAGGGTCCAGCCGCCGGTGGCCAGGGTGAGCCAGCGCAGCGGGAAGCCGGCCAGGGTGATCACGCTGCCGTACAGCCAGAAGAAGGGGTGGCGGAACAGCAGGTGCGCGTTGACGGCGAAGAGCCGGAACTCGCCGCCGGACCAGGCCAGGCGCTGGCGGTACCAGGCTTTGAAGGTTTCCGGGACGCTGGTGGCGACGTGGAACGGCAGGTGGCCGACGCGCAGGCCGAGGGCGCCGGCGAGCAGGCCCGCCTCGACGTCGTTGCCCTGGAAGAACAGCGAGTGGCGGCGCATCACCTCGCGGTGCGCCTCGGTGCGGGCCACGTGACAGGCGCCGGAGACCTGCCAGGGTGCGATGATCCGCAACTTCATCGCGGTGCGGTACTCGTAGGCCTGCAGGCGGCCCAGGGCACTGCGGTCGTTGGTCGGCACCAGGGGCACCGACGCGAAGTCGTACCCGTTGGCGACGAGCTGGCCGACCAGCTCGCCGAACGGGCGCTCGGTGGTGGTGTCGGCGTCGATGCAGACGACGTACGGGGTGTGCACCGCCACCTCGAGCGCGTCCCGGACCAGGCGGTCGCGGATGGTGCCGGAGGTGGCCCGCTTGCCGCCGGCCCCGGCGCCGCCGGCCACCCCGGCGGCGCGGAAGATCCGGAAGCCGTGCCGCTCGGCGATCCCGCCCAGCCCGGCGTAGAACTCGGCGGACTCGCCGTCGGTCGTGCACAGCACCACCCGGCCGCCGTACTGGGCCAGATAGTCGACGTTCTCCAGATACCGCACCGAGCCGTAGATCGGGACCAGGACGGTGAAGTCCTGGACCGGCTCGGCGCCGGCCGGCACCGGGCGGGCCAGGCCCGCCCGGATCAGGGTGGCCCGGTCGATCAGCACCCAGAGCACCGGGATGACCAGGAAGGAGAAGGCGAGGACGGCCCAGGCGGCCGGGTGGATGGTCATCGAGCGCCCGTGCTCAGCGGCTGGCCCGCACCGACCGGGAAGTCGACGCCGGCCGCGTCGCGCAGCAGGGAGCGCAGCTCGGCGCGGAGCCGGTCCTCGTCGTGCTCGGCGAGGCGCTCGGCGAGCATGGCGACGTCGTACAGCAGACCGCGGTCGGCCGCCCCGTACGAGGTGACCGTCGAGATCCGCGGATGCCCGGTGGTGCCCAGCATCTCGATCCCGTCGTGCAGCTCCTCGTGCAGCTTCTCGCCCGGCCGCAGCCCGGTGTAGACGATCTCCGGCTCGGTGCGCAGCGCGGCGGCCATCCGGCGGACCACGTCCTCGATCAGCATCGGCTCGCCCATGTCCAGCACGTACGTCTCGCCGGCCGAGGCCATCTGCCCGGCCTCGACGACCAGCGCGGCGGCCTCCGGGATGGTCATGAAGTAGCGGGTGACGGCCGGGTCGGTGATGGTCACCGGCAGGTTGTTGCTCAGCTGCCAGTGCAGGGTCGGCAGGAACGAGCCGCGGCTGCCCAGCACGTTGCCGAACCGGACCGAGGCGACCCGCATCGCGTCGCCGGCCCACGCCGAGGTGACCCGTTCGGCGATCCGCTTGGTGGCGCCCAGCACGCTGGTCGGGGCGGCGGCCTTGTCGGTGGAGATGTTCACGAACACCCGCACGCCGGCCCGGGCCGCGGCGCGCACCACGTTCGCCGTACCGAGGATGTTGGTCTTGATGCCCTCCGCCGGGTAGCGCTCCAGCAGCGGCAGGTGCTTGTGCGCGGCGGCGTGGAAGACCAGGTCCGGCCGGATCCGTGCGAACAGCCGGTCGAGCACCTGCTCGTCGCGGATGTCGGCGAGCACGACGCTGTCGTTGTCGAGCAGGCCGTGGCCGAGCAGCTCCAGCTGCAGGGCGTGCAGGGCGCCCTCGTCGTGGTCGAGGAGGAACACCTGGGAGGCGTTGAGCCGGTGCACCTGGCGCACGATCTCGCTGCCGATCGAGCCACCCGCGCCGGTGACCAGCACCGAGCGGCCCTCGACCGACACCTGGGTGGCCGGGCTGAACAGGGGTTCGGTGTGCTTGCCGAGCAGCCGTGCCAGCGTGGCCGGGTTCGGGGTGTTCTGCATGGGTTTGTCATCCCTCAGGGTGTCCCCAGGGACGTCGGTTTCGCCACTGGCTCCCCGTCAGGCCTCGGCGACCAAATCGCCTGACGGTTCACAGCCTCGCCCGCGGCACCCTCGGTGCCGCCCCAAGATCTTGCGAAATGCCCGACTTATCTGTCAAGCCGGACTTAATCACACCGGCGGCATCAGGCATCGGCGACCTTAAATTACCTTAACAATCTTTACTGTTAACAAGACTTAATTTACTTTGATGAACACGTCGTCCCCTGTGGCCTCACAAGGAGCAACTTATGAGACGTCGATTCACCCTGCCCGCCCTGACCGTCGCGGCGGTCGCCGGATCGCTGTTCGTGGCCGTCACCCCGGCGTTCGCGCACGGCTACATCTCCTCACCACCGAGCCGTCAGGCCAACTGCGCCAGCGGCGCGGTGACCGGCTGCGGCGACATCGTCTATGAACCGCAGAGCGTGGAAGCACCGAAGGGTTCGACGCAGTGCAACGGAGGCGGCAGCCGTTTCACCGTGTTGAACGACAACAGCAAGAGCTGGCCGGCCGCCACGGTCGGGCAGACGGTCACCTTCAACTGGGTGCTCACCGCGCGGCACTCGACCGCGACCTGGGAATACTTCATTGGCAACACGCTGCTGGCGTCGTTCAACGACGGCGGAGCGCAACCGGGGGCGACCAAGTCGCACACGGTGAGCATGAAAGGCTTCACCGGGCGGCAGACCGTGCTGGCCCGGTGGAACATCGCGGACACGGTCAACGCGTTCTACTCCTGCGTGGACCTGAACATCACCGGCGGGTCGACGACGCCCACGCCGACCCCGACCCCGACGCCCACACCCACGCCGACGGTCTCGCCGTCGCCGACCACCCCGCCGCCCACGTCGGGCACCACGACCTGGGCGGCAGGCACGACGTACAAAGCCGGCGATGTTGTCGTTTATGCCGGTAGGTCGTATCAGTGCCGGCAGGCACACACCGCGATCAACGGCTGGGAGCCGCCGAACGTGCCGGCTCTGTGGACCGCGCTGTAACCATGTCGTCGACGATGACACCGAGCGGCCCGGTTCGCCGGGCCGCCTCGGCCCTGCTGCTGACCGCCGCCCTCCTGGGTGGCTGCACCGCCGGCACCACCTCCGCAGCCCCGGCCCCGTCGGGTGCGGTCAACGACGTGGACGTCATGTTCCTGCAGATGGGCCTCGCCCAGATCGCCGAGGGTGACCGGGTCGCCGCGCTGGCCGAGCAGCACGCCGGCAACCCGGAGATCGGCCGGATCGCCGGGGAGCTGCGCGGCCAGTGGCGGACCGAGGGCGGCACCATGCAGCGCTGGCTGCTCGGGTGGTCGCAGCCGACCGCCGCCGACCCGTCGGCCGGCGCGCACGCCGGGCACGGTGACCTGCACGCCCTGCGCGAATCCGACTTCACCGACCTGGCCGCGCGGCACGGCGCCGACTTCGACCGCACCGCGGTCGGCATGCTGCTCGGCACCCTGCACAACGGCATGGAGACGCTGCGCCTGGAGTCCGCCGCGGGGGCATACCCGCCGGCCCGCGCCCTGGCCACCAGGATGACCGGCGAGCGGCAGTCCCAGATCCAGCGCCTGCTACGGCTCGCCGCGGGCTGAGCCGTGAGCACCGTCCCGGCATGCCCGAACCGATCGTGCCCACCGCGCGCCCGCGGACCGGCCGGCTCGAAGCCCGCGACGAGGGCCGTGGCGGTGTCCTGGAGGGCATCCTGGACACCCACATCGGACGGCTCCGACGTCACTGGATCACGCTCTCCTGAACCGGCACCCGCGACCGGGCCGGCCGGGTCGACAGCCAGCAGCCGGCGATGATCAGCGCGAACCCGGCGATCGTGCCGGCGCCGATCCCCTCGTGCAGCAGAACCACCCCGAGCAGCGCCGCCACCACCGGGTTGACGTAGGTGACCAGGCCCGCCCGGTTCGACCCGGCCAGCCCGATGAGCTGATAGAAGGCGAGCAGCGCCACCGCCGTGCAGAACAGGCCGAGCGCGGCCAGAGCGGCCCACGAATCGGCGCCGACGTGGTGGTGCGGCAGCTGGAAGGCGGCCAGCGGCAGCAGCACGAGGCTGGCGACCGTGGTGTCGGCGGCGGTCAGCGCGTCCGGTGGGACGTCGCTCAGCCGGTCCTGGACCAGCTTCGTGGCGAACGCGTAGCTGATCGCGGCCAGCAGCACCATGCCCGCGCCGAGCAGACCCCACCGGTCACCCGACAGGTCCAGCCCGACCAGCACCACGACCCCGGCGAATCCACTGATCAGACCGGTGACCCGCAGCCCGGTGAGCGGCTCGGAACCGGACATCAGCAGGGCGATCACCACCGGCTCGACGGCGATCAGGATCCCGGTCAGCGACGAGCTGATGTGCTGCTCGCCGTACGTGATGAGCAGGAACGGCCCGATGATGTGGACCGCCGCGAGCAGCACGACCGGGCGCCATCGGCCGCGCAGCGCCGAAAGGCTGCCGCGCGACGCGGCGATCGGGATCAGCGCCGCGGCGCCGATCGCGCACCGGCCGGCCACCACCAGCAGCGGCGACAGATCCTCGATGGCGATCTTGATGAGGAAGTACGGGATCCCCCACAGCACGGAGACCAGGACGAACAACAGCCAGGCACGACGATTCACAACCCCAGAATCGTCCCGTACGGTCGTAAGCGGTAGTGCTGACTTCGAGAAGCCGTCATAAGGAGAACTGATGATCGACTCCCGGCGGCTGCAGGTGCTCTCCGAGGTGGCCAGGCACGGCAGCTTCAACCGCGCCGCCGCCGAGCTGAGACTCACCCCGTCCGCCGTGTCCCAGCAGATCAGCGCTCTGGAGCGGTCCCTGGGCACCCCCGTGGTGCGGCGCAGCACCCGGGGCGTCGCGCTGACCGAGGCCGGCCTGGTGCTGATCGACGCCGCCCAGGCGATCACCGCCGAGCTGCGCACCGCCCAGCGCGAGATCGACCGGCTCGCCACCGCCCGCACCGAGCGGCTCACCGTGGCCACCTTCACCAGCGGCGGCCAGCGGCTGCTGCCACCCGCGCTGACCCGGTTCACCGCCGAGCACCCGGGCGTCGAGCTGACCGTGATCGAGAGCGAGCCGGAGGACAGCCTGCCCCTGGTCCGTTCGGGCGCGGCCGAGCTCGCCCTGGCCTACCACTTCACCGGTCCGCCACCGGTCGTCGGCGGCGACCGGTCCGGCCTGCTCTGGACACCGATCCTGGACGACCCGATGTGGATCGTCCTGCCCGCCGGCCACCCCCTGGCCGGCGCCGCCACGCTCGGCCTGACCGACCTGGCCGGGGAACGCTGGGTGTACGGCTGCCCCGGGCAGAGCGACCTGCTGGAGCACTACGCCGCGCTGGAGGGCCTCAGCGTCCGGGTGGCCTGCCGCGGCACCGACTACCAGTTCGCGCAGTCCCTGGTCCGGGCCGGGGTGGGCATCAGCATGATCCCCGAGGTGGGGCTCTCGCAGGACCGGGCCGGTCTGGTGGCGGTGCCGATGCGACCACCCGGCCCGTGCCGGTACGTGGGCGTGGCGACCCCGCGGCGGCGGCCGTCACCGCTGGCCACGGCCCTGCTGGCGACGCTGCGGGAGGTGGTCGTGGCGCTGCCGCCGAACCCGTTGACCACTCCGGGGTGATCACCGGCAGCCGGTTGCGCCAACCGGGCCCGCCAACCGGCCCGGCCGCCTAGCGTCGGAGGAATGACGAAGTCCGGACCGGTGGTGGGCCTGCTGGTCACGGCCGCCCTCACGCTGCCCACCGCGGCGCCGGCGGTGGCCGCTCCGGTGCCCACCGGCTGCGGCGAAGCCTGTGACCAGCAGGACCCGCAGACCTACAACACGTGCGGCGCCGGCTGCCCGGACAACGTCCCGCAGCACTGCGCCGACGAGGCCGTCACCCCGCACGTCTCGGCGCGCGGCTGGGTCGAGCTGCGCTACAGCGCCACCTGCCGCACCGTCTGGTCCCGCGTCGGCGCCGCCTTCCCGGCCCACGCCGAACACTGGACCGAGACCCGCTACTCCAACGGCCGCCTGCGCCTGGCGACCACCCCGACCACGCAGACCTGGTCCCCGATGCTCTCCGACGCCGACCTGGCCGGCCGGGCCTGCGCCGCCACTCTCGGCCCGTCCGGCCGGCACCTCATCATGGACTGCACCCCCTGGTTCTGAGCCGACCCGCGCCCGTCCGACGACGGCGGACGGGCGCGGGTCGGCGCGGGAATCGGCTGTCCGTCAGGTGACGATGCGGTGTTCCCAGGCCCAGGCGGCGACCTCGACCCGGTTCCGCAGGCCGATCTTGGACTGCACGCTGCCCAGGTGGGTCTTGACCGTGCCCACCGAGATGAACAGCTCGGTGGCGATCTCCGCGTTGGTCCGGCCCCGGGCGATCAGCCGCACCACCTCGAGCTCGCGCGGTGACAGGCCGCCGTCGTCGGTGGACGGCGCGGGCTGGGACAGGTGCTCCAGCAGACGTACCGTGATCGAGGGGCTGATCAGCGCGTCGCCGGAGTGGGCCGCGCGCACCGCCTCGATGAGCAGCGCCGGCCCCGCGTCCTTGAGCAGGAAGCCGCAGGCCCCGTTGCGCAGCGCCTGGTGGACGTATTCGTCGAGGTCGAACGTGGTGACCATGACCACCTTGACCGGGTCGACGACGCCGGGGCCGGCCAGCAGCCGCAGCGCCTGCAGACCGTCCATCTTCGGCATCCGGATGTCGAAGAGCGCGACGTCGGGGCGCAGGCGGCGGGCCGCCTCGACGGCCTCCACGCCGTCCGCGGCCTCGCCGACCACCTCCATGTCGGGCTGCGCGCCGATGATCATCCCGAAGCCGGTGCGGACCATCGCCTGGTCGTCAGCCACGAGCACACGGATCACTGAGCATTTCCCCTTACGGAATCGGGAAGACGGCGTCGACCACCCAGCCACCGTCGACGCCGGGGCCGGAGCTGATCCGGCCGCCGGCGGCGCGGACCCGTTCGGTCAGCCCGACCAGACCGTACCCCGGCCGGTCGAGGGTCGGGCGCGGGGCCGGGCCGTCGTTGGCCACCCGGATCAGCAACTGGTCGCGGAGCCGGCGGACCCAGATGTCGACGGCGGTGGCCTGCGGCGCGTGCTGCCGGGTGTTGGTCAGCGCCTCCATCACCACCCGGTACGCCGAGGTGGAGACCTCGACCGGCAGGCCGTGCGGGTCGCCGTCGAGGTGCAGCCGGGCCGGGGGGCCGCCGGCCGCGGTGAACTGGTCCGCGAGGGCGGCGAGTTCGGGCACTCCGGCGACCGGGGCGAGCGGCGCGTCCGGGCGGGACTGCGGGTCGCGCAGCACGCCGACCATCCGGCGCATCGAGGTCATCGTCTCGGTGCCGGCCTGTTCGATCTGTTCGAGGGCGAGCAGCACCCGTTTCGGGTCCTGTTCGGCGATGAACCGGGCGCCCTGCGCCTGCACCACGATGCCGGTGACGTGGTGGGCGATGAAGTCGTGCAGGTCGCGGGCGAATTCGGCGCGCTGTTCGGCGCGGACCGTGTCGAGGGCCCGCTGCCGGTTGCCGGCGGTGATCCGCAGGGTGACGCCGAAGCCGATCGCGCCGGCCGCACCGAGCGCCTGGATCAGGCAGAACGTCCCGTAGATGGTGCTGTGCCCGGAGCGCAGCGGCATCACGCTGACCGCCGCGCCGGTGGCGACCAGGGCCAGCACCGCCCAGTCGGGCCGGGCGTTGCGGGCGACCAGGGTCAGGGTGATCAGCAGCGCGGTCGATTCGGCCAGGCCCCACAGTCCGCCGTACGGATCGGTGACCGCCAGCCCCGCGGTGACCAGCAGCGACGCGCCGGCGGCGGCGATCGCGGCGGTGGGCAGCAGGATCGACCCGGGTTTGTAGTGCGGCAGCCAGACCGCGGCGGCGCCGATCGCGAGCGCCACCTGGATCGGGAACAGCGGGCTCTCGGTCATGCTTCCGGTCACGTCGACGATGCCGAGCAGGGCCATCAGCCCCAGCCCGGCCACCTGCAGGAAGCCCAGAAGTATGCGGTTCATCGTGACCCAGCGTAGGCGGCCCGGTGCGGGATCTGATCGGCCGAAAGTTAGACCCGGGCCGCCGGGAACCCGGTCCGAGAGCGGATGTGGGGGTTGCGGTGATCCATCAGGATTCTCTCGTCCGGTTCCCAGCTTCCTTGGAGCTTTCCATGCAGACGCAGTCCTCACCTCTGGCCGGCCGCGACGCCCTCGCGGCGGTCGCGGCCGTTGACCTGGTGAAGGTGTACGGGACCGGGGACACCGCGGTCCGCGCCCTCGACGGGGTCACCGTCGGTTTCGAACGCTCCCGGTTCACCGCGATCATGGGCCCGTCCGGCTCCGGCAAGTCCACCCTGATGCACTGCCTGGCCGGCCTGGACACGGCCACCTCCGGGCAGGTGCTGCTCGGCGGCAGCGACCTGACCAAGCAGTCCGACCGGGTGCTGACGAAGGTGCGCCGGGAGCGGATCGGCTTCGTCTTCCAGTCGTTCAACCTGCTGCCGCAGCTGACCGCGGCCGGCAACATCACGCTGCCGCTCGACCTGGCCGGCCGGAAGCCGGACGCCGAGCTGTACGACCGGCTGGTCACCACGCTCGGCCTGGCCGGCCGCCTCGGGCACCTGCCCAGCGAGCTCTCCGGCGGCCAGCAGCAGCGGGTGGCGCTGGCCCGGGCGCTGGTCTCCCGGCCGGAGGTGCTCTTCGCCGACGAGCCGACCGGCAACCTGGACTCCCGCTCCGGCGCCGAGGTGCTCGGTCTGCTGCGCGACTCGGTGCGCCAGCTGGGGCAGACGATCGTGATGGTGACCCACGACCCGGGTGCCGCGGCCTACGCCGACCGGGTGGTGCTGCTCGCCGACGGGCAGCTGGCCGGGGAGATCCGGAACCCGGACATCGCGTCGGTCACCGACGCGCTGCAGAAGCTGGCGGCCGGCCGGTGAACACGATTCTGCGTACGCAGATGGCCGGTGCCGCCCGTCGCCCCGCCCGGCTGCTGCTCACCGGTCTGGCCGTGCTCGTCGCGTCGTTCGTGGTCTACGCCACCGTGCTGGCCCGCGACATCACCGAGCGCAGCGTTCTGGACGGGCTCAGCGGCACCCCGGAGACGGTCGACCTGATCGTCCGCAACGGCGCACTGAACGACAAGCAGCTGGCCCAGATCACCGCCCTGCCCGGGGTGGCCGGCACGGCCGCGCGCACCGAGGTCGGCGGCCAGCTGGGCGGGCAGTACCTGAGCATCACCGCGGACCCGGGCAGTGGCCCGCTCGCCCTGGTGAAGGTCGCCCAGGGGCGCTATCCGAGCGCGCCCGGCGAGATCGCGATCACCCCGCGCACCGTGCAGCTGCTCGGCCTGTCGATCGGCTCGACCGTCGGCGTCGACCCGGGCAGCGGCAGGAAGGTGCCGCTCAAAGTGGTCGGTGTGGTCGACCCGCCGCACGACTTCGGCGGCGACGCGTACGCCCCGTCGAACACCGTGATCGGGCTGACCCCGGAGCCCTACCTGCAGCAGATCGACATCGACGTGGCCGCCGGGGCCGACGCCGGGCCGATCCAGGAGAAGATCCAGGCGATGTTCGCCGGCGCCAAGCAGGAGGACCGGCCGGAGGTGGCCACGGGGGCCGACGTCCGGCTGGAGGAGGCCCGCCAGGCGGCGAGCCAGATCGATTCCCTGTTCGCGGTGGTCGGCATGTTCGTCGGGATCGCGGTCGCCGCGGCCGGACTGATCGCGGCCAGCACGTTCCGGATCGTCTTCGCCCAGCGGATGCGTCAGCTGGCGCTGCTGCGGGCGATCGGTGCGGGCCGCGGCGCGACGTTCCGGGCGCTGGCCGCCGAGGGCGCGCTCACCGGCCTGGTCACCGGCACGACCGGGGTGCTGGCCGGGCAGGCGGCCGGCTTCGGGATCCCGGCGCTGCTGCGCGGCTTCGGCTGGAAGGTGCAGAACCCGGGGATCCCGGTCCTCTGGGCGATCGGCACCATCCTGCTGGCCGTGGTGATCTCGGTGGTCGCGGTACTCGCCCCGGCGGTCTCGGCGGCCCGGGTGGCGCCCCTCGAGGCGCTGCGCGCCGCGGCCGGGACCGGCGCCCGCACCGGGATCGGGGTGCTGCGCTGGATCGGCGGCCTGCTGCCGCTGGCGGGCGCGCTGGCGCTGGCCGGTTACGTGATGGTCAACCTGCCCAAGCCGGATCAGAAGGATTACGACGCGCAGACCATGCTGCTGGCCGTGGTCGCCTCCGGCGCGCTGGCCTTCGTGGCGCTGATCGCGCTGGGCCCGGTGCTGGTCCGGCCGGTGCTGGCGGTGGCCGGCTGGCCGCTGCGGCGACTCGGCCCGGTCGGCCGGCTGGCCGTCGGCGGGGTGGGCGGCAGCGCCCGTCGGGCCGCGGCGGTCTCGGTGGTGGTCGCGCTGGGTGTCACCCTGGTCGCCGGGGTGCTGGTCGGCGGCGCGTCGGTCCGGGCGCTCGGCGAGCGGGAGCTGGCCGCCTCGGCACCGGCCGACTTCGAGCTGACCGGTGGGGACGGGGTGACCGTGCCGGCCGAGATGGTCGCCAAGGCGAAGGCGAGCGGCGAGCTGACCCGGGTCGTGGCGTACCGGCGGCTGGCCGCGGCCAGCATCGGCGACATCGATCACGTGGCGGTCACCGACCTGGACGTGCCGTCGGTGCCGAGGCTGGCGGATCTCGACGTCCGCTCGGGCTCGCTCGCCGACCTCGCGCCCGGCAAGGCGGTGATCTCCAGCTTCACCGCGGAGTCCGCCGGCGCCGGTGTGGGTGGTCAGGTGACCGTGGCGAACGGCGCGAAGAAGGTCACCTTCACCGTGGCGGCGGTGCTCGGCGACGACGCGCCGCTGCACGCCAGCCTGCTGGTCACCCCGGCGGACCTGACCGCGCTGGGCGCGGGCGCCACGTTCAACGGGATCCTGGCGGACGCGGCGCACGACGGCGAGAGCGGCCGGACCGAGGCGCTGCGGGCGATCCGCGCGGTCGCCGGCGGTCAGGGCGACTACAGCGTGACCGTGCTCGCCGACCAGCGTGACGAGCTGAACTCGGAGCTGGCGACGCTGCTCGGGATCGCGCTCGGACTGATCGGCCTGACCGTGCTGATCGCGGTGGTCGGGGTCGGCGCCACCACCGCGCTGTCGGTGGTCGAGCGGGTCCGCGAGTCGGGTCTGCTGCGGGCGATCGGCATGTCCCGCGGCGCGCTGCGCACCATGCTGACCGCCGAGTCGGCCCTGTACGGGGTGATCGGTGCGGTGCTCGGCCTGCTGCTCGGGGTGCCCTACGCCTGGCTGGCGATCCAGGCGATCGGTGTGAACGCGCCGCTCGCGGTGCCCGGCTGGCAGCTCGCCGGCGCCTTCCTGGCCCTGGTGGCGCTGACCGGGGCGGCCGGGGTGCTGCCGGCCCGGCGGGCCGCGAAGGTCAGCCCGGTGACCGCGCTGGGCACCGAGTAACGACCGGCTCAGCCGGAGCGGCGGGCCTGGCCCCGCCGCTCCGGACCGGGCGGCCCGTCCGCCGGGGGCAGGCTGAACCGGAACGTCGCACCCTGACCCTCCTCACCCTCGGCGCGGATCTCCCCGCCGTGCCGCTCGATCGCCCGGTGCACGGTGGTCAGCCCGATCCCGGTGCCCGGGAAGTCGCGCGCGTCGTGCAGGCGGGCGAACGGGCGGAACAGCTCCCCGGCCTTGCCGGCCGGGAAACCGGCCCCGTTGTCGCGGACGAAGTAGGTGTCGTCCGCGAAGCCGACGGTGATCACCGGACGCTCGACCTTGCGGGTGAACTTCACCGCGTTGTTGACCAGGTTCTCCAGGATGACCCGGACCAGGCCCTCGTCGGCGTCCGCGGTCATCCCCTCCTGAACCTGGAAGTCGACCTTGTGGTCCGGATCCCGGGCGGCCACCTCGGCGCACACCTGCCGGGCCGTGGCGGTCATGTCGAATCGCGCCCGGCGCAGCTCGCCGCGGCTGGCTCGGGCCAGGATCAGCAGCGACTCGACCAGGTCGGCCATCCGCAGCGCGGCCGCGTGGATCCGGCCGAGCCGGTGCCGGGTCTGCTCACCCAGCTGCTCGTCGTCCGCCTCGTCCAGCATGTGCTCGGCGAAACTGCTGATCACCTGCAGCGGGCCGCGCAGGTCGTGGGAAACCGAACCGGAGAACGCCTCGAGCTCCCGGTTGCGCCACTCCAGCTCCTCGACCATCGCGGCCCGGGTCTCGGCCAGCTGCCGGGCCGCCCGCTCCTCGGCGGCGTCCAGCTCGCGGCGCATCAGCTCCTCACGGATCCGCCGCGCCTCGTCGTGGGACTGCTTGCGGCGGATCTGCGCCCGCACGTGCACCCGCAGCCCCTCCGGGACGTCGGACGAGCGCACGTAGTCGTCGGCGCCCGCGGCCAGGCACTCCAGCATGTGGTCCTCGCGCCCGACGACCACCACCGGGATGTCGCCCACCTGCGGCACCTCGCGCACCCGCCGGCAGGCCGCCTGGGCCGCGGCCAGGTCGTGGTCGAACCCGAGCACCATGCAGTCGGCCGGCTGCTCGCCGAGCAGCGCCAGGGCTTCGGTGACGTCCCGGCAGGCGACGATGTCGTACCCGTCGGTGCGCAGCGCCTCCGCCCAGCACTCCTGCTCGTCGCGGTCCGGGGTCACGGTGAGCACCTTGCCGGGGCCGTGCAGGCCGCCGATCCCCTCGATCGGCAGCTGCTCGGCCGATTGCCGCAGCACCGCGGCCAGCTTGGCCAGCACCACCGCGAGATCCTGCTGCTTGCGCACGAACGCGTCGGCCCCGGCGTCGAGCATCTGCATCTCGGTGGCGTAGTCGTCGGCCGCCGTCATCAGCAGGCACGGGGTGTCGCGCAGCGCCGGGTCGAGCCGGATCCGGCGGATCACCGTGGCCCCGTCGACGCCCGGCATCACCCCGTCGACGATCACCGCGTCCGGCCGGCGGTCGGCGGCCATCCGCAGGCCCTCCTCACCGCCGGAGGCGGTCAGCACCGTGTACCCCTCCGGCTCCAGCAGCTCGCGCAGCCGCTCCCGGAACGTCATGCTGTCGTCGATCACCAGGATGGCCGGCGCCCCGCCCGCGGCCCGGCCGGACGGCTGCCCGCCGAGCAGCTGCCGGGTGCGGGCCACCACGTACCCGGCGTCGTACGGCTTGCCGATGTACTCGTCGGCGCCGATCCGCAGCCCGGCCAGCCGGTCGGACACGTCGCTCTCCACCGACAGCAGCATCGTCACCACGTTCGCGTGCCCGGCCGAGGCGCGCAGCTCGGTGAGCAGTTCCAGGCCGTCCGCGTCGGGCAGCAGCACGTCGAGCACCGCCGCGTCGAACTCGGCGCGGGTGAACGCCTCGCGGGCCTCGGCGCCGGTCGCGCACAGGATGGTGGTGAACCCGTCGTCGGTGAACGCGTCGTGGAGATCCATCCGGACGGTCAGGCTGTCGTCGACGATCAGGACGGTCGGGGTCATCGGCGGATCACCACCGGCTGCAGCTCGGCCAGCCGGGCCGCGATCCGCGCCGGCGGCAGCACGTGCATGGCGGCGCCGAGCAGCGCGGCCTCCCGCGGCATGCCGTACACCGTGCAGCTGTGCTCGTCCTGGGCGAAGGTGATCGCCCCGCGGTGGCGCATCTGCAGCAGCCCGGCCGCGCCGTCGCGGCCCATCCCGGTCAGCAGGCAGCCGGCCGCCAGGTTGCCGTACTCGGTGGCCACCGACTCGAAGAGCACGTCGACCGAGGGCCGGCAGGAGTGCCGGGGCGGCCCGTCGGACAGGCGCAGCACGTGGTCGCGGACGTACAGGTGCCGGTCCGGCGGGGCGAGCAGCACCTGACCGGTCAGCGTGCGCACCGGGGTGCCGTCGGTGGCGTACCGCACGTTGCGCCCGGTCTGCCCGGCCAGCCAGTCGGAGAACGCCACGGCGAACTGCTCGCTGGCCGCGATGTGCTGCACGCACAGCACCGGGGGCCGGAAGTTCGGCGGCAGGCTGCGCAGCAGCTCGGTGAGCGCGGCCGGGCCGCCGGTCGAGGCACCGACCGCGATCAGCGTCATCGCGTTCGCCGGGTGCGGCATGGTCGCGGCCGGGGTCGGTGGCAGCGACGGTGAGGCCGCGCGGGCCCGGCCGTCCAGCCGGGCCCGCGGGTGGGTGATCACCCGGATCCGGGAGACCATCCGCAGCGTCCGGCGCAGCCGCGGGGCCCAGTCGGCGTCCGAGTCGTCGCCGCGCGGTTTCTCCATCACGTCGACCGCGCCCGCGGCCAGCGCGTTGTACGTGCTGAACAACTCCTGCCGGTCGGCCGAGGAGACCACCAGGATCGGCGTCGGGTGCTCGGCCATGATGTGCTCGGTGGCCTGCAGTCCGCTGATCCCGGGCAGCATCATGTCCATGGTGATCACGTCGGGGCGCAGCCGGCCGGTCAGCGTGACCGCCTGCTCGCCGGTCACCGCCTCGCCGACCACCTCCAGCTCCGGGTCCTCGGTCAGCGCCTCGCGCAGGTGGTAGCGCATGGTCGCGGAGTCCTCGACCACCAGCACCCGGATCATGCGCGCACCACCAGGCGGCGGATGTGCCCCAGAAGCTCCTCCTGATCGAATTCGCCCTTGACCACGTAGGCGCTGGCTCCGGCCCGGATGCCGCGGTCGCGGTCGGCCGCACTGGCCCGGGAGCTGACCAGGATGGCCGGGACGGCGGCGAGCTCCGGGTCGGCCCGGGTCCGCTCGACGAAGGTGAAGCCGTCGATGCCGGGCATGTCGATGTCGGTGAGGAACAGCCCGTACCGCCGGGAGCGGGCCCGCTCCAGGCCCTCCTCGCCGGAGGCGGCCAGGTCGACCTCGTAACCGGCCGACTCCAGGATGCTGCGCTCCAGCATCCGGGTGGTCAGCGAGTCGTCGACGACCAAGATCGGCAGCGGCGGCGTGACCGGGGCGACGGCCGGGCGACCCGCGGTGGCCGGGTCGTGCACCATCTCCCGGATCAGCCCGTCCGGGTCGAGCACCAGCCGTGGATTGCCCTCGCTGTCGATCGACACGCTGCTGATCACCGGGGTGGTCGGGGCCAGTTCGGGCAGGAACCGGGCGACCAGGGAATGCGTGCCGAGCAGTCGATCCACGCCGACCGCCGCGGCGCCCTGGTCGCCGTGCAGCACCACGGCGGCGCCCGGCCCGGCCGCGTCCGGCGCCGGCCGCCCGACGCCCAGCGCCTCGATCAGCGGCTGGTACGGCATCGCCACATGCTGGTGGACCAGCCGGCCGCTGCCGGCCGCGGTCTCCGCCTCCGCCGGGCTCAGCCGCACGCAGGCACGTACCGCGTCCAGCGGCAGTGAGGCGGTCACCCCGCCCGCCTCGATCAGCAGGCCCGTCATGCTCAGCAGGGCCAGCGGCACCACCAGCTCGACGCTCGCCCCGGCCCCCGGGGTGCTGCGGATCCGCACCTCGCCGCGGAGCTGGGCGGCGACGTCGCGCAGCACGTCCATCCCGATCGCCCGGCCGGCCACCTCGGTGACCGTCGCCGACGTGCTGATCCCGCCGTGCAGCACCAGGTCGAGGACCTCGGCGTCGGCCGGCCCGGCGCCCGGCAGCAGCCCGCGGGCCTGCGCCTGGTGCCGCAGCGCGGCCACGTCGAAGCCGCGCCCGTCGTCGGTGCAGCGGAAGGTCGCGTACCGGCCCTGCCGTTCCACCTCGAAGGTGACCGTGCCCTCCGCCGGTTTCCCGGCCGCCGCCCGCTCCGTGGCTGGCTCCACCCCGTGCACCACCGCGTTGCGGACCACGTGCAGAAACGCCGAGCTGGCCGGGCCGAGCAGGTGCGAGCCCATCCGCACGTCGGCGCCGTGGGTGACGAACCGGACCTGCTTGCCCTCGGTGTCCGCGGCGTCGCGGACCGCCCGGCGCAGCGCGGTGAAGATGCTCCCGGCCGGCACCAGCCGCAGACTCTCCGCCTTGGCCCGGACGTCGTCCAGCTCCCGTTCGATCTGGTCGACCGCGTCGCTGAGCCGCCGGCCGGCCGAGCCCAGCTCGCCGGCCAGCCGCCGGGCCGAGGCGTGCGTGACCGCGGCCGCGGTCCGGCCGCCGCGCAGCTGATCGGCGAGCGTCTCGGCGCTGGTCCGCAGCTTCTCGACGACGCGGCTGCCGGCCCGCAGCGGGGCCATCCGGGCGGTGGTCTCGGTGATCGCGTCGAGCAGGTCGTCCAGATCGGCGGTCGCCGCCCGGGGCGCCACGGTCTCCGCCACCGGCTCCGCCCGAGGTTCCGGGGCGACCTCCACGGCGGGCGTGGCCACCACGGCGGGCGTGGTCTCCAGGGCGGGCGTGGTCTCCACGACCGGGGGTGGCGCCGGTGGCCGGGTCAGCGCGGTCACCTGCGCGCTGATCTCGTCGTTGAGCCGCAGCAGTTCCCGCATGTCCCCGGCGGCCAGCCCGGCCGCGTCCTCCCGGTGCGCGACCAGGATCTCCTCGAACTCGTGCGCCCGGTCGGCGATCTCCTTCTGCCGGACCACCCGGGCCGCGCCCTTGAGCGTGTGCGCGGCCCGCAGCAGCCGGGCCACCGGCTCCGCCCCGCGCTGCTGGTCCAGGTCGAGCACCCCGGCGCTGATCTGCTCGACCAACTCCTGCGCCTCGATCCGGAAGTAGCGCAACGGGTCGCGGCTCTCGGCCATCTCAGTGGCTCCGGGTCCCGACCAGCTCCAGCAGGTCGCCGGAGAGGGTGCTCAGGTGCGCCGCGGTCTGCTTGGTCTGCACCGCGCTGCTCTCGGTCTCCCGGGACACCCGGGCGGTGTCCGACACCGCCAGGTTGACCTGCTCCACCGCGGTGGTCTGCTGCTTGGTGGAGAGCTCGATCTCCCGGGTGGCGTCGTTGGTGGTGGACACCAGCTGGGCGATCTCCCGGAACGAGTTGGTCGCCTCGTCGAACTGCCGGGCGCCGGCGTCGACCGCCTTGGCGCCGATCTCGGTGGCCATCACCGTGGTGTTCACCGCGCCGCGCACGTCGTCGATCAGCGCCCGGATCTCCTTGGCTGAGGCGGCCGTGCGGTCGGCCAGCTTGCGGATCTCCTCGGCCACCACGGCGAACCGGCGACCCCACTCGCCGGCCCCGCTGGCCTCGATGGTCGCGTTGATCGCCAGGATGTTGGTCTGCTCGGCCAGCTCCGACACCAGGTCGACGACCCCGCCGATCTGCTGCGACTTCTCGCCCAGCGCCAGCATGTGCTGGACGATCTGGTCGACCTGGGTGCGGATCGCGGTGATCGAGGCCCGGGTCTGGTCGATGGTGGCGTCCCCGGTGCGGGCCGCCGCCTCGGTCTCCTCGGCGATCTGGGACACCCGCTGCGCGCTGTCCGCGATCTGCCGGGAGGTGATCAGCAGTTCGTTGATCGTGGTGGTGATCTCGTTGATCGCGCTGGCCTGGTCCCGGCCACCGTTGACCTGCTGGGCGGCGGCCGCCTCCAGCTGGGCCGACGAGCTCTGGATGTGCCCGACCGCGGCGCCCACCTCGCGGCGCAGGTCCCGGCTCAGGCGCCAGGCCACCATGACCGCGCTGGCCGTGGTGAGCGCGCCGAGCCCGACGATCACCGCGATCGCCAGGTTCGCCTGCCGCGACGAGTGCCGGCGGTCGGCCTCGACGTCGGAGCGCACCGTGGCGATCAGGTCGGCGAGGGTCGCCTGCACCTGTCTGCGCAGCGGCATCGCCTGAGTGTTGTTGAGCGCCGCCGCGGCCAGCGGATCCTTCGTCTGGGTCCGCTTCTGCATCACCACGTCGACCCATTCGGCGTGCTTGGCCTCGGCGTCGGCGGTCTGCTTGAGCAACGCCTTGACCGCCGTACTGGAGTCGTTCTGCAGGTCGGCGAGCTGGGCGAGGAAGTCGGCGCGGTCCTGCCCGGTGGCGGTGGCGAACTCGTCGCTTCCGTAGAGCATGAAGCCCCGGTAGTCGCCCAGCCGTTTCTCCATCAGCCGGTTCAGGTTCTCCGCGCCGGTCAGCTCGTGGGTCGCCGCGGCGATCACCCGGTCCTTGGCGTGCACCACGAACAGCAGGCAGAGGGTGGAGACCACCACCGACAGCAGGGTGAGCAGGCCGGTCAGCCCGACTCCGAAGCCGAGCTTCCGGCCGAACGTCTGGCCGTCCATCATGAGGACACCTCCGGGTGTTCGTGCCCGGCCATCCGGTGGGCCAGGACGCGGGTGGCCGGCACGTCGACGATCGGCCGGTCGCCGTCCGGCAGCCGCACCATCCCGCGCAGGCAGCCCCGGGACGACGCCGCCCCGGAACCGTCGACGACGTCGGCGGACGGCACCCGGACGTGGTGGTCGAGCTGGTGGAAGGCGAGCGCCAGCGGCGGGCTCCCGGCGGCCAGCACCAGCCAGCGCGGCTGCTCGGCGATCGGGTGGCCGAGCAGCGCGGCCAGGTCGTACACCGGGACCACCACGCCGGCGAACCCGGCCAGGCCGCGCAGCGCCGGGACGGTGGTCGGCAGCGGGGTGACCGGCCGGTTCGGGTACAGGCCCGAGGTCTGTGACAGGCGCAGCGCGTACGCCCGGCCACCGACCCCGACCGCGAGCAGCTCCACCGACTCGTCGTCCAGGGTGCGCAGCGGCACCGCGAACGAGTGGTCGAACTCGGCCCGCAGCCGTTCGACCCGGGACAGCACCCGGTCGGTCACCGCCGTGCCCCGTCCCGCTCGGCCCGGCAGAGGACACTCAGCGTGAGCCGCCCGAACCCGCCGCCGAACAGGGTGATCCGCTCCTCGGACTCGCGCGGCAGCAGGTCCAGCGCGGCGGTCAGCTCGGCCGCGGCGGCCGTCTCGTCGCCCTCGCGCCGGGCCAGCAGCCCCAGCCGCAGCCGGGGCATCGCGAACCCGGGATCGAGATAGGCGGCCAGCCGGTACTGCGCGGCCGCCTGATCCGGTTCGTCGATCTCCCGGCACAGCCCGAGCAGCTGGTGCGCGTCCGGCTGCGGAGCGCCGGCGTCGATCAGGCGGGTGGCCACGGCGGCCGCCTCCGGGAGCCGCCCGAGCTGGGCGAGCAGCACGCCGTACAGCAGCGGATGCTGCGACGACACCGGGGCGAGCAGGTCGAGGGCCTCGGCGAACCGCTCGTCCCGCAGAAGATCAAGGGCTCGCGAGCGGATTTCCGGCGTACGCGGTGACCGCACCCGTGGCGGCGGCGCGACCCGCGGCGGCGCGGCCCGGGGCGCGGGCTGCGGGGTGGGCGCTGCGATGCTGCGGCGGTAGAACACCGTGTCGCCGTGGTGTTCCACGGTGAAGCCCGGCGGGGCGCTGCCCAGCGAGTCGGTGTGCCCGAGGAACAGCGCGCCGCCGTCGGCCAGCGAGCCGGTGATCCGGTCCAGCACGCCGCGGACCGTCGCCGGGGTCAGGTACATCAGCAGGTTGCGGCAGAACACCGCGTCGTACCGGCCGGGCTGCCAGATCCGTGGATCCTCCGGCCCGGCCACGTTGTGCTCGACGAACTGCACCGAGCCGGTGATCTCCCGGGCCACCTCGTAGCCGTCCGGGACCGACCGGAACCAGCGGCTCCGCACGTCCGGCGGGGTCTCCCGCAGCGACCACTCGGAGTAGACCGCCCGCCGGGCCCGGCGCAGCACCTCCGGGTTCGCGTCGACGCCGAGCACCGCGACGATCCAGTCCGGGGCCGGTCGCACCCGGTGCGCCACGATCGCCAGCGAGTACGCCTCTTCGCCGGACGAGCAGCCGACCGAGAGCATCCGCAGCACCCGCTGGCCGGCCCGGGCCTCGATCCGCTGCGGCAGCACCCGGGAGGCGAGCGCCCGGAACTGGTCGCCGTGCCGGAAGAAGTACGTCTCGGTGATGCTGAGCCGCTCGGCCAGGATCACGGTCTCCTCCGGCCAGGCCCGGCCGGCCAGCCGATCCAGGTAGGCGGATTCGGTCAGCTGGCGGGCGGCCGCGCGTTCGGCGAGGACCGGCAGGACCGGCACCGCCTCGGTGTCGGCGGCGGCCCAGCCGAGCCGCCGCTCCAGGATTTCCCGGAATCGCACCAGGGGCGGCTCGCCGCTCACCCGGTCGCTCCGGTGTCGTGTGCCGCGACCGCCTGCGCGGTGCCCGGCTCCGCGGTGTCCCGGTCGCGGCCGGCGGCGTCCCAGACCTCGTCCGGGACGGTGCGGATGCTGCGCAGCACCAGCAGCGGCTCGGTGCCGACCGTGCCGACCGCCGCGACCAGTGAGCGGGATGCTCCGGTGAACAGCGTGCTCGGACCCTCCGGCGGGACCGCGTGCACGGTCCGCACGCCCAGCACCGGCCCGGTCGCACAGGCCACCGGACCGCGTCCGGCGTGCACCGCAACGTACCGATCGATCCCGGACGACACGCCGGTCAGCAACCGGGTCATGTCGATCACCGGGGCGGGCTCGCCGCGCAGGATCGTCAGGCCCCGGACATAGGACGGGGTGCCGGCCAGCGGGCGGGTCGGCAGCGGCCGCATGGTCTCGATGACCTCGGCGAGGGGCAGCGCACAGAAAAGCGGACCGGCCTGGAAGACCAGCGCGATCGTTCCGGCCTCGCCCGCCGGAGCCTGTCGTAGCTGCCCCACGGGTTCAGGCTAGCCATCCGCCGCGTCCATTTCGCGAGCTTCGCTCGCTTCGCCCAGACCTTTCCGTGCCGCGGGCGGCCCGGTTCGGGCCGGCTCCGGCGAGCGGCCGCCCACCGCGTCCGCCGGAGCCGGCGGCTCACTCCTTGTCCGCCCACCAGGTCGGGATCAGCGACTCCGGCTGGCGTTTCGCCTTCCGGGACAGACGGCCCCGGGACGGGCGTTCCCGCTTCTCGGTGGAGGCGCCGGCGCTCTCCGTACTGTGCCGGGCGGCCGGCGGACGCCGCCCGGCGACCGGGGTGCCCTCCCGGCCGGCGTCGGTCCAGCCGGCGTGCGGCGCGCCGTCCCGGTGCACCTCGGGCCACCCGGCCGGGACCGTCCCGTCCAGGGCCACGGCCGCCGGCGCCGCGGGGGCAGGCGCGGGAGCGGGGGCGGTCGGCGCGGGGTCGGCGGCCGCCGGGATGGCGGTGTCCGGCCACAGCCGCGGGCGGCGGCGGGCGGCCAGATCCTCGGCCCAGCCGAAGAGCAGCACCGCGACCGCGGTCAGCGTCATCGTCATCCCGAGGGTGACCGGCTTCTCCAGGTGGCCCAGGTCGTCGGCGGTCAGGAAGCTGAGGACCGGCCAGACGGCGGCGATGGCCAGGTTGTGCCAGAGGTACACGGTGACCGCCCGGGCGTTGAGCAGGGTGACCGCGCGGTCCAGCAGGTTGGTCCGGGACAGCCAGGTCATGCTCGGCTGCCAGCGCAGCGCCAGCAGCACGAAGGCCAGGGAGTACAGCGACTGCGACTCGGAGACGTCGTTCAGGTCCCACGGATCGTCACCCTGGTGGCCGCTCTGGTAGTACAGCCCGGCGCAGGACAGCGTCACGAACAGGAACACGACCGTGGCCGGGGCGAGTCTGCGGAGCCGGCCGTCGCGGTGGGCGAAACCGGTGATCCAGCAGGCGGCGTAGGTGACGAAGTCCCACATCACCACGTCGGCGGTCTCCGGCAGCTCGAAGCCGGTCTTGTCGAGCGCCACGATGGCCAGGATCGGGGCGATCACCAGCAGCCAGCAGGCCGGACCCAGCTTCTTCCAGAGGAACCACAGGACCGGGGAGAGCAGGATGAACCAGACGTAGGCCCGGATGTACCAGAGTGGTTCCCAGGCGTCGACGGCGAGCTCGCTGCCCGGGGGATCGCCGAGCGGCAGGATCCAGAACGCCAGCTTCCACACCTTGAACGGGTGCTCGCCCCCGTGTTCCCGGGACCAGCCCAGAGCGATCATCACCGGCACGGCGAGCAGGCCGAGCAGCCACAGGGGAGGCACCAGCCGGCGCACCCGGGAGGTGACCACGTCCCGGGCCGGGCGCCGCTCCAGCGACGCCGCGGTCAGCGAGCCGGCCAGGGCGAACATGACGCCCATGGCGGGCATCACGATGGACAGCCACGACCAGCCGAACAGGTGGTAGACGATCACCCGGACGATCGCCGCGGCACGGAGCAGATCCAGGTATCGGTTGCGCACCGGGGAACCGTAGCCACGCGGAACGCGCATCCGGCAGGGTCGATCGGTTGGCAAGAAGGCCGTACCGGATTACCCCGATAGCGGGAACTGTGTCCGATTCCAGTGCGATTGTGCGACGTGTGTGCATCGCGGTTGCGTCCCTTTGGGCTGGTCACGGCGTACGCGTCAAGAGTCCTCTATGTGGCGGTGGCCGCCCGCGGATCCGGCGGGCAGTGACCGCCTCGCGCCTGTGACGTTGGTCAACCCCGGGAGCGTCCCGGCACAGGGCGGGGCGCGCTATGGAATGGATCGACTCTCGTTATGCGTAAGCCTTCGGTTGTGCTCTCCGTGGCTACCGCGGCCCTGGTCGCCGGTGGTGTCGCCACGACACGCGCGCTGGCGCAGGAGCCGCCGGATGTCGCCGGCTTCACGATCTTCGGCGGTCCCGTGACGTCCGACGCGTCGCCGGCGCCGGACGATGCCGGCCCGGATCCCGCGGCCGGGTTGGGGACCGCGCCGGCCACGATCCCGGCCCGCGTGATCACCCGCAAGCCGGCCGCCGAGCCCACCGCGGAGCCCACCGCCGAGCCGGCCGTCGAACCCGGGCCGATCAAGGCGGTCGCCCCGAAGAAGAACTACGGCTTCGCCGCCGCGGCCGACCCGATCGCCGCCTCGCACACCGAGGTGACCGTGGAAAGTATCTCGTCCAGCCCGTACGCCCCGGTCCAGCAGCAGATCCTGGCCCTGGTCAACCTCCAGCGGGGGCGGGCCGGCTGCCGACCGGTCACCATCGACCGCCGGCTGATCGACGCGGCCAACGGCCACGCCGCCGAGATGGCCCGCCGCGACTACTTCGACCACGCCTCGCCGAACGGCAAGGGGGCCGGGGACCGGGTCAGTGCGAACGGCTACCCGTGGCGCTTGTACGGCGAGAACATCGCCCGCGGCCAGCGCAGCCCGTGGGAGGCGATGGACGCCTGGATGAACAGCCCGGAGCATCGGGCCAACATCCTCGACTGCAAGCTCGACCAGATGGGGGTCGGCCTGGCCATCGACGGCGGCCACACCCCCTACTGGGTGCAGGACTTCGCCAGCCCCCAGTAGCTTCCGCAAACCCTCCCCGGAGCACTCAAGACGGAAACCGGGCTGCCGATGGCATCCCGGTTTCATGTCACGGTTCCGTTCGCTGATCGTTTTCGCGGACCCGCTGTGCTTCGATGTGCGCACGACACTCCTGGGGAGGATGTGATGTGGCAGTGAAACGTGTTAGCGCACGTCTCACGACGGCGGCCCTGGCCGCCATGGTGGGCGGCGGGCTGGGCGCGTTCGCCGTGACGCCGGCGAGTGCCGGCGCCGCCGTGCGGACCACGCCGGTGGCCACCTCGGTGGTCACCCGGGCGGCCGCTTCGTCGTGTGCCACCGGTAGGTACCAGAAGCAGGTTGAGACGTATCTCAAGCAGCTCGGCGGATACGGCACGGTGACCGTCGACGGCAGGCAGTCGGCCGCCGACTGTGCCGCGATCGTCCGGTTCCAGAAGCGGTTCGGCATCCAGCCGGCCCAGGGCCTGGCCGGGCCGACCACCGTCGACGTGGCCAAGCGGCTCGCCTCGACGAAGATCGCGGCCTGCAAGCCGAACCGGAAGGGCATCACCTTCTGCGTCGATCTGACCAACCAGACGACGTGGGTGATGAAGAACGGGAAGCTGTTCGTCAAGCCGACCATCACCCGGACCGGCATGAAGGGCTACCACACGCCGGCCGGCACCTTCAAGATCAACAAGCGGACGCCGAAGGAGTGGTCCGACCCGTACCACGTCTGGCTGCCCTACTGGCAGCGCTTCATCGGCGGGCGTGGCTTCCACCAGACCACCACGTACCTCCACGACAAGTGGCGTGGGTCGCACGGCTGCGTCAACCTGCTGCCGCAGGACGCGAAGCAGTACTACGGCATCGGCACGATCGGCATGACCGTCAAGGTGTTCGGGCGTCGCCCCGGCACCTGATCGTCGCATCGACGAGACGGGCCGCTCCCGAACGGTGGGGGCGGCCCGTTCGGTGTTTCCCGACATAGAGTGTGCTCTGTGTCCCGGACCCCCTCCCGCAGCGCGCTGATCACCGGCGGCACCGCGGTGCTCCTGCTGCTCACCGCCGCGTCCTGCAAGGACGACAACGCCGGGGTCCACCTCGGCACCGCCACCATCGGCACGGTCGACGAGATCGTCGAGGCGCCCGGCTCGGTCACCGCCCGCGGCGCCGCCACCCTCACCGCGCCGGCCGCCGGCACCGTCACCGACCTGCGCGTCCAGCCCGGCGACCGGGTGAAGAAGGGCGACGTGCTGGCGGTCATCGACTCCCCGGAGCTGCGGCAGCGCCGGGACGCCGCCCGCCGGGCCCTGGCGCAGACCCCGTCCGGCGGCGGTGGCGGAGTCTCGGCCGGCAACTTCACCCAGGTCCGCCGGAGCACCGACCGGCAGGCCGGGCAGGCGTTCCAGGACGCGCTCACGGCCGCCGACCAGATCACCGACCCGACCCTGAGGGACGCCCTGCGCAAACAGGTGTCCGCCGCGCAGCAGCAGTACCGGGCGGCGTCGGCGGCGGCCGCCTCCGCGGTCCGCGCGGTGCAGCGCGGGGTCGCCTCCCTCGGGCAGGCGGTCAGCTCGCTGTCCGCGGCACAACGGCTCCAGGCACAGCAGGCGTACGAGTTGGCCGACGCCGCCGTGCGGGCACTCACCCTGAAAGCCCCGGTCGCCGGCGTGGTCCAGTTCGGCGGGTCGGCGTCCCCCGCCGCCCCGGCCGACCTCTCCGCCCTCCTGCAGAGCGGCGGCGCCACCACCGGCGCCACCACCACCGCGGGCGGCGCCGAGGGCGTGGACACCGCGGTCACCGAGGGTTCCCCGGTGACCGCCGGAGCCCCGCTGCTCACCGTCGTCGACGTGGGCCGGCTCGGCCTCACCGCCCAGGTCGACGAGACGGACGTGCTGCTCGTCAAGCCCGGGGTGACCGCCGACGTCGAGCTGGACGCGGCGACCGGGGCCGCCTACACCGCGACGGTCGGCTCGGTCGACCTGCTGCCCACCACCTCGGCCCGCGGCGGCGTCTCCTACCGGGTGCGGCTCGACCTGGGCGACGGCACCTACACCGACGGCAGCGGAGCGGCGCCGACGCCCCGGCCCGGGATGAGCGCGGTGATCCGGCTCCGGGTGCGCCAGGTGCAGCAGGCGGTGACCGTGCCCGCCTCCGCTGTGGTCAGCGCCGACGGGCACGACACCGTGTGGGCGGTGCGCGACGGGCACTACCGGGCGGTGCCGGTGCGTCTGGGCGTGCAGGGGGAGGACACCGTACAGGTGCAATCCGGTCTCCCCGCCGGGGAGCGGATCGTGATCTCCGGAGCGGACCGGGTGCACGACGGCGCCGAGGCACCGTGACCACGCCCGCCATCGTCGCCACGGACGTCACCCGGACGTACGAGCTGGACGGGGTGTCGGTGCCCGCCCTGCGCGGCGTCTCGCTCACCGTCGAGCCCGGCGACTACGTGGCCATCGTCGGCACCTCCGGCTCCGGCAAATCCACCCTGATGCACCTGCTCGGCGGTCTGGACCGGCCGACCAGCGGCACCCTGCTGATCGGCGGCCGCAACGTCGGCGAGCTCACCCCGAACGAGCTGGCCGAACTGCGCAACACCACGATCGGCTTCGTCTTCCAGTCCTTCCACCTGCTGGCCCGCACCACCGCGCAGGACAACGTCGGCCTGCCCCTGGTCTACCGCGGGGCCGGCCGCCGGGAACGCCGCGCCCGGGCCGCCACCATGCTGCAACGGGTCGGGCTCGCGCACCGGATCACCCACCGGCCCAACCAGCTCTCCGGCGGCGAACAGCAGCGGGTGGCGATCGCCCGGGCCCTGGTCACCGGTCCGTCGCTGCTGCTGGCCGACGAGCCGACCGGCAACCTCGACTCGGCCACCGGGCAGTCCATCCTGGCCCTGCTGGAGTCGCTGAACGCCGAGGGCGTGGCGATCGTGCTGGTCACCCACGACCGGGACGTGGCCGCCCGGGCCGGGCGCCAGATCCTGATGCGGGACGGCCTGATCGTCACGGACACCGCCGAGTGAGGGTCGCCGAGGCCTGGCGGGTCGCCCTCGACGCGCTGCGCGCCAACCGGCTGCGCAGCCTGCTCACCATGCTCGGCGTCATCATCGGGGTGGCGGCGGTGGTCGCGCTGGTCGCCATCGGCACGGGCACCAAGCAGCAGATCGAGCACCAGGTGGAGGGGCTCGGCAGCAACCTGCTGATCGTCGTACCCGGGAAACTGGCTGTCGGATCCGCGCCCACCAGCTCACCGATGACCCTCGCCGACGCCGACGCGGTGAGCCGCGTCGTCGGCGACCGCTCCCGGGTCGCCGTCACCATCGCGTCGGGGGAGACCGTCCGGGCCGGGCAGCGGTCCGGCTTCGCCAGCATGCAGGGCGTGCTGGAGACCACCCCGTCGGTGTTCGTCCGGCACCTCGCCCGCGGCGCCTACCTGACCCGGACCGACGTCAGCACCGGCCGCCGGGTCGCCGTCCTCGGCGCCGGCGTGGCCCGCACCCTGTTCGGCGACCGCGACCCGATCGGCCGGCAGATGACCGTCGGTGGCGTCCGGTTCCGGGTCATCGGCGTCTTCGAGGAGCTCGGGCAGAGCCTCGGTGTCGACCGGGACAACGAGGTGCACGTGCCGGTCACCGCGGCGCAACGACTGCTGGGCACCGACCGGATCGACGGCCTGGCGATCCGCGCCCCCGACCGGGACACCATCGACCGGCTCGGCACCGACGTGGTCGCCGCGCTCACCGAACGCCACCCGGACACCGACTTCAGCGCCGTCACCCAGGAACAGATCCTCGGCGTGCTCGGCGACATCCTCGGCGTGCTCACCGGGGTGCTGGCCGCGATCGCCGGGATCAGCCTGCTCGTCGGCGGGGTCGGCGTGTCCAACATCATGCTGGTCTCGGTCCGCGAACGGACCAGGGAGATCGGGCTGCGCAAGGCGGTCGGCGCCCGCCCCCGCGACATCGGTGTCCAGTTCCTCCTCGAAGCGGTGCTGCTGACCACCACCGGCGGGGTGGCCGGCATGCTGCTCGGCGCCGCCGCGGCCCTGCTCGTCGACGGCCTCAGCCCGGTCCCCGCCGCGCTCACCTGGTGGTCGATGGCCCTGGCGTTCGGGGTGTCCGCCGGCGTTGGCATCATCTTCGGCGTCGTACCAGCACAGCGGGCCGGTCGCCTCGATCCGGTGGTCGCCCTCCGGACGGAGTGACACATGCACCAACGGGTACCCGCACCACTACTGGTGCTGGCCTCGATCGCCTCCGTGCAGTTCGGCAGCTCGGTGGCCCGCAAGCTCTTCGGCGACCTCGGCGCCAACGGGATCACGTTCCTGCGCGTCGGCCTCGCCGCACTGATCATCGCGGCGCTCACCCGCCCCCGGGTGCGCGACTGGCCCCGGCGCGCCTGGCTCGCCGCCGCCCTGCTCGGCGTCGTGATGGCCGGCATGAACCTGGTCTTCTACCAGGCCATCCGCACCGTGCCGCTGGGCACCGCGGTCACCGTCGAGTTCCTCGGCCCGCTGCTGCTCGCCCTGGTGCAGACCCGCCGCCTGACCGACCTGCTCTGGGCGCTGCTCGCCGCCGCCGGGGTGGTGCTGCTCGGCCTGCACTCCGGCGGCGCCGCACCGCTCGCCGGGCTCGGCCTGGCGCTGCTCGCCGGACTGTTCTGGGCCGGCTACATCGTGCTCAGCGCCCGGGTCGGCGCGCTCGTCCCGGGCACCGGCGGGCTGGCGGTCTCGCTCAGCGTCGGCGCGCTGCTGGCCGCCCCGTTCGGGCTGCCCGGGGCCGGCGCCGTGCTGTACCACCCGCACCTGCTGATCGGCGCCACCGGGGTGGCGCTGCTCTCCTCGGTCATCCCGTACGGGCTGGAGATCAACGCGCTGCGCCGCATCCCCACCCGGATCTTCGGCATCCTGATGAGCCTCGAACCCGGCGCCGCGGCCGTCGCCGGACTGATCGTCCTCGGCCAGCGACTCGGCCCGATCGAGGTCCTCGCGCTGCTGCTGGTCACCCTCGCCAGCCTCGGTGTGACCTTGGCCGCTCCGCAGCCGGCACCGGTCTGAAGCGCTCAGCTTCCACCGCCGGCGACCGATCTCTTCCTTCGTGCCCTATCAGTTGCGTGACCAGCACGGTGCATCCCGTGCCGTCGCCTACCTGATGATGGTGGCCGGACCGTACAACCTGATCACCGGCGTCCTGATGAAGATCGGCGCGCCGATCGCCGAACTGATCTCGCTCGGTGTGACCGCAGTCGCCCTCATGCTGGTCGGCGTGCTCTGCTGGCGCCGGCCGCAGGTCCTGCCGAAACTGTTCTGGCCCGCCGTGCCCCTGCTGTCCACCGCCGTGGTCACCGGCCTGAACTACGGGACCCGGGACGCGAGCACCGGAGCCCAACTGTTCTTCCTGTGGCCGCTGCTGTTCGGCGCGTGCTTCCTCGGCCGCCGGATCACCACGCTCACCGTCGTGATGATCTCCGCCGGACACGCCCTGATCGCGTTCAGCTACCTGCCGATGAGCGGTGCCCTCAACGACTGGATCGCGATGACCGTCGCGATGGCCATGACCGCCTGGGTGGTGACCAGTCTCAACGACCGCAACGACCGGCTCCGGAGGGTGCTGCAGCAGCAGGCCACCACCGACTCGCTGACCGGGGTGGCGAACCGCCGGGCCCTCGACGAGGCGCTGCACGAGGCGGTCCGCGACGCCGACGCCGGCGCCGAACCGGCCGCGCTGATCGTGATCGACGTCGACCACTTCAAGAAGATCAACGACACCCGGGGACACGCCGCCGGTGACCAGGCGCTGCGCGCCGTCGCCGACGCGCTGCGCGCCGCGGGCGACGGCCTGGTGGCCCGGGTCGGCGGCGACGAATTCGCGGTACTGCTGCGGACCGGGCCGACAGAGGCTTTCCGGTACGCCGAGACCGCGCGCGCCGCGCTCACCGCGGTGCCCGCGGCGCCGACACTGAGCATCGGGGTGGCCGTGGTGCCGCACCACTCGGCCGCGTCCGCCGACGAACTGCAACGGGTGGCGGACGCGGCGCTGTACCAGGCCAAGGAAGCCGGCCGGGGGCGGACGGTGATCGCCTCGGCTCCGGCGCGGCAGAACGTCGACCGGATTCCTGAGGCGCGGGCTACGTCCGCTTTCTGACGGTCTTCTGTTCCGCGGTCGGCTCGCTGAAAGCGTCGGCCCGGATGCCGTGCCCGCCGTGGCTGTCTGCTGTGGCTGGGTTGTGGTAGGTGGCGCTGTCCGATCTTTCGCCTGTGGCCGGGTTTCCGGTTCCGTCGCGGCCTCTGCTTGCGGCCGGTTCCTCGGTGGTGTGGCCCTTGTCTGCGGCCGGTTCCTCGGCGGTGTGGCTCTTGCTTGCGGCCGGTTCCTCGGCGGTGTGGCTCTTGCTTGCGGCCGGCTCCTCGGCGGTGTGGCCCTTGCTTTCGGGCGGTTCCTCGGCGTTGCGGCCGGTCAGCGGTGCCAGGATCTCCTCTGGGCGCCGCGGATACGGTCCCCAGCCGTCCCGCAGGACATGGATGTAGACCGCCTCCAGGCACACCCCGACCCGCTCCACCAGATCGGTGTCCTCGTCCGCCCCGAGCCGGATCGCCCGCGCGAAATGATCGAGCGCCTCCATGTGCCGCCCCTGATCGAACGCGCTCCGCCCGGCATTCTCGTGCACCACACTGCGCACCGCCGGCGACACCTGCGAATCCACCGCCCGCTGGAACAGCCGATCCGCCTCCATCCAGTCCCCGCGCAGCCGCAACACATGCGCCAGCTCCGCCTGCGCGATCACCATCGACTGCTCGTCCTGAGCCGACTCCGCATGCGCCAGCGCCAGCCGGCTCGCCGCCGCCGCCATGCCCAGCTCGCCGAGCAGGCGGTACACCTCGGCGCGTACGCTCAGCAACCCCGCCTTGACGATGTTGTCCGCCTCGTCGGCCAGCGGGCCGTCCAGGCGTTCCCCGAGCTCACGCAGAGCATTGCGGTCATCGACGACCTCGCGGAGGGTGCCACCGTCCAGCCGCCAGCGGATCGCATCCAGGTCCGCCGCCGACAGCGGCAGATGCTTGCCGAGATCGTTGGGCTCCGCCGATTTCCCGGTACGGTCGTTCCCCGCCCCGCCGCTCCGGCCCTCCGCCGCGCCGTCGCCCGGCCCCGCCCCGCCGCTCCGACCCTCCGCCGAGCCGTCGCCCGGCGCCGCCTCGTCGCGCCGGCCCGCGTCGTTTCCGCGCGCCGCGCTGCCGCCCGCCTGTGTGGGTTCGACGATCGCCGGGGCCTGGGCTCCGCCGTCCTGGGTTCCGCTGTCGTGGGATCCGCTCTTCTCGGCTCCAGGGTCTTGAGTTGCGTGATCTTGGGTTGGGCGGTCTTGAATACCGTGGTCTTGGGATCCGTGGTCCTGGGATCCGTGGTCCTGGGATCCATGGTCCTGGGATCCAGCCGCCGCATCGGTCACCGCGCGCGTCGCCACGCCGGCCTCGCCGCCGGATCGCCGGACGGCAGTGCCGTCGCTGCCCCGGCCGCCCGCGCCGTCGGCCGCCCCCGCCGCATCCTCCTTGGCCGCCGCGGTCTTGGTGACGAACCACCCACTGCCGAACGCCGGATCCGAGAACCGTCGAGGCTCCTGATCAGGCCCGGACAGCTCCAGCCGCCCGATCGGCTTCAGGTTGTGCCAGGTCCCGTCCGCATCCATGTACGGCGCCGGCTCCCCGCCACCCGACGCCCCACCGCTGGCCGGCCCGGACACCGCACCGGCCGCTTCCGGTACAGGTCCGGTTGCGCCGGGCGCCGCACCGGCCGCGCCGATCGTTCCCGGTACAGGCCCGGTTGCGCCGAGCGCTGCGTCGGTCGCGCCCGGCGCCGCGCTGGAATCCGGTCGAGGCGCCGGGAGCCAAGCCTTTCCCGGCGCGGGGGAGACCGGTCGTTGTCCGGCCCGCGGCCCCCAGCTGTCGTCACCCGACGCCACCAACGGCAACTCGTCCGTAGGCCCGCCACTGTCCGCCGGTGCTACCAGCGGCAACTCGCCTGTCGGCCCGCCGCCATCGCGCGCCGCCACCAGCGGCAGTTCGCCGGTGACCCGCTCCTGTCCTGGGATGGCCTGTCCTGTGATGGCCTGTGCTGGGATGGCCTGTCCTGGGACGGCCTGTCCTGGGACGGCCTGTGCTGGGACGGCCTGTCCTAGGCCTGGCTGCGCCTGCATTGCCTGTCCTGGTGAAGAGACCGGCCACGGCGCTTCGGGCATCGGGCGCTGGTGCGGCACGCCCTGCCGGACCGCCCCATGCGGCAGCGGTCCACCGTGCTGGTTCGCCTCCCAGTGCCCGGCACCGGAGACCGGCCAGGCCTCCCGAGTGTGGCCCGGCCCCTCCGGACTGTGGGCTGCTCGTTCGAAGCCACGACCCACCTGGTCCGTGCCGTGCGGGTCGGCGTTCCACTGTGCGGCAGGGAAAGCCGGCTGGCCGCCGGCCGCATGGGCGGCCTCCTGGTAGACACCCTCCCGGTGCGCGCCCGAGGAGACCGGGTGCGCGGCGGCGGGATTCTGCGGCTGAGCCGGACCCTGCACGACCGCTTGATCCGGCACCCAGCCGGGCGCCGATGGCGACTGCGGATGGACACCTTGCTGCGGCAAAGTTCCAGGCGGGAACGTCAGGCGCCCCGACTCGAACGGCGCAGGACCGGCGGTTCCGCTGTTCGGCAGAGCACCGGGGACTCCGGGACCGCCCGGCGCACCACCGGACACCGGTGGCACCGCACCCTGGTCGGACTTGGGCACAAAGCCGTTGGGCAGCGCCACCGGCCTGCCGTGCGGAGCGGCCGGACTGCCCGGCGCCACCCCGTGCCGCCCGTGCGGTGTCTCCGAACCCATGGGTCCGGCGTGCTGCCCGTGCGGTGTCTCCGAACCCATGGGTCCGGCGTGCTGTCCGTGCGGGGTCACCGGGCCGCCGGGACCGGCGTGCTGCCCGTGCGGTGTCTCCGAACCCATGGGTCCGGCGTGCTGCCCGTGCGGGGTCACCGGGCCGCCCGGACCGGCGTGCCAGCCCTGCGGAGCGGCCGCCGTTCCCTCTGAGCCGGCATACGGCGGCACTACTCCGGGCGCAGCCATCGGAGGCGGCGAGGCTGGGCCGCCGGTGCTGCCCGTGTACTGCGACGGGACCAGTCCCGGAGGCGGCGCAACCGGCTGATCCGGCTGCGGTCCAGCCATCCGTGGGTGCGACGTGGTCGGCTGCCCCGGCTGGGCGCCGAGCAGACGCAAAGGCGGCGCGACCGGGCGCTCGAAGTGCGGCGTACCGGCCGGATCGCCCGGTGCTCCCGGGCCGTTCATTGACGCCGGCATGCCGGGTTGTCCCGGCTGAACCACCATCGGGCCACCGGGCGACGAGGCGGGCTGCGGCCCGCCGAAGCCGGGCAGTGGTGCGACGACCTGGCCGGGATACTGGCCGGGGTGCGCGTCGGAGTAGCCGTGCGGTGGTGCGGTCGGCCGGCCCGGCTGCGCGCCGATGAAGCCGGGCGGTGCGCCGGCGATCTGGCCGGGAGACGGCACAGTCGGCTGACCCGGATGTGAACCTGCGGGCACACCGGGCTGGTGGCCGACCGGTACACCGGGCTGCTGGTCGACTGGCACACCCGGCTGCTGGTTGAGGGGTACACCGGGCTGGTGGCGGACCGGTACACCCGGCTGCTGGTTGAGCGGCACACCGGGCTGCTGACTGATGGGCAGCGGCGAAGTGGCGGCCTGGCCGGGTGACGGCGGGACGAGGGCGGGGGAGCCGAGCGGCTGGCCCGCATTCGAAAGCGTCGGTCCGGCAGGGGAGATCGGGCCGGCACCGCTGGTCGGGACCAGCGGGCCGGTGGGTGGGACCGGGACCGACGGTGAAACCGGTGGGATCGGACCCGAGCCGGTGGACGGCAGGGGCCCGGTAGGTGACACCGGCGGCTCGCCGGTGCCCGGCATCGGCATCGTGGGGCGGTTCACCGGAACCGGGCCGCGGGCCGGTGCCACCGGGCGTCCGGCGGCGTGCGTCGGTGTCGGCATCGGCGGAGCCTCGTCGGGCACGATGGCCCAGGGGCCGTCGCCCTCGGCGAGGAAGACGTGTGCGGTTCGCGGGGTCCTTCCGGTGCGCTGCTGAGGCACGTTCGACGCCGGATACCCGGTGGGGGCCGGGAGCGTGGGCCGTCCGACAGCGTCCTGAGCCGGGCCGCCCACCTGCGTGGCGCCGCCTGCGTATGCCGGTCCGCTGACCTGCCGGGGGTCGGGAGGCTGCGTGGCGCCGCCTGCGTATGCCGGTCCGCTGACCTGCCGGGGGTCGGGAGGCTGCGTGGCGCCGCCTGCGTATGCCGGTCCGCTGACCTGCCGGGGGTCGGGAGGCTGCGTGGCGCCGCCTGCGTATGCCGGTCCGCTGACCTGCCGGGGGTCGGGAGGCTGCGTGGCGCCGCCTGCGTACGCCGGTCCGCTGACCTGCCGGGGGTCGGAAACCTGTGCCGGTCCGCCGAACTGCCGGGAGTCGGGATCCTGAGCCGGTCCGCCGGGCTGCGGTGCTCCACTTACCGCTCGCGGGTCGGGAAGCTGAGTCGGGCCGCCGACCTGCCGCAGGTCGGCGGGCGAGGCCGGGCCGGCCCCCTGGCGGGAACCGGTGATCTGCCCGGGTTCGGCTGTCTGCCGCGGGTCGGTGAGATGACCGGGGCCGTTGAGCCGCTGAGAATCGACGAACTGGCCGGGGCCACCGGTCTGGCCGGGCGCACCGGGCTGGTGGGGGATGGCACCGGGCGTCTGCTGGGGGCCGGGGAACGGCGGGTGGGGGTTCGCGAAGCGCGGGTCGGCCGGCATTGCGCTGGGTGTGGTGTTCGACGGTGCCGAGCCGGCGGGGTGGTCCATGGCGGAGAGCGGTGCCGGGTGGTGGCCGGCACGGTCCGCGGCGGTGGGGCTGACGGGTGTGGCCGGGCCGGGGCGGGGGGCTGCCGGCGTACCGGAATCGACGGAGACCGGGACCGGGGACTCCGGTGACGAAGGGGGCATCGCGGGCGAAGCCGACGGAGTCGGCGAGCCGGAGGCGGCGGGTGCGACCGGGACCTGCGGGCCGTTCGGACCGATGATCCGGGCCGGCGGGGTCGGCTGCGGAGCGGCGACGACGCGGGGGGCGACCGGCGGCTCGCTCTTGAGAACCCGTGGCGCCGGGGGAGGGGTGGCCCGGCTGACCACCTTGGGCGGAGCCGGCGGCTCGGCCCGGCGGACCACCCGCGGCTTGCCGTCCCCGGTGGCCGCAGGGTCCTGCGCCGGCGGCTCGACCGGGGTCTCGTAGTACTCGCCGTCCAGCACCGTCGGCACGCTGACGCCCATGGGGCGGTCGTCGTCCTCGCCGGTCCGGTCGTCCCGGCCGATGGCACGGTCGTCCCGCTGGCCGGACCGCTCGTCCGCGGTCCAGGCGGGCACGCCCTGGCCGGCCCGGCCCGGGTCGGCAGCGCCTTCCCACTGCTCGTGCTCGCCGTTCCATTGCCGCGGCTCGCCGTCCCACTGCTGGGGCTCGCCGTCCCACTGTTGGGGCTCGCCGTCCCACTGGTCGGAGTCGTTGTTCCACTGGTCGGCGGCGCCGTCCCAATGGCCGGGGCTACCGTTCCACTCCGGGGCGGCGGCGGACCTTTCGGTGTCGGCGGTGGGCCACTCGGCGTTGGTGTTGTTCCAGCCCGTGGTTGCCCGCGGGGCGTTCCAGTCCTGGGCGTGCAGGTCGATCGGCTCGTCGTCCCGGGCTGGCGAGCCGGCCCGGCCGGAGACCCGGGGACCGTCCGAACGCCGCTCGATGCCGGAAGCATCGGCATCCAGCGGCACGCCCCTGCGGTCGGCACCGGAAACGTCCAGCGGCCGGTTCTCGTGGTCGCCGCCGAAAGCGTCCAGCGGCCGGTTCCGGCGGTCGGCACCGGAGGCGTCCAGCGGCCGAATCTCGCCGTCGGCGCCGGGAACGTCGGCGTCCACCGGCCGCTTCCTGCGGTCGATGCCGGAAATATCAGCGTCCAGCGGGGCGCGCCTGCGATCGTCGAGCCGTTCCTCGCCGCCGGGTACCTGAGCCCGTCCGGTGACGGCGCCCGTCCGATCGTCACGGCGGGCCGGGCCGCGCCGCGGGTCCTCGTCGTCGCGGTGGGGTCGGCGGCCGCCGACCGGCCGGATCGGCCCGAAATCCTCGTCCTCCCAGGGCTGCGAGACCGTACCGCGTCCGCGGTCGCCGGGTCGCGGAACCGGTCCGCTGCCGCGCCGTTCGCCCACCCGCCCGCGGCCGTCCGCGTCGATCTCGGCATCGCGGCGCCGCGGTTCCGGCCCGTCCCACCGCTCGTCCTCGCGCCGCCCACGCCGGGGTTCGTCCTCGCGCCGTCCGCGCCGGTCGTCATCCCGGCGCTCCACCGGCCGCGACCCACGCGCGTCGTCCCACCGCCCGGGGGACGCGGCGTCCCGCCCGGACAGCGCGTCCTCGCGCCGCCCCGGCAGTGCATCGTCCCGCCGCCCCGGCAGTGCATCGTCCCGCCGCCCGGGCAACGAGTTTTCCCGTCGCCCCGGCAGCGCATCGTCCCGCCGCCCGGCCGATGATTCATCGCGGCGCCCGGAGGCCGCACCATCCCGCCGCGGTGAAAGCCCGGCATCCCGCCGGACCGGAGCACCGTCCTCCCGCCGCCCCGAAGGCGCGCCATACCGATCACCCGGCCGCCCCGCCTGCCGCTGCCGCCGCTCCGGATTCTGCAGAGCAGCCGGATCCACGATCGGAAAGTCCGGTTTGTCGAAGTCGATCCCCAGCTCGGGCCGGTTGAAGTCGATGTCGTCGAAGTAGTCCCCGGACAGGTTGTCGACCGAGGTGTCGATCGGCACGAAGTCCGGATCGTCGAGCCAGCTGGGCCGCTGGTCGTCGAACGGCGCCCGGGGTCGACGAGCCCCCGAGTCGTCACTGTCCGTGTTCGAGCGGCGGGTGGGGATGACCGGGTCGGGGGCGGTCCGCTTCTCGAAGTGGCGTTCCTGGGCTACCGCGTACTTCGGCATGAAGGAGTATTCGTTGTACTCCTCGTCCCAGTATTCGTCGTCCTCGAAGCTCATGACGCGGCCCCGTTACGGCTGGGGAATGTCCCACCGCCCCGTCGCCGCATCTGTGCCACCGTCCTCACCTTGGACCACCTCCGCGCCCCCGGTGCCCGCCCCTCGCGCCCCGGATGAAACCGCCCCACGTGGTGGATGGGGAAGGTTAATCACGGATTTGCCTGGTGCGCCACCGCCTGCGGAGCCCCCTTACCGGGCCCGCGAAGCCGGCGGGGCCGGTGACCGCCCCGGCGCCGCAGCCCGCCGGGTGTGTTCGGTCGCTGGAGAATACGTCCGCCGTACGCTCCGGGTTCAATGAGGTGAGCAGTCACTATGCCGGGTTTCCGGGGAGGGTGCCGCGACGCCGGGTGATCCGGCGGCCGCGATCCGGAGCGCCGCTCGGCTTAAGGATTTCTTAAGATTCATTTCAGGAGACCTAGGAACTTGCGGGTGACCCTGATCAGGTGACGGAACGTGGCGAAGGACACCCCGCCTGAACGCGGATCATGAGGGCTCCGCCTGGCACGGTTGTGGTGCGGCCCGGTCCACAAAGCACGGCCCGCCGCAATGCCGGAGCAGCAGAGGCCGGTGCAAGGCGCAGGAAAGTGAGAAGCTCCCCGGCCGAGCGGCCGTCGCCCCCCAGTTCTGGCGGCCGCTGACTCGCGCCCATGGACGACCCGCCCGGGAGACCGCCCCCCGACCTTCCGGGCGCTTGGCGGATCAGGGCGCACCAGGCCGGGACGAGGGGCGGCGGCGGGAGCGATCCCGCCGCCGTTCCCGATGTGCGGCTCGGATCCGCCCGTCGGTGCTGAAGGGTTTCGACCTTCCGCCGGCGTACAGCACGGCCGCGGTCACGGGCCGCAGGACGCGCTGGAATACGCATGGTTCGAGGTCGGCACGTCCACCACCCCGCCGCCCCAGAACTGCTCACTCACCGTATATCCGCTGGCGACCAGTGCTTGCGCCGCGGCGCGCCCGCTCGGGCCGTCCTCCCAGGTCACCATCGGCGGGATCGCGCTGTCCACGGTCGGACGCAGGCCCGGCACCGCACCGAGCGTCGCCACGAGTCGCAGCGTCCCGGGCGTCGGCATCACGCGCTGATCATGACGTTCGGTGACGTCGGTTCCTAGTGGCAGGCTTCGATTCACAGAATGTTCCCGACATTTCGCCCGGGGACGAGAGGCGGCTTCCCGCGGACGGCCAGGCGACGGAACGGCGAACATCAGCGATGTAAACCACAGTTCGGCTCACGGTCATGAATCGGTCGGGACCCGGCCCCGGCCCGACCTTCCCCTGGGTGGCATGCGCATCGCGCTGGTCACAGAGTCCTTCATGCCCGACGTCAACGGCGTCGCCCACTCGGTCGTCCGGACCGCGGAGCACCTGATCCGTACCGGTCACGAACCGATCGTCATCGCGCCGGTGCCGGCGCCCGGACCGGTCCCGGCCACCCTGCCGTACCCGGTGGTCCGGATCCCGTCAGTGCCGATGCCGGGCTATCCGCAGATCCGGCTGGGTCTGCCGATGCCGGCCCTGCGGGCGGCGATCCGGGATCATCGCGCCGAGGTGGTGCACCTGGCGAGCCCGTTCGTGCTGGGCGCCTGGGCGCGTACCGCCGCGTCGAGCCTCGGCCTGCCCACGGTGGCGGTCTACCAGACCGATGTGGCGGCCTACGCCCGCGCCCGCAACCTCGGCGTCTGCGAGGATCTGTCGTGGCGCTGGATCCGCCGGCTGCACAACGCCGCCACCCGCACCCTGGCGCCGTCCACCGAGTCGATGACGGCGCTGCGCACGCACGGTGTCGAGCGCGTGCACCTGTGGCGCCGGGGTGTCGACGACGTCCGGTTCCATCCGGGTCGGCGCAGCGCCGGTGTCCGACGCGCGCTGTGCCGCGACGGCGAAGTGCTGGTCGGTTTCGTCGGCCGGCTCGCCGTCGAGAAAGAGGTCGACCTGCTGGCCGGCGTCTCCCGCCTGCCGCATGTCCGGCTGGTGGTGATCGGCGACGGCCCGGCCGAGGCGCACCTGCGCCGGGCGCTGCCGGAGGCCACCTTCCTCGGCGCCCGGCACGGCGGCCAGCTCGCCCGGATCTACGCCAGTCTCGACGTGTTCGCCCACACCGGCCCGTTCGAGACGTTCGGCCAGACCGTCCAGGAGGCGATGGCCAGCGGCATCCCGGTGGTCGCGCCGGCCAAGGGCGGCCCCCGCGACCTGGTCCACCACGACCACACCGGTCTCCTGGTCCCCGCGCACGAGGAGACGGGTTTCACCGATGCCGTCGCCCGGCTCGCCGCCGACCCGTCGCTGCGCCGCGCGATGGGCGCCGCGGGCCGTGCCGCGATCGCCGGCCGCAGCTGGTCCGCGGTCGGTGACCAGCTGCTCCACCACTACGCCGAGGTTCTCGGCAGGCCGCTCGCCCGTCAGGAGGTTGCCCGCCCCCGGGCCGCTGCCGCTTGAGGAGCCGATTGCGGCGTACGCCGTCAGCCCGCCCGCCGCGCCCCCGCCGCGCCCCCAGGACCGCCGCCCCGACAGACCCCCGCCCGGCAGACCCCCGCCCGGCAGACCCGCACCCCCGCAGACCGGCCCCGGCAGGCCCGCGCACCGTCACCCCGCCGCGCACCCCGGGAAATCGCGCCCCGACACGCCCGGGCGCCGCCGCTGCGCGAAACGGACCCCGCGAGCACCGCCGCCACCTGAGATCTGCAGTACACCGGCTTGCCCGGGACGCTCCGCCGGTCTTTGATTTACGTCCCGGAAACCGCGTCCCGGGCGGGCCGGGTGGCCGGGCACAGCGGTCAGGGAGCACGATTGCCCTCGGCGCGCATCGCCGCGCCGTGACCACCATCACGGCGTCACCACCGACCGGGACCGGAGCCGCTGACTAGGGCATGAGGCCAGCATGAACAATGACCGAACCGGAGTCCGGCATCGCCTTCTGGACGCCTGCCGTTCGTCCAGGCTCGGCCTGCTGGTCGCCCGTCGCCGGGACCACCTGCCGGTGCTGACGACGCGGGCTCTGCGCTGGGCCGGTTTCGGTGGTGCCCTGCTGCTCGCGCTGGCCGGCCTGTTCGGCGGGGCGCTGCCGGACGAGGGCGGCCACAACCTGCCGGTCACCACGCTGTGGCTGGCCGGCACGGCGCTGCTGGGGTACGCGTGGTGGTCCGGCCGGGATCGCGAGCTGAGCCCCCGCTGGGTGCTCGGCACCGCCGCGCTGTGGGCGGTCCCGTTCCTGCTGGTGCCGCCGGTCGGCAGCCGCGACCTCTATTCGTACAGCTGTCAGGGTGAGCTCTTCGCGCACGGCCTGAGCCCGTACACGTCGACCGCGCAGACCCTGCCCTGCTCGTGGGTGGGTGCGGTGCCGCCGATCTGGCGGGACACGATCACCCCGTACGGTCCGCTGTTCGTCCTGCTGGCCGGTGCGATCATCCTGCTCGGCCAGGCGGTTGCGCTCCCGTCCGGCCTGGTCGACGCGCTGCCGCCGCACCTGGGTTCGCTGATCCTGCCGCTGGTCCTGTTCCGGCTGGTCGCGCTGGGCGGCGTGGTGGCCATGGCGGCCGGGCTGCCGGTGCTGGCCCGCCGCTGCGGGATCGCGCCGGCCCGCGCCCTGTGGCTGTCGCTGGCCGGTCCGCTGATCGGCCTGCACCTGCTGGGCGGCCCGCACAACGACGCCGCGATGCTCGGCCTGCTGGTCGGCGGCCTGGCCGTGGTCACCCGGTGCCCGCGGCACTGGGCGGCCCGGGTCGGCGGCGGGGTGCTGCTGGGCGCCGCGGTCGCGGTGAAGGCCACGGCCGGCGTGGCCATCCCGTTCGCCGTGCTGATCGTCGCCGCCACCTACCGGAGCCGGCTCCAGGGCCTGGTGATCGGCACGCTCGCGGTCGCCGGCTCGTCGGTGGCCGCGCTGGCCGGCATCACCGTGGCCGGCGGGCTCGACCTCGGCTGGATCGCCGGCCTGTCGGACAGCGGCGCCCTGGTCCAGTTCAGTTCGATGCCCACCGCGGTCGGCATGACCATCACGTACGCCGGCCGGCTCTTCGATCCGGATTTCGACGCCGTGCCGGCGGTCCGCGCGGCCGCCTACGCCGTGCTCGCGGTCGCCCTGGTGGTCATCTGGGTCCGGGCGTTGCGGGACCGCGCCGACCCGGTGCGGGCGGCGCTGTTCGGCTCGGCCGCCGCGATCGTCGCCACGGTCGCCCTGGCCCCGGTCTTCCTGCCCTGGTACATGTTGTGGCCGCTGACCCTGCTGGCGGCCACCACGCTGCGCACCAAGGCGGTCATGGTGATCACCATCGTGGCGTCGTTCTCGGTGCTGCCGGACGGCTCCGGGCTGGTCCGGTCGCTGAAGTTCCCGGGCGCCCCGATGGTGACCCTCTACCTGATCTACCTCGGTGTCCGCCAGGTGCGCCGGTGGCGCGGTGGGCGCGAGCTTCAGGCGCTGGTCGCGGCCGACGGCATCAGCGAGGCCGAGCCGAGCACCCGGGCGACGGCGACCTCGATGACCACCCGGGCCGGGTTGGGGCGCGGCGTCCGGTAACGACCGGCGTACCGCCGCTCCGCCTCGGCGACCGCGGCCGGCTCGTCGCGGATCACCGCGAGGCCCTCCAGGGTGCTCCAGCGTGGCCCGTCGACCTGGCAGATCGCCACCCGCTGCTGGCCGCGCAGCACGTGCCGCACCTTGGCCGAGCCGCCGGAGGAGATGATCCGGGCGATCCCGGTTTCCGGGTCGAGGGTGGCGCCGACCGCCACCACGTGCGGCGACCCGTCGGCGCGCAGCGTGGTGAGCGTGCACAGATGCCGCTCGGTCCAGAACTCCCGCAGGGCCGTCGACTCCAGGCTGATCACGCCGCTCATGCCACCTCCGCTGCCAGCTCGCCGCGACGGACCGCCGCGACGAGCGCCTGATGATCCTTCTCCACCTGGTCGGCGTACGACCGGGCGAACTTGGCCAATGACTCGTCCAGCTTGTCGCTGCCGCCGCAGTATCCGGCGATCATCGACGCCCCGCTGGTCCGGGCGTGCGACTTGGCCAGCAGGTAGCCGCAGATCCCGGCGTAGTCGGCGAGCGCACCGGCGTTGATGTCCTCGACGACGATGGCGCCCTTCATGTCGCGGAACTGCCGCACGTAGTACTGGTGCTCACCCACGGTGGTCCAGCCCAGCAGCGGGTCGCTGACCGTCTGCAGCGCCTGCTGGTATTCGACCACCCGCTGCCCCTGGTGCCGGTGCCAGGCCAGCGCGCCGTGCTGGTGTTTCGCGATCACCGACCGGCGGGCCTGCTTGAGCTGGAGGAAGACCACGTCCTCCGGGTCGCTGCCCTCGCAGAGCGCCACGTACGCCCGCAGGCCGACCGAGCCGACGCCGACCACCTTGTGCGCCACGTCGATGACCCGGTAGCCGCCGAGGATCCGCGCCCAGTGCGGTTTGAGCGTGTTCAGATAGCCGTCCAGGGCCTCGTCGAGCAGGTCCCGGTCGGCGTCCGACGGCCGGGTGATCACCGGCGGCTCCTCGACCAGCCGGCGGCTGCCGTCGCGCCGCTCGGTGAACCGGGGCAGCGCCCGGTCGCTGGTGCGCCGCCGGGCCCGGCGGGCGGCCCGCTCGATCTCGTCGCGGAAGCTGCCGCGGGTCGCCACCGACCGCATCGCGTCGACGTTGAGCCGGTCGAAGGAGCGGGCCAGCAGTGGCCGGGCGGCCAGATCGGCGATCTGCCCGCGGTACTCCTCGACGCAGTGCTGCACCGCCTCGGCGCAGGCGCTCTCCCGGAAGCCGTTGACCCGGCCGGCCACGTGGACGCTGACCACCAGGCGGCGCAGGTCCCACTCCCAGGGGCCGGGGTGCGCCTCGTCGAAGTCGTTGAGGTCGAAGACCAGGTCCCGCTCCGGGGAGGCGTAGAAGCCGAAGTTGCCGAGGTGGGCGTCGCCGCAGATGACCGGGGTGATGCCGGTGTGCGGCAGGCCGGCGAAGTCGTCGGCCATCAGCCCGGCGGTGCCGCGCAGGAACGCGTAGGGACTGGCGATCATCCGGCCGATCCGGACCGGCACGAGCCACGGCAACCGGCCCTCGTGCGAGGCCCGCACCTGACCCACCGGGTCGGGCCGGTCGGCCGGCGGACGCCACTGCGCCACGTCCGACCGGGGGGACCGCTCGCGCAGAGCCCGGCCCATCTCGTATCGTTCGGCGCGCGGCCGTGCGGGACGGCGCAGGGAGGTGAAGCCCTCGTCGCCCGCTGAGCCGGGCACCACAGGGCTGCCGATGGTGGGTGTCGCGTCCATTGCTGCCGAGAGTACGGGTCGGTGAGCAAGGGTCGCGGAGGGGCTCGCGGCACCGGCATTGTTATCGATAACATTTCCCACACCGGGAGACGCGGCGCGCCGCTACGCTCCATCAGATCGGTACCTGGCGAGGAGCGCAAGTGGAGACCAAGGGATCACGTTCCCCGGCGATGACCGACGTGGCACGTCTGGCGGGCGTCTCCCACCAGACCGTCTCCCGCGTGCTCAACGATCATCCCAACGTCAAGGAGCAGACCCGCCTGCGGGTCCGGGCCGCGATCGCCGAGCTCGGCTACCGCCCCAACCGGGCGGCCCGCGCCCTGGTCACCGGCCGGTCCCAGCTGATCGGCGTGGTGGCCCGCAACAGCATGCTCTACGGCCCGGCCTCGATGCTCACCGAGTTCGAGCAGGCGGCCGCCGACGCCGGCTTCGCGGTCAGCGTCGGCAGCGTGCGTGAGCTGGACCGGGACTCGATCGCCGCGGTCGTCGACCGGCACCTGGACCAGCGGGTCGCCGGCCTGGTGGTGATCGCCCAGGTCGCCTCGGCCACCGAGGCCCTCGCCGAGATCCCGGCCGACGTACCGGTGGTCTGCATCGACGGCGACCCGGCGGCCGGGCGCTCGCTGGTCACCGTCGACCAGGTGGCCGGCGCCCGGGCGGCGGTCCGGCACCTGCTGGAGGCCGGCCACGAGACCGTCTGGCACGTCTCCGGGCCGACCGACTGGTTCGACTCGGCCGGGCGCATCCAGGGCTGGCGGCAGACCCTGCAGGAGGCCGGCCGGGAGGTTCCGCCGCTGCTCAGCGCCGACTGGTCGGCCGCCGAGGGCTACCGGGCCGGGCAGATGCTGGCCCGGATGCCGGAGGTCACCGCGATCTTCACGGCCAACGACCACCTGGCCCTGGGCGTGCTGCGGGCACTGCACGAGCGGGGCCGCCGGGTGCCGCACGACGTCAGCCTGATCGGCTTCGACGACGTGCCCGAAGCGGCCTATTTCATCCCCCCGCTGACCACCGTGCGCCAGTCGTTCGGGGACGTGGCCCGGGCCGCTCTGACACTTCTGCTGGGACAGCTCAGGGACGCCCCGCGGCCCGCCGATACGGTGATCGTCCCGGCACGGTTGGTAGTGCGCGAGAGTGTCGCCCCGCCCGCGTAAGTCTCGATTTCGCGGCCGTTACTTTGTTGTTGCGAAGAGCCGTTGACACGACTTTTGTTAGCGATAACACTGATCGCACATCACGAGATGGCCGCCAAGATCCTTGACGGGCTCATCATCGCGTCTCCGGTGCTGCACGATGAAATGCGTGGGATGTCCGCATCCCGCCCGGCGTGACCCGCCCTTCCGGCGGAGACCGCCGGCCCGGCACGACCCGCCTCCCGCGGCGGGAACCGCCGGCCCGGCACGACTCGTCCCCACGGCGAGGACCGCCGGCACGCGCAGCCAAGCGCCACGGAGGCCCGGTGACTGCACCACGACACCAAAGGAAACGGATGAAGCCGCAGATCTGGTTTCTGACCGGCAGCCAGCACCTGTACGGGCCGGAGACGCTCCAGCAGGTGGCCGACCAGTCCGCTGAGATCCAGCGCACCCTGGCCGCCGGCCTGAGCGCCGAGCTCGTCACCCGCCCGGTGCTGACCGACTCGGGCGCGATCAAGCAGGTGATGCTCGACGCGAACAACGACGCGACCGTGATCGGCGTGATCGCCTGGATGCACACGTTCTCGCCGGCCAAGATGTGGATCTCGGGTCTGGACGCGCTGCGCAAGCCGCTGCTGCACCTGCACACCCAGCACAACATCTCGCTGCCCTGGGAGTCCATCGACATGGACTTCATGAACCTGAACCAGGCCGCGCACGGCGACCGCGAGTTCGGGTTCATCCAGGCGCGCCTGGGGGTGCCGCGCAAGACGGTGGCCGGCCACGTCTCCGACCCGTCCGTGGTGTCCCGGATCGACGGCTGGGCCCGCGCCGCTGCCGGCCTGCAGCGCCTGCGCACCCTGCGGCTGGCCCGCTTCGGGGACAACATGCGCGACGTCGCGGTCACCGAGGGCGACAAGGTCGAGGCCGAGCTGCGCTTCGGCGTCTCGGTCAACACCTACGGCGTGAACGATCTGGTCACCGTCGTCGACGCGGTGGACGACAAGGCGGTCGACGACCTGGTCGCCGAGTATGCCGACCGGTACGAGCTGGCCCCCGAGCTGGCCGTCGGCGGGGCGCGGCACGACTCGCTGCGCTACGGCGCCCGGCTCGAGGCCGGCCTGCGGCAGTTCCTCACCGAGGGCGGCTTCGGCGCGTTCACCACCAACTTCGAGGACCTGGGCGGCCTGCGGCAGCTGCCCGGCCTGGCGGTGCAGCGCCTGATGGCCGACGGCTACGGTTTCGGCGGCGAGGGCGACTGGAAGACCTCCGCCCTGCTGGCCGCCGTGAAGGCGATGGGCACCGGCACCGGCCGGGGCACCTCCTTCATGGAGGACTACACCTACCACTTCGGTCCGGGCGAGCCGAAGATCCTCGGGGCGCACATGCTCGAGGTCTGCCCGACCATCGCGTCCGCCCGGCCGCGTGTCGAGATTCATCCGCTGGGCATCGGCGGCCGGGAGGACCCGGTCCGCATGGTGTTCGACGCCACGCCCGGCCCGGGTGTGGTGGTCGGCCTGGCCGACCTCGGTGACCGGTTCCGCCTGGTGGCGAACGCGGTCGAGGTGGTCGAGCCGGACGAGCCGCTGCCGAACCTGCCGGTGGCCCGTGCGGTGTGGAAGCCCGCCCCGTCGCTGTCGACCTCGGCGGAGTGCTGGCTCACCGCTGGAGGACCGCACCACACGGTCCTCACCCAGGCTGTCGGCGCGGAGGTCCTGCGGGACTTCGCGACGATGGCCCAGACCGAGCTCCTGCTCATCGATGACCGCACCTCGACCGACGACTTCGCCGACCGGGTGCGGTGGAACCAGGCGTACCACCGTCTGGCCCGCCCCCTGTAACACCGCTCTCAAAGAGGAGATTCACCGTGAAATACACCCGGCTCCTGGCGGCGCTCGGCGCTGCCACGCTGGTCACCACCATGGCGGCCTGCGGCTCCAGCGAGAAGACCGCGGACAAGGCCGCCGGCAGTGGGAACACCGCGGGCGCGCTGATCGGCATCACCATGCCGACCAAGTCCTCGGAGCGCTGGATCCACGATGGCGACAACCTCAAGCAGCAGCTCGAGGGTCTGGGTTACAAGGTCGACCTGCAGTACGCGGAGAACGACATCCCGACCCAGACGCAGCAGCTGGACAGCCAGATCACCAAGGGCGCCAAGCTGCTGATCATCGCGTCGATCGACGGCACCGCGATCTCCAACCAGCTGGACAACGCGAAGAACGCCGGCATCAAGGTCATCGCGTACGACCGCCTGATCCGGGGCAACGCGAACGTGGACTACTACACCACCTTCGACAACTTCAAGGTCGGTGTGCAGCAGGCCACCTCGCTGCTGACCGGTCTCGGCGTGCTCAAGGCCGACGGCAGCAAGGGTGACGCCAAGGGCCCGTTCAACGTCGAGCTGTTCGCCGGTTCCCCGGACGACAACAACGCGACGTTCTTCTTCAACGGCGCCAAGAGCATCCTGGACCCGTTCATCAAGGACGGCACGATCGTCGTGAAGTCGGGCCAGACCGACTTCAAGACCGTCGCCACCCTGCGCTGGGACCCGGAGACCGCGCAGAAGCGCATGGAGAACATCCTCACCTCCACCTACAAGAGCGGCGCCAAGGTCGACGGCGTGCTGTCCCCGTACGACGGCATCTCGATCGGTATCCTGTCGGCCCTGAAGTCGGGTGGCTACGGCACCGCCGCGCAGAAGTTCCCGATCGTCACCGGCCAGGACGCCGAGGTCGCGTCGGTCAAGTCGATCATCAAGGGTGAGCAGTACTCCACCATCTACAAGGACACCCGTCAGCTGGCCAAGGTCACCGGTGAGATGGCCGACGCCATCCTCAAGGGCCAGACCCCGCAGACCAACAACACCACGGACTACGACAACGGCAAGAAGGTCGTCCCGGCCCAGCTGCTGCAGTCGGTCATCGTCGACAAGGACAACTACCAGAAGGTGCTCGTCGACGGCGGTTACTACACCGCCGACCAGCTGAAGTGATCCGGATTCCGCGCCCCGCCCGCCACCCGCGGGCGGGGCGCGGACTTCATCGGCCCTTAGGAGGGTCTCTATGACCGACACGATCCTGCGGATGACCGGGATCACCAAGACGTTCCCCGGCGTCAAGGCGCTCCAGGACGTCGACATCGAGGTGCGCAGGGGCGAGATCCACGCCATCTGCGGGGAGAACGGGGCCGGCAAGTCCACCCTGATGAAGGTGCTGTCCGGGGTCTACCCGCACGGCACCTACGAGGGTGACATCGAGTTCGAGGGTGAGCCGTGCCATTTCGGCGGCATCCGCGACAGTGAGCACCGGGGCATCGTCATCATCCACCAGGAGCTGGCGCTCGCCTCGAACCTCTCGATCGCCGAGAACATCTTCCTCGGCAACGAGCGCAGCAAGCGCGGCTGGATCAACTGGAACGAGACGAACGCGGCGGCGGACGATCTGCTGCGCCGTGTCGGCCTCAAGGAGAAGGCTGTCACGCCGGTGGTCGAGCTCGGCGTCGGCAAGCAGCAGCTCGTGGAGATCGCCAAGGCGCTCTCCAAGGACGTGAAGCTGCTCATCCTCGACGAGCCGACCGCCGCGCTCAACGACGACGACTCGGCGCATCTGCTCAACCTGCTCCGAGGCCTGCGTGACGAGGGCATCACCTGCGTCATCATCTCGCACAAGCTCAACGAGGTGATGGGAATCTCCGATCGCGTCACCATTCTGCGTGACGGCCGGACCATCTGGACCGACGAGATCGAGAACCTCACCGAGGACAAGATCATCTCCGGCATGGTGGGCCGCGACCTCGAGCACCGGTACCCGGAGCACGAACCGACCGTCGGCGAGGAGGTGCTGCGGATCGAGGACTGGACGGTCTACAGCCCCACCCAGCCGGACCGCGCGCTGGTCCGCAAGGCCAACCTGACGCTGCGCCGCGGCGAGATCGTCGGCCTGGCCGGGCTGATGGGCGCCGGCCGCACCGAGCTGGCGATGAGCGTCTTCGGCCGCTCGTACGGGGTGAACATCTCCGGCCGGCTGATCAAGGACGGCAAGGAGATCAAGGCGCGGACCGTGCGCGAGGCGATCGACCACGGCATCGCGTACGCCACCGAGGACCGCAAGCGGTACGGCCTGAACCTGATCGAGGACATCAAGCGCAACGTGTCCGCGGCCGGTCTGTCCAAGCTGGCCAAGGGCGGCTGGGTGGACGGCAACGAGGAGTTCAAGGTCGCCGACGAGTACCGGGCGAGCATGAACATCAAGTCGCCGACCGTCGAGGCGGTGGTCGGCAAGCTGTCCGGCGGCAACCAGCAGAAGGTCGTACTGTCCAAGTGGATCTTCACGGATCCGGACGTGCTGATCCTCGACGAGCCCACCCGCGGTATCGACGTCGGCGCCAAGTACGAGATCTACACGATCATCAACCGGCTCGCCGACGAGGGGAAGGCCATCCTGGTCATCTCCTCCGAGCTGCCCGAGCTGCTCGGGATCTGTGACCGCATCTACACCCTCTCGGCCGGCCGGATCACCGGTGAGGTGCCGCGCGCCGAGGCCACCCAGGAGAGTCTGATGACTCTGATGACGAAGGAAGAACAGGAGGTGGCGCCGTGACCGTCGCACCTACCAACGCTGACCTGTCGATCAGCGAGGGACCGGCCGGTGCCGGGAACGCGGCCCAGCGGAAGGTCAACTTCGACCTGAAGTCGAGCGGCATCTACATCGCGCTCGCGCTGCTCGTCCTGGGCTTCACCATCTGGACCGGCGGCGACCTGCTGGCGCCGCAGAACCTCAGCAACATCATCGTCCAGTACTCGTACATCCTGGTGCTGGCGATCGGCATGGTGCTGATCATCATCGCCGGCCACATCGACCTGTCGGTCGGCTCGGTCGTCGCCGCGACCGGTGCGTTCTCCGCGGTCATGATGGTCAACTGGGGCCTGCCCTGGCCGGTCGCGGTGATCGCGACGCTGGTCATCGGCGCCCTGATCGGCGCCTGGCAGGGCTACTGGGTGGCGTACTTCGGCATCCCCGCCTTCATCGTCACGCTGGCCGGCATGCTGCTGTTCCGTGCGGTCACCTACATGATCCTGGGCAACAAGGGCATCGGCCCGTTCCCGGACGAGATCCGCACCCTGGCCAACGGCTTCATCCCCGGTTTCCTGGGCAACGTCGGGCTCGGCAGCCTCGGCGGCGCCGACCTGTTCAGCCTGGTCGTCGGCATCCTCGTCGTGGTCGCCATGGTCTTCGTGCAGTGGCGCGCCCGGATGGGCCGGGTCCGCTACCGGCAGGCCGTCGACCCGATGTGGCTGTTCGTGGCCAAGGTCGCCGTCCCCGCGGCCCTGGTCATCTTCCTGGTCGTGCAGCTCGCCCGGTTCCGCAACCTGCCCTGGGTGCTGGTCCTGCTCGCGATCCTGGTCTGCGCGTACACGCTGGTCACCAACCGGGCGGTGTTCGGCCGCCAGATCTACGCGGTCGGCGGCAACCTGCAGGCCGCGACGCTGTCCGGTGTCAAGGTCAAGTCGGTCGTCTTCTGGCTGTTCGTCAACATGGGCGTGCTGTCCGCGGTCGCCGGCATCATCTTCGCCGGCCGCCTCAACCTGGCCGGCCCGACCGCCGGTAACAGCTTCGAGCTGGACGCCATCGCCGCGGCCTTCATCGGCGGCGCGGCCGTCCAGGGCGGCGTCGGCAAGGTGGTCGGCGCGATCACCGGTGGCCTGATCATGGGCGTGATCAACAACGGCATGGGCCTGCTCGGCCGCGCGCCGGAGGAGGTCATGCTGTTCAAGGGCTTCGTGCTGCTGCTGGCCGTCGCCTTCGACGTCTGGAGCAAGCGCCGCACCGCCACCGCCAAGTAGGCAGGGGCGCCGCGAGGCAGTGGGCCGTCACGGTGACGTGGCGGCCCACTGTCGTCATCGGGCCACGGCACAACCGAAACTGCTCGGCCGTACGCCGGGGAACACCCCGTCCAGCGACCCGAAACCGCAGCGCCTCTGCAGCACCTCCCCGATCACCGACCGGTAGTCGGTGGTGGCCGCCAGGTCGCCCGCCACCAGCGCGCCGGGGGTCAGCCCGGGCCAGTCCGCGTACACCTTCCCGCCCCGGATCCCGCCGCCGAGCAGCAGCATCGCGTTGCCGTGGCCGTGGTCCGCGCCGTGCGAGGCGTTCTCCTGCACCCGCCGGCCGAACTCACTGATCGTCAGCACCGTGACGGAGCCGAGCGCCGGGCCCAGATCGGTGGTGAACGCGGCCAGCGCGGCCGCCAGGTCGGCGAGGTTGTCGTACATCCGCTGGCCCTTGACCGCGGTGCCGAGCCCGTTGTGCATGTCCCAGTCGCCGCAGTCGACCGCCGCGGTGACCAGGCCGGCCTTCGCCTTGATCAGCCGGGCCACGTCCCGCAGCGCCGCACCGAGCTCACTGTCCGGATACGTGGCTGCCGCCGCGTACGCCGCATCGCGGACCGTGTGGACCGCGGCCAGCGCGCGGTCGGCGGACCGGGCCGGACCGGCCAGCGCCGCCGGCGCGTCGGCGTACATCGCCCGCAGCGCCGCGGCCATCGGCCGCTTCCCCTCGCCGGCCAGGCTGAAGCCGTCCAGTCCGGTCATCGCCACGTCGTCGGCCGCGCCGAGCAGGATCCGGGCCGGCATCGCGTGCCCCAGCGACACCCCGGCCAGCGGGGCGGTCGCACCGGTCAGCCCGAGCATCCGGTCCAGCCAGCCGCTGCGCAGCGAGGTGCCGGGCGCGGCGTTCTCCATCGCCTCCATCGCGGCGAAATGCGACCGGGTGGGGTTCGGCTGACCGACCGCGTGCACCGCCGCCATCCGGCCGCCCTGCCAGAGCGGCAGCAGCGGGGCGAGCGCCGGGTGCAGGCCGAAGGTGCCGTCGCCGGCGATCACCTGACTCTTCGGCACACCGATCCCGGGCCGGGCCGTGTAGTAGGCGCTGTCGCCGATTGGGACGATCGCCGAGAGCCCGTCGAAACCGCCGCGCAGTGAGATCACCACGAGCGTGTCGCCGGAGTACGCGCCCGCGGCGAACGCCACCCGGGTGCTCAGCGCGGCCCCGGCCACACCGGCCAGGGTGGCGCCCAGGATGCTGCGGCGGGAAACGGTGCCGTTCATGATCACCTCAGCGGGAAGGACGGCGCGTCGAGGACGAGCGCGATCAGGTACGGGGTGTGCCCGGCCAAGGACCGGTCCAGGACAGTGTTCGGCAGCTTCCCGGCGGCACTGAGCACGGCGGCGGTGTGCGCCGGGGGCAGAACGGTGCCGATCAGCCGGGTGGCGAGCGCGTCGATCAGCGCGCCGTAGGTCGCCGGCAGCACCGGAACCAGCGCCCTGAGCAGGTCGGCCGGCCGGCTCAGCTGCTTCGGATACCAGCCGGCGGCCAGGTTGAGGTGCCAGTTGCAGCGCAGCAGGAACGCCGACGGCGACGCCCAGGCCGCCGCGACGTCCGGATACCCGTTCGGCGGCGCCCAGCGGAACGGCGCCTGGCCCGCGGTCACCGCGATGTCGTAGAGCGCGTCCAGCCCCTTCACCCCGTCCGCGTCCGGGCCCAGGCCCAGCACCCGCACGGTGGCGATCAGATCCTCGAACGGGGTGCGGACCTTCTGCCCGGCCGCGGCCGCGAACTCCGGCGCGGTGAACAGGGCGCGCAGCACCGGCACGATCGCGGTGCCGTTGTCGAGATAGACCTTGGCCAGCCGGGTGACCAGCGCGGCCGGCGGCTCGTCGGCGACGAACCGGACACACAGCTTGCGGGCCAGGTTCCGGGCGGTCGCCGGATGCATGGCCAGGTGGTCGAAGAACGCCAGCGCGGCCGGCTCCCCGTTGACGCCCGCGTTCGCGTGGCGGAAGCCGAGGATGTCCACGCCGCCCACGGCGTGCCGGGTGGTGTCGTACACGTAATCCCCGGTCCTGCCCACCGTCATGCCGGTGAGCAGGCGGGCGGCGTCCTGAACGTCGCCCTCGTCGTAGGCCATCCCGACCGTGTGCAACTCCATCAGCTCACGGGCGTAGTTCTCGTTGGGGTGCGACCGGGTCGACGAGCGCTGATCGAGATAGGTCAGCATCGCCGGGTGCCGGGCACTGGCCCGGAGCATGTCGGCGAACCGGCCGAAGGCGTGCTTGCGGATCACCTGGGCGTCGTAGTCGGCGCGGGTGTCCCACACCCCGGCGGACGGCGCGGCGACGTGCAGGTGGTTGGCCCAGAAGGCGGCCACCGTCTCGAACAGCTGCCGCTCGCTCCACGCGGCCCGGGCGATCGCGGCCCGGCCCAGCTGGCGGAAACCCTCGTAGGAGTCCTTCGGCAGCGCGGCACGCACCTGCGCCGGGGTGGCGCCGGCCAGCGGCAGCCGGGCCAGCACCGCGTCGCAGCGGCTGTCGTCGATGCGCTGCGGGTCGAGCTGACGGTCCAGCCAGCCGGCGGCGCCCAGTCGGCGTGCCTCGGCGAGAGAGTCCGGGGTGGCACCGAAGGTGGTCCGGCGCAGCAGGTGGGCAACCAGGTCGTCGGCCGTCGTCATGCCCGATGCTTCGGCGGCTGCGCGCCGGCGCCGCACGACGGCAACCGTGACTCACCGGTCCGCAATCCGGGCGCACCCGTGACCGGACAACGGTGACGGACGTAGGCTTCGTCCCGTGGATCAGGCTGAAACGGTACGCACCCCGTCGTCCTGGGTGGTCGTCGGACTCGACAACGGCGGCACCTGCAACAACGCCACCGTCCTCGACGCGACGGGCCAGTTCCTGGTGAACAATCTCGTGGAGAACCCGTCCCGGGTCCTCGACGGCCCCGAGTCGGCGGTCGAGTCGCTCGCCGAGGCGTTCACCAACATCCTGGAGCTGACCAGCACCCCGCTGTCCCTGGTCCGCGCGGTCGGGCTGGACACGCCCGGCCCGGCCAGCGCGCACGGAGTGATCTCCTCCAAGGGCGCCACCAACTTCAACCAGGTGTCGTGGCACGGCTTCGACATCCGCGGCGCCCTGGAGACCCGGCTCGGCCTGCCGGTGATCTACAACAACGACGCGAACGCCGCCGCCCTCTACGCCCACCACCGCCACTTCGGCACGGCCGCCCTGGAGACGTCGTCGGTGGCCGCGATCGTCGGCACCGGCCTCGGCGGCGGCGTCGTCGAAAACGGCAAGGTGATCCGCGGCGCGGCCGGAATGGCCGGCGAGCTCGGTCACGTCCAGATTCCCCTGCACGGCGTCCTCGACGACGGCCAGCCGGTCCCCAGGTGCAACTGCGGCTTCGAGGGCGACGTCGAGTCGATCGCCTCCCTCACCGGCATCCGCAACAACCTGCTGCCGTACTGGCTGACCCGCTTCCCGGGACACCCCCTCGCCGCCGAGCCGATCGGATCAGCGGCCAAGATGCTCCGCGGCTACGGCGAGAAGGACGACCCGCTGGCGATCGCCGTCTTCAGCCAGCAGGCCCGGGCGATCGGCAAACTCTTCACCATCGCCGCCAACTTCACCGACCCGTCGGCCTACTTCCTGGGTGGGGGAGTGGTCGAGGCCGCCCCGCACTTTCGCCAATGGTTCCTGAACACCGTCCGCGAAAGCACCCAGCTCCGCGACGAACAGGCCAGAGCCGCCACCTTCGCCCTGGTCGCCGACCTGGACATGGCCGGCGCCCGAGGCGCCGCGGTCGCCGCCCTCGACGCGGTCTCCACCGGCACCCGCTGACCGCGTCGGCACCCGTCCCGCCGGCTCGGGCCGGCGTCCGCCACCGATGCCGCGAACGCACCGGGCCGGACGCCCCGGTCAGCATCGGCCCGCGCCGCGAAGCCGTCCAACGGATCACCCGTTCAACGGTGCCTGACGGGGCGCCGGCAGGACATCTCTCCGGTCGGTGCGAATCCGCCGGCTCATGACGTCGATCCGGTCCGCGCAGGTGGTCAGCGCGGCGCGGGGCGCATCGCGTACGCCAGGAGCGGTCTATTCGTCTTTCAGGGCCGCTGCCACATCCGGGAACATCGGCAGATAGTCGGACAGGCCGAGGGTGTCGAAGAGGCGCCGGAGGAAGCCGGACGGGGCGGCCAGCCGCACCCAGCCGCCGCGCTCCATGGCGCGGCCGTGGGCGGTGACCAGGACGCCGACCCCCATCGAGTCGCAGAAGTCGAGGCCGGAGACGTCGACCACGACCCGGGGTGCGGGGCGTTCGACCAGGCGGCCGAGGTTGGCCTTCAGCGCGGGCGCGGTGTCGATGTCGAGCGAACCGCGCAGGACGAGGACGGCCGTGTTCGGTGGGTGGTGCGCGACCGATACCTGCATGTGCTGTTTCTTTCGATCGGGGGGCGGGCTGCATCCAACCCTATGCGAGCCCGCCCACCGTCGCAGTTCTCAGATCGAGTTGCGCCATTTCCGACCGTTACGCCCGATCAGCCGGTCCGCGTCGGCCGGTCCCCAGGAGGCCGCCTCGTAGGTCGGGATCGGCGAGCGGTCGTTCGCCCAGTGCTCGATGATCGGGTCGACGACCCGCCACGACTGCTCCACCTCGTCACTGCGGATGAACAGCGACGCGTCCCCGACCAGCGCGTCCAGCAGTAGACGCTCGTACGCCTCCGGCGACTCTTCCACGAAGGTCTGGTCGTACGAGAAGTCCATGCTGGCGGTGCGGACCCGGAACGAGTGGCCGGGCACCTTGGCGCCGAAGCGCAGCGAGATGCCCTCGTTGGGCTGGATGCGCAGCACCAGGGCGTCCGCGTCCAGTTCGGTGAGCTGGCTGGTCGGGATCGGCAGGTGCGGTGGCCGCTGGAACTGCAGGGCCACCTCGGTGACCCGGGCCGGGAGACGCTTGCCGGTGCGGACGTAGAACGGCACCCCCGCCCAGCGCCAGTTGTCGACGTTGAGACGCAGCGCCGCATACGTCTCGGTGCGTGACAGCGGGTCGACGCCGATCTCCTCGCGGTAGCCGGCCATCAGCTCCTCGCGGGTGCCGCCGCGCGTGTACTGCCCGCGGACCGCGGCGTCGGCGATGTCCCGGTCGGTGGGCAGCCGGATCGCCTGCAGCAGTTTCACCTTCTCGCTGCGCAGGCCCTCGCCGCCGAACGAGGCGGGCGGCTCCATCAGGGCGAGCGCGAGCACCTGGAGCACGTGGTTCTGCACGATGTCGCGCATCGCGCCGGCCGACTCGTAGAATCCGCCGCGGGTGCCGACGCCCAGCGTCTCGGCCACCGTGATCTGCACGTGGTCGACCCACGACCGGTCCCAGATCGGCTGAAAGATCGAGTTGGCGAAGCGCAGCGCCAGCACGTTCTGGACGGTGTCCTTGCCCAGGTAGTGGTCGATGCGGAACACGCTGGACTCGTCGAACGCGGCATGCACGACGCCGTCGAGCTCGCGCGCGGTGGCCAGGTCCCGCCCGTACGGCTTCTCGATCACCAGGCGGGCGAACGAACCCTCGTTCGCCTGGTTCAGCCCGGCGCCGGCGAGTCCGCAGATCACCGGCTCGAACGCGTTCGCCGGGGTCGACAGGTAGAACAGACGGTTACCGGACGTGCCGCGCTGCGCGTCCAACTCGTCGAGCGTCTCGGCCAGACGCTTGTAAGTCTCCGGGTCGTCGTAGCCGCCCGACACGTACCGCACGCCACCGGCCAACTGTCGCTTGTCGGCCAGGGTGCGGTCGCCCAGGGCGCTCTCGGCGAACTGCTCGTCGGACATCGGCGTCCGCGCGACGCCGACCAGTGCGAACTGGTCGGGCAGCCGGTTGTGGCGGGCCAGGCTCTCCACCGCCGGCAGCAGCTTGCGCCGGGTCAGGTCACCGGACGCGCCGAAGATCACCAGTGTGGCCGGCGGCGCGCTGCGCTCCTGGATGAGCTGAGGTTGGTCCATCGTCTCGTCAGTCCTCCGACCGTTGTTACCGTCCGTCTGAACCTTACGCAGCGGCCCCCTCGGATGGTTCACCCCGATGTGTGCCGCCGAGCACAATGACAACGCTTCCCTCGATGCACCCAAGACCTAACCGATAAAAGTGGCAAAATGGGCGCAAAGGTCTGGCAACCGAAGGGGACCCCGTGAAGTACCGGCTCGTGACCCGCAGCGACTTCGACGGCCTGGTCTGCGCCGTGCTCCTGCGGCACCTCGACATGATCGACGACATCATGTTCGTGCACCCCAAGGACGTGCAGGACGGCGTCGTCGACATCACCGACCGTGACATCCTGACCAACCTGCCCTATGACGCTCGCGCCTACCAGGTCTACGACCATCACCACTCGGAGACCATCCGCAACGAGGGCGACCGCAGCAACCACATCATCGACGCCGACGCGCCGTCCGCGGCCCGCGTCATCTACGACCACTTCGGCGGCCGGGCCCGCTTCCCGAAGGTCTCCGACGACCTGATGCTCGCCGTCGACCAGGCCGACTCGGCCGACTACGGGCTGACCGACATTCTCAGCCCCACCGGCTGGACACTGCTCAACTTTCTGATGGACAGCCGCACCGGCCTCGGCCGCTTCCGCAACTTCCGGATCTCCAACTACCAGCTGATGATGCAGCTCATCGACGCCTGCATCGAACACCAGGACGTCCACGAGATCCTCGCCCTGCCCGACGTGGCCGAACGCGCCAGCCTGTTCCACGAATGCTCGGCCCGCTTCGTCGACCAGCTCCACCGGGTCACCCACATGGACGGCGACGTGGTCGTCGTCGACCTGCGCGACGAGGAGGTCATCGAGGCCGGCAACCGCTTCATGGTCTACGCGCTGTTCCCGGACGCCCGGGTGTCGGTGCACATCATCTGGGGCCGCCAGAAACTCAACACCGTCTTCGCCTGCGGCAAATCGATCCTGGACCGCACCTCCCCGGTCGACATCGGCGAGGTGATGCTCCGCTACGGCGGCGGTGGCCACATCGCCGCCGGCACCTGCCAGGTGCCCCACGACGAATCGGACCGCGTCGAACGCGAGATCATCGACGCCCTCCGCACCGAACGGGTGGTGCCGGTGTAGGCGCCGGTCGTTCGCCTGGATCAAGATCAAATTCATGATGCGGATGTCGTAGGTCCGCGCTGATAACTGATCGCCGCTCCCGCCGAGGCCGGATCACGGCGATCAGGCCGCTGGTGCGCCCTGAACGATCGCCGCGACCCTTCATTGCCCGCGGCTGGTCACCGAAAACCTTCCCCGCCGCGTGAGCCGCCCCGCGCCACCCTCAGTGCCCGCGCCGCCCGTCTTCAGCGCCTGCGCTGCCGGCCGTGCGTGGGTTGGTCCCGCTCCAGGGTCGTGGTGAGCTGGACGGGTGCGTTGCTCTGCCCTCACCGCCCGCGCTGCCGGCCGTGCGTGGGTTGGTCCCGCTCCAGGGTCGTGGTGAGCTGGACGGGTGCGTTGCTCTGTCCTCACCGCCCGCGCTGCCGGCCGTGCGTGGGTTGGTCCCGCTCCAGCGTCGTGGTGAGCTGGACGGGTGCGTTGCTCTGCCCTCACCGCCCGCGCCGCCGGCCGTGCGTGGGTCAGTCCCGCTTGAGCATCGTGGCGAGATCCTCCGCCGGCACCGCCCGCGCGCTCTTCCTGCCGCATCGTCGTGTCGGGCGGGGGCGTCGCGCCGTGTCGTACCGGGCTCGCGGCGCGGTGATGCGGGGCCGGGTGGTGAGACGTTCGGGCGGGTGAGGAGGGGTCCTCACCCGCCCGGGCGCGCGGATCACGGGCCTTGCCCGGGGCCCCACCCGCCTGTCGTGGTACGCGCCCCACGCGCGTATCCACGACAACCTCACGCACACCCGCGTGAGGTTTTCCCGCTGCAGGACCCTGCCTGCGTGGGAGTCTTCGTCAGCCTTTGAGGCTCCAGCGGCCCGCCGGGATGGGCTCGCGGTCGTCGTCGGTCGTTTCGGGTCCGCCGTCCGCATCCGCCGAGGCGGGCGCTGCGGCTGCACTCTCCGCCGCGATCCCGGCGCCTCCGGCCGGGCCGCTGTCGGCGACGGCGATCCGGGCGCTGTCGGTCGTGGCACCGGGCACGCTGTCCGCGTCGGCGATCCGGGCGTCGTCTGCGGTGGCACCGGGCACGCTGTCCGCGGCAGCGATCCGGGCGCTGTCTGCGGTGGCACCCGGGCCGCTGTCCGCGGCAGCGACCGGAATGCCGTCGGCCGGGCCGGCCGAAGTGCCGCCGGAAGCAGCGGAAGCCGTGGTGTCACCGCTCGGGGTGGCGGCGGCCGGTTCCGGGGTTTCGTCGGGTTCGTCGTCGGGCGTTTCGTTGGCGCGGTGGCGGTTGCGGAGGATCAGCCAGCCGGCGCCGAGGAGGGCGAGGGCCGCGACGATCCAGCCGACGATGCCCAGGACCGAGGCGCCGCGGTCGTTCTGTTCGACTTCGGCGACCGCCTGGCGGAACAGTTCGTCCTCGTCGGCCGAAGCGGAGTCGCCCGCAGAACCGCCGCCCGTGGAGCCCGCCGCGCCGCCCGTGGAACCTGCCGCGCCGCCCGTGGAACCCGCCGCGCCCGCTGCCGTGCCGCTGTCCGTGGCACCGGTGGAACCGTGGTCGTGGGCGGTCGCCCCGGACGGGTCCGGGGTGAGGGTCAGGGTGGCGGGCATCGCCGGGGCGGGTTTGCCGTCCGCGTACGCGCCGGTGAGCTGGAACGTGATCGTGCTCAGCGTGGGGAGCGGGCCGAGCGCGACGCTGAGGTCGGCCGCGCCGCCGGGGGCGATGGAGGTGCCGCCGACCGCGATCCAGGTGATCGACTTCGGGACCTGGGTGACCGGGGTGCCGTTGTGGATCGTCTTCAGCGGGGTGTTGAGGTTCTGCCACTCGATCTGGGGCGCCCAGTCGTCGACCGAGAGGGGATAGACCTCGGCGATCGGGGTGTCGGCCGGGATCTGCAGGGTGACCCGCGTCAGCGGCCGGGTGCCGTCGTTCTCGACGTGGTAGGTCAGGTTCTGCCCACTGCCCTGCGGCACGCTGGGCGGACTGACGGTCACGCCGGCGTACGCCGGACCGGCGGTCACGCTGAGCACCCCGGCGGCGGTCACGAGAGTGAGCGCTGTTCCCAAATACCTCACGGGAGTTAGTTCGGATCACAGCTTCCGATGGTTCAACCGCGCTCAGAAGATTTTTTCCGCGGCCGGGGGTGGCGACGAGCGTCGGGGGCGGGTGCCGGATGATGGACGGATGCGCGACGTGTCGATCAACGGCGAGATGATCCGGCTGGGGCAGTTCCTGAAGCTGGCCGATCTGATCGACACCGGCGGCGAGGCCAAGGTGCTGATCGCGTCGGGTGACGTCACGGTCAACGACGAGGTCGACACCCGCCGCGGTCGCCAGCTGCACCCGGGTGATGTGGTCGAGGTGCTCGGCAACCGGGCCCGGGTCGTGCCGTGAGGCCGGCTGGCCCAGCCCTCTGAGCTGGGCGGATCCGGCTGACGTCGGACCGCCGGAATATGATCCACTCTTTTGACGGGTTTCTTGTCCGGAGGCGGAACCGCAGCCCCCGGCGTCTCGTCGTATGAGACATGACCCGAACCCGCGGCCTGCTGGCCGCCACCGCCATCCCCCTGATCCTGATGGCCGGGTGTGCCCGGCCGGGTGAGGCCGGCAGCATCACCGAGAGCGCCCCGGCCCCCACCGCGGACGCCACGGTCCTGGTCCGTCTCGGATACCAGGGCGGTTTCGTTCCTGAGATCTACCGTTTCGTTCGGTTGCCCGAGGTGACGATCTACGCCGACGGCCGGGTGGTCAGCAACGGTCCGGTGCCGGCGGTGGCACCCGGCCCGGCGCTGCCCAATGTGCAGATCAGCAAGATCACGCCGGAGCGGGCCCGGCAGTGGGCGGCCGACGCGGTCGCGGCCGGGGTGAAGGACGGCGCCGACTTCGGTACGCCCGGCGTGGCCGACATCCCGGACACGGTGGTCACCGCGGTCACCGACGGCCGGGCGCAGACCGTCCACGTGACGGCGCTGCGCGAGACGCGTCCGGATGATGCGCAGGTCACGGCCGCTCAGAAAGCGGCCCGCGCCAAGCTTGCGGCGTACGTCGACAGTCTGCGCGCCCTGGCCACCGAGACCGGTTCGCCCGCCCCGGACGCCTACCGCCCCGAGTCGGTGGCCGTGCTGGCGCAGCCGTATGTGCCGGTCGACGACGGCCTGGAGCAGAAGCCGGTGGCCTGGCCGGGTCCGGCACTGCCCGGCGCGACGCTCTCCGGCACCGTGCACTGTGTGGCGGTCTCCGGCGCCGAGCTGACCAAGGTGTGGGCCGCCGCCGCCACCGCCAACCAGCGCACCCCGTGGACCTCGGGCGGCAAGCAGTGGCAGGTGATGTTCCGGCCGTTGCTGCCGGACGAGACCGGTGGTTGCGCGGCTCTGGGCAAGGCCTCGTGATCCCGTTCAGCGGTGACGAATATGACCCCGATGTGCGGATGATCCGCAGGCCCGCTAGCGTCGGGGAACGTGAGTGGAACGGGGATGCTGGCAGCGCAGATCCTGGTGGCGCTGGTGCTCCTCGCGGTGCTGGCGTTCGGCGGGATGGCGGTCTTCGCGGGGCGGCGGTCGCCGGTCACGCCCGCGCCGGAGCCGGAGCCCGAGGTGGTCGAGCTGGAGACGGGCGCCGGCGAGGTATGGGCGGCGGCGCAGCGTGCGGCGCAGGCGGCTGACCAGGCGCGCGAGCGGGCGACCGAGGCCAATGGTGAGCGCGACCAGGCCGAGGAGCGCTATCAGCAGGCAAAATGGGATTCCTGGACCGGTCCGAAGGACGAGGGTCGCACCCTGGTCGAGCGGGCCGCCCTGGAGGCGTACCGCCGCGGTGATCTCTCGGTCGACCAGCTGAACCGGATCTGGGCGCAGACCCGGCCCGGTGAGGACGAGGTCGAGCGGATGGACCAGGAGATCGCCGAGGCGAAGCTGCGGTACGCGGCGGCGCTGACCGAGGCGGTCGAGGAGCGGCGGGCCGCGCACGTCGCGGAGGTGGCCGCCGAGGTTCTGGCGGAGGAGGCGCGGCTGGCCGAGGAGACGGCGCTGGCGGCGCGCCTGGCGGCGCAGGAGGCGGCCGGTCTGTCGGGACTGCTGCAGGGGCCCGGGGAGCATCCCGGGCCCCCGGCAGGTCAGTGAACCTCGACCAGGTCCACCACGAAGATCAGCGTCTCGTGCGGCTTGATCACGCCGCCCGCGCCGGCCGCGCCGTAGCCCAGGTGCGGCGGGATGGTGAGCTTGCGGCGGCCGCCGACCTTCATCCCGGCCACGCCCTGGTCCCAGCCGGCGATGACCTGCTGGCCGCCGACCCGGAAACCGAGCGCCTGACCCCGGTTGTAGGAGGCGTCGAACTCCTTGCCCGTCGACTGGGCCACGCCCACGTAGTGGACGCTGACGTACTCGCCGGGCTTGGCCTCCGGGCCGGTGCCCTCGACGATGTCCTCGATCACGAGATCGGCGGGCGCTTCGTCGGGGATGTGACCGACGTCGGGCTTGTTCATGAATCCTCCAGAATGGTGTTACCTGACTCGGTCATGCAATCACAGGCCCGCGCCCGCTGAACGAGCGGTGCCGGATCTGCGTATCTCCTGGGTGACCGGGACCGTCCCGGTCGTGTGATCCGCCTGGGAGTCAGCCGTGCGTCTCTTCGTCGTTCTGGCGGCCGCCGCCACCCTGACCGCCGCCGTGCCGGGGACGGCCGCGTTCGCGCACGGGGCGCCGACCACGCCGATCAGCCGGTCGGCGGCCTGCGCCGGGAACGGGACGAAGACGTCGGCCGCGGCGTGCAAGGCGGCGAAGGCGGCCAGCGGGGGTTTCCTCGGGGCGTTCGACAACCTGCGGATCGCGGACGTCAACGGCAACGACCGCAAGGCGGTGCCGGACGGGAAGCTCTGCAGCGGGGGACTCGACGCGTACCGAGGCCTCGATCTGCCCCGCGACGACTTCCCGTCGACGGCGGTGCGGTCCGGGCAGAAGCTGGCCATCGCCTACCGCGGGACGATTCCGCATCAGGGGCAGTTCCGGATCTTCCTGAGTAAGCCGGGTTACAGCCCGCTGAAGCGGCTGACCTGGGACGACCTGGGGAGTAAGCCGCTCGCCGCGTTCACCGACCCGGCGTTCAGCGACGGCGCGTACCACATGTCGGTGACGCTGCCGCAGCGGACCGGGAAGCAGATGTTGTACGTCGTCTGGCAGACCTCGAGCACCCCGGACACCTACTACTCCTGTTCCGACCTGGACTTCCCGGCCGCGCCGGCCGTGCAGCGGTCCACCGCGGCCGCGCCGGCGTCCCCGGCGTCCCCGTCGTCGTCCGCCTCGCCGGCCACCGCCACGCCGCTCGCCGTGGCCTCCTCGGCCCCGGCCCTGGCCGCGCCCTCGTCCCCGCCGGCCGCGGCGGCCACCGCCGCACCGGTGCTGGCGGCGGCCACGGACAGCACCCGGGTGGGCCACTGGCTGATCTTCGGGGCGTTCGGCGCGGCGGTCGTGGCGGGCGCGATCGCCCTGGGCAGCCGCCGTCGCCGCCAGCGATGACGGGTTTTCGAAAAAAGTTTTGAACCCTCGGTTCGTGGATCACGTAATCATCGGCGTCGACAATGCAACGCCCGTCCGGCCCCCAACAGACGAAAGGCCCAGCATGAGTCGTAGTCGTTACCGCGCCCAGGCGTTCCCGCGGTTGAATCGCCGGCGGATGCTGGCACTCACCGCCGCAGGTGTCGGGGTCTCGGCCGTTTCGGTCGCCGGGCTCAGTCTCGCCGGCGAGAACTCGACCACGTCTGCATCGGACTCCTCGCCGCTCGTCATTTCGGTCCGGGATGCCAAGAAAGGCACTTTCGACGTCTTCGTGGGAGACGCGAAGAAGACCGTGACCGACAAGAAACTCGTCGCCCAGCTGCTCAAAGCTGCCGGCCGCTGATCTGAGGGGACTCGGAGAAAATGTCTTCCCACCGCGAAGCGCCGGAAATCAGCAAGGACCCGGTCGCCGACAGTTCTGATCTGTACGCGTTCGTCAGCCCCGACGATCCGGACACGGTCACCATCATCGCGAACTACGTGCCGCTGCAGATTCCGGCGAGTGGCCCGAACTTCTTCGAGTTCGGCGACGACGTGCTCTACGAAATCCACATCGACGCGAACGGCGATGCCCGGCCCGACGTCACGTACCAGTTCCGTTTCCACACCGAACTGCGTAACGACCGGACGTTCCTCTACAACACCGGGCAGATCGAGTCGCTGGACAGCAAGAACTGGAACCGGCGGCAGTTCTTCTCGGTCACCAAGGTCGACCGGCACGGCAAGCAGACGGTGCTGGCCAACAAACTCCCGTGCCCGCCGTGCAACGTCGGCAAGATCTCCATCCCGCACTACGCGAAGCTGGCCGAGCACGCCGTCCACAAGCTGAAGTCGGGGGAGAAGGTCTTCGCCGGACAGCGCGCCGACGCGTTCTTCGTCGACCTGGGCGCCATCTTCGATCTGGGCACGCTGCGGCCGTTCCAGAACAAGCACCTGGTCGGCAAGACGCTGTTCAACTATGCCGGCAAGGCGGTCAACGCCACCGACAAGACGAACGTGCACAGCATCGCGGTACAGATTCCGCTGAGCGCGGTCCGGCGTGACGGCAAGAAGCGGGTGAAGGCCTCCGACGCGGGCGCGGTGATCGGCGTGTGGACGACCGCGAGCCGCCGCGAGGTGCAGGTCCGGGACGGCTCGAACGTGCTGGTCGGCCCGCAGGTGCAGGTGTCGCGGCTGGGTAATCCGCTGTTCAACGAGGTCATCGTCCCGATGGCGCAGAAGGACAAGTGGAACAGCCTGCCGCCGAGCGAGGACAAGAGGTTCGCCGAATTCGTGGCCAAGCCGGAGCTCGGCTCGCTGCTTCCGGTGCTCTACCCGGGCCTGTTCGACAACCTGGCCGCCCTGAACAAGGCCGGCAAGGACCGGGCGGACCTGCTGGCGATCCTGCTCACCGGCATCCCGTCCGGGATCATCGACGGCTTCCAGAACAACACCGGCAGCCTGCAGGCCGACATGCTGCGCCTGAACACCGCGATCGCCCCGGCCGCGAAACCCAACGCGTTCGGTGTGGTCGGCGGCGACCTGGCCGGCTTCCCCAACGGCCGCCGGATCGCCGACGACGTGGTCTCCATCTCGCTGCGGGCGATCGCCGGCGCCACCGTGCCGCTGGTCGACAAGGCGTTCAAGCCGGACGCCGCGGCGTCGCTGGTCGAGCAGGGCCTGAGCATCAAGGACGTCAGTTCGGGCCTGCTCAAGAAGTTCCCCTACCTCGGGACGCCCTTCGACGGATTCTCGGTGCCGGCATGAGCCACGACCACCACCACCATCACACGCTGGCCCCGTCCGGACAGGGCACCGTGATGCTCAACATCGGCGGCCGGATCGGCGCCCTGATCATCCACACCTCGGCCCGTTTCCACGGTCACGAGATCGAGATCAGCTCGTCGGCCGACCGCGACACACGGCAGCACGCCGCGGTCCGCGCCCGCTACGTCGGCGGCGGCGTCACCTACTGTGTGGTCATCGACGCGCTGGCCGAGGGAACCTACCTGATCTGGGCCGCCGACCCGGAACCGCTGGCCACCGTCGAGGTCCGCGGCGGCGCGGTCGCTGAGTACGCGTGGCCGGAGAACGCCGTACCCGGGAGAACGCTTTTGACCGTCTAGTGTGTAGGGATGTCGGGGGGTGAGGTCCCGGTCCACGTCGCGCTGCACACCAGCGACGTGGATCAGGCCCGTGCCTTCTGTCGCAGGCTCTACTACGACCCGCTGCGCATCGAACCGGTCGGCGACCCCGGCCGGTTCGATTTCAGCGCCGACGTGGTCGAGCTCGGCCCGATCACGGTCGGCGAGGTCGGCTACGGCACCGACATCCGCGTCGCGATCGGTGCCCTGGAAACGTCGTACCACGTGCTCGTCCCGCTCACCGGCGTGCTCCGGTCCCGGCACCGCGGCACCCTGGTCGTGGCCGACCCCACCCGCGCGGTCGTCTACCGCCCCACCGGCGACATCGAGCTGGACTGGCCCGGCACCTGCCGCCTGCTGAGCGTCAAGGTCGAACGCGGCGCCCTCGAACGCGAACTGGACGCGGCCCTCGACCAGCGCGTCGTCTCCCCGCTGCCGCTCGGCGCCAGCTTCGACCTGGTCGACGGCCCCGGCCGCACCTGGGTCGCCCTGGTCCGCCTCCTGCTGTCCGAACTCCGCGGCCCGGACGCCCTGGCCAGCCAGCCCCGGATGGCCGCCCGCTGGCGCGACATGGTCGTCAGCGGCCTGGCCCTCACCGTCGAGCACCCCTACGGCGACGAACCCGCCGGCCTCCAGGGCCCGCACCGCCCCCGCACCGTCAAACGGGTCCTCGACGCCCTGCACGCCGAGCCCGCCCGCCCGTTCACCTCCCACGAGCTGGCCACCATCGCCGGCGTCGGGGTCCGGGTCCTGCAGGACGCCTTCCGCCAGCACGTCGGCATGGCCCCCATGACCTACCTGCGCCGCCTGCGCCTGGACGGCGTGCACACCGAACTCTCCCGCTCCGACCCCGCCACCACCACCGTCAGCGAGGTCGCCTACCACTGGGGTTTCACCCACCTGAGCCGCTTCGCGGGCGCGTACCGCGCCCGCTTCGGAGTTCCCCCCTCCACCACCCTCCGAGGCCGCCCGTAGGTGCCGGTCTCCGGTGCGGCATCTCCTTCTCGGATGCTCATGCCACAATGCCGCCCATGATCCGGATCGTCATGGGTGCGTTGGTTCGCGACGATCAGATGCTGCTCGTCCATCGAAGTCCGAGCCGCCCTGTCCACCCGGACGTGTGGAGCCTGGGCGGCGGCCACATGGAGCCGGGCGAGACGGAACTGGCCGCGCTCGCCAGGGAGCTGGACGAGGAACTGGGCGTGCAGATGGTGCCGGGCTCGGCGATCCATCTGTGTCGGCTGCAGGTCGGCCGCGGAGGGGAAGCCGTGCACTTCAGCGCCTGGATCGTTGAGGAGTGGGAGGGGAAACCGGTGAATGCCGCCCCTGAAGAGCACGACGAAATTCGATGGTTCCGACCCGCGGAGCTGCCTCCTCTCACCCCCGAACCGGTACGCACGGCGCTGATCGAGGCGATGCGGAACACCCGCGCCTGAGCCACCGGTCCGGGCCGGGCTCAGTCCGCCACGAACATGGCGATGTCGTGGCCGAGTGACGTCAGGGTGAAGAGGGCGTACACGGCTGTCAGGGCCGCGGTGGTGAGCGACCACCTGAACAAGCGCGGCGGCACGGTGTGCCGGAGACCGGCCCATCCGCTGGCGGCTGCACCGATCAGTGCCAGCGGTACGGCGAGACTCGCACCCCATACCGTGATGTAGTAACCCGGCGACCCGAGCAGCAGCCCCGGAACCACCCACAGCCAGGTGGGCGGGTACTGCCGTGGGGCCCACAGGTACGGGATGATGGCAGCCGCCAGGTAGGCCGCGAGCACGTACAGCTGTACGGCGACCACCGTTCTGACCCAGGGAACCGACAGGCGGACTTCCGATCCGTACCCACTGTCGACATGTGCCACGACGGTTCTCCTTGCACCTCGGGGAAATTCCGGCTGGTTCGCCGACCGTCCCATGACAGTAGGGGTCGAGATCCACTCGCCGGATCCCCCGTGGTCAGCCCACGAAAAGCCGACGTTTGGGGCCGGGTGCGGGCAGTGACCTGCCGGGCGCGACCGCGGTGAACGCCGCCGCGGTGGCACCGGATGGTCCGCTCTACGGTCACGAACTGACGCGAGCCGAAGCACTCGCCCACCCGAGAGCCGGCGGATTTCCGCGTCCGTGCCGGCCGCCGCGCTGCCGTCCGCATCGGTCCCGCTGTATCTCGTGGCCCGGTACGATGCCGGGATCTGATCATGATCCCGAGTTGCGCGAGGAAGGCCGCACCATTGTTCCGTGAAGGCTTGAGAACGAGGGCCTGTCGCCCCAGCCCGGTGGTCCTGGCCGTCGCCGCGCTTCAGGTGGCCGCCGCCACCCTGGCTCTGCCCATCGCCACTCCCGCGGCCGCCCAGGCCGCCGCGCCGTACCGGAAGGTCGGCTACTTCTCCCGCGCCGCCGTGAAGCCCAAGGCCGAGGGTGGCGCGGACTTCCAGATCCGCGACCTCGACGAGAAGGGTTCCGCGGCAAAGCTGACCAGCCTGCACTACGCCTTCGGCTCCATCTCGGCGGCCGGCGAATGCCAGATCACGAGCGACGAGGCCCGGCTGGACTATCAGCAGGAGTATCCGGCGACGGACAGCCTCGACGGCGTGGCGGACCAGCCGGGACAGGCCCTGCGCGGCGTCTTCAACCAGATCCGGCGGCTCAAGGCCAAGTACTCGCTGCGGACCTCCATCTCGTTGGGCGGCGGATCCGGGTCGGCGAACTTCGCCGAGGCGGCCAGGACCGCGGTCTCGCGGGAGAAGTTCGTCCGATCCTGCATCGATCTCTACATCAAGGGCGACCTTCCGCAGCTCGGCGGCCAGCCGCAGGGCGGGATCGGGGCCGGCGCCGGCGTCTTCGACGGGATCGACATCGACTGGGAGTACCCGGGGGCAACCGGGAACTCCCTGGAGAAGCACAACTACACCCTGCTGCTGCAGGAGTTCCGACGCCAGCTCGACGCCTACCGGCAGGGCGCCGAGGGCCGACCGTACTATCTGCTCACCGCGGCACTGCCCGGCGGCGCCTACACCCTGGGCCGGGGATACGAACTGCCGGCGATCTTCACCTACCTGGACTGGGCGGTGCTGATGGCGTACGACATGCACGGCGCCTGGGAAAGCCCGTCGACCACCAACCACCAGTCGGCACTGCACCTGAATGCCGCCGACCCCGACCCGACCGATCGCAGCGTCGACATCTACCTCAAGAATCTCACCGACCATGGCGTCGCCCCGGGCCGGCTGGTGCTCGGCGTTCCCTTCTACAGTCGTGGCTGGACCGGCGTCGACGCCACCGACAACGGCCTGTTCCGTCCCGGTACCGGCGTCTCCGACGGCCGGGACTACCGAACCGTCAAGGAGTACGTGCACAACGGCTTCGTCCGGCACTGGGACGACACCGCCAAAGCGGCGTGGCTGTTCAACGGCAACACCTTCTGGACCTTCGACGACCCCGCCGTGATGACGGAGAAGGCCGGGTACGCGAAGGCGGCCAAGCTCGGCGGGATCGGCGTCTGGGCATTGAACCAGGACGACGACCAGGGCGCCCTGCTGGCCGCGATTGACAGCGGCCTGCGGTAGGCCCCGGCGTTCCCGACACCGCTCGCCGACCTTGATGCGTCGAGCTCGGCGGGCGGTGTCGAGCGCGGTCGGGGCTGTGCGATCATGGGGCCATGATGATCAGAAAGGCCCATGGCCGCTGACCGCCGGCTCGCGCTTCACGCGACGCTCCCGGATCGTTACGCCCATCTCGAGGTCATGGCCTCGACTATCGATCATGACGGTCGGCTCGTCGTCCTTCTCGCCGATCCGGCGCAGGGCTTCGTGGCGGTCCCGCACCTGACCGAGCTGCGTCCGCCACCGCTTTACGATGCGACCGCCCTCATCTGTGCGGGGCTCGAGGTTCGTGAGATCCCGCTGAAGGGCCTCGACCTGTGGTTCTCCGGCATCGACTCGCTCGGCGACGGCGTCGTGTTGTCCGCCGCCCGATGTGCTGCACCCGGCGTCTGCGAGGAACGCTACGGCGAACCGGTGCCCGAGGAGGATCTGACCCTCACCGCGAACGTGCGGGTCTTCGACGGTCACGGTCGGGCGCAGGCGGCGTTCTACGCCGGAGACGGTATCGAGCAGCTCGTGACCGACGCGCGAGGGCAGATCTGGATCAGCTACTTCGACGAGTCGAACTACTGGTTTCCCCACTCGGACGGCACCCGCTCGTACGGCTTCATGATCGGTCTGGCGCGGTGGGACGGCGGCGGCGGCGAACCCTGGATGGTGTCATCCGGCACCCCTACCCTGCCGTGGTGCGACTGCTACGCACTGAATGTCGGACGCGAGCGGATCCGCGCGTGCCCGTATCCCGACTTCGCCGTGGTCGAGCTCGACGCGAACAGTGTCCGGGCCGTCGTCGACAACCCCATCACCCGTTGCACCGGCCTCGCCGTCGTGGGTGCGGAGTTCGCCTTCTTCGATCAGCACCGGGCCGGCGACGGGTTCCGGTGGGGCATTCGTCGCGGCCGTCAGGATGGGGAGCGCATCATTGAGACCGGCCGCGAGCAGCTGGAACTGCCGGACGGCCGGCAGCCGTCGGGCTGGGCTCGGGGCAGGGTCGGCCGTGACGGGATGCTGTGGTTGCGGATGGACGGTGACCCCGGTCGTTGGTACCGGTACGACATCGATGCGTGAGGCCTTCGCCCCGCCGCTACCCGGTCGCCGGCGACGGATGCGACGAGCCCGGGACCGCTTGGGTGGCCGGCCGCGGTTTTCCGTACCACCAGCCCTGTCCCAGATCGCATCCGTTGGCCCGCAGCCAGTCGTGCTGCGCCGCCGTTTCCACGCCTTCGGCGACCACCCGATGGCCGAGCGCCCGCGACATGGCCAGTACCGCCCGCACAATGGATTCGTCCGCGCCGCCCAGCCCCACCCCGGAGATGAAGGCGCGGTCGATCTTGACGATGGAAACCGGCAGCCGCTGCAGGTAGCTCAGGGACGAGTAGCCGGTTCCGAAATCGTCGATGCACAGTGTCACGCCGAGGGCGCGCAGCTGGTGCAGCGCGTCGAGGCACGTGTCCAGGTCGGTCATCAGGCCGGATTCGGTCACTTCGAGCCACAGCCCGGCCGCGGGCAGTCCGGTGCGCCCGAGGACTTCGCGCACCCGTTCGGCCAGATCAGGTTCCCACAACTGGCGTACGGCGAGGTTCACCGACACGTGCAGGGCCGGGTTCCCGGCGCGCCACGTGCGGAGTTGCCCCGCGGCCTTCTCCAGCAGCCAGGCGCCGGCCGGGACGATCAGCCCGGTGTCCTCGGCGACCGGGATGAACTCTGCCGGGGACACCGTTCCCAGCGTCGGGTGGGTCCAGCGCATCAGCGCTTCGAAGCCGTCGACCTGCCCGGTCGGCAGATCGATGATCGGCTGGTAGTGCACGTCGAGTTCACCGTTTCCGGAGGCCCCGCGGAAGGCGCGTTCCAGCGTTATCCGGGTGCGTACCCGGTCCCGCAGTTCGGGGTCGAAGACCACGGCGCGACGGCGTCCGGCATCTTTCGCCCGGTACATCGCGGTGTCCGCGTCCCGGATCAGTTCGACCGGGTCGGGCCGGCCGGGGGAGTGCGCGATCCCGATGGAGGCGGTGACGTCGACCGCCCCGACGGACAGCGGCACCGGTTCGGCGAGCACTGTCAGCAGCCGCCCGGCCAGGGCCGCCGGGTCCTCGGCACGGACCGCCACGATGAATTCGTCGGCACCCACCCGGCACACGAGGTCGTCGGCCCGGGTTTCCGCACTGATCCGGTGTGCCACCGCGCGCAGCAGTTCGTCACCGACCTCGTGCCCCCAGTGGTCGTTGATCAGCCGGAACCGGTCCAGGTCGAGGAAGAGCACACTCACGCCGGGCCAGTCCGCGATGGTCGACGTCAGCAGGTCCCGGTTGGGCAGCCCGGTCAGCGCGTCGTGGTCGGCCTGCCAGCGGGCCCGCTGTTCGGCGCGGGCCCGGGAGTTGTTGGCACGGACGATCCGGGACACCGCGATGAAGATCAGCGTCAGCGACAACACCGCCCGGACCAGCGCGAACCGCAGGCCGTGCGGGGGTGCTACCACGGTCAGCACGGTCGGCGCGCACAGCGCCGCGGTGATCGCCGCGGTGCGGGACATCCGGAGTTGCTGTGACCGGTTCGGCACCGGCTGGGTGAGTACCACCACGGTCGGATGGAGCATGCAGGCGGAGTTCGCCGCGTACGCGATCAGGGCCGCCGCACCGACCTCGGCGAGCGGGATGGTCCGGGGTCCGGCATCGAACCAGCCGCGGACCGCGAGCACGATGTCGGCGGCCAGCAGGGCCGTCGCGCTGACCGAGAAGAACCACATCGCGGGCGCGCCGGTGCGGCCCAGCAGCAGCATCGGCAGGACGATCATCAGCAGGCCGGCGGCGACCAGCGGCAGCGCCGCCGCGACCAGGTTCTCCCAGTGCGGGTCGTGTCCGGCGAACCACGGCTCCATCCACAGCGACCAGACCACCAGCGCCGATCCGGCGCCCAGCAGGATGGCGTCGACCCGGGCCGGTTCGTCGGCACCGGCCCGGCTGCGCCGCAGCAGGTCGATCAGCCCGGCCCCGAGCATCAGGTAGCTGACCAGCAGCATCACGTTCGGAAACACCGTCGCGTGCGCCAGCGTCCGCGCCGCCTCGCCGGCCACCGCGCCGGCCTGCGCCGCGAGCAGCAGGACCCAGGGCCGCCGGCGCCCCGCGCCGAGGTTCTTCCCGATGCCGAAACCCCCGGCAACCACGCAGATCAGGACCCCGATCAGGTACGCCGTGGGCGCGATCCGTGGCCCGCCGAATCCGATCAGCAGGGCGCCGGGCCCACTGAGCGCCACCAGCAGCCACGCCGCCCGGCCCCGTCCGGCGGCCCCTGTCGGCGGCGACCCGTCGTCGCTCACACCTGCGATTCTGGCACCACTCGCGCCGTCTTCACCCGTATTGCCCAGCCTTGTCCGACGGCGGCACCGCCCGGTCCCGGAGGACGACGGCGGCACCGCCCGGTCCCGGAGGAACCGCCGCCCCACCTCGGCCGGCGCCGCCACGTCGTCGTCGCTCATCACCGGCGTGGAGAACGGCGAGTCCGGCACCTGGCCAGGCGCCGGCGTCGGGCCCGGCCGACCACGGCCGGGCCGGTGCGCGTACCGCCGCAATCGGCTTCTAAAGCTCGATCCGCTGTCCCTTGCCGATCACGACCACCCCGTTGTCGCTGACCGTGTAGAGCTTGCGGTCGCGGTCGAGGTCGACGCCGATCTGCGCGCCCTCCGGAATGGTGACGTTCTTGTCGATGATCGCGTTGCGGATGACCGCGCGGCGGCCGACCGAGACACCCTCCATCAGGACCGCGCCGTCGACGTGGGCCCACGAGTTGACGCGCACGTTCGGCGAGATCACCGAGCGTTCGACGAGGGCGCCGGAGACCACCACGCCGGGGGAGATCATCGAGTCGATGGCGCGGCCCTGCCGGTCGTCGTAGCCGTGCACGAACTTGGCCGGCGGCCACGAGCCGTAGTTGGTGAAGATCGGCCACTCGTGGTTGTACAGGTTGAAGATCGGCAGGGTGGCGATCAGGTCCATGTGGGCCTCGTAGAACGAGTCGAGCGTGCCCACGTCCCGCCAGTACCCGCGGTCGCGGTCGGTGGCCCCGGGCACGTCGTTGTCGCGGAAGTCGTAGACGTTCGCCTCGCCGCGCTCGACCAGCATCGGGATGATGTTGCCGCCCATGTCGTGCTTGCTGTCCGGGTTCTGCGCGTCGGCGGTCACCGCCTCACACAGGGCGCGGGTGGTGAAGACGTAGTTGCCCATCGACGCGTAGACCTCGTCGGGGGAGTCGGCCAGGCCGACCGCGTCGCGCGGCTTCTCCCGGAAGGCTTTGATCTTCTTGCCGTCGGGGCCGACGTCGATCACGCCGAACTGGTCGGCGAGCGACAGCGGCTGGCGGATGCCGGCGACGGTGACCGCGGCGCCCGAGGCGATGTGGTCGTTGACCATCTGCTTCGGGTCCATGCGGTAGATGTGGTCGGCACCGAAGACGATCACGTAATCCGGCGACTCGTCGTTGATCAGGTTGAGGCTCTGGTAGATCGCGTCGGCGGAGCCGGCGAACCAGCGCGGGCCGAGCCGCTGCTGCGCGGGGACCGGGGTGACGTAGTTGCCGAGCAGCGTCGACATCCGCCACGTCTTGGAGATGTGCCGGTCGAGCGAGTGCGACTTGTACTGGGTCAGCACGACGATCTTGAGATAACCGGCGTTGGCGAGGTTGGAGAGAACGAAGTCGATCATCCGATAGATGCCGCCGAACGGGACACCGGGTTTGGCCCGGTCCGCCGTCAGGGGCATCAGGCGCTTGCCTTCTCCACCGGCCAGAACGATCGCAAGCACCTTGACAGCCATGGGAAGGACGCTAATATCCGGGCCGCTAGTTCGCCACCCAAAGTGTATCGCTACTTGATTAAGCGACGGTGGCGCTGCTCTCTCTGATCCATGACTCGATCGCCGCGGGCTCGGCCGGACGGCCGAAATGGTAGCCCTGGACGAGGTCGCACCGCAGGTCACGCAGCACGGCCGCCTGTTCCGGGGTCTCCACGCCCTCGGCGACGGTGATCAGACCCTGACTGCGCGCGAGTTCCAGGATCGCCTTGGTGAAACTGACATCGCTGATGAACGAACGGTCGATCTTCAGGATGTCGACCGGCAGCTGCCGCAGGTACGCCAGCGACGAGTAGCCGGTGCCGAAGTCGTCGATCGCGATCCGGATGCCGTGCTCGCGCAGCCGGCCCAGGACCGGGGTGTCGGCCGCATCGATCAGCACCGACTCGGTGATCTCCAGGACCAGCCCGGCCGGCGGCAGACCGGTCTCGGCGAGGATCGCCAGCACGGTGTCGGCGAAGTCCGGGTCGCGCAGCTGATGGGTGGAGACGTTCACGGTCACGTAGATGCCGTCCCGGCGGTGCCAGCCGGCCGCCCGGGCGCAGGCCAGTCGCAGCGCCCGCAGCCCGATCGGCCCGATCAGCCCGGTCTGCTCGGCCACCGGGATGAACACCCCGGGCGGCACCAGCTCGCCGTCGCGGCGCCAGCGCATCAGCGCCTCGACCCCGCTCATCCGGCCGCTGACCGGGTCGACCACCGGCTGGTAGTGCAGGAACAGCGTCTCGTCGGCGAGCGCCTGGCGCAGCCCGGCCGCGAGGCACGCGCGCTCGCTCTGCTCGGCGCGCAGCCGCTCGTCGAAGCGGGCCAGCCGGGCTCCGCCGGCCAGCTTGGCGGCGCGCAACGCGAGGTCCGCGTCACCCAGCACGGCCGAGGGCGGATTGCCGGGTACGCCGTCGGCCACCCCCGCGCTGCCGCAGAGGTGGATCCGGCGCTCGTCCACGGACACCGGCACCCGGGAGATCGTGTCGAGCACCCGCGCGGCCAGGTCGGCCGCCCCCGCCGGGTCGGTGAGCAGCAGGGCGAACTCGTCCCCGCCGAGCCGGGCCACCAGCACCGCCTCGGGAGCGAACAGCAGCAGCCGCCCGGCGAGCTGGCGCAGCACCTCGTCGCCGACCGGGTGCCCGTAGGCGTCGTTGACCGCCTTGAACCCGTCGAGCGAACAGAGCAGCAGGCAGTGCGGCCGGTCCCGGACCGCCGGGGTGGCCAGCTGCTCCAGCAGCAGCTCCCGGTTGGCCAGCCCGGTCAGCGAGTCGTGCCCGGCCCGGTAGGCCAGCTTGCGCTGCAACGCGGCCTGCTCGTCGACCGCCCGGCACAGCTCGGCGGCCCGGTGGCCGGCGTCGCGCGCCAGCATGCAGATGCGCAGCACCAGCAGCCCGCACAGGGCCGAGGTGAGCAGCGCCGGCACCCAGGTCGCGACGTCGTGCCGGGCGGTGAGCAGCGGCAGCATCGGGGCGAGCACGGCGATCGCGATGATCCGGGCGAGCCGGCCCCGGCTGACCTCGGTGCCCCGGGGGTCACCGGTGCCGAGCGCGCCCGCCCGGGGGTGCCGGGCGGCCGCGGTGACCAGCACCCCGGCGTACTGGATGAGCAGGAACGAGCCGCCGCCGGGCAGGAACGGGCCGACCCCGGCCGAGCTGGTCGCGGCGTACAGCATGTGCGCGCCGAGCAGCAGCGCACCGGAGCCGCCGAGCAGCCGTGCCGGGGCGCCGTGCCGGGAGGTCAGTCCGCGCAGGGTGGTGGCCAGCAGCGCCATGTCGACCAGCGCGTACAGCGCGGCCAGGGCGCTGTCGACCTGCTGGTAGCCGGGCGCGCCCAGATACGGCAGCACCACGAACGACCAGGCCAGCATGGCCACGCCGAGCACCACCGCACCGGCCTCGACGCTGATCTCGGCCCGGCTGTAGTGGCGGCCACCGCGCCGGGTGAGCAGCGCCGCGCCGGCCGCCGACAACAGATAGAGCGGGACGAGGCTGAAGCCGGTCGGGGTGTTGGCCGGCGGGACCGGGCCCCACATCCAGAACGCGGTGGCGACCACCGCGGCGACCCGGGCGACGGTCTGCAGCCACCAGCCGGCGCCCAGCCGCAGGCGCAGTGTGGCCCCGATCGTGGCCACCTGGATCAGCAGGAACAGCACGCCGCTGCCGGTCAGCTGGGCGACGGTGACCGCCACCGCGCCGGCCACCAGCACGTACCGCCAGGCTCCTGGTCCGCTCCACTCCCGCACCCGGCCATTGCAGCCCACGGCGGTTGCCGGACGGGTGCCGGACCGGGTCGCCGCGGGTTGCGGTGGGCTATTGTGCGGGGCGTGGCTCTGCGTGTGGACCTCCTGACCCGTGAATATCCGCCGGAGGTGTACGGCGGCGCCGGCGTGCACCTGGAATACCTGACCAGGGACCTGCGGCGGCTCGCCGACGTGCGGGTGCACTGCTTCGGCGCACCCCGCACCGAGGAGGGTGTCACCGCGTACCCGGAGCCCGCCGAGCTGGCCGGGGCGAACGCCGCGCTGCGCACCATGGGGGTGAATCTCGCCATGGCGGCCGGCACCGCCGGCGCGAGCGTCGTGCACAGCCACACCTGGTATGCGAATTTCGCCGGGCACACCGCGAAACTGCTGCACGGCATCCCGCACGTGGTCACCACGCACAGCCTGGAGCCGCTGCGCCCGTGGAAGGCGGAGCAGCTCGGCGGTGGCTACGCGCTGTCGTCGTTCTGCGAGCGGACCGCTGTCGAGGCCGCCGACGCGATCGTCGCGGTCTCCGGCGGGATGCGCCGCGACGTGCTCAAGGCATACCCGTCGGTCGACCCCGACAAGATTCACGTGGTCTACAACGGCATCGACACTGATCTTTACGTGCCCGCCGTGGAAACGGACGTGATCGACCGGCTCGGCATCGACCGGAACCGGCCGAGCGTCGTCTTCGTGGGCCGGATCACCCGGCAGAAGGGCCTGCCGTACCTGATGCGGGCCTGTCACGACCTGCCCGCCGACGCCCAGATCATCCTGCTGGCCGGCGCCCCCGACACCCCGGAGATCGCCGCCGAGGTCGCTCAGCTCGCCGCCGGTCTCCAGGAGCGGCGCAGCGGCGTCGTCTGGGTGCAGGAGATGCTGCCCAAGCACGAGGTCATCCAGGTGCTCACGCACGCCACGGTGTTCGTCTGCCCGTCGATCTACGAGCCGATGGGCATCGTCAACCTGGAGGCGATGGCCTGCGAGACCGCGGTCGTGGCCACCGCCACCGGCGGCATCCCGGAGGTGGTCGCCGACGGCGAGACCGGCCTGCTGGTCCCGATCGAACAGGTCGAGGACGGCACCGGCACCCCGGTGCACCCGGAGAAGTTCGTCGCCGACCTGGCCGCCACGCTCACCCGGCTGCTCCAGGACCCGCAGCTCGCCGAGCGGATGGGCAAGGCCGGCCGCCGCCGTGCCGTCGAGCACTTCAGCTGGGCCCGGATCGCCGAGGACACGATGACCGTGTACCGGTCGGTGCTGTGACCCGAGTCCAACGCCTGCGCCTCGGTCTGCTGCTGTCGGTGGTCCTGATCGCCGCACTGGCGATCGGCGCGGGGTTGGTCCGGGCCGCCTTCTACCGCGCGTCGGCGGCGGCCCCGGTCACCGGTCCGGCCGCCGCGGTCGCCGGCACCGTCGCGCAGTGCGCCGGGCAGCCCGCCCGGGCCGCCCGTGAGCTGCGCGGCATGTGGCTGACCACGGTCTACAACGCGGATTTCCCCAGCCGCCCGGGGCTTGGTGAGGACCAGGTCAAGGCGGAGTACGAGCGGTGGCTCGACCTCGCGGTGGCGCAGAACCACAACGCGATCTTCGTGCACGTACGCCCGAGCGGGGACGCGTTCTGGCCCTCCGCCTACGCGCCCTGGTCGAACTGGCTGACCGGCCGGTTCGACGGCAGGTCGCCCGGCTGGGACCCGATGGCGTTCATGGTCTCCGAGGCGCACGCCCGCGGGCTGGCGTTCCACGCCTGGTTCAACCCGTACCGGGGGACCCAGCCGGCTCCCGGCGGCATCGGCACCGACGCCGCCAAACTCGCCCCCAACCACCCGCTGCGCCTGCACCCGGAGTGGCGCATCGCGTATCCGACCGGCAGGACCGGCCGTTTCTACTTCGATCCGGGCATCCCGGAGGCGCGTCGGTTCGTCGAGGATTCGATGCTGGAGGCCGTGCAGAAGTACGACGTCGACGGCGTGCACTTCGACGACTTCTTCTACCCGTACCCGGAAGGCAGCGGCCAGGACTTCCCGGACGCCGCCTCCTACCAGCGGTACGGTGCCGGAAAGTCGAAGGCGGACTGGCGCCGGGAGAACGTGAACACCCTGGTCCGCGAGATGCACGAGCGGCTCCTGCAGGTCAAACCGTGGGTCTCGTTCGGGATCAGCCCGTTCGGCATCTGGCGCAACCGGGCCACCGATCCGTTGGGTTCGAACTCCGCCGGCCTGGAAAGCTACGACACGATCTACGCCGACACCCGTAGGTGGGTGCAGTCCGGCTGGCTGGACTACGTGGCCCCGCAGCTCTACTGGACGATCGGGTTCAGCAAAGCCGACTACCTGACCCTGCTGAAATGGTGGACCGACCTGACCCGGGGCACCCGGGTGCAGCTCTACATCGGGATGGCCGACTACCGGGTGGGCGAGCCGGGAGACTGGAGCGACCCGGCGATGCTGGACCGGGAGATGGCACTGAACCGGAAATACGCCGCCCAGGGCGAGATCCACTTCAGCGCCGGCCAGGTGCGGGGCGACCGGCTGGGTGCGGTCAGCCGGTATCGCCGGGCCTACTACGCCACGCCGGCCCTGCAGCCCCGCCTCGACCGCCTGGCCGCACCCGCCCCGGCGACCCCGCGCCTCACCACGGCCCGCCCCGGCCCGGCCGGCCGGCTGATCCTGACGGCGACCGGGCTGGGCGCGACGAACTGGTCGCTGTACCGCACCACGGGCGGCCCGGCCACCCTGGTCGCCACCGGCCGGTCCGGCGCCGAGATCGCCGACCCGCACCCATCGGGAAAGGCCACCTACTGCCTGGGCGCGGTGGACCGGTCCGGCACGGAGAGCCCGCTCAGCCCGGCCCTGTCGAGCTGACGGCTGTCCCGCGGCCTCGTCATCGGTGCTGTCGAGCAGGCTGTCGCCTGGTAGGAAGATTGCCATGGTCCAGATGGACCCCCTCAGCGCACGTCCCGATGGACGACGTTCCGTCTTGTCGACGACTCCGAGCCGCCCGACCCACCGGGCCTGAGCGCGCCCGATCACGGCTCCCCGGCCTGACGGGTTCTGCACCTCCGGCGGCTTTCCCGAGGACGGCGTGGTGGTCGGTGACGGCTGCTGGACCTCCTCCGGTGGGCAAGCGTTTCGGTGAGGTGGGCAGCCCGGCTGCGGGCACATCGGGGGCGGAGAGACGCTTAGGTTTATTGCAAGTTCTTTCTTCGGTGGCGCGGCGTGTCATCAGCAGCCGATTGTGGCATTCTGGTGACGCATTGACGCAGGTCACAGATTTGTTGGGATAGGCAACGAACAATTCCTAAATCGCCTATTCGGACAAATAGGCTTGACCTGACGACGCTGTCCCACCACTGTGGATGACGCCTACCGCGCAAGTTCTGGAAGTACTTGCAATCAGCGGTGAGGATCATCAAAGGGGACTGTCATGAATCGCACCACCGTTCGGGCCGGCGTGCTGGCCACCGCCCTGATCAGCGGCGTGCTCGGGGTGGCCGGCCCGGCGCTCGCCGCCCCGGTCACCGACGCGGCGCCGGTCGCCGCCGCCGGCACCGCCGTCGCGCCGATCGCCGCGACCTTCAACGTGACCGCCGGGTTCACCAGCTGGGGTCAGAACGTCTACGTCGTCGGCAGCATCCCGGCGCTCGGCTCCTGGGACGTCTCCAAGGCGGTGCCGCTGACCACCACGAGCAGCGCCTTCCCGACCTGGACCGGGAGCGTGGCGCTGCCGGCGAACACGTACACCGAGTTCCAGTACGTGGTGAAGAACGCCGACGGCAGCGTCGCCCGCTGGGAGAAGGGTTTCCAGCAGAACCGCACCACGATCACCCCGCCGACCGGCACCTACGTCACGCACGACACCTTCGGCGCGTACTGATCCGCAGTGGTCGCGCCGAGGGATATGGCTCAGATACCCCTCGGCGCGACCCCCGCAGTATCGCATCGGGCGGCTCGTGGGTTACGCGCGAGCGAGCGGGCCGCCGGCCGGTCAGGCGAAGGTGACCTCGACCAGCGGGCTCTTCGCCACCCAGACCTCCTGTTCGAGGCCCGGCTTGCTGGTGAACTCGGTGAGCGGGGCGAGCAGCCCGGTGAAGACCTTCTCCCGCTCGGCCGGGTCGGTGATCGGGCGGGCGACGGCCGGTAGGTCGGCGGTGGCGGTCTCCTTCAGATGGAAGGTGAAGGCCGGGTTCGCCACCAGGTTGGCGTACCAGTCGCGGGGCTTGACCGGGGTGCCGGTGATGTAATAGCGGCCGTCGAGCCGGTGGAACCAGATCTCGATGCGGCGGGGCTCGCCGCTCCTGCGCCCGATCGTGGTGATGTCGATGACCCGGTCCTGCGCCAGTGCGGTGGCGGTCGCGTCGCTCATGCCTGCTCCCTCGTGCGGAAAGCGTCCGGAAATCGTCCTTCAGCGGGAACCTCGGCCGAGGCCCTTCTATTTCCGACCGCGGCGGAAGGAATTAGGCGACCCGGCAGTAGAGCCGGCGCCGGGAACGCGCCAGGCCGGCCACGGCGTCCAGAATCTCCCGGGCGAGTTCCGGGTCCAGCTCCTCGCCGTCCCCGGCGCGTGCCGCGACCCACTCCCGGCTGACCGTGTCCAGGGTGCGCCGGTCGGCCGCGGCCAGCGCCTTGGTGACGGCCGGCAGGAAGCTGAAGATCAGCGGCTCGTCGTCGTTGATCTGCTCCGGGCCGTCGACGTCGTCCAGATCGCGCCGCAGCAGCAGGCTCTCCCACTCCTCCAGGGAGGCGAAGATGTCGAAGTTCCCGAATGCGACCGCGTCGCGGCCGGGACCGTGGTCGTCGGCGGCGTCGTCGTTCGCGGCGGTGAAGAAGGTGATGATCGTGCTCATGGGGATCAGCCGGTGACCTTGCCGTCGGCCACCTCGAGGTGGCGGTTCGTGGCGACCGCGGACAGCATCCGGCGGTCGTGGGTGACGAGGAGCAGGGTACCGGGATAGGTCGCCAGCGCCGACTCCAGCTGTTCGATGGCGGGCAGGTCCAGGTGGTTGGTCGGCTCGTCGAGGACCAGCAGGTTCACCCCGCGCGCCTGCAGCAGCGCCAGTGCCGCCCGGGTGCGTTCGCCGGGGGAGAGGGACCCGGCCGGCCGGTTGACGTGGCCCGCGCGGAGACCGAACTTCGCGAGCAGCGTGCGTACGTCCGCGTCGTTGAATTCCGGAACCGCGTCGCCGAAGGCGCGCGCCAGCGTCTCGGTGCCCAGGAACAGCCCGCGGGCCTGGCCCACCTCGCCGACCACCACGCCCGGCCCGAGCGCCGCCGAGCCGGCGGTCAGCGGCAGCCGCCCGAGCAGCGCCGCGAGCAGCGTCGACTTGCCGGACCCGTTGGCCCCGGTGATCGCGACCCGGTCACCCCAGTCGATCTGCACGGTGACCGGGCCGAGGGTGAACGAGCCGCGGTCGACCCGGGCCTCGCGCAGGGTGGCCACCACCGCACCGGCGCGCGGCGCGACGGCGATCTCCATCCGCAGCTCCCACTCCTTGCGGGGCTCCTCGACCACCTCCAGCCGCTCGATCATCTTTTCCGTCTGCCGGGCCTTGGCGGCCTGCTTCTCGCTGGTCTCGCCGCGCAGGCTCTTGCCGATCTTGTCGTTGTCCGGGGCCTTGCGGCGGGCGTTGCGGACCCCCTTGTCCATCCAGGCGCGTTGGGTGCGGGCGCGCTCGAGCAGCTCCTCCTTCTTGTCGGAGTACTCCTCGTACTGCTCCCGGGCGTGCGACCGGGCCCGCTCCCGCTCCTGCAGATAGGACGCGTAGCCACCGCCGTACAACCGGATCTGATGTTGATGAAGATCCAGTTCGAGGACCTTGGTGACGGTACGGGTGAGGAACTCCCGGTCGTGGCTGACCACCACGAGCCCCCCGCGCAGCCCCTGCACGAAGTTCTCCAGGTGGGCCAGCCCGTCCAGGTCGAGGTCGTTGGTCGGCTCGTCGAGCAGGAATACGTCGTAGCGGCTGAGCAGCAGCGACGCCATGCCCGCCCGGGCCGCCTGGCCGCCGGACAGGGCGGTCGTCGGCAGCTCCAGATCGATCCGCACGTCGGACGAGGTGAGCGCGAGCGCGCGTTCCTCCAGGTCGGCGCCGCCCAGGTCGAGCCACCGCTCCAGAGCGGCCGCGTACCGGTCGTCGGCACCGGGAGCGCCCGCGGCCAGTTCCTCGGCGGCGGTGTCCATCGCGGTCTGCGCCGCGGCGACCCCGGTGCGCCGGGCCAGGAAGTCGCGCACCGTCTCGCCGGCCCGCCGCTCCCGCTCCTGCGGCAGGTAGCCGACATTCGCGGTGGGCGGGCTGAGGGAGACGGTGCCGCTCTCGGCCGGCAGCAGGCCCGCGAGCGTGCGCAGCAGCGTGGTCTTGCCCGCCCCGTTGACGCCGACCAGGCCGATCACGTCGCCCGGCGCGACCACCAGGTCCAGCCCGGTGAACAGGTGGTGGTCGCCGTGCCCAGCGGCGAGATCCCGGGCGATCAGTGTGGCGCTCATCAGTCAGTCATCTAAGCACAGGCCCCGGCTGAACCTTCATGACGGCGAGTCATCGGCCGATCACCCTTGCGTGAGAAGGCTGGAGCGGGTGATGGTGCGTGATCCGATCACGCTCGCCGCGGTCGCGTGGACGGCGCTCGGCCTGGTGCTGCTGTTCGCGCTGGCCGGCCACTACAATTCCCAGGTCCGGGTGTTCTGGCTGTTCCAGCCGCCGCTCGACCTCCTGGTGGCGTATTCCTCCTGGCGGGTCAGCCGGATCGCCACCGGAGCCGTCGGTCGTTTCTGGCGCATGCTGATGGTCACCTCCGCCCTGTTCCTCCTGGGCGACTCGGTGCAGTCCGTCCTGTCGCTGACCCGGCAGCACCAGTGGTCGACCGGCGGCGGCGTGATCCAGTCGGTGTGCTTCGGCACCGGCGAGCTGCTGATCATCGTGGCCATGCTGATCCACCCGTACCCCGGCCGGTCCCGTCGTGAGGCGCTGGCCTTCTGGCTGGACAGCGCCACGGTGATGGTCGGTGGTGCGGTGGTCACCTGGTCCTTCGCGTCCAGCTCCGGCCCGCAGGACGAGAACGCCAGCCCGATCGGCGCGCTGGTGGGCGCCGCGGTCGCGCTGACCGCCGGATTCGCGGCCGTCAAGATCTTCCTGAGCGGGAACGCGCCGATGCACAAGGCGGCCGCCGTCCCGATGATCGGCTCGGCGGTGGTGATCGGGGTCAGCGTGTTCGCCGCCCCGCCCTCGACGCAGGACGGGTTGCCGGCGTACGTCTACGCCCTGCGCTTCGTGCCGTCGCTGCTGATCGCCGTCGGCCCGCGGATCCAGGAGATCATCGCCGGATTCGACCAGACCGCGTTCGGCGCCCGCCGCCGGCGCCCGTACAGCCTGCTGCCGTACGGCTCGATCGCGGTCGTCTTCACCACCCTGCTCGTCGTGCTGCCGCAGGGCTCGACCCGGCGCCTGTGGGGCGTGGTGGGTGGCCTCGGGGTGATCGTCGCCCTGGTAGTGGCCCGCCAGCTGGCCGCCTTCCACGACAACACCCGCCTGATCGACCAGCTCGACAGCACCCTCACCGAACTGCGCGAGCACGAGCAGCGGCTGCGCCACCAGGCCCTCTACGACGAGCTGACCGGGCTGGCCAACCGCGCCCACTTCCGGGAGGAGACCACCACCGCGCTCGAGGACGCCCACCCGGGCAGCGTCGCGCTGCTGCTGGTCGACCTGGACGGCTTCAAGGCGGTCAACGACACGCACGGGCACGGCGCCGGCGACCTGCTGCTCGCCGGGGTGGCCGAGAAGCTGCGCCAGTCGGTGCGGGCCGGCGACCTGGTGGCCCGCCTCGGCGGCGACGAGTTCGCGGTGCTGCTGCGCGACTGCACGGTGCGCGACGCCGAGCAGACCGCGCAGCGCATCCTGCGCTCGATGACCGAGCCGATCGACGTCGGCGACCTCGCGGTCTGCGCGAACGCCAGCATCGGCATCGCCTGCGCCGAGGAGCGCGACGACGTGCGCACCCTGCTGCACGACGCGGACATGGCCATGTACGCCTCCAAGCACCAGGGCAAGGGCACGTGGAACCGGTATCAGGACGGGATGGCCCTGACCGGTCACTGACCGATCGGCACCGCGTGCCCGGACACCCGCACCCCGGGTTCGCCGGGCACCAGCCGGACGGTGATCCGGCTGGGCCGGCCCAGGTCGTCGCCCTGCCGCACGGTGAGCGTCGCGTCGTCCGCGACCAGGCCGAGCTCCCGCAGGTAGCCGCCGAGCGCCGCGGCGGCCGCACCGGTCGCCGGGTCCTCGTAGACGCCGCCGACCGGGAACGGATCGCGCACGTCGAAGGTCTGCGGATCGGCGCGGAACACCAGCTGCACGGTGGTCCAGCCGGCCTCGGTCATCAGCGCTTTCAGCGCCGGCACGTCGTAGTCCAGGTCCGCGAGCCGCTCCCGGCCGCGGACGGCCAGGATCGGATGCCAGGCGCCGGCGTACGCCACCCGGGGCGGCAGCCCCGGGTCGAGGTCCGTGGCGGCCCAGCGCAGCGCCGCCAGCAGCGCGCTCACCGCGTCCGCGCCGAGCGGCTCGACGCGCGGCGGGACGCTGGTCAGCGTGGCCACCCCGTGGGTGTCGACGGTCACCGGCACCTCACCGGCGTTGGTCAGGAACACATGCTCGCCCGGCCCCAGCGCGACCGCGGTGGCCACCGTCGCGTGCCCGCAGAACGGGATCTCGGTGAGCGGGCTGAAGTAGCGCACCCGGTACCGGTCGCCGTCGCGCGAGGTGACGAATGCGGTCTCCGAATAGCCCAGGTCGGCGGCGATCGCCAGCATCCGGGCGTCGGACAGGGCGGCGGCGTCCCGGACCACCCCGGCCGGGTTTCCGCCGGCCGGATCGGTGGTGAACGCGGCGTACGACTCCATCATGGTGACGACTCTGCCGCGCGCCGCGGCCGTGACCTAACGCCAATCTCGCGGCGCTGGCCGCGTTCGCGATCACAGTCGCCGGTTGTCCCGTCTGCGGAGTAGCGTTCCTGCGGTGACAGAGGGTCCTACCGCGATCATCTCCGAAACTCCCGCCGACCTGCCGCGCACCCTGGGCGAGCTGCGTGCCACCGGGCACGAGTTCCGCACCGTGAAAGAGGAGCTGCGCGACAACCTGCTCGACAGGCTGCGCTCCGGCGAGCCCCGCTTCCCCGGCATCGTCGGCTACGACGACACCGTGCTGCCCGAGGTCGAGCGGGCCCTGCTCGCCGGCCACGACATGGTCCTGCTCGGTGAGCGCGGCCAGGGCAAGACCCGCCTGATCCGCGCCCTGGCCGGGCTGCTGGACGAGTGGACGCCCTACATCACCGGTTCCGAGCTGCACGAACATCCGTATCACCCGCTCACCCCGGCGTCGCGCCGGCTGGTCGCCGAGGCCGGCGACCTGCTGCCGATCTCCTGGCTGCACCGCTCCGAGCGGTACGGGGAGAAGCTCGCCACCCCGGACACCAGCGTCGGCGACCTGATCGGCGACGTCGACCCGATCAAGGTGGCCGAGGGCCGCTCGCTGGGCGACCCGGACACCATCCACTTCGGCCTGGTGCCGCGCACCAACCGGGGCATCTTCGCGGTCAACGAGCTGCCCGACCTGGCCGAGCGGATCCAGGTGTCGCTGCTCAACGTCCTGGAGGAGCGCGACATCCAGGTCCGCGGCTACCAGCTGCGGCTGCCGCTGGACCTGCTGCTGGTCGCCTCGGCCAACCCGGAGGACTACACCAACCGGGGCCGGATCATCACCCCGCTCAAGGACCGCTTCGGCGCCGAGATCCGCACCCACTACCCGGTCGACCTGGAGCTGGAGACCGCGCTGATCCGGCAGGAGGCGGCGCTGGTCGCCGCCGTCCCGGAGCACCTCGTCGACGTGCTCGCCCGCTACACCCGCGGGGTCCGCGAGTCGTCGTCGGTCGACGCCCGCTCCGGCGTGTCGGCCCGGTTCTCGATCGCGGCCGCCGAGACGGTGGCGGCGTCCGCGCTGCGCCGGGCCGGCCTGCGCGGCGAGCGGGAGGCGGTCGCCCGGATCTGCGACACCGTGTCGGTCACCTCGACGCTGCGCGGCAAGGTGGAGTTCGAGAGCGGCGAGGAGGGGCGCGAGACCGAGGTCCTCGCCCACCTGCTGCGGGTCGCCACCGCCGAGACGTTCCGGGCCCGGCTCGCCGGGCTCGACCTGTCCGGCTTCACCGACCTGGTCGCCGAGGGGGCGATCATCCAGACCGGTGACCTGGTCAGCGCCGAGGAGTTGCTCACCCAGATCGGCACGGTGCCGGGGCTGGCCAAGGTGCTCGACCGGCTCGGGCTGGGCGACGCGCCGAGCCCGGGGCAGGCCGCCTCCGGAATCGAGTTCGTGCTGGAGGGGCTGCATCTGACCCGGCGGCTGGCCAAGGAGATGACCGACGACGGCCGCACCCTCTACGGGAGCTGACGATGGCACGAAACGTCTTCCGGTACGGGGCCTGGCGGGACGGGCCGGACCCGCTCGCCCCGCCCTACGACGTGCGGGCCGCGGTCGACGAGATGGGTGAGCGGGTCATGCGGGGCGACAGCCTGCGCGACGCGCTGCGTGACCTGATCCGGCGCGGGCCGCGGGACGGCCGCGGGCTCGACGATCTGCGCGACCGTGCCCGGCGGCTGCGGCGGGACGCGCTGCGCCGGGGAAACCTGGACGGCGCGGTGACCCGGGCGCGGCAGATGCTCGACCAGGCGCTCGCCGAGGAGCGGGACACCCTGCGGGCCCGGGACGACATGGAGTCCCGGTTCAACGAGGCGGTCCTGGACAACCTGCCTCGGTCCACCTCGCAGGCCATCGCGGAACTGTCGGAGTATGACTGGCAGTCTCCGGAAGCTCGCGACATCTACCGGCAGATCCTCTCCGGGCTCCGCCGGGAGGTGGTCGAGCAGCGCTTCGCCGGCATGCGCGACGCCCTGCGCAACGGTGACTTCTCGGAGGTGTCGGAGATGCTGGGCGACCTCAACGGTCTGCTCGGCAAGCATGCCCGCGGCGAGGACACCACCGACGCGTTCCAGCAGTTCATGGAGAAGCACGGCCGCTTCTTCCCGGACAACCCGCAGAACGTCGACGAGCTGATCGACTCCCTGGCCCGCCAGGCCGCCGCGGCCGAGCGGCTGATGCGCTCGCTGAGCCCGCAGCAACGCGAGGAACTGCAGAGCCTGATGGACCAGGCGCTCGGCGACGGCCCGTTGCGGGGACAGATGAGTGAGCTCACCGACAACCTGCGGGCGCTGCGCCCCGGCCTCAACTGGGGCCGCGGCGAGCGGATGCGCGGCTCCGAGGACCTCGGCTACGGCGACGCGGCCGCCGCCCTGGGGGACATCGCCGACCTGGACGAGCTGATCGACCAACTGGGCCAGGAGCACCCGGGCGCCACCCTCGACGACGTCGACGTGGAATCGGTCGAACGCCAGCTCGGCCGGTCCGCCGCCGACGACCTGCGCCGCCTCCGCGAACTGGAGCGGGAGCTGCGCCGGCAGGGCTGGGTGGAACGCGACGGCGACGGGCTCACCCTGTCGCCGAAGGCGCTGCGCCGGCTGGGCCAGACCGCCCTGGCGAAGATCTTCCACGACATCGGCGGCAAGCGCGGCGACCACGACATGCGTGACGCGGGCGCGGCCGGCGACCTGATCGGCTCGTCGCGCCGCTGGGAGTTCGGCGACGACCAGCCGCTCGACGTGGTCCGCACGATCGGCAACGCGGTCCGCCGCCGGGCCGCTTCGCGCGACGTCGCCACCCTGCCCGTACGGCTGGCTCCGGAGGATTTCGAGGTAGCCGAAACCGAACGGCGGTCCTCCGCCGCGGTCGCCCTCTGTGTCGACCTCTCCTATTCGATGTACGCCGACGGTCGCTGGGGCCCGATGAAACAGACCGCCCTGGCCCTGTCGCATCTGGTCGCCACCAGGTATCCGCAGGACGCGCTGCAGATCATCGGCTTCGGCAGGTACGCCATGGCGCTGAGCCAGGGTGAGCTGGCCGGCACCGAGCCCACCCTGGAGAAGGGCACCAACCTGCAGCACGCCCTGAAACTGGCGGCCCGCCACCTGCGCCGCCACCCGGGGGCCGAACCGGTCGTCCTGGTCGTCACCGACGGTGAGCCCACCGCGCACCTGGAGGACGACGGCGAGGCCCTGTTCTGGTGGCCGCCCACCCCGGAGACCGTCCGGGCCACGGTGCGGGAGGTCGATCTGCTCACCCGCTACGGCGCCACGCTGAACGTGTTCATGCTCGGCGACGACCCGGGCCTGCAGCGTTTCATGGACGCGGTGGCCCGGCGCAACGGCGGCCGGGTGTTCAGCCCGGACGCCGAGGAACTGGGCCGCTACGTGATCGACGACTACGTCAACGCCCGCCGGGGCCGCCACTGAGGCCTTGACGGCGCCTTCGGTAAGCCGTAACTTACCGTTCGTGGCTACTTACCAAGCGCCTGACGGGTGGGAGATCCTCGGTGACCCGAGCCGGCGCGCGATCGTGTCCTGCCTGGCCGATGCGCCGCGGGCGGTCGGCGAGCTGGCTGATCGACTGCCGATCAGCCGGCCCGCCGTGTCCCAGCACCTCAAAGTGCTCAAAGCGGCCGGCCTGGTCGACGACGAGGCGGCCGGCACGCGCCGGGTCTACCGTCTGAACGCGACCGGTGTGGCGGCACTGCGGGATCAGCTCGACGCGTTCTGGAGGCAGGCACTGCAGGGCTATCAGCAAGCCGTCTCGTCCGAAGAGGAAACCCCATGACCCGGTCCACCACGCCGATCGTGCTCCGGCAGATCGTCGTCCCCGCCTCCGTGCAGCGCGCGTTCGCCGTGTTCACCCAACGGTTCGGCGATATCAAACCGCGCGATCACAATCTGATGACCGCACCGATCACCGACACCGTCCTGGAGCCGCGGGTCGGCGGCCGGATCTACGACCGGGCCGCGGACGGTGGCGAGTGCACGTGGGGTCACGTGCTGGCCTTCGAGCCGCCGCACCGGCTGCTGTTCAGCTGGGACATCGGACCGAACTGGCAGGTGGAGCCCGACCCGGCCAACCGCAGCGAGGTGGAGGTCCGCTTCGTCGCCGAGGCCGACGACCGCACCCGGGTCGAGCTCGAACACCGCAACCTCGACCGGCACGGGCCCGGCTGGGAGGGCATCCGCGACGCGGTGGACGGCGACAACGGCTGGCCGCTGTACCTGCACCGCTTCGTCACGGCGCTGGGCTAGTCCCGCAGCGTCTCCGAGGGGGCCGTGCCGTAACGCTCCCGGTAGGCGGCGGCGAACCGGCCCAGGTGGGTGAACCCGAAGCGGTACGCCTCCTGGGCCACCGTCGTCGTCCCCGGCTCCGCGCCGGCCAGGCTGTCGTGGACCAGGCCGAGCCGCAGCTGGCGCAGATACGTCATCGGCGGCATCCCCACATAGCGCGCGAAACTCTGCTGCAGCGCCCGCGAACCCACCCCGGCGATCCGTGCCAGGTCCGCCACCGTGAACGGCCGGGCGGGCTGCGCGCGCATCGCCTCGACCACCCGCCGGATCGCGCCGGGCGCGGCCAGCGCCGGGGTCTGCCGCTCCAGCGGGTCCCGATACCGGTGCTCGGTGCTCAGCAGCAGCCCGGTGACCAGCGCCTCCCGCAGCCGGGCACCGATCACCGGATGCCCGGTCAGCCCGTCCGGGCAGCCCACGTCCTCGACGATCAGCCGGGCCAGCCGGGCCCAGCCGGCGCCCGGCCCCTGCGCCGTGTCGAGCACCGGCGCGAGCTGCACCGGGCCGCGCACTGGACGGTCCAGCAACTGCTCCAGGTGGGTTTCCAGCTCGGTCCGGCTGATCTTCACGGCCAGCAGCCGGCAGTCACCGTCCCACCGGTCCACGATGGTGTCGCCGACCGGCTGGAACACCGCCGCGGACCGCCCGGCCCACGCCCGGCGCGGCGCGTCCCGGCCCTGATGCCAGCTCAGGCCGCCGGTCAGCGGGAGATTCACGTGGTAGGCGCCGAGTTCCCCGGCACTGACCCGCACATCCACCCCGAAATCCAGATCCCCGAGGGTGACCGCGGTGCAGCCGCCGACCGCGAAGCGCGCCGTCCAGTCCCGCCGCTTCCGCAGCACGTCCATGTCGACGGCGTAGAAGTACTTGCGCAACACCTCCCGGGCCTCGCCGACGTCGCTGATCTGATGAGTCGAAGCTTGCACGCTCAACAGCTTGACCGGTCAATTGAGGCGGTGCCAATCAGTGTTAAATCCGCCTCCTCCTGACTGATCGGGCGATTTGTCGGGGTCAACCGGTGTACCTGGCGGCCGGATGCCCGGTCAGCAGCCCCGGTGGCAGCCGCCGCCCGCAGATCACCATCAGCAGATCCTGGGCCCGCCCGTGAACCGCCTCACCGGCACCGTGCGCCCAGTCACGATCGGTCGCCACCAGCCGCACCCCGTCGAGATCCGCCCCGAAATACCCGACACTGCGCGGCGACATCCCACCCAGCACCAGCGTCATCCGCGCTACCGGCACCTCCCGCCACGGATCGATGTCCAGCGTGTGGATGACATCGTGGGACAGCGCCCCCACCAGTCCACCCCCGGGTGGCGACCAGGGGTGCTCCACATTGTCCCGCACCGCCGCGAGCAACGCGGCACTGCTCAGCCGCGCCGCGTCCCGCCGGGCCACCCGATCCGCCATCCGATCGAAATTCCCGCCCGCCCGCGCGAAATCCACCAGGAACCGCGGCAGCGAAGCCCGGAACGGCTGCGTCACATGCGCCACCACCTCCCGCACCCGCCAGCCGTCACACAGCGTCTCCCGGTCCCACTGCTCCGCGGTCAATTCCGCCAGCAGCGCGGCGAGCTCCCGCCGCTGCGCCGCGATCTCGGCCCGCACGTCGGTCACCGTCGTCATCTCCACTCCCTTCGCGCCCTCCGGGCGCGCCTCGTCGAAGGGGATACGGCGGCGGGTCCGCTTTTTCATCGGTCCGCCGATTGCCGCGTACGCCGTCAGCCGCCCACCTGCACCCACCCCTGCGCCGCGCCACCCGCACGTGGTGCGCTGACCCGCCGCGGCCGGGCGGGGCGGCGGGGTGGCTATCTTCGGGGATGTGGAGGAGGTGCTGGCGGGGCTGCGGGTCGAGCTGACCGGATACTGCTACCGGATGCTCGGTTCCGGGCACGAGGCCGAGGACGCTGTCCAGGAGACGTTCGAGCGGGCGTTGCGCGCCGCCGGCCGCTACGACGAGGCGCGCGGCTCGGTGCGCACCTGGGTGTACCGCATCGCCACCAACGTCTGCGTCGACCTGCTGCGCGGAGCCGCCCGGCGCGCCGTGCCGCTCGACCTGGCCGCGCCCGGTTCCGCGGGCGAGCCGTTCGGTGCGCTGCTGGCGCCCGGTGCGGAGGTGCGCCCGATCCCCGACGCGCGGGTTCTCGACCTCGCCCAGGACCCGGCCACGCTGGTGGTGCAGCGGGAGAGCATCCGGCTGGCCTTCGTCGCCGCCCTGCAGCACCTGCCGCCCCGGCAGCGCTCGGTCCTGATCCTGCGCGACGTCCTGTGCTGGTCCGCCAACGACGTCGCCGCGCTGCTGGAGAGCTCGGCCGCCTCGGTGACCAGCGCTCTGCAGCGCGCCCGCGCCACGCTGCGGACGGTGGCCCCACACCCCGGCGACCCGCTGAACCCGGCCGACGCCGACCAGCGAACCCTGCTCGCCCGCTACTGCGCCGCCTTCGAGAGCCACGACATCGCCGCCCTGGTCGCCCTGCTGCACGAGGACGCCACCACCTCGATGCCACCGTTCGCCTGGTCCCTGCACGGTCGCGACCGGATCGGCCTGGCTATGAGCGCCCCCGAAGCCGCCTGCACCGGCCACCGCCTGCTCCCGACGGCCGCCTCCGGACAGCCGGCCTTCTGGCAGATGCGCCCGACAGAGGCCGGCCACGTCCCGTTCGCCCTGGTGATACTCGACATCGCCGACCACCGCGTGGTCAACACCACCACATGGCTCGACACCACCGGCCGGCACCTGCCCACCCCGCCCCCTTCCCTGTGGTCCCTGTTCAACCGCCACCCCTGACCGCCCGCCCGGTCCGTCGGTGCTTGCACCGGATCGGTGAGCGGAGGTAAGGGACGCGGCACTGCCGGCTGCAGGGGAGCGGGGTCGCTGCAATGAGGGCGGGAAGCGCGCCGCCGGCTAGTCACCTAGCCTCCTAGGATTCCTTAGACGGTGTGGCGGGCGTGACTGGGCGACGCCGAGCGGTAGGCAGGTGGTTATAGTGCTCAGCGACCGTGACACACACATCCCGGAAGTCCGGGAGGCGCGGCGTCCCGCCGAATCAAGCGCGGCACAGCGCGTCGTGACCGATTTCGGCATGCCGGATCGGTTGGCGTAGGGGCGCCGTATCCGGGCCGCGGCACAGGGGGAGAGGAAGTCGCGATGTCGTATTCGTCCATCGAGACCTCCAATCGGATTTTCACGATTCCGAATGTGATCAGCTTCATCCGGCTGCTCGGGGTGCCGCTCTTCCTCTATCTGCTGCTCGGCCCGGAGCGCGATGTCGCCGCGGTGATCGTTCTCGCGGTCGGCGGGACGACGGACTGGGTCGACGGCTATGTGGCGCGCCGGATGAATTCGGTGTCCCGTCTCGGCGAGCTGCTCGACCCGTTCGCGGATCGGCTGTACATCCTGGCGACGCTGATCGGGTTCACCCTGCGGGAGGTGGTCCCGTGGTGGCTGACCGGCGGGCTGCTGCTGCGTGAGGTGGTTGTGGGTGTGGCGCTGCTGATTCTGCGGCGGCACGGTTACGGGCCGCCGCCGGTGCACTACGTCGGCAAGACCGGCACGTTCGTGCTGCTGGCCGCGTTCCCGGTGGTGCTGCTGGCCAAGGCGGTGCCGTCGATCGACTGGTGGGCCGGTCCGGTCGGCTGGGGCCTGGCCTGGTGGGCGCTGGGCCTGTACTGGGCGGCCGGCGTGCTCTACCTGGTGCAGGCCGCGCGGCTGTTGCGTGCCGACCGGGACGGTCGGGCCGCGGCCCGGACGGTCACGCCGTGACCGATCCGGCGATCCCGGGCGGCGCTCTCCCGGAGCCGGCGAAGCCGGACGCCGCCCCGCAGCACTCCGGCGCGCGGCGACCGACACCTACCTCGCAGGAGTCGGGCACGCGGAAGCCGACACCCGCCTCGCAGGATCCACCCGCGCGGAGGCCGAACGCGGCGACGCCCGATCCCGACGGCACGGCGGCCGGGAAGCGGACCTACGGTCCCGACTTCCTCACCGCGCTGTTTCAGAATCCGCTCGATCCCGGGTATGCCGACGCCGCCGCCCGCCGCGCCGAGGGGCATGTCCGCACGGGTGCCCGCAAGCGGCTCACCGCCGGCTTCTCCCTGCTGACCGTCGGGGTGATCGGTTTCCTGCTGGTGGTGGGCTATCAGCAGACGGTCGCCGACGAGCCGGGCCGGACGCAGGCGCGGGATGCGCTGATCAAGCAGGTGGACAGCCGGCGGGAGCAGACCGAGACGTTGCAGACCCGGGCCGATGTGCTCGCCGAGCAGGTCGCCAGGTTGCGGGCTCAGGAGCTGGGTGGCGCCGCGGTGGCCGGGATCTCGAATCTGGAGGCGGCGACCGGGCTGGCCGCGGTGCGCGGCTCGGGTGCCCGGGTGCGGCTGGCGGACGGCCCCACGTCGGTGGATGCGGTGACCGGTGAGCGCAGCACGCTCGGGCGGGTCAAGGACACCGATCTGCAGCTGGCGGCGAACGCGTTGTGGGCGGCCGGGGCGGAGGCGATCGCGATCAACGGGCAGCGGTTGACCGCGACGTCGACGATCCGCCAGGCCGGCGAGGCGATCCTGGTGGACACCCGGCCGGTGACCACGCCGTACGAGGTGATCGCGCTGGGCCCGGACAGTCTGGTCGACAATTTCCGCAACGGGTATGCCGGGAAGTTCTTCCCGGCGCTGGCCCAGCAGTACGGGATGTCGTTCGAGACGGAGAGGGTCCGCGACGTCACGCTGGACGCCGCTCCGGAGCTGAAGCTGCGGGCGGCGTCGCCGAGTACCCCTCCGCCCGCTCCGTCGGGCAGCCCGTCCGTGGCCGGTTCCGGTGTGCCGGCTGTCTCTGCGTCGGAAGGCGGCCGATGATCGCCGTACTCGCCCTGCTCGTCGGTGTTCTGCTGGGCATCGTGTTCCATCCGTCGGTGCCGGCGGAGCTGGTGCCGTATCTGCCGATCGCGGTGATCGCGGCGCTGGACGCGGTGTTCGGCGGATTGCGGGCCAAGCTGGACGGGATTTTCGACGACAAGCAGTTCGTCGTCTCGTTCATCTCGAACGTGCTGGTCTCGGCGCTGATCGTGTACGTCGGTGACCAGCTCGGGGTCGGCAGTCAGCTGTCGGTCGGCGTTGTGGTGGTGCTCGGCGTCCGGATCTTCGGTAACGTCGCGGCGATTCGCCGGCACCTGTTCCGGGCCTAGGTCCGGTGCCGGGCCGGCTGGGGACTACGTGGGGACTCGATGACCGACCGTGAGGACGACGGGCGTGAGCTGACGCCGCCGGGGTTCGACCTGCCCACGGCGGGGCGCAGACCGCCGACGGCACGGCCTTCGGCCGCTTTCGACGAGCTTGCGGGGTACGCCGGTGACCCCGCCGGGGATGAGCAGACGGTCCGTTACCCGGTGGCGCCGGGCGGCGATCCGGCGGGCGACGCTGCCACCCGGGCGGGTGACCCGGAGACATCGCCCACGTCACCCGTTCCGTCGATGTCCGACACGCCCGAGCCTGCTAGTACAGAAAGTGATCTTGATCGCCTCAGGGAGAGCCCGGGAGAGGACCCGAGAGAGAGCCCGGGCGAGGACCGGGGAGACGTGCGGTCGGGCCCGGGGGAGAGCGCGGACGGCGGCGAGCGGCCGCCCGGCCGGGGTGGTCTCAAGCGACCGGCGCCCGCCGGCACCCTGATCTGGGTCCTGCTCGCCCTGCTCGGCTTCACCCTGGTCGTGCAGTTGCGCAGCAACGACGCGGACAGTGGCCTGTCCACCGCCCGCCAGGAGGACCTGGTCCAGATCCTGAGTGACCTGGAGGCCCGGGACAGCCGGCTGAACAGCGACATCGAGGCCCTGGAGCGCAGCCGCCAGCAGCTCACCTCGGGTGTCGCCGGCCGGGAGGCGGCCCTGGACGAGGCGAACAAGCGCAGCCAGGAGCTGGGCCTGCTGGCCGGCACGATTCCCGGCCGCGGCCCCGGTCTGGAGATCGTGCTGGACCGGGTGAAGGCTTCGGACGTGCTGAACACGGTGCAGGAGCTGCGCGGTTCGGGCGGCGAGGTGATGCAGATCAGCGGGTCCGGCGGGACCCCGGTGCGGATCGTGGCGTCCACCTATTTCATCGACGCCACCGGTGGTGGCATCATCGCGGACGGTGACCGGTTGACCGGGCCGTTCCGGCTGCTGGTGATCGGTCTGCCGGAGACGATGAGGACGGCGCTGCAGATCCCGGGCGGGGTGGTGGCGTCGGTGAAGAGCGACGGCGGTAGCGTGACCATGGACTCGCGCAGCATGGTCGAGGTGACCGCGGTGCGTAAGGCGGCTGCATTGCAGTACGCCCGTCCGGTTTCGTGAGCTACGGAGGAAGTGTTGATTCCTGAGAATCTGCGGTACACCGCGGAGCACGAGTGGGTGTCCGGCGACGGCACCGGCCCCGTGCGGGTGGGGATCACCCACTTCGCGCAGGATGCGCTGGGTGACATCGTCTTCGTGCAGCTGCCCGAGGAGGGCACCGAGCTGCAGGCCGGCGACTCGATGGGCGAGGTCGAGTCGACCAAGAGCGTCTCGGAGATCTACGCCCCGATCGCCGGCACCGTGGTGGCCCGCAACGACACGCTGGGCGACGAGCCCGAGCTGATCAACGCGGAGCCGTACGCGGCGGGCTGGCTCGTGGAGATCGCCCCGGCCGACCCGGCCGCGGTGGACGCGCTGCTCGACGCCGCGGCGTACCAGGCGCTGACCGAGAGCTAGAACGCTCGGTCAGACCGTAAGCATCGACCCGCGAGTCTGGTTGCCCCGCCATAATGGCGCTGACTAGGCTCGCGGGGCACATGTAGAACTGTTATCCCGTGGCAATGTCCTACTAAACCAAGATAGTCGTGCGTCGGGCCTTAAGGCCTCGGCGAGGCCGCCCCCCGTGGTGGCCCGCCGGTCGAGGCGACGACCAACTGATCCGTGAGGTGGTCCGATGACGCGCCCAGACGACGAGTTCCCCCCACTCGACGTCACGTCCACGCTGAACCTCGGCGCCCTCGACGAGGTGCTCGAGGGTCCCGAGACCGACGTGGTGCCCAGCCGGATGTCCGGCTCGCTGCCGCCCGGCATGGCGCTGCTGGTGGTCCGCCGCGGGCCGAACGCCGGCGCCCGGTTCCTGCTGGATCATGACGTGACCACCAGCGGACGGCACCCGGACAGTGACATCTTCCTGGACGACGTGACGGTTTCCCGCCGCCACGCCGAGTTCCACCGTGACGGGGGCGTGTTCACCGTGCGCGACGTGGGCTCGCTCAACGGGACGTATGTGAACCGTGAGCGGGTCGAGGCGGCGACGCTGAGCAACGGCGACGAGGTCCAGATCGGCAAGTTCCGTCTGGTGTTCATCGCCGGCCCGCGGCCGGAGGGCGAGGGCGGCCGGGCGTGACTTCGTCGGGGGCGGCCGCGCGCGACCCGGGGGCCGAGCGTCCCCAGGGCGGGCGCGAGGGTGCGCTGATGAGCATCGGGGAGGTGCTGGCCCATCTGCGCACCGAGTTCCCCGACACCACGATCTCGAAGTTGCGGTTCCTGGAGGCGGAGGGTCTGGTCGACCCGCAACGCACCGCCTCCGGGTACCGCAAGTACTCGTGGAACGACGTGGCCCGGCTGCGGTTCGTGCTGACCGCCCAGCGTGATCAGTATCTTCCGCTGCGGGTGATCCGCGAGCAGCTGGACCGGATGGAGCAGGAGCCGGTGGTGCCCCAGCGCCCGACGCTGGTCGCGGTCGGCGCGCAGCGGGCCACCGATCCGGCCGACGCCCGGATTCCGAAGGACGATCTGGTCGAGCGGACCGGGGTCGACGAGGCGATGCTGGCCGAGCTGGAGCAGATCGGTCTGGTCGTGGCGCGCCCGCCGGGCTGGTACGACGCGGATGCAGTGATCATCGTCGAAGCCGTGGTGGGCCTCACCCACTTCGGTCTGGAGCCCCGCCACCTGCGGGCCTTCAAGAACGCGGCCGATCGTGAGGTCGGCCTGTTCACCCAGTTGCTGGCGCCGCTGGCCCGGCAGCAGGACCCGGCGGCCCGGGCCCGGGCCACCGATACCGCGCGTGAGCTGCAGGCTCTCTCGCAGCGGTTGCACGCGGCGCTGGTGCGCACCGGACTGCGCGGCGAACTGGGTCGCTGACCCCTGTTCGGCCTACCCTGGGCGGGGTATGCCGCGCACGGCAGATCGGCTCGCCGTGCGTGTACCGTGCAGGATAAGGGGCAGCCGTGCGGTGCGGGACGGCGACAACAACGAACACGGAGGCGGTGCGGTGCGCGAGCTGAGCGTGGTCGGGGTTCGGGTGGAGCTGCCCAGTAACCAGCCGATCGTTCTGCTGCGAGAGGTCGACGGCGACCGGTATCTGCCGATCTGGATCGGCGCGGTGGAGGCGACGGCGATCGCCTACGAGCAGCAGGGTGTGAAACCGGCTCGGCCGCTCACCCACGACCTGCTGCGCGACATCCTGGCGGCGCTGCAGCAGCCGCTGAAGGCTGTCGAGATCACCGAGCTGAAAGACAACGTCTTCTACGCCGATCTGCTGATCGGGGAGAATCTGCGGGTCTCCGCCCGGCCCAGCGACTCGATCGCGCTGGCCCTGCGGGTGGGCGCGCCGATCCGGTGCGCCGACCAGGTGCTGACCGAGGCCGGCATCGTCATCCCCGACGAGCAGGAGGACGAGGTGGAGAAATTCCGCGAGTTCCTCGACCAGGTCCGCCCGGAGGACTTCGCGGGCTGACCGCGCCCGCCGGCCGCCGGAAAAGTCGGGCAGGTCGCCGGAAAACATCCGGACGCGCCGGAGAGTGACGGGGCTTCGGCGTGTCGCTCGTCCGAACGCGGCGTGTCGTGCCGTTACCTCCATGTTTCGACTGCGGCTGAGATATACGCTCGTGAAGTCCAGGTGAACCGGCACCGCCCAGATACGTTGATCATGGGCAGCGGGGAGGTAGTCGCGTGCACGAGCAGCCTCTGGAGGGCCCCCTCGTCGGCGAGGACGGCGAGGTCGGCTATCGCGGTGTGACGGCCTGTCAGGCGGTCGGCATCAGCTACCGCCAGCTCGACTACTGGGCGCGCACCACCCTGGTGGTGCCGAGCGTGCGGGACGCCTCCGGCTCCGGCACCTCCCGCCTCTACTCCTTCCGTGACCTGGTGGTGCTCAAGGTCGTCAAGCGCCTGCTGGACGCCGGGGTGTCGCTGCAGAACATCCGGCGCGCGATCGACACGCTCCGCTCGCACGGGGTGGACGACCTGGCCGGGATCACGCTGATCTCGGACGGCACCACGGTGTATGAGTGTCGCTCCCCGGAGGAGGTCGTCGACCTGTTGCAGGGCGGCCAGGGCGTGTTCGGCATCGCGATCGGCGGAGCGTTCAAGGAGATCCAGGGTTCGCTGTCGCACCTGCCCGCCGAGCCGGCCGTGCCGCAGCCGGTGGGTCAGGTCCCCGAGGAGCCGGCGGCAGGTGACGAGCTCGCCGCCCGCAGGGCCCGCCGCCGTGCTGGCTGATCCGCAGCGGCACGAGTTCATCCAGGTCCGCGGAGCGCGGGAGAACAATCTCCGCGATGTCTCGCTGGACCTGCCGAAACATCAGCTCACCGTGTTCACCGGGGTGTCCGGGTCGGGTAAGAGTTCGCTGGTCTTCGGCACCATCGCGGCCGAGTCGCAGCGGTTGATCAACGAGACCTACCCGGCGTTCCTGCAGTCGTTCATGGGCAGTCCGGCGCGTCCGGACGTGGACGCGCTGCACAACCTGAGCGCGGCGATCGTCGTCGATCAGGAGCGGATGGGGGCGAACGCGCGGTCGACGCTCGGCACGGTGACCGACGCGTACACCATGTTGCGCATCCTGTTCTCCCGGCTCGGTGAGCCGGGCGCGGGCAGCGCGCTGGCGTACTCGTTCAACGCCGAGGGGATGTGCCCGCGGTGTGAGGGTCTGGGCCGGGTGTCGAGCATCGACGTCGACGGGCTGGTCGACCGGGACAGGTCGATCAACCAGGGTGCGATCACCGTGCCGAACTTCAGCGTCGGCGGGTGGTACGTGCGCGGGTTCGCCGAGTCCGGGCTGGTCGACCCGGACAAGCCGCTGCGCGAGTTCACCGAGCAGGAGTGGGCCGACTTCCTGCACAAGCCGCCGGTGAAGATGCGCATCGGTGGGGTGAACACGACGTACGAAGGCCTGGTCCTGAAGGTCCAGAGGATGTATCTGGCCAAGGAGCGCGAATCGGCGCAGCCGCACATCCGCGCGTTCATCGATCGGGTCGCCACCTTCACCACCTGCCCGGAGTGCGCCGGCGCCCGGCTGAAACCGGCGGCCCTGGCCTCGCGGATCGCCGGCCGGAACATCGCCGAGTGCTCCGCGATGCAGGTCAGCGACCTGGCCGGGTTCCTGACCGAGGTCACCGACCCGGCTGTCGCGCCGGTGGTGCGCGGCCTGCGGCACACCCTGGAGTCGCTGGTCGAGATCGGCCTGGGCTACCTGTCGCTGGACCGCGAGTCGGGCACCCTGTCCGGCGGGGAGGCGCAGCGGGTCAAGATGGTCCGCCACCTCGGGTCGTCGCTGACCGACGTCACCTACGTGTTCGACGAACCGACCGTCGGTCTGCACCCGCACGACATCCAGCGGATGAACGGGCTGCTGCTGCGGCTGCGGGACAAGGGCAACACGGTGCTGGTGGTGGAGCACAAGCCGGAGACCATCAGGATCGCCGACCACGTGGTCGATCTCGGTCCCGGCGCCGGCCCGGACGGTGGACGCGTCCAATATCAGGGGCCGGTGGCGGGGCTGCCCGGGTCGGGCACCCTGACCGGGCGCTTCCTGGGCCATCGGGCAGCCCTGAAGAAGGCCTGTCGGGAAAAGACGGGCACCATCGCCATCCGGGGCGCCAGCCGGAACAATCTGCGCGACGTCGACGTCGACCTGCCGTCCGGCGTGCTCACCGTGGTCACCGGCGTGGCCGGCTCCGGGAAGAGCTCACTGATCTACGGTTCGCTGCCGCGGCGCGACGGCGTGGTCGTCGTCGACCAGACCGCGATCCGCGGCTCCCGGCGCAGCAACCCGGCCACCTACACCGGTCTGCTCGACGCGGTCCGCAGCGCCTTCGCCAAGGCCAACCGGGTGAAACCGGCCCTGTTCAGCGCCAACTCCGAGGGCGCCTGCCCGAACTGCAAGGGCATCGGCCTGGTGTACCTGGATCTGGCGATGATGGCCGGCGTCGCCGGCGTCTGCGAGGAGTGCGAGGGACGCCGGTTCACCGCCCGGGTCCTGGAGTACCGGTTGCGCGGCCGGGACATCAGCGAGGTCCTCGCCATGCCGGTCAGCGAGGCCCTGGAGTTCTTCACCGAGAAACCGGCGCGGGCGATCCTGGACCGGCTGTCCGCGGTCGGCCTCGGCTACGTGACCCTCGGGCAGCCGCTGAACACCCTGTCCGGCGGTGAGCGGCAGCGGCTCAAACTGGCCGTGCACATGGGCGGCGGCCCGGCCACCTACCTGCTCGACGAGCCGACCAGCGGCCTGCACCTGGCCGACGTCGACCAGCTGCTGGCCCTGCTGGATCGGCTGGTCGACGCCGGGAACACGGTGGTGGTGATCGAACACCACCTGGCCGTGATGGCGCACGCCGACTGGATCGTCGACCTGGGTCCGGGTGCCGGTCAGGACGGCGGGCGTGTGGTGTTCACCGGTACCCCGCACGAGCTGGTCGCCGACGCCTCGACGCTCACCGCCCGGCACCTTCGGGAGTACGTGGGCTGAGCACGGTCTTCTCGGCCCGCGGCGTGATGGTGCGCTCCACGTTGATCGCGTGCCAGAGGCAGAACATGGCGACCGTCCACACCTTGCGGGACCGGTCGGCGACCCCGGCCCGGTGCTCGGCCAGCAGCCCGCGGGCGTACTCCAGGTCGAGCAGATGCCCGGTCTGCGAGGTGGCCAGCAGCTGGTCGACCCAGTCGCCGATCACGCCGCGCAGCCACAGCCGGGTCGGGGTGGGGAAGCCCAGCTTCGCCCGGTCCCGCACCGACTCGGGGACGATCCCGCGCATCGCCTCGCGCAGTGCGTGCTTGGTGGTGCGCGACCCGGCCGGCAGTTTCAGCTCGGTGGCCAGCCCGGCCGCGGCCGCGTACACCTGCTGGTCCAGGAACGGCACCCGCAGCTCCAGGCTGTGCGCCATCGACATCCGGTCCGCCTTGACCAGGATGTCGCCGGGCAGCCAGGTGTGCAGATCCACGTACTGCATGGAGGCCACCTCGTCCACGTCGGCGGTCTCGGCGTACAACCGCGCGGTGATCTCGGTGTGCGGCGCCGAGGTGAAGCGCATCAGCCGGGCCTTCTCCTCCGGATCGAAGATCCGGGCGTTGCCGTAGTAGCGCTGCTCGATCGGCGTGGTGCCCCGCTCCAAGAAGGAGCGGCCCTTGACGCCCTCGGGCAGCACGTGCGCCAGATGGTGCAGGCCGCGCTTGAGACTGGGCGGCAGCTTGTCGACGGTGGCCAGCGAGAGCGGCTCGCGATAGATGGTGTACCCGCCGAACAGCTCGTCGGCGCCCTCCCCGGAGAGCACCACGGTGACGTACCGGCTGGCGGTGCGGGCCAGGAAGTACAGCGGGATCAGCGACGGATCGGCGACCGGGTCGTCGAGCAGCTGCACGATCCGCGGCAGCTCGGCCAGCACCTGCTCGTCGCTGACCACCGTCGGGGTCAGCGGGATGCCCAGCTGGTTCGCGGTGTCCTGGGCGACGTCGATCTCGGAGTAGCCGTCGGCGGCGAACCCGGCGGTGAACGCGTGGATGCCCGGCTGTGCCTCGGCGGCCAGCGCGGCGACCGCGGACGAGTCGACACCGCTGGACAGGAACGTGCCGACCGGGACGTCGGCGTGCAGGTGGGCGCGGACACTGGCGCGCAGCGCGTCCTGGATCTGCCGGTGTGCGGCCGCCGGCTGCAGGCGCAGCGGCCGCAGCGACGGGCGGAACCAGCGGTGCTCGCGGACCCCGCCGCCGGGCGTCCACACCAGCCGGTGACCCGGCGGCAGCCGGCGGATGTGCCGGTGCAGGCTGAGCGGGTCCGGCACGTACTGGAAGGTCAGGTAGTGCCCGAGCGCGTCGTTGTTGAGCGCGGCGCCGGCCGGGGCGGCGAACGGGTCGAGGGCTTTGCGTTCGCTGGCCAGCGACAACCCGTCCGCGGTCTCCAGCAGATACAGCGGCTTGACCCCGAACGCGTCGCGGGCCGCGTGCACGGTGCCGGTCCGGGTGTCGTAGGCGACGAACGCGAACATGCCGCGTAGCCGGGGCAGCGCCGCCTCACCCCAGTAGTGGAACGCGGCGGCCAGCACCTCCGAGTCACCCTCGGTGGCGAACGTCGCGCCGTGCGCGCTGATCAGCTCGGCCCGCAGCTCCCGGTAGTTGTAGATCTCCCCGTTGAACACCACCAGCCAGCGGTCGGCGTAGTACAGCGGCTGCACCGAGTGGTCCCGGTCGATGATCGCCAGCCGGTTGAAGCCGAGGATGTACCCGTCGCCGTAGGCCAGCTGCGAGTCGTCCGGCCCCCGGTGCCGCATGCTCTCCAGCGCCGCGGTGAACGCCGCCACGGTCGCCTGGTCCACCGGCCCGGCCTCCGGCCTGCTGCTGAAAAACGCGCTAAGACCACACATGCCGGGGACCGTAGAACCGGCTTGTGAAAATCCTGTGCGGTTCCTGCGGGCTTCCGTTCCCGCACCGGATCTCCTACGACTTCCTCATCGGTTCTCCACATTTCCCAGGATCACGCTCTTCACGTGCAGTGACCAGTCGAGGTCCTCACCCCCGGTCTCCTGCCGGATGGTGAGCGCCTCCTCGATCGCCGCCAGCGCCGGCTCGGCCTCGCCGAGCACGATGTGGCGCACCGCGAGGTCGGTCAGCGCGGCCGCCAGACTGGGCCGGAACGCGTCCGGCCGCCGGTCGGCCAGATGCCGGCGGATCGTCACCGCGTCGGCGGCCGCGGCCCGGCTCGCCTCATCCTCGTCGAGGCTGCCCAGGTTGATCGCCAGGATGCTCAGCGCCGCCGCCAGCTCGGGCAGGAACACCCCGGGTTGCTCGACGGCGAGCACCCGGTAACCGGCGACTGACTCCTGGATCGCGGTCAGCGCCTGCGCGAACATCTCCAGGCCGCCGAACGCCAGCGCCAGGTTCCGGGCCGAGCGGGCCAGATCGGCCCGGTACGACTCCGGCTCGCGATCGGTCAGCCGCTGGTAGAGCTCGGTGGCCTCGGCGATCGCGGAAAGCGCCGGCTCCGGCTGGCCGACTGCGCCGAGCCGGACCGACAGGCTGGTCAGCGACCGCGCCAGATCCGCCTCGTACAGCTCCGGCTGCTGCCCGGCCAGCCGGCGGTGGATGACCGCGGCCTCCTCGATCGCGGCCAGCGCCGGACCGTCGCGGCCGAGGTCGCCGAGCCGGATCGACAGGTTGCTCAGCGCCAGCGCCAGCCCCGCCTCGTCACCGGCCCGCCGGTGCCGCTCGGCGATCGACTGGGCCACCTCGGCCGCCAGCGGGGACAGCCGGGGCAGGCCCTCGGCGATCCGGGTGAGCCGGTCCACCGGGGTGTCCGGGTCGGCGCTGATCCGGACCAGAGCGGCCAGCAGCGGCTCCGGCTCGTCGGCGGCGGCGGCCACCGTCAGCACGGCCGGGGTGAGCCGGTCGGCGTGCCGGACACACAGCTCGGTCAACCCCGGATGCCGGGCGGCGGCCAGCACGCTCAACACCCGCTCCGGGGCGTCCTCGACGAGGATCTCGGCGAGTGCCGGGCGCGCGGCCAGGCGCAGCGCGCAGAACCGCTCGGCGAGCGGATGACCGGCGGTGTCCAGATCGGCGAGCCAGGCGCCGACCGCGTCCCGGTGCTCACCGGCCAGCCGGTCCAGCAGACGGTCGGTGGGCTCGGTGAGCATCGCGGCGGCCAGCACGTCGTGCAGGATCCGTTCGTCGACGGCCAGGCCGTGCCAGGCCGCGGTGAACGACCAGACCCGGCTCTCGTGCACGAGCAGCCGGTCGGCGGCCGACCGGCCGGTCGGTGCCGGGCCGAACTGGGCGGCGTCCAGCAGGTCGGCCAGCGCCTCCATCTGGACGGTCAGCGCGTGACCGCCGGCGTCGCGCGGGGTGGCGGCGAGCCGGGCGGCGATCGCCGACCACAGGTGGCCACCCTGGCCGGGCACCCGGGGGAGCGCGGCGCCCAGATCGCGGACCGCCTCGGCGTACGCCTCCCGGCGGCCGGCCGGGTCGTCGTCCAGTTCGGCAAGCTCGGCGGTGGTCGCCCCCGCCAGCAGCGGGTCGGTGCGCAGCCGCTGCCACCAGGGGCCGTCGGAGCGGGCGAGCAGCAGCAGCCGCAGCGGGCGGTCGCCGTCGTGGGCGGCGCACGCGGTGAGCAGCCCGGCGATCTGCTCGGGGCGGGTCTCGGCCCGGTCGGCGACGATCAGCGTCGGGACGGTGCCGTCCGGGACGGGGCGGTCACCGTCGCTGAGCCGGTGCACCCCCCAGCCGACCGCGGCCAGGCGGGCGGCCAGCCGGCCGGCCACCCGGGTCTTGCCCTGCCCGGCCGGGCCGTGCAGCAGCAGCGCCGCGAAACCGGCGCCGGAACACCAGGCGCCCAGCTCGTCGAGCAGTCGGTGGCGGCCGCGGAACGCGACCACCTCGGCCTCGGGGCGCAGCAGGGCGGCGGGGAAGCGCGGCCGCACCGGTGCCTGCGCCTCACTGAGATCGATCTCCACCCGCTCACTTTTCCATGCCGGGGTACCTGCCCGCACCCACCGCACGGGGGAGGTGTCAGAGCGACTTCTTCGCGGGCCGCCGCGCCTCGTGCCGGGTCACCCGGGTGCGCGGGCCGCGCTGGCGCGGCGCGGCAACCGGCCGGGCCTCGGCGTGCGGGAAGACGAATCGCTTGAACGCCCACAGCCGGAACACCATCGCGATGAGCGTGCCCAGGATGATGCCGCTGACGAAGTCGGCGATCTCCTGCACCGGCCGGCTGACGTCCGGCACCCGCAGCTCCAGCACGTACCGCGAGACGGCCAGCGGGATCAGGTTGAGGCCGATGCCGATCGCGCTGACCGCGAAGAACAGGGCCGCCTCGTGATGCTGCTCACGCCCGCCGCGGGTGCGGAACGACCACTCGCGATTCAGCACATACGACAGGATGGTGGCGACCACGGTCGCGAACGCCAGCGCGGTGACCGGCTTGTCGTGCAGCACGGTCAGTTTCAGCAGATAGTTGACCGCGGTGGTGGCCACGAAGCAGATGCCGCCGACCATGAAGAACTTGGCCGCCTCGTGATGCTTCGCCCACAACCGCCTCAGCCACATCCGGGCAAGTTTGTCAGGCATTTTCCGGACCGGCAACTTCGCGTGGCAGGGTGGGCCGGTGAACGCGAACCCGGTGAGCACCGACACGGTCCGTGACCTGTTGACGCGACAGTTTCCGCAGTGGAGTCGGCTGCCGATCGAGCGGATCGGAGCGCACGGCACCGTCAACACCGTCTTTCGCCTCGGCGATCACCTCACCGCCCGGTTCCCGCGCCACGACACCGAGGATCTGCTCGCCGAGGCGCGGGCGGCACGGGAACTGCTCGGCGTCACCCGGTTCGCCACTCCGCAACCGCTGGCGATCGGCGAGCCGGGTCCCGGGTTCCCCCGCCGGTGGGCCGTCCAGACCTGGCTGCCCGGCACTGTGGCCAGCGAGAATTCACATTCAACGGCGATCAGTCTGGGGTACGACCTGGCCGAGCTGGTCCAGGGTGTCCGCGGCATGGACACCCGTGGACGCCCGTTCCGGGGCCGTGGCCGCGGCGGCGACCTGCGCGCCCATGACGACTGGATGGCCGAGTGTTTCCGGCAGAGCGAGCCGATGCTCGACGTCGGCCCGCTGCGCGCCCTGTGGGCCGAGTTGCGCGAGCTGCCCCGCGAGTCGCCGGATGTGATGACCCACGGCGACCTGATCCCCGGCAACCTGCTCACCGAGGGTGACCGGCTGATCGGGGTGCTCGACGTCGGGATGCTCGGGCCGGCCGACCCGGCGCTCGACCTGATCTGCGGGTGGCACCTGTTCGACGACCCGGTACGGGAGGCGTGGCGCACCGCGGTGGGCGGCACCGGTCTGGACTGGGCGCGCGGCCGGGCTTGGGCGTTCGTCCAGGCGATGGGCCTGGTCTGGTACTACGTCGAGACCAACCCGGTGATGGCCGGCCTCGGCCGGAGCACTCTGCGCCGGGTCGCTTAGCGGCCGCCGTCAGCGCATCTCGGCCGGCAGCCGGACGGTGAAGGTGGTGCCCAGCCCGGGTTCGCTGGCCGCGCTGATGTTGCCGCCGTGGTCGTCGACGATCCGCCGGGCGATGGTCAGCCCCAGCCCGGAACCGCCGGTGGTCCGCTGCCGGGCCGGGTCGGCCCGCCAGAACCGGTCGAACACCCGGGACACCTCGGCCGCGGTCATCCCCACCCCGGTGTCGGCCACCGTCAGGATCGCGGTGAGCGGGTCCCGGCTGACCCCGACCTCGACCCGGCCGCCGGCGTCGGTGTAGCGGATCGCGTTGCTCAGCAGGTTGCCGAGCACCTGCCGGATCCGGTCCGGGTCGGCGGTCACCAGCACCGGTTCGGGCGCGTCCAGGATCAGTTCCAGGCCGGCGTTCGCGGCGTTCGCCCGGTGCGCGGTCACCGACGTCTCGGCCAGCTCGGTCAGATCCAGCGGCTCCGGATGGTAGGCCAGGTCACCGGCCTCGGCCAGGGCGAGCATCTGCAGGTCGTCGAGGATCCGGCGCTGCAGCAGGGTCTCCTCGTGCAGCGAGGCGAACAGTTCCGGGGTCGGTTCGATCACGCCGTCGGCCAGGCCCTCCAGGTACCCGCGCAGGTTCGACAACGGCGTACGCAGCTCATGGGCGACGTCGGCGACCAGCCGCCGCTGGCGCTCCTCGCTGCGCTGCACCGCCTCGGCCATCGCGTTGAACGAGGCGGACAGGAAGGCGAGCTCGTCCTTGCCGCCGGCCGGCACCCGCACGTCCAGCTGCCCGGCGGCCAGCTGCAGCGACGCCCCGGTCAGCGCCCGCACCGGCCGGCTCACCCGGCGGGCCACCCAGGCGGTGCCGAGCGCCGCGGCGACCAGCAGCCCGGCCGCGCCGAACACCGCCGGTCGGCCCAGACCCTGCAGATCCTGGGCGCGGCCGGCGCCGAAGTAGACCTTCACCGGGATGCCCGACGTGCTCGACGCGCCCTGCGCGAACGCCGGCTCCAGGCACTGGTCGAAGTACCGCGGGTCGGAGCGGCACTGGACGAACTGCTGCCACCACTCGTCGAGCCAGCCGGTGTCGGCGAACACCCGGTTGCGCCCGGCCCGCACGCAGTCGGCCGCCGTGGTCAACTGCTCCGGGGTCAGGAACGGCAGCTGCTCGGTGCCCAGCTGCGGCAGGGTCAGCTCGTGCCGCTCGGCCGCGCAGCGGACCGCGACCAGCCCGGCCCGGTACTGCGCGAGCTGCAGCAGCGCCTTGCCCTCCGGGGTGGTCAGCCCGCTGGTTCGCGGCGTGACCGTGAACAGGCCGGCGGGCAGCGCCGGCCGCTGTCGCATCATCGCCTCCACCTGCGACCGGTTCAGGCGTTTCAGGTCCGAGGTGGTGATCACGTTCGGGTCGGCCCGGGCCGCCTGGGCGATCGTCACCGCGTCCGCCTGGGTGTCCGGGTCCAGACCCGGGAACGGCTCGATCGAGATCGGCTGCAGCTGCACCGGGCCGACCGCCTGCCCGCGGATCACGTCGGAGTCGGCCAGCGTGATGTCCGCGCCCTCCACCCGGATGTGCAGGCCGGTGCGCCGGGACAGTTGCGCGACCACCGCGTCGATGCCGGTCCACTGCCCGTTGGTCAGCCCGAACCGGCGGATCGCGGTGGTGATCTCCACCTTGTGCCGGTCCCGGGCGGCGTTGAGCCGGGACAGCTCCCGCGAGGTGAGGCTGAGCGTGAGCCAGGCGGTCGCCCCGATCGCGGTGCCGGCCACCACCAGCACCAGCAGGAAGATCCGTAGCCGGAAACTCACCGGTCGCCCATCCGGTAGCCGCGCCCGTACACCGTCTGCACGTACCGCGGCTCGGCCGGATTCTCCTCGATCTTGCGCCGCAGGTTGACCACATGCGCGTCGACGGTCCGCTCCGACACGTCGTTCTCGAACCCGAACGTCTTGTCGATGATCTGCCCCCGGGTGAACACCCGCCCCGGCTCCCGGGCCAGCAGTTCCAGGATGGCGAACTCCTTGGCGGTCAGCCGGACCGTCGCCCCGGCCACCCGCACCTCGAACCGGGGCGCGTCCACCTCCAGGTCACCGACCCGCAGCACCTCGCGGTTCTCCCCGCCACGCACCCGGCGCAGCAGCGCCCGGACCCGCGCGGTCAGCTCCCGCGGGCTGACCGGTTTGCTCAGGTAGTCGTCCGCCCCGATGTCGAGCCCCAGCAGCATGTCACTCTCCGCCGACCGGGCGGTGACCAGCAGGATCGCCACCGAGCTCAGCGCCGGGTCCGATTCGGCCCGCAGGATCCGGCACACGTCCAGCCCGTCCACCAGCGGCATCATCACGTCCAGCACCAGCAGGTCGGGCCGCCGCGCCCGGGTCTGCTCCAAGGCCGCCCGGCCGTCGCCCACAGTGAGCACCTGGTGTCCATCCCGCTCCAGATAGAGCCGGATGAGCTGGGCATGCTTCGGATCGTCGTCAGCTACCAGGATGCGGGCGGTCACGGCTGGCATTCTTACCCGGCGTGTCCACCCCCCTCAATAAATATGCGAATCCTGTGAAGCCGTCCGGTAGACCGGATCATGCCGATTGCGGTAGTAGAGCCGCACCTCCACACTCGCGTCCGGCTCACCGACCGCCCGCAGTTGCAGGCAGAGGTCGTACGGGTCGGCCAGCCGGTGCGACCCCCGGCAGTCGACGTCGGGCTCGGCGAACCCCGGATACCACCGCATCCGCCACCCGTCCGCCATCGCCAGATGGTTCCCGATCCGCCGCGCCAGCCCCCGAGCCTCTCCGGTCCCCGCCGCCCGCACCGTGATCACCCGGGTGCACCGCGCCCGGTTGCAGTCCAGCCGATTCCCGGCCGCCACCACACCGTCGGGCAGACTCACCACCCCATCCGGCAGCACCGCCCCCGGCGGCACCGGCGGTTGCCCCACCACCGGCACCGCGAGAATCACCGCCACCCCCGAAACCCACACCACCCCACCGACCAGCCGTACGCCGCCCCACCCGCCGCCGCGGCTCCAGGCCGCGCCCGCCAGCACCGTCAGGCCGGCCGCGACCAGATGCCACCGCAGGAAGTCGTCCACACTGGGCGGCGTCTCGTAAGTCCCCGCCGAGACCGTCGCCACCGACCATCCCGCGACCAGCGCCACCAGGATCAGCCCGACCCGGCGTCCCACCGTCCGCCCCCGGGCCAGCACCGCCCAGGACACCGGAAAGATCAGCACCACCGCCACCAGCAGCGCCACTCCGGCGATCGCCGGCATCCGGTCCGCGACCGGGCTCCCCGACGGCACCAACCGCCAGGCCGGACCCGTAGCCACCAGAGTGATCCCCAGAAACAGCAGCCGTTCCCGGCCACCCCAAGACCGTTCCATCCCTCTGTGACGAGCCCCCGCCACGCTCGGTTCCCCACCCATCGTCCGCCCGGCAACCTGGCACACTCGCCGCCCGGCCTTGCCTGCCCAGCCCGGCCGCCCTGCTCGGCACGGCCCGGCCCGGATCGCTATTGGCTCCCCGGCGGCCCGTACGATTGCGGGTCGGGCGATCGGAGAGAACCACGGCATGGAACGAGCGTTCGTCCTCCTCAAACCGGACTGCCTGCGCACGGGCCGGAGTTCCGCCGTCGAGTCCGTCATCACCGCCGAGGGCCTGCGTATCGCCTGCCGCCACCCCCTCACCCTGACCCCGGCCGACACCCGCCTCCTCTGGTCGGAGTACACCGACGAAGGCCACGTTCTGATGCGCGCCCTCCTCGACCGCTATCTGTGCACGGCCCCTTCCGCCGCCCTCCTGCTCACCGGCCCGAACGCCTTCGAAGCCGCCCGCCGCGTCAAACGCACCATCCGCTCCCGCTACGCCAACGGCCCCTTCGCCAACCTCGTCCACACCGCCGAAACCCCGGCTGAGCTGGCCCGCCAAGCCACCCACCTCTTCTCCCGCCCCGACCTACCGCCCGTCGACCACCTCGGGTACACCCACTCAGCCCCCAGCGACGCCGCCTCACACCGCCCCACCGATGGCCGACCACCTGTCCGTCACCCGGCACCCGCCGGTGGTCCGCCGCCCGTCGATGGGCCGGCGCCTGTCGGTGGTCCGCCGCGCGTCGATGGGCCGGCGCCTGTCGGTGGTCTGCTGCGCGTCGATGGGCCGGCGCCTGTCGGTGGTCTGCTGCGCGTCGGTGGTCCGGCCCCCGCCACATGCTCCGGAGAGTGCGCACCCCCGTTCCTTTCCTCCGACGCGTCCCCGAACGCTCCCCGACCCACCGGCCGCGACTTCCGTCAGGACGCCGACATCCCCGCACTGGTCACCGACCTCTGGCCCCTGCTGCAGGCCACCGACCCGCCGCCGCCCCCGCCGTATCACCTGGACGACCACGCCCAGCCCACGCACCCCGCGACGCGCGACGATGCGGCCCTCTACCTCGGCGCGGACCGCGCACATTCCCTGGACTCGGCCGTCACCGCCATCTGGTCGGCGTTACCCGGTATCACCCTCCCGCGCGCACTCACCCTGATGCTGTACGCCAGCCGCGTCGACGGTTACCCGATAGCCATAGGCAGCCACCACGCCATCGCCCAGAGCCACCGCATCCTCTTGCAGCACCAGCTCACGGCCTGCGGCATCGGCCCGATACACCAGCGCTGGGCGTCGCCGATCGCCGATCAACCGGCGAAGAAACAGTGATCATCGAACTCCGTTGCGCAGCACGCGTTATTGCGGCCCACCCTCGCGCACCTTGAAAAATTGACAAGGTGCTTCAGGTGGACCACGCAGGCTCGCAGAAAAACTTCTTCCCCTGCGACAGTATTCGCCTTTATCAGCCTGTATCACCGCCCGGTGACCACGACGATCCCGGCGCCAGCTCGCCTGTCCGAGTGTCACCTTGACCACCATCAAACACCGGCCCACCAAAACAATAAAAATACCACCCTGATCCCGCTCCGCCGCAAGCAGAGAATCAACAGTTTTAGTTGTTCTCGACCCGTTAACTGCAACCTTTTCCTCGCTCGCCGCCCCGGGGCGGACCGGTTCGTCGGCCGCAATCTTCAGCGGGGCCGGTCCGTCGGCCGGAATCTTCTGCCGGGCAAGTTCCACGGCCGCCGCCTGTGACAAAGCCGGTTCGTCGGCCGCCGCCTGTGACAAAGCCGGTTCGTCGGCCGCCGCCTGTGACAAAGCCGGTTCGTCGGTCGTCGCCTGTGGCGGGGCCGGTTCCCCGGCCGCCACCTGCAGCAGGACCGGTTCCCCGGCCGCCACCTGCAGCAGGACCGGTTCCCCGGCCGCCACCTGCAGCGGAGTCTGCTCTTCAACCGCCGCAGCGGAGACCGGCCTCCGGTGAGGCCCCGGCGCAGGAGCCGGACCCGCCGATGGTGACCGTCCTGAAATCGCCTGCCGCCGCCGTTCATCCGCAGCGACAACGGCCGCCCAAGCCTCCGAAGCCCTCCATCCGTTCCGCACCAACTTCCGCGTGTGCCTCTGCCGCAGACCCCATTCACGACGACGCTCATGATCACGTCGGAATTGCTCTTTCTCCGCCGAATAACCCCGTGCCGCGGTGCGGTCCCGCATCCGCGCGACCTCCGACCGACCAAACAGCGATAACTGCCCCACCCCAAAATTATCCCGGCCCCGAAAACAAAGTGTAAGCCCCGTCAAGTGCCAAAAAAAGATATTCCCGCCAAGCCGCACCGAACCGCCGATGAAAGCTGGGCCCCGACACTCATCACATGCCGCGCTACCGCACCGCTCACCTGGCGCGATCCCGTTGGCCTATCCCGCACTCGGGCAGGGGAGCTCTGCCAGGAGGGGGTCGGCTTCCCGCATAGCAGTTCTCCGTCGAGGCTCCGGCTAGGGACCACGAACGGTCTCCTGCCGGAGAGTGCCGGGCTGCAGGAACTGTGGATCCCAAGGCCGCGTGCCGCGTGGCCTGCGTGCTGCGTGGCCTGCGTGCTGCGTGGCCTGCGTGCTGCGTGGCCTGCGTGCTGCGTGGCCCGCGTGCTGCGCGGCCCCCGAGCTGCGTAGACCATGGGATCACGAGGACGGCGGCCTACGCGGAGCGCAAGCCACCAGGAGCGCGCAGAGCAACCTGTCAGTGCGCAGTCCGCCACACCGCGGAGTTCCCACCGCCCGCCTGTCCCGCCAGCGCCGCCCCCGCAGCGTTCGCGCCGCCGACCACCGGCAGCCCGCCGGCCGGAACCGACATGCCGAGATGCAGCGTGCTCCCGGTGGGTGCGGTGGCGACCGGCAGCACCGGGTAGGCGTTGCCCCCGGCGACGACGGACGTCGAGATGTAGTCGCCGAACATCCGACCCTGGGAGGTGTTCGGGATCCAGGACAGGTTCATCGGCCCGGCCACCGCGGTCGCGCCGCTCCATGACGTGCCGCCGTTGACCGAGGAGATGAAGCCGACGTCGAGCTGGCACGTCGACGCCGTGCAGGACGAGTCCGGATAGTAGTAGTAGGAGAGTCCGATGCGCGCGGATGCGCCGGACGTCGACGGGTCGACCCCGATGCCGGGCACGAAATGTTCCACCGTGCTGCTGGTCGCGTCGATCGGCACCCGCACCGGCGCGGCCCAGGTGGTCTCGCTCGTCGACTTGGCGATGACGATGTCGTTGCGGGGGCAGCCGCTGCGGAACCGGCAGTCCGACCAGCTGACGTACACGGTGCCGGCGGCGTCGGCCTCGGCGCTGGGCAGAGGCTCCTCGCGCAGGCCGCCGGCCACGTCGTGGTGGCTGACGGTGGCGACGGCGACGGTCGAGTTCCACGAGCTGCCGCCGTTGGTGCTGCGGAATGAGCGGATGGTGTCGGTGGTCGACAGGTACGGCACGATGACGTCGCCGTTGCGCAGCACGACCGGCTGTCCGCCGAGGCCGGCGTGGCTGCCTCCGGGGGCCAGTGCCGAGCCCCAGGTGGCACCGCCGTCGGTGGACGTCTTCATTCTGATGGAGTCGCCGGAGCTGGTGACGTCGTACTCGGTGTAGCAGTTGCCGTAGTGCGGGCTGGCCGCGGTGTTGTCGCAGACGATCCAGTTCTTGTCCAGTGAGCCGGTTGCCGTGATGACCGGGTTCGACCAGGTCAGCCCGCCGTCGGTGGACCGGCTGGTGAGCACGTCGACGGTGGAGCCGCCGAGGCGTCGAAGGCCACCGAGGCGTCACTGGCCTGCCCGAACGTACCGCCGCCGCTGGTGGTGACGCCCGGCAGGAAGCCGTGGGTCCAGGTCGTGCCGCCGTCGCCGGACCGGGCCCAGCCGATGTTCGACGCGCCGCCGCCGGAGACCCGGCCGACCTGGAAGGCCGACACGATGGTGGATCCGAAAGCATAGGTGTCCGGCTCCACCTCACTCTGATGTTGTGCCTGGGTGTCGGTGTACGGATCGGTGCTGACCTGGGTGAGCGCGGCGTTGGCCGCTGCCGGCGCCGCGGGCCACAGCAGCAGGGCCGCGGCGGCGGGAAGGGCCAGCGCACTCAGCAGGGTGGTACGTGGATGCACGGTGACACCGCCTCGTCGAGTTCCGGACGGTGGCCGGCGGGGATGGCGGCCACCGCACCCGTGCTACCGGAGCCCCGAGGCGTTGTAAATAGAGAATTGTAGATATGTGCGGGATCCGCGCCACGCCGTCCGGGGGAGTGCCGAGCGCCTCCACGGACGCGGTCGTGGCGTGACGGGTAAAGTCTGCGGGCATGTATCGCCCGGTTCCGGCCCAGGTCGACCTGCCCACCCTCGATCACGAGGTGCTCCGCTTCTGGCAGGAGCGGAACGTCTTCGCGGAGAGCCTGCGGCAGTCCGCGGGTCGTCCCGAGTGGGTGTTCTACGAGGGCCCGCCGACCGCGAACGGGATGCCCGGCGCGCACCACATCGAGGCGCGGGTGTTCAAGGACGTGTTCCCGCGCTACCGGACGATGAAGGGTTTCCACGTCGCCCGCAAGGCCGGCTGGGACTGTCACGGCCTGCCGGTCGAGCTCGCCGTGGAGAAGGAGCTCGGTTTCAGCGGCAAGCAGGACATCGAGGCGTACGGGATCGCCGCGTTCAACGACCGGTGCCGCGAGTCGGTGACCCGGCACACCGACGCCTTCGCCGCCCTCACCCGGCGGATGGGCTACTGGGTCGACATGGACGACGCGTACCGGACCATGGACCCGGCGTACATCGACTCGGTCTGGTGGTCACTCAAGCAGATCTTCGACAAGGGTCTGCTGGTCGAGGATTTCCGCGTCGCCCCGTGGTGTCCGCGGGACCAGACGACGCTCTCCGACCACGAGCTGGACCAGGGGTACGAGATCGACGTCGACCCGTCGGTCTACGTGCGTTTCCCGCTCACCTCGGGCCCGCTGGCCGGGACGACGTCGCTGCTGGTCTGGACGACCACGCCGTGGACCCTGGTGTCGAACACGGCGGTCGCGGTGCACCCGTCGGTCACCTACGTGGTGGTCACCGACGGTAGGGAGCGGTTGATCGTCGCCGAGCCGCTGATCCCGGAGGGTCTCACCCCGACCGGCGAGTCATTCCTCGGCAAGGAACTGGAGCGCTGGACCTATCAGCCCCCGTTCGCGATGGTCGACGTGCCGGACGCGCACATCGTGATCCTGGCGAACTACGTGACCACCGACAGCGGCACCGGGCTGGTCCACCAGTCCCCGGCGTTCGGCGCTGACGACCTGGCCAGCTGCCGCGCCTACGGTCTGCCGATGGTCAATCCGGTGCGCCGGGACGGCACCTTCGAGCCGGAGATCGAACTGGTCGGCGGCATGTTCTTCCGGGAGGCGAACGGGCCGCTCGTCGAGGAGCTGCGGACCAGCGGCCGGCTGTTCCGGCATGAGCCGTACGAGCACAAGTATCCGCACTGCTGGCGGTGCCACACCGCGCTGATCTACTACGCGCAGCCGTCCTGGTACGTCCGGACCACCGCGGTGCGGGACGCGCTGTTGCGGGAGAACGAGAAGACGAACTGGCAACCGGCCAACATCAAGCACGGTCGGTACGGGGACTGGCTCGTCAACAACGTCGACTGGGCGCTGTCCCGGAACCGCTACTGGGGTACGCCGTTGCCCATCTGGCGGTGCGCGGCGGGCCACCTGACGTGCATCGGCTCGCGAGCCGAGCTGTCCCACCTGACCAACCGTGATCTGTCCGACCTGGATCCGCATCGGCCGTTCATCGACGAGATCACATTCGCCTGCCCGCAGTGCGAGGCGGAATCGGTCCGGGTCCCGGAGGTCATCGACGCCTGGTACGACTCGGGGTCGATGCCGTTCGCCCAGTTCGGCTATCCGTACCAGAACGCCGAACTGTTCGAGCGCCGCTTCCCGGCCCAGTTCATCTCCGAGGCCATCGACCAGACCCGCGGCTGGTTCTACACCCTGATGGCGGTCAGCACGCTCGTCTTCGACCGCTCGTCCTACGAGAACGTGGTCTGTCTCGGCCACATCCTCGCCGAGGACGGCCGCAAGATGTCCAAGCACCTCGGCAACATCCTGGAGCCGATCCCGCTGATGGATCAGCACGGCGCCGACGCGGTCCGCTGGTACATGGCGGCCGTCGGCTCACCGTGGTCGGCTCGCCGGGTCGGTCACTCCGGGCTGCAGGAGGTGGTCCGCAAGACCCTGCTGACGTACTGGAACACGGTCGCTTTCCAGGCGCTCTACGGCCGTACCGCCCAGTGGACGCCGTCCGCGGCGGACCCGGAGCCCGCGCAGCGGTCCGCCCTTGATCGTTGGGTTCTCTCCGAGTTGCAGCAGCTCATCGCGAAGGTCGACAGCGCGATGGCGGCGTTCGACCCGCACGAGACGGGCAAACTGATCGCCGCCTTCATCGACGATCTTTCCAATTGGTACGTACGCCGTAGCCGCCGCCGTTTCTGGCGAGGCGACCCCGCCGCCCTCGCCACCCTCCACGAAGCGCTACGCGCCGTGACCCTGCTGATGGCGCCGATCACCCCGTTCGTCACCGAGCGGGTGTGGCAGGACCTGATCGTCGCGGTCGATCCGCAGGCGCCGTCCTCGGTGCACCTCGCGGCGTTCCCGGAGCCGGACACCGCCCTGGTCGACCACGATCTGTCCGCGCAGATGGCGACCACCCGGCGGCTGGTCGAGCTGGGTCGCACCGCCCGCGCCGAATCCGGCCTCAAGATCCGGCAGCCGCTGTCGCGGGCCCTGGTGTCCGGCGGCGCCGACCTGCCGCCCGAGCTGCTTTCCGAGATCGCCGCCGAGCTCAACGTCAACGCGGTCGAGGCGCTCGCCGGTTCGTTCGTCGACACCACCGCGAAGGCGAACTTCCGCGCCCTGGGCCGGCGCTTCGGCAAGGCCGTCCAGCAGGTCGCGGCGGTCATCCAGGCCGCTGACGCGGCACGACTGAAGGACGATCTGCGGACGAAGGGATCCGCGACCGTCACGGTCGACGGGGAAGAGGTCACGCTCGCCCCGGACGAGGTGGTGATCACCGAGACGCCGCGGGAGGGCTGGGCGGTCGCCTCGGACGCCGGCGCCACCCTCGCGCTCGACCTGCACCTGACCCCGGAGCTGCGCCGGGCCGGTGTGGCCCGGGACGCGATCCGGCAGATCCAGGAGGCCCGCAAGGGCAGCGGCCTGGAGGTCTCCGACCGGATCCGGCTGCGCTACCGGGCTGGCGGGGACACGTCGCTGGCCCTGGCCGAGCACCGCGACCTGGTCGCCGACGAGGTGCTGGCCACCGACTTCGCGGCCGGCGACCCGGACTGGGCCGATCCGCGGGAGTTCAGCGACGACTCGATCGGCCTGACCTTCTGGATCACCCGCTCGTAGGGGCGCCTACTGGAACACCACCGTCCAGGCGGCCGGGTGCGAGATCGCTCCGGTCGCCGCGTGGATCACCATGGCCGTGTCGCCGGGGCAGCCGACCGAGCTGAGGTATGCCGACGTCGGCCTGAGGCGACTGAACGTGCTCTGGCCCACCGAGGGCTGGGAGTTGGTCGCCGCGGTCGACCACTCCGCCGCCGCGGCATCAGAGACTTCGTACTGCACCAGGAAAGATGTCGCGCTCTGCGGAACGCCTTCGACGCAGAAGTAGGTGGCGTTGCCGGACCTGATGCCGGTCTCGGTAAGGCCGGGCGTGGTGGCCTGAAGGTCGAGGCTGTCCTCACACGTCTGGGGAGAACAGGTCAGGTACCCGAACCGGATGGTCGTCGCGCTTCCCGGCGCGCCCGCTGGGCCCGGCACTCCCTGGGGACCCTGCGGGCCGGTGGCGCCCTTCGCGCCCTGCGGGCCGGTGGCGCCGGTCTTGCCCTGCGGGCCTTGCGCGCCGGCCGGGCCCGCGGGACCCGCGGCGCCGTCGCTCCCCGGCAAGCCGGTGGCGCCTTGAGCTCCCGCGGGGCCTTGCGGCCCGGTGGCGCCCTGCGGCCCGGTGGGGCCTTGCGGACCGGTGAGGCCGATGGGACCCTGCGGGCCGGTAAGACCGGTGGCGCCTTGCGGGCCGGTAAGACCGGTGGGGCCTTGCGGGCCGGTAAGACCGGTGGCGCCTTGCGGGCCGGTAAGACCGGTGGTCCCCTGCGGGCCGGTAAGGCCGGTGGCGCCCGTGGCGCCGGCCGGGCCCGCTGGGCCGGCGACGCCTTTGGCATTCCAGCTGATCGGCGTCCATGTCCTGGAACACGGTTGTGTGCCGGAATCGCGGAGCTTCACCTCTCCGGCGCTGTTCCGGCAGGCGTACATCGTGCCGTCCGCCCCGCTGACCGCGGCACTCGCGGAAGCGGTACCCGCCACGCCGACTGTCAGGGCAACCACGGCTGCGACGGTCATCGTCCTGTGCTTACCTGTGCTCATGAGGCGAGAGTCGGGCCGCAGGGGTGCAGGAGAGGCCTTCGCCGGTTGCGGCTCGGTCGCAAACACCGCGGCTGCAACCGCCGACCTCTCCGGTATTCCGTGACAAAAGAGAACAATTCTCGCTTAGCCTCAGTGACGTGGGGTTACGCCGGGCCGCCACGGCCGTGCTGGTGGTGGTCCTGGCGGCGGTGACGATGCTGACCGTCGGCCACGCCGGGGCCGCCGTCACGTCCACCTTCCGGGACCGCTTCGACGCGAACACGAACGGTTCGATCATCCTGCGCGGCAACTCGAACCTGACCTGCCTGCTGTCCGGGCAGCCCACCTGCCCGCAGGCCCGCAACGGCACCGCCACCGGAGCGAGCGCGAACAACAACAGCTACGCGATGGCGTACACCGACGTCGACACCAATCCGCTCACCTTCAACGACAGCCTGGCGACGCTGGACATGCCGCCCGGCAGCACGGTGTTGTTCGCCGGCCTCTACTGGGGCGCGGACTCGGTCTCGCCGCTGCGCGACCAGGTCCTGTTCAGCACGGACGGCGGTGGCTCGTACCGGCCGATCACCGCCGCCACGCTGTTTCCCAACGGCAGCATCTACCAGGGGTTCGCCGATGTCACCGCCCAGGTGGCCGGGATCGGCAACGGCGTGTACGCGGTGGCGAACATCCAGGCGTCGATCACGTCCGGCTCGTATGCGGGGTGGTCGCTGGTGGTCGCGTACCACAACGCCGCCCAGGACATGCGCGCGCTGCGCGTGTACGACGGCTTCGGCCAGGTCTCCAGCGGCAACACCAACATCCCGGTGACCGGCTTCGAGACCCCGCACACCGGCACCGTGCACGCGAAGGTCGGCGCGGTGGCGTACGAGGGTGATCGCGGCACCTCCGGCGACAGCCTGCAGGTGGACGGCCGCTCGCTGACCGATGCGCAGAACCCGGCGAGCAACTTCTTCAACAGCACGGTCAGTGAGTCCGGTACGCCGGTGGGCGGCCGCACCCCGGGCTACGACAACACCCTCGGCTTCGACGTCGACCAGGTCGACGCGACCGGAATGTTCGCCAACGCCGCCACCTCGGCCACGCTGACCCTGACCACCACCGGGGACCAGTACTACCCGGGCGTCCTCACCTTCACCATCGACCTGTACGCCCCCAACATCACCACCACGCCGTCGGTGGTCGACCTGAACGGCGGCGGTCTGGTGCCCGGCGACACGCTGGAGTACCGCATCGCGGTGCGCAACGAGGGCAACGACACCGCCGACGGGGTCGTGCTCAGCGACGCCGTCCCGGACTACACCACCTACGTGCCGGGGTCGCTCACCGTGGCGGCCTCGCCGGTCACCGACGCGAGCGGCGACGACGCCGGATCCTATGCGGCCGGCGCGGCCGGGTGGACGCTGGGCAGCATCCCGGTCGCCGGCACCACCTGGGTCACCTTCCGGGTCACCGTCCAGCCCGGCGCGCCACCCGGGTATCCGATCACCAACCTGGTCAACGTCGCCTATTCCGGGCGCAGCAGCGGGGTGAGCGTCACCGCCACCGGCGCCACCACCGCCAGCGTCGTGCTGCAGCCGCACGACGACCTCGCCGCCGCGCTCGCGGTCACCCCGCCGGTCGTGCAGCGTGCCGCCACTCCCGCCGCGGTGACCTACACGGCGACGGTCACCGACACCACCGGCGACCTGGAACCGGCCGCCACCGCCACCCTCACCCTGCCCGCGGGCGTCACGCCCGGGATGATGCCGACCGGCTGCTGGGCCGCCGGGCAGGTGGTCACCTGTGCCCTGGGACCCGTGGCCGCCGGCAGTTCCGCGCATGCCACGGTCCCGGCGACCGTGAGCGGGTCCGCGGCGGCGAGCCCGGTCGCCACCCTGCGGATCGGTGGCACGGGAGCGGACGCGAACAGCGCGAACGACACCGCCACCGCCACGCTCGTGGTCAACAGCGCGCCGACCGTCGTGGCCGACAGCGCCGCCACGTCGTTCGGCACGCCCGTCACGATCACCGTGAAGGCCAACGACAGCGATCCGGACGATCCGATGTCCGCCCTGGTGTACTCGGTGTCCGGTCCGCCGTCGCACGGCGTGGCCGTGGCCCGCAGCGATCAGGGCATCACCTACACCCCTGCCGCGGGCTGGTCGGGCACCGACACCTTCCGGTACCGGGTGGACGACCCGCACGGCGGCTCGGGCATCGCGACCGTCACGGTGACCACGGGCAACGCGCCGCCGGTCGCGAACGACGACGTGGTGAACACGCCGACGGACACCCCGGTCACCGTCGACGTGCTGCAGAACGACGCCGACCCCAACGGCGACCCGCTGACCGTCACCGCGGTCACCCAGCCGCCGTCCGCCGCCGGCACGGTGACCTTCACGGACACCGACGTCACCTTCACGCCGGATCCGGTCTTCACCGGCACGACGACGTTCACCTACACCGTGAGCGACAGCAGCGGCGACACCGCGACGGCGGTCGTGTCCGTCGACGTGGAGAACGCCGCGCCGACCGCGGCCGGCGACCTGTTCCCGGTCACCTACCCGGCGGCACAGGCCGGCGTGGTGCTGCCGGTGACCGGGAACGACACCGACCCGAACAACGACCCGCTGACCGTCACGGCCGCCGGTCAACCGGCGGTGGGCACCGGCACCACGTCGCTGTCCGCCGGGGTGGTCACCTACACCGCGCCGCCCGGCTTCTCCGGTGTGGCCACGTTCCGCTACACGATCAGTGACGGCCGCGGCGGCACGGACAGCGCAGCGGTGACGGTCGTCGTCGCGAACGCGCCGCCGGTGGCCCAGGCGTTCGTGACCACGACCGGCTACCGCACGCCGCGCACCCTGACCGTGCTCGCCGCGGCCACCGACCCGAACAACGACCCGTTGCACGTCTCCGGCGCCACCGCACCGGCGCACGGCGTGGTCACCCGCGACCCGACCGGCCGGATCACCTATCTGCCCGACGTCGCCTTCTCGGGAACGGACTCCTTCGCCTACACCGTCGACGACGGCAACGGCGGGACCGACACCGCCACCGTGACGGTGACCGTCGCCAACGGGCTTCCCGCCGCCCGTGACGACGCGGTCACCGGCTTCGGCGGCGCCTCCATCACGGTCGACGTGCTGGCCAACGACGACCCCGATCCGAACGGCGAGCCGCTGACCGTCGCGATCGACGGTCCGCCCGGCCACGGCGGTGCGGTGGCGGGGCCCGGCGGGCGGGTGACGTACACGCCGGCCGCGCACTTCTTCGGCGTGGACACCTTCCACTACACGCTCGACGACGGCAGCCACACGCTGGTCGGCGCGACCGTGACGGTCACCGTGGTGAACGTCGCGCCGGCCGCCCGTGCGGATGCGGCGATCATCGACACGAACACCGCCGTGGTGCTGCCGGTGCTGGCCAACGACGACGACGCGAACGGCGACCCGTTGACGCTGACCGCGGTGGGCACGGCGGCGCACGGCACGGTCACCGCGAACGCCGACGGCACGGTCACGTACGTGCCCGCCACCGGTTTCTGGGGCACCGACGCGTTCGGCTACTCGATCGAGGATCCGGCCGGGCTCGCCGACGCGGCCACCGTCACGGTCACCGTGCGCAACGCACCGCCGGTCGCGGCCGACGACAGGTTCTCCGTCCGGCCGGCCACGCCGGCCGGACTGTCGGTGCTGGCCAACGACAGCGATCCCAACACCGGGCAGGTCCTCACCGTCGCCTCGGCCACCACACCGGCGAAGGGCACGCTGACGCTGACCGGCGGAGTGCTCACCTACCGGGCGAATCCCGGCACGGCCGGCACCGACATCTTCGACTACGTGGTCACCGACGACGCGGGCGCAACGGCCACGGCGCACGTCACCCTGTTCATCAACGGCGTGCCGGACGCCGTCGACGACGCCGTGGCGGTACCGGCCGACACCGCCGTCGACATCGCCGTCACCGCCAACGACACCGACCCCGAAGCGCAGCCGCTGCGGGTCACCGCGGTGGGCACGCCGTCGCACGGCGCGACCCGGATCAACCCGGACCAGACGGTGGAGTACCGGCCGGCTCCCGGCTTCTTCGGCACCGACACCTTCGGCTACACCATCACCGACACCGCGGACAACACGGCTTCCGCGCGGGTCACGGTGCAGGTCGCGAACGCGGCGCCGGTCGCGCGGCCGGACACCGCCGCACTGCTCTCCGACCGGTCCGTGCTGGTCGACGTGCTCGCCAACGACAGCGACCCCAATCCCGGGCAGACGCTGACCGTCGTCGCGGCCGGCCAGCCGGCGAACGGCGCGGCCACCCTCGCCGCGGGCGGCATCAGGTACACCCCGGCAGTGGGCTACGTCGGCCCCGACACGTTCACGTACACGATCGGCGACGGCAACGGCGGCACGGCGACCGGGACCGTCGCCGTCACGGTGTCCAACGGCGTGCCGGTGGCGGTGCCCGACGCCCGCAGGACGCCATACGGGCGGCCGATCACCGTCGACGTGCTCACCAACGACCTGGATCCGGCCGGCACGCTGGCGGTCACCTCGGCCGGGGTGCCGGACCGGGGCACGGCCACGTTCACCCCGGGCGCGGTGACCTACACACCGCCGGCCGGTTTCTCCGGAACGGCGACGCTCGACTACACGGCCGTCGACGACGCCGGGCACCGCACCGGCGCGACGGTCGCGATCCTGGTCGGCGTGCCCCCGTCGGTGCCGAACAAGCAGACCACCGTGCGCGACGGCCAGCTGGTGCGGATCGGACTGCCGGCCACCGGGCAGGACGGGCGGCCGGTCAGCCTCAGCGGTATCGGCCGGCCGCGGCACGGCACGGCGGTGATGAACGCGGACGGCACGGTCACCTATGTGCCGGATCCCGGCTTCAGCGGCACCGACGACTTCACCTACGAGGTGATGGACGCCGACGGCAACGTGGCGCAGGCGACGGTGCACGTGATCGTCCCGCCGCCGCCGGCACCCTCGCCGGTGCCGTCGCCGTCACCGTCCGGGCCGCCGTCACCGTCCGGGCCGCCGTCACCGGCCGGGCCGCCGCCGATGTCACCCTCGCCGTCCGGGTCGTCCGCGCCGTCCGCGTCACCCTCGTCGTCCGCGCCGCATCTGCCCCGGCCGAGCCGGAGCTCACCGACCCCGGCGGCACCGCACCGGACCGCGCCGAGTGGAGACACCCGGCCACCGACCTCGCCCGTCACCGGACCGGACGCCGCGGCCGTGGCGCTGGCCGGCCTGTGCGTCCTCGCGGTCGGCGCCACGCTCTGCCGGCTCGCCGGCCGGCGCACCGGCCGGCCGCCCACCGGCGGCGACTGACGCCGCGCCACGGGGGGTTCAGACCCCGGCGGCGGGGAGGGTTGACCTCGACCCGGGTTGATGTCCGATGCTTCCGGGATGGACGTGACCGCATACCTCGACCGGATCGGTGCCGACGACCCCGGATTGCGCGAGCTGAGCCGCGCCCACCAGCGCGCCGTGCCGTTCGAGAATCTCAGCATCCATCTGGGGGAGACCATCTCGCTGGACCCGGACGCGCTTTTCGACAAGGTCGTGCGCCGGCGCCGCGGGGGTTTCTGCTACGAGCTCAACGGCCTTTTCGCGCTGCTGCTGGAAGAGCTCGGGCACACGGTCGACCGGGTCGCCTGCCGGGTGCACCGCGGGGACGGTGTTTTCGGCCCGCTCTTCGACCACCTCGCCTTGATCGTCGACGGTGAATGGCTGGTGGATGTGGGCTTCGGCCGGCACACCATCTATCCGCTGCGGCTCGGCGACCGTGCGGACCAGGTCGATCCGGAAGGCCGTTTCCGGCTCGTCGACGCCCCCGATGGCGACATCGTCGTGCTGCGTGCCGGCGAACCGCAGTATCGGCTGGAACGCCGGGCCCGTCCGCTCACCGATTTCGCACCGGCCTGCTGGTGGCAACAGACCTGGCCGGAATCGCAGTTTCGCCGGGCCCCGGTCTGCACCCGCCTGGACGGTGACACCCGCATCACCCTGAGCCGCCGCACCCTGCTGCGCACCGTCGGCGGCGATCGTGTCGAGACCGAACTGACCTCCGACGCGGATCTGCTCGCCGCGTACCGCACCCATTTCGGCATCGAACTGGACCGCCCGATCGGATAGCTCAATCCGGCCAGGTGAAGGCGATCTCGTGTTCGAAGGCGCGGAATCCGGCGCGCGCGAAAGCCGCCGCCATCGGGGTGTTGCCCAGATCGGTGGCGGCGCGAATCCGCGGCACGTCCCGATCGGCCAGGATCCGCACGCCGGCGGCCAGGATCTCGTCGATGTATCCGTTGCCGCGATGCACCGGCGCGACCCCGAGATAGGCGATGATCGGGTGATATCCGTTGTGGGCCGGGATCACGAAGCCGACCGGCTCGCCGTCGTCGGCCCGGACCGCGACCCGCCACCAGTCGCGCGGGCTGCCGTACCGCGCCAGCTCCTCGGCATACTGCTGTTCGGCCGCCTCGCGCGCGGTCATCCGGCGCAGATCGTCCCGGCTGAACGCGTCCAGGGTGCCGTCGAGCACCGCGGTCATCAGGCCGATCAGTTCGTCGGCACCGTGCGGGGGCCGGAAGCGCAGGCGGTCGCCGGGGTCGCGGATCGGCGTGCCGGGCCGCCATTCCAGACGCAGCCGTTCGACGAAGAGCCTGCCGCCCGTCTCGGCCAGCAGCGACTCGCGCACCTCGGCCGCCGCGCGCGCCGTCTCCCGCCAATCCGGCGGCAGATAGCGGTTGTACTGCCCGGTCGGGACGGCGGCCATCGCCGTGCGCAGCAGGTGGCGGCCGGCATCGATGTCGGTCACGTCGAAGATGTCCATGAGCGCCGGCAGCGCGTCGCCGGGCCGGGACCACCAGCCGGCCCGGGCCACGACGGTGCCGCCGCGCAGGGCGATCCACAGCCATTGCGGCCGGCGCCGCCCGGCCTCGAGGTCGCCGGCGATCTCCGGATTGAGCTGGTAGGGCAGCGAGTTGAACAGGTCGATCTCGCCGGGGCCGTTGATCGGGCGCACCTCGAGGGGCACAGCGGAGCCTTCCGGATGACGGACGGAGACTGGCCCCCGCGTCGCGCGCGACGCGGGGGCCATGACCATACCGGGCGGAACATCGATCGTCATCACATATGGTGCCGTAGGCGGCGCCGCATGACGTGGCCACCGGTCGTCACCAGGATCAGCAGCAGAAGGAACAGGGCGGCCAGGACCGGCTCGTGCTGCTGCATGGACACGACGCCGCCGGCACTGATGCCACTCATCACGTACGACAATGTGCGTTGGGTTTTCGGGTTGAACCTCTTCGCCGATGCCGATGCCGATGCCGATGCCGATGCCGATGCCGGCGCCGGACGGGCCGGTGCCGGTGTGGGCAGCGCCGACGGGTCGCGCGGGGGCTGGTCGACGCGCAGGTGGGCGGGGACGGCACGGTCGATCCAGCCGATCGCGTCGTCGCCGGCGCGGTACAGATCGGGTTCGACCATGATGCGGATGCCGTCGGTGCCGACCAGCAGCCGGGCGCCGTCCGGCCAGGCCCGCATGATCGAGCATGCCGCGTAGCGGACGGTCGCCCGGGCATCCGGGGCGATCATGCTGATCCCGTCCGGGCCGACCAGCAGACGTTCCGCCGGGTCGTTCAGCGACTCGTACGCGGTGCCGGTGACCAGGGTGTCCGACGCGGTCGGCGCGTGCGTGAACCCGGCCCACCCGCCGTACGAACCGTCCGGGACCATCAGCAGCCCGTTCGCGCTCGCCGCCTCGGCCACCGCGACGATCTCCGGGAGGGTGACCGCCTCGTACACCCGGAATTCCGCCTCGGCCGAGCGCACCGGCAGCCCGGCCAGCAGGTCGCGGGCCACCGCCTCGAGCCGCTCCCCGGACTGCTCGGCCTGCCACAGCGCCTGCGCGCGCTGCCGCACGACGGTCGACAGGTCGTCCGGATGGATCCGTCCGGCGCGCAGCGTGGCCAGCACGTCGAGGAATTCGCCGAGCGCCGCCCCGGACTTCTCGGGCAGCGCGTCGGCGACCGCGGTCACCAGCGCCTGTCCGGAACCGATCGGCCGCCAGTGTGCACCCACCGTGTAGGACAGCCCGGCCTCCTGGCGCATCTGCCGGAACATGGTGCGTTCCAGCACGTCGGCGAAGACCTCGGTGGCCGCGCCGCGGGCGACGAGCGCGTCCCAGGCCACCACGCTGTCGCCGCCGCTGAACCAGGCCGGAGTGACCGGCAGCGCGTTCGACGGGTCCGGCGCGGGCTCGCGGCGCCCGGGCGGCAGGGCCAGCCGCAGCCCGGCCGGGATACGGTCGCCGGCCACCCACAGCACCGCGTTGTCCCTGGTGAAGTAGCGTGCCGCCCAGGTCCGCAGGTCATCGGCGGTGATCGCGGGCAGGCCCCACTCCGGGTACGACACGGTCCCGTACCCGATCGCGCCGTGCCGCCACAGCGGTTTCGGGTCGATGCCGCGCCCGTTCGCCTCGGCGCGCAGCAGATCCTTCTCCACCGGCAGCCGGTGCGCCGGCAGGTCGTGCAGGGCGGTGCTGACCCGGGTCAGGAACGTCGCCACCTCGTCCGGGGTGCCGGTCAGGTGGAAGCTGGTGTGCTCCACCCCGGTCGTGCCGTTGAAGTGGTGGTCGGTCATCCCCAGCGAGTGCAGCGCAAGGTGTTCCAGCAGGTGGGTGATGCCGTGCCGGGCGAGCGGCTCGTCGGCGAAACCCACCCGGAAGATCAGCCCGGCACGCATCGGGCCGGTGCCGGGAGCATGCAGGGCGGGCACGCCGTCCACGTCGTACAACGCCGTCATCGGACGCCCCCCACCGGCGACAGTGACCGGTCCCGCAGACCGGCGACCACCGCGGCGGGATCGCCGCCGAGGTAGCTGAACGGGAACCGGTGGGCCAGGCGGCCCAGCATCGCGAAGACGGCACCGGCCGCCGGCCGCTCGTCCATCAGGCTGAACGCCATCGCGAACGCGCTCGCGGCCGGCACCCAGCCCGGCTCCCGGCGGAAATCGGCGTGCCAGACCGAGCGGTGCGCGGCCTGCGCGACCGCGTCCCGGACGGCTTCCTCACGCAGGTACGCGGTGGCTTCGGGCTCGTCGAGCTCCAGCCAGTTCTCCAGGTGGGCGATGGCGACCAGCGACCCCTGCGCCGCGCCGGGCGGGGCGGCCGCGGTCGCCTCGGCCGCCCACGCGTGCGCCCGCGGCCAGTCGCCGCCCCATTTCGGGCACAGGCTCTGCAGGTATTGCGCCTGTCCGGCGTAGTCGTGCGGGTGGGCGGCCAGCATCCGGTCGTAACGGCGGCGGGTCTCGGCCGGCCCCAGCTGCAACCCGCGGGCGGTGGTCAGCCGGGCCGCCCAGAGCGCCGGGTCGCCGGGCGTCCGCGCGGCGCCGTCGATCAGCACCGCCTCGGCCCGGCGCAGCCAGTCCTGAAAGATCGCGAACTGCTCGGCGCCGACGCGCGCGGCCCGCGCCCTGCCGCGGGCCGCCCACGCCACGTCGGTCAGGTGCATGCCGAGCAGCGCGGCGGCGGCGCCGTCCGCCGGGTCGGCGTGCAGCGCGTACCGCAGCGTCTCCTCGATGCCGCGCTCCTGCGCGGCCCAGCTGAGCAGCCAGGTCCGCCCGCCCGGGGCGGCGCTGTCGAGGACCGCGCGGCAGGCCGGCCAGTCGCGGCGGGCGAGAGCGGCGCGGACCACGGCGAGTTCCGGATGCGCGTCGGCCGGGTCGAGGAGCACGTCGTCGAAGGACACGCCGGAATGTTCCGGCCGCGGGGTTGCGAATCGGGTGCGATCGGCGATCACCCGGGTTGTCGTGCCGGCCGCGGCGGCGCGCATCATCATCGGATGGAACATGTCCCGGTGGTGATCGTCGGCGCCGGCCCGACCGGCCTGACCGCCGCGCTGATGCTGGCCCGTCGCGGTGTCGGATGTGTGGTGCTGGAGCGCTTCCCGGAGCCGTATCCGCTGCCCCGTGCCGTGCACTTCGACGACGAGATCTTCCGCGTCCTCGCCGGCCTCGGGCTGGCGGCCGGGCTGCACGCGATCTCCCGGCCCGCGCCCGGCATGCAACTGGTCGATCCGTCGCTGCGGCCGCTCGCCACCTTCGACCGCGAGCCCGCCGGCGAGCACGGCTTCCCGCAGGCCAACATGTTCGATCAACCGGATCTCGAGCGCCTCTTGCGGCAGGCGTTGCCCCACGGAGCGCTTCGCGCCGGGAGACAGGTGTACGACGTGGAGCAGCCGCCGTCCGGTCCGGTCCTCGTCCGTTACCGATCAGTGGAGGGGCCGGGTGAACTGACCGCCGACTTCGTGCTCGGCTGCGACGGCGCGAACAGCCTGGTCCGGTCCCTGATCGGGTCCACACTCGACGACCTGGGCTTCACCCAGCGCTGGCTGGTGGTCGACGCGCAGGGCCCGGACCTGTCCGCGTACCCGGGGGTGCAGCAGGTCTGCGACCCGTCGCGGGCGGCCACCTTCATGATGGTCACGCCCGGCCGATATCGATGGGAGTTCCGCCTCCCGGTCGACCGGTCGGTGCCGTCGCTGCTCCAGCCCTGGCTCAGCGGGCTCCCGGACCCGGGGGCGCTGAGCATTCTGCGTACCGCCGAATACACCTTCCGCGGCGCCCTCGCCTCCCGCTGGCGGGACCGCCGGGTCTTCCTGCTGGGCGACGCCGCCCACCTCACCCCGCCGTTCATCGGCCAGGGCCTGTGCGCCGGCATCCGGGACGCCGCCAACCTGACCTGGAAGATCGCGTTCGTGCTGTCCGGCCGCGCCGACGAGCGGCTGCTCGGCACGTACGCCCAGGAGCGTCGCCCGCACGCCCGCAGCATGATCCGGATGGCGATGCTGATCGGCTGGGTGATGACCGGCGGCAGCCGCCGCTCGGCGGCACTCCGCCGTTTTCTGCTACGCACCGTCACCAGACTGCCGGGCGCGGAGCGCCGGGCGATGAACGTCGCGTGGCCGGCGTTCCACCGTGGTCCGCTGGTCGGCCCGGGCGGTGGCCGGCTCTGCCCGGCCGCTCTCGACGAGTCGCTCGGCGACGGCTTCGCGCTCACCGGCGGCCTGCTGATCCGGCCGGACCGGGTCGTCGCGGCCGCCGGCCGGCACGCCCGCAAGGACTTCCCGGCCGCCGCCGGCATCCACGATTCCGGCCTGTGAGCTGGGCTTCCGGATTTTTGTCGTACGTCTCGGCTAGAACTGTCCCCACGTGAACCACAGGGGAGAGGACTGGTTGTGACATCCGATGACGTCGCCTACGAGCGGCGCGGCTCGGCATCCGTGATCGCGCCGGTGCAGCCGCGCAAACTGGCCAAGGTGCCGTTCGTCGAGCTCGCCGACGGCCGGCTGCAGGGCGTGGTCTCCAGCGGCTCCGACATCGAGCGGGTCTACGTTTCGTCGATCACCGTCGGTGACCATGGGCTGAGCTGCAACACCAACAACAACCGCCCGTGCGGCGGCCTGTCCGGCGGCACCCGGGCCTGCAACCACCTGCGCGCCCTGGTCGAGGCCGCCGTCGCGCAGTATGGTGCGGCCCGCGTCGCGCGCTATCTGTCGGCCGACGACGCCGAGGACCTGTGGGCCGGCCTGCATCCGGTCACCGCGCCGAACCGGGCCGCCGAGGTGTTCAGCGGCTTCCTGCGCCACCTGGCCTATCTGGAGGTCGAGCCGACCACCGACCCGCTGCCCGAGCTGCAGTGGTTCCCGGCCGCGGCGGCGGTGCGCTGATGCTCGCCGACGCGCTGCGCGGCCTGCCGGACGGCTTCGCCGGCACCCTCGCCCTGGTCGACGGGGTCGACGACACGCTGACCCAGGGCCTGGCCCGCGCCGACCCGGCCGCGCTGGAGGCTCTCGTCCCGGCGTTCGCCGGCTCGCCGCTGGCCGAGCGGGTCACCGAGGCGATCGGCAAGATCGTGGCCGGCACGGTCACCGACGAGCACCTGCTCACCCTGGCCGGGGCGCGCACCGCGCTGCTCGGCGCCGCGCACGACGCGCTGCGCGACAGCCTGGACACCGCCCTAGGCCGAGCCCGCGCGCCATGGTCGGCCACCCCGGCCGCGACCGATTCCGGTCAGGTCCTCGCCGGCGCCCGGTCGTGGCTGCGCGAGCTCGCCATCGCCGGCTGGCGCGGCGTCGACCACGAGCTGGCCGGGGGCGCCGGGCCGGCCGTCCAGACACTGCTGGCCGACCCGGGCGCCCGGCGGCTCGCCGTGCTGCTCGACGGTCTCGCCGCCGAGTTGCGGACGGCCGCGCCGGTCGCCACCCTGCCGCGGATCCCGGTGCGCCGGTGGGCCGACCTGTGGACCCGCGCGCTGCTGCTCGCCCAACCGGGCCGGCCGGCCTTCGCCGCCACCCCGGTCGACGGGCGGCTGCTGCTGCTCGGCGTCGACCTGCACGAGCATCCGACGGTGTTCCAGGCGCAGGCCCACGCTCTGCTGGAGACCGCCGACGGCGCGGTCCGCCTGGTCCGCACCAGCGTGGCCGCCGCCAAGGTGGACACGATCAGCGGCCCGGCCGCGTGGCGGATGCTGACCGCCTTCCCGACGCTGCGCCGCGCGCTGGCCGAGCACCGCGTCGTCGAGGTCGCCGGGATGGCGCTGACCCCCGGCGGCGACCTGATCTGGGACGAGGCGCGCGCCACGGCGGGTGCGCCGGCCGACCCCTTCGCGGCCGCCCGGGTGCGGCTCGGCACGGCCGCCGCGCTGCCGGTCACCCCGCTCGATCGGCACCCGGCGGCGCTGGCCGAGCCGGTGCTGCTGGAGGGCTACGGCCACACCGATCGGGCGTTCGACCTGGGCGGCGGCGTCACCCTGGCGGTCGACCTGGACCGGCTGCCCGCGGCCGGGCCGCTCACCCCCGAGCTGGTCGCCGCCTCGACCGCCTGCCTCGGCCTGCTGCGCTGGGACGGACGGTGGCTGCTGCAGCCGCTGGCCGTGCAGACGCTGGTGAAGAAGAAGCCGGTGGCCGTGCACGGCGGCGACTGGGCGCTCGGCCCGACCGAGGCGAAAGCGGCCAAGGCCGAGGCCGCCGCCGGCACCGCGGTCGACGTGTTGCGCGAGCGCGCGGGAAGGCTGCTGCGGAAATGAGCGCTGCGGAGAATCGCCGGCAGGTGCTGTACTGGCGGCTGCTGGCCCGGCTGTTCGACCCGGAGGAGCAGGCCACCCTGGAGTCCGCCTCGATGGCCGTCGTCGACGACCTCGGGCTGCCCGCCGCGCTGCTCGACCCGGCGGTGTCGGTGGACACCGTCGTGCAGCGCTTCCCGCACCTGGCGGCCGAGTTCGACACCCTGATGAGCGATCCCGGAGACGACCGGGAGGGCGAGGTGCGCCGCGCCGCGCTGGTGTCGAAACTGCTGCTCAACGTGTTCGCCACCGGGTCCGGCAGCGTGACCGCGGGGCAGTTGCAGGGCTGGCAGGCCGACGCCGGCTGGTTCGAGCGGGCGATGGGCTGCGAGCCCGGCCGGCTGCGCGGCCGCTCCGGCGAGGGCGAGGACGGTCTGGGCCGGGTGCTCGCCGGGATCGAGGGTGACCTGATCAGCCGGATGCGGCTGCGCGAGGTGCTCGCCGACCCGCGGCTGGCCGGGCAGCTCACCCCGAGCATGTCGCTGATCGAGCAGCTGCTGCGCGACAAGCACAACCTGGACGGGGTCGCGCTGGCCAACGCCAAGGCGCTGATCCGCCGGTTCGTCGACGAGGTGGCCCAGGTGCTGCGCACCCAGGTGGCCCAGGCCGGTGCCGGCACGATCGACCGGTCGGTGCCGCCGAAACGCGTCTACCGCAACCTCGACCTCGACCGCACCATCTGGAAGAACCTGCCGAACTGGAGCCCCGACGACGAGCGGCTCTACGTCGACCGCCTCTACTACCGGCAGACCGCGAAACGCGTCGAGCCGGCCCGGATGATCGTGGTGGTCGACCAGTCCGGCTCGATGGTCGACTCGATGGTGAACTGCACCATCCTGGCCTCGATCTTCGCGGGGCTGCCCAAGGTCGACGTGCACCTGCTGGCGTACGACACCGTCGCCCTCGACCTCACCCCCTGGGTGCACGACCCGTTCGAGGTGCTGCTGCACACCAAGCTCGGCGGGGGCACCAACGGCACGGTCGCGCTCGACCTGGCCCGGCCCAGGATCGCCGACCCGCGTAACACCGTGGTGGTCTGGATCTCCGATTTCTACGAGTGGCAGCAGCAGGCCGTCTGGGACGGCATGCACGCCATTCACCGGTCCGGAGTGAAATTCATCCCGGTCGGCTCGGTCAGCAGCGGCGGCCACCAGAGCGTCAACCCGTGGTTCCGCCAGCGCTTCAAGGACCAGGGCACCCCGGTCCTGTCCGGACACATCAAGAAGCTCGTCGCCGAGCTCAAGAACTTCCTCGTCTGACCTTCCCCTGGAGACAACCCATGAGTGACATGCTGCGCGCCCCCGCCGAGGTCAAGTACGCCGACGAGCTCGACTGGCTCGAGTCGGTCGACGACGGCCCCAAGCCGTTCTCCTGGCGGCTGAGCCCCCGGATGGTCCGGCTGTTCATCCTCGGCTCGGAACGCGCCGACGGCCTCGACCGGGAGATCCCGCAGAAATGGTTCGGTGACCGCAGCTTCGTCGAGCGGGCCATCGTCACCCTCGCCTCCGACCGCGGCCTGCTGCTGATCGGCGACCCGGGCACCGGCAAGAGCTGGCTGGCCGAGCTGCTCGCCGCCGCGATCAGCCGCAACTCGACACTGGTCGTGCAGGGCACCGCCGGCACCACCGAGGACCACATCAAGTACTCGTGGAACGTGTCGATGGTGATCGCCAAGGGCCAGTCCCGGGCCTCGATGATCCCGTCGCCGATCATGACGGCCATGGAGGGCGGCGTGATCGGCCGCTTCGAGGAGCTCACCCGCTCCACCAGCGACGTGCAGGACGCGCTGATCTCGATCCTCTCCGAGAAGTACGTGTCGATCCCCGAGCTCGACGACGACAACATCGTCTTCGCCAAGCCCGGTTTCAGCATCATCGCCACCGCCAACAGCCGCGACCGCGGCGTCAACGACCTGTCCTCTGCGCTCAAACGCCGGTTCAACTTCGTCCGCATCCCGGTCGTGACGAACAGGAAGAGCGAGGCGGAGATCGTCCGGTTCCGCACCGAGGAGCTGCTGCGCCGGCACAACATCGAGCTCGAGGTGCCGCCCACCCTGCTCGACGTGCTGCTGCAGAGCTTCGCCGACCTGCGCGCCGCCTCCGCCGCGGCGAGCAGCGACGACGAGCGGCTCGAGTCGGCACTGTCCACCGCCGAGCAGATCGGCGTGCTGGAGGACGCCATCCTGCACAGCAATTTCTTCGGCGCCCGCACGCTCACCTCGCAGGCGCTGGCCGGGTCACTGGTCGGCTCGCTCGCCCGGCGCAGCCCGGAGGATCTGGCGATCCTCAACAAGTACTGGCACGGTGTCGTGGAGCCGCGCAGCAGGGAGCACAGCGGCGAGTGGACCGGCTTCCTGGAGGGCGGCCGCCAGGCGATCGCCACCCTGTCATGACCGCCTTCGACGCCCTGCGCGAGCAGCTGCTCGGCGCCGCCCGGGCCCTCGGCGGCGGACCGGACGCCCTTCCCGAGATCCTGGCCGGGATGGTCGACGATGTCGACCACGCGCTGCGCGAGCCGCTGGAGATCTTCCCGGTCTGCCACCACTCGCCGGCCTCGGCGCTGGCCATGCTCCGACGGCTGCGCGAGAAACAGCCCCGGGTCATCTATCTGGAGCTGTGCGAGGACCTGCAGCCGCTGCTCACCGAGCTGCGCAACTGCAGGCTGCCGGTGGCACTGCAGGCCTTCGCCTCCCGCTTGGACGGCTTCCCGCCGGAATCGGCGCCGCTGTCGGTGATCGCGCCGATCACCGAGGCCTCCGCCGAATACCAGGCCGTCGCGTACGCGTTGAACACCCCCGGCGTCACCCTGGTGCTCGTCGACCGCTCGGCCGACCACGTCTTCCAGTGGCAACCGGAAGCCACCCCCGAGGCCGGCCCCGAGCCCGAGGACGACCTGCACGGCGACGCGGTCGGGGTGGAGATCGGCGACCTGCGGCCGCGCTTCGCCGAGCTGGAGGAGCACCTGCTGCACCACGGCCGGGTGCGGCACTGGTCGGAGTGGTGGGACCAGTACGTGGAGCAGCCCCTCTCCGGGGCCGGGCACGACACGTACCGCCAGGTGATGATCATGATCGGCAGCCTGTTCCGGCGGCTCGCGCCACACGACACCCGCCGCTTCGCCGGCGACGAGGACCGGGAACGCTACATGTGGACCCGGATCCGCGCGCACCTCGCCGAGCACCACATCGACCCGGCCGACGGCATGTACATCTGCGGCGCCTTCCACGCGGCCAGCCGGCTGCCGGAGGTCGGCTCCGCACCGGGCACCCCCGACTTCGCGATCACCCCGCGGACCGGGACCACCTGGCTGTACGGTCTGATCCCGTCCAGCCACTCGGCGATCGAGGCGCAGTTCGGGCTGGCCGCCGGCTCGGTGTCGATCGCGGCCGCCACCTGGCAGAAACAGCTGCTCCGGTCCCGGCTCAAGCCGTTCCGCCTGGACGGGCAGAAAGGCCGCCCGCTGCCGCTGCCGGTGGCCGGCACCCAGCCGGTCACCGATCAGCTCACCGACTATCTGGCCGGGCCACCGGTGCTCGACGGGCTCGACGAACTCGAGCTGCGCGGCTGGTGCGTCGACATCGTCCGGCTCGCCCGCCGCAACGGATACCTGGCCAGCACGGCCGACGCGATCGCGGTCTTCGAGACGTCGATCCTGCTCGCCGGGATGCGCGGGCGGGCCCGGCCGACGCCGTACGACTTCCAGGACGCCGCGGTCACCTGCATCGAGAAGGACACCGTCCCCGGGCGGCGCGACGTCCGGCGGCTCTGCGAAATCCTGCTCGGCGGCGACCGGGTCGGCCAGGTCGGCTACGACGCGCTGCCCCCGCTGGCCCGCGACGTCCACGACCGGCTCGCCCCGCTCGGGCTCAACCTGGAACAACGCAGCATCCAGCGCGCGCTGCTCGACCTGGCCGCCCGGCCCGAGCTGGCCGCCTGCTCCCAGCTGCTGTGGATGCTGCGCTACCTGCTGCCCGACCACGCCGTCCGGCCGATCATGGGCAGCCGCCGGCTCGGCGAGAAGCCCATCCAGGAAAGCTGGGACCTCGACCTGGGCCGGCACCAGCGCAGCATCATCGAGCTGGGCTACGAGGGCGTCACCGTCGAGCAGGTCCTGGAGCACCGCCTGCGCCGCGACGCGTGGCACCCCGAGGCGACCGCGGCCACCGCCCTCAAAGCCGTCGAAGACTCGATGCTGTTCCTGCAGAGCCCCCGGCTCACCGACGACCTCGGCAACCGCGCCGTGCATCTGCTGTCCGCCGAACGCACCGTCGACGACGCCCCCGCCGTGCTGCAGCGGATCCGGCGGCTGCTCGGGCACTACCGGGCCACCACGCCGGCCCTGCCGTCCTGGTGCGAGCGGTTCGTCACCTCCGGCTACGCGCACTACTGCACGCTGCTGCCGACCGCGTTCGTCGACGAGGAGACCGGGGTCCGGCAGGTGGGCGCGATGCTCGGCTTCCTGTTCGGGATGGAAAGCCTGGCGCTGTCCCTCGGCTGCGACCGGACCCAGCTGGAGATCGCCGTACGGCAGTCCCATCCGGAGTCGCCGGCCAAGCTGGCCCTGCTCTGGGCGGCCCGCCACCAGCTGGGCGACCTGCCCTTGGCCGGCCTGCGCGACCGGGTCGACGAACTGCTCGGCAACCCGCTGGTGGTGCCGGCCTTCCCGCAGTACGTGAGTGGCTTCGTGCAGGCGCTCGAACCGGTTCCCCGGCTGGCACCGTTCGTCGTGGAAACCCTGTCGAAAGCCTTCGCCCGACTGCCCGACCCGGTCCTGCTGCCCTGGCTGCCCCGGCTGATCACCACGTTGCGGCGGCAGGGCGGTGACCTGCTGCCCCTGCTGACCCGGGAGGCCGGACGCACCTTCCCGGGCTCACTGGCCGCCCTGGACTCCTGGACTCCGCCCTGGCTCGCGCCGTCGCCGAGGCTGTTCCCGCCGGCCTCGGCGCGGACCGATCGCGGGCCGGTCAGCGTGTTCCTGGCGGCGCATCCGGCGGTGACGGATGCGGTAGCCGGGCTCCTGGGGGTGCCGGCGTCCTGGGCCGCGTTCCCGGAGCCGGCCGGAGGGCCCGATCCGCTGGCGGCCGCCGGGTCGTATCCGTTGCCGGTCGCCGGGTCGGATCCGCTGGTGGTCGCCGGGCCGGATCCGTTGCTGGCCGCCTTCCCGGTGGCGGCTGAGGCCGTGGCCGATCTGCTCGGCGTGTGATCCCCGCCCGGCCCGGGGCGCTGCGGCGGTCCGGGCCGGGCGGTCGCGGCCTTCCGGGAGGTGCGGCGGTGCCGTGGTGGGGCGCTGTTCTCTCAGCTTCGGTCCCGGCTGACCGACAAGGCTGGGCGGCAGGGGAGGAAACCGTGAAGGCTGACCGGCACCACGATCGTCTGGGCGGCGGGACGGCTCGCCGGGGGTCGGGGCAACCCGACGACGCCCCGGCGGCACGGTGGCGGCGCGGGGCTCTCGCGACGTACTACGTGGCGTTGACCGTGGCCAACCTGATGCTGCTCAGCGGGGTCGCCCGGGTGGTGCTGAGCGGGCTGGCCGCGGCGACCGCCGTGCTGCTGTTCGCGGCGGCGACGCTCGGCGCGGTCCGGCGGGGTTTCGGCCGGCCTGGGCGCGCCTGGGAGAAACTGGCGTATCTTCCGATGATCGACGCCGTGGCGCAGGTCGCGGTGACCGGAGAGCTCCATCACACGACGACGCTGCTGCTCACCCTCGTCGGGGTGGGCGGCGCGGTGCCGGACCGGCGGATCGCGATGCGCGCCGCCCTGCTCGGGTGCGTCGGCTGGGCCGCGGTCGTCATGCTGCAGCACGGGCTGCGGACGCCGGAGCTCGGCTTCTACGGCGGGCAGCTGCTGGTGGCGGTGGTGCTCGGCGCGATCCTGCACGAGGCGCTGCGGCGTCGCCAGCGGGACCTGAAATCGGCACGGGACCAGCTCGCGGTGGTCCTCGCACGCTTCGAGAGCCTGTTCCAGGCCTCGCCGGCCGGAGTGGCCGTCGCCGACGAGCACGGGATGCTGGTCGCGGTCAACCCGGCGTTCTGCGACCTGGTCGGGCAGCCCGCGAGCGAACTCGTCGGTGCCAGCGCCCACGCCTACCTCACCCCGGACGGGGAGGGGCCCGTCGCGCCGGAGCCGGGCGACGGCGGGCACCCGGCCTCGGCTGCCGCCGGCGCCGGCGTTGCCGTCGACGGCGGGCAGGAGAGTGCGGCGGGGCGGTCGATGCGGTTCGTGCGGCCGGACGGGTCGGTGCGCTGGGTGTGGCTGACGGTGGGCCGCACCGGGGCGCCGGACCGCAGCGACAAGCGGCGCTGGATGCTGCTTCACCTGCACGACGTCACCGACCGGCACCTCGCCGAACGCGCCCTGCGGGAATCCGATCGGCTGCTGGCCGCGGTGTCCGTGGCCTCCCGGCGGATCCGCACCCGGCAGGACGCCCGCGGCACCATCATCGAAGCGGTCCGGGAACTCGCCGAGGCCGACTCGGTCACCATGCTCGAACCCGACGGCACCGACCTGGTCGCCACCGGCGGGGTCGGCGTCCCGGTGATCGGCACCCGGGTGCCGATGGACGGCACCTCCATGATCGCCGCCGTCTACCGGGATGGGCAGCCGGTCTTCCTCGCCGACCCCGGCAAGGACCCGCGGGTGTCGGCGGCCCTGCTGCGGCTCGTCGACGCCAGCTCGATGATGTGGCAGCCGGTGATCGCCGACGACCGGGTGGTCGCGCTGCTCGTGGTGAGCTGGCAGGCCCGGATCTCCTCGGTCAGCGACCTGCGGGCCCGGGCGGTCGCCCTGCTCGCCGACGAGACCGCCCTCGCCCTGGAACACGAAGGGCTGCTCGGCCGGCTGGAACGGATGGCGTACACCGACATGCTGACCGGCCTGTCGAACCGGCGCGCCTGGCAGGCGGGTTTCGCCGAACTTCTCGTCGCCGCCCGCACGGACGGACGCCCGCTCACCGTGGCGATCGCCGACCTCGACCATTTCAAGCGGTTCAATGACACGTACGGTCATCTCGCCGGTGACGAACTGCTGATCGCGACCGCGTCGGCCTTCCGCGCCCAGCTGCGGTCCGGCGATCTGATCGCCCGCTGGGGCGGTGAGGAATTCGTCGTCGCCCTCCCGGACAGTACCGCGCAGGAGGCGGCGGCGATCCTGGACCGGCTGCGCGAGTCGACGCCCGGCACGGAAACCTGCAGCATCGGGTACGCGGTGTGGGACGGCGCCGAGTCCTGCGAACGCCTGCTGGGGCGCGCCGACACCGCCCTGTACGCCGCCAAGGCCGCCGGCCGCGACACGGTCCGCGCCGCCGATCCGACGGGCTGCGACACGCAGCCGGGCCCGGTGGGGATCACGGCGGCGAGACGTTAGCGGCGGTCGGTGACCTGCGATGCCTGCGGCCGCGGGCGGCTGCCGACCGCCCTCGCCCGGGCGGCCCGGAGGCTCCGGCAGCGGTCGGGTGTCGGGCGGCGTCGGCTCGCAATGTGTGGCGGTCGGGTGTCGGGCGGCGTCGGCTCGCAGTGAGTGTCGGGCGGCGTCGGCTCGCAGTATGCGGCGGTCGGGTGTCAGGCGGCGTCGGGGGGCAGCGGGCGGCGGCCGGCAATGCCCAGGTCGGGGCGGTGATACCAGGCGAGGTCGGTGTCGCCCTCCAGCCAGCAGAGCAGGACCGGGCTCCCGTCGAGGTCGGCGGAGAAGTCCAGGAGCAGGGGAGCGACGCCCTTCAGCTCGGCGCCCGACTCCTGGATCGTGGTCATCAGCTCGTTGAGGCGGGCCTCGGCCGCCTTGCGCTCGGGCAGGCCGCCCAGCGTGGTCGGCTCACCACCCGGCACCAGCGCGGCGGACAGCTCCACCATGTCGGCCCGCAGCGTGACGATCTCGTCGAGGACGGGCCGCAGCCGGGCCAGTTCCGCGCGCGCCTCCGCCACCGTGAACAGCCCCATGCCCGCCAGTTAACCACCCACAGGATCGGCGTCACTCACCGGTCGGGCGGCGGCGCTCCGGTCCGCTGCTGCCGGATCCACGCCTCGATGTCGGGGATCAGCCAGACCCGGCCCATCGCCAGCTCGTCGAAGGGCGACGGGAAGTCATCCCGCTCGGCGAGCTGCTGCACACGCTGCCGGCTGAGCCCCAGCCGCTTGGCGATCTCGCCGGCGCCCATCAGGTGTCTCCCCATGAACCGACTATAGTCATCAGTCATCTTGTCGCGCGATAAACAGTCGCCCGTTCGGGATCGGACTGGGATCCGGAATGGACAGGGAGAGGTCCGCCGGATCGGCCGGCTGCGGGGCCACCGCCGGGTCCGCACCCCCGCGCCGGCCGGCACGTCGGTCCGGTCCGGTCACGGAACCCGTCGCCGCGAGCCGGGTTCAGCTCCCGTCTGTCGGCGGCTCGTGAAAGTTCGCCTCAGGTCGCGGCGCGGGTGATGGCGAACATGAAGCAGCCGTAGGCGACGTTCCGGCTGTGCACCTGGACGACGTCCGGGTCGGCGAACATCTCGGCGAGCACGCCCTCCGGGTCGGTCCCGTCGTGCACCCGGGTGTTCGGATGAATCCAGCCACGCGGATCGTAGGCTCGCAGCACCTGTGGCCGCCCCCGCCAGCCGTGGGGATAGCCGTCACCCGCGGGCCCGGTGCACCCGGCGGCGTGGGCGAAGACCGCCCCGGCCTCCCGGTACGGGCTCGGCGGGATCGGCGGCGCGTAGGGGAACAACACCAACACTTCGCCGGCCAGTGCATCGCGGAGGCAGCAACGCAGCGGTTCGCCGCCCCCCGCGACGATCCGCACGACTTCCGGTTGCCCGCCCACACTGTCCTGGCGCGCCCGCTTCAACACATCGAGCGGCAACGCGTGCACCTTGAATTCCATGCCGCCCATCGTGCGACCGCACCGGCAGCATTTCCGGCGGAAATCGGACCTCACATCGATCCGGCCGACAGGCAGCGGTGTGGCGCCGGCCGGTGGCGGGTCTGTCGGGGGCGGGGCCGGCCGGTGGCGGGTCTGTCCGGGACGGCGCCGGCCGGTGGCGGGTCTGTCGGGGGCGGGGCCGGCCGGTGGCGGGTCTGTCGGGGACGGGGCCGACCGGTGGCGGGTCTGTCGGGGGCGGGGCCGGCCGGTGGCCGGTCCGTCCGTGAGGGCGCCGGCCGGGTGGGATCGTTCCGGGCTGGTCCGGGTTCAGGCGGCGGATCGGGAGATGTCGAGAAGGTGGTGGACGATCTCGTGGACCGTGTGCCGGCCCACCCACAGCATGCTGCGGGTGGCGGGCTCCGGCCAGCTGTATGTCGCGGAGCGTCTCAACTCCTCCGGTGCCAACGCGGCGAAAGCATCGGCCAGGGCTGCGGCGGCCTGATCCAATTCGGACAGGACGGTGTGGGGGTCCTGGGTGTTGTAGGCGTCCAGGGTGGCCCGCTCGTCGCGGCCCATCGGCGCGAAGACCGGCTCGTCCTCGGCGAGCGCCAAGGCCAGGCGCTCCCGCTGCACACGGAGCACGTCCCGGACGTGACAGGTGTATTCCAGCGGTGACCACACCGCCGGCGCGGGCCGCAGCCGCAGGTCACCGGCCTGCAGCAGCGCCGCGGCGAACAGCGAGCCGGCCGCCCGCAGCCGCCCGGGCAGCGCGGCGGGAGCTACGGTCGCATGGGTGAAGCCGCATTCCGCGCAGTGATCGGTGGCCAGCGCGACCAGCAGATCCACCTCCGTGCCCACCGCCAGCCCAGGATGCCCGGCAGCCGGGGCCGGCCGGGTCGGCGCACCGGGGTGCGCGTCGGTCGGGGTGGGTTGGGTGGGCAGCCCGGGGTGCGCGTCGGTCGGGGTGGATTGGGTGGGCAGTCCGGGGTCCATGTTGGCCGGGACCGGTCGGGTGGGTGGGCCGGGGTGCGCGTCGGTCGGGGTCGGCTTCGGGCGCGTGGCGGCCGTGGCCGGGTGGATGGCCGGCCCGTGGCTTCTGCTCAGCACCGGGCGGGCGGCCTGGAAGTGCAGGTAGCCGCCGGGTGCCGGGATGATGCCGCGGCCCGGGCGGGCGGGCGGCACGGTCGCAGCGCCGGCGGGGTGCACGGCGGACGCCGCCGGGTCGTCGAGGCGGAGCTCCAGGCGTGACCCGAAATGATCGGTGACGGCGGGCGGGAACTCGGTCCAGCGCGACGCCGTGGCCACCAGGTGGACACCGCGCCCGGCGCCTTTGCGGGCGATCTCCACCAGCAGGTCGTGCCAGTTCGGATGCTCGTCCCAGAACTCCGCCCACCCGTCGATCAGCAGCACCGTGTCTCCGTGCGGGTCGTCCAGGCGCGCGTACAGCTCCCGCTTCAGATCGTCCCGGATGTCCCTCACCAGGGAGATCCGGCGACAGTCAAGAGCTTCCGGCGCCAGTACGCGCACCTCGGGCGCCGTGTGGGACAACGCGAGCGAAGCTGTCAACGTACGCAGGATCGTGGTCTTGCCGCTGCCCGGGCCACCGACGACCGCGACGTGCCCGGCGACCGGGAGCCAGATGATGTCCCTCGCCTGTTCCCGTGGTTTGTCGAGGATCCCGATCGGTACCTGCAGCGCCCCGCGCAGGGTCTCGTCGGCGAAGCGCAAGCCGTGATCAGGATCGGACACGACGGCACCGCCCAGTTCGTCCAGCGCGGGTGCCGGGCCGAGCGGCGGAAGCCAGATCGGGTGGGCCGGCCCCGGCGCCGCGTGGTCGATCGTGACCGCGGCGTGGGCGGGCGGCTGGAAGGGGATCCGCTGATCGGTGCCGATCCGCAGCAGCCCGGGGGTGATCCGGTAGGAGAGGTAACCGTCCAGTTCATACGTTTGCGGCGTCTCAGTGCCGGAATCGGCCAGCACCAGGTGGATCCCGCGGGCCCGCCCGAGCCAGCCGATCTGCCGGATCACCTCGAGCAGGGCCGGGCTCGCCGCGAACAGCGCGGCGAATCCATGGCACACCACGATCAGCGCCGGCATCGGCACCCGGCCGCCGACCTGCCGCAGATATTCGCTGTGACTCCGGCACCCGGCCGCCACCAGCATCCGTTTCCGCCGGGCGAGTTCGCCTTCCAGCACCTCGACCAGCCGCGGCAGCAGCGACAACCCGCTCCCGCCCGGAAGAAGCGACCCGCCCCCGGGCGCCGCGGCGGCGAATGCGGTGGCAGGTGGGGAAGCGGCGGTCGGCACCGCCGCGAGCGGTGCGGTGGCGGGCGGTGCGGCCGGCGGTGCGATCGGCACCGCCGCGAACGGTGAGGTCACGGGCGGTGCGGCGGGCGGTGCGGCGGTCGCGGGCGGTGCGGCGGGCGGTGTGGCGGTCGCGGGCGGTGCGGCGGGCGGTGCGGCGGTCACGGGCGGTGCGGCGGGCGGTGCGGCGGTCGCGGGCGGTGCGGCGGGCGGTGCGGCGGTCGCGGGCGGTGCGGCGGGCGGTGCGGCGGGCGGTGCGGCGGTCGCGGGCGGTGCGGTTGTGCTCGGCGTGGCGGTGGTTGGTGTGGCGGAGTGGGCGAACGGGCGTGCGTCGAGCAGCACTTCGGTGTGCGGCAGCCGTTCCAACTCGGCGAGCGTGCCGTCGGTGGTCGCGTCCACCAGGACGAACGACGCCTCGTCCGGGGTGTGCGCGGTGGCCAACCCCAGCAGCACCGATCTCAGCAGAGCCCCGCTGAGGCTCCCGGTGATCAGGCCGTGCGGCCCCACACCGCCGTCGACGGCTTCGCGCAGGTCGAGGTGGACGGGACTGCCGTCGGGCGCGTGTCCGATGACGACCCGGAGCCGCGGGCGGTCTGTCTGGGCGGGAAGCACGCGCCCGACGGTAGTACAGGAAACGGGGTCGCCGGGGTCTGCCCGGAGGGTGTATGCTCCCCGGCGATGAAGACCTCCTCTTCCGGAGAGGGGGCCATGTCCACGCCGAGTGAGTGCTGATGCACCCTGTCGTGGACGGGCTTCCCCGTCTCCTTGCCTGGCGGCGCGTGCGCGAGTTCGCTGTCCCGCCGTCGATGATCGAAACCGCTACCGCCCGCCGCCTTGTCGGTGACTGGCTCGGTGCCTGCGCCGCGGCCCGGGTCGAGGTGAACCTGGACCTGCGGGCCGTGGCCCGCCGGCACGGTCGTGAGCTGGCCGCCGGGATCCGCGCCGACCTCAGGCATCTCGCACCGGACCTGCTGCGCTGGCATTTCCCGCGGGTCGAGTCCGGGCTGCTCCGGCCCGGCCTCACCGTCGCGCTGGCTCGTTACGGCCCGCGGCTGGTGCTGGTCGCCCGCACCGCTCCGGCCTGGGCCGACGCCGACCAGCGGCTGACGCTTTCGCTGTGGGGCGGCACCGGCGACGAGGCTCGCGGCGACGATTCCCGGGTGCATCCGCACCCGCGGCCGCACCGCCGGTTCCGCCTCGACCTGCACCGGCACCTCTGGGATGCCCGTCACGCCGCTGAGCTGCACGAACGTTGCGGCGCGGCCACCTGGCCGGGTGACCCGGACGGCTTGGCGATGCACCGTTGGCAGGCGGAGGCGGACATTCTGCGCCGCGCTGAAGCGGCCTACGCACGGTCCGCCGCGGCGGAGGCGTCGTCCTTCGGGGTGGCCGGCCAGGCATGGTCCGCGGCGGCGGAGGCATCGTCCTTCGGGGTGGCCGGCCAGGCATGGTCCGCGGCGACGGAAGCGCCGCCCGGCCACTTTAGGCAGGCGGTCGCCCCGGCCGACGAAGCAGTTTTGGTACGTCTTCACGCGCGCGACATCCGTCAACTGTTGCCGGCCGCCGGTGCATCGGCCGGCGGTGGTGGTCTGCTGCTGCCCGACGCCGCCACCCGGGTGCCACCCGATCTGGAACTGCTGCGTGCCGGCCTGATCGAACCCGGTCACCTGCATCCTCTGGTCGCCGAGTCGCTGGCGCCGGGCAGTCATGTTCGGGCGGTGGCTGCCGGGGATTCCGGTCCGCGGTTGGTCGACTGCCGCGGGCAACGGCATCGCATCGAGCTCGTCGACGGCGTGCTGTCCGCGATCGATCACCATCCGGATGAGCTGCGCCGGGAGGAGATCCTGGTGGCGTTCGGCGGCCCGCCGCTGCCCTGCCTGCGGGTGATCGACGACGCGATCCGGCACCCGGAGGATCTCGACGACATCCGGGCCCGCCTCGATCACGGCAATCTGGCCGGCGCGATGCGGGCGGTGGAGTGCCTGCTCGGCCCGGCTGCGGTGCTGCGCGACGGACCGCTGCGTGACGAGCTGGAGCGTGCCGGACAGCGGTACGTCACCTACGGCCTGTACCGCTCCGGTCTGGCCGGCCGCTGCCCGCCACCGGACGACCCCCTGCCGCGCGCCCGCCGCAGGAAGCGCATCGAACGCAACACGGCCGCGAAGAAGGACAGCTACGCGGCCGCGAAGAAGGACGGCGGCACGCCCGCGAAGAAGGACGGCGGCGCGCCCGCGAAGAAGGACGGCGGCGCGCCCGCGAAGAAGGACGGCGGCGCGCCCGCGAAGAAGAACAGCAACGCGGGCACACAGGCAAGAACAGCACGGCGGCCACGAAGACAAGAAACGTGGCCACGACGAACCGAACCGGAAACTCCGCGAGCGGAGGCCCCCCAACGACCCCTGAGGTGACTGACTACATGACTCTCGACATCGCCGCTGAACTGATCGGCCTGCTGGCCGACACGACCACCGAGCCGCGTCCGGACATCCAGTTGGAGGCGCTCACCCTGGCGGTCGCCGCCGATCTGCCGGTGCTGCTCTGGGGCGAACCCGGGATCGGCAAGACCGCCGCGCTCCACCAGCTCGCCGCCTCCCTCGACCTGCCGCTGACCACGGTGATCGCGAGCGTGCACGAGCCGACCGACTTCTCCGGGCTGCCGGTGATCGGCGCCGACCCGGCCACCCAGGGGGTACCGATGGCGCCGCCCGACTGGGCGGTCCGGCTCGCGAACAGCGGCCGTGGCCTGCTCTTTCTCGACGAGTTGTCGACCGCGCCGCCGGCCGTGCAGGCGGCCCTGCTGCGGCTGGTGCTGGAACGCCGGGTGGGCGCGCTCACCCTGCCGCCGGGGGTGCGGATCGTGGCCGCCGCGAATCCGCGCGGATCGGCCGCGGACGGGTGGGAGTTGAGCGCGCCGCTGGCGAACCGGTTCGTGCACCTGCAGTGGACGTTCGACCACGAGGTGGTGGTGCGCGGCCTGGGCGGGACGTGGCCGCGGGCGGCGCTGCCCCGGCTCGACCGGGCGCGGCTGGCGCAAGCCGTGACGTACGCCCGAAAAGCGGTGACCGACCTGCTTACCGTGCGACCGAAGCTGGTGCATCAGATTCCGCAGTCGGAGTCGAAGCGCGGCGGTGCGTGGCCGTCGCCGCGGACCTGGGACATGGCGGTGCGGCTGATCGCGTTCGGGATGGCCGCCGGTACCTCGCGGGAGGTGCTGTCGATGCTGGTCCGCGGGGTCGTGGGGGACGGGCCGGGCCTGGAGTTGCTGGCCACCCTGGACCGGATGGACCTGCCCGACCCGGAGGCGCTGCTCGCCGATCCGGTGGGGGCCGTGCTGCCCGAACGCGGGGATCTGCGGCAGGCCGTCCTCGACGGGGTGGTCGAGGCGGTCCGGCGCAACCCGGACCGGGACCGGTGGGATGCCGCCTGGGCGGTGCTGGTCAAGGCTCTGGCGACGGGTGCGCCGGACCTGCTGGTGGTGCCCGCCGGAAACCTGGCCGAGCTGCGCCGTGACGACTGGCCGCTGCCGGCCGGCATCGAACAGCTGGCCGGTGCCGTCGGCGTGGCACGGCTGGCGGGCCGATGAGGCTATCGGAAGCGGACACCGAGAAGTTGTACGCGGCGCGGCTGTTCGCCGTGCGGGCCCGCCCCTACCTGGCTTCCGCGCTGTTCGCGCTGACCGTGGTCGAGTCACCGCGTACGCCGACGATGGCGGTCGACCGGTTCTGGCGGTGCTACGTCTCGCCGGCGTTCGTGGCGCGGACCCCGCTGGCGGAGCTCGCCTCGGTCTGGGTGCACGAGGTGTCGCACCTGCTGCGCGACCACCATGGCCGCGGCGACCGCTATGCCCGCGAGCGCGATCTGCGCGGGCCGGGGGAGCGGCTGCGGATGAACCTCGCCGCCGACTGCGAGATCAACGACGACGTGTACGGGGACGGGCTGCCGTGCCCGCCCGGGGCCGTCCGTCCGGTCGATCTGCGGCTGCCGCCGGGGCTGTTGATGGAGGACTATCTGGGGCAGTTCCGGCTGGGCCGGCATACCGACGCGTACACCTGGTTCGATTGCGGCAGCGGGGCGGACGGCGCGGAGCGGGAGTGGGATCTCGGCCCGGACGGTGCGCATGGACTCACCGATCAGGAGCGCGACGCGGTCCGGTTCCGGGTGGCCCAGTCGATCAGCGGGGCGCCCGGGAACGTGCCGGACGGCTGGCGGCGCTGGGCGCAGGAGGCGTTCCATCCGCCGCAGCCGTGGCGGGAGCTGCTCGGGGCGGCGGTGCGCGCGGCGGCGGGGGCGCGCGGGGCGGGGGAGGACTACGCGTACGGCAAACCGGCCCGGAGGGCGGCGAGCCTGCCGCGAGTGATCCTGCCCGCCCTGCGTCGCAGCCCCCCGAAGGTGTGCGTGGTGATCGACACGTCGGGGTCGGTGAGCGACGAGGAACTCGGCACCGCCCTGCTCGAGGTCGCCGCGATCGGGCGGGCGGTCGGCGGACGCCGCGGTCTGGTCAGTGTGGTGGCGTGCGACGCGGCGGCCGGGGTGGCGCATCCACTGTGCCGGGCCGAGGGGATTCCCCTGATCGGCGGTGGCGGGACCGATCTGCGGGAGGGGTTCCGCCAGGCGCTGCGGACCCGGCCGGACGTGATCGTGGCGCTGACCGACGGCTGGACGCCGTGGCCGAGCCGGCAGCCGCCGTGCCGCACGGTGATCGGGCTGTTCCGGCGCCGCGAGCCGCTCACCCAATGGCCGCCGGAATGGGCACGTGTGGTAAAGATAGGATGATTACGGAGAAACACGAATAAAGCCCAGATTGCGGCATTAGGTTAGGGCCTCGTGGTCCTACGACGCTGTCCGCGCCGCCTCACGGTGCTGCTCCTGCTGATCCTGTGCGGTCTGACGGTGCCCGCCGCCCGGCCGCGCCCGGCCCGGGCGGCGCAGACCACCTGCGCGCCCGGCGTCACGCTGATCAACGGCGACTTCGAGTCCCCGGCGATCGCGGCGAACTCGATGTCGCTGATCAACGAGGGTCCGGACATGCCGGGCTGGAAGACCACCGCGCCGGACCACGTCTTCGAGTTGTGGCACGAGGTCCGGCAGGGCTTCAACGCCGCGACCGGGGTGCAGTTCGTCGAGCTGAACGCGAACTACGTCTCCACGCTGTACCAGGATGTCGCCACCACGCCCGGGCAGACGCTGCGCTGGGAGCTGCGGCACCGCGGCCGGCTCGGCACCGACGTGATGGCCGTCAGGATCGGCCCGGCCGGCGGCGCCCTGGTGCAGCAGGGCTCGACGCTCTCCGACGTGGCCACCGCGTGGGGCACCTGGTCGATGAACTACACCGTCCCGGCCGGCCAGACGACCACCCGGTTCGCCTTCGAGTCGGTGTCGGCCGCGCAGAACAAGCCCACCTACGGCAACTTCCTGGACGGCATCTCGTTCGGCACCGCGGCCTGCCTGCTCACCACCACCTCGGTCAGCGCGGCCACGGCCAACGTCGGCGACGTGCTCACCTACACGGTCAACGCGGACAACCGCGGCGGCAACCCGGCGAAATTCTCCGTGCTCAGCGACACGCTGCCGGCCGGCACCACGTTCGTGCCCGGCTCGATCCGCTCGATCACCGGTTCCGCCAGTACCGCGATCAGCGACAACGCGGACGGCGACACCGGCGAATACGATTCGGTGGCCCGCACCGTGCGGGTCCGGGCCGGGACCGGCGCCACCGCGGCCTCCGGCGGACGTGGTCGCGAACGTGCCGTTGACCGACGCGCTGAGCGTCCAGGCGCAGAACACCGCGGCGGTGCTGCCGACCACGTACGCCGCATTGAGCAGCAGCGTCGCGGTCGCCGTGCCGCAACCCTCGCTGTCCGTCCTGCTGTCCTCCACGGTCAGCGACCCGACCCGGCAGAACGCCGCCGCGGCCGGCGACCTGATCACCTACGGCTACACCGTGACCAACAACGGCAACGTGCAGATGGACAGCATCGCGGTCGCCGACACCAAAGGTGACACGGTGACCTGCCCGCACCCGACACTCGCCATCGGTGACTCGATGACCTGCACCGCCAGCCCCGGGTACACGGTGGTGCAGGCCGACGTCGACGCCGGGGTGGCGGTCACCAACGTCGCGACCGTCACCACCGTGCCGGCCGGCGGCGGCAGCACGGTCACCTTCACCTCACCGGCCGGCGGCGTGCAGGTGGCCGCCGCCGTGCCGGCGCTGCGGATCACCGTGGCGGCCAGCACCGCCGGACCGGTCCGGCTCGGCGACACCATCGGCTACGACTACACGGTCGACAACCTCGGCAACGTCAAACTGGACAACCTCGGCGTGACCGACGCCAAAGCGGCCACCGTCACCTGCCCCGCAACGGTGCTGCCGGCCGGGGCCACCATGGGCTGCCACTCGTCGTCGACGTCGTACACCGTCGGGCAGGCCGACATCGACGCCGGCGTGCCGATCCGCAACGACGCGATCGTCGACGCCCTCAGCGTCGCACCCGGGCACATGCCGGCCAGCGCCGAGAGCAACGCGCCGGTGCCGGTCGTCGCGGCCGCGCCCGCACTCACCCTGACCAGCATCCCGCACGTGACACCGGCCGGGCACGCCGCCGCCGCGCAGACCGGCGACCAGGTGTACTTCACCTACCAGGTGCACAACGGCGGCAACGTCACCATGCACGGGGTGGCGATCACCGACACCCTGACCGGGCCCGGCACCTGCCCCAACGTGCCCCTGCCGGTGAACACCACGATGAGCTGCACGGGCGGGCCGTCGTACATCGTCACCCAGGACGACTACGACGCGGCGGCCCCGCTGAGCGGCACCGCCCGGGTGCAGGCCCGCGCCCCCGGCGTCCCGGTCCCCGGCACGTACGACACGGCCACTGCCGGCGTGCCGGTCGGCAGCGGCAACGCGGCCGCCGCCCTGGCCACCGCGGCGCTGCGGGTGCTGCCCGCCGGCCACCAGGCCGCCGTCGAGGCCGGTGACCGGTTCGCCGTCGACTTCACCGTCCGCAACACCGGCACCCTGACCATGCGGAACATCACGGTCAGCGACGACCGGGCCGGGACGGCGACCTGTCCGGGCACCAGCCTGCGGCCCGCCGCGTCGATGACGTGCACCACGCCCACCTACACGGTGCTGCAGTCCGACATCGACCGGGGTGAACCGTTGACCAGCGTCGCCACCCTGCGCGGGCAGGCCGGGACCGGTGCGGTCCAGACCTACGGGACGGCCGGCACCTGGCTGGCGGTCACCCGCGGCGTCCCCTCCCTCGACGTCCGTGTCGTCGGCACGGTCAGCCCGGCGGCACACCGGGACGCGGCCGGCGTCGGCGACGGGCTGACATGGACCTTCCAGGTGGTGAACAACGGCAACCAGACGTTCACCGCGATCGCGGCCACCGGCACCGGCACGATCACCTGCCCGCAGGACCGGCTCACCGTCCGCGAAACCATGACCTGCACCTCCGACCGGGGGCACACGGTGACCCAGGAGGAGGTGGACGCCGGCAAGGCACTCGGCGCGGTGGTCACGGTGACCGGGACCGCCCCGGACGGCCCGCACCGGTTCGGGCCGGTCGACGGCACGGTGGCGGTGGTGGCGGCCGACCCCCGGCTGGAGATCGCGATGACGACCCGGGTCACCGCCCAGGCCGACATGGTCGAAGCCGAGGAGGTCGACACCGGGGTCACCGCGGGCGACCTGCTGCGCTACACCTACAAGGTCTACAACCGGGGCAACGTGACGGTCGGCTCGCTCAGCGTCGTCCACGCCCGCGCCCCGAAGATCAGTTGCGCCACCGGGTCCTCGCCCCCGGCGCCGGTACCGACTGCGTGGCCGCCGACCTGTACCGGGTGACCCAGGCGGACATCGACGCGGCCACGGCGATCAGCGACATCGCGTACGCCGACGGCATCGTGCCCGGCGCCGGCCGCACGGTGACCTCCAACAGGTCGTCGACGTCGGTGCCGCTGACCGCGCCGGCCCCGAAACTGACCGGCATCCAGAACGCCGTCTGGACCGACAACGACGGCGACGGCCGCCTCGGCCCCGGCGACGACGTGGTCTCCACCGTCCTGGTCACGAACAGCGGCAACGTCACCCTGATCAATGTCCGGGTGACCGGCCTGCCCGACCCGGTCACCTGCCCCACCACCCAGATCCCGCCGGGCGCGTCGGTAACCTGCACCTCCGGCAGGTACCACCTCACGGCGGCGCAGATCGCCGCCGGCAAAAGAACCCCGCAGGCGCACATCGCCGGCGACCTGCTCGACCCGCACGCGGACAACGTCACCGCGGACGCACCCTCCACGGTGGCCGTGCCGGCCCGCAAACCGACCCCGTCACCGTCGCCGTCCCGCTCGCCCGGCACCGGGCACGCGACTCCGGCCCCGACCCACGTCGCTCAACCGGGCACCCCGGCCCGTCCCGGCGGCACCTTCCCGATCACCGGCCGCTCCGCGGCGCTGGCCTTCCTGATCGGCCTCGGCCTGCTCGTAGCCGGCGGCGGCCTGCTCTTCCTCGCCCGCCAACGCCGCCCCGCCCTGCACGCCCGCCGCTGACCCGCCGCCCCGCGCTGCTGCGGCCGCCGCCCCGCTGACCCGCCGCCCCGTGCCGCTGTGGACGACGCCGGGCGCCGCTGACCCGCCGCCCGGCGCCACCGCGGCCGCCGCCCGGCGCCGCTGACTGCCGCCCGGCGCCGCTGACCCGCCGCCCGGCGCCGCTGACCCGCCGCCCGGCGCCGCTGACCCGCCGCCCGGCGCCGCCGCGGCTGCCGCCCGGCGCCGCTGTGGCCGCTGCTGGCGCGCCCGCCGGCACCCCCTCGCCCGCCCGCGTTGTGCTGCCACGCCCGCCGGGCGTTGCTGCGCCGTGTATGCATGCACGGCGCCTCGCCGTGCTGCGTGTCGGTGGCGCGCCATGCCCGTCACACTTCACAGGGTCGTGCATGCTGCTGGCGCGCGCCGTCCTGCCATGCGCGCACGCTGCTGACTCGCGTGGTCGGCGGCGCTTCCGTGGGTGCACGCCGCCGATCCTCGGGACGGCGGCGCTTCGTCGTGAGTGCACGCCGCTGACTCGCGGGGCCGGTGGCTCAGGCGGTTCAAAAGTCCGATCTGAGTCGTCTTTCGGTCACCTCCGTAGTCGGGGCCGGGTGTCAGTTGGTCTGGGCCGTTCACGCCGTCTGGTGGTCGCCCGGAACGCCGGCACGTCGGGATGCGGACGGCGCGGGAACCCCGTGTTTAGGCGGCCACGCAGAACTCGTTGCCCTCCGGATCGGCCATCGTCACATGGTGGCCGTCGAATGTGGTCACCACGCGCCCGCCGATCGCCCGGAGGTCCTCGACCTTGGCCAGGATGCGTGGCCAGGGGTCGCCGTACCTACCGACGCGGACGTCGATGTGCAGCCGGTTTTTCGCGACCTTCGGCTCGGGCACCTCCAGGAAACAGAGCCTCGGGCCGAGCCCCTCCGGATCGTGCAGCCAGGCGCCGCCGCCCGCGTCCTCCGCGGGCTCCCCGAAGGAGGCCACCCACTCCTCGCGGGTCCGAAACGGGGGCGGGGGCGGCTCGTCCGCATAGCCGAGAGCCGCCTTCCAGAACTCGGCCAACTCCTGCGCCCGCACACAGTCGAACGTCAGATCCACCCGCAGTGCCATGGTCGAACCTCCCTGTCCTCACCGACTCCGTCATCCTGCTCCGGGGGTACGACAAAAACCTGCCGGCGCCGCCCCGACGGTCGCGCGGTCCGACAGCGCCGGTGACCTGGCGGAGCTGTCTCGGCGGTGCGCCCGGGTCGGCACGGGGTCGAGCTGTCGGCAGGTGTCCGGGGTCGGGGGTGAGGCGCGGCGGTGGGCTCCGCCCGTACGCAGGCGTGGTTTTGATCGGTGGCGGTGGCGCGGCGCGTCGCCTGCCGGGACCACGTCGGGGCCGGCGTGTCGGGGGTCATCCGAGCCGGGCGAGGATTTCCGCGGTGGTACGGATCTCGCCGAAGCGGGGAAGCGTGACCGTGAGCGCGTGGTGGTGCTCCGTCTCGGTCATGCCGGACATCGCGTCGGCGGCGAAGATGAGGTCGAAGCCCAGATCGGCGGCGGTCCGGGCAGTGGATTCGACGCCCATCGTGGTGGCGATTCCGGTCAGGATGATCGTGGTGATGCGGCGGTCGCGGAGCGCTTGCTCGAGGCCGGTGCCGGGGAAGGCGCCGATGGTGCGCTTGACGATCTCGAGGTCGCCGGGGCGAGGGGTGAACTCGGGGACGAGGCCGCTGCCGGGCGGCTGTTCGGCGACGCCGGGGCGCTCGACGCGGACCGGGACGACCAGTCCGCCGGCCGCTCGTACCGCGTCGGCCAGGGCGAGCGACCGCGCGACCACGTCGGCGCCGGAGTGCGGGCCCATGTTCTGCGACACGATGCGCGGCATCAGGTCGATGGCGATCAGGGCGGTACTCGGTGCCTCGATTCTCATGCGAGGACAGTGCCACATCGCGGCATCCGCGCCGCGGAAAAGGTCTCGGCGCGCGAAGTGATGGTCCGGTGATCCACCCTGTCCGGGAAGTGTCTTCCGGGAGGGGTGTCAGAGCGGTGACGGTCGCGTGTCAGAGGCGTCGGGGAGATTCGCGGTGTGACGGGGTGACCGTCACTCCGATGATGGCGATGCGGGAGGTGCGCGATGTCCGCGACGGTGGCGAAGTGGTCCGGCATGGTGGCGGTGGACGACACGAGGCTGGCGGTGACCGACACCGGTGGCGCCGGGCGGCCGGTGGTCTATGTGAACGGGCAGTTCTCCACCCAGCCCTACTGGCGGCGGGTGGTGCGCGAGCTGGGCCCGCAGTGGCGGCACATCACCTACGACGAACGCGCCCGCGGGAGGTCGGAGCGGTCCGGGGACTACTCGTTCGCGGCATGGCTGCGGGGCCTCGACGCGGTGATGACCGCGCGCGGGGTGGCGCGGCCGCTGCTGGTGGCCTGGTCCTACGGTGCGGTGGTGGCCGCGCACTGGGCGAGTCTGCACCCGGAGCGGACGTCCGGGCTGGTACTGGTGGACGGCGCTTTTCCGTACGACTGGCTGGACGACGCGGTCGAGCAGCGGATCCGGAAGCTGTTCCGGCGGATCAACCGGTGCGCGCCGGTGCTGCGGCCGTTCGGGCTGTTGCCGCGGATGTCGGCGGAGCAGCAGGCGGAGAGCAACATCGAGCTGGGCCGGCTGTCCCGGGTCGCGGAGCTCGGTCCGGTGCTGGACGGGATCACCGTGCCGGTGCGGTATGTGGTGGCTTCCGGGACTTCACTCGGCAGCAAGGGGGACGAGCAGGAGCAGATCCGCACCAGTCTGGAGCAGGTGCTCGTGCGGAACCCGAACATCGAGGTGAGCGCCAAGGTGCCGAGCAACCACGGCGCGATCCTGCGCAGGAATGCCGCGGAGGTCGCGGCGGCGGTGCGGGAGGTCGCGGCGTCGGCGGGCACGACGGGCCGAGGCGGATCGATGTTTCCACTATGATCCGCCGATGATCCGTACCGCCCGCCTTCTCCTCCGGACCATTCGCGACGGGGCCGTGCCCGCGGTCCCCGAGTTCGACGCCGAGCGTGCCCTGCTCGACAAGGGGTTGTGGGAGACGCGGCGGGACGTGCTGCGCGGGGAGTGGGAGTCGGCGCGGGAGCTGATCGCCGCCGCCGGAGACGACTGGGAGCTGCGCGGTACGCGGATCCTGTCGCTCGGTGAACTCGCCGTGGCCGACGGGCGGTGGCTCGACGCCTGGCGGGAGGCGCACCCGGACGACCCGGCGGCCACGCTGATGCTGTCCGCCCGGATCAGGGAGCAGGCTCGGCAGGCCCGGGGATCGGCGTCGGCGGCGCACACGACGGCGCAGCAGTTCGCCGATTTCCACCGGCTGTCGGAGGAGACGGCCGAGGTCGTGCGGCGGGCGATCGACCTTGCGGCTCCCGGGGACCCGGTGCCGTGGGTGCAACTGCTCGGCACGCTGTATGCCGGTCCGCGGGGCCGGGACGGGGCGATCGACGAGGTGTTCGAGGAGGGCAGGCGGCGCGATCCGGGCAACTTCGATCTGCACCTGCACATGCTCAGCCTGCGGTGCCGGAAGTGGTACGGGTCGCACGAGAGGATGTTCGCGATCGGGCGGGAGGTGGCCGAGACGGCGCCGGACGGGACGAATGTGGTGCTGCTGCCACTGTTCGCGCACTTCGAGTACGCGATGCAGGAGTACGGGTGGGACAAGCGCTCGGCGGCGGTGCTGCGCGACTGCCGGAAGTACTTCCGCCGGACGGAGGTGCGGCAGGAAGTGGACCGGTGCATCGCCAAGTGGCGGGCCGGGACGCCCAGCATCGGGCGGCTCGGGACGTGCCGGCACTGGGTGGCGCTGTATTACACGCTGACCGGACAGAGGAAGGCGGCACGAGCCGCGTTCGCCGAGATCGGAAAGTATGTGGATCCGGCGCATGCGTGGGCGTATTTCCACCCGAACCGGGAGTACGGCTTCTTCCAAGGGTGGCGCTGGGCGAACGGACTCTGAACGCGGGTCGCGCCGGGGCGCACCAGCGGCACGCTTGCTCAGCACACCCATGGCAGCCGACCGCAGCTCGCCGAGCATCCGCCGCCCGCGAGCAGACTTTCGGCAGGCGCTGCGCCGATATCTGGATCAGGCGGATTTCAGCTCGGCGGACGACAGCAGCCGCGCAAGGCGACCGCTGTGTCGCCGTCCCCGCCCAGCTCACCGGGTCACGCCGCGACTTCGACGCCGGCCAAGCACGGCCTGGCTGGACAGCACACCTAGCGGGCGGCCGGCTGCAGAGTCAGGGCGGTGACCAGGCGGTTGATCTGGGCGCGGATCTCCGGGACGGCGGTCGCCTCCCAGGATCGGCCGCGGCGGAGCGGGCCGGCCAGCCACAAGCCGGGGCGGATCCGGCCGATCGCGTCGTACACGCGGCCGTCCGGGTCGGTGTCGACGCCCAAGCCGTGCGGGGCGGTGCGGATGCCGCCGCCCCGGAACAGGGCGGCGAGCAGCGGGTTCGCCGTGGCGGAGCCGGGCAGGCGGCCCGGTCCGGTACAGCTGATCACCGCGGCGAAGTGGCGCGGACCGGCGGTGGTGGTCACGGTCAGGCCGCCGGCCGGATCCGGGCTGATGGCGGTGACCCGGCCGGTGGTGAAACGCAGCCGGTCCCGGCGGCGCAGGTCGGCGATCTTCGCGGCCACCGGCGGGGCCATGCGGTGGCGGTGGATGTCCCAGTAGCGGACCACGTGGCGGAGGAAACGGTCCCGGTCCGCTTCGGTGAAGCTGTCCCAGATCTCGTCGGCGTGATGACGCAACTCGTCGACCACGGCGATCCAGTCGGCGCCGGCGTCAACCGTGGCGCGGACCTGGCGCAGCAACCGGCGCAGGGTGAGATCGGCGGGCAGGTCGAGGCGGACTTGGGCCGGGGCGTTCACCGGGTGGGCCTGGGGGAGCAGGCCGTGCCGGGAGATCGACTCGATCGGGCCGCGGTGGCCGGCGGCGTCCAGGGTGAGCGCCACGTCGACGGCGGTCAGACCGGAACCGATCAGCAGGATCGGTGCGTCGGAGGGCAGCTCCGGGCGCGGGGCCCACGGGTCGGTGATGAATAGCGGATGGGAGTACGCCGCGTCGTCGATCCCCGGGAGCCGGGCCGCGGGCGGATTGCCGACGGCGAGGATGACCTGGTCGGCGCGGACCGGGCCGGTATCGGTCACGATCACGTAGCCGCCGTGCTCCCGGTGCAGCGCGGTCGCGGTGGCGCGGTGGTGACGCAGCCGGCCGGCCGACTCGAGGACCGTTTCGGTGAACCGCTCGGCCAGGTAGTCGCCGTAGACCGAGCGCGGCAGGAACTCGCACGGCTGGGTGGGGCGGCCCCGCGCGGTGCACCAGCGGACCAGGTCCAGCGGGTCGTCGAAGTCGGCGGTCATCGAGCCCGCCCGGGCGTTCAGAATGTGCCACGGCTCGGCCGCGCCGTAGGCGACACCCCGCCCGGCGACCTCGTCCGGGGCGATCAGCACCACGTCCTGGTGGGTGCGGCGGATCAGGGCGCGGGCGAGCAGCGCACCGGTGGCGCCGCCGCCGACGATGGCGACGGTGCGGCCGGTGGCGGCGTCCCGCCTAGCGGGCTTGGTGACTTCGACGAGGCTCGACATTTCACTCTCCCGCAGGTCGACGGCTGAACAAGCAAACCACAAAACCCACCTGTTTTGTAGGGTAAGGCGGTGTCTGTCACGCAGTTTTAGCGGCCGGTTCACAAAACGGGTGGCTCGGGCGCGGCGACCGATTATGAACGCCGCCGCGATCCGGCCGTCAGCTGGACCGTGACGGCCGGGAATCGCATCCGGGGAAGGAAGCCCGGCCCGAAAGCCCCGGCGACGCGAAGAAGCCGGGCCCGCGGATCCCCGGCGGAGACTGAGCGACCGCGGTGTGCTCCCTGCCTGTGGTGTCAGACCGCGGTGAAGAGGACCGACACGTTCTGACCGCCGAAGCCGAAGGAGTTGCAGATGGCGGCCCGCAGGTCGGTCCGGCGCGGCTCGCCGGCGACCACGTCCAGCTTCACCTCGGGCGACTTGTTCTCCAGGTTCAGGGTGGCGGGGATGACGCCGTCCCGGATCGAGAGCAGGGTGATGATGCTCTCGACGGCGCCGGCCGCGCCGACCAGGTGGCCGAAGGCGGACTTGGGGGCGGTGAGGACCACGTCGTCGGTGAGCGCGGCCTGGATCGCCGTGGCCTCGCCGACGTCACCGACCACCGTCGAGGTGGCATGGCAGTTGACGTGGTCGATGTCGGCCGGGGTGAGGTCGGCGGTGCGCAGCGCGTTGCGGATGGCGCGGATCTGACCGCTGCCGGTCGGGTCGGGACCGGTGATGTGGTGGGCGTCCGAGGTGACGCCGTAGCCGGCGAGGCGCCCCAGGACGGTGGCGCCGCGGGCGGCCGCGAAGTCGGCCCGCTCCAGGATCAGCACGCCGGCGCCCTCGCCGAGCACGAAGCCGTCCCGGTCGGTGTCGAACGGGCGGGACGCGCGCTCCGGGTCGTCGTTGCGCCGGGACAGGGTGCGGGCCTGGGCGAACCCGGCGATCGTCAGTGGCGCGATGCACGCCTCGGCACCGCCGGCGATGACCACGTCGGCCTCGCCGGCGCGGATCAGCCGGGCGCCCAGGGCCAGGGCTTCGGCGCCGGACGCGCAGGCGGAAACCGTCGCGTACGCCCCGGCTTTCGCCCCGAACTCGATGCTCACCCAGCCGGCCGGACCGTTCGGCATCATCATCGGGACGACCAAGGGGGAAACCTTGGACGGGCCCTTCTCCTCGATCAGGTCGTCCTGGCCGAGGATGGTGCCGACGCCGCCGATGCCGCTGCCGATCACCGCGGCCAGCCGCTCGCCCTCGACCTCGGGCGCGCCGGCGTGCTGCCACGCCTCGTTGGCGGCGACCAGCGCGGCCTGCTCGCACCGGTCCAGCCGGCGGGCCTGGACGCGGGGCAGCACCCCGGCCGGGTCGACGGCCATCGGGGCGCCGATCAGGGTGGGCAGATCGGCCCAATGCCGATAGTTCTGCACCCGGTCGTCGATGCGGCGCGCGCCGGAGCGGCCCGCCAACATGCCCTCCCAGAGGGTGTCCACGTCCCCGCCCAGCGGCGTGGTGGCCCCCCATCCGGTGATCACGACGTCGATGTCACTCATCGGCTTCCCCTATCCGCTGCGGCGACTTGCCTTCCATAGTTGTATCGCATACAAATTTGGTGTGTCCACCGCAGAACCGGTCCGAGCCCGCGGACGGCAGACCCGCACGGCGATCCTGGAGAGCGCCGCGGAGCTGTTCGCCGGCCGCGGCGACCTGGCCGCGGTGAGCGTCGCGGAGATCGCCACGGCCGCCAAAGCCCACCCGAACCAGATCACCTACTACTTCGGATCCAAGGACGCGCTCTTCGTCCAGGCCGCGTTTCGCCTGCTCCTGCGCGACGCGGTGCGCCTGGAGCCGGTCGGCATGCGCCAGCGCACCCCGGCCTCGTTCCGGATCGCCCTGGCCCGCACGGCCCTGGCCCTGCCCACCGTGCCGCTCGCGGTCCAGGCGATGGCGATCAGCCGGATGCGGTCCGAACTTCATGTGCAGGCACAGCAGAGTTTGACTGTCCTCTTCCGCCAGGCCGAGGGCTACCTGCGGCGCATCCTGCACCGCCGCGACTGGATCACCGACCGCCCGCTCGACATCGAGGCGCGCACCTTCTGGATCGCCGTCTTCGGCGCCCGCCTCGTCTCGGAGAGCGGCTTCGGCGGCCAGTCCGCCGACGTCGACCTCGCCGGCGTCCTCACCGTCCGCCAGCGATGATGGACGCTGGCGGCCTGCTCCCAGGTTGCTGGGGGCGGCGCCACCGCCGGTCCACTACCACCGTGATCATGCCGGCCGGGTCTTGGCGAGCGCCCTGCCGCTGAACGCCTCGGCGGTGGCCGCCGATTACGACTATCCGACATCCGACATCGATGATGTGCCTCTCTTGCAGATCAATGGCGATGGTGTACGGGCCCGCCGCCTCGACAGTGCCGACCTGACGTCCGTCGGGCTTTCACCGTCCACCGGCTCGTCCCCGGTGGAGATCGCTTCGGCTCGGGTGGGCACCTGGTCGCCGACCCGGTCACGGTGTCGTCTCACCACGACAAGCAGCGGTTGCTGACCGCGATGGCCGGTGGGGGCTGCGTTCCGGGAAGGTCGGGGTGCCGGGGCGGGTCGTGCTGAGTGCGGGGGATTTCGCCGACTGCATCGGGCTGTCCATGCTTTCGCCTGGTCGAGGTGGGGCTGTCCGGAATTTGGGCGGGCCGGGAATACTGGTTCCGGCGTCCGGGATGGCCGGGGGCCGAAAAAGGGGGACAAGCTGATGACGCACGGGGCGGAGCCGAACGACGGGACCGGCAGGGAGACGCCGGTGCCGCCGGAGGGCGGCGGCCGCCCGGTGGCCGGGTCGGCGCGGGTTCCCGGACCACGGCCGGCCGACGACGATGTCCACACCGGTCAGTCGCCGCCGGGGCGGGCCGCGGTGCCGGCGGCGGGGCAGTCTGCCGGCCCGGCGCTTCCGCAGAGGCATCAGGGGTTTGCGGGGCAGGCGCAGTCGTACGGGCAGCCGCTTCCGCAACGGCATACGCCCGAGCAGCAGCAGTTCCCCGGGCAGTCGTTCTCGCCGGGGTCGGCGCCGGGGCAGCCGCTTCCACAGCGGCGCGTGCCCCCGGGATCGTCGCAGGGGCAGGCCTTTCCGCAAGGACAGGCGCCCGGCGAGGCGCAGGGACGGGTGTCGGGCGAGGCGCAGGGACGGGTGTCGGGCGAGGCGCACCGGTCAGGGCCGCCGCAGGGGCCGGGGTTCGCGCCGGCCCAGGGATCCGGGTCGGCGCAAGGGCCGGGACGGGCGGCTGTGCCGGGGCCGGCTCCGCAGGGTGCGCCGAATCCGTTGTTCGGGCCCGGGCCGGCGACGCCACCCGGCCGCGCGGCCGCGGCCCGCCCGCCGGCTACCCATTCCGGCGGCGGACGGGCTTCGGTGCCGTCCGGGTTTCCCGGGAGGGCCGCCGTTCCGGCACCGGGGGACGGGACCGCGCCATACGATGCAGCGGCATCCGCGTCCTCGGCTCCGCCGAGTATTCCGACATTTCGCGCACCTGTGACCCATCAGCCGCCCGTACCGCAGCAGCCCTCCGTGCCGCACCAGCCGACGCCGCCGGGGCGGGCGCCGCTGCCCGGCGCCCCGCCGGGTGCCGGCGGCCCATCGGGCGCGGGCGGGACGGGCGGCGGCGGCGGCGGTGGCGGCCGGTCGGACGGTGGCGGTCAAGGCGGCGGGCAGTCGAGCGCCGGCTGGGCGAGCGGCGGCAGCCAGTCGGGCGCAGGTCAAGGCGCAGGTCAAGGCGCAGGTCAAGGCGCAGGTCAAGGCGGGAGCCAGGACCGGAACCGAGCGGGCCTAGGCGCGGGCGGGGGCCTTCACGGCGTACCGGCAAATGGGCGGTCCGACAACCGCGTACCGGCAAATGGGCGGTCCGACAACGACGTACCGCAAGGAAAGGGCCGGCGGAAGCGGCGTCCAGCCGCCCTGCTCATCGCGGTCTTCCTGCTGATCGCGCTGGCCGGTTCCGGTGCCGCCGTGCAGCTCACCCGCGCCCTGCCGGACGCCACCCTGACCACCCGGATCGCCGAGACGATCAAGGTGCCCGGGACGCTCCCGAAGTTTCCGTGGCCGGCGCAGGGATCGGCCGAGCTGATGGTGCAGGGGTTGGGCCGGATCGGTGGCTCGGGCGGGCAGAAGGCCGAGCCGATCGGCAGCGTCGCCAAGGTGATGACCGCTTATGTCATCCTCAAGGACCATCCGCTGGACGGCACCGACGAGGGGCCGGCGCTGACCGTAACCGCTGCTGACGTGGCGGACTACAACGCCCGGATCCCGGGGGGCCAATCGCTGGTCAAGGTGGTGGCCGGGGAGAAACTGAGTGAGCGGGACGCCCTTGAGGCGCTGATGCTGCCGTCGGCGAACAACATCGCGCATCAGCTCGCGGTCTGGGACGGCGGGACCGTGAACGGCTTCCTGGAGAGGATGAACGACGCCGCCAAGGACCTCGGGATGTCCGATACCGATTACACGGATCCGAGCGGGTTCCTGCCCACCACGACCAGCACCGCGGCCGATCAGGTGAAGCTGGCGCAGGCAGTGTTGAAGTTCGATGTGTTCGCCCAGATCGTGGAGTTGCGCAGCGCGCAGATTCCGGTGGTGGGAACGATCCAGAATTACAACGCGCTGCTCGGGGTGGACGGCGTTTTCGGGATCAAGACCGGGTCGACGGATCAGGCCGGTGGGAACCTGGTGTTCGCGGCGCGGCTGCCGGTCGGATCGCGGACGCTGGTGGTGGTCGGCGCGGTCTTCAACCAGCCGGGGGCGAACACGCCGGAGCAGCTCGCGGCGGTCAACCGGGTGGTCCGCAAGCTGCTCGCCCAGGTGCGTCGGACGGTCAAGGAGTATCAGCTGCTCGCGGCGCAGGCGGTCGGCAAGGTGACGACCGCCTGGGGTGCCGAGGCGACGGTGACGCCGGCCGGCCCGCTCAAGGTGCTGGGCTGGCCCGGCCTCGCGATTCCGGTGCGGACCACGGTCACGAAACCGGGGCCGCGGGTCACTGCCGGGCAGCCGGTGGGCCAGGTTCAGGCTTCGGGCGTACGCGTCGATCTCCGGGCCGACGCGGCGACGAGTGACCCCTCGCTGTGGTGGAAGCTCACCCGGAAACCGTGACGGGTCCGCTGGGTGGCGACCACGCAGCCCAGCACGATCACGGCCGCCCCGATCGAGGTGGCGGTCACCGGCTCGCCCAGCAGCAGCGCCGACCAGATCAGGGTCAGCACCGGCTGGGCGAGCTGGATCTGCCCGACCGTGGCGATGCCGCCCCGGGCCAGGCCCGCGTACCAGGCGAAGAAGCCGAGGAACATCGACACCACGGTGAGGTAGCCGAAGGCGACCCAGCCGGCCGGGCCGGTGTGCGGCGGGTGCCGCAGAGCGGTGACCACGGTGATCGGCAGGGTGGCCGGCAGCGCGATCAGCAGCGCCCAGCAGATGGTGCGGGCACCGCCGAGGTCGCGGGCGAGTGCACCGCCTTCGGCATAGCCGAGCCCGCACAGCACGACCGCGGCCAGCAGGTACAGGTCGGCCGGGGTGAGCGCGCCGTGCACCGTGCCGGTGGTGGCCAGGAAGCCGAGGACGGCGATGAGGCCGCCACCGCTGGCCAGCCAGAACACCAGGGGTGGACGTTCCTGGGCGCGCAGCGCCGCGAAGATCGCGGTGAGTGCCGGGAGCACGGTGACCACCACCGCGCCGTGGGCCGAGGTCTGGCTGGTCAGGGCCAGTGAGGTGAACAGCGGGAAGCCGACGACGACGCCGAGCGCGACGACCGGCAGCCGCCGCCACTGGGCCGGGGTGGGTCGGGGCGCCCGGGTGACCGTCAGGTAGGCGACGGCCAGTGCGGCGGCGCCGACCGCGCGGCCGAACGCGACGAACCACGGGTCCAGGTCGTGCACGGCGAGTCGGGTGGACGGCAGCGACATGCTGAACGCCAGCACGCCCAGTGCCCCGAGGGCATACCCGGCTGTTACCGTGCCGCGGGCAGTAGCGCTACTCTCTTCTCTCATGAATGACGGTAACGCAGCGACCCGCGTTATCCAAGATCTTCGGGATCGGGCGGCGGCCGCCGCGCCCGGGACGCGGCTGCCGTCGGTGCGCGAGCTGACCGCCCGGCACGGCGCCTCCCCGGTCACCGTGGCCGAGGCGATCCGGGTCCTGACCGGTCAGGGCGTGCTCGAGACCCGGCCGGGACGGGGCACGTTCGTGGCCGAGCGGCCCCGCGCGCCGCACCCGCCCGACCTGTCCTGGCAGACGGTGGCACTCGGCCCGGCCCGCGCCGGTGAGGACGACATGCGGGCGTTACTGTCCCTGCCGCCGGCCGGCGCGATCCCGCTCACCGGCGGCTACCTGGAGGCCGAGCTGCAGCCGGTCGCCGCGCTGGGCGCCGCCCTGGCCCGGGCCGCCCGCCAGCCGGCCGCCTGGCAGCGCGGGCCGGCCGAGGGCCGCGAGGATCTGCGCGACTGGTTCGCCCGCCGGCTCGGCACCGGACTGCGCGCCCGCGACCTGGTGATCTGCCCGGGCGGCCAGGCCGCCCTGTCGTCGGCGTTGCGGGCACTGGCCGCGCCCGGGGACACGCTGCTGGTCGAGTCACCCACCTACCTCGGGGCGCTCGCGGCGGCCCGGGCCGGCGGGCTGCGGGTGGTGCCGGTCCCGGCCGACGCCGACGGGGTGCAGCCCGGCCAGCTCGCCGCGGCGTTCGCCCGCACCGGCGCCCGGCTCTTCTACTGCCAGCCGCTGTATGCGAACCCGACCGGGGCCACGCTCGGCGGGGACCGGCGGGCCGCGGTGATGGACGCGGTCCGGGACGCCGGGGCGTTCCTGATCGAGGACGACTACGCGCGGGACCTGACGATCGACGGGGACCCGCCGGCGCCGCTGGCCGCCGCCGACCCGGACGGGCACGTGGTCTACCTGCGGTCGCTGACCAAGTCGGCGGCGCCGGGGCTGCGGATCGCGGCGATCGGGGCGCGCGGGCCGGCCGGCGCCCGGCTGCGGGCGGCCCGGCTGCTCGACGACTTCTTCGTGGCGGGCCCGGTGCAGCAGGCGGCACTGGACTTCGTCACCGGCCCGGGGTGGGTGCGCCACCTCCGTACGCTCCGATCGGATCTGGAAAGCCGGCGGGCGGCGCTGGTGCGCGCCCTGGAGCGGCACCTGCCCGAGCTGGCGCCGGCCGTGCTGCCGCGCGGTGGCCTGCACCTGTGGGTTCGTCTGCCGGACGGCTGCGACGACGTCGCGGTCACTGCCGCGGCCGCCGCCGAGGGCGTCGTCGTGTTCCCCGGCCGCCCCTGGTTCCCGGCCGAGGCGCCCGCGCCGCACCTTCGGCTCACCTACGCCGCGGCCCCACCGGACCTGATGGACGCGGCCGTCCGTCGATTGGCCAGGGCGTTTCCGCGATGACACGCCGGTAGGGTGACGGACGGACCGGGACCAGCCCCTACGATGCGCGCGTGCAATCTGATTTCGGCCCCCGGGCCGGCATGCGACTGGGCGATCGGTACCGCCTGCAGGACCGGCTCGGCGCCGGCGGGATGGGCGAGGTGTGGCGCGCCCTGGACGAGTCCCTGAACCGGCTCGTCGCGATCAAGATGATGCTGCCTTCGGCAGCTCAAGACCCGGATTTCGTACGTCGTTTCGCCGCCGAGGCGATGGCCATGGCCAGGGTCAACCACCCGGCCGTGGCGACCGTCCACGACGTGCGGCAGGCGCACGGGCTGACCTTCCTGGTGATGGAGTACGTCGACGGCGAATCGCTGGCCCAGCGGCTGGCCCGCGAGGGGCGGCTCAGCCCGGCGGAGACGATGCGGATCGTCACCCGGGCCGCCGAGGGCCTGCAGGCCGTGCACGACCAGGACATCCTGCACCGCGACATCAAGCCGGCCAACATCATGCTGCGCCGCGACGGCGAAGTGCTGATCACCGACTTCGGGATCGCCCGGCATGCCGGCGCCGCCGGGCTGACCGCGACCGGGGCGGTGCTCGGCACGCCCAGCTACCTGTCGCCGGAGCAGGTGCTCGGGCAGCCGTCCGACCGGCGCAGTGACGTGTACTCACTGGGCCTGGTCGCCTACGAGTGCCTCGCCGGGGAGAAACCGTTCGCCGGCGACAACCCGTACGCGGTGGCACTGCAACGCGTCCGGCACGAGCCCCGGACGATTGGGGGCGGGCGTGCCGGGGCCGGTACTCGCCCTGGTCGAGCGCGCGCTGCAGACCGACCCGGAACGTCGCTTCCCGTCGGCGCTGTCGATGGCCGAGGCGGCCCGGCAGGTGGACACGGCGGCCGCTGACCCGCGTACCGCCAGCCGGCGGTTGTCGAACCGTGCCCTCGTCGCGGCGGCCGTGGCGGTCGTGGTCGTCGTCGCGCTCGGGGCCGCGTTCCTGCCCCGCGGTGGGCACGGGAAACCGGAGCCGGCGGCTGCCGAGCCGGCCGCCGGCGCCCTGCCGGACGGCTTCGCGGCCTGCGGCGCCGGGATCTGCCCGGCCCAGCCGATGTGCTGGAGCGGGCTGACGCAGATCGGGGCCCAGGCGTTGCCGCCGGCGGTGGCGTATTGCCCGGGCACCCACGTGTGGGAGACGTTCGCGGTGCTCCGGCTGCCGGCCGGGCCACCGGTGATGAGCGCGGACGCGCCGTTGATCGAGCAGGCCGACGTGGCGAAGGCCTGCTCGGCGGCGGAACTGGCGGCGCACAGCATCGACCCGGGCAGGACCCGGGGCTGGCGGCGCGACGCCTGGCCGGTGCAGTCGGGCACCGGGTGGCTGCTGCACTGCATGGCGCAGCCGAAGACCGGGTCGTCGGTGGGGGCCGCGTTCCGGGCGTGATGCGGGTGCCTATTTAAGATCATCGGCATGGCATGTCGCGGGGTGTGGTTCGCACTGACCGGGTCGCAGGATCGGGAGCTCGTCGAGGCTCCCGGCGACGCGGAGGTGCGGGCGCTGGTCACCGACCTGGAGGCGGCCTGGGACTGGGATTTCCTGTGCGAGGCGGACAAGGCCTGGGACGCCCTGCACCGGTGCCTGGGGGACGGGACGCTGCGGTTCGGCAAGCATGGCGGGGTACTGGCACTGACCGTGCTGGGCGGCGGGCTGCACCACGACGGGCCGGACTACATCGTGGCGCGGGTGCGGGCCGATCAGGTGCCGGCGGTCGCCGCGGCCCTGGCGGCGGTGGACGAGAGCTGGCTGCGGGAGCGGTACGACGAGATCGACCCGGAGGACTACCAGGGGGTGCTCGACGACGAGGACTTCCGGTACACCTGGCAGTACCTGCAGGACGCGCGGGAGTTCTACCGGCGGGCGGCCGACGCCGGCCGTTCGGTGATCTTCACGGTGGATCAGTGACCCGGTAATTATTGACATTCTTGGATGCGGCGACCTACTTTCGTCCGAGGAAAGCGCTTACCTGGTTGTTGGGGCCCCATCGTTGCCCATTCCGTTCCCCCGACGGAGGAATCCCCATGTCCCCATCACGTCGTACCTTCCTGGCCGCCACCACGGCCGGCGTCCTCACCGCCGGCGGCGCACTCGGCGTCAGCCCGCTCAGCGCGGCCGCCGCCGAGTCCAGCCCGGTCGGGTTCGCCAGCCTCAACGGCGGCACCGCGGGCGGCTCGTCGAGCACCGTCGTCACGGTGACCAGCGCCTCGGCGCTCAAGTCGGCGCTGAGCTCGGGCACCTCGCAGACCGTCCGGATCTCCGGGCTGATCACGATCTCCGGCATGTACCGCGTCGCCTCGCACAAGACGATCATCGGCGTCGGCGCGAGCAGCGGCGTCACCGGCGGCGGCTTCACCCTCAACGGCGTCAAGAACGTGATCATCCGCAACCTGGTGTTCAAGAACGCCGGCGACGACTCGATCAACCTGCAGGACGGCACCACCAACGTGTGGATCGACCACAACGACCTGTCCAACGGTTACGACGGCCTGATCGACATCAAACGCGGCTCGGACTTCGTCACCGTCTCCTGGAACCACCTGCACCACCACGACAAGTCGATGCTGCTCGGACACAGCGACGACAACGGCGCCCAGGACACCGGGCACCTGCGCGTCACCTACGTCCACAACTGGTTCGACGGAACCAACCAGCGGCACCCGCGGGTCCGGTTCGCCAACCCGGTGCACGTGCTGAACAACTACTACAGCAACATCGGCGCGTACGGGGTGGCCTCCACCGAGAACGCCGGAGTCTTCGTCGAACGCAACTATTTCGAGAACGTCGACCATCCCACGGTCACCCAGACCGGCGACTCGGATCCCGGCAACCTCAAGGTGCTGAACAACTACCGGGTCAACTCGGGGACCGAGGAGGTCCGCAACGGCGGCAGTGTCGCGGCCATCCCGTACCCCTACACGCCCGAGGCCAACAGCTCGGTCAAAGCCACCGTGGTGGCCGGGGCGGGCACCGGCAAGATCTGATCGCTCGTCGCATCCGACGGCGTCCGCCCCATCCCCGGGCGGGCGCCGTCGCCCTTTTCCGGTCGCTTCTCGGAGGTCTCCCCGTGTCCCACTCCCGCATCGTCGCCGGCGCCGTCGCGGTGTCCGTCGTCCTCACCCCGGTCGCCGCCCGCGCGGCGACCTCGTTCACCGTCGCCGCGGACGGATCCGGCGACTACACCACCATCCAGGCCGCGGTCGCGGCGTCGTCCGCCGGTGGAGTGATCACCATCAAGGCCGGCACCTATCAGGGGCAGGTGCAGATCCCGGCGTCGAAGTCCGGGATCACCCTGCAGGGTGCGACCGGCATCTCCGCTGATGTGATCATCACCGGGAACAAGCCGCAGTCCACCGCCGGGACGGCTGGCAGCGCCACCGTCCACAACCTCGCACCGAACAGCACGATCAAGGGCCTGACCATGCAGAACACGTACGGGGCGGGGAGCCAGGCGCTGGCGCTGTACGCTGCGGGCGACCGGCAGGTCTATCGGAACGTGCAGCTCAAGGGATACCAGGACACGTTCCTGTCGTGGGGTGGGACCGGCAGCTCACAGATACGCCAATACATCTATAAGTCTTATATTTCGGGCGCGGTGGATTTCCTTTACGGCAACGGCGCGGTTGTCATCGACAGCACCACCATCGAGTCGCTCAACATCGGCAGCAGCGCGAACAACGGATACATCACCGCGGCGGCGACCGACGACAGCAACGCCTACGGCTTCCTGATCACCCGGTCGGTGCTGAAAAGCACCGCGGCGCCGCAGACCGTGGCGCTCGGCAGATGCTGGCACGCGGGCGGGGCGGCCGACGCGATCGGACAGGTGCTGGTGCGGGACTCGAGCCTCGGCTCGCACATCCGGCAGGCCGGGGCCTGGCAGGACATGGGCGGCTTCTCGTGGAGGACGTGCCGGTTCACCGAATACGCCGACAGCGGGGCCGGGGTGAGCACCGGAACCGGCGACCGGCCGCAGCTCAGCGCGGCTTCCGCGGCGAACTGCACCGCACGGAGGTATCTCGCCGGGAGCGACGGCTGGAATCCGGTCCAGTAGTGCCGCGGCGTGCCCCGAACGGGTGAAGGATCGTGCCGCACGGCCGGTCGGGGAGTTGGGTCAAGGCCCGGCTCGTCGCCGGCCGTGTAATGTATCGGCGAACATCGATGTTCTACTGGTGGGGGGACGATGCTGAACCGACGGGTGACCAACCTGGTCCTGACCGCGACTCTGGCGGCGGCCGGACTGATGGCCGTGCCCGGGCCTGCGCCCGCGGCAACCGCGATCCCCGGGCCCGTGCCCGCCGGACCCGCGCTCGCCGCAGTGCCCGCCGCTGCGAGTCCGGTGATCGCGGCGCCGGCAGCCTTGGATTCCTCCCGGCGCGTGGGCGTCTTCGCGGAGCTTTATCGCGGCCGGCTCATCCATGGCTGGGGTGGCGCTCAACCGTGTGCCTACATCGACGGGGTGTCCCTGGGCCTGGTGAGTCACGGCGACAACCGTTACAGCAGCACGGTCAACGCCTACGAGGTCACCGTCGGGGTCCGCGAGACCACCCGCGCCGCGGTGCGCAGCCTGGCCGGCGACGAGCTGCAGCCGACCGAGCCGCCGGCCTACTGCTCGCGGTGACCGGAGTGCTCGGCCGGCGCCGGTCAGGGCCGTCCGCCCGATCATCCGCGCCGATCGAGCGGTAATCGGGCGCCTTGCCTGTTCCGGTGCTGGTGTGGCTTCCGCAAGCCGTGTGGCTTCCGCAAGCCGTGTGGCTTCCGCAAGCCGTGTGGCTTCCGCAAGCCGTGTGGCTTCCGCAAGCGGTGTGGCTTCGTCCGCGCTCGCGCCGTGCTCGGCCAGGGGCTCCGCAAGCCGTGTGGCTTCCGCAAGCGGTGCGGCTTCCGCAAGCGGTGCGGCCTCCACAAGCGGTGGCCTCCGCCAGGCGCGCGACGGCGCCTGGCGGAGGCCACGGCCTCCCCAGAAGCGGAGGGTTGTGCGTTCAGCCGCGGGGCTTCCCCGGGTGAGCGCCCGTTGACCGGTCGCCGTCGCCCGAGGTGCTGCCCTTCGATGAGTCGCGCGGCCCCCGCCAAGTCGCGCGGCCCCCGCCGCTGGTTCGCTGTCAGGCGTAGGTGTAGACGCCGCTGTGGTCGAGAACGGAGGCCGGGGTTACGCCCGTCCATGGCTGCAGGGTCTCGTCGAGGTCGACGACACCGCTGGTGCCGGCGGCCGGCAGGTAGTGGGCGGCGTCGAAGCCCCACCGGGTCTGCCACTGCGACCACAGGCGGTCGATGTTGCAGTGGTGCAGCCAGAATGCCGGGTCGTTCGGCGAATCCTGCTGACCCATGTGGCCACCGACCCACACGTGGACCGCGTTGTGCAGGTTCGGGGTGGTCCAGCCTTCCATGCGGTTGCGCATGCCGCTGGTCGAGGAACTGTTCCACGGGGCCGCGTCGTAGGTGCCGACGCCGAGGACCGAACTGACCTGGGCGGCGGTGGGCAGCGAGTTGCTGCCCATGGCGCGCCGCAGGGACGTCGCGGTGGTGCTGCTGACGGTGATCCGCCAGTTGGTCGCGCCGGCGAACGGGCCGGTGGTGACCGGGCCGTTGCCGCCGGAGCCGTTGCCGCCCAGGAAGTCGGCGGTGAACGGGGCGCCGGTGGTGCTGCGGTCCACCGTCCAGTCCCAGTAGGGCAGGGTCACCGACGGCTCGTACACCTGCAGCGCCCGCTCGAACTCGATCAGGTACTGCCGGTGCCAGGGCAGGAACGACGGCGACTGGTGGGCGTAGCGGACGCCCCCGACGGCGGCGAAATAGTTCAGGTGGGTGGTGACATACCAGTCGTAGTTACGGCCCGTGGTCTGTGCCTTCAGGCGCTTGACGGCGGAGACGAACGCCGCCTTCTCGGTGCTGGTGAGGTTGCGTGCGTTCTTGCGGACGCCCATGACAGGGGTGAGCCTTTCGATCGATCGGGAACGGGGCGGGTACGGTCAGTTCCCGTGGTTGTGGTCCGCGCCGGCCAGGGCGGTGAGCTCGCTGTCACCCAGCGCGTCGACCGCCCGCCGGGTGAGCTTGAGCAGGCCGTCCCGGTTCTTGTCGGTGTCGATCAGGACCGGCTCGTAGTGGTTGAGGGCGCTGATGAAGCCGAGCGTGACCCCGCCGCCGGCGGCCGGCAGCTCGATCTGCATGACGGCCAGCCTGCGCCCGTTGATGTGCACCTGGTGCGGCTGCCGGCTGCCCGACACGCTGCGCAGCGCGCCCGGAGTGTCGGCGCCGTGCACTCCGGTGATCCGCTTGCCGCGGTACTCCACGTCGAAGTCGCGCGGGTCGGCCGACGTCCGGGCGCCGGCCGGCGCCTGGGCGGACGAGCTGGAGGTGGACAGGGCCTGCGCCCCGGCGACGCCGCCGGTGACGACGGTGGCCGCGGCCGCGTATCGGAGAACGTCCCGACGGCTCAGGGTGGACATGGTGTCGATGCCTCTTCCGTTGGATCTCCCGGCGCCCGTGAGGGCGCCGGGAGAAATTGATCGATGCTAATTAATTGCTTTTCCGGGAGCCGGAAAAATGGCCGCGCGGCGGCCGCCCCGCTCGAAAGGCGTGGCCCGGAGAATGGCGGCTGGCGCGTCGCGCGCCGGAAAGGACGGAAAGGTCAGCGAACGTAGAGGGTGTAGCTCGGCACGAAGCCGGTCTGGCACCGGAACGACACCCACACGTGGCGGGCGACGCCGTCCGCGCCGACCTTGCGGCACTCGGCCTGCGCGTCGGCGACCTCGTTGAAGGCGGCCGTGTAGACGAGCTTTTCGCTGGCCCGCGGCGTGGTGCGCGGCGTGAACGTGACGGTCAGGTCGTCACCGGCGAAGCCGCTGCGCACGACGGGCGCGCGCCACACGCCGGCGGCCGTCCCGGCGTCACCGATCACCGCGGCGCGCCCGAAACCGTAGGTGCCGAGCAGGGCGGTGGTGGTGGCGGGCGCGGCCTGGGCCGCGGCGGGGGCGAGCAGGGCGGTCGCGGTGGCGACGAGGGCAGCGACAGAGAGCTTGCGCATTTTCTGGGTTTCCTTTGCATTCATCCCGGGGATCTTCCCGTGGCATCGCACGTGGACCGAAAGATTTTCTCCTCCGGCGCGCCGCGACCATATCACCATTCCAAAGAGGATCGATGTGGATGGCGTCACACTGTCGGAATAACTATTCCGACGTAATTAACGATTGTTAAGTCGAGGGCGTCGACGAAAAGCCAGAAAGCCGTCCCATCGGTTGAAAGCGACATTCTTGGCGGCGCTCCACGGGCCGGGACGGTAGAAAGTGAGCATGCTCATCTATCTGGACTGCGACACCGGTATCGACGACGCGCTCGCCATCGCCTATCTGCTCGGGCACCCGGACGTCACGCTGGCCGGCATCGGCACGGTCAACGGGAACACCACCGCACCCCAGGCGGCGGCGAACACGCTGGGGCTGCTGGCGCTCGCCGGCCGGGACGACATCCCGGTCGCGGTGGGCAGCGGCGCGCATCCGTACGCGGTGGCCTCGGTGCACGGCGGGAACGGGATCGGCGGAGTCCGGGTGCCCGCGGGGCGCGAGCCCGACCCGCGTACCGCCGCAACGCTTCTGATCGATCTCGCCCGGCGGCATCCCGGGCAGTTGCACCTGCTGGCGACCGGACCGTGCGGGAATCTGGCGGCAGCACTGGCCGCCGAGCCGGACCTGCCGTCGCTGATCGCCTCGGTGACCGTGATGGGCGGGGCGGTGCGGGTGCCCGGCAACCGGACACCACGCGGCGAGGCGAACATCATCCACGATCCGGCCGCGGCGGCCGCCGTGCTGGCGGCGGACTGGCCGGTGACGCTGGTGCCGCTCGACGTCACGATGGCGCACCGATGGTCGACCGGCGACGTGGCGTCGCTGCGGGCCACCGGGTCACCATTGCACGTGGCGCTCGCGGACATGCTGCCCGCCTATTTCGACGGCTACGCCGAGCAGCTCGGCGTCCGGGAGATCCCGCTGCACGACCCGCTGGCCGCGGCGATCCTGCTGGGCGAGGTGACGCCGGCCGACGCGCCACGGCTGTCGATCGCCGTCGGTCCGGACGGGCACACCGTGGAGACAGGTCCCGGCCCCGTCCGCGTCGTCCTGACCCTGACCGCCCCCGCCGCCCCGGCCCTGCTCCACCGGATAGCCGGCTGACCGCCCGCCGCCCCCGGCCCGGCTCCGCTGGTTGACCGCCCGCCGCGCCCGGCCCGGCTCCGCTGGTTGACCGCCCGCAGCCCGTCCCGGGTGTGGGCGGACTGTCGCCGGTTTTCCCGCGGCTATGCCGCGACCAGTCGCCGGTTTCCCCGTGAATTCGCCCCGATCAGTTGCCGATGCCCTGGTAGCCGCGCAGCTGCCGGCGCCAGAACCGGTACGCCAGGGTGAACAGCCCGGCGCCGACCAGCGGGGACAGGTAGCCGAGCCAGGCCGGGACGGCGAGCCCACCGGTCGAGTCGAGGATGACCCCCGCGGGGAGGAAGGCGATGAAGGCGACCGGCAGTACGTAGGTCAGCAGGCGCTGCACCCCGCCGCCGAAGACGCTCAGCGGGTACGACCCGAGGGTGTCGATCGCATCGAATACCAGCATCCGGTACGCCCAGGTGTCGAGCACCCGCACCGACAGCCCGGCGACCGTTACCACCGCCGACGCCTCCAGCAGGGCCCCGCCGAGGATCGCCAGTACCAGGAACGCCACCGAGCCGGGCGACCAGTCCACGGGGGTGACGGTGAGCGCCACCCCGAACAGCACGATCGCCATCGACAGGTCACCGAACGGCAGCACCGACCGGGTGTACGAGGCGAGCTGGACCAGCGGGTTCGCCGGGCGCAGCAGCATCCGGTCGAGCAGGCCTTCGCGGATCGCGCTGTCACACTGCCCGACCCCGTCCATGGTGATGAGCCACAGCGCGTGCGACAGCAGCCGCATGCCGTACAGGAAGGCGATCTGCCCCAGACCCCAGCCGCCCACCGTGTCGAAGGTGTGCAGCAGCGCCCACACGAACGCGAAACCGCTGCCCTGGTAGGCGGCGCCGGCCAGCAGCATCCACACCAGGTTGCCGCGGTATTGCAGGACGCCGCGCAGCGCGGCACCCCGCAACATCAGGTAGATCCGCAACTCACGGCGCAACCCGGTCACCGTTCACCACGATGTCCGGTACGGCCGGCGCGGCTCAGCCACCGTGCACCACGACCTTCCGGTATGCGCGGCGCCACACCACCGCGACGAGGACGCCCAGGACCGCGATCCAGGCCAGTGCGACGGCGAACCCGCGGAGGGCCGCCGTCCCGCCGCGGTGACCGATGTAGATGGCGGCCGGCTCGTACACGATGAATCGGAAAGGCAGCGCCTCGGCGAACGCCCGCAGCGGTCCGGGCAGGAAGGTCAGCGGCACACTGGCACCGGCCAGGAAGGCGGCGATGAAGCGGTAGAGCACCGCGATCCCCAGATTGTCGACGGTCCAGAACGCGGTCATCCCGACCACCATCGTGAGCAGCGCGTTCATCACCCAGCCGAGCAGCAGCGCCACCGGGTAGAGCAGCCCGGCGGTCACCCCGGCCGGCCGGGACAGCCCACCGAGCAGCCCGGCGACCGGTGCGGCGATCACCATCGCGGCGGTCTGGATCACCGACTGACCGGCCTGCATGGCGAGCATCTGCCCCGGATAGCCCAGTGGCCGGCCGACGTCGAAGACGACCTCCCCGGTTCGCACCCGGTTCGCCATGATCCAGGTGATCGGCGAGTTGATGATCATGGCCTGCAGGTTGGCCAGGGTCAGGTAGACGACGGTGGCCTGCAGCGTGAGCCCGGCGACCACCTCGCGCCCCCGGTACGCCGCCGACCAGACCCGGGTGACCAGCACGATCCACATCAGGGTCACCGCGATCGAGGCGAACAGCGTGCTGCGGTATTGCAGACGGATCGCGATTGCCGTCCGCACATACGCCCCGTAGGCCCGGGCGGCCCGCCGCGCATGCATCCCGTAGCCACCGGCCGCCCGTCGCACCATGGCGTTCAAGGTCATGCCTCGCGCCTCTCGCGGTACAGCTCGCGGACGACACTCTCCAGGTTGGACTCGACGACGGACAGGTCGCGGATCTGCCGCCCGTCCCCGGCCGCGGTCAGCAGCCGGTGGACCGGCTCGTCCCGGCCCACCCGGAACCGCCACCGCCCGTCATGCTCGCGCTCGCCGACGAATCCGGCCAGGACGAGCCGGTCGCCGTCGGGCTGGTCGCCGTCGAGCCGGACGAGCACATCCTGGTAGGGCGCGTACCGGGCGATCAGCCCGTCCACCGGTCCGTCGTAGAGCACCCGCCCGTGATCGATGAGCAGGATCCGCCGGCACAGCCGTTCCACGTCGGCGAGGTCATGCGTGGTCAGCAGCACGGTCGTGCGCCCGCTGCGATTCGCCTCGTTGACGAACCCGCGCACCGTCTCCTTGGCCAGCACGTCCAGCCCCACGGTCGGCTCGTCGAGGTAGAGCACCGGCGGGTCGTAGAGCAGGGCGGCGGCCAGGTCGCCCCGCATCCGCTGACCCAGGCTGAGCTGCCGGACCGGCGTCTGCAGGAACGGGTCGAGCTCCAGCAGCTCGCGCAGCCGGGCCAGGTTGCTGCGATACCGCTCGGCGGGCACGTCATACAGTGCCCCGATCAGCCGGAACGACTCGATCAGCGGCAGGTCCCACCACAACTGGCTACGCTGCCCGAACACCACGCCGATCCGGTGCGCCAGCCGCTTGCGGTCGCGCCACGGCACCACCGCCCGTCCGCCCCGGCCACCTCCACTGTCCCGCCGGTCGGCCAGAGCACCCCCGTGAGCAGTTTGATCGTGGTCGACTTGCCGGCCCCGTTGGGCCCGAGATAGCCGACGATCTCGCCCTCGTCGATGCTGAAGTCGATGTGGTCGACGGCGACCGTCCGCTCCTTCTCCCGGGTGAACAGTGTCCGCACCGCCCCGAACCGGCCCTCCACCGGTTTCGTCCGCAGGTACTCCTTGGTCAGCTGCCGGACGGTGATGAGGGCCATGCCCACCGGTCTACCGATTGGGTCGAATCCGGGTCAACCGGATTCCCGTCCGGCCATCATCGGAGGTATGAACGTGATCGACGCCGTGTGGAAGCGAGCCTGCGCCCACGAGGGTGGCGGCCCCGGCGACCGCCACCTGTCCGCACTCCTGCTGATCCACGGCCGGATGCTGACTGGCGGTGCCGCCGAGACCGCCGTCGGCTTCGAGCCGGAGGAACTCGACGCCGCCGTGGAAGCCTGCGAATACTTCGGCCTCAACGGCCTGGCCGCCCTGTTCCGCGAGATCCCGGCGGCGCTGGACTCGGCATACGACGAACGCCGCCTGAACGAGATGTTCCGCGACATGGACCCGGAGGGACTGATGGTGCCCGCCGCCTTCGAGGATCGCTACGAAGCCACCCCGGAAGATTTCGACCCGCCACCCCGCCGCCGTTTTCACCTCCCCACCCACTGAGGACGCGCTGCCCGCCCCGCCTCCCACCGGCGTCGCGCCGATTCGGCATCATGGGGCCGGTGACGACGATCCGCTCGTTCCGCCCCGCCGACGCGGCCGCTGTCGCCGCGCTGATCGCCCGTTGCCTGCGGGAGGTGAACAGCCGCGACTACCCGCCCGACCTCATCGACCGGATGTGCGCCCATTTCACCCCGGAACGCATGATCGAGCTGTCCGGCATCCGCGAGATCTTCGTGGCCACCAGCACCGCGAGGGCGGCCGAACCCCTGTCGGAGTCACCGCCGCGCCCGGACTCGCGACCGGCCCCGGAGCCGCACGCGCCGCCCGCCTCCGAGTCGGTCTTCCGGCCTGCCGCGGAGCCGGCTTCCGGAACGGTCCTGGGTACCGTGTCGCGGGACGGCAACAAGGTCTTCACGATGTTCGTTGACCCGCGGGCGCACGGGCAGGGCATCGGCCGGAAGCTGATGACGCACATCGAGGGTCTGGCTGAGGCTGACGGCTTCGATCACATGGAGACCGGTGCGAGCATCAGCGCGCACGACTTCTACCGCCGGCTCGGCTACTCCGATGTGCGTGTCAGCGAGACCGATTTCGGCCTCAACTACATCCTGCGCAAACCGCTCGCATGACCTCCTCCCAGTTCTCCGTCCACCAGCGCAGGAATCGCCCGCGCGCCGTGAAGAGCCGGTCGCAGGTGCTGTCACCGTCGTCATGATGACGCTGGAGCTGCCACGTTTCGGTAGCCAGCGTCCACCGGCGCCGCTCGGCCGCATCGATCACGGCGGCCCGGGTGAGCGGAAGACGCGCACAGTACCCACGAATCAGCGCGGTGGTGCGGTCCAGGTCCAGGGCCGTGCGTCCGCCGTCGCTGAACAGGATGGTGGCGGTGCGGACCACCTCCTGTGCGTAGGGACGGACCCCCATCCGATCCCAGTCCAGGATCCCGGTGACCCGCCCGCCCGCCATGAGCAGGTTGAAGGACTGCAGGTCCCCGTGCGTCCACCCGCACGGCCCGACCCGCCCCGGCGCGGGTCGCCGGTCGGCGATGGCGTCCAGCAGCACGAGCCGCCGGTCGATCTCCCCGGCGAGATCCTCCTGGTGCGTCATCCGCGCGGGGTGCGCCGTTCGCCGATGGAGTGCGGCGTAGTGGCGGAGGGCGGCTCGGGCCTCGTCGACCGATGCCGGGGTGTCGGCCAGGTGGGTGGGGGCCGCGGGCAGCAGGTCGCCCAGGGTGAGGTGGAGACGGGCGATCAACCCGCCCAGCCCGGCGCAGGCGTCCAGGGGCAGGGCGGCGCCCGAGGGGTGTTCCCCGGGGCGCCAGTCGCTCACCGCGTACCGGTAATTATTGATCTTGAGTAGGGCGGAGCCCTCGGGGGTGCGCCGCGCGAGCGGGACCGGGAAACCGCGCTCAGCGAGCCTCGGCAGGAGATTCTGGATGTCCTCGAACTCTTCCGGTGACCGGTCGGTGAGCCGCTTGACGGCGAACTCGCCCCTATCAGTGGTCAGGCGCCAGGTGAGATTCATGAAGCCGGTGGTCACGACACGGCACGCGACCACCCGGCCCAGCCCGAAGGCGTCGGCGATCCCGGCGGGCATCCCGGACGACTCCACTTCCGGATCCTTCCGCGGTGGGTGATGGCGACAGCCGGCGGCGGCTGCCCCGTGGAGGAGCGATCCGGGCCGCGTCGATGTCGTGGCGGGGGCGGGCCCGGAGCCATACGTTATGGAGTTGTCAAACTAGCTGCGCTGGCGCAGGTCGTGGGCGGCGATCACCCGCTCGGTCGGGTCGCCGCTGCAGGGTGTCCGCAGGCGATCGGTCAGCAGGAAGTCGGGCAGGCGGAACGTCTCCGCGTGCTGGGCCTCGGTGAGCGGAAAGGTCCCGCCGCGCCGCTCCGGTTGCCAGCCGGCGGTCAGCGCGTAGACGATCATCGCCCGGATGTCGGCCGGCCCCGGGTGCGAACCGTCCGTCGAGCACGCCGACCAGGGCGTGCCCCAGGCAACCGACAACAGGTCGGCCTGCAGCGCCTGTCCGTTCTTTCCCGCGCCCCACGCCCGGACCCGGATGCACCGGTGACAGTCCGCACTGCCGGGCACGTGGTGGATCTCCGCTCGCCAGGTGAAGATGCGCGAGCCGTGCCGAAGATGCCGAAGTCGAAGTCGCATGTGCCTCACCTCTGGCATCGATCCTGCCACAGCGCCACCTCCCCGAACACCAGGCAGACCCGGCCGGGACAGCCCGTAGGCGGTAACCGTCCACGATGAACAAAGTCGACGGATATCAATCCGGTATCGGACATGTCTGCGGGAATCCGGATTCCGGCCGTTACGCTCGGCTCGTCCAACGGCTCGGCATTCAGGGAAAACGATGTCCGGCACCGGCGTGGCCGCCATGATGGTCGCCGTCCTGCTCCTCTCCGCCTGCGCTGAACAGGCACAACGCACCGTTTCCCGCGCCTCGCCGCAGGCACCGGGATGCGGGCACGACGCGCCGGTCCCGGACGGCGTGACGCTCCTCGCCGAGGACGTCTGGGCAGGCGGCGGCACGACGGCGAGCCGGCTGCGGGTGCTGCCCGCCGAGGCGTGCTCCGGGACCGCGCGGCGCCCCGAGGAGTGCGACACGTTCCCGTGGGCACCGGAGCGCGGTCTCTACCCGCTCGGCGGCCGCGCCTGGCTCTCCGTCGGCATGGCGAAGAACGGGAACGACAAGGCCGATCCGGTACGCGAAGAGCTGCTGTTGTACGCCCCCGGCTCGCACTTCGCGCAGACGTCCGCGCAAGCCGCCCTGGACTGTGGCTTCACGGTCCTGACCGTGCTCGACGGCAAGCCGGCCACCCTGCAGCGCATCGGCGACCGGCTGACCGAGATCGTCTACATCACCCCGCGGTCGGTGATCGGGATGTCCAGCGTCGATCCGTCGGTCGGCCCGGCCGATCTGGTGTGGCTCGCGGGCGTCGCCGCCGACCGGTCCGCGGCGCTGACGTACGCCTCCTGATTTTGTCGTACCCCGTCGCTACCGTTCGGCCATCTTCTTACGGAGCACTGGGCGAAGGGTGGCTGTGATGCCTGCCGACACGACGTACCTCGAACTTTCCGAGGACACCGGGAGCGCGCACAAGTTCTACGAGGTCACCGTGGACGGCACCGACCTGACCGTCCGATACGGCCGGATCGGCGACCGCGGCCAGGTCAAGCAGTCCTCGTTCACCACCCCGGAGAAGGCGAAGGCCGAGGCCTCGAAGAAGATCGGGGAGAAGGTGCGCAAGGGCTATGCCCCGGCGGTCGCCGGCGGCCGGGCCCGACGGGCCGTCTCGCGCCGGCAGATCGTCAGCACCCGGTCCACCGCCACCCGCGCGCCGATCCTCTGGCGATATGCGTCGGGCAGCCCGGCGTTCGGCATCTTCATCGACGACGACGTGTGCATGGTCGGCAACGAGCGCGGCCTGATCACCACGCTCGGGCACGACGCGACCGTGCTGCAGCGGTTCCAGCTTCCCGACGGGGTGAAATGCATCGTCGCCGACGACGGCTGGATCTACGCGGGCTGCGACGACGGCAACGTGTACGACCTGTCCGGCAAGATCCCTCGGCTGGCGTACCGGATCGCCCCCGAGATCGACATCTACTGGCTGGACATCCACGACGGCGTGCTCGGGGTCTCCGACGCCAAGGGCGGCATCTCGGCGATCGACCACGAGGACGAGTTCCTCTGGCAGCGGCCCGGCCGCGGCTCGTCGGCCTGGATGGTCCGCTGCGACGCGACGGCCGTGCACCACGGTCACTCCGGCGGTGTGACCAGCTACGACTGGCGCACCGGGCGGGAGATGTGGCACACCAAGACCGGGCCGGTGCTGTTCGGCTGGCAGGAGCGGGACACGCTGTACGCCGGCACCGCCACCCGCCAGGTCGTCGAGCTCGGCAAGGACGGTGCGCAGCGGCAGATGTATCAGTGCGACGCGGCCGTCTACTCGTGCGCCACCGCCGAGGACGGGCGGTACGTGTTCGCCGGCGACAGCGCGTCGTCCATCTACTGCTTCGACACCAACGGCACCCGGTTGTGGAAGCTGTCGACCGGCTGCGGCTCGGCCTATTCGATGCAGTACCGCGACGAGCGCCTCTACATCGTCACCACCGACGGTTCGCTGGCCTGCATCGACGCCAGTGAGACGGCGATCCGGGCGGCGATCGGCGGCACCGTCCCGCAGGCCATCGACGTCAAGGCGCCCCCGCAGATGCCGGCGGTCGTCCCGTCCACCACGGTCGAGGTGATCCACGACGCGACCGACGGCGTGCTGGTGGAGTGCGTCGAGGCGGGCGGCCGGGTGCGGGTGCGGGTGCTGTCCTCCGGCTACCACGCCGATTGGCAGGTGCAGTTCCCGAAGGGGATCCGTGAGCCCGGCAGCCGTTTCGTGGTCACCGGGGTGCGTGAGGCCGCGCGGGGTGGCTTCTACCGGGCGTACGGCGATGTGCGCCGTCTGCTCTGAGCCGGAGTCCGTGGTGGAATTCCTGGCGATCGTGCGGGCGGCAGGATTCGAACCTGCTCAGCCGAAGCACCCGGTTTACAGCCGGGCCCGACTCTCCAACGTCGGCGCGCCCGCGTGGCGTGCCTGCCACGCGGTGCCCTCGGCGCGATTCGAACGCGCACTGCCGGCGTCCTCAACGCCGGGCCTCTGCCGATTGGGCTACGAGGGCGGGAAAGAGCTGGAGACGAGAAAGCCGCCGTCCCCGGGCGGGAACGGCGGCGCGGGAGCGCACGAGCGGCTCAGCCGCGCCACCGGTCGGGGGCGAGATAGAGGCGGGCATACAGCATGATCGTGATCTCCCTGAAAGCTCGGAACTGCCTCCAACCTAGAAGCCCGCCCCGGGCTCGGCAACGGCTTTTACCGGCGCCGGCGTGGGGCGATGCCCGCCGGAGCCCAGCCGAAGCCCGGTGCCGGACCGGATCGACCCGCGGCTGCCGGGGTTGCCCGGGCGCCCGGAGTGCGCCGGGGCGGCCGTGCCGGGCGGCCGACCGTAGCGGCCGGTCAGGCTGCACGGATCGCAGCGATCGGGCCGCGTGCACGGCCGGAGTCACCGGGTGAGGGTGGGGCGGCGGGCCGGGTCAGGAGGTGGTGGGGGTGTGCAGAGCGAAGGTGCTGTCGGCGACGAAGTCGTCGGATTCGGAGGGCTTGTCGATGTAGAGCTTGGTGCCGCGGCGGTGCAGGAAGTAATCCGGATAGTTCTTGGAGCGGACCCGGAAGGAGTTGCCCGGCTGGTCGTCCTCGGCGCAGAAGGTGGCGTCCCCGCGGAACAGGTCCGAGTCGTCTTTCGGATCGAAGCGGAGACGGTAGTTGTAGTGCCGGAGGAAGTTGCCGTCCTCGTCGCGGAAGGTGAAGCAGCTGTCGTCGGCCAGGCCTTCGACGACCGTGATCGTGGCGGCGACCTCGGACATCGCGGCGAAGTCGCCGGCCACGGTGAGGTAGGTGTCGCGGTCGTCGGCGGCGGTGACCTGCCAGGAGCCGGTGGTGAGGCCGGACGGGTCGGTCGGGCTGGGGGAGGAGGCCGGGCTGGGGGCGATGGCGGCGGCTCGGGACGGGACGGCGGCGGGCTGGGCGGTGGGGTCCGCGGGGGAGCGCATCATGAAGTAGGCGAGCGCCGCGACGATGATGATGACGGCGGTGATGACGAGGGCCAGCACGCCGGGGTGCAGGCGGCGGCGTGGGTCCCGGACGTCGACGCCGCCGGGTCCGTAGATGGTCATCGTGTGCTTCCTCCTGGTGCGGGCGCGACCGACAACGTTACGCGCTGACTGGAAGAACGACGGAGAAGCACCGTGGACCTTGGTCATTCGCGAACCGGACAACCGAACCGGACAACCGAACACGGTAACCGGAGCGGACAACTGGACGAGGCGACCGCAAAGCTCCGCGACGTCGCCTGTCCAGGCTGGACAAGCCCGTCCGCCACGGGTGACAGCGGGGCGCATCCGTGGCCCGTCCGCCCCGGGTTGGGTAGCGTTCGGCAGATGAGCGGATTCGGCGCGGCGAATCGGGCGCTGGTGGCCGGCTGCCTGGCCCTGACCTTGACCCTGGCACCGACCCTGACCGGCTGTTCCGCCGCGTCGAAACCGGACCCGGCCGGCAGCACCCCGGACGTGGGCGGGGCGGACCGCACCCCAGAGGCGGGCAGGGCCGAGAGCACCCCGGCCACGGGCACCCTGGTGACCACCACCGTGACCGGCACCGACCACCGGATCCAGGCCCCGCCCGGCTGGTCCGTCCAGCTCTGGGCGGAGCTTCCCGGCGCCCGCCTGCTGGCCTGGACCCCGGACGGCAGATTGCTCGTCTCCCGCCCGGGCGCCGGCGACGTCGTCGCGCTCACCCCCGGCCCGCCCGGCACGAAACCCCGGCAGACCACCCTGGTCGGCGGTCTCGACCAGCCACACGGCCTGGCCTTCCAGAACAACACGCTGTATGTCGCCGAGAGCGATCAGGTCGACCGGTTCACCTACCGGGCCGGCGCCGTCTCCGGTGAACGGGTCGTCATCGCCGGCCTGCCCGATGCGAAGAGTCCGGAGCTGGGCGGTGCCTACGCCCACGCGCTCAAGAGTGTCGCGATCGGCCGGGACGGCACGATCTTCGTCTCGGTCGGTTCGACCGGGAACGTGTCGGCGAATGATCGCGAGGCGCGCCCGCAGCGGGCCACCATTCTGCAGGCTCCACCCGGCGGCGGCAGGCCGACCGTTTTCGCCCGCGGCGTGCGGAACGGCACCGGCTTGGCGATCGCCCCGGACGGCTCGGTGTGGACCGCCGTGAACAACCGGGACAACATCGCCGACCCGAGTGACGGCCAGGTCAAGCAGTCCTACGTCAACGATCATCCGCTGGAACCGCTGGCCCGTCTGACGCCGGGACGGGATCTGGGATGGCCGTACTGCAATCCGGATCTTGATCGTCGGTTTGTCCGCGACTACCAGCTCAACCGCGACGGAGCGAAGCTGGACTGTGCGAAGCTGGCGCCGATCGAGCAGGGGCTGGGCGCCCATTCCGCGCCGCTCGGGCTGAGTTTCGCGACCCTGGCGGCGCCGTTCGGACAGGGCGCCCTGGTCGGGGTGCACGGCTCGTGGAACAGGACGCCGCCACGTGCGCCGGAGGTGTCGTTCTTCGCCTGGCGCAACAATGCGCTCGGGCCGCAGCAGACCCTGCTCGGCGGCTTCCAGGATGCGCGGGGCAACCGCTGGGGCCGCCCGGTGATGGCAGTGCAAGGCCCCGACCAGGCGCTCTACGTGAGCGACGACCTGGCCGGGGCCATCTATAGGGTGCAGGCGACGGCGACGTCGTAGGCGATGCCCGGGTTGTCCGCCGACTTCGGGTGCAGGCGACGGCGACGTCGTAGATGATGCCCGGATTGTCCGCCGACGCCAGGTTCAGGAGACCGCGACGTCGTCGAAGTAGACGATGCCCGAGTTGTCCGCCGACTTCAGGTGCAGCTGCACCGCGGCCGCACCGGCCGGGGCGACGGTGTCGACGACCAGCTTGGTCCAGGTGGTGTTGCCGAGCGGCAGCCGGTTCGAGGTGGTCTCGGACAGCCACTTGCCGTTCGCGTCGAACCAGCTCAGCGAGATCTCGGTGATGCCGGTGGCGTTGAATCCGCGGGCGTACGCCTCGGCGCGCCACCGGTAGTTCGGCTGCACTGGGGTGATCGGGGAGGTGCGCATCGACGGCAGACCGGAGCTGGTGCGGGTGGTGCCGGCGAACTTCAGCGAGTACCTGCCGTTGCGCGGCATGTCGGTGCTGACCGTGCCGACGCCGGCGTCGGGCTGGTTCGCCTTCCAGGTCAGCTCGTTGGCCGGCGCCTCGAAGCCCAGGTTGAGGTAGCTGTTCGGGACGGTGCCGGTGGTCCAGGCGGTGCGCACCACGGTGGCGGCGAGCTTGGCGGTGCCGTCGGCGCGGTACAGGCCGAAGGTGTACTGCGCGGGGATGGCGGAGACCTGCGACTGGGACGGGATGGCGCCGGCCGCGAAGTCGTTGAGCGTCCACGGGGCGACCGAGCCGACGCCGGCCTCGGTGGCGGCGCGGAGCACCCGGGCCAGGTATGCGGCCTGCTCGCCCTCGCTCGTGGCGCCGCTGCTGAGGCCGGTCTCACCGATCACGATCGGGGCCGGGCTGACCGCGGCCTGCGCCTTGCGGATCTCCGCGAGGGACCGCTCCGAGCTGCCGTAGAAGTGGAAGTCGTAGTAGTCCAGCGGGGTGGCGGCCAGCGCGGCCTTGATCTGCGCCATGCCGGTGGCGCCGGTGCCGCCGTCGACCGACAGGGTCAGCGGCATGGTCGGGGCGGCGGCCCGGACGGCCGGGATGACCTGCTGGACCCAGGCGATCGCGGTCGCGTCGTTCGGCTGGAACTCGTTCTTCAGCTCGACGGCGAGGACCCGCGGGTCGTCCTTGTACGGGTCGAGGATGGCCTGCGCCCAGGCGATGCTGCGGCTCGCGTCGCTGTAGCCCTCCCACCAGTCGAAGAGGGTGAGCTTGACGGTCATGCCGTACGAGTCGGCGATGCTGATGAACTTGCGCAGCTTCTCGGTGTACTCGACCTTGGGGGCCGGGTAGCCGAACGCGTCGGGGAAGACGATCGCGCGGATGTTGGTGGCGCCGAGCTGGGCCGCCTTGGCCATGTCCGCGTCGATCGCGACCGGGTCGAAGTTGGTCCACATGGCCGACCAGCCGGCGCTCGACGGGTAGTAGTTGAGCGTCTTGGCGACCTTGACCGACGCGAGCCGGCCGGCCAGCGTGGTGGCATCGGCGGCCTGCGCCGGAGTCGCGACTCCCATCAGACCGGAGCATGCCACAAGGGAGGCCAGAACAGCGGCACGAAGTCGGTTGCGCATCAGGGTGGCCTCTCGCCAAGGTTGCATTTCGGGGATGCCCGCTTCGATCGGCGGGTTTCACCCGGGTTGCAGCTCTTGACTGAGGGCAACAAGGTTGCAAAACAGGAGCCCGAAAAAAGGGGCCCGGAGGGGCCCCTTTCTTGCGCTACGCCTCTTCGGGCAGGCTGTCCATGAATGAACTGACGGAGAAGACCGCCTTGCCCGCACCGGCCGGCCCATAGCCGGGCGGACTGGACAGGCCATTTGCCTCCATCGTTGCCCGGTACACCTCCAGCAGGCGGATGTGGTACTCCAGCGGCGCCCCGTTGGGGTTCGTCCTACCGAGCGGCGTGGTCGGCTCGGGGCACCAGGTGGTGAACCGCGGGGTGATTCCCCGGGACATGAAGTATTGAAGGCCCTCAGCGGTCGACGCGATCGCCTCGTCCACCGTGGTGAATCCGAACGGCTCGGCCATCTCGACTCCGGCCACGAAGTTCGGGATGACGTTGCGCGGGCCGAACACCTCGGCTGATTCGAGGATCCGGCGGTGCCATTCCTCGCGGCCCACGTAGCGTTCCTTGCCCGGGCAGTACAGCTCGAACAGCCGCTTGTCCCACACCTCGTAGTTCGGGTGGTAGATCCGGATCCCGTAGTCGTGGAACCGCTGCACGTCGGCGCGGGGCAGGGCCTGCGCCACCACCTTGCCGATCCAGCGGCCGGGGAAGCGTTCCTCGATCGCCTGCGCGTACCGCCCGTAGAAGTCGGCTTCGGCCAGCCCGTCCACCTTGGAGGTGACGCTGCCGCCGGTCAGCGTGTACGCCTGCGACGTCTTCAGCGTGTCGTGCTTGTCGATGATCGCCAGCGCCTCGAGGACCTCGTCGACCGGCTTGACCCCGGTGTAGGGCCGCCCGGCCGCCTTGTGCTGCCGCCAGTTGTGGTTGATGTCGCAGTACTGGCACTCCTCCTTGGCGCCGAAATACTGACACACCCGGAAAACCGTGAGATAGACGAGATAACCCCACTGGATGGTCGGCGCGACCTCCATCACCTGCTTGCCGTTGGCCAGCGCGTGCCGGTAGTAGTCGGGCATCGGCGGCAGCCCGACCTCGGCGATCGCCCGCCCGTCCAGGAACAGCATCAGCCGGCCGTCGGCGTCCGGCTTCACCCGGTACGGCGAGGCCGGGTTGATCCGCACCGAGACCACGGTGCGGCGCAGGTCGTAGGGGCCGCCGGTGAGCACGATCTCCTCCGGCGGCCGGCGCAGCGCCGCCTCACCCAGCTCGGGCAGCGTCCGGTGGTCGAAGGAGAAGATGAAGTACGACTTCGGCTTGACGTCGCCGCCCTCGTTGTCGGTCAGCGCGGCGTCGTCGAACGCCAGCCCGCCACGCAGCAGGTCCTCCTTGATCACCGCTTCCCGCGGGACGTGCGGGAAGCGGCTCATCAAGTCCTCGATGAGGTCGGTGCGTGACTGCATGACTCCTCCTGCTGTTCGGTTCACCCCCAGGCTAGGTGTACTGACCCGAGAGGTTGGGGACGCGGCTGGCGGGTGGTAGGCCGTTGAGTGCGGTGTGTCCGCGGTGGTGATTGTAGGTGTGTAGCCAGGCGGGCAGGGCTTCGCGGCGTTCGGTTTCGGTGCGGTAGGCCCGGGCGTAGGCCCATTCGTCGAGCATGGTGCGGTTGAAGCGTTCGACTTTTCCGTTGGTCTGGGGCCGGTAGGGGCGGGTGCGTTTGTGGGTGATGCCGGCGGCGGCGAGTGCGTCATGCCATAGGTGGGAGCGGTAGCAGGAGCCGTTGTCGGTCAGTACCCGTTTGACGGTGATGCCCCGGCTGGTGAACCAGGCGTGGGCGCGTTGCCAGAAGGCTGTGGCTGTCTCGCGGGTCTCGTCGGGCAGGATTTCGGTGTAGGCCAGCCGGGAGTGGTCGTCAACAGCGTTGTGCAGGTAGTGGTAGCCGAGGTTGGGCCGGCCGTGGTGGGTGCGGGGACGGGCCGGGTCCCGGTGGGCCGAGCTGTGGCGGTTGCCGTCGGCCCGGCCGTGGACGCGGTGGCCGCCGCCGTCGGGGATGTTGCCGAGTTTCTTGATGTCGACATGGACCAGATCGCCTGGTGTGTCGTGTTCGTAGCGGCGGATCGGCCGGCTGGTGGCCCGGTCCAGGTGGGTGAGCCTGGCGAGCCGGTAGCGGGTCAGGACCCGGTGCACGGTGGCCGGGTTCAGGCTCAGGAAGTAGGCGATCCGGGCGGGTCCCCAACGGCGCAGGATGCGGACCTTGATGATTCGCCGCTCAGTGCGGGTCGGAGTCTGTGACGGGCTGTGGTGTGGTCGCGAGGAACGGTCGGTCATACCCGCCGGCCCGTCGGTGCGGTAGCGGTCGGCCCACCGTTTCGCTGTGGTCGTGCTGACCTGGAAACGTTCGGCGGCTCGCCGTAGCGGCCATCGGTCATCGACCACGCAGCGCGCCAGGCGCAGCCTGCCGGTCTCGGACAAGGGTGCATTACGGTGGGGCATGAGGGCCTCCGCAGGTTCGGGGTAGGACGTCGCAATCCACACCGAACCCGAAGGCCCTCACCTATTTCAAGATCTCCCCGTCACCAACGTCCGTGGTCAGTACAGCTAGGCCGCCGTTGATCGGTCCGCGAACGCCCCTGGCCGGGGGTGACGCGCAGGACAGCCCGGAGCACCGGCAAGATGGTTCGGGTGGACGACGACGACTTCATCTGGTCGCAGGCCCGCCGCTGGCGCGCCCACCTCGACCGGGTCAACGGCACCGGCGACACCGAGCTGACGCTGCGCATCCTCAAGATCACCGAAGAGGCGGGGGAGGCCGCCCAGGCGTGGATCGGTGTCCAGGGGCAGAACCCGCGCAAGGGCGTCACGCACACCGTCGACCAGGTGGTCGGCGAGCTCGCCGACGTGGTCATGACCAGCCTGGTCGCGATCGCCAGTCTCGGCGCCGACCCGCGCGCGGCGGTCGCCGCCTGCGCCGCCAAGGCCGCCGGTCATCTGCCGGCTGCCGATCCGCCGGCCACTTCCTGACCGCTGACCGTTCAGAAACCGATTGCGGCGGTACGATTTCAGCCCGCCCGTGGCCGCTCAATGCGATGATGGTCGATGTCCGTACCCGGCGGGCGTGGACCCTGGCGATACTGAGCCCGGATCGCCGCCCACCGCGACCGGCAGCGGCTCTGACCGGTTAGGCCAGGACGAGCAGCGGGGTGCTGCTCGGGGCGTAGGCGGTGAAGTGCCGGTCGGGGGACTGGCGGCGATACTCCTGCGGGCTCAGGCCGCGCTCGCGTTTGAAGGCGGCGCTCAACGCGAACGCGCTGCCGTAACCCACCTCCCGCGCCACCGCGGAGATCGTCGCGTCGGAGGTGCGCAGCCGGTCGGCGGCGAGGCTGAGCCGCCAGCCGGTCAGGTAGGCCATCGGGGGCTCGCCGACCAGATCGGTGAAGCGGCGGGCGAGCAGCGAGCGGGACACCCCGGTCCGGGCCGCCAGCCCGGCGACCGTCCACTGCTCGGCCGGGGTGTCGTGCAGCAGCCGCAGGGCCGGGCCGACGATCGGGTCGTGGCCGGCGGGGTGCCAGGCGCCGGCCGCCGGGCCGGCCAGCCAGGCCCGCAGCACCGAGATGAGCAGCAGGTCGAGCAGCCGGTCCAGGACCAGGTCCTGGCCCGGGACGGTGCGGCCCATCTCGGCGGTGAGCAGCCCGACCAGCGCGCGGTCGGTGGCCGCGGCCGGCTGCACCAGCATCCCGGGCAGCGCGGCCAGCAGGCGCCGGCTGACCTCACCGGCCAGCTGGTACGTCCCGGTGATCAGCTCGGTGCCGGCCTCGGTGGCGTCGCCCCAACTGCGCACCCCGAGATGGTCGCGGGGCAATCCGTCGACCGTGGTGCACACCTGACCCGGATGGATGATCGTCTGCCAGGGCGTGTCCGGCTCGTCGGCGACCGTGTAAGGTTCCGGGCCGCGGATCACCGCGACGTCGCCGGGATGCAGCCGGACCGGCTCGTCGCGGATCACCACGGTCGTCCCGCGCAGCACGGTGACCAGGGTGAGCGGCGCCTCGTCCTGGATCCGCAGCGCGAACGGCGGCTGCACCACGGTCCGCAGCAGGAAGGCCTCCCGCGCCCGCGCCCCGTCGAGCAGCCCGGTCAGAGTGTCCACGCTTCTACCCTGACATCCGCGCGGGGCGACGGGCCAGGCCCAGCGCCGGCGCGAGGCATGCGAGGGCCGAGGCCGTCAGGAGTGTGCGTACGTCGTTGACCGGCACCCACACGCCCTCGAAGTTCCGCCGCGCCGCCGCCGGGTCGCTCAGTGACGCCGCCGCCAGGCGGTCGTTCAGCGGCACCTCGACAGCCATCGTCAGGACCAGCGCGACCAGGTACAGGACGGCCGCGGCCGCCGCCCAGCCGGCCGCCGCCCGGTGCCCGCCGCGGGCGAGCAGCACCGCCGCCCCGGCCGGGAAGCCCAGCGCGCCCACGAACACCAGGCCGAACAGGCCGTTCTCGATCGCCGCGTTGAGGTGCCGCATCGCCTCCACGAACGTGCGGTCGTCGGCGGTGTGCAGGCCGGGCATCACCGAGGTGGTGAACGCGAAGAAGATCCCCGCCATCAGCCCCACGCAGATCAGCGCGGCGACCAGCACACCCGTGGTGAGACGCGGTTTCACGCGGCCGACCAGACACCGGTGGCCGCTGCGGCCCGGGCGTAGTCCCGGAAGTCCCGGGGCTCGCGGCCCAGCGCGTGCCGCACCCCGTACGCCAGGTAGGCGTTCCTGCCGTCGGTGACCATCTGGAAGAGATCGGCGAACTCCTCCGGGAGACCCTCGGCGCGCAGCGCCTCAAGGTAGTCCTCGCGGGTCACCGGCGTGAAGCGGATCTCGCGACCGGTGGCCGCGGTGAGCTCCGCGGCGACCTCGGCGAAGCTCAGCAGCCGCGGGCCGGTCACCTCGTAGGTGCGCCCGTCGTGTCCGCCTTCGGTCAGTGCCACCGTGGCCACCTCGGCGATGTCGTCGGCGTCCACGAACGGCTCGGGGGCGTCGCCGACCGGCAGCACGATCTCCCCGGCCACCACCGCGGGCTGGAAGAACGCCTCGCTGAAGTTCTGCGCGAAGAAGCTGGCCCGCACCACCGTCCAGGCCACCCCGGAGTCCCGGACCACCCGCTCGGCCGCCGCGCAGGCCGGCTCACCGCGCCCGGAAAGCAGCACGATCCGGCGCACCCCCTGCTTGACCGCCTGCTCCACGAATGCGCCCACCGTGTCGACGGCACCCGGGAAGGCCAGGTCCGGCTGATAGCAGAGGTACACCGCGCCGGTCCCGTCGAGTGCCTGCGCCCAGGTCGCCGGCACCGCCCAGTCGAACGCCGGTGACCCGGTCCGCGAACCCACCCGCACCGGCACGCCGCGCTCCCGCAGCAGCCGCACCACGCGCCGCCCGGTCTTGCCCGTTCCGCCGGTCACCAGAACTGTCGTCATCTCCGTCATGCCTCGAGTCCACCCGCCGCGGCGTGCAGGAGCCATGGCCGGCAATCCCGGAAACATAAGCGAGCGTCCACGCCCGCGACGGATCAGTTGTCGGGAAGCACGATCACGTCGGCCGGCGGCGGCGCCTGGATCTCCGGGAACGTGGCGCCGAACTCGCTGAACGACAGGGCCTGGAACTTCCAGGAGAGCTTGAGCGGGTACGCCGCGCCGGTCGTGGCGACGTAGAGGGTGGTGCCACCGGACTGCACGGCGATCGCGGGGACACCGTTGAGCACCTGCGTGGTGCCCTTGGTCAGGGTGGTGCCACCGGTCAGCAGACCGTCGAGGAACGTCCTGGTGACGAAATCGCCGTAGACATCCTCGTCGGGACGGAGCGTGACCCAGTGGCCGCCGAGCCCCGCCAGCAGCTTCTCCGCATCGGCGCGGCGCATCTGCTGCGCCAGGATCTCCAGGCTGGACCGCAGGTACCGTTTGCCGCCGACGACGAGCTCGTCCTGTCGGGACTGACCCTGCGCGGTCCAGCCGGCCCGGTCGGTGCCGGACAGCCGCATGTCGAGCTGCCAGAGCCGCCCTTTCCCGGCGTCGCGGCCGAAGCGGCTGCCGTCCGGGTACAGCGAGCCCCGGACCCGGAACGAGGGGGCGGCCTTCAGCGCGGCCTGCGCCCGCTGGACGATCTGCTCGGCCGGCAGGGCGGCGACGCCGTTGTCGGCCGGTGCCGAGGACACCACCGGAGCGGGTTTCACGGCGTGGGCGCAACCGCCGAGCAGCACGGCGCCGACGGCCAGCACGGCAAAGATCTTCACGATTGTCCATCCCCCGTAGAGCTCTGCGGGGATGGTACGGCATCGATCGTTGCGTCGGGTCTCGGGATTCGCGGCCGACTTCTCGGCGCCGTCCGACGCGGTGGCGGCGACCGCCCGGGCCGACGGCCTCACCCCGTTCCCGCGGCGCTGACCGATCCGGCCCGGTAGGCGGTCGAGGGCGGCGAGCACCTCTACCGCAGCGTCATCGTGTGCTCCCGGCGGCGGCCGGCCAGCACGTCGGCGCCGGCGGCGAGCAGGGCGGCCAGGATGAAGGCGATCGTTACGGTCAGGGAGGTGCGGAAGGCCAGCCCCCAGTCGCCGTTGTGGCCGGCCAGACGGTTGAAGAAGACCGAGCCGACGCCGGCGATGCCGATCGCGGCGCCGATCCGCTGACCGGTCTGCAGCACGGCGGCGGCGCTGCCGGCCCGGCGGACCGGTACCTCGCTGAGCGTCAGCGTCTGGTTGGGGCTGATCACCAGGCCGCTGCCCAGGCCGGCGACCAGCAGCGGCACGACGCTGGCCCAGCCGGCCGCGGTGCCGTCGACGACGTGCAGCACCAGAACCGTGCCGGCCAGGCCGGCAGCGACGACGGCCAGGCCGGCGACCACCAGGGTGCGCCCGGTGCGGTCGACGGCGCGGCCGCCGAGTGCCGCGGTGGCCGCCGAGCCGAGCGCGAACGGGGTGATCGCCAGGCCGGCCTGCAGCGCCGAGTAGTGCAGGCCGTTCTGCAGGAACAGCGTGTAGGTGAAGAAGATCGAGGTGAACCCGCCGAAGTAGAGGATGCCGACCAGGGCGCCCAGCGCGTACGACCGGGTCCGGAACAGCCCGAGGTCGACCACCGGGGTGGACCGCCGGGCGAAGCGGCGTTCCCAGACCCAGAAGCCGGCCAGTACCGCGGTCGCGGCGACGACCAGCAGCCACTTCGCGTTCCCGGTCCACTCGCGTTCCTGGACCAGTGGCAGCAACAGCAGGAACACGCCGGCGCCGAGCAGGAGCACGCCGACCGGGTCGAGGCTCTCGTGCTCGCGCTGCTCGGGCGGGCGGGCCGGGATCCAGCGGGCGCCCAGCACGATCGCCAGCAGGCCGATCGGCACGTTGATGTAGAAGATCCAGCGCCAGCCCTGCTCGGCACCGAACAACTGGATCAGCAGCCCGCCGAGCAGCGGCCCGACCGCGGTCGAGATCCCGATCGTGGCGCCGAGCAACCCGAACGGCTTACCCCGCTCGTGTGGCTCGAACAACTGCTGGATCAGACCGGACACCTGCGGGTTGACCACGCCCGCCGCGGCGCCCTGGACCAGCCGCGCGACGATCAGCCACAGCGCGCCGGTGGCCAGCCCGGCGGCCGCGCTGGCCAGGGTGAACACGGCCAGTCCGGCGATGAAGGCGGTGCGGCGGCCGCGGGCGTCGCCGTACCGGCCGGCCGGCACCAGCAGCAGGCCGAAGGTCAGGGCGTAGCCGGACAGCACCCACTGCAGCTCGCCGGAGCCGAGGTGTTCCTCGGCGCGGATCGAGGGCAGGGCCACGTTCACGATGCTGACGTCGAGCAGGGTCATGAAGCCGGCGACCAGGGCGACGCTCATCGCCCGCCAGCGGTTCTCAGATGTCACTGTCGGGCAGTTTCCCCCGGTGGGCGGGGGCAAACCCGTCGGATGTACCCCCGCTACCGTCTTTTATTCTGCCAGATTTTTCGCTGAAAAGGACAGGAATGAATTCCGGGGCGGTGGGCATTCGGGGTGGCGAATAACCGCTCAAGGGAGGCCAAGTGAGTGAGCTGCCGACCGGCGCATACGCGTCGGGTCAACATTCTGATCAGAATTCCTCGAAAGCCGCGCAGGTGGCCGCCGAAGGCAAGCAGGCCGCCGGCCAGGCCGTCTCCGAGGTCAAGGACACCGCGGCAGAGCAGGTGCGGCGCGTCGGCCAGGAGGCGGGCGCCCAGGCCCGCAACGTGGCCGGCGAGGTGCGCGACAAGCTGGGCGAGCACGCCCGGGCCCAGAACGACAAGCTGGTCAGCGGCATCCGCGAGACCGCCGATCACCTCGACGAGATGCGCGGCGACCGGTCCGGCACCCCCGCCGCGGCCGTCGTGTCCCGGGTCGCCGAGGGCGGCCGGCAGCTGGCCGACTACCTCGACCGCAACGGCCCCGAAGGGGTGCTCGCCGAGGTGCAGGACTTCGCCCGGCGGCGGCCCGGCGCGTTCCTGGCGACCGCTCTGGCGGCCGGGTTCGTGGTCGGCCGGCTCGGTAAGAGCGTGGCCAAGGCCGACGAGGCCACCGGCGGCAAGCCGGCCGGTGACGCCTACTCGTCGGTGACGCCGTCGACCGCGCCCACCAGCAGCTTCGCGACCACCACCAGCACCGACTACGCCAGCGCGACCGGCGCCGGCGCGGACTACGTGGGCACCGGCAACGAGTACGCCTCCACGACCGGCGCGGGCGCGGACTACGTGGGCACCGGCACCGGGTACGCCGCCACGACCGGCGCGGGCGCCGACTACCTGAGCACCGGGACCGGTACCCCCATCCCGGTGCAGGAGGAATACCCGATCGGCACCCGGGAGCCGCGGCCGTGACCGCCCCCGAGAAGTCCGACCAGGTCGCGCAGACCTCGATCGGTGAGCTGATCGGCAACATCAGCGACGACCTGTCCCAGCTGTTCCGCCAGGAGGTCGAGCTGGCCAAGGCGGAGATCAAGCAGGAGGCGACCAAGGCCGGCAAGGCGGCCGGGATGCTCGGCGGCGCCGGGTTCGCCGGCTACCTGGCCGTGCTGATGCTCAGCCTGGCCGCGGTGTTCGGCCTGGACGCCGTGATGCCGGCCGGCTGGGCCGCGCTCATCGTGGCCGCCGTCTGGGGCATCGTCGCCGCGGTGCTGTACGTGACCGGTAAGAACCGGCTGAAGACCGTGGACCCGATGCCGCGGCGGACCGTCGAGACGATCAAGGAGGACGCGCAATGGCTGAAGAACCCGACCGGCTGAGGCAGGACATCGAGCGGACCCGCGCGTCGCTGACCCGCGACGTCGACCTGCTCGCCGAGAAGACGAGCCCGAGCAAGGTCGCCAAGCGGCGGTGGAGTGCAGTGAAGGAGAAGGTCATGGGCAGCGCCGACTACACGCGGCAGGCGGTGGGCGAGTCCACGTCGACGGTGCAGGACAAGGCCTCGCACCTGGCCGACGTGGCGGGGGAGAAGGCGTCGCATCTGACCGACGTGGCCGGCGAGAAGGCGTCGCACCTCGGCGACGTCGCCGGCGAACAGGCGCACCGGGCGGCCGACGCGGTCCGTGCGGCGCCGCAGGCGGTGGCCCGGCAGACCGCCGGCAGCCCGCTCGCGGCCGGGGTGATCGCCTTCGGGCTCGGCCTGCTGGCCGGCGGCCTGATCCCGGTCACCGAGGTGGAGAAGCGGGCCGGGCGCCAGCTCAAGGAGAACAGCGGCGACCTGACCGACCGGGTCAAGGACATGGCGAGCGAGGTCAAGGACGAGCTGACCGGCACCGTCCAGCAGGCCGCCCAGGAGGTCAAGGGCACTGCTCAGGAGGCCGTGCAGACCACCAAGGAGCAGGCGCAGGACTCCGCGCACCGGGCGACCGAGCAGACCCGGCACGCCGTCTCCTGAGGTCACGGCGCCGCCCGCCCAGCGGTGTGCGGGCGGCGCCGATGTGCCGTCCCCCGGAGGTTTCCGTGGGCCGTCGACACGACGACGCCGTCGGGCCCGGGGGAGGGCCTGGACAGTCCTGCGGAATTGCGCGGCAGGGGATTGTTCGCGGCCCTGCGGCGTACCGTCAGCAATTCTCTGAAGACAATCTCGGTGACTGGGCCGCGGCGCTCACCTATTGCGGCGTGCTCTCGATCTTTCCCCGGTCTGCTGGTCATTGTTTCGCTGCTCGGAATGCTGAGCCACAACAGTCGGAAGTGGTGCAGGACGCCGCGCACCAGCCGGCCCCGTGCTCACCCAGGTCAAGGACCCCGGAACGGCGGGTTTCGCGGCGGTGGCCGGGGTGCTGGTCGCCTTCTGGTCCGCCTCCGGGTATGTCGCGGCGTTCATGCGCGCGTCCAACTCCGTGCACGACGTGCCGGAGGGCCGCCCGATCTGCCGTCACCACCCGAAGCATCGTGAAGTGGCCGGTGCTGCTGGTGCCGGTCAGCCTGATGTTCGCGCTGCGGTACGACCGCACGCTCAAAAAGCATGATTGATGACGGACCGGTTGCCGGCTTGTTAGCCCCCGCGAAGACTTCCGGTCCGGCGGTTAAAAGCTGGGTGAAGTATCCGACAGTACCGTTTGGAGGCCTTACCGTCGGGTACCCGCCGGCCCCCGGCACGCGCGCGCCGTGCGGGGAGCGCAAGGAGGCGCCACGATGAACCACGACGATCTGCTCATCCGGATCCAGCGGAGCGGGCGGCTGCACGGCCGGAACGAGAGCCGCCGGATCGCCGTGACCGTACTGGGTGTGCTGAGCGAGGTGCTGCCGGCCGCGGCGTACCGCCGCCTGACCGCGACCCTGCCGGAGGAGCTGCGGCAGCGGCTGCCCCCGGCTGAGCCGGGCCGGATCGTCGAGATCGTCGACTGCCGCCGGTTCCTGGCCCGGGTGGCCGCGCGGCTCTACGCCGATGGCGGCGACGCGGCCTTCCTGACCCGGGTGGTGCTGGCCGAGCTCAACGACGGCGCCCGCGGGGTGTCACCGGCCGAGCTGGCGCATCTGGTGCCGATGGATCTGCGGGCCCTGTTCCGGTCCCGGCCGCTGCTGCCGTGGACCGGTGCCGCCATCGAGCCGGACGTCGCCTACCAACGGGTTCTCTGACCGGCACGCCGGTGCCGGCACCCGATCGGGTGCCGGCACCGGCGTCTGCTACTTGGGCCAGGTCGGTGGCTTCGGGTTGGGGTTCGGGCCGCCGCCGCCTCCGCCCGAGACGCAGGTGGACACCCAGATGGTGACCTCCGTCGAAGCCTGCACCTTCCTGCCGGCCTGCGGCGACTGCTTCACGACGTCGCCGGGCGAGAGGCAGTCGTTGGTGTACTTGCGGACGGCGTTGAGGTACGAGCTGTCGATCCAAAGGTAGGCGGTGTACTCGTCCAGCCCGAGCAGCGCCGGCACGTGGGTGACCGCGGGCAGCCAGGTGAACGACTGGGTGCTGGTCTGACCGAGAGCGTCGGTCACCGTGTAGACGACCGTCGTGGCCGGACCGTTGGCCACCCCGGAGAGCACGCCGGTGGAGGTCGCGGTGATCCCGCTCGGCAATCCGGTCACCGACCACGTGTACGGAGCCTGGCCACCCACCGCTTTGAGGTTCGTCGTCGTCGGTATGTTGGGAAGCGTCTCCTGGTCCTGGGTCTCGAGCGCCTCCACCGGCATCGGGTCCGGCGTATGCGGGGAGTAATAGGTCTTTCCGCCCGCCTGGATGTCGCAGAACCCGTCGGCGTTGACGTCGCCCAGGGTGATCTCGGTCAGCCGCAGCCACGACTGGTTCACGAAGACCCAGCGGTCGGCGGCGCTCGACTGGTACCACCATCCGATACCGCTGGCCAGCAGCGGGTCCAGCTTCCCGTCGCCGTCGAAGTCGCAGTACTTGCGGTCGCCGACGAGGGGCGAGCTGAACACGTTGCCGCCCTTGTTGTTGAGCCCGGTCTCGTTCTGCTTCAGCGTGTCATCGGCGCTCTCGGCGAACACGTTGTTCCAGACGTCGAAGGTGATCGAGGGCGTGCCGCGCAGGTAGACGGCGGGGGCGCCGGTCGTGGTGACGGTGTTGTAGCGCAGGTCGACGTAGGCGCCCGCCGGTCCGCAGTTGTAGACGCTCCCGTCCTGCCCGCATCCGGTGCCGTGCATGTCGATCGGCCAGCCGTGCTTGCCGTTCGTGGCGGCGTAGCCCGGGCGTTCGAAGAGGTTGCGGTAGGCCAGATAGCCGGTTCCAGGGTGCCCGTCGGCCGCGATGGAGTGGCGGTTGAGGTCGAACGCGTTCCGCTCGATCAGGGCGTAGGCGCTCTCGTAGAGCACGATGCCGTAGCCGGCGCCGTGGCCGTCGTCGCCGGCCGGGTGCTGATTGTCGTGGATGGAATTGTCGTGGATCCACACCGTGTCGGCGTTGTCCAGGTTGATCCGCTGGTCGTGGTCGTAGACGGCCACGCCAAAGCCCCGCCAGCGGGCGAACTCGCTGTGGTCGATCTCGATGTGCTGGCTGGAGAAGATCGAGATCGCGGTGGCGTCGGGGGTGTCGGCCGACGCCATCGGGTCCGCGGGTTCCAGGCCGTCGAACCGGACGCCGCTGATCCGGACGTTGTCCGACGGCGCTCCGTAGACACCGATCCACAGCAGTGAGTCCGGATAGGTGGTGGTGAACACCCGCGGGCCCCGGGGGTTGACCGACCGGTCGCCGAGCACCTTGACGCCGGGGGCGACCTGCACGTGGTCGAGTCCGCTGAGGTCGAGCACGACGTCGCCGGGGATCTGGATCGTCGCCCCGGGCGTCCGGATCGCCCGGAGGAACTCGCGTCGCTCGGCGAGGTCGTTGCTGCTGATGGTCACCGCGGTACCGGCCGGCAGGGGTTCGGCGGGGTACGGGACGACGGTCGGGAAGACCGACGCCAGCGTCTTGGTGGAGCTGGTACCTATCGACAGTTCCAGCGTCCACGCCTTGTGTTCGGTGGGTGTGACGGTCATCGAGCCGGTGGCGGACAGGACCGGGCCGATCTGGCGCCGGTTGCCCTCGAACAGGCGGATCTGCGGGGTGCCGCCGTCGCAGACCTTGGTGGCGGCCAGGTTGGTGGTCCAGCTGAGCTTGGTGGATTCGCCCCACTGGACCGTGGAGTCGAAGGCCAGCGAGCCGGTGGCGGCGGCCAGACAGGCCGCGGGGTCGAGGATGTCGGCGACGGCCGGGCCGGCGACGGCCAGGCCGCCGGCCGTCATGGCCAGGGTCAGGGCGGCGGCCGCCCAGGGTCTGTGGTGAATGCGTGCCATGGCGCTGACCGTAGGATCGGCCCGGGTCCGGCCGGAGCGGTAATGGATACTCATCTCTTCGTCGGCACTACCTACGCGGCGTCGGAAGGCCGACTTCGCCGCGGCCCCGGCGTGGGTAGAGTCGCCCGCCGGAGGTCCCGGATGTACACCTGGAACGATGACGGCCGATGGCCCCTCGTCGGGCGCGAGGACGAACTGCACGCCTTCGCCGGCCTGCTGAGCGGCGCACGGCGGCAGGGCTTCGTGATCAGCGGCCCGATGGGCGTCGGCAAGTCACGGCTGGCGGTCGAGTGCCTGACCCGGGCCGGCGCGGCCGGGTTCCGCACGGCCCGGGTCAACTGCTCCGAGGCCGCCGGCACCGTGCCGCTCGGCGCCGTCGTGCACCTGCTGCCGCCCGACCTGGACCTGGCCGACCCGGTCGCGGCGTTCCGCCGGGCGGCCGAGGTGTTCGCCGTCGGGCGCGACGAGCCGGGATGGCTCCTGCTCATCGACGATCTGCACCTGCTGGACCGGGCCTCGGCGGTGCTGCTGCGGCAGCTGGTCGACGCCGGGTCGATCCGGTTCGTCGCGACCGTCCGGGCCGGTGCCCCGCAGACCGCCGCGGCCGACGCGCTGTGCCGTACGGATGCGGTGCTGCGGGTGGATCTCGGGCCGCTGCGCCGGGACGACGTGGCCGACCTGCTGCGGCGGGTGCTGGGCGGCCCGGTGGCCCAGCAGACCGTCCGCGAGTTCGGCACGGCCTCCGCGGGGAACGCCCTCTACCTGCACGAGCTGGTGGTCGACGCGCTGCGCCGCGCGGCCTTCCGGTGGGACGGGCTGGTCTGGGAGGCCGATGCGCCGGCCGGCACCACCCGGCTGCGGGAAATGGTCCGGCCGCTGCTGGCTGCGGCGGGCCGGGACCTGATCGAGCTGGTCGCGCTCTGCGAACCGGTACCGCTGGCCGAGGCCGAGCGGGTCGCGACGCCGGGCGAACTGGCCGGGATGGAGGCCGCCGGGCTGCTGCGTGCCGACCGGGACGGCCCGCACACCACAGTGAGCTTCGCGCATCCGATGTACGGCGAGGTGGCCCGGGCCGACGTGCCGCTGCTGCGCCGCCGGACGGTGCTGCTGGAGCAGGCGGAGCGGGTCGAGGGGTACGGGCTGCGGACCGTCAGCTTCCGGCTCGCGGCCACCGGCACCGCCGATCCGGAGCTGCTCCGCCGGGCCGCGACGGTGGCGCGGCACGCGCACGACTACCCGCACACCATCACGCTGCTGCGTGCCATCCCGCAGGGCGTGCGCACGGTGGCCGACGTGCTGCTGCTCGCCGACGCCCTGCTGCACCTGGGCCGCGGCGCGACGGCCGAGCGGGAGCTGGCGGCCGCGGCCGGGCATCACGCTCTCGCCGAATCCGACCGGGTCCAGCTGACCATCGCCCGCACCCGCAACCTGTACTGGCAGGACACCTCGCCGGCCCGCGCTCTGGCGATCAACCGCCGGGCCCGGGCGGCCGTGAAGAGCGCCACTCTGCATCACGTCCTCGACCTGAACGAGGGCTGCCTCCGGTTCGTCCAGGGGGAGATGACCGAAGCCGTGCGCCTACTGGATCGTCTGGAACCCGAGGTCGACGATGCCGCCGACGTGACCGTCTGGTTCCTGGCCGCGGGCCTGAAGCCGGACGCGCTCGCCGCCGCCGGCCGGACCGCCGAGGCGATCGAGTGGGCCCGGCGGGCCTACCGGGCCAACCGGCGCCATGCCGTCCGTGGCCTGCTGCCGCACGCCGCGTCGCACCTGACCTCGCTCGGTGCCGCCCAGGCCGAGGCCGGTGACCTGGCGGTCGCCCGCGAGACGCTGACCGCTGCCTTCGCCGAACTGCTCGACGCCGGTGCCGCCCGTCCCCAGGTGTGGGCCGCGATGAATCTGGGCCGGACCGAGCTGATCGCGGGCCGGCTCACCGCGGCCCGGCACTGGTACAGCGAGGCTGCGACGCTCACCCGCGCTCTCGGGTACCGGCGCGCGCACGCCATCGCCACGGCCGGTCTGGCCGCCGCCGCCGCCCAGCAGGGCGAGCCGCGGCCGGACGGGATGCCGGCGGACGGCACGGTCGACACCGATCACGAGGTCGGCCGGGCGTGGACGCTGGCCGCGGCCGGCCACCTCACCGAGGCCCGCGAGCTGCTCGGCGGCGCGGTGGGGGTGGCTCGCGCGGGTGGCCGGGTCACCGAGGAGCTGTACCTGCTCACCGAGATCTCCCGGCTGGGCGGGGCGAAGCCTGTCGCGCACCGGGTGGCCGAGCTGGCCCGGGAGTGCGACGGCCGGCTGGCCGCGGCCCGGGCCGCGTTCGTCGCCGCGCTGGCCGGGGACGACCCGGACCGGCTCCTCGGCGCGGCGGCGACGCTGCGCGGGATCGGCGCGGATCTGCTCGCCGCCGAGGCCGCCAACGCCGCGTCGCTGGCCTTCGCGGCGGCCGGCCAGGCGCGGCGCGCGGCCGCGGCCGCTACGCTCGCGGTCCGGCCCGACGGCGCCGCGACGCCGCTGCTCGCGGTCCGTGAGCCGGTGGTCCCGCTGACCGGCCGGGAGCGGGAGGTGGCCCTGCGGGCCGCCGCGGGAGCCTCCAGCCGTGACATCGCGCGCAGCCTCACGCTCTCGGTGCGGACCGTCGACAATCATCTCAACCGGGCGTACGCCAAGCTCGGCGTGACCGGCCGGCGCGACCTGCCCGGGGCGCTCGCCGGCTAGTCAGACGTCGGCGACCCGGCCGAACACCGAGCGGTGGAAGACCAGCGGCGACAGCGGGTCACCCTGGTCGGCCGGGTGGTCGACGGCGTGCAGACGGAGCAGGACGATGGTGTGGTCGCCGGCCTCCACCTCGCGGTAGACGGTGGTGTCGAAACGGGCGAGCCCGTCGTCGATGGTCACCGAGCCCTCGTCGCTGACCGACACCGGGATGCCGTCGAAGCGGTGCTCGACCGCCCCGGCCAGCTGCCGGCAGATCGCCCCGTGGTGGGCGGCCAGCACGGTCACCCCGAGGTGGTCGGCGCGGCGCAGGTCGGGCCAGGTCTTCGAGGTGTTGGCGATGGAGAAGGAGACCAGCGGCGGGTCCAGGCTGACCGAGGTGAACGAGCTGGCGGCGAGCCCGACCAGGCGCCCGTCGACGGCGGCGGCGACGGCCACCACCCCGCTCGGGAACACGCCGAACGCCCTGCGCAGCCGGATCGGATCGAGGTCCTGGTTGGTGGTGAAGGTCGCGGGGGTCTGCGAAATGGTCATGGTCTGTTCCTCACCGTGGGACGTGCGCCTGACCTGAATCTATATCGATCCTATAGGTTTTCGGAAGTATTGGTGACGTCACAATGAGCGCCGGACCCTATGTAGCGAAATGTGCTCACGCTATGTAGCGTGTGCGGGATGGCGTCACCCCTACGCATCACCGCCGCCGTCGCCGGCGTCCTGGAGGCGTTTCTCGCCGCGCCGGGCACCGAGCGGTACGGACTCGACATCATGCAGGCCACCGGGTATCCCAGCGGCACCGTGTACCCGATCCTGATGCGCCTGCAGAAGGCCGGCTGGCTCGCCGCGCACTGGGAGGAGATCGACCCGGTCGCCGCCGGCCGCCCGGCCCGCCGCTGGTATCGACTCACCCCGGACGGACTGACCACGGCCCGCACCGAACTCGCCGCCCACCGCCAGCGCAACGCGATCGGCCCGGCCGTGCGGACGAGGCCGACATGGGCCTCCTGAACACCCTGATCGCCGCCTTCCTGCGCTCCGCCGCCCGCCGCTGGCCGGCCGACATCCGCGACGAGATGGCCCGGGACTGGATCGCCGAACTCGGCGCCCTGCAGCAGCGGCCGGGCACCGCCTGGCGCCGGCTGACCTTCGCGATCAGCCTCGCCGCCACCCCGCTGGCCATCGACGAGAGCGGCGCCCCGCGCGGCCGCTGGGAGTGGATGCGCGCCGGGGTCACCCTGCGTACCGTCGTGCGCCTGATGCTGGTCGCCGGGTTCGGCCTGGGCGGTGCGTCCGCGGTCCGCCTGTTCGCCGGCGACCTGTTCCTCGACGACCTCGCCGACGACGCCGACTGGCTGGTCTTCCAGCTCACCGTCGGCCTGGTGACCACGCTGCTGATCACCGGGTACGCGGTGACCGCCGCCCGGTGGGCCGGCTCGCGGGGTGCTCCCGAGCCCGGCCCCAGCGGCAGCCTCGGCGTCGCCGCCACCGCCGTCCTGCCGATCGCCTGGATGGTGCCGTTCTTCCTGGCCGTGCACGCGGACACGGTGTTCACCATCTGCCTGGGGATCACCGCCACCTGGGCGGCGCTCACCATCGGCCTGGTGGTGGCCACCGTCCGCGCGCTCAGCGCCGGCCGCCGCGGCCGCGCCTGGCTGGTCGCCGGCCTCGGCGTCCCGCTCACCCCGATGCTGTCGGCCGCCCCCCTGCTGCTCGCCGACATCGCCGGCTACAACATCTACCTCATCCAGGCGCTCCTGGACGTGGCCCTGTTCCTGCTGCCGTGGACCATCTGTGCGGTGACCTTCGGCCGGGCGGCGGTGCGCCGCTGGTCCACCACCGGGCCCGCGACCGACGCCGTCCCGGCCCCGGAGCAGGCCGCCGTGCAGCTCGGCTGGTGGCAGCCGACCGCCGAACGCCTCCTGCTGCTGGCCCTCACCGTCACCGCGGCGACCGGCTGGGCGCTCGGGATGACCGTGCTCCAGCCGATGAGCGAGCCCACCGGCCCCGACGCCTACGGCGAGAACAACACCTACTGGGCGCGGGAACTCCGCTGGGGCGCCCTCATCGCGCTGGTTGTGATCATTCTGGTGTACGTGCGGGGCGACCGCCGGGCCACCCGGAGCGTCCTGCTGGGGGGCGTCGCCTGGCTGGCCGCCGACATCGCGCTCGACCGGATCAACCCGACCACCGTGCTGCTGCCGGTCGCCGCCGCGCTCACCGCCCTGCTCTGCTGCGCCGCCGCCGGTGGCCTGCCCCTCGTGCCGCAACCCCGCACCCTGTTCGGTGCCGCCCTGGTCGCCGCGATCGCCGCCGGCCTGGCCACCGACACCGAATCACCCACCGACGTCGAACGCGGCCTCAACCTGGGCAGCGCCGCGGCCGGCTCGCTGCTGGCGGTCGTCGCGATCGTCGCGGCGGCCCGGGTCGCCGCCACGGTCAGCCGCCGCCGGATCGCCGCCGCGATCCCGGCCGGCCTGGTCGCCGCCGCCACCCCGTGGGTGCTGCGCCTGATCTACCCGCACCCCACCGACGCCCGCAACTACGGCACGCTGGCCTTCACCGTGCTGCTCGGCTCCGCCGTGGTCGCCCTGGCCGCCCCCCGGCCGCGGACCCACCGCGACTGGCTGCGCTACCCGGCCACCGTGCTGATCACCACGGTGTCCGTCCCGCTGATGTTGTTCCCGCTGGTCATCGCGTCCATCGCACTGCCGTACGGCGCGCTGTTCACCGCCCTGGCCGGCAACCCGGAAATCAACAGCGCGGACACCGACAACGTCGCGGTGATCCTGGCCGTCCCGATCGGCATCGTGCTGGGCCGCATGCTGCGCGGCTTCGCCTTCGGCCGCCCCCGGGCCACCGTCCGGCGCACCACCGAGCCGCCACCGAAAGCCCACCCCAGCCCCGCCTGACCTCGGGACTGCCGGGCCGGCCCGCCGCGGCCGGCCCGGGCCCGCCTGACCCGGGGGTCCCGGTCGGCCCGCCGACGCCGACCGGCTTCACCGTAACGGGTGGTCCGCTCGTGCGGGCGGCTGTCACAGTGGCACCGGTGAGGCGGCATTCGGCTACCGGCGCGCCCGCGACGGCGGCCTCGACGGATACCGGCTGGTCATCCGAGGGTCGGCGGCGTTCCAGCGGCTGCACTGGGAGACTCTGCGCGACCCGGACACCGGGGTCTGTCTGGCCCTGCGCATGCCGCTCGTACGCCAGGACGCCCGGGTGCCGCTGCAGCACCGACTGCCGGCCGCGGCGCCGACCTTGAACATCCTGGTGGTCACGGCCCGGCCGTTCGGGTCCCGGGATGTCGGCTACCGGTGCCGTCGGCGCAGGTGGCGCAGCTGCTGGCCGAGCACCGGGTGGCGGTCGCGGTGCTCAACGCCTGCCAGTCCGCCATGCAGACCGGCAGCGAGGCGAGTCTCGCGCAGGACCTCGTGGCAGCCGGAGCGCCGGTCGCGATGGGGATGGCATATTCGGTCACGGTTTCCGCGGCACGACAGGCAATGCCGATTTTGTACGGTCGTCTCGCGGCCGGCGACGACCCGGTGCTGGCGGCGTGGCAGGCGCGCCGATGCCTGCACGACGACAAGTCCCGGCGCGGCTACTTCGAGCAGCACCTGGACCTGGAGGACTGGGTGCTGCCGGTGGTGTTCGCCCAGCGCGACTCGTCGCTGAGCCGGCGTCCGATGACCGCCGCGGAGCAGGAGTCGTTCTACCGCCGCCGCGAGCAGGTGGGACGCCGCCCGGGCCTTCCTCCAGGGACTGGTGGAGTGGCGCGAGTCCCGGGGTAGCTGGCCGAGCGACGTCGACGAGATCCGGAGCAGGATCGCGAAGGTGCCCGTGGGGACGCTCGGTCACCTGGTCGCGGAGATCGTTCCCGCCGGGCTGGGGGACGAATGGGAGCGGATGTTCGGTGCGGGCGCAGCAGTGGTGGACCCCGGCACGGATTGACGGGGCCGATGGTGGGTATGCGGATGCTCGTTCCGATGACCGCGACCCATGGAGGAAGCCGTGACCGACACGTCTCAGCGCGACGTGATCGACATCCTGACCGCCGACCACCGTGACGTGACCGCGTTGATCGGGGAGATCAAGCAGGTCGCCGATCCGATGATCCGGCGGGATCTGATCGACACCGCGATCAGTGAGCTGGTGCGGCACGCCGTCGCCGAGGAGATGTACGTCTATCCGGCGATGAAGAAGCACCTGCCGGACGGTGAGAAGTCCGTGGAGCATGACGTCGAGGAGCACAAGGAGCTGGAGCAGACGATGAAGCGGCTGGAGGACGTCGACGTCTCCAGCGCCGAGTTCGACGCCGTGCTGCTCGAACTGGAGACCATCCTGGCCGATCACGTGCAGGATGAGGAGACCGACCAGTTCCCGCTGCTGCGCCTGCACATCCCGCGCGAGGAGCTGATTGAGCTGGGCACCAAGGTGGAGACGGCGAAGAAGGTGGCGCCGACCCGGCCGCACCCGGGGGCGCCGAACAACGAGCTGTTCCACAAGCTGGTCGGGCCGGGTGTCGGACTGGTCGACCGGCTGCGGGACAAGCTGACCGGCCGCGCCACCAAGTAGGCCCGTGCGCCGGCTGCTGTTCCTTCTCGCCTCGGCGACGCTGGGTGCGGGACTCCTGATCCTGTTGAGTGCGGGTACCGGCGCCGGCCGGCCGTTCGGCATCGCGTTCTGCGCGCTGCTGACGGTCGGCGGCGCGGTGGGTGCCCGCCGGGGTCGCGGGCCGGTGGCCCGCGGGGTGCGCAGCCCTCAGCTGGCGGCGAACTTCGGCTGCGCCCTCGGGCTGTGCGTACTCGCCACACTGCTGTGGTGGTGGCGGCCGTCGGTCGGGACCGGAATGCCGATCGGCGCCTTCCTGGGTTGCTCCGCGGTCTCCGCGGTGCTGATGATCGTGGTCGGGCTGACCGGGCGTCGAGCAGAAACGGGCGAATGACCGGGGCACCGGGCGGGTATGGAACAGGTCATGATTTTCAACCTGATCCGCCGCTTCGTCATCACGTTGATCGCAGTGCCGCTCGCCGCGGCGGGCGCGCGCAAGCTCGGCAACACCCTGGAGGCGCGGCGCGGCCCGAACAAGACCAGCCGCCTGCTCCGGCAGGGCGCCGACACCCTGCAGGGCTTCGGCCGGCAGAAGAAGCGCAGCCGCTTCTCGTTCAGCCGCTGACCTGACCGCCGGCAAGGCGCGAAAGCGCCCGGCGGCGAGGGTGCCCGCCGCGTCAGCCGAGGAGGCGGTCGAGGGTTTCGCGAGCGGCGGCCGATCCGGCGGCCAGCTTCGACAGCACCCCGGCGAGGGCGACCAGCCAGTCGTCGACATCGACCGTGCTGCGCTTGATGGTCACCCCGCGCACGATCCGGCACACCTCGGCGTGCACCCCGTGCGCCGCCTGCCGGAGCACCAGTTGCTCGTCGGGTGTGGTCACGGTCAGCGACACGGGGGTCCCGGGCCGGCCGCCCATCCGGTCGGCCAGGGACCGCTTGCGCTCCACCTCGACCATGCCGGCCGGGAGCGCGTCGCCGAGGACGGCGGTCAACACCCGGGTGTACGACTCCACGTCCGCCCGGTCGGCCCGCAGCGCCGCCGCGATCAGGTGCAGGTCGCCCATCGGGCCGAGTCCGTCGGTCATCGGTCGGTCAGCGGGAGCACGAGCTGCGGCTTGGCGATCACGTGATCGGCGCGCAGCGGCCGGACCGCCGTGCCGATCGCGAAGAATTCGGTGGTGTGCCCGCCCCAGCGGTGCGAGTTGGACAGCATCTGCACCCCGACGATCCCTTCCGCGCCCAGTTGTTCCGCTTCGGCCTGCATCCGGCTCATCGCCAGCTCCCGAGCGTCGTACAACGCCTCGGTGTATTGCGGAATCTCCACATTCTGCCCGATGTTGCCGACCGCCTGCCAGAACCGCTGGTGCGCGATGTGGTAGACGCAGGTGCCCATGGTCATGCCCAGCGGGGCGTACCCGGCCTGGATCAGCGTCCAGAAATCCTGGCCGGACAGGTCGCTGGTGAACGGCTGGTCGTGCCGGTTGCGCCAGCCGCCGCCGCTGTCCGGGGGCGCATCCGCCTTCACCGCGGTGCCGATCGCGATGAACTCGGCGAGCTCGGAGCCGAACTCCTTGAACTCGATGTCGAGGCGCACCCCGACGATCCCGTCGGCGCCGAGCGCGTCCGCTTCCGCCTCCATCCGGGTCATCGCCAGCTCCCGGGCGTGATACATCGCCTGGGACAGCTGGTCGAGCTCCCGGTTCTGGCTCCAGCGGCCGAACTGGATGCCGACGTGGTAGATGCTCGATCCCAGAACCAGCCCGAGCGGCCGGAAGCCGGCCTCGCGGACCAGCAGGAACTCGTTGACGCTCAGGTCGGAGGTGAACAGGCTGGTCGGCTGCCCGGGCCGCATCTGCGCCAGGCGGCGCATCGCATCATCGGGGACGCCGGGGGTCGGCACGGTCATCGAGGGCTCCGCAACGGCAGGATGGTCAGACTGTTCGGGGTGCTGAGCTGTCCGGTTCTGAACTGGGCGATCGCGTTGCCGGTGACGATGCACTCGGCGGCGTGATCGGTGTGGTTGTCGGCGACCTCGATCGCCCACATCCGGGACGACAGCCCGGACATCAGTGCCGCGTCGGCGCCGGTGGCGGCGACCCGCCGGGCGAACTCGTCACGCGCGACCGCCCGCACGTGGCTGATCAGCTCGGTGTACCCGGCCACCTCGACATTGCCGGCGAAAAACGACAACGACGATGTCGTCCGCCAGTCGTCGTGCCGGATCGCGACGGACAGGCCGTAGACGATCCCGGCCGGCACCCATCCGGCGCCGAGCAGCTTCGCCACGTCCTGGGCGGCCAGGTCGGTGGTGAACGGCACGCCGGCGCGCTGGCGACCGCGGGCGCGGACCGCCGTACCGAGGGCCATGAATTCCCGTTTCTGATCGTCCATCCGGGTCTCGGTGAGCCGGACGCCGACGACGCCGTCGGCGCCGAGCGCCGCGGCCTCCTGCCGCATCCGGTCGAGTGCGGTGTCGCGCCCGTGCCGGATGGCCCGCGTGTACGGCGCGAAGCCGGCGCCGCTGGGCCGCCCGGCCGCGGGCCCCGGGTCGCCGAGCAGCCCGGCGATCAGCCCCGGGTTGACGCCGGGACGCCAGCCGCAGCCACCCCATCCGGTCCACCCGATCTGCATCACGGTGGTGCCGAGCACCTCGCCCACGGTGTCGAAGCCGGCCACCTCCAGGCCGGCCACGCCGTCCGCGGACAGCAGCGAGGTCCGCACCCCGCCGTTGGCGGCCCGGGCGATCCGCGCGCGAGCCACCGGGGGCAGCCCCCGCCCGTCCCACCCGTCGACGCTCACCCCCCAGTCATACTCCGTTCCCCGGTTTCCGGCAGTCCCGGGGCGGTTCACCCGCCCGTGGGAAACTCCGCCCTGGGCGGGTCGCGAGGTGCGACGATGCGCATCGGGATCGATAAGCTCGGCGCATGCTCACCACCGTCGACTATCTGGCCGCCGACAGCGTCGACGAGGTGCTCGCCGCGTTGGCGGACGGCCGGACGTCGGTGCTGGCCGGCGGGCAGAGTCTGGTCCCGCTCGTGACCCGCCCGGGCGCGCCGCGCTCCCGCCTGGTGGACATCAACCGGGTGGCGGGGCTCGACACGCTGACCGAGGTGGACGGCTTCCTGCATGTCGGGGCGCTGGTCCGGCACCGAGCGTTCGAGTCCGACGCGGTCGGCGGAGCGCTCGGCCAGTTGCTGCGGGTGGTGGTGCGCCACATCGGGCACCCACCGATCCGGGCCCGGGGCACGATGCTGGGCAGCCTCGCGTACGCGCATCCGGCCGCCGAATGGCCGGCGGTGGCGGTGACCGTCGGCGCGCGGCTGGTGCTGGACGGACCGGCCGGCCGCCGCACGGTGCCGGCCGGCGACTTCTTCACCGGGCCGTTCCAGACCATCCGCCGGCCCGAGGAGATGCTGATCGAGGCGGAGCTGCCGGTGCTGCCGGGCGGGACCGGCATCGGCTACGCGGAGGATCGGCGCAGCACCACGTTCCCGCACGCGGCCGTGCTCGCGGCGATCACGGTGACCGCGGGCGCGATCAGCTCGGCGGCGATCTGTCTGGTGAACTCGGGACCCTGTCCGGTGCGCGCGACGGCGGCCGCGACAGCCCTGCTCGGCAGCACGTTCTCGGACGCCGCCATCGCCGCCGCGGCGCGCACCGCCGCGCAGGACGACACCCGCCTGCTCGCCGGCGACGCCCGGCGTCCGGGACGGCGGCAAGCCTTCGAGGTGCTGACCCGCCGGGCCCTCCGGCAGGCCCGGCAGGGAGCCGGCCGGTGCGGGTGAGGCTGACCGTGGACGGCGTGCCTCACGACCTCGACGTCGAGCCCCGCCGCACTCTCGCCGGCGTGCTCGGGATGCCCGTCTGCCCGGACGGCGCCTGCGGCGACTGTGACCTCGCGGTGGACGGAGTGGAGATCCGCTCCTGTCTGATGCTCGCCGTGCAGGCCGGTGGCGCCCGGGTCGTCACGGACGTCGGTCGTCGCCGGGCTCCGGGTCCCCGGCGTACGGCTTGATCCGGGCGGTCCAGGGCAGTGTCCTGGTCGGCCGGCAGATCAGGCGGTGTCTCGGTGCCGCGCCCGGTCACCTACGCCACCCAGGGCACCTGGGGCGACGGGTAGAAGTTGAGGCCCGCGGCCCGCCAGCGCGGGGCCTGCGCGGCCAGCCGCAGCCGGAACACGTCCCAGTCGTGGGTCGCGGCCGGCGACCAGCCCAACTCGGCGATGGCCGGCAACCGCGGGAACGCCATGTACTCCAGGTCGTTCGACGTGCGCAGGGTCTCCGTCCACAGCGGGGCCTCCACACCGCGGACCGCGGCCGCCGGCACGCCGGTGAGGTAGGCGCCGGGGTCCCAGCCGTAGGCGTCGCGGACCTCGATGAGCCCGGCCCAGTCCTGTCCCAGCGGTGTCTGCGGGGTGTACTTCATGTCCAGGTAAGCCAGGTTCGCCGGCGACAGCACGATCCCGGTTCCGGCGTTCGCGGCGGCGGCGACGGCGGGGTTGTCGGGCGTGGTGTCCCAGTACTGCGCGACCGTCGACGGCCGCGGGCCGGCCGCCACGATCTGGTGCCAGGCCGACGCCGCCTTGCCGTGCCGGGCGACGATGGCCTGGGCGCGGCGCATGAACGTCGCGTAGTCGGCCGCCGGGGTGGAGTCTGCCTCGTCGCCGCCGATGTGCAGGTAGCGCCCCGGCGTGATGGCGGCCAACTCGCCGATGACGTCGTCGAGGAAGCGGTAGGTGATCTCCTTGCCGACGCACAGCGAGCTGAAGCCGACGTCGGTCCCGGTGTACAGCGGCGGCGCCACCCCGTCGCAGTTGAGCTCGGCATAGGACGCGAGGGCAGCGTTGACGTGCCCGGGCATGTCGATCTCGGGCACGACGGTGATGAAGCGCCGCTGGGCGTAGGCGACGATCTCCCGGTACTGCGCCTGCGTGTAATAGCCGCCCGGGTCGCCGTCGACGGCGGTGCTGCCGCCGTAGGTGGCCAGCCGCGGCCAGCTCCTGATCTCGATCCGCCACCCCTGGTCGTCGGTGAGGTGGAAGTGGAAGGTGTTCACCTTGTACGCGGCCAGCTGGTCGAGGTACCGCTCGACCTGCTCGACGGTGAAGAAGTGCCGCGCCACGTCGAGCATCGCCCCGCGCTGGCCGAACCGCGGCCGGTCGGCGACCCGCCCGGCGGGCACGGACAGCGGACCGCGGGTGGGCAGCAGCTGGCGCAGTGTCTGCACCCCGTTGAACAGGCCGTGCGCGTCCGGGGCGGCGATACGCACGCCGCGCCGATCGACGCCGAGCCGGTACGACTCCGGGGCCCCGCCGCCGCCCACCGTGAGCACGATCGCGCCGGCCCGGACCGAGCGTACGACCGGCAGCCCGAGGAGCTCGCCCAAGTAGTCGGCGACCCCGGCCGCGCCCGGTCCGGCGGCGGTGATCGTGGTGTGTCGGTCTATACGGAAGGCGCCGCGCCCGGCCTGTGCGGAGACCGGCGCGGGAACGATGGTCGCGTAGGCGTTACCGGGGGTCGGCGGGCTTGCCGCGGCGGGCGGCGCCACCCCTGCCACCGATGAAGCCACGGCTAGCAGCATCGACACCAGCGTCCGACGCACCATCGCGCGCCCCCTCAACTGTTAACCATTCTGCCTAATTGATGGGAAGCTATCACATCCTCGGCCGATCCGTGGCCGGCCAGTGAGGTGGGGCCGTGGCGGTCGAGGCGCGGTCCGGTGCCGCCGGAAGGGTCGGATCTCGAACCGACCCTGGCGGGAGGCTGCGAACACGAACACCGATGTTCCCGCGCGCGCTCCTTCAGTCCGGGCTCGCTGATGAGAACGGTAGAAGCCGGGGCGATCGTCCCGCCTCGGTCGAGCTGACGCAGTCACAGCAGACTTGCGCAACGCTGGTCACTACTCCGGTGGGACGGGCGTTCAGTGGCTGGGGCGGCGTCCGCCCCGGCCGGCAAGGAGGAGACCGGCGACCACAAGGACAATATGGCCAGCCAGTTGAGCCCTGAAGCCGCCGGGTAGCCAACCGAGCAGGCCGGCGTTGTCGTGGTCCACGAGTTGGCGGACTGCGCCTTGAGCTCCGTAGACCAGCAGAATCATGCCGATGACCAGCGTCGTGGTCCTCATGACAGAGCTCGAAGACGCGACGATCCGCCGCGTCGCGGCGGAGGCGGGAGTGCCCGCCCGGCAGTTGCAGTACTACTTCGGCACCCGCGACGACCTGCTACTCGGCGCCCTCGAGCTACTCAACCGCGACGGCCGAAGCGTCACCTACCCGGGCGCCGGACGACGCTGGGTCACAGCCGTCGGCTCGGCGGCGGGGCCCTACGAACGCGCTCAACTGCCGATGAGCGGACATAAAACTCCTAACACGATCTCTAATCGGTCCAATTGATCAATCTGCGCCAGCAGATCAGGACGCAGGCAAGGCTGACGAAGCCGTCGTGGATGTCGAGGCGGCGCTCCCAGCGAACAGCCAATCGGCGGAACTGATGCAGCAGAGCGAAGGTCTGCTCGACGACGTACCGGAGCTTGCCGAGGCCCTTGATCCCGGTGGTCTTCGGTTTGGGGATGAGGGGTTCGGTGCCACGTTCACGGCAGGCCTGGCGGAACGCCGCACTGCTGTAGGCCTTGTCAGCCAGCAGCGCCGCGAACCGGCGCCGAGGCCGGCCCAGCCTGCCGGCGATCGGCGGGTAGCAGTCGAGCAGATCCAGGGCACGTTTGATGTCAGGTACGTTCGCGCCGCTGGTCAGCACGTAGATCGGGGTGCCGTTGCCGTCGCAGATCAGGTGGTGCTTGGAGCCGGGCTTGCCCCGGTTGACCGGCGACGGGCCTGTCCCGGCACCCCCTTTTTAGCGTCGATGTGACTGGCGTCAATCGCCGCTCTCGACCAGTCGATCCGGTTCGCCGCGTTCAGCTTGTCCAGCAGTATCTGGTGGACCTGGTCGAACACGCCTGCCTCGGTCCACCGCTGCAGCCTGCGCCAGCAGGTCATCCCCGAGCCGAACCCGAGCTCCTGCGGCAGGTCCTCCCAGCCGATCCCGGTGTGCAGGACGAACAGGATGCCCTGCAAGCACAGCCGGTCCGGCACCGGCCGCGGTCCCGGCGCCCTCGCTGGCCAAGCAGGCAGCACCGGCTCGATCAGCTTCCACAACTCGTCATCGACGACCCAGGCCTTGCTCACGAAGACCGGAACGAGACTGATCCTCACTCCGCAACGCTGATGAACATCGATTCAACAGATCGTGTTAGGTGCTTATAGCCTTGGCTTCCCGGCTCCACATTCCCGGGCTCTGGCAGGCTCTAATCGCGGGCAGCCAGATTGGTTTGCGGAACTAGTTAGCGACGGCGAGTGAGCGTCACTGAAAAAGAGGTTCAGTCGCGACGAACTCTACGGTGGACCGGGCCTGCTTATAGGGAGACGGTGGGCCTTGGCATTAAGAGCGCCGCGGCGGTTAACTATCTCCTACTTTTACCAGGGCAGCGATTTCTGCTGCCAGTTTCGCCCGAGCAGTCGTCGATGACAAGCTTTTCCTTAACTCCTTCAAAAGGGCACGGAGGCGCTCCTTCTCAGGGTCGCCTAGATAGGGGACTAAAGCTCTTGCGACGAGCAACGCTCGGTACTGTTCATCGCGTGATCGCGCCTCGAGCGCCACTGTACAGACGGAATCAAGGTAACTCGCATCGGGATGTATCTCCATGATCGTCAATGCGGCGATGCGCTCGCCGCTGCTTCCGCTCGACAAAGCTTCTATTACCGCCACCGGGTCGTACCTGCCCAGCTTCACGACGGAGCGTGCTTCGTCTGCCAACCTGTCGAACTCCGCGGTTCTCGGAGGTCCGGCTGGCATCAATCTTCGCGCTCTGTCATACGCTGCGCTTATAGGAGATAGTCCGCGCAGTACGTCGCGCGCCTGTTCCCGCGCGCCTTCGGCGCCGAGAGGATCACCTGCCCTTTCCATCTCGTCAGCCATATGGTTCAGCACCGCGGCCGCGGCCGCTCGCCGGTCGGCCCGCACCATTGCCGTTCCCAGTACCAGCCGCGTGTAGAGCCAACCTGTAACCAGACCGAATACGGCGGAGAACGTGACCAGCCCTCCTGCGAACGCCTTACCGGCCACTCCGCCGCCAAACGAGGGCGCCAGCGCACCGAACAGATCAACAGCGGACTTCCCGATCGAGTGAAACTGCGTTAAGCCGACGCCGACCAAGATTTTAGTGAGCCAGTCACTAATTTGTTCCAAGTTGGTGTTGGCGGCAACACCGAAAGAGTCCGCACGACGCTCGGCGTTCTCCGTGGTCAGCTGTCTTGGAACACCGAATACGAACCCTATTAGGCCGCCACTCAGCATCGCGGCCAACGAAACGACGATGCCTACGGCGAATATGGCGGTGCCGGCGGCTTGTTGCGAGGAGAAGACAACGAGCGCGGCGACCGCAGCCAAGATTCCGATGCCAATCCAGCCGAGCACGGCACGCCAGACGTTAGCATTGCCTTCACGCGGTTCTGAACGGTTCACCACCACAGCAGGATCCCCAAGTCGTCGTCGGGACAGCATCTCTACGTCAATGTATGCGGCAGGGGACTTCTACGCCCGTATTTCGTAGTGCAACTTCCGGCGAGTTGCATCGACCTCGGAGCGAGACGTCGTATAGTCTGCGGCGTTTACCAACTTTCGTCGAAAGCAGTCGCTCGTTCAACGCTCTTCCTTGAGCAAATCTCGGCACGGCGCACTCTCATGGCACCCCTCTGTGTCAAGAGGTGGTCGGAAGTGGTGTTCTAGGCTGGGGTTCGGCGGGTCCGGGAAGTGACTTGTCCGAAGTGTCGATCATGGGGATTGGATCGGCCGCGCTGGATTTCAGAGTCGCCCCCGCGTGTCCTCCCGGGCCCGTCTCGACGGTTTTGGCGTCGTTGACCATCTGCTGGTAGACGACGTCGGACAGTCGTCGTTTGAGCGCGCGCATGGCTTCCATCGGGGTTTTACCGGCGGCGAGTTTGCGCCGGTAGTAGGCGCGGCCTTCGGTGTCGTTGCGCAGCTGGACGACGGCCATGATGTGCAGGGTGCGGTTGATGCGCCGGTTCCCGGCTCGGGACAGCCGGTGCCGAGTCTGGTCGCCGGAGGAGGCGTCGATCGGTGCGGTGCCGTTCCAGGATGCGAAGTGCCCGCGGCTGGCGAAGCGGTTGATGTCGGCGACGTCGCCGATGAGCCGGGCTGCGCCGGACGGGCCGATGCCGTGCAGGTCCTGCAGGCTGCTGCCGGTCGCCTCGACAAGCTCACGCAGTTCCTTGTCGGCCGCTTTGGTCTTCTTGTCGACCTGGACGAGTTCGCTGATCAGCTCGGAGGCGAGCCGGCGCCGGGTCCGGCCGACCAGGTCACGCGGGCGGATCGTGGCGAGCAGTTCACGGGCCTGGGTAGCGGACAGATACTTCTTGGCGCCGCCGGGCAGTAGTTCGAGCAGCAGTTTGTGGATCCGGTTGAGCAGATCGGTGTGGGCGCGGCCCAGTTCGTCGCGGCGGTCGACCAGCAGCCGCAGCGCCACCGTCGCGTCGTCGGCGGCCACTTGCCGCAAGCCCTTGCTGCGCAGGGCGGCGACCGCGATGTGGTGGGCGTCGGCCGGGTCGGTTTTGCGTCCCTGGCCGGTGTCGAACACCCGGGCACGGGCGGACAACTTTGCCGGGACATCGAGGACGGTTTCGCCGTCGGCGACCAAGCGCTGGGCGAGGTGTTTGCCGATGCCGTTGCAGCCCTCGACTGCCCAGACCCGGTCCTTGTGCTGCCGGCCGAGCTTGAGCATCGTCTGGTATCCGTCGCGGTCGGTGCCGAACCGGCCTTGCGCGAGAATCTTCTCCCGGTCGTTGATGATCTCGATGGTCGCGGACCGCTTGTGCGGGTCCATACCGATGATGACCTGTCCCATGCCTGCTCTCCTCGATCGAACCGGGGGTGAATCCGGCGAGGAGGGCAGCGCTACTTCGAGCTGGGCAGTCCCCTCTTGAGCCTCTCCGCGCCACGGTGACCGGCAGGACGCATGCCATGAGTGAGTCATACCAACCAGCGGTGGACAGCCGCAATACGAGCGATCCCACCGGTCACCTCGACCAAGCCTGGCCCGGGCTGCGGTCGTCCCACCAGTAGATAAGTAGCCGCGTACAACGCGCGGTCCGCACCCGCTCCAGCCCCACCCGAGCCATGGGCCGTCACCGAGCGTAGGTAACGCCAAAACCGCTACGATCCCGCCTCTGGGGCACGGATCTGCGCTGGAGGTTGAACGCCAAGCTAAGCGGAGTGGCGGCGCACCAGGGTCGGCTCGTAGATCACCGAGCTGACCCGGGCCGCCGGGTCGTCGATGCGCAGGAGCAGGAGTTTGGCGGCCTCGGCGGCCATGTCCTCCAGTGGGTGGCGGACCGTGGTGAGGGCCGGGCGGGCGGCCAGCGCCGCGCTGCTGTCGTCGAAGCCGACGACCGCGACGTCCTCCGGGACCCGTTTGCCGGCATCCCGCAGGACGAGCAGGGCGCCCAGGGCCATCAGGTCGTTGGCGACGAACACGCCGTCCAGGTGCGGCTCGGCGGCCAGCAGGGCGCGCATCGCGCGCTCGCCGCTGTCCTGGGTGAAGTTGCCGGCCAGGGTGGGCACCCAGGCGTGGCCGTGCCGGGCCATCGCACGGCGGAAGCCGGTGACGCGGTCCTGGCTGGCCGGGACGTCGGCGGGGCCGGAGATCATGGCGATCTGCCGGCAGCCGCGGGCGACCAGGCGGTCGGCGGCCAGCGCGGCGCCGGTCTCGTTGGCCAGGTCGACGTAGCTGATCGGGACCGGCTCGGGTGGGCGGCCGATCAGCACGGCCGGGATGCCGGCCGCGGCGAGCAGGCCGGGCAGCGGGTCGCGGGCCGGCAGGGAGAGCACCACGGCACCGTCGGCCTGGCCGTTGCGCAGATCGCCGACCAGACGTTTGTGACCGTCGGCGCCGACCATCTGCAGGGCCAGCTGGGTGGCGGCGGGGCGCAGCACGCTCATCAGGCCGCCGACGACCCGACCGAAATACGGGTCGGCGAAGAAGCGGCTCATGAACGGGTCGTCGTCGTGGGTCTCCGAGTCGGAGACGACCAGGGCGATCGTGCCGGTGCGCCGGGTGACCAGCGAGCGGGCCAGCCTGTTCGGCACGTAGCCGGTCTGCTCGACGGCGCTCCAGACCAGCTCGTGCAACTGCGGGTCGACGTTGCGGACGCCGTTGACGACTCGGGAGACGGTGGCTCTCGAGACGCCCGCCACCCGGGCCACGTCCTCGAGCGTCGGTAGCCGCTGGCTCTGCATGCCCGCAGTTATAGCACGGCTGGAGAGCGCTTTCCGCGGCCGTTGATCGAACCGGGACAAACAGGGGCACTCGACGTTCCGGAACGGAAAACCATTGACGTCGGTGGTAACACCCTCGAAAACTGGAAAGCGCTCTCCAAGCGTATCGTCCGCCAACCTTGGGAGATCCCCCGTGAACAGAAGAACGCTCCGCAGGCTCGTGGCGCCCCTGAGCGCCGCGCTGCTGGCCGGCGCCTGGCTGGTCGCTGTCATCCAGCCGGCCAGCGCCGCCGACACCCTGCTGTCGCAGGGCCGGCCCGCACTCGCGTCGTCCGTCGAGAACGGCGAGTCCCCCGCCATCGCCGCGGTCGACGGGCGCTCCGACACCCGGTGGGGCAGCCAGTGGGCCGACCCGCAGTGGCTGCGCGTCGACCTCGGCGCCGCCGCCACGATCACGCAGGTCACACTGCAGTGGGAAGCGGCGTACGCCAAGTCCTTCCAGATCCAGACCTCGCCCGACGGGACCGCCTGGACCACCATCTACAGCACCACCACGGGCGCCGGCGGCACACAGACGCTGAGCGTCACCGGCACCGGCAGGTACGTGCGGATGTACGGCACCCAGCGCGGCACCGGATACGGTTACTCGCTGTACGAATTCCGGGTCTACGGCACGTCGACGGTCACCCCGCCGGCCACCGACGGCCCCGGCTACATCATGGCGAACCCGCCGGTCACCGGCGTGATCCCGTCCACCGCGACCCCGCCCGCACAGAACCCGCCGGTCACCCACCACGAATTCCAGGCGAACTGCTCGGTCAGCCGCACGAACCTCACCGACGACCCGATCGTCTTCCCCGGCCTGCCCGGGGCCTCGCACTCACACACCTTCCTGGGCAACCGGACCACCAACGCCACCACCACACTGGCGTCGCTGCAGGCCGGAGGCACCTCCTGCATCACCCCCGGGGACAAGACCGGCTACTGGATGCCGACCCTGCTCAACGGCGACACCGCGGTGCAGCCGGACGGCCCGCAGGTCATCTACTACAAGAGTGGAGTGCTCGACTACACCAGCGTCCGGCCGTTCCCGGCCGGGCTGCGCTACGTCGTCGGCAGCCCGAACGCGACCATCGACGAATTCCGCAACAACCCGGGCGCCGTCGAAGGCTTCGAGTGCGGCGACAGCACCCGCAACTGGGACATCCCGGCGAACTGCGTCGCCGGATCCCAGCTCAACGTCCGACTGCAGGCGCCGAGCTGCTGGGACGGCATCCACCTGGACACGCCCGACCACAAGAGCCACATGGCGTACCCGATCGTCGGCGTCTGCCCGGCCGACCACCCGGTCGCGGTGCCGATGATCGAGTTCAAGATGGCCTGGCCGGTCAGCGGCACCATGGCCAACGTGCACTTCGCGAGCGGGCGAGGCTACTCGTTCCACTACGACGTGTTCAACGCCTGGGACGGGCCGACGCTCGCGGCGCTGACCACGCACTGCATCAACGGTGGGCTGCAGTGCAACCCGCGCGGTTTCGACCAGTACAAGCCGGACCGGGGAGCCGCGCTCAACGAGAACTACGAACTCCCGTAACCCACCGACCGCCCCCGGCCGGGGTGACAGCATTGACTGCCCTCGGCCGGGGCGCTTCCACCGACGGTCAAAAGCAATATCGACAACGAATTTTTCCCGTACGTTTTCAGCACTATTTCTTGAGCGCCCCGAGCGCCGCCGCGCGGCTTTGCAGAATGCTCGCCGCGAGTGCCCTCGTGCGCGTTTCCGCACCGGCCGACTGCTCGCTGCCGGCCAGCTGCCGGCTCTGCTCCAGGTACTCCCGCAGCGCCACGCCGAGGGTCCGGTCGAACGCGGCCCCGTGCTGCCCGGTCGCCGCGGCGAGCATCGCCGGCGTCACCATCCCGGGCATCGGCATCCCCTCGTGCGGATTCCCGCCGGACAGCCCGGCCTCGTCGTGCAGCTTGCGCAGCGTGCCGAGTTCCCTCTCGGAAAGCGCCCTGACCTGGTCAGATACTGCTCGTAACCCGGTGTCCGCCCCGTTGCTCGGGGTCAGCGCGAGCAGCGGCAGCAGCTGCTCGTCCATCGCGATGTTGATCTGGATCCAGGCGATGTCGGTGCCGCCGAAGCTTGCCGCGGGGGTGCCCGGCGGTGGGCCGGCGGGTGGGGTGGTAGCGGTGGGGGAGCCGCAGGCGGTGACGGCGGCCAGCCCGCAGGCGGCCGCCAGGGCGCCGAGGCGGCGGCGTGTTCTCACGTCGCGGAGTTTCCAGTTCCGGAACCGTGATGTCAATGCCGAGTATTGACGTCCGGCAACACGAGAGAAACAATCGCTCTCGCTTGGAGAGCGCTTTCCCTGTTCGATTCCGGAGCAGGCCCCCGTCCGCAACATTCCCCGTTGGGGTGATCATGAGTCAAATATCCGCGTCCGGTCCGCGACGCCGCCGACCGTCCCTCGTCGCCGCGGTCGTCGCGCTGCTGCTCGGCCTCGCCGCGGTCGCGGTGGCCACCGCCGCGAACGCCGCCGACACCCTGCTCTCGCAGGGCAGGCCGGCCACCGCCTCGTCCCAGGAAGGCGCCGACGTCGGCCCGGGCAACGCCTTCGACGGCAATGCCGGCACCCGCTGGTCCAGCCGGTTCACCGACCCGCAGTGGATCCAGGTCGACCTCGGCGCCGCCGCCACGATCAGCAAGGTCGAGCTGCGGTGGGAGGGGGCGTACGGCAAGGCGTACCGGATTCAGACGAGCAGCGACGGGACGGCCTGGACCGACATCTACGCGACGACCAGCGGCGCCGGCGGCACCGAGTCGCTGACCGTCAGCGGCAGCGGGCGCTATGTCCGGCTCTACGGCACCGCGCGGGCCTCCGGCTACGGCTACTCCCTGTACGAGTTCCAGGTCTACGGCTCGCTCAGCACCGGCACGCCGGGCGCCGACTGCACGACGAACGCCGCGCAGGGCCAGCCGGCCGCCGCGTCGTCGGTCGAGGGAGCGGACGTCAGCGCCGACAAGGCGGTCGACGGCAACACCGGGACCCGCTGGTCCAGCCAGTTCAGCGACCCGCAGTGGATCCGTGTCGACCTGGGCGCCACCAAGACCCTCTGCGGCGTGGTGCTGCAGTGGGAGGGGGCGTACGGCAAGGCGTACAAGATCCAAACAAGCCCGGACGGGACCACCTGGACCGACATCTTCTCCACCGGCAACGGTGCCGGCGGCACCGAGGCGTTGACGGTCAGCGGCAGCGGCCGCTACGTCCGGCTCTACGGCACCACGCGGGCCTCCGGCTACGGCTACTCGCTGTGGGAGTTCAAGGTGCTCACCGGCGGCGGGACAACCACCCCGAGCACGCCGCCCACGCAGGATCCGACGAACTACACGACGGTCTGGCAGGACGATTTCGACGGTACGTCGGGGACCACCCCGTCCGCCGCCGACTGGCTGCTGCGCACCGGCACCGCCTACCCCGGCGGGGCCGCGGCCTGGGGCACCGGTGAGGTCGAGACGGCCAGCGCGAGCACCGCGAACGTGTCCCTCGACGGCAGCGGCCATCTGGCGATCAGGGCGCTGCGCGACGCTTCCGGCAACTGGACCTCCGGCCGCCTGGAGACCCGGCGCACCGACTTCGAGCCGCTCGCCGGGCAGCTCACCAGGTTCACCGCGGTGCTCAGGCAGCCCGACGTGGCCAACGGCCTGGGTTACTGGCCGGGCTTCCGAGCCACCGGCGCGGCGTACCGCGGCAACTACACCAACTGGCCGGGTGTCGGCGAGACCGACATCATGACCGACGTCAACGGGCGCAGCCAGCTGTCCCAGACGCTGCACTGCGGCACCGCCCCCGACGGGCCGTGCGCCGAGTACAACGGCCGCAACTCCGGCTTCGCGTCCTGCGCCGGCTGCCAGACCGGCTACCACGAGTACTCGCAGGTGGTCGATCGGACCAGGACCGACGAGGAGATCCGCTTCTACCTCGACGGGCGGCAGAGCTGGGTGGTGCGCGAGTCGCAGGTCGGCGTCGCGGCCTGGAACGCGGCCGTGCACCACGGCTTCTTCCTGCGCCTCGACCTGGCGATCGGGGGCTCGCTGCCGAACGCGATCGCCGGCAGAACCACGCCGACGGCCGACACGACCCCGGGCGGCGTGCTCAGCGTCGACTCGGTGACCGTGTCCCGGGCCACCGGCACCACGCCGACGGCCATGACCGACCCCGCGATCCCGGCCGGGCCCAGCGTCGTCAAGGTGACCGGCAGCCAGGGCAACTGGAAGCTCACCGTCGACGGGCAGCCGTACCAGATCAAGGGCCTGACCTACGGCCCGCCGGCCCGGGCCGCCGACGGCTACCTGCGCGACCTGAAGAACATGGGCGTCAACACCATCCGGATCTGGGGCGTCGACGACACCGATACCCCGATCCTGCTGAACGCCGCGGCCCGGCAGGGCATCCACGTGATCGTCGGGGAGTGGCTCAACCAGGGCGCCGACTACGTCAACGACACCGCGTACATGAACTCGGTGAAGACCTCGATCGTCAACCAGGTCAACGCGCTCAAGGGCAACCCGGGCACGCTGATGTGGGACGTCGGCAACGAGGTCATCCTCACCATGCAGGACCACGGGCTGTCCGCGGCCGACGTCGAGGCGCGGCGCGTCGGTTACGCCAAGTTCGTCGACCAGCTCGCCGACGCGATCCACGCGGCCGACCCGAACCACCCGGTTACCTCGACCGACGCGTACACCGGGGCGTGGCCGTACTACCGGCAGTACGCGCCCCACCTCGACCTGCTCGCGGTCAACTCGTACGGTGCGATCGGCAACGTCTACGACGACTGGGTGGCCGGCGGCTACACCAAGCCGTACGTGGTCACCGAGGGCGGCCCGGCCGGCGAATGGGAGGTGCCGGGCGACGCCAACGGGGTGCCGACCGAGCCGAGCGACCTGCAGAAACGCGACGGCTACACGGCCAGCTGGAACGCGATCACCGCGCATCCGGGGGTGGCGCTCGGCGCGACCGAGTTCCACTACGGCCTGGAGAACGACTTCGGCGGCGTCTGGCTGAACACCTTCACCGGAGGGTGGCGGCGGCTCGGATACGGGGCGCTGGCCAAGGCGTACACCGGCAGGGCCCTGGCGAACACCGCGCCGGAGATCACCGCGATGACCGTGTCGAACCCGGCGGCGGTACCGGCCGGCGGCACCTACACGATCACGACCAGCACGACGGATCCGAACGGCGACCTGATCCGCTACAACCTGATGTACTCCGACAAGTACATCAGCGGTGGCACCGGCCTGACCAACGTCAGTTTCACCGACAACGGCAACGGATCGTTCACCGTCAAGGCGCCCGAGACACTCGGCGTCTGGAAGGTCTACGTGTACGCCTTCGACGGGCAGGGCAACGTCGGCATCGAAACCCGGTCGATCAGGGTGGTGCCGCCCACCGTGACCGGCACCAACCTGGCCAAGGGCAGGCCCGCCACCGCCTCCGGGTACCAGCCGACCGGCATTAACGGACCCCAGCTGCCGTCGTACGCGGTCGACGGCGACTACGGCACCCGCTGGGCCAGCGAATGGGTGGACACCGCCTGGCTGCAGGTCGACCTCGGCTCGGTGCAGTCGTTCGACCACGTGAACCTGGCGTGGGAGGCGGCGTACGCCACGGCGTACCAGATCCAGACGTCGAACGACGGCACCACCTGGACCACGGCCTACGCGACCACCACCGGCGACGGCGGCTTCGACAACCTGGCGATCAACGGCTCCGGCCGCTACGTCCGGATCACCAACACGGCGCGGGCCACGGCGTACGGCTACTCGCTCTACGAATTCGGCGTCTACCGGCAGTAGCCACATCGGGGGAGGGAACGCGCCCGGCGGGCCGGCCGGGCGCGTTCCCCGTGCCCGCGTGCGGTACGCATAGTGCCGTGCACACCGTGGAACTGCTGCTCGATGCGGGACGGGAAGACGACGTACGCCGGCAGTGGGAGCTCTTGCGGGACGCCGGCCTGCCCAGCCTCGCCGATCATCGGCACCCCACCAACCGGCCGCATCTGACCCTGGTCAACGCCGCGTCGCTGGCTGGGTTGCCCGACCTGGACCTGCCGGTGGCCGCCGCGCTCGGTCCGGTGCGGATGCTCGGGAGGGCGCTGGTCTGGGCGGTGACGCCGACCGAGGAGTTGAGGGAACTGCATTTCCGGGTGTGGTCGGCGCTGCCGCAGGCGTGGCCGCCGCCGGACCGGTGGATTCCGCACGTCAGCCTGGCACTCCGGTTTCCCGCGGCGGCGGCCGCCACGATCACTCCGGCGGACGTGCGCGGAGAGTTCGTGGCGGCGCGCAGCTACGACACCGCAACGCGGTCGGTGACCGGCCTCTAGAGGAGGCTCACCGGGTGCTGGCGCGGGCCCAGGCGATCAGCGCCGGCTGACCGAGCAGGCGCACCGCCCGCTTGCGGTCGGTGTCCAGGCCGAAGCTGTCCTTGCGCTCGACGAACTGGGCGATGTTGCCCGGAAACACCCCGGCGAAGAACGCGGCGGCCACGTTGCCCAGCCGCCGCCGGGCCGGCTGACGCCAGGTGACCAGCAGCGCCGTCCCCAGCGCCAGCTCGGCCACCCCGGACACCACCACCACCCGGTCCGGGTCGACCGGGAACCAGGACGGTACCTGCGCCTGGAACTCCTGCCGTTTCGTGGTGAGATGCCCGGCGCCCGCGGTGAGGAGCACCGCGCCGAGGCCGACCTGTCCGAGAGTTCGCAGCAGACTCATGCCTTCACGATCTCCGATCGCCGCGCTTTCCACCACCCGCCCGGGTGACCGCCCGCCCCGGCAGTGGCTCACCGGCTGCCGGGCCGCCGCCATTTTCCTTCGGCGGCGCGCTGATCGGGGGCCGGGGTGGGTACTGGATCCGGCATGGCGGGGGTGCGGGTGGGATTGTGCGGGGCGAGTATGGCGCTGGCCTCCTATGCGCAGCGTTTCCCGGTGCTGGAGGTGCAGCAGACCTTCTACGAGCCGCCCCGCGAGAGCACCCTGCGGCGGTGGCGGGACACCGTGCCGGGGGAGTTCGAGTTCGTCGTCAAAGCGTGGCAGCTGATCACGCACGAGGCCCGGAGTGCGACCTATCGGCGGTTGCGCACCCCGCTGAGCGAGGCGGAACGGGCCGAGGTCGGCGGGTTCCGGTGGACACCGGTGGTGGCGCGGGCCTGGGACACCACGGTCCGGTGCGCGTCGCTGCTGCGGGCCGGCGCGATCCTGCTGCAGTGCCCGGCCAGTTTCCGGCCGACCGAGCCCGCCGTGACCCGGTTGCGGGAATTCCTCGCCCGGGCCCCGCGGCCGGACGGGGTGCGACTGCTGTGGGAGCCGCGCGGGCCGTGGCCGGACGACCTGGTCCGGGACATCTGTGCGGCCGGCGATCTGACGCACGCCGCCGACCCGTTCCTGCGGCCGAGTCTGACGCCGACGGCCTATTACCGGCTGCACGGCGTGACCGGCGCCCGCCACGTCCACACCGATGACGAGCTGGCGCGGCTGGCCGCCATGGTGGACGGCGGGCCGGCGTACGTGATGTTCAACAACCTGGCGCGGGCCGACGACGCTCGGCGGTTCCGCCGGCTGGTGGCCGGCGACGCGCAGCACACCGGATGATCGACGTGGCGCCGGCGTGGCTAGTCGTCGTCGCGTACCGCGCCGGGCCGGTCCGGGCCGGGGGCGATCAGGCTGTGGGCGATGTTGCGGGCGACCGCCGCGAGTTCGGTGTCGGTGACCGGCAGGCCGCGCGAGGCCATCAGCACGATGTTGACGCTGAGCAGCGCCGAGCGGACCCGTAGCGTCTCCTCGACGGTGGCGTCCGGGCCGGTCACGATGTCGAAGAGTTCGGTCATCTTGCCGAACGCGTTCTCCCGCCCCTGCTGCTGGTGCAGGTCGCGGACGACGTGCTGGTTGGCCATCGCGAACTTCATGGCGGCCATGCCGCTGCCGACGCCGAGCTCGACCATCCGGTCGACGACCTGGGCGCGCAGCTCCGGCCCGGGTGGCTGCTCACGGGCCCAGTCGACGAGCTCGTCGAGCGCGTCCAGGTGCGCCTGGAAGATCGACAGGACGATGCTCTCCTTGCTGCTGAAGTGGTAGTACAGCGCCGCCTTGGTGATGTCCAGCCGTTCGGCGATCTCCCGCAGGCTGGTCGCCTCGTAGCCGCGTTCGGTGAACAGCTCGATGGCCACCCTGCGGATCTCCGCTTTGGTGTCGGCGCCGCGCCGCTGTCCTGATGTCGCCATGACCGTCCTCACCTCGGGGTTTGCCAGCTTACCGTGCGGCAAGTAAACTACTGACCGGCCGGTAGGCTACGCAGCAACCATACCGAAAGAAGTCAGCCGTGACCCCACCCACCCGGTTCACCCATCGAGAGATCATGGTGACCATGAGCGGCCTCGTGATCGCGATGCTGCTCGCCATGCTCGACAACATGATCGTGGCGCCCGCCCTGCCGACCATCGTCGGCGAGCTGCACGGCCTCAACCACCTGGCCTGGGTGACCACCGGCTACATCCTGGCCTCCACGGTCGCCACCCCGATCTGGGGCAAGCTCGGTGACCTGCTCGGCCGCCGGATCACCTTCCTCAGCTCGATCGCGATCTTCCTGCTCGGCTCGGCGCTGTGCGGCATGTCGCAGAACATGGGCGAGCTGGTCGGCTTCCGGGCGCTGCAGGGTCTCGGCGCCGGCGGCCTGATGGTCGGCGTCATGGCGGTGCTGGCCGACATCATCCCGCCCCGCGAGCGTGGCAAGTACCAGGGCGTGATGATGGCCGTCATGCCGGTCGCGATGATCGGCGGCCCGCTGGTCGGCGGCTTCATCACCGACCACCTCAACTGGCGCTGGGCGTTCTACGTCAACCTGCCGCTGGGCGTCGTGGCGCTGGGTGTCTGCTGGTTCGTGTTGGCCAAGCTTCCGCGCGGCGCGGGTGCGGTGCGCATCGACTGGCTCGGCGCGGCCCTGCTCAGCGTCTGGATCACCGCGCTGGTGCTGATCACCACCTGGGGTGGCAGCCAGTACGCCTGGGCCTCCGCGCAGATTCTCGGCCTGCTCGCGCTCGCGGTGGTCGCCTTCGTCGCGTTCGTCGTCGTCGAGCGCCGCTCCGCCGAGCCGATCATGCCGCTGTCCGTCTTCGCCAACCGCAACTTCGCGCTGGCCGGCGCGCTCAGCCTGATCGTCGGCTTCGCCATGTTCGGCGGCATCACCCTGCTCCCGCAGTTCCAGCAGTACGTGCAGGGTTCCTCGGCCACCAACAGCGGCCTGCTGCTGATGCCGATGATGCTGTCCGCCATGGTCGTCTCGCTGGTCGGCGGTCAGCTGATCACCCGCACCGGCCACTACCGTGCGCTGCCGATCCTGGGCACCGTGTTGATGACCGCCGGCCTCGCCCTGTTCGCCACCATGGACATCGGCACCTCGCGGTTCACCACCGGCCTGTTCATGGCGGTCCTCGGCGCCGGCATGGGCTGCCTGATGCAGACCACCATGCTGATCGCGCAGAACAGCGCCCCGATCCAGGCGATCGGCGCGGCGACCGGCGCGGCCACCTTCCTGCGCAACATGGGCGGCTCGCTCGGCGTCTCGCTGCTGAGCACGCTCTACACCAACCACCTGATCCACGCGCTGGGCGGCGGCGTGCCGACCGGTTCGGCCGCCGGGATGACCCCGGCCATGCTGCGGGCCCTGCCGGACAACGTGCGGCACCTGTTCGCCCAGGCGGTCACCGACGGCATCGGCGCCGCGTTCACCTGGGGCGCGGTCGCGGCCGCGGCCGGCATCGTGGTGGCGCTGTTCATCCGCCACGTGCCGCTGCGCGGCTTCGCCGACGCACCGAAGGCCCCGGAGCAGGCCGCCGAGGAGCTGCAGGCGGTCTAGACGGTCACCGGCCACGAGCCGCCACGATCCGGCAACGGACCGTGGCGGCTTTTCCGATTGCGGCGGTACGCCGTCGGCAGCCCCGCGTCCTCAGAACGCGTAGCGGACCCGGCAGTAGGGCGTGCGCGCACCGATCAGATCGACCAGCTCAGCCACGTATCTTCCTTTCTCCCCGGTCCGGTACCGCACGTTCCACGACCCGTTCTGCGACCGTTTCGGCTGCTGCAGCTCCGGCCGCCAGATCAGCTCCTCGGCTTTCGGATGCCAGCCCAGGTTCACCTCGTGCAGTTCCCGATTGTGGGTCAGGAAAATGACCTCGGCTGCCAGCTGCCGTTTGGCCGCATCGCCGATTCCGGCATCGAGCTGATCGAGCAGTTCCGCCCAATCCTGCAGCCATCCGTCGCGGACGACGACCGGGCTGAAATTGACGTGCACCTCATAGCCGGCCGCCACGAAATCGTCGATCGCCGCGATCCGCTCGGCCACCGGCGAGGTGCGGATGTCCAGCACCTTCGCATCCTTCGCGGGCATCAGGGAGAATCTGATCCGGGTCCGGCCCTGGGGATCCCAGCCGAGCAGGTCCCGGTTGACGTGCTTGGTGGCGAACGACGCCTTCGCGGTCGGCAGCCAGCGGAACAACTCGACCAGATCCCGCACGTTGTCACTGATCCGCGCGTCGACGCTGCAATCCGAATTCTCCCCGATGTCGTAGACCCAGGCGACCGGATCACATTCGTTCGGCGCGCTCTTGACGCCCTGGCGCTTCGCGTGCCGCGCCACGTACCCGGTGATCTTGTCGATGTTGGCGAAGACCGTGATCGGATTGCTGTAGCCCTTGTGCCGCGGCACGTAACAGTAGGCGCAGGCCATCGCACACCCGTTGGCGGTGGACGGGGCGATGAAATCGGCGCTGCGCCCGTTCGGCCGGGCGGCCAGCGTCTTCTTGACCCCGAGCACCAGCGCTTCCCGTTTGATCCGCACCCACCGGTTGACGTTCGTCTCATCCCCGTAGAGCTCCGGAATCCGGTGGTGCGACTCCACCTCGACCAGCTGCGCCCCGGGAAACCGGGCCAGAATCTCCTTGCCGCGGGGCAGTTCGGCGGCGGCCGGCTCGACATAGATCCGGCGGATGTCCAGCAGCTCGCTCACACCCCGAGTATCCCCTTAATCTCCGCGGTCGGGGTGAACCCCGATGACCGGGAAGCCGCGTCGCGCCTACGGTTTCGAGGTGACCCGCCGACTCGTGCTACTGATCATCGGGGCAGCCGCCGTGGTGCTGGTGCCGTGGAGCGTCTATCTCGCCGACACCCTGCCGGACCGGTATGCGACCGGCCAGTGGCGGGCGACATGGGTGGGTTTCGACCTCGCCCTGGCCGCCTGCCTGGCGATCAGCCTGCGGCTCGGGCTGCGCCGGCGTCCGGCCGCGGTTCCGGTGCTGTCCGCCACCGCGGCGCTGCTGTTCTGCGACGCCTGGTTCGACATCTCGCTCGACTGGGCGTCGTCCGACCTGGCCGTCAGCGTGGTGCTGGCGCTGCTGGTCGAGGTCCCGTTCGGGATTCTGCTACTGGTCTGGGCCCGGCGGCTGATCAGCGGCGGCATGCGCCACACCCAGCTCACGATGCGCCACCTGCGGGCCCGGGAGGATCCGGAATTCGACCGGACGATGGTCGCGCTGGACCGTCTCGGCCCGGCCGACTGCCGCACCATCGCCGCCGCGGTCGGGGTCAGCGAGGCGCAGGTGGGGCTGCAACTGCGCGAGGCCGAGCAGCTGAACCTGGTCGACCGGCGGCGGGACGGCCGGTGGCTGCTGCCCGCCCATCAGAACCTGCGGCTGCCGTCCCTGGAGGCCGCCCGGGACGGCGAGGACCGCGAGCGGTTGCTGCGGTTCCTCGACGCCAAGTACCGCAGCGAGCTGGAGTTGCTGGCCTGGGCGGTCGAGCACCACGCCGAGTTCGGCCGGTGGGGCCACGGCGAGCGCGCCGTCACCCATCTCAGCGGCCCGGAGCTCGCCGCTTTCATCCGCGAGTATCAGGAGCTCAGCAACCGGTACTGTCTGCTGCGCTCGGCGCCGGGCCCGGACACGCGGGAGGTCGCGATCCGGTGGTACGCCTTCCCGAAGCCGGCTGATCAGCCCGCCCTCGTGTCCGTTCCGCACACGTCCGGGGCCACACCGCTCTCCCTCTCGCGATGATGCGGCCCGGGTGAAATCCGGATGTGGCGGCGGCGCCGGTTCCGGGATCATGTCGGTGTGCCCGCATTGATCGCGCCCACCGGGCGTGTACGTCAGTCGTTCCTCGCCGCCATGGCCGAGTTCCGCGCCGAGGGGCGCGCCGGCCCCGGCGACCAGTCCATGATCGGCCGGGAGTGGCGCGAGTTCGGCGACCGGTGGCCCACCCCGGAGGGCTTCGCCGCCTATGTGGACCGGCTGCTGTCCGAGCCGGTGGAGGACACCCCGCGACCCGAGGGGTTCGTGCCCTCCACCACCCTGTGGTGGGTCGACGGCGACGAGTACCTGGGCCGGCTGGCGATCCGGCATCGCCTCACCCCGCAGCTGCTCGACTTCGGCGGTCACATCGGCTACGACGTGCGACCTTCCGCCCGGCGCCGCGGCCACGCGACCGCCATGCTGCGCGCCGCCCTCCCGCTGGCACGCGCGCTCGGCATCAGCTCCGCCCTGGTCACCTGCGACGTCACCAATGTCGGCTCCCGCAGGGTCATCGAAGCCAACGGCGGCGTCTTCGAGGATCAGCGCGCCGAGAAGCTGCGCTTCTGGGTGCCCACCACCTGACGGTCCGCGGGCTGCCGCCGACAGCCGAAGCCGGCTCTGGACAGCACGACGGGCACGGCCCCTGGCCGGCGCCCGGCCGGAACAGCGATTCCCTCCCTGCCGCGGGGGGACGGACTCACGGCCCGGTGATCGTTGCCTGGTGCAGGCGGGTCGCGGTGTGGATCAGGGTGGCCAGTGGCCGGGAGCGGCTGTGTGGCGGCCAGGCGATCACCGTGGTCACCGGGGGTGCGTCCAGGACCGGGATGGTGGCCAGGCCCTCGCGCAGGTGGGGGCGGGCGGACTCGGGCAGGACCGTGCAGAGGCGGCCGAGGGCGACCAGCTGCAGCAGCTGGGCGTGGTCGCGGATCTCCGGGCCGGGACCGTCCGGGTAGGTGCCGTCCGGGCGTGGCCAGCGGGGCAGGGGCAGGCCGGGCAGGTTGCGGAGCTCGGCCATGCGCAGGTGCGGGCGGGTGGTCAGGGGGTGGCCGGCGGGCAGGACCGCGATCTGGTTCTCGGTGCCGAGCTCTTCGGTGTCGAGGCCCGCGGTGGAGTCGAACGGCAGGTGGAGCAGGGCGACGTCGGCGCGGCCGGCGCGCAGGACGCGTTCCTGTTCGGCGATGCCGCACAGGGCTACTTCGACGGGCACCGCGCCGGGTTCCGCGGCGTATGCGTCGAGGAGTTTCGCCAGCAGCTCGGTGGTGGCTCCGGCCTTGGTGACCAGGACCAGTCCGGGGCGTCCGGCGGCGGCCCGGCGGGTGCGGCGTTCGGCGGCCTCGACCGCGTCCAGCGCCACCCGGGCCTCGCGGAGCAGCACCGCGCCGGCCTCGGTGAGGGCGGCGCCGCGGTGGTCGCGGTCGAGCAGGGTGACGCCGAGCCGGCGTTCCAGCCGGCTGATCGCGCGGGACAGCGGTGGCTGGGCGATGCCGAGGCGCTGGGCGGCCCGGCCGAAGTGGAGTTCCTCGGCGACCGCGACGAAATACCGTAGCTCCCGCGTCTCCATGACCACAGGGTATGACCCCGCCACCCGATCGGTATTGGGCCCCGGCCGCCGGCGCGGACAGGATCGGGTCATGAGCGAAACGAGGGTCGCGCTGGTCACCGGCGCGAACAAGGGGATCGGGTACGAGATCGCGGCCGGCCTGGGCGAGCTCGGGCACACCGTCGCGGTGGGTGCGCGGGATGCCGGGCGGCGCGAGGAGGCGGTGGCGAAGCTGCGGGCGGCCGGGGTGGACGCGGTCGGCGTGCCGCTGGACGTGACCGACGAGGGCAGCGTGGTGGCCGCGGCGGAACTCGTCGAGCGGCGGTTCGGCCGTCTCGACGTACTCGTCAACAACGCCGGGGTGACCGGTGGGCGGCCGCAGGAGCCGACGGTCGTCGATCCCGCCGTGATCCGCACGGTCGTGGAGACCAACGTGATCGGGGTGGTCCGGGTGACCAACGCGATGCTGCCGCTGCTGCGCCGGTCGCCGGCGCCGCGGATCGTGAACGTGTCCAGCAGCGTCGGTTCGCTGACCCGGCAGTCCACGCCGGGCGCCGAGACCGGGCCGATCAGCGCGGCGTACTCGCCGTCGAAGTCGTTCCTGAACGCGGTCACCCTGCAGTACGCCAAGGAGCTGGCCGGTACCGGCATCCTGATCAACGCGGCCTGCCCGGGTTACTGCGCCACCGACCTGAACGGGTTCCGCGGCCACCGCACCCCGCAGCAGGGTGCCGCCACCGCGATCCGCCTGGCGACGCTCCCGGACGATGGTCCGACCGGCGGCTTCTTCGACGACGGCGGTGTCGTGCCCTGGTGAATGAGATATCTCACGCCGCGGCGGCACCGGGATCCTCACGTGCGGGCCGACCCGACCGAATGGAGGGGCCGAACCCATTCCACCCGGCTCGCGAGGTGTCTCCATCATGGTTGCTGCGGTCTCTTCCACCGTCGAGCTGCCCGCCGTCGGCACGCCGATGTTTCTCGTCCTCGGTGAGGGGATGAACTTCCGGTCGCGCCTCGAGGCGGTGGACGGTGACCGTTTCACGGTCGCCGCGCCGTTGGAGACCGCCGGCCCGGTCGTGATCTCGGCCGGTCAGCAGTTCGACGTCTTCTGGGCGCCGCCGAGCACCCGGATCGTGCTCCCGGCCCGGCTGGTCGCGGTCTCCGACGAGGCGCCGTTCCGGTGGAGTCTCACCGCGGCGGGGCTCCCGCAGCACAGCAACCGCCGCGAGTTCGTCCGCGGTGGTGGTGGCGCCGCCGTCCGGTTGACCACCGACGACGGTGAGATCGAGGGCGCCCTGCTGGACATCAGCGAGGGCGGGCTGCGCTGCTGGATCGACGAGCCGGCGGCGCTGGCCGCGGGCGGGCGGATGGCGGCCGCCGTCACGCTCGGCGCCGCGGGCACGATCGAGGTGAGCGGCACGATCCTGTCGGTCCGCGAGGCCCCGTACGGCGATCCGGGCCGGCATGTGGTGCTGACGTTCGACCCGCGGGAAAGCGCGGCCCGGGCGATCCGCCGCTACGTGATGGAGTGGGAGATCAACGAGCGCCGTCTCCACCGGGACGCCGCCTGATCCTGTCGTCGCAGGTCACGGACCGGGCGGTACCCTGCCGCCCATGTCGCATCCGGTGCAGTTGCTCGGTTCCGCGGTGTCCCGGTGGGGCGCTGATCCGTGGGCGCTCGGCTCGTGGAGCCTGATCGGCCGGCACGGCGGCCCGCGGGACCGGGTCGCGCTCGGCACGCCGATCGGCGGCCGGGTGCGGATCGCGGGGGAGGCCACCCACGCGACGCGCGCCGGGATGACCCATGGCGCGTACGAGCAGGGCCTTGCCGCGGCCGCCTGGGCCGCGGATCGGGGGCATGCCCGCGTCGCGGTGGTCGGCGCCGGGATGGCCGGCCTGGCCGCGGCCCGCGCGCTCACCGATGGTGGCGTCGAGGTGACGATCTGGGAGGCGCGGGACCGGATCGGCGGCCGGACAGCCGGGGTCGACGTCGCCGGGGGCGCCTTCGATCTGGGCGCCAACTGGCTGCAGCAGTACGACGAGAACGTCCTCGCGCGGATCGCCGAGGACCTCGGTCTCACCATGATCGTGACCGATTTCAACGATCCGCTGGTGCTGCGCGGCGAGCCGTTCCCCGACGGCCTCGAGGACGATCTGCGCCGGCGTCTGGCCTCGGCCGCGCCGGACGCGGGCATCGCCGACGTGCTCGACGCCTGGCTGCGCGATCCGGCCCCGTGGACCGCCGCGGAGATCCATCGTTTCGTCGCCGCCGAGATCGTCATGGACGCCGGCGCCCCGCTGTCCTGGCTGAGCGCCCGGCACGGCTTCGAGCCGGGCGTCGGTGAGGGCGACCGCTGGATCGCCGGCGGTTACCGTCTGCTCGTTCGACACCTGGCGACCGGAATCGACGTACGTCTTCGGCACCCGGCCCGCCACCTCCTGACCCTGCCGGACGGCGTGGTCCTGACCGGTGACGCCGGCACCCTGCGCGCCGACGCGGCCATCGTGACGGCCCCGGTGCCGGTCCTGGCCGCCGGCGCCATCACCTTCGACCCGCCGCTGCCGGAGCCGCACCGCACCGCCCTGTCGCGGCTGGGCGCCGGCCGGGTGGAGAAGGTGATCCTGCGGTTCGACCGGCGGTTCTGGCCGGAGCACGGCTACTACCGGGTGCACGGTCCCTCCGAGCTCTGCATCAGCGAGTGGCTGGACGCCAGCGCCGCCGACGGCGTCCCGACCCTGGTCGGCCTGTTCGCCGGCCCGTGGCTGGACGACCTGTGGACCGGCACCGACCGGGAGGTCGCCGCCCGCGCCGCCGAGGTGTTCCGCGCCGCGGTCGGGTAGAAGCAGCGGCCGGGCGCGGATCGCGGCCGGGTGCGACTCGGCCCTTGCGCGGCCGGAGGACAGTGTGGGGACCGATCGACCACGCGATCGACCACGTGAAGGGGCATGCCGATGACCTCGACCCGTTGGACCGCGGGCTGCCTGACGGTCGCCGCCGTCCTCGGCCTGCTCGCCGCCGGCGTCTTCCTGGTCGACGACCACCAGCGCGGCCGGATCGTCGACCAGGGCCATCAGGTGCGGGCCGTGGTCACCGCCGACCACGAGGACGAGTTCGACCACTGGTACACCGTCGACTACCCGGTACAGGGCACCACCCGCAGCGCCGACCTGCGGTATCCGTGGGTGATCGACACCTTCCCGGTCGGCTCGGAGCTCACCGTCTACGTCGACGCGGACCGTCCGGAGCGGATCGCCACCGCGGACGGCTACTCCACGCCGGTGTGGGCCTCCGCCCCGGGCTTCCTCGCCGTGCTGGCGGTCGCCGCGGCGTTCGCCTCGACCGCGGGCTTCGTCAGCAACCGGAGGAGCTCCTGAACGGCTGACCCGATCCGGCGGACAGTGGGCGCCGGATGGCAGACTGCGCGCATGGTCTTCGAGGTGGCGGCGTTCCGTGAGCACTTCCCGGCCCTGCGGCACGGTCTGGCGTTCTTCGACGGCCCGGGCGGCACGCAGACGCCGGCCGTGGTCGCCGAGGCGATCGCCGCGACGATGACCGCGCCGCTGTCGATCCGGGGGACGGTCGGCATTCCGGACGGCAACGCCGAGCGGGCCGTCCGGGAGTTCCGCGCCGCCTATGCCGACCTGCTCCACGTGCCGCCGGCCGGCATCGTGCACGGGCGCAGCGCCACCCAGCTCACCTACGACTTCTCCCGGCATCTGGCCAAGACGTGGCGGGCCGGCGACGAGATCGTGCTGAGCCGCCTGGAGCACGACAGCAACGTCCGCCCGTGGATCCAGGCCGCCGACCGGGCCGGTGTGACGGTCCGCTGGATCGAGCTGGACCCGGCCGCCGCGACCCTGGACCTGGACTCCTACCGGCGGGCGCTGTCCCCGCGCACCCGGCTGGTCGCGGTCGCCGGCGCCTCCAACGTGCTGGGCGCCAAACCGCCGCTGCGGCACCTCGCCGACCTGGCCCACACGGTCGGCGCGCTGGTCTACGTCGACGGCGTGCACCTGGTCCCGCACGACCTGGTCGACGTCCCGGCGCTCGGCGCGGACTTCTTCGTCTGCTCGCCGTACAAGTTCTTCGGCCCGCACTGCGGCGTGCTCGCCGCCCAGCCGGCGCTGCTGGAGACGCTGCGGCCGGACAAGATCCTGCCGTCCTCGGACGAGGTGCCGGAGCGTTTCGAGTTCGGCTCCCTGCCGTACGAGATGCTGGCCGGCGCCACCGCCGCGGTCGACTTCATCGCCGCGATCGCCCCCGGGCCCGGATCGAGCCGCCGTGAGCGGCTGGCGCACTCGATGGCCGCCGTGCACGAGCACGAGCTGGCCCTGCGCGCCCGGCTGGAGGCGGGTTTGGCCGCGCTGGGCGACGCGGTCACGGTGCATTCCACGGCCGCCGACCGCACCCCGACCACCCTGATGACGCTGACCGGCCGTGATGCCCGCGCGGCGCAGGTCCACCTCGCGGCTGTGGGGGTGCTGGCTCCGGCGGGGTCCTTCTACGCGTACGAACCCTTCACCGCCCTGAAGATCACCGACCCGGCGCTGCGCGTCGGCCTCGCCCCGTACAACACCGCGGCCGAGGTCGACCGCTTCCTGACCGCCCTGACCGACTTCCTGTCGTGACGCTCGCGGCTCCGCGGGCGGGCTGCCGGGGCGAGATCGCGGAAGGTGGCTGCCGGGGCGAGATCGCGGAAGGTGGCTGCCGGGGCGAGATCGCGGAAGGTGGCGGCCGGGGCGAGATCGCGGAAGGTGGCAGCCGGGAGCGGGGCCCGGCCTAAGCTGAACCGGACCATCCCGGATCAGCCGCATGCCGCCGAGGTGACACGGTGCACAGCATTCGGACAAGGCTGGTCACCAGCGTCCTGGTGACCGTGCTGATCGCCGTGGCCTCGCTGGTGACCATCGCGGTGGTGATGACGCGCTCCCTGGCGTTGCGTCAGGCCGGTGACTACACCGAGCAGCTGGCGATGCGACAGTCCGCGGCGGTCAGCCGGGTGATCGACGTGGCGGTGCACGCCACCGAGGAGCTGGCCGGCACGCTGGCGCGGCTCAAGGAGTCCGGGGTCACCGACCGCCGGGTGGTGACCGATCTGGTGGGCGCGGCATTGCGTCGGCATCCGGATTTCTTCGGCATGTCGACCGGGTGGGAGCCGAACGCGTTCGACGGCCGGGACCGTGACTTCCGCAAGGTCGCGCCCAGCGACGCCACCGGCCGGCTGATCCCGTACTGGTACCGCGACGGGGACCGGCTGCGGACCGACCCGCTCGTCGACTACGACAAGCCGGGCGCCGGGGACTGGTATCTCCAGCCGAAGGCGAACAGCAAGAGCCTGGTCGTCGACCCGTACGTGTACCAGGTCAACGGCAAGGACGTCCTGATGACCACCGCGACCGCCCCGATCCTGTCCGGCGGCCGTTTCCTCGGCGTGGTGACGGCCGACCTGGCACTGGCCGACCTGCGCACCGCGGTGACCGCCGAGAAGCCGTACGGCACCGGGTATCAGGCGCTGCTGACCGCGGGTGGTGCCGTCGTCGCGCACCCGCTGGCGGACCTGCTCGGCAAACCGCTGTCCGAGGTGAGCGCGCAGGTCGGCGCCGCGGTCAGTGGCCAGCGGCCGGTGCGCTGGAGCGGCCAGGACCCCTATCTGAAGTCCGCGGCGACGGCTGTGGTGGCGCCGGTGCCGCTGGCGACGGGTGACTCCTGGGCGCTGCTCGTCGCGGTGCCACACAGCACGATCACCGCCGCCGCCGACGACATGCGCCGCAACCTGCTGCTGGCGGCGGGGCTGGCCTTCCTGGCGGCCGGCGCGGTGGCCTGGGCGATCGGTACCGGCCTGGCCCGGCCGATCCACCGGCTGCGCGACCGGCTCGTCGAGATCGCGGCCGGCGACAGCGACCTCACCCAGCGGGTCGACCAGGATCGGCGGGACGAGATCGGTGAGCTGGGCGCGGCGTTCAACCGGTTCACCGCCAAGATCGCGGACGTGGTGCGGCGCATCGGGGAGAAGGCCGAGGGTGTCTCCGCCGCGGCCGACGCGCTGACCGGGGTCAGTGAGCGGATGCGCGGCACCGCCGACGACAGCGCCGGACGGGCGGCGCAGGTCTCGGACACCGCCGACCAGGTCTCCGGGAACATCCAGACGATCGCGGCCGGCTCCGAGGAGATGAACGCGGCGATCCGGGAGATCTCGGCCAGCACCATGGAGGCGGCGCAGGTCAGCCTGCGGGCCGCGGAGGCGGCGCAGGCCAGCACGGCCAGCGTCACCAAGCTGGGTGAGTCGTCGACCGAGATCGGGCAGGTGGTCCGGCTGATCACGGCCATCGCCGAGCAGACCAACCTGCTCGCCCTCAACGCCACCATCGAGGCGGCCCGGGCCGGCGAGACCGGCAAGGGTTTCGCGGTGGTGGCGGGTGAGGTCAAGCAACTGGCCCAGGACACCGGCCGGGCCACCGGGGACATCACCAGCCGGGTGGAGACGATCCAGTCGGACGCGCTCGCGGCGGCCGACGCGATCCGGGAGATCGCCGAGGTGGTGGACCGCATCCACGAGTTGCAGAGCACCATCGCCAGCGCGGTGGAACAGCAGACGGCCACCACGCACGAGATGACCCGGAACGTCGCCGAGGCCGCCGGCGGCTCCGCGGCCATCGCCGGCACGATCGGCGCGGTGGCGGACGCGGTCCACGAGACCAACGTCGGCAGCCAGGCCACCGGCCGGGCCGCCCAGGAACTGGCCGAACTCGCCGGCGAGCTGCGGTCGCTGGTCGGCCAGTTCCGGGTCTGACCGCGCCATGCCCGCTCAGCGGAGCGGGAGGCCGGAGCGGAGCTGGTCGAAGGCGCGGTTGGCCGCCTCGACCGCCGCCGGGTAGAGGTCGTCGGCGGTGGCGCCGGCGGTCAGGCGCCGCCAGTTCTCCCGGGCCAGGACCCGCTGGACCGCCAGGATCTGGGCCGCCGCCAGCCGCGCCGTCAGCGGGTCCGGCGTCGCCGTCGCCAGGCTCTCGGCCAGGCTCCGCTCGTCGCGCAGCTGATAGTCGTAGACCCTGGTGGCCAGGCTGGGTGTGGAGAAGACCAGGTCGTGGAAGGCGAGCACCTGCGGCACGTCGTTGAGTCCGGTGACCGGGTCGCGGGTGGCCAGCCCGTCGAGGAACCGCCGGTGCAGCGCATCGAGCGGGGAGCGCCCGGCCGGGCGGGAACTCACGGTCCGGGCCGGTTCGCCGGCGTGGTCGGCGAACCGGTGCAGGACCAGGTCCTCCTTCGACGCGAAGTAACGGAACAGGGTCGGCTTGGAGATCTCCGCGGCCGCGGCGATGTCGGTCACCGACACCCGGTCGAAGCCGTGTTCGAGGAACATGCCGATGGCGATCTCGGAGACCGTGTCGAAGGTGCGCTGCTTCTTGCGCTGCCGCAGGCCCGTCTCGCTCACCACCACAGGCTAGCATTCTGGTTAAATTTGTAACCTTGTAACTTTTCTTACCAAGTAAGGGAGCGTGACCAGAGGCGCCGGGCACCGTTCTCACCCGGGTTTCCGCGTCCCGGCGGTCGTGTTGACGTACGCTGATCGTCTCCTGCCGTTGCTGAAGTCCACCGTGCCGCAGACGCGGTCGGTTCGCGGTGACGCCGAGCTCACCGTGAGTCGCGTGCCGGACCTGGCCACCGCGGTCACCGAGCGGCTCGGTGCGGCGCCGTCGAGCCGGCCGAGATCGTCGCCGCCGAGCCGCGCGGCCACCACCGCCTCCACGTGGTGCTCACCCGCGCGGTCTCCCGGATGGACGTGCTGCACACGGGTGACCTGCCGGTCTGAGTACTTGCCGGGTTGCCTTACCTTACGGGCATCACACCTGGAGAGAACATGCGCCTGACATACGCCCTCGTCCCGATTCTGATCATGTCGCTGGCCGCCTGCGGCGACAAGAAGGTCGCCGCGCCGGCCGCGACCCCGGTCACGACCACGACCACGACGACCGCGACCGCCGAGTCGGGGGTCGCCCCCGCCTCGGCCAAGCCGGTGGCGGCTCCGAAGAGCCCGGCCGTGGTGAAGGCGAAGCCGGCCGGCTCGTCCAATCCGGCCTTCGGCATCCAGTACGCGCTGCTCAAGTCGAGCAAGCCGGCCACCCGGCAGATCACCTACGACCTGATCGAGTGGTACGAGGGCAAGGAGGCCACCAAGGCCTGCGCCGAGGACGGGGTCAAGGACACCGACGACGACCAGTGCACCGGCTGGTACATCCGGAACAACAACACGAAGCTGCGCACCCTCACCGTCGACCCGGACGCCACCATCAAGCTGACCGTCGAGGGCACGCTGAAGTCCGTCGACCTGAAGACGTTCCTGGCCGGCACCCACCCGGACACCGTCATCAAGTTCACCATCGACGCGAACCGGATCGTGTCGCTGGCGGAGATCTTCCTGCCCTGAGCGGTTTATCCCGAACCGCGCGTGGTAGCCGGGCGTCGTGTGGCGCTACCACCCGGCCCTCGACGGCCTCCGCGCGCTCGCCGTCACCGCGGTCCTGCTGTTCCACGCCGGAGTCCCCGGCGTGGGCGGCGGGTTCCTCGGCGTCGACGCGTTCTTCGTCCTGTCCGGCTTCCTGATCACTTCGCTGCTGCTCGACGAGCACCGGCGCACCGGCCGGATCGACCTCGGACGGTTCTGGCGGCACCGGGTCCGGCGGCTGCTGCCCGCCCTGCTGGCGATGCTCGCCGCGACCGTCGTGGCCGGACGGTACCTGCTCGACCCGGACGCGCTCGGACTGCTGCGCACCGACGCCTGGGCCGCGCTCGGCTACGCCGCGAACTGGCGGATGATCTTCCGCGGCACCGGGTACGTGGCGGTCACGGCCACCCCGTCGCCGCTGCAGCACACCTGGTCGCTGGCGATCGAGGAACAGTTCTATCTGCTGTGGCCGCTGCTGGTCGCCGGGGTGCTGGTCGGGCTCGCCACCCGCACCGCCCGCCGGTTGCTGCTCGCCGGCTGCGCCGCCGGCATCATCGTCTCCGCCCTGCTCTGCGCGGCACTGTTCCAGCCGGCGGCGCCGGGCCGTGCCTATTTCGGCACCGACACCCGGGCCCAGGCTCTGCTGATCGGCGCGGCATCCGCTGTGCTGCTGGCCCGCTCCGGGCGTGCCCGGTACGTGGGTGGCCCGGTGCCCGTCCTGGCCGGCGTCGCCGCCACCGCGGGGCTCTGGCACCTGGCGTCCGAACAGGCCCGCTGGATGTATCACGGCGGCCTGACCGCCGCCGCGCTCGCCGCCGCCCTGGTCGTCACCGGTGTGGTCGGCGACCCCGGATCCGGGCCGGCCCGGCTGCTCGCCCTGCCGCCGCTGGTCTGGCTGGGCCGGATCTCCTACGGCGTCTACCTGTGGCACTGGCCGCTGTTCACCTTCGCCACCACGGAGACCACCGGCCTGTCCCGCTGGCCGCTGCTGGCCGTCCGTCTCGCCGGCGCCCTGGCCCTGGCGGTCGTCAGCTATCACCTGATCGAGCTGCCGGTGCGACGCGGTCTGCTGGCCCGCACCCTGCCGCGTCACGGCCCGGCCGCCGTCACCGCGGCCGCCGCCGCGGCGGTCCTGCTCACCATCGGCCTCAGCACGCTGCCGGCCGGCCCGCCCCCGGCGGTCGCCGCGCCGGTGGTGATCCCGCCGATCCCGGCCGCGCCGGCACACCGCACCACCGGCCGGCTCCCGGCGCCCACCCGCGAACCCCGGGTCACCTTCCTCGGCGACTCGGTGTCCTGGACGATCGGCACCTACCTGCCCCCGCACCCCGGCATGTGGACCAGCGTGCGCGCCATCCAGGGCTGCGGCATCGCCACCCTGCCCGACATCCTGCAGCAGGGCACCCCGCACACCAACTATCCGGGCTGCACCGAGTGGCCGCGGCGCTGGCGGCAGGCGGTGATCAAGGACAGCCCGGACGTGTCGGTGATCCTGCTCAACCGCTGGGAGCTGATGGACCGCCGCTACCAGGGCGGCTATCAGCACGTCGGGCAGCCCGGCTACGACGGCTACCTGACCGACCGGCTGGACCTCGCGATCCAGGCCGCCGCCACCCGCGGTGCCGCGGTCGCCCTGCTCACCGCCGCGTACACGCACCGCGCCGAACGCAGCGACGGCAGCCTCTACGGCGAGGACCGGCCGGACCGGGTCGACGCCTGGAACAGCCTGCTGCGCCGGGTCGCGGCCCGGCACCCGGGCCGGGTCACCGTCCTCGACCTCAACGCGGTGGTGTGCCCGGACGGGCGATACACCGCCACGGTCCACGGGCTGCGGGTGCGCAGCGACGGCCTGCACTTCACCCCGGCCGGTGTGCAGCAGGTCATCGCCCCGTGGCTGCTGCCCCGGCTCGCCGCCCTCGCCGTCGGCGGTGATCGCGGGCCGGCGGGTTTACCCGGGTCCCGACCGGGAAGGCAGCGCTCATGAGTACCGAACAGCAAGCCGCGGGCCGGCATCCCACCGACGAGCCGGACGGCACGCCCGCCTACGCGGCCTCCCTGCGCCGTCCCGGCGAATCGGTTGCCGGGGCGCCCGCCGAGGAGCCCGAGCCCGACGAGGCACCGACCGGCGCCGGCTACGACGAGAACGCGGTGTCCGGCGACAGCACCGCCTACCGCCCCGACTGATGCGGTCGCGCCGGGTTCGCTGCATCGGACCGGACGGCGCGGGTATAGGAGCGATCATGAATGATGTCGATCCCGAGCAGTACGACGAGGACACCCCCGGGCAGGAGCGCGTCCCGAAGCGGGACGCGCAGGAGGCGCACGGCGGCAGCATGGCGCCCGGGCTGGTCGACGACACCGGTCACCGCACGGCCGAGCCGTTGCCCGGCGCCCCGGTCGAGGAGCCGCGATGAGCAACGCACCGGACCGGAACGACCCCGACCGCGCCCGCGGCCTGATCAGTGACGCCCAGGGCGAGTTCGTCCAGGAGCACCCCGGCGGCGCGTTCGACCCCCGCGCGTTCCGCTCCGGCCACCCCGCCCCGCCGGCCGAGCCGCCGGCCGCATCGCATCCGGCGGGCGAGCCGCCGATGCGCGGGAACCGGATGGCGCCACCCGGCGAAGAGTCCGCCAAGGCGGAATAGGCACAGGTTTCACCGGCCGCCGATCCCGCTGGCATGGCTGACGTGGTCGGCGGCGAAGCCCTGACACCCGACCCGATGTCTCGCGACGGCGACGCGTGGGCGCCCGGCCTGTCGCTGACCTGCACCCGCATCGCCTGACGGTGCGCGCGGCCGACGACCGTTGACCGCATCGCTGCCACCGGGCGAACAGTCCCGGTGGCAGCGATGCGGAGCGTCGTCAGCGCTGCAGGGTGAGCAGGCCCGGACGCCACGGCAGGTTGTTGTAGTCGCCGCCGGCGTTGGGGTCCTTGCCCTGATAGAGCAATTGCAGGTGGCACGGGTCGACGGTCTTGGTCTGGTCCGGATTCTCCCGGACCAGGTCCCCGTGGCTGATGTCGTTGGTCCAGGTGGCGCCGCTGTTGGCCGTGCCGGCGAACGGGTTGCTCTCGCTGGCGGCCTGCGGGGTCCAGGAGCCGCCGAGGCTGCTCGCGGTGAACGACCGGAAGTAGCGGCCCTGACTGCCGATCGCCTCGACGATCATCAGGTACTGGTTCTGTCCCTGGACCTTGTAGACCTCGACCGCTTCGAACAGGTTGTTGGTCGAGTCGCTCATGACCGTGGTGTACGAGGAGCCGAAGCTGCCCGGGAAGTTGCCGATCGGCATGCTCGCCCGGTAGATCTTGCCGTTGTCCCCGGCGAAGAACAGGTACATGTTCTGGTCGTCACCGATCAGCGTCTGGTCGATCACCCCGTACGGCGCGTCGGGCAGCGTTCCGGTGAACAGGGTCTGCGCGCTGGACCAGCCGTTGGCATTGGTCGGGTCGGTGGAGGTCTTGTAGCTGAACGACGTCGGCCCCCACTGGTAGGCCAGCACCCAGATGTTCTTCGGCGCGAAGTAGAAGAGGGTGGGCGCCACGGTGCCCTGGCTCATCCCGTTCTGCCCGGCCGAGGCCATGTCCGACCAGTTGGTGAACGGGGTGAAATTCATCGAGCCGTACGACCCGTTGGACACGTTGGACGCGTACACCAGGTGCTTGCCGTTGTAGACGACGTTGGTGAAGTCCTTCAGCGAGGTCCAGCCGTTCTTCGGCTGCGCGAGCGCACCCGTCGAGCTCCAGCGGTACGACGACGGCAGCGTGCAGGTGCTGCCGCTCGGCGACGGCGTCGGCGAGCTGGTGCCGGGGGCGGAGTAGGTGAATTGCTGGTTGGCCTGGCCGTTGCAGTCGTACAGCTGGACCTGCTGGCCGTTGGCGGTGCCCCAGACGTCCAGGCAGCGGCCGGACTGCACGCCGGTGATGGTCCCGTTGGCGTTGACGTTCCACTGCTGGTTGGCCTGCCCGTTGCAGCTGTAGATCTGGATCGCCGCGGAGTTGCCGGAGCCGGCGGCGTCCAGGCACTTGGTGCCGTACACCGTCAGCTGCCTGTTCGACGTGTACGTCCACTGCTGGTTGGTGCCGCGGTTGCAGTCGTAGAGCGTCACGCGGGTGCCGTCGGTCTGCGACCGGTTCGGTACGTCGATGCACCGCCCCGACTGGGTTCCCCGGATCTCTCCCGTCCCGCTCGGCGGGGTGGAGCTGCCGCTCGGGGTGGGGCCGGCGGCGTTGAGCGCGTCGAGGACCGAGGTGTAGGCGGCCTTCTTGGTGCCCGAACCGTCGAACAGCAGCGGGTTCTCACTCGACCGCCACGAGTCGCTGTCCCGCACACCCCACACGGTGACGCCCAGGCAGCGCGGCACGTTGACGCAAGCCTGGGTGAGCCCGGCGTACTGCGAGGTGGACGCGTTGGTGACGTCGGCCTCGGTCAGCGCGACGTCCACGCCGGCGTTGGCGAAGTTGGTGAGCGTGGTCTGAAAGTTGCCGGGCAGCGCACTGCCGCCGGTGAAGTGGGTCTGCAGCCCGACGCAGTCGATCGGCACGCCGCGCGACTTGAAGTCCTTGACCATGGTGAGCACGGCCAGGGTCTTGGCGTACGTCGCGTTCTCGATGTTGTAGTCGTTGTAGCAGAGCTTGACCGACGGATCGGCGGCCCGCGCCGTGCGGAACGCCACCTCGATCCAGTCGTTGCCGGTGCCCTGCAGATTCGACTGCCGGCGGCTGCCATCCTCGTTGTACGCCTCGTTGACCACGTCCCAGGCGGCCAGCTTGCCCTTGTAGTGCGCCATCACGCCGTTGATGTGGTCGATCATGGCCTGACGCAGCGAGCTGCCGCTGAGGCTCTGCATCCATCCGGGTTGCTGGCCGTGCCAGGCCAGGGTGTGGCCGCGGACCTTCATGCCGTGCTGGGTCGCCCAGTTGTAGATCTGGTCGCCGGCGCTGAAAGTGAACTGGCCGCGCTGCGGTTCCGTCGCGTCCGGCTTCATCTCGTTCTCGGGGGTCACCATGGTGAATTCGCGTCCCGCGATGCCGGTGTACGTCGCATCGCCGAGCCGCCCCGCCGCGAGGGCGGTGCCGAAGTAGCGGCCCGACTGGGCGGCCGCGGCGCCGAGGGTGCTCGCCGCCGCACTCGCGCCGGCGCTGACCACCACCGAACCCGCCACCGCGACGACCGCGACGACACCGCCGATGAGCATCTTGAGCCGTAACGGCCGGCCTCCTGGGGAGCCTGCGGGGTGGACAGGAGGGCTGGTTGTCACATCGGCCTCCGTTTCGGTTCTGCGTTCCGGCCCGGAGCACCGCGAGCAGGGGCCGGAATGCCGCCGGCGGGGTGCGGAAGGCATGCCGGTGCACCGCGCGTCCTGAGCGAGAACGACCAGAGTCAATATTTCCGCAATGCTGGCACGGTAATCGCGCTGAAACAATAGTTACGAAGAACTTCCGGAATCCAGATGCGACAGTACGACGATCGTCAGCCGGTTCGGGAGGGCTCCTAGCTGCGGCGATGGTGGGATCATCGGTGGATGCGCCGTCGGTGATGGGCATGCTGGCGAGGCCAGTGAGACGCGACGGATGTAATGCATCGAAAGTTTCGGAGCCGTTGAGGGGGGTCATCTATTGGCGGCCGTAATCTTCGAATCGTATGTCCAGAACTGTTATATCCGTTTGTCACGGAAAGTCGACACCGAGCCTGCTCGACCCCGGCTCGCATCGGCGTCCCGCCGGTGATCGATGTGGCCGAGCACTGTCGCGACACAGGCCTCCAACGGTCGGGCCGTGTCGACGAGCAGGGCGTCCGGCCAGGGCGGGAACGCCGCGAGCCGGGCCTTCGCGTCCGGCCAGTCGCCGGCGTCAGCCCAGCCGGGAATGCCGCGCACCCGGGTCTCCACCCGCTCCCGGTGCAAAGACTCCACGCTGCAGGCGCAGACCACCGGGATGAACGCGGCGCCGGCCGCTGACGCGAGACTCGCCCAGCGGGCCCGTACCCCCGGCTCCTCGCTCGTCGTGTCGAGGATCGCCGAGCGTCCGGCGGACAGCTCCCGATAGGCCAGCGTCGTCAGCAGTTCCGCACCGATGCTCATGAGGTCGGTGCGGTGCCGCATCCCGAACGGGCTCAGTGCACCCATCAGCCAGTCCAGCGCGAACACCGGCACGTCCAACGCCGCCCCGACACGGTCGGCGACCGTGCTCTTTCCGCTGCCGGGCACCCCACCGAACACGATCAGCGCCGCGCCGGACCTGGATGTCATCGGCACGCCGGTGAAGTCCGCCGGCAGGCCGGGCGTGAGATAGTCCGGCACCCAGCGCTGCGTATGGGTCAGCGTGATCCGATGTGGCACCTCGGCCCCGACCTCGACGTGCGACACCCACAGGTCGTCGTCGCGGGTGCGGAATCGGGCCGTGGCCGCTGTCCCGTCAGCGTCGACGCCGACGACGCGGATCGGGGCGAGCCCGGCCGCCCGGCTGCCGGTGATGTCCCGCAGTGCTGAGGCGCCGCCGATCCCCGCCGCGAATCCGGGGTCCAAGGCGCCGTCGACGTCGACGTCGACGGGCCACCGTCCGTCGAGTCCCTCAAGCAACCAGCGCAGTCGCGTCAATGCCGGGGTGCCGGCCACCAGATCGTCCATGCGTCGAGTCTGGACGGGCACCGGATCTTTCACCTTCCCGCGGGTTACGCGAAAAGCGTATCCGCCCCGGCAACCCGATCATCCGAAGCTCCTGCTGCCGGCGCCTACTCCAACGGCGATCGACCTGCGTTGGTCGCACGCGGCGGCTCGGACGCCGCGCAGGAGGTGGGCGCCATCAGCGGCAGATCCGGACGCTGGCCGGGGCCGAGCCCAAATCCGTCATCCGAATGGGGGAACAGTTATTGCGCTCATCGGCATAATGAAGAGGTGGACTCGGAGACCTATTTCGCCGCCTCGGCTCAGATACTTCCGGCTTTGATGATTCCCATCTGGATCGAGAATATTCATCTCGCTCGGCAACGCGCGTTGAGAATTATGGCAGCACGTCGACGAATCGAGGAACTCTGGGAGAGTGGTAAGGGAAAGGCAAGCGGGGACTTCACCACGAGGCTGGAAATTCTTTCGCGAAGTTTCGACAAGTCGCGCAATCGCCACCGTGGTGGGATCGTGTTGGCCGTCGTCTCCTCGGTGGTGTTCATCCTCGGCGAAGCAGGCGCTATCTATCCCTTGCTTGAGCCGCATACTCGTCCTGGGTCCTTTGATGTCAGTGAACCAGCGAAATGGACCACGGTCGGCGCCATTGCGCTACTTTCTGTACTCGTTGCGTTCTTTCCATTTCTCAGGTATCCGAGAACGGGATCGCGGAAAGATCCGGAAGGATACCGACCGCAGCCGGTGAATACCACCGACGTGCAGTGGGAATTGCCCTGATGCACCGGACCGCCATTGTCGAGGCCTGCCGTCGCACCGTCCCCGCCCCGAAGGTGATGGTTCTCAGGGGAACCTGGCGTCACCGGGATGTGAAGAAGCTCCGGCAGTCTGCGAGGTCGCCGTAGGAGACGATCGCATCGTCGATGTCGTTATAGTCGTCACTGACCTTTGCGATTGTGGCATTCACTTGGTTCTGAAGGCCATCGGAGACGGCTTGCGTTTTGGCCTGACCCTGCTGCTCCAATAGGGTCAAGAGAAGGTTGACATCGACCTGTATGCGGTTCAATGAATTCATCATAGCCTTGATGTGCTCCTCATCCTCCTCGGGATATGGAGCTGGAGCCCATTTGGAATAGAGTGCCTTCAACGTGTTCTCCGCTGCCGTTGTCCATCGAACCTGGGCGGCGATGCCGTTATCCGGCGCTTCCCCGGCCCTGTCGAGCTGTGCCTGCGCATCCCGGCACCACTGGTTGACCTCGGCGACATAAATGACGTGTTCCGGTGAAGGCTTCGACGGCGGAGTCGCCGAGGGGCCGGCGTGTGTGCTGCCGCCGGTCGAGTCGCCGTGGGCCTGAATGCCGAAAAAGACTGTCGCCGCGACGCCGACCACGCCGACCAGCACGCCGGCCCAGCTGGCGCGATCAGCGCCGGTGGATCGACCGATGGCCACGATCAGTACACCCGTGATGGCGACCAGAACGGAGATCGCCAGGAGTATTCCCATCGTCGGAAGATCCACCCAATCTTGTATTCTCGCTGGTCGGCCACCGCTGGCGCATCAGATGACGGCACCGTTCAGCACAGATTTCTCCGGCCGTGGGCCGCGGTGGCGATGGATGCGTTTTCGCCGAAGATCCGGTGGCGGCCAGCTTCGCGAGGTTCCTGTCGTGGCCGTGACCATATGGGCAGACTGTCGCTACGGCCATCGGCCGACCGACGGAAAGCGTTCGTTCAATCGCCTGGCGATGATCCATTTCCACCATCTGTATCTCCCTACGTGTCGCCCAGGACCGTAGCCTGTGCGAGCTACCGACGACGCGGTGCTTGCCCATTCAGGAAAATCATGACAGTGAAGTCGCTCCTTTGTCGCCCGGAGCCTCACTCAGTTGTGGGCGCGGCTCTGAAATGATCTTGGCTTCGGAAGAGTAGGCCTGACCCCGTGCGGTGCGGACAGCAGTTTTCGCCTAATCGGCGGGTCCAGCTCAGGGCTGTTTGGCGCATTGCACAAAAGATAGCTGGTCGTCCTTCGGTCGGACGGCAATATCTCATCGTCAACGCTGTGGAATCGAGGCGGCAGTCGCAGTATTGGCCCCCTCTGATAGAGTGGCCCGCCGTGTCTGATTCAAGCTCTTATTCCGGCGTCGACCTGCCCGCACCCACACAGCCGCCGCTCATGTCCCACGGGACTGCGCCGAAGCGGCGAAGCGTCACCCTTCTCGCGACAGCCCTCGTGGCGCTGGTCGTCGGGGCCGCTGGAGCCACCTCAGTATTGCTGTTGTCGGGCTGGCGTAAACCCGCAGAACAGCGGTACAACGTTTCCTTCTTTCTGAAGCAGAGCGTCACGGCGGCACAGACGTCAGCGATACGGACAGAGCTGGAGAAGGTCCCCGCCGTCAAAGACCTGCGATACGAGTCCAAGGAGGAAGCCCTCGCAAAGTTCAAGGAAATGTACAAGGATAAACCGGAGATGATTGAAGCGATAGAAAAGTCGGGTTCGGATAACGGCCTGCCCGTGTCGTTCCGCCTGGATATGAAGGCTTCCGATTTCGATTGTCGAACCATGGAGGCGATACGTGCGCTCCCCGGGGTGGAGCAATACAGTGTCGTCATGGGATCCATCGATGAGAACCCAGTCCTGCAGGTTCGCTGCCACTGATATCGGCTCATCGCTTCCGACGTCGCCACTTCGCCGCCGGGGCCTTTCAGCGGCTTGCGGCGATGATCGACGAGGTCACCGGTCACGAATCACCTCGGTGCTGGCCGAAGTCGTCATGGCGTCCCGGACGGCCGAGTCTCGCTGGCCATCGCTCGGCAACAGGCATTGAGCCATACCCTCCAGGCCGGGGTCAACCGCTCGCGAACGACCGCTGCGACCCGTCACTGCACCGTAGGACCGGCCACTCAGAGCAGGATTTCCACGGCGTCAGCGACGGTGACGACGGTCCTGTCGGGCGCGAGCGCGGCCGGGTTGCTCAGCGGCGGGGGTCGGCGTGGAATTTCGGGCCGGGGCCGGCGCCGGCCGGGCGGTTGCCGGCGAGGACGTCGACGATCTCGGGCAGGGTGAGGGTGGCGGCGACCAGTCTGCGCGGGGCGGTGGGCTTCGCGGCGTACGCCGCAATCGCTCCGGAAAGACCTGAGGAGGCGCCGAGAATGCCGACGGTGGTGACGTCCTTGAGCACGATGTCGCGGGTGTCGACCAGGCTGGGCGAGCCGGCGAGACCGATATAGACCACGGTGCGGCCGGGTTCGACCAGGTGCACCGCGAGGCTCGGCACGGCCGCCGCGTTGGTGGCGTCGACGACCCCGTGCCAGGGCAGGTCGGGCAGGGTGTCGCGGGTCCACACCGGGGTGTCGGCGAGCGGCTCGTCGCCGAGGCCGAGCAGGTGCACCTCGGCGCCCTGGGCCGCCCCGAACATGGCGGCGAGCAGGCCGATGGTGCCGGTGCCGAGGATCAGCAACCGTTCGCCGGGGGCCACCGCGGCGGCCCGGACCGCGCGCAGCGCGTTGCCGCCCGGCTCGACCAGGGCACCCAGCGTGGCGTCGACCGGGTCGGGCAGCGGATGCAGATAGGCCGCCGGGAAGAGCAGCCGCTCGGCCAGCGCGCCGGGCAGGCCGTCGCGGCAGCCCAGCTCGTGCCGGTCGGGGCAGACGTGGTGCCGGCCGGAGCGACAGCGTGGGCACGCGCCGCAGCCGATCATGGTGTCGCCGGTGACCCGCCGGCCGAGCCAGCTCTCGTCGACGCCGGGGCCGGTGGCGATGACCGTTCCGGCCCACTCGTGGCCGGGGCGCAGCGGATACGACGCGGCGCCGGTGTGCAGGTAGCTCATCTCGCCGGTGAACAGCTCGACGTCGGTGCCGCACACCCCGACCCGCTCGATGCCGACCACCACCTGGCCGGGGCCGGCCTGTGGCTCCGGCACGTCCTGGACCTCGGCCCGGCCGGGATCGGTGAAGACGAGCGCGCGCATGGTCGCCAGCGTAGAGCTTGCTCCCGGCCACTTCCGCCCGTGGGATCACCATTCCTGACGTGCCGGGAAAACGGTACGTTTCCTCCCGGTCCGGTAAGCCGGGAAGTTCGCGGAAGGAACCCGATGACGAGAATCGACAGCACCCCGTTCGGCGAGGCACCCGACGGCACGGCGATCGAGAAGTGGACGCTGACCGGCGCGAGCGGGGCGTCGGTGTCGGTCCTCACCTGGGGTGCCACCATCCAGTCGGTGATCGTGCCGGATCGGGACGGGCGGCTGGGCGAGGTGACGCTCGGCTTCGCCGACATGAGCGGTTACACCGACCCGGACAATCCGTACTTCGGCGCGACCATCGGGCGGTACGGGAACCGGATCGGCGGCGGTACGTTCACCCTCGACGGGCAGGCGTACAAGCTGGCCGGGAACGAGGGGGCGAATACGCTGCACGGCGGGCTGCGCGGTTTCGACAAGCGGGTCTGGGCGGCCACCGAGGTCACGGACGGGGTGCGGATGACGTACACCAGTCCTGACGGTGAAGAAGGTTTTCCCGGCGCCGTCGAGACGGCCGTGACCTTCAGCTTCGACGACGAGCTCCGGCTGCGGATCGACTATCACGCGACGACCGACCAGCCGACCGTGGTGAATCTGACCAACCACGCGTACTGGAATCTGGCCGGCGAGGGCAGTGGGACGATCGGCGACCATCTTCTGCAGATCAACGCCGGCCATTACACGCCGGTCGACGCGGCGCTGATTCCGACCGGTGAACTGGCGCCGGTCGAGGGCACCCCGTTCGATTTCCGCACGTTCCACGCGATCGGTGAACGGCTGCGCGACGACGATCCGCAATTGGCGTACGGGCGGGGCTACGACCACAATTATGTGCTCGCCGACCGGGTGGCGGCGATCGTCCGGGACCCGGCGACCGGGCGGCAGCTGACCATCGAGACGACCGAGCCGGGCGTGCAGTTCTACTCCGGGAACTTCCTCGACGGTCGGCTGCGCGGCATCTCCGGGCGGCAGTACCGGCAGGGTGACGCGTTCGCGCTGGAAACCCAGCACTACCCGGACAGCCCGAACCAGCCGCATTTCCCGTCGACGACGCTGCGGCCGGGGGAGACGTACACGTCGAGCACGACGCACACGTTCGGCGTCTTCGGCTGACCGTTCGGCAGGTCGTGGCGCGGGGAGCCGCCCCGCGCCACGACCGCTACCCGACGGCCGCCAGGAAGTCGGTGTAGAACAGGCCGAGGCCGATCGCCGCGCAGACCCCGGCCACGATCCAGAACCGCACGACGATGTTGACCTCGCTCCACCCGGCCAGCTCGAAGTGGTGGTGCAACGGCACCATCCGGAACACCCGCCGCCCGGTGGTCCGGTAGGAGACGATCTGGATCACCCAGGTGACCGTGATGATGACGAACAGGCCACCGATCAGGATCGACAGCAACGTGGTACGGGTGGCCACCGCGAGTCCGCCGATCAGCGCGCCGAGTCCCAGCGAGCCCACGTCGCCCATGAAAATCCGGGCCGGCGACGTGTTCCACCACAGGAAGCCCAGGCAGGCGCAGGCCGCCGCGGCCGCGATCATCGCGATCTCCAGCGGATCCCGCACCTGGTAGCAGTACTGGCCGGGGCGGGCGTACGTCGGGTCGGCGCACCAGTGCCGGTACTGCCAGAAGCCGATCAGCGCGTACGCGCCCAGCACCAGGGTGGACGCGCCGGTGGCCAGGCCGTCGAGGCCGTCGGTGAGGTTCACCCCGTTCGACATCGCCGTCACCACGAAGGCGAACACCATCACCGAGCCGACCTTGCCGACGTCCAGCCAGTCGAGGTCACGGATGAACGAGATGTGCTCGCTGGCCACCGTCTGGCCGTTGGTGCTCCGCACGTAGAGCGCGGCGATGCCGAACCCGACACCCACGAGCGCCTGGCCGAGCAGTTTGCCCTTGGCGGACAGGCCGTCGGAGTTGCGCCGGCGCACCTTGAGGAAGTCGTCGAGGAAACCGACCACCCCGCAGAAGACGAACACGCCGAGCAGCACGAGCGCCGTCATGGTCGGCTTCTCCTGCGCGATCTGCCGTTTCGGCAGCGTGGTCAGCGCGAAGTGCCCGGCGACGTAGGCGACGAGGGTCGCCACGATGAACGCGACCCCGCCCATCGCGGGGGTGCCCTTCTTCCCCTCGTTCGAGGCCAGCCCGAGAGAGCGGATCGGCTGCCCGGCCTTGAGCGCGGTGAAGACCCGGATCGCCACCGGGGTGGCGAACAGGGAGACGAGGAACGCGACCGCCGCCGCGACGATGACCGCCCTCACGGGCGGCCCTGCAGGAGATCCGGATTGCCCACGGGGCACGATCTTGCCATCTGCCGGCAAGCGTCGGTGGGAGCCTAGGCTGGGCCGGGTGGAGACGACCCCGGCGCAACGGTTCGCGAGCGCGCGGGTGGCCCGGCTGGCCACGGTCACCCCGGACGGCGCGCCGCACCTCGTGCCGATCGTGTTCGCCCTGGTCGGGGACGTGATCCACACCGGGGTGGACGGTAAGCCGAAGCGGTACCGCAACCTGCGCCGGCTGGTGAACATCGCCCGCGAGCCGCGGGTCAGTGTTCTCGCCGACGGGTACGACGAGGACTGGTCGCAGCTGTGGTGGGTGCGTGCCGACGGCGTCGCGACGGTCAGCGACGAGCCGGAGCCCGCGCTGATCGACCGTTACCCGCAGTATCGGGTGTCGCCCCCGCCCGGTCCGTTCCTGCGCATCCGGGTCACCTCCTGGCACGCCTGGTCCGCGACCTGAGGTGCCGGCGGGCACCGGTCACGCCGGGCCGGTGTTGACCGCGCCGTGCAGGAACAGGTCGACCAGGTCGGGGACGGGGGTGTGGCGGCCGGCGCCGCGGCGGCCGAAGAACAGGGCGAGGAAGGCGTCGGTGGCGGTGGCGGCCGGGACGCGCAGGGTGGCCTCGTCCGGCGCGAACAGGTTGAGAACGGCCTGCCGGGTGGCGGCCCGGGCGGCTTCCCGGTCGCCGGTACCACCCGCCGGCCGGGTCGGGTCGACGGCTTCGGTGCCCGGCCGCCGGTTCGGGGTACCGGAGGCGTGCACGGCCCCGACGACGGCGCCCATCCGGGCGAAGTAGGCGTCGAGCGCGTCGACCGCCTCGACCAGCCGGTCGGCGAGGGGCTGGTCGACGGAGATCGACCGGAGCTCGCCGAGCACGGTGGTCGAGTCCATGGCGGCGACGATGCACGCGCCCAACAGCTCGTTCTTGTCGGTGAAGACGCGGAACACGGTGGCCTCGCCGATCCCGGCGGCGCGGGCGATCTGCGCGGTGGTGACGGCGGCGCCGTGCTCGGCGACCAGGGGCAGGGCGGCGCGGACGATCATCTCGCGGCGTTGTTCGGTGGACATTCCCGGCGCGCGGCGCCGGTCACTCTCGGCTGTCATGCCGATCAGAGTACGGAGTGAGTACTCACTCCGTCAAGGCGGGCGGCGATTGGACGGGCATCGACGCGGGACATAGCATGTGCCGACCATATTGATCATGGTTGTCACCAGCGGGGGAATGCCTTGTCCGAGAGTTCGTGCCGCATCTGCCACCGGGCGCCCGCCGCGGAGGTCACCTTCCACGGGCACGAGGGCATGATCGTGCTGATGCGCTTCAGCCGGGTGCACGGCCCGTTCTGCCGGGAGTGCGGCCTCGCGGCGTACCGCGACATCACCGGACGCACGCTGCTGCGCGGCTGGTGGGGGCTGGGCTCGTTCTTCGTCACCGCCGGGGTGCTGGTGCTCAACACGGTGCGGCGCGCCCGGATCGCGGCGCTGCCCGAGGCGGACCGCCCGGCCAACGACCGGACGCTCGATCCGGGAAAGCCGCTGCTGGACCGCCCCGCCGCGTACGGCCTGCTGGTGCCCGCGCTGCTGATCATCTACGTGGCGTTCAGCACCGCCCGGTCGTGACCGGCGGGGGCGGCTACCGCGCCGTGTTGGCCCTGCCGTACGCGGTGCGCACCTTCGTGCCCGCGGCCGGCGCCCGGCTGGCCTACGGGCTGTTCCCACTCGCCACCCTGTTCACCGTCCAGCAGGCCACCGGTTCGTTCGCCACCGCGGGCCTGGCCTCGGCCGGCTTCGGGGTCACCGCCGTGCTGCTGCCGCTCAAGGCCCGCCTGGCCGACCGGCACAGCCAGCGCGCCGTCCTGCCGCCGCTGGCGCTGACCTGTGCCGCGGCCCTGGCGGGCGCGGCCATGGTCACCCGGCCCGCCGCGCTGGTCGCGCTGATCACCGTGGCCGGCCTGGCCGCGCCGCCCCTGGGGCCGGCGATGCGGGCCACCTGGCGCCGGCTCACGGCCGGCACCGGTCTCAAAGCCCGGGCGTACGGTCTCGATTCGGTCGTCGAGGAGGCGCTGTACCTGACCGGGCCGTTGCTCGCCGGCCTGCTGGTGGCGGCCGGGCCGGCCCGCTGGGCTCTGCTGCTGACCGCGGCCCTGCTGCTGGCCGGCACCCTCGGCATGGTCGCCACCCCACCGGCGCGGGACCGGCGGCCACCCACCGGCGACGACCCGGGCGGCCATCGGTGGCTGGTGGACACCGGGCCGCTGCGCTCGCCTGCCCTGCGGGGCCTGGTGGTGACGATCCTGGCGGTGGGGACCGGCACCAGCGCGGCGTACACCTGCCTGGCCGCCTTCGCCGAGGACCGTGGCGCCCCGGGAGCGGCCGGCCTGCTGGAGGCGGCGCTGGCCGTCGGCAGTGTGACCGGGGGCCTGCTCTGGGGCCGCCGCGAACACGCGGGCCGGCGTCACCTGCGCCATCTCGCCCTGCTGACCGGTGTGCTCGCGACCGGTCTGGCCGTCGCCGCGGCGGCCGCCGGGCTGCTCATGCTGGGTCTCGTCCTGTGCCTGACGGGTACGGCGGTCGGGCCGGTCTATGTGGTCGCCTATCTGGCCGCCGACGACGCCGCGCCCGACGGGTCCGCCACCGAGGCCGGCACCTGGCTGAACGTCGCCGCCACGGCGGGTGGGGCGGCCGGCGCCGCGCTGGCCGGGACGATCGCCGAGTCCCGGGGTCCCGGCCCGGGTTTCCTGACCGGCGCCGGGCTGCTGGCGGTGACCGCGGTGGTGACGGCCGTACGGTCGCGCCGGGAAGCGGTGAGTGCCCCCGACGCCACCGGTTGATCTGCGGGAATTCACGCATCTGAACGCGGACGGCCGCCCGCGGGCCGTAGATTCGGCGCGAAATTCCTACGGCGGAGGCAGGTCGACATGTCCCTCACCGCAGACGGTGCGACGGGTCGCCGCGGGCCATACTGGACGGAAAGCGTCCGCTGCCCGCCCACGTGACCGTCCACCTGTTCGTGATCGTGCGGTTCGTGGCGCTGCTCGCGGCCGTCCCGTTCGCCTGGGGCCGAGGGTTGAGCCGGCTCGATCTGGCGCTGGCCGTCGGCTGGTGCACGCTGACCTGCCTGGGCACCACGGCCGGTCACCACCGGTACTTCACGCACGGCTCGTTCAAGGCCGGGCGCCCGCTGCGGATCGGTCTCGCGGTCGCCGGCAGCCTGGCCGTGCAGGGCGCCGTGAACCGGCCCACCGCGGCCCGGCTCGCCCGCATCACCCGCTGACGCCTCGTCCCGTAGAGGTTCACCGCCACCACCTGCAAGCCGGTGCTCGACCATTCCGCCTACCGGGTGCCCGTCCTCGATGAGGCGCCACCCGGAAGCCGCTCGACCCGCACCCGTTCCACGGTGGTCATGCCGATCCCGAACGGCCTGCGGACGATCGCGGGCGACGCCGGCAGGCAGGTGCCCACCCGTGCGGTGCGCGGGGCCGGTTCTACTGTGAGCAAGACGGCCCCGGCGACATCGACGGCGTCGCGCGCGGTGCCAACCGCACCTGCGACGATGACGGCTACAGCCCGTTCTCCCTTTGATCGCACTTCCTGTCGGTCGTTCCCGTCGCGGGGGCTGGCACAGTGGAGTGATGAACCGCGCGGCGGGCGTCGACATCGTGGTGCGGGAGCTGTCGGCAGCGGACGACGGCTCGTTCGCGGCCCGGGTCGAGTTCGGTGACTCCGGCGGCGAGACCGTGACCGTCCGCGCGCCCGTCGACGACGGCGACGAGAAGCTGCTGGCCTGGTATTTCGAGCAGCACCTGCAGTTCCCGTTCCTGGACCGGGACCTGGAGCGGCAGGCCGCCGAGGTGGTGGCGGAATACGGTCGCGCACTGTTCCGGCAGGTCTTCGCCGGCGAGGCGAGATACGGCTACCGCCGCGCCTTCGACCAGGGTTTCCAGGGCTGCCGGCTGCTGGTGCGCGGGTCGGCGGCCTTCCAGCGGCTGCACTGGGAGACGCTGTGCGATCCGGAGCGGGGGGAGCGGCTCGCGCTGCGGATGCCGCTGGTGCGCCAGGACACCCGGGTGCCGCTGCCGTACCGGCTGCCCGACCCCGCACCCACGCTGAACATCCTGGTGGTGACGGCGCGACCGTTCGGCTCCCGCGACGTGGGATACCGGACGATCTCGCAGCCGCTGCTGGACGCGATCGGCCGGACCCGGCTGCCGGTCACCGTCGACCTGGTTCGGCCCGGCACCTGGGAGGCGCTGCGCGAGACGCTGCGGACGGCCGCGCGCGACCACGGCCAGGGCTGGTATCAGGTGGTCCACTTCGACGTGCACGGCGGGTTCGGGACGGCCGAGGCGATGACTTCCGGGGTGACCTCCGGGCGCTACCTGTTCGAGCCGGGCGAGCGGCCCGCCGACGCGCGGCAGGGATTCCTGTTCTTCGAGACCGGCACGGTGGGCCGGGCACGGCCGGTGCCGGCCGATCAGGTGGCGCAGCTGCTGGCCGAGCACCGGGTGGCGGTGGCGGTGCTGAACGCGTGCCAGTCGGCGATGCAGGACGGCGGCGAGGCCAGCCTGGCGCAGGACCTGGTGGCGGCCGGGGCGCCGGTCGCGATCGGCATGGCGTACTCGGTCACGGTCAGCGCCGCCCAACAGGCGATGCCGGTGCTGTACGGCCGGCTCGCGGCCGGCGACGACCCGGTCGTTGCGGCGTACGAGGCCCGCCGGCCCTGCACGACGTGAAAGCGCGTCGCGGACACTTCGAACAGGATCTCGATCTGGAGGACTGGATCCTGCCGGTCGTCTTCGCCCAGCGGGAGTCCCGGCTGGACCTGCGGCCGATGACCGCCGGCGAGCAGGAGGTCTTCTACCGGCGTCGCGAGCAGGTGAGCGTGGCGCCCGCGGTGGATTACGGTTTCGTCGGCCGTGACCTCGACCTGCACGCCCTGGAACGGCTGCTGCTGATCGATCCTGAGCGCACCCAGGTGCTGGTCCGTGGCATGGCCGGGGCGGGCAAGTCCACCCTGCTCGCGCACGCCGGCTGGTGGTGGCAGCGGACCGGACTGATCGAGCAGGTCTTCTCCTTCTCGTACGAGCAGCGGGCCTGGACGGCCGAGCAGATCACCCGCCAGATCGCGCACGAGCTGCTGCCCGCGCCGGAGTTCGCGGCCTGGGAGTCGCTGGGCCCGGCGGCCCGGACCGGCCTGATCATCGACCGGCTGCGCGCCACCCGGCACCTGATCGTGATCGACAACGCCGAGTCGATCACGGCCAGCCCGGCGGCGATCCCGCACGCGCTCCCGGAGCGGGAACGTGACCGGCTGGCCCGCTTCCTGTCCGGCCTGCGCGGCGGGCGGACGCTGGTGCTGGTGGGTTCGCGGGAGGCCGAGGAGTGGCTGGCGACGTCGACCTTTGCCGGCGGCGTCCACCACCTGCCAGGTCTGGATCCACAGGCCGCCACGGCCCTGTTGGAGCGGATCGTGGCGCGGCACGGCGGCAGCCGGTGGCTGGGTGACACCGTCGATGACGAGCAGCGTAAGGCGCTGAGCGAGCTGATGCGGTTGATCGACGGCTATCCGCTGCCGATGACGGTGATCATGCCGCAGCTGGCCGGCACGCCGCCGGCCCGGATCCTCGCCGAGTTCGGCAGCGGCGGTGATGCCGTCGATCCGTCGATGGCCGCTCGTCGTGCGATCGAATACAGCCATGGCAAGCTCGACCCGGCTCTGCAGGAGTCCATTCTCTTGCTGGCGCCGTTCACCGGTAGCATTCCGGTTCCGGTGTTGCACATTTACGTCAATGAGTTGCGCGCCGGCGCCGGGGAAGTGAACATCGGGGAAGTTGATCTGGCCGGTGCGGTCGCCGAGCTGCGTAGTGTCGGCCTCGCCCGTGCGCATCCGGAGTTGACTGGATTCGTGGAGACCGTACCCATCCTCCCCTACTTTCTCCGGAATCGAATCCGCGGTGATCCGGACCTGGAGCGGGTGTGTCGTCACGCGCATTACCGCCTTTACGTCGACTGTGCCGCTTTCATGCAGGATGCCGTTCTTTCCGGTGACCCCTATCGGCGCGCGCTCGGCCGTGTAATGGTCAAGGCCGAGTATGCGAACCTCATGGCTTCCCTCCACTATGCGCAAGGGGCGGGGGAGCCGGTCCTGTCCGTCGTCCGCGCCCTCAACATGTACCTCGATGTGGAACATCAGCACAACGTCCGCCGGGCTCTGCTGGAGCAGGCGATAGAGCGACTCCCCGAACCGGAAACCGCCGACGATCGATGGGAATTGTTGGATCTGCACAACATTGCGGGCAACGCGGCCCTGACGCAGGGGCAACTGGACGACGCAACTTATCATTACCAGCTGGAATTGGACATGAAGCGGGCTCTCGGGCTCCGCGAGTATGAGGCCGTCACCCTCAACCAGCTCGGGAAGATTGCGCAGGAGCAGCGCCGTTTTGCGGAGGCGAAGCAGTATTTCCAGGACTCCATCGACATCAGCCTGGAGCACAACGACCGCAAATCTGCGGCCACTTCCTACCACCAACTCGGTATGGTCGCGCACGAGGAGGGGGGCCTGGAAGTAGCGGAAGACTATTATCGACAGGCCGCCGATCTCATCCGTGAGTCCGGTGCTCGGCAGGAACTCGCAGCCCCCTACCATCAGCTCGGGATCATTTTTTCCGATAAGGGGGAATGGGATCGCGCCAATGAATTCTTCGAACAGTCGCTCGCCATCGCCACCGAATTCAACGACCGGCACAAGATGGCCTTCACGTACCACCAGCTCGGTATGTCCGCCTTCCAGCAGGGATCGCTCGACAAGGCGGTCTACTATTACCGGTTGGCTCTCGATATCGAGATCAACTCTGGTGATCGAATCGGCGCGGCGAGCACCTACCACCAGCTCGGTCTGGTCGCGGTGGCACAACATCGAGTCGAGCAGGCGGAACAGTACTTTCAGCAGGCGCTCGACACCTTCGTGGATCTGGGCGAACTGTCCGGGTGCGCCGTCGTCGGCTTCCAGCTCGGTGATGTGATATGCCTCTCCGGCCGGCACGACGTTGCTTTCGTGCACTTCATCCGGTCCATCGTCGCCTACAGATTGAGCAGGGGAATCTGGGCGGTGAATGTGCTTGACCGACTTCACGAGGAGGAGGGGCACCCGATCGACCGGACACTCCAGCAGGCGATTGCGGACCTCGTCCCGGTGGAGCTGCGGGGCGAGTTCGGAGAGGCTTTTCGTCAGCGCGCCGCCACCCCGGGTCGAGGCCCAGCGGATCGGCCCTGACCCACTCGTGTCGATCAGGTTATCGTCGGGTCATGGAGAAACGGGCGACGCTCGCCGACGTGGCGCGGGAGGCCCGGGTGTCGCGGGCGACCGCCTCCCGGGCGATCAACGGGGCGTACGGCACCTCCCCGGAGATGCGCGAGCATGTGCGCGCGGTGGCCCGGCGGCTGGGGTTCGAGCCGCACGCGGCGGCGCGGGCGCTGGCGACCGGGCGGGGCGGGGGCGGCCGCCGCGAGCGGATCGAGATCCTGATCGTCGATCCGGATCCGGCGGCGATGGGCGTCAAGCCGTTCTACGGCCGGGTGCTGGCCGGGGCGATGACCGCGGTGGACGGGCAGGACATCGCGCTGGAGGTGCGCCGGGTGGACGTGCCGCCGGCCGCGGACGACGATCCGCCGTTCGGACGCCTGCTGATCAACATCTCCGGGGCGGCCGGGGCGGCGTATGCGCGCCGCGGTCGGACGGTGGCGCTGGGCCGCTGTGCGCCGGGGGTCACGTTCGTCGCGCCGGACAATGACGGCGGCGGGTTCCAGGCCGCCGCACACCTGGTGATGAGCGGCCGGAAACGGGTCGGCGCGGTGTTCGGGCCGGCGACGCCGTGCGCGCGGGAACGGCGTGCCGGGTTCCTGCGGGTGATGTCCGGGGCCGGCCGGGAGGTGGTGGCCGCCGACGGTGACTTCACCCGGGCCCGGGCGTACGCGGCGACCCTCGAACTGCTGGACCGCGCCCCGGACCTGGACGCGATCTTCGCGGCCTGCGACGTGACCGCGATGGGTGTGCTGCAGGCGTTGCGGGCCTCCGGCCGCCGGGTGCCGGAGGATGTCGCGGTGGTCGGTTTCGACGGCAGCGCCCTGGCCGAGGCCGCCGACCTGACCTCGGTGTTCATGCCGGCCGAGGATGAGGCGGCCGCGGCCGTCCGGCATCTGCTCGACCCGGCCCGGCCGGCGCCGCGGCGGCTGCCGACGACGCTGACCGTGCGCGGGTCGAGCTAGCTCAGGCCACGATGGAGCGCAGCGGGATACCGGCGGCGCGCAGGTCGGCGATCAGGTCGCGCAGATACGGGTGCTCGTCGAACTGCAGGCCGTCCGGGTTCGGGATGGTCAGGTAGGCCGAGTCGCCGGCTACCGCCACCGTCGCCGTGCTCGTGTACCGGCTCACCACGCTCCGGGTGCGGGCCAGGTCGGCCACCGCCACCTGGATCCGGTCCGGCCGCCACTCGCCGCCCAGGTTCGGCGCCGCCGGCCGCGCGGCCGCGGCCGCCCTCGCCGGTTCCGGTCTCGCCGTGCGCGCCGCCGGCTTCGGGTTCCCGGCCGGGTACAGCAGCGCGTTGGCCACCAGCTGCATGCCGCTCTCGGTGTACCCGCGAAACAGCGGGTCGTTCGCGAACAGCACCGCCCGCCCCGCCCCGGTCGGCTCGTCGACCACCACCGAGGTGCCCTTGAGCACGTCCTCGTGCACCGTGTAGCCGTTGTGCCAGAATGTGCCGTCGCTCGGATAGGTCAGCACGTTCACGCCGGTGGTGCTCGGGGTGAGGATCGGGTCGCCGTTGTTGAACGCGAAGTCCGCGGCCGGCCGGCCCGTGCCGACCGGGCTGGCCGGGTTCACGTCGACCCGCAGGTGCGAGCCGATCACCAGGTAGTCGTCGGGCTGCGGCTTCTCGGTGGTCGAGGTCAGCCCGGCGGCCCGGGCCAGGCGGGTGCCCTCGTTGCGGAGACCGACGTAGGTGTGCCCCGCGCCGATCCAGGCCCGCAGGTTGGCCTGTCCGGCGGCGGTCAGTCCACCGGTCGGGTTGCTGCCGTCGGGCACCAGCAGCACGCTGCGCCGGGTGAACGCGGGCGTGTTGTCGTTGATGTCGGCGCTGGTCACCGGGGTGAGGTTCAGCCCCCAGCGGCTGCCGAGCAGGTAGCGGGCCTCGCCGTACGAGCCGGACGTGGTGGACACCCCGGCGCCGCGGAACAGCCCGACGTCGGGTGTGGTGAGCGCGGTCCCGCCGGTCCGCGCGCTGGGCGTCAGGGTGACACCCAACGATCGGGCCAGCCGGTCGACGGTCGGGGTGACCGCCGAGGCCGGTACCCGCACCAGATTCCCGTCGCGGACCGCGGCGATTCCCCGACCGAGCAGGCGGAAGGTCAACTGCGCCGCCGAGGCGGAATCCAGCGGGTACGTGTAGACCCGCCCCCGCCCGCTCGCCCCGCCCTCGACGCCGGTCACCAGGCTGCCCCGTGGGCGCACATCGTCACCGGTGTAGACGGTGTCGATCCCCATCAGCAGCGGATTGCTCCACGACGAGACGTCGTAGAAATACGGGAACGGGACGTACGGATCCTCGCCCAGCGTCGCCTGGATCCAGTGCTTCTGCGGCTGATCCATCGGGATCCAGTAGGCGCCCTTCGGAACAACGACCTCATCGGCCGTACGCCCGCCGAAGATCCGTGCGTGGGCGATCGTGACCGCCTTGCGCACCTCGTACACCTCGACGTCCATCCGCCGCAGCCGGTCGACCAGCCGTCGCACGTCGGCGAGCTGCCTGCCCGGCATCAGGAAATACGACCGGACTCGGATGTCGGGCACCGGGAACCGCACCTGGTTCTCCGGCTGCACCACCTGGTTCGGCTCCAGCTTGCCGGCGCGGCCCTCGGCGACCGCGTCACTCCACGTCCGGTAGTAGCCGGTCAGCACCTCGCGCCGGTTCGCCGCGGCCCAGCCCAGGGTCGCCCACTGGGTGTTGTACTGCTGCTGCACCCGGTCCTGCACCGAGGAGGCACTGCCTTTCTCGTACGTCATTCCGGCCGCCCCGAATCCGGTCGCCGGAACCGTGTCGCCGTACCCCATGTAGAACAGGTCGTACGTGTCGTAATTGAAATAGCACTCGGTGGTGACGGTGTCGCTGCACGCCCCGTTGTAGCCGAATGCCGCCTTGTTCGCCGCCCCGATCCGGTTGATCCAGTCCACCGGCGCGTCCGCGATCTCGTGGTGGATCGGGTCGGCGTCCGGCGGGAAGAAATACCGCTGTCCGCCCATCTCGTGCGCGTCCACGAACACCTGTGGCGGGTATTTCCGCAGCAGTTCCAGTTTGCTGTCGGTCTCCGGCTGGGTCCGCGCGAACCAGTCCCGGTTCAGGTCGAACCCGTACTCGTTCTGCCGCCGGTTCGCGTCCCGCCCGTCCGGGTTCTGGGTCGGCAGGATCACCGTGATCAGGTTGTCGTCGCGCTGCCGCACCGCGCAGGACGTGCCCGCGGCCAGCTCGTACAGCGTCTTGAGGCTGGCGTCCGCGCCACTGGTCTCGCCGCCGTGCACGTTCCCGGCGATCCAGACGATGGCCGGCTCCCCGGCCGCGATCCGCCGCGCCTGCTCCGCCTTCAGTTTCCGAGGATCCCGCAGCTCCCGGATCTGTCCGGCGATCCGGTCCAGGCTGCGCCGGGAGACGTGCCGGCTGCTGGAGACGATCGCGTAGTCGAGCGGCTGTCCCAGCACGCTGGTCCCCATGGTGCCACTGACCACCCGGTCGGAAGCCTTGTCGACGGCCGCCAGGTAGCCGCGGATCTCGGCGTTGGTGACCACCCGCTGCTGGCCGATGCCGAGCGGGAAGCCGAGGAAACTCTCCGGGCTGGGCACGGTGCCCAGATACCCGGCCGCGCCGGAGCACGACGGTGGACCGGCCGCCCCGGCCGGCGCCGGCGTCAGGGCCGCGGTCAGCAGGATCACCGCTGCCACGGTCGCGGGTCTCGGAATTCGCATCGTATGCCCGTTCCTTTCCCGGAAAACGCAACAAATGACCGCAGCCTAAAGCGGCTATTTATGCTGGTCAATGAACTGCGGTCATCGCGTTCCCGGGAGGGTGGTCGGCGGCCCCCGTCGCTGCCCCACCATAGCAGAGGTATGCGGCGAAAATCGGCCTTTGTCCGTTCTGGCGTCGCTCGCTGCCCACCGGCGCGAAGAAGGTCCGCGTACTGCCGCGCCTCGCGCTCCGGCCGGATCGGCCGGAGCCCGGTCGCCGCTCGCGCTTCCCGCCCGGAGCGGAGAGATCCGGTTCCGGAACCGGCTCGGCTTTCGACAAATGTCGATGTCTTGTACCGTGGTTTGGGAGCGCTCCCACTCCTCGTTCAAGGAGACTCCCATGCAACGGAAGCACCATGCCCTGGTCGCCGCCCTCGTCCTGGTGGCGTCCGGGCTCTTCGGGCTGACGCTGTCCAGCCCGGCGCAGGCCGACACCAGGATCTGCGACCAGTACGGGTCGACCACCATCGGCGGCCGGTACGTCGTGATGAACAACCGCTGGGGCACCAGCGCCGAGCAGTGCATCACGGTGACGGGCACCGGGTTCTCGATCGCCAGCCAGCAGGGCACCGGGAACACCAGCGGCGCGCCGGTGTCGTACCCGGCCGTCTACTACGGATGTCACTACACCAACTGCTCCCCGGGCACCACCCTGCCGCTGCGGGTTAGCGCGATCAGCAGCGCGACGAGCAGCATCAGCTACACCTTCGTGTCCGGGGCGACCTACGACGCGGCGTACGACATCTGGCTCGACCCGCGGCCGAACACCACCGGCGTGAACGCTCAGGAGATCATGATCTGGTTCAACCGGCAGGGCTCGATCCAGCCGATCGGCTCCCGGGTCGCCACCGCCACCATCGGCGGGCGCAGCTGGGAGGTGTGGCAGGGCAGCAACGGGTCGAACGCCGTGGTCTCCTATGTGGCGCCGTCGCCGGTGAGCAGCTGGAGCTTCAGCGTCCTCGACTTCATCAACGACGTGAAGAACCGCGGTGCGATCACCAGCTCGTGGTACCTGACCAGCATCCAGGCCGGATTCGAGCCGTGGATCGGCGGCGCCGGGCTGGCCGTCACCAACTTCTCCGCGGCGGTCGACGGCGGCGGCGCGCCGTCCGGTCCGGGCACCCCGTCGAGCCCGTCCAACCCGGGCACTTCCGGTTGCCAGGTCACCTACGCGCCGAACGTGTGGAACACCGGCTACACCGCGGACGTCACGGTGGCCAACACCGGTGGTGGGGCGGTCAACGGGTGGGCGCTCGGCTTCACCCTGCCGGCCGGACAGACGATCACCAGCTCGTGGAACGCGACGCTGAGCGGCAACTCCGGGGCGATCACCGCGCGCAACGTGAGCTTCAACGGCGCGATCCCGGCCGGTGGCAGCACGTCGTTCGGGTTCCAGGGCGCCTACAGCGGCTCGTTCGCCAAGCCGGCGTCGTTCACCCTGAACGGTACGGCCTGCGCGATCGGCTGAGCGTGACGCGGAGGTACGGCGCGGCGGCGCTCGCCGCGTCGTACCCCCTGATCGTTTCTGGTCAGGAATCGAAGGAGAAACCGAAGAGGTTGGCGGTCTTGAGAATCAGGCCGTCACGGCCGCCGTTACGGTCGGCGCGGGCGATCGCCCGCCGGATGACCTGCACCGCGGGGTACGCGATGGGTTCCGGCGGGATCGGCATCGGTCGCCTGGTCGCCATCCGCAGCCGGGTCCGCGGCGTGTCGGCCCCGGCGAGAAGGTCCAGCATGACGGCGCCGGCGAAGCGGGTCGCGGCCACGCCCAACCCGGTGAAGCCGCTGGCGTAGGCCACCTTGCCGCCCATCGCGAGGCCCTGGAACGCGGCCAGCCGGGTCGACATGTCGATCATGCCGCCCCAGGCGTGGGTGAACCTGATCTCGCCGAGCTGCGGGAAGGTGCGCAGGAAGTGGTCGGCGAGCCGGGCGAACGTTTCCGGTCGTTGGTCGAACTCCGGCCGGATGTCGCCGCCGCGGTGGTAGACCGCGTCATAACCGCCCCAGAGGATCCGGTTGTCGGCGCTCTTGCGGTAGTAGTGGAACTGCCGCGAGCAGTCGCCGATCCCGAACCGGCCGTGCCAGCCGATCTCGTCCAGTTGCGCCGGGGTGAGCGGCTCGGTCATCAGCACGTAGTCGTAGATCGGGATGGTCAGCATCCGGTTGCGCCGGAGCAGCGACGGGAAGCCGTTGGTGGCCAGCACCACCTGGCGGGCGCGCACGACGCCCATCCGGGTGGTGGCGCGGACCGTGCCGCCCCGATCGGTGAGTCTGGTCACCGGCGTGTGCTCGTAGATGCGTACGCCCAGTCTGCGGCAGGCGTCCTTGAGGCCCCAGGCCAGTTTCGCCGGGTGCACCAGGGCCGCGCCGGTCTCCTGGAAGGAACCGGCCCGGAACAGCGGCGACTTGACGATGCCGGCCAGCTGCTCCCGGTCGTAGAAGCGACCGGGCGCCGCCCGCAGTTCCTCGACCTGGTGCCGTTCGGTGGCGACGGCGAGTGAGCCGTTCTCCTCCCACTCGGCGTCGATGCCGTGCCGGGTCAGCGAGTCGCGGAAGCCGGCGAAGTTCTCCTCGGCGAGGCCTTCCAGCACCGCGAGGTCCTCGCCGAAGTAGCGCTGGCCGTTCTCCTGGCCGTGGGTGAGGCTGGCCTCGACGAATCCGCCGTTACGGCCGCTGGCCGCCCAGCCGATCTCCTCGCCCTCGACCAGGACGACGTCGCGGGCCGGATCCGCCTCTTTCGCCTGGAGCGCGGTCCACAACCCACAGTAACCACCGCCGATGATCAGCAGGTCGGTGTCGATGGTGCCGATCAGGGCGGGCAGCGGGACGGGCCGTCCGGGATCCTCGAGCCAGAACGGGGTCCGGGCCGCGTCGGCGAGCGCGGCGCGAATCCGCTTCTCGTCGGTCCGGATGTCAAGGTCGTAGGCCGGTGTGTCCGCCCGCATGCTGATCCTCCCTGGTCAGGGCCATAGGAAACCGCGTGCGGTACGCTTAGGTCAATGCGTTGACATAAGGAGTTCCGAAATGGCGACCACGCGGGGCAGTTCCGGCAGGGTCCGGCGGCGGCCCACCCGCAGCGGTGTGATCCTCGAACCGTCCATGATCATCGATGCCGCGCTGCGACTGATCGAGGCACCCGGTGGCAACGCACTCACGGTCCGTCGCCTCGGCGTCGAGCTCGGCGCCGACCCGTCGGCCATCTACCGCTACTTCCGCGATCTCGACGCGCTGCTGATCGCCATCGCCGACCGGCTGATCAGCGAGACGCTCGCCGGGTTCGAGTCCGGGCCGGACTGGCGGGCCGCGCTGCGCGAGATGGGCCGCGGCGTGCATGATTCGATGCTGCGGCACCCGCGGCTGGCCACACTGCGCGCCAGCCGGTTCACCGCCGGCCCCAACGAGCTGCGCGCCGACGACATCGGCATCGGCCTGCTGCTGCGTGCCGGCTTCCCCGCGCCGGACGCGGTGCGACATTTCCGGGACTTCATCGACGCCGTTCTCGCATTGGCGGCGATGGATGCCGCGGAATTGGCGCCGGGGCAGGAGGAAGCGGACCGGCAGGCACTCGCCCAGGCATATGCGACGTTCTCCCCGGAGGAATATCCGAATCTCGCCGCGGTCCGCGAGCACCTTCCGCAGATCGCCGTCTCCGCGTTCCCCGGCGTGCTCGACAAGCTGGTCGACGCGATCGCCGTGCAGCTGCCGGCATCGTAAACGGCTGGCGTCCGGCGATCCCGTCAGGCGAGGATGCGGCCATGACCGACGACGGGGACGCCCGGGCGCTGATCCTGGTCGAAGGGATCAGCGACCGGATCGCGCTGCGCACCACGGCCGCCGCCCGGGGCCGCGACCTCGACGCCGACCGGGTGCGGATCGAGCCGATCGGCGGAGCCCACGCCATCGGCCGCTACCTGCGCGACCTCGGTCCGGCGGCCGCCCGGCTCCGGGTCGTCGGCCTGTGCGATCGGCAGGAGCAGTGGACGTTCCGGGCCCACCTGCCCGCCGACCGTTACTTCGTTTGCGACCGCGACCTCGAGGAGGAGCTGATCCGCGCGGTCGGCGTCGCGTGCGTCGAGGAACTCTTCGCCGCCGAACGCGACCTGGACCGCTTCCACCTGTTCCGCAGCCAGCCCGCCTGGCGGGGCCGCCCGATCGAGGCGCAGATGCACCGCTTCGTCCGCAGCTCCTCGCGCCGCAACCTCCGCTACGCCCACCTGCTCGCCGCGGCCGCCGCGCGGCGTGACACCCGGCCCGGCCCGCTGGCGGCGCTGCTCGACGCAGTCTGAGCCCCGGCTTCTCGATCGACCTCACCGTCCGGGTTCCGGAAGTCGGCCGCCATGTCGTGGAGGCGGCGACCGGGTTCGCGAGTGGACCCGCGGATGGCGCAGCCCATCATGGCCACTGGGCTTCGGGCGTGTTCTCTCGCGAAGCGATGTCGCGATGGTGAAGCTCCTGCAACTCCCGCTCCGGCACCTCCTCCAGGGCGATCAGCCGGTTGTCGGCGGCCGGCACGGCGCGCAGCAATTCGTCGAGCTTGCGCTGCAGTGCCACGGCTTGCCGAGCCTGCGTGTGCTGAACGGTGAACACCATGGTCAGGGTGATCAGCGAGCTGGTCACATACAGGGCGTTCTCCCACCAGCCGGGGAAGCTGATCACCACACCGATGATCAGCCAGGCCACGACCAGTCCGGCGACCGCGAGACCAGCCAGCGAGTGGGCGGACAGTTCGCCGAGCCGATGGAGCAGCCGGCTGCTGAGGGCGCGCTGCCGCCAGTATCGCCGCCGGGTCCGGTGTGCCAGAGCGACGGCTCGCTGATGATCGTCCACACCGCTTCCGGAGGGTTCGAGGGTCGGCTTCACCACCTGATCCCGCCCTGCTGACCGATGGACCTGCGATGGGGAGACCGACGGCTGCGGGATCTGGGCACCGAAGCCCTATTCCGCTGTTGACCAGCGACCAAACGTCGGCGGATCGTCGGAGACCGCCGACCCGAGGCCACCCCGGGCCCTATCGTTGCAACCACTCGACGAATCCGGGGGCGGCCACCGAGCGCAGCACCGAGTCGTAGGCGGCCAGGTCGTCGTCGGTGAGCACGTCACGCCACTGCCCGCTCCGGCCTGACCGGAAGAACGCCGTCTCGCTGGTGAACAGGCCGAGACGCTCGTCCGGGACGAGCCGTGCGGCATTGCCCCGCATGGCGTCGAAGCCGGCCGCCCCCACCAGCGCCGGCCACGATCTCTCCGGCACGTCGAGAGCCAGGTGTCCGGCCAGCGCCCGCATCTGCCCGGGCAGGTCGGCGCTCAGCTCGGCGTAGTGCAGCAGCACCACCGACGGGTCGGCGCGGCACTCCCAGGCCTGGCCGAGGTGGTGAACCATGGTGCGCAGCGTGTCCATGCCGACGGTCGGCGGCCGCTCGTCGTGCATCCACTGCAGGATCCGCTCCCGCCGGGACGCCGGCCGCCGAGGCGCCGCGCCGCCACCCAGCAGCCGCTCGAAGACCGTGCCGTCCAGATTGGCGCGGTGGTGGTCGATCGACACCCCGACGTCCCGCGGATCCCGGCCGATCACCAGATACGTCACGCCCGGCCACCGCGGCAGCCCGTCCAGCGGCGTGTGCGTCTTGATGAACCGGCGGTGCCGTTGGGCCGCGAGCGTCGCCGTTACGTCCCCGATCGGCCGCAGCCGGATGTCCAGCCACGGCGACAGCGTGGTCAGCGGCGCCGGCAACGCGGGCTCCTGCAGGATCAGCAGTGCGCAGATCATCTGCAGCCAGGTGGTCCCGCACTTCGACGGCGCGCTGATGACGATGTCCCCGGTCCGCGGCTCGAATCGCTCCCACCGCGTGCTGTCGTTCAACCCGGCCCGATAGACCGGCAGCGTGGTCCCCATCGTGAGACCCTACCGAAGGCAGTCTTTCGGGAAGAACCTGATCAGCGGGCCGCGCCCGGCTGCCGTCGACCCGCAGGCGCGGCCGGGTCAGGCAGTGGTCACCCTTGCCGCGCGCGGCCCGCCGGCGCGGCACCCGCCTGTTCGCCTCGGGCTTCCGCGTGGAGCACCGGCCGCCCGCCGATCGACGGTCCGCCGCCGGCTTCCGCGCCGCTCGTCCTGCCGGGAGGATCGGTGGCCGATGTCCCGGGCCACCTGGCCGCCCGATTGACTCTCCCCGTGCGGGAGGGTGCAGGCTGTCGCGGTGGCAGAGTTACTGACGGTCGGGGAGTTCTCCCGGCTGACCCATCTGACGGTCAAGGCGTTGCGGCACTATCACGATGCCGGGGTGCTGGAGCCGGCGCTGGTCGACCCGTCGACCGGCTATCGGTACTACACGCCGGAGCAGGTGGAGGTGGCCCAGCTGGTCCGCCGGCTGCGCGAGGTGCGGATGCCGGTCGCCGGGGTGCGTCAGGTGGTGTCGGCACCCGATCTGCCGGCCCGGGAGTCGGTGATCGCCGCCCACCTCGACGTCCTGCGTCGGGAGCTGACCGCGACCGCCGCGGCGGTCGGATCGTTGCGGGCGCTGCTGGCCGGCGGGGACACCGCTGAGCTGATCTTCCGGGACACCGCGGAACAGCACTGCCTCATGATCGACGGTGATGTCGGCCAGGACGACCTCACCCCGTGGTGTGCCATGGCCTACCCGCGGTTGTACGCCGTCGCGGGCCGCCACGGTCTCGTGCCGCGGGGTCCGTCCGGCGCGCTGTACGCCTTCGCCTGGTTCCAGGTCGGCGGCCGCGTGACGGCCTTCCTCCCGGTAGCCGCCCTCCCGGCGGCGGACGACGGAGAGCAGCGTGCCGGGATCCTCGGCGAGGGGGTGCGGTGGGGGATTCTGCCGGCTGGGCGGCATGCGGTCGCCGTGCACGCCGGGCCCTGTCACGACCTGGACCGCACCTACGCCGGGCTGGGGCGTCAGGTGCTGGCGCAGGGGATCGGGGCGCCCGGTCCGGTCCGGGAACAGTACCTGGTCACGTCCGCGGACACCGATGACCCGGATCAGTTGCGGACCGAGGTCTGCTGGCCGGTCGTCGCTGCGGGGTGACGGTGCTCATGTCGTACACAAGTAATCGATTTTGAAGGAGTTCCCTGATGCCGCTGTCCATCGCGCAGATTGTCATCGACTGTGCCGACGCGCAGAAGCTGGCCGCTTTCTGGGCGGAAGCCCTGGACCGGCCGGTCGACCCGGGCGCCGGCCCGGAATTCGCCACCATCGGTCACGGCGCCGCCTCGACCGGCAACGCGCCGGCGCTGATGTTCATCGCCGTCCCGGAGCCCAAGCGCGGCAAGAACCGGCTGCACTTCGACCTCGCCGCCCGCCAGGTGCCGGACTGGCGCAGCGAGGTGGACCGGCTGCTCACACTCGGTGCCACCCGGGTCGATGAACACCAGGCTTTCGGCTGGCACTGGATCACCATGCGCGACCCGGAGGGCAACGAGTTCGACCTCGGCGCGGGCGCCGCCACGTCCTGACCGCCGAACCCGACCACGCGTGCGACGGGCCCCCGGGAGCGGCTGCCGCCGCTGATCAGCCCCGCCGAGCCCGCTCTGCGGACGCGTACGGACAAGGGTGATGGAACCTTTCGCCGTGCCGATGTCTTTCGAAGGGGTGAGATCGGTTCGGCAAGGGGGTTCTGAGCGTGACGGAACGGATCAGGGAGTTGCTCGACGAGGCGGTCGCCGAGCTTGAGCCCGGGTATCGCGACCCGGTCGCGACGGTGGTCCGGCGCGGCCGGGCCGCCCGCCGGCGCACCATGCTGGCGGCGACCCTGGCCGTGATGCTGCTGGCCGGCGGCCTGGTCGCCGGCCGGCAGATGCTGGCCGGCCCGCTCACACCGACCGCCGCCGGAACCGCCGATTCGCGGCCCCGCCTGGTCGACGGCAAGGTGCGGGCCGGCGCGGTCGAGATTCCGGTCCCGGCAGGGTGGCGGGTGGTCACCAACGATGCTTCACAGCCCTGCGGTGACCTGACCGAGACGATCATGTTGATCGTGCGGAACAACCGCGGCTGCCAGTACGCGCCGATGGAGATCTCGGTCGCGGCCGGCCGCAATCCCGGCGGCACTGTGCTCTTCACCGCCGCCGAACCGTTCTCCTCCGGCGACCTGATCACCACGCCACGATCCGTGACGCTCGCCGGTGGCGAGCCAGGGTGGATGCCGTCGTCGCCGGAGGACGCGGAACTGGCGCCCGGCCGCGAGGGGTACCACTACTCCGCCGAGCTGCTGCTGCCCTGGTCCGACGTGTTCATCCAGTTCCGGACGGACGGCCCGACCGCCCGGCGGATTCTGGAGACGTTCCGCAGCACGCCCCGCGAGGGCGGCGCGCTGAAGGTGCCGACCAGGGTCGGCTCGGTCGACCTGACGATGCCCGATTCCTCGGGCAGACTACGGCCGGCCGGTCATGGCATCTCCTCCGACCCGAAGACCGTCAACGCGGTCCTCGGACTGCTGCGCGAACAGACCGCGGTCGTGCGCGACGGCGACGCGTGTGCCGGCACTCAGCAGTTGAGCGCCCGACTGTCGCTGATCGCACCGGGCCCGTCCCCGTCCCCGTCGCCGGACGCGATGTCGTTCCCGGTCAGCTCGCCGAAGACCACCACCGTCGTGATCGCGCTCGGCACGAAATGCCAGGAGGCGGTGTCCTCGGACGGCGGCCGGGTGCTGCTCAGCGACACCGCCCTGGCCCGGTTGCAGGGCCTGATGGGGATCGGTGCACGGTGAGCGATCGCACCGCGCCACCCGGCTTCGGCGAGTTCGTCTCCGCCCGCTACCCGGCCCTGGTCCGCTACGGCGCGCTGCTCACCGGCGACCGCGGCCATGGCGAGGACCTGACCCAGGACGCCCTGGTCAAGACCTACCGGGCGTGGCGGCGCCTGCATCCGCAGGGTGACCCGGAGGCGTACACCCGGCAGGTGATGGTCCGAGCGGCCTGGCGCTCCGGCCGCCGCCTGTGGCGCTTCGAGATCCCGGCCGAGGTGCTGCCCGACCGGCCGGCCGCCGGCGACGTGGCCGACCAGCTCGGCACCGCCGACCTGGTTCTGGCGGCGTTGCGGGAACTGCCCGCCGGGCAGCGCGTGGTACTGGTGCTGCGCTACTGGGCCAACCTGTCCGAGCAGGAGATCGCCGCCCAGCTGAACTGCTCGATCGGCACGGTCAAGAGCCGGGCCAGCCGGGCCATCACCGCCCTGCGCCGCGCCGACGGCCCCCTGGCCGGCGCGTTCGCCCTGGCCGACGGGCCGCGCCGGTGACCCCGCCGGCCCGGGTGGCCGGCCTGGACGGGGTGCGCGGCCTACTGGCGCTCTACGTGGTGATCCACCACTGCTGGCTGGTCTGTTTCCCTGGCTACCCGGCCAACACCGGCCCGTGGTGGGGCGGCTGGCTGATCCACGGCCGGCTCGCCGTGGTCGCGTTCATCGTCCTCTCCGGTTTCTCCCTGGCCCTCGCCCCGGCCGGCCGCGGGTGGCGCCTCGGTGGCCTGACCGACTTCGCCCGGCGGCGGGCCCGGCGGATCCTCCCCGCCTACTGGGCGGCGCTGCTGGTCAGTCTGGCCGTGGCAACACTGGCCGGCCCACTGCCGATGATCCATCGGGCCGACGGGCGGATCGCTGTCGTCTATGCGTTGATGTTGCAGGACTTCGTCCCCGCGCCCGCCCCGAACGGCGCGTTCTGGTCGATCGCCGTCGAGGCGGCTCTCTACCTGGCGTTCCCGCTGCTGATCCTGGTCCGCTCCCGGTTCGGCGCGCTGGCCACCCTGGGCGTGTCCTTCGTGCCGGTGCTGATCGCCGGTCCGGCCGCGACGACCGGCTTCACCTGGGAGATGGCCCCGTTGTTCACCTTGGGGCTGCTCGCCGCCGGAGTCGCCGGCCGGCCGCCGCGCCTGCCCTGGTGGAGGCTGACCGCATTCGCCGCCACTCCGGTGATCGCCCTGATCGCGTGGCGTGGACCGGTCTGGACCGAACACCACTACTTCTGGATCGACCTGTTCGCCGGGCCCGCGGTGGCGTCGCTGCTGATCGCGGTGTCGGCCCGCCCGGCCCGGCTGCTCAGCGCCCGGCCGACCCGCGGGCTGGGCCTCGCCTCGTACAGCCTCTACCTGCTCCACGTGCCGGTGGTCGCGCTGGTCAGCCACCAGCTCGGCCGCTCCTTCCCGGTGCTCGTGGCGGTCGCTGTGCCCACGGCGGTGCTGATCGCCGCCCTGTTCGCCATGGTCTTCGAGAGGGCACCCTTCCGGAGAGCGGGAAATACCGAACAGGGTGAACGAGCGGACCCTCACCACAACGCTGCACGAGGGCTGGAAACCGACTCCCGGATCATGGTCGGGCCCGGAGCAGGATCCCTGCGAGGGTGAGCGCGGCCCAGTAGTGGACGGGTGCTCATGGCCGAACCGTGCCGTTGTTCGAACCGGTTGATGCAGCGTTCGCCGATGTTGCGCTGTCCATAGGAGACGGAGTCGACAGCAGGTGAACGCGGTCTTCTCCCGGCCTGAGCCTCGGCGCGCGACGGGTCTACCGGCTGACGATCACGTACGAGGATTCCAGGAACGAAGCGTGGAATTCTGTCTCTGGATCAAGGCCGTCGGGTACAGCGCGGAGCCGGTCGAGTATTTCGACGAGGTCCAAGGTGGCTTGGAGGTGCGCTTCCCGCTTGTCGCATCGGGTGGCGTATCCGCGCCGGTTGAAGCCGCGTTCGACCTGGTCGCGCCGTTGGACGGCGTCCGGATCGAACGCGGGTCGACGCGACGCTCGAGCGTCGCGTCGACCGGGGCGTCCCCGTCGCTGTCGCCGTCGCGCTAGCGGCCGTACTTGTCGAACGAGACGGTCCAGTCGCCGAGACCGTTCCAGATCGGCAGTTCCCGCGGGCTGTTCTTGACGTCGACGATGTCGCCGACCAGGAAGTTCTCGTAGACCCACTTGGCGTCGTCGACGCTCAGGTTGATGCAGCCGTGCGAGCGGTTGGCCTGGCCGAGCTGGTGGTTCCACGGGGCGGCGTGCAGGAACTCGCCGGAGTAGGTGATCCGGGTGCAGTACTCGATGGTCTCGGCGGCGTAGTAGTACGGGTTTTTCGGGTCGGAGACGCCGTAGCTGGCCGAGCTCATGTCGTGCTTGCGCTCCTTGGAGAGCACGACGTGCGGGCCGCCGGCGGTCCAGAAGCTGATCTTCTGACCGTTGGCGCCGGTGGTGGTGCCGCCCATGCCGAGGCTGCACTTCATGCGGCGCACGACCTTGCCGTCGATGTACACCTTGGCGACGTGTGTCCGGTTGTCGACGATGGTGATCAGCTGACGGCCGATCTTGAAGTTGGCCGACGCGTTCTTCTCGCCGTAGACGCCCTTGCCGAGGTTGACCCCGAGGGCGTTGACACTGACTTTGACGGTCGAGCCGGCCGTCCAGTATTTCGCCGGCCGCCAGTGCACGGTTTTGTCGTCGGCCCAGTAGAACTTGCCCTCGACCGACGGCGAGGTCTTGATCTCGATCGCCTTCTCGGCGAGCTCCTTGTTGACCGCCTTGCTGAACGCCACGATCACCGGCTGCCCGGCGCCGTAGGTGTGCCCCGACTGCAGCGCGCTCATCGCGTTGGCCTGGAAGGTGACCCGGACCGTGGCGTGCGGCTTGATCGTGGAGAACGAGGACGACTTCTCGGTCTTGGCGCCCGTGCTGTCGGTGGCGGTCACGGCCACCTTGTACGTCTTTCCATACGCCAGGTGCTCGGTGGAGACCCAGGAGCCGTCGGGCTTGATCTCGCCGTCGACCTTCTCCTTGCCGGCGGTGACGGTGACCGCCTCCAGCTTGCCCCCGGTGACCGCGACGGTGATCGGCTTCACCGGGGAGACCCCGGTGGCCCCGGCGTCCGGCGTGACGGTGACCTGCACCGGCGCGGCGGCCGCGGCGGGCTGCTCGTTGTTGGCCACGGGCTGCGTCCAGATCGTGCCCCCGGACGTGGTCGCGTCCTTTTTCGAGGAGCAACCGGCAACCGTGGTGGCGGCCGCGGCAACACCGAGTGAACCGATGATGACCTTACGTCGCTGAATCATTGGCTCTCACAATCGAGGGGGGTCCGGCCTGCGCCATCCGTGGCCGCACAAGGATAGACGCGGCTGCGACCGGAAAAGTTGCCTGCCGGATCGATCTATTTCTGATGCGGTGGAGGGACCGGGTCATCTTGACAGATCTTGATTCGATTCGGGACCCCGCATCGAGTGATATAAACCAGACATTCCAAAGGGAGCGGGATAGTCGCCCCGCTGGCGAAACCCGGGGTGTGTCCGTCGTTACATCAGTGCCGCGGCGGGAATCCCGCAGCAGGGACCTCCGGCCCCGGCCGCCGATCGAACTGTTCCCGCCCGCTACCAATCGAGCCGATTGAGCCATCCGCTCCGGATGGTCGCGCCTGCTGGACGACGCCGGGGGCGATCGAGCAGTCCCGCAGCGAGGCCTCCAGCCGCCGGGTCGCACCGGTCCGGGAATCGGCCGGGTCCACGGCAGTGATCGTACCGCGCAAAAAGCATGAAAAGGGCGGGCCCGGAGGCCCGCCCTCAGACGATCATCAGCAGGTGGGCTCACCGGACTGGGCCGGCAGGCTCACCGCGTTCCAGGCGGCCTTGACCGCGTTGAACTGGGTGCAGCTGCCCGGGTACAGGTTCTTCGCGGCCTGCAGCGTCCACACCCGGTACTTGGCGTAGGACGAGCTGGAGGTCTTGAGCAGCATCGCGTTGTACATGATCTTGATGGCGGTCTGGATGCCCACCCCGGTCACCGACGCGCCGTTGCAGGTCGGGCTGGCCGGCTGGCCGTTCCCGGCGCTGCCCTGGGCGAGCAGGTAGAACCAGTGGTTGCCGGGACCGGCCGCGGCGTGCACCTCCTGGCTCGGGGTACTGCTGGAGTAGCAGTTGCTGTCGCCGGCCAGCGACGGGTTGTACATGTACCGGATCGGGCCGGAGCCGACCAGGTTGACCTCTTCGCCGACCTGGTAGTCGGCCGGGTCGTTGGGGTTCGCCGCGTACGCCTCGGTCGCCGCGCCGAAGGTGTCGGCCACGAACTCCTGGGTGCCGCCCTTCGACAGGCTGCCCGGGGTGTGGTCGTCGATGCCGTGACCCAGCTCGTGGCCGACGACGTCGAGCGACGCGATCCACTTGCCGGCGGTGTTCTTGCCGATCTGCACCTGGGTGCCGTCGTAGTAGGCGTTCTGGTCGTTCAGCCCGACCCGCAGCGGCCAGGCGCCGCCGGAGCCGTCCTGCCCGTTGCGCCCCAGCCACGCGGAGAGCATCGCCTTCTGCTTCTGCGCCACGTACAGCGCGTCCACACAGCCGGTCTCCTTGCTGGTGCCGACCCCGTTGCCCCACACGTTGTCGGTGCCGCTGAACACCTTGTTCGTCGAGGCGTCCTGGCAGCTCAGGTTGGTCGTCGAGGGATCCTTGAGGGAGTACGTCGACCCGGACAGCGTGGTGTTCAGCGAGACCGAGCCGTTGATCCAGCCGGTGCCGCTGCCGGTCGCCTCGGTGACGTGCTCCTCGGTGGAGAGCACCTTGCCGGTCTGCGCGTCCACGTCGACGGTCAGCCGGCTCGCTCCGGTCGCGCTGCGCCCGTTCACCGTGGTCTCCCAGGCCAGCGTCGCCGCCCGGCCGTCGGCCGTGACGACGATCAGCCGGGTCGGCTCGACACCGGACACGCTCTTGAGCAGCTGCCGGGCGGTGGTCACCGCGGAGCTCTCCGAGATTGCCGGTACGGTCGTCAGCTCACCGATCGCGTTGTTCTGCGCCACCGAGGTGTAGCGCGTCTGGCCGGCGCTGTCGGTAACGACCACCAGGTCGCCACCTTTCACCGACAGACCCTTGTACGTCCGGTCGTAGGCCGCGTAGGTCAGCCCTTGCGACCGGATCACCTGACGGCGGAGGAAGCCGTCGTGGGCGCTGGCGTGCAGCGCCGCCGGTCGGGCGGCGACCAGGGCGTCGGCCCGCGCGACCGGGTCCGCGCCGGGTGCCTTCGCCGCGGCCGGACCAGCCACCGCGACCAGGGCGGACGCCGCCGCGGTCCCGGCCGCCAGGGCGATGCCCAGGGGGATTCGTGCCATCTCACGTACTCCTTTCCCGCCCATGGGGGTAGTGGGCGGGCTAGACCCGGTCCGGCGGAGTAGCCGGTACCGGGTGTGCCGGAAGTGACGTTATCTATCTGCGTCTATTCTCGAAATAGGGAAAACCCTCGCACTCCACCGAAGTCGGGTCCCGGTGACCTCCGCGAGCGCATCTGGCGGACCTGCTGAGCGGCCGCGAGGATCACGGCGGCCGGCGGCCTGTCTCGTACGGCGTCGACCGATGCCCGGAGGCCGGTTGACGCACCGCTTCGGCCGGTCGTGGGCGGGGTGGTCTGCCGGGGTGCGACAGGATGACTGGGTGTGTGCGGGGGCTGGTCCCGGTTTGTATGCTGCTGTCCTCATGGATGCCGACCGCACGCCCCGCGAACGTCTGGTTGCCGCGGCCCGCTCGCTGGCGGCCGAGCGTGGCTGGGACAAGGTGCGGATGGCCGATGTGGCGCGGGCCGCGGGGATGAGCCGGCAGACGGTCTACAACGAGTTCGGTGATCGCGCCGGTGTGGCGCAGGCGCTCGCCGTGTGGGAGATCGAGCAGTTCACCGGCGCGGTCCGGGAGCGGCTGTTCGCGGCGGGTGCGGACGTGCGGGGCGCCGCGTACGCCGCGATCCTGCACACCCTGCGGGAGGCCGCCGGCAACCCGCTGATCCGCTCCATCCTGGACAGCTCCGCCGACGGCCTGTTCCCGTATCTGACCACCCGCTCCGACCTGGTGCTCGCGGCGGCGGCCACGGTGATCCGGGAGTGGGCCGACGCGTGCGTGCCGGGCGTGGACGCGGCGCTGGCCGCCGAGTCGATCGTGCGGCTCACCGTCAGCCACATCGTGCTGCCGGGGGAGTCGCCGGAGGCGTCGGCGGCCGCGCTGGCCGAGGTGTTCGTGCGGCTACTGCGCTGACCGGCCGGCCGCGTTGGCCAGGGTGGCGTCGCCGCGGTAGTGGTCGAGGACCCGGTGGTCCATCACCCGCCGCCACAACGGGGGGACGAGCGCCAGGAGCAGCATCGTGGCGTACCCCGCGGGAAGTTGCGGTGAGACCTCGAAGGTACGCAGCGTCTGGTAGCGCCGCTGCGGGTTGGCGTGGTGGTCGCTGTGGCGCTGCAACTGGAACAGGAAGATGTTGGTGGTGAGCCGGTCGCTGTTCCAGCTGTGCCGCGGGTCGACCTTCTCGTAGCGGCCGGTCGGGGTGCGTTGCCGCAGCAGCCCGTAGTGCTCCAGGTAGTTGACCGCCTCCAGGACGGAGAAGCCGACCACCGCCTGCAGCACCAGGAAGACCAGGATGGCGGGGCCGAAGACGGCGGTCAACGCGGCGAACAGGACGACGGTCATCAGCCACGCGTTGAGGATGTCGTTGTGCAGCCGCCACGGGCTGCGGCCGCGGAGGCGGTGCCGGCTGGTCTCCAGGTGCCAGGCGGAGCGGAGGCTGCCGAGCACGGTCCGCGGCCAGAAGCGCCAGAACGACTCGCCGAGCCGGGAGCTGGCCGGGTCTTCCGGGGTGGCGACGCGGACGTGATGACCCCGGTTGTGTTCGACGAAGAAGTGGCCGTAGCCGGTGGGCGCCAGCGCGATCTTGGAAAGCCAGCGTTCGACGGTCTCCCGCTTGTGACCGAGCTCGTGGGCGGTGTTGATGGCGATGCCGTTGACCAGGCCGGCGGTCAGCACCAGGCCGAGCCCGGGCTGCCGGGTCCAGGCGGCGCAGGTGATCACCAGTGCGGCGTACTGCGCGGGCAGGAACAGGAAGGTGATCCAGCGGTAGTACGGCGACGCCTGCAGGGCGGGCACCGCCTCCTCGGGCGGGTTGGCGCGGTCGTCGCCGACCAGCAGGTCGATGACCGGGATGACGCCGAGGATGAAGACCGGGGTGAGCCACCACGCCCACCCGGATCCGGTGGCGCGGGCGAGCAGCAGGGCGGCGAAGGGCAGGGCGGGAACCACGAGGGCGAGTGGCCACAGCGGACGTTTGACGTCACGCCACGACCCGGCTACAGCAGCGGTCATGAATAGATGTTTTACAAAATAGGCCTTCGTGTCAAGTGGCCGGTTTCCCCGACCGGCTGACACTCGGACGGGTGTCGTTGCGTGTCGGGCGCGCACATCGCCGCAGGTCACTGACGGTGACTGGCGTCTTCCCCTCTTCGTCCGGTTTTCCGCGGCCACACCCGGCGGCCAGCCTGTTCCCGGTCCTGACGGAGAACCCGAGAGAAGACGATGTCCACCTATCACCAGAGCTTCACCACTTCCGGCAACGCCCGGGTCGGCACCCAGATCGGCCATCTCAGCGGCGACCTGCACCAGGGCGCCTCGGCCGGCCTCCCCGGGGAGATCGACCGACTGCGCCTGCTGCTGGACCGTGCCCACGAGCGCGGCGACCTGGACACGGACACCCTGGCGGCCGCCGGGCAGGACCTGGAGGCGGCCCGCGCGGCGGTCGGCGAGTCCCGGCGCGGACGTGCCGTGGTCGCGCTGCGCCGGCTGAACGGTCTGGTCGGCGACGTGGCCGGACTGGCCGCCCCGGTGGCCGCGATCCTGGCCGCGGTCAACGGGAGTGGCGCGTGACCGACTGGGACGAGGACGTGGCGCAGACCTTCGTCAACCAGGACAACGCCTATGTGGACACCCAGATCGGGGTGCTGCACGGCGATGCCCACTTCTACCACGTGACCGGTGACGCCGGCCCGGAGGAGCAGTTCCGGGTGGCGGTCAACTACCTCGACGCCGGGCTGGCCGGGGAGGCCCGCCGCCGGATCCGGGAAGCGGTGATGACCGGCGGGCTGAGCTCGGCCGAGGTCGCCTACCGGTGGGCGCTCGCCGTGCTCAGCGGCCGCCGGCTGACCGACCTGTCGGACGAGGATCTGGCCGCGCTGGAACACGCGTTCGCGATGGCCGGCCAGTATCCCAGCGGGCGCTGGTGGCGGTCGGTCGCGGTGATCCAGGGCTTCGTCGACGCCCTGCTGGCGCTCGGGCCGGACGGCCAGCCCAACCCGGTGGCGTGCGCCGAGGCGCTGCGCGGGCACGCCGCCCTGCCGCCCGAGGACCGGCTGGAGATCGAGAGTCATCTCGGCCAGTTCCTCGCGCACATCCTGCGCGACGACGCCGACCAGCGCACCGACGAGCGGGTCCGGGCGGCGCGGCTGGCCGGGGACCGCCGGGACCGGGTGCCCAAGTTCTTCGAGCCGGACCCGGCGCCGCCGGTGCGCAAGGTGCCGCTGCAGACCCCGCCGGGCAGCGCCTGGCGGCCGGTCGCCGGCGGCGCCGCGATCGCCGCGCTGGCCCTCTGGACGTTGCTCGCCGAGCTGGGCGAGGTGAGCATCCTGGCCACGCTGGCGGTGACCGCGCTGCTCGGCGCGGGCGGCTGGTTCGCCGGCCGGCAGCTGCTCGAACGGGCCTACCTGGCCAGCCGGCGGGCGGCCAAGGAGGCCGAACTGACCCGCGGGGAGCGCGCCCCGATCGAACGACCGGGCAACCAGGCGCCCCAGGAGGGTTTCGCGGACGCGGTCAGCGGCCTGATCGATGCCGCGTTCGCCCGGCGGCAGCCCGCCGATCACAGCCGGGACGCTTTCTGGCAGCAGACCTGGGGATTGCGGGCCGCGCTCTACGGCGACCTGGTCGACCTGTACGCACACGCCGGGGTGCCGGCGGCCACACTCGCCTGGCTGGTCAACTTCCACGCCGGGGAGATCGCCCGGCGCTGGCGGGCCGGTGGCCTCGACGAATTCCGCCGGGACCGGCCGGCCGCCCCGCTGGCCTCCCCGGAGTTCGCCGGTGGGCTGGCGGCGCTCGGCGGGGCCGCGGTGATCGCCGTGCTGACCCTGCTGAACAGCCACTTCTTCGGCATCGTGGTGACCGCCGGCCTGCTGTACCTGGCCACCCGGGTGGGCCGCGGCGGCGCCATGGTGCTGTACGGCGAGCGGCGGCGGATCACCCTGGACACCGCCGAGTACGCCCAGCGCTTCGACGCCGAGACCGCCGCACACCAGCGCCGGGTCGCCCACCTCGCCGACCGGCCCACCGACGTGGAGATGGGCCGGTGGCTGGCCCTCGACCTCGCCTACTTCACCCGGGCGGTCCTGCTGGACTCCCGGCTCACCGGCCGCGACGTGGTCACCCAACTGGTGCTCACCGAGGCGGCCGCGGGCAGCGTGCGGGCCCGGATCCTGGGTGGACCGTTCCGGCATTCGGCGTACACGGTGCTGCTGTTCCTGCTCACCGAGGGCGGGGTGCGCCGGGTGCAGGCGCGGCTGGAATTCGCGTCCGGGAAGTTCGTCGGCGAGCGGCGGGACAACTTCCGGTACGAGGCGATCGTCTCCGCCCACGTCCGCGAGGTCGGGGTCCGCTTCGACGACGGCCGGCCCCGGGTGCTGACCGACGACGAGTCGTATGCGTTGGCCCGCACCGACAAGGTGGTCCGCCGGGAGGCCCTGCTGCTGAACCTGATCGACGGGCAGAAGATCCCGGTGCTGGTGGACCACTTCGACCCGGCGACGGTCGACACCGGCCGCGAAGATCCGGACCAGCTGGCCCGGCTCGCCAAGGACAGCTCCGGCGTCTCCAGCGCGGTCCACGTCCTGGAGGCGATCGCCGTCGAGGGCCGGGAGTGGATCTCGCTGGAGCGCACCCGGATGTACCGGCGACTACCCCGGCGCCGTACGGTGCCGGGCCAGCCGCAGGGCCGGGAACTGCACGCCCCACCGGTCAGGTGGTGACCGGCGCCCGCCCGCCGCGGGGCGGGCGGGCGCCGGACGCGGTCAGTTCCGGTAGCGGTAGAGAATCCGGCCCCTGGTCAGGTCATACGGGCTGATCTCGACCAGCACCCGGTCGTACGGAAGGATCTTGATGTAGTTCTTCCTGATCTTTCCGCTGATGTGGGCGAGCACCACGTGCCCGTTCGGCAGCTCCACCCGGAAGGTGGCGTTGCGCAGGCACTCGACCACCAGGCCCTCCTGCTGGATGCCGCGGCTCGCGTCAGGCATGCCGCCCCCTCAACGCCGCCCGCGGCTCGCTGCCGGTGAGTGGCCCCCTCAGGACCAGCTCGAGGTTGCTGCCGGCCCGGCGGCCGCCGAACCCGTCGAACAGCGCGACCGCAGCGGTGTTGGCCGAGTTGACCTCAGCCGATGCCGTGGCGACGCCGCATCGGTGCGCGTCGGCGAGCACCTCGGCCAGCATCGCCCGCCCGATCCCCCGGCCGCGGTGCGAGGAACGGACCGCGATCAGGCCGATGTGCGGGCGCCGGGGCATCGGGCCGAGACGGGTCAGCCCCACACTCTCGCCGTCCATGGACGCGACCAGGTAGCGGGCCGGTTCCAGCGGCCGGGTCAGCACCTCGGCCGGCATGTTCTGCCACCCGATGCCCGCCTCGACCTCGGCCCTTACCACGGCGTACAACCGCTGCAAGGAGGTTGCCTCGGCGGGCCCGACGGTCACTCCCGGCGGCGGCGTCACCCGACCGCCACTGGTGGGTACGACATATTCCCACTCCCGCCGGCGCGGGCCGAAACCGAACCGTTCCCAGGCGGTGAGCAGCTCGAGATCGGCCTCGTCCACCACCGTGTAGAGCGGCCGCGGCAGCTCCGCGAGCATCGTCTCGGCCAGCCGCCGGAACACGCCCGCCTGCCAGGCGTCGACGCTGACGAACGCGCGCCCGTCGGGCCGTCGCGACACCTGGCCCCGGCCGGCCACCTCATCGTCGACGAGAGCGTGCCAATGCCGCTCCGACACCCGGATCACGTCAGAAGTATTTGTTTCCATGGCATGCCGCCTTTCCTGGAGTGCCAGACGTGGGCGCTCCGGGGCGGCTGCCTAGATCAGCCCTGAGCCGTGCGGACGAGGGGGAGCACCCACATCGAAGTAACGTTCACGGGGTCTCACCTCCTCAGGTCGTTCCACGGCTGCCCGGGACGTTATCGGTTGCGGTGCCACGCTGTCCATCCATTAATCCGCCGCCGACATCTGCCGCTCGGCCCGGCTCCGGCACCCCGCCCCGGCGCGGGAGGATGGCGACCATGGAGTCGCACCACGACCACGGCCACGGGCACCACCACACCCCGGAGCCCGCCTGGCCCGCCCCCGCCGAGTGGTCCGCGCCCAGCCCCGCCTCCGCGCCCGACTGGCCCTCGCCGTCCCCTTCGACCGATTGCCCCGCGGCGGACGTGTCTGCGTCGCCCGCGTCGACCGATTCCCCCGCGGCGGACCGGTCTGCGTCGCCCGCGTCGGCCGATTCCCCCGCGGCGGACCGGTCTGCGCCGCCTGCGTCGGCCGAATCTTCCGCGGCGGACGGATCCGCTCCGGGCCCGATGGAATGGGTGATCGCACCGCCCTTCACCGACCCGGCCACGCCGCTGACCGACACCGGCTCGCCGGCCTGGAACAACCAGCCGGCCCCGGCCCCGTGGCCGGAATACACCCCCGCCCCATGGTCGGATGACGCCCCCGCCGGCGGTGCCGCTCCCGCCACCTCCGGGCACCACGCTGTGCCCGCCGAATGGCGAAACACCGGCACCGTCACCCCCGCGGCCGGAACTCGCCGCGCGACCCTCGCCCTCCTGCTGGCCGCCGCCGCCGTGCCCTTGTCCCTCTGCGCCTTCGGCCTCCCGGCGGGGGCCGCCATCCTCCTCGGCGCCCTGCACCTGCGCCACACCACCAGCGGCGCCCCGGGCCGCCGCCGCGCCATCACCGCCATCTGCCTGAGCGCGGTGCTGCTCCTCCCGTCGATCGTCCTGAGTATCGGGTTCTGGTCCGCCACCTCTGCGTGACCCCGGCGCCCACCGGGACGCGCTGGTCGACGGTGACGGCGTCGGTGGTGGCGGCGGAGGCGTAGGTCTGTCCGGCCAGAGGGTCGGCCGCGGCCGGCCCCCTGGCGAGGTCCCGCTCGATCTCGGGAACTATCGACCCATGCCGGCGCCGAGGCTGTTGAGGGCCTTCTGGACCATGGCCTGGGCATTGGCGTTCAGGTCGGCGTTGGTGCCGTTCACGATCCAGGACGAACCGGAGAAGATCGCCACGGTTACGCCGTTGTCGACGCCGCCGCTGGTGCCGCTGCTGGGGATGCCGAGCAGCGAGGCCGCCTTCACCGACGCCTCGCCGAGCTCGCGGGAGTCGTTGTCCGAGGTGGTCTGGTCGTTCGCGGTCTGCGTGTCACCGAAGATGGCGCCGATGACCTTGCCTTGGTAGAAGGCCAGCGCGAACTGCCGCCCGGAGATGCCGTGCTCTTCGTAGAAGAAGTGCGGGCAGGGCGAGACGCGGTCCCAGCAGTCGTCACCCAGGACGTAGAACGGCACGTGGTGAGCGCCCAGGGACTGACCGTTGCTGTCCCGGAAGGTGGTCTCGCCCTGGTGGTCGGGGTCGGGATCGGGGTCGCTGCCGTCCGTGTCGATGGCCATGCCGGAGGTGTAGGCGTACACGCCCGACGCCACCTGGTAGACGTTGACGTTCCGGGCCCGCGTCATGGTGTTGATGTGCGGCTTGGAGTTGACCTGCCTGGCAGCCGTCATGTTCCTCTGGATGCCGGACAGTACCTGGGCCGGGGTGTACGGGCCCGGCCCGGTGGGTGGCGTCGTCGGACCGGTCGTCGGGCCGGTGGTGGGTCCGCTTCCTCCTCCCGACAGGGTCCATTTCTGCCAGGCGTTGGTGTTGACGTCCCAGATTTGCAGCTGGGTGCCGTTGGTCGTGCTACCCGCCGGGACGTCCAGGGCCCGGCCCGAAGCCGCGCTGATGATGTGGCCGTCCGGCCGCACGGTCCACTTCTGGTTGGTCTGCCGGTTACAGTCCCAGAGCTGGATTTTCGTTCCGTTGGCCGTATATTGCCCTGTCACGTCCAGACACTTGCCGAGAGCACGAATCGTGCCGTCGGTACCCACCGTCCACGACTGCGCGGGACCACCGTTGCAATCGTTGATCTGCACGGCCGTCCCATTGGTCGTGCTTGCCCCGGCCACCTCCACGCATTTGCCGCTGCTGGACTTGATGGAGCCCGTGCCGCCGGTGGGTGGCGGGCTTGTCGGTGGAGTGGTGCCGCCATCCGTGGCGATGGTGAAATCACCCTGGTTGAGCACACGAGCGTTGCTGAAGGTCGACCGGATGGTCGAGTTGCACCCGCACTGGGCGATGTATTCCGACCAGATCATGAAATAGGTCCAGTTCGGCTGACTCGCCAGCGTTGCCGCGCTCGGCGTGTTGCCCAGCTCCGCCAAGGCGATCGGTTTAACACCATGCGCGATGTTCACTATCGCCGAGTACCAGGCCGAAGTGGGGAAGTTGTTGTTCCACGGGTCGAGCGTGACCACGTCGACGTAATTGTCACCCGGGTAGTAGGCTGCTGCCCCGCTCGCGCTGCCGGTGTCCTTGACGTTCCACACCCAGGCGATGTTCGTCAGCCCCTTGGACAAGAAGTAGTCGTGCGTGAGCTGGTACAGCTTCGCGCTACCACCGGACCCGGAACGGCCACCCCACCAGGCCCAGCCGTCGTTCATCTCATGCAGGGGACGGAACAACACGGGCACGCCGGCGTCCTTCAATTGCTGGAAAAACGGAACCAGCTGGTCCATCTTCGCCTTGTACGCGTTGTTCAACGACGAACCGTCGGTAAGAAGCGACGACCACTCGGCATCGCTCAGCTCGCTGCCCACAATAGGATTATCGCCAGTGTCGAACTCACAGGTGGCGACATCGGGACGGCACTGGTGCCAGGTCAGCGCAACGAGTGAACCCGCGGACCACTGCGCCTTGGCCTGGTTGATCATCTTCTGCCGGTTCGGGATGTCGCCGGCGGAAAACCCCAGCTCACTGCCCCACAGGCCCGGCGTTTTCCCGGTGATGGACTGCATCTCGGCCGTGTACTCCGTCGGATTATTCAACCCCTTGTTGTGCACCCCGCTGACAATCTTGCCGCCGGTGATCGATGTGAGGAAGGCGACCACATTGGCCGGGCTGGTCGCGGCGAAGGCGGACGCGTTGGATGCGGGGGCCATGAGACCGGCGGCCACGGCCACACCCAGGACACCGAGTCCGGCGACGATCGATCTCCGGGAAGAATTTCTTCGTGTCATCTGAAACCTCTCACACGACGAATCGGGGATAATTCAGCGCTGCAGTGACAGCCTTGGTGATGGCTGCCTCCATTGAGCGCGGTGCGCTGTGAGGGACAGTTGGAATCACATTCGTATGTGTCGGAAACGACGCCGCTGGTACCGGAGCCTCGCAGCACTTCCAGTGCCGAAATTGCACATGCTCGACGCATTTTGCCGGCGAATGTCACTGACCCGTGCACAGCGTGGAAACGGGGATGGCGGGCACGGAATCAGTCCACGTCCGCACATTCGACGGCCGGCCCGGCGGCGCCTGGCTGGTGCAATAGGCCAGCGCTCAACCGCGAATATTCGCGCGCGCATCCAAGTGCGGTTCTACTTCGGTGACGGCGCCGACGTGCATACCGTCACCCCGGCCGTGCCCGGAGAAGCTGAAGAACCTGCTCAAGGTGCCGTTCGGCTCGGCCCGCACCTCGGCGCGATCAGGGCCCGGGCTGCCGGCATGTGCCGTGCCTGTTCGGCCGAGGACCGGCAGCGGCCGGTAGGCCGGCTACCACGTGAACGGAGATGCCCATCGCAGGGCCATGGAGGGGACACAGCGCTCCTCGAGGGGGTTGGGTGGCGCGGTGTTTCACAGGTCGAAGGGAGAGCACCACGCCGCCGAGGGAGTGGTGACACCATATATTAATTAAGTTGACTTATCAATGCCGGTAGATGTGTCAGAGTGAAGTTAAAAATTGAAGCTCTTCAGGTGTCCACACCAGCCGTTGGTCGTACCTGGCCGCCGCGCTACCCGGCGATCAACTCAGCTACGTCCTCGCGGCAGCCCGCTCACACCGGGCGCCGACCGGTCCCGGCGTCCAGCGGGCGGGTGGGTCCGGTCATAGGCGCGGTCGGCGTCCAGCCATTCGGCGTCGTTCCACGGCACGGGCATGGCGCCAACGGGCTCGAAGCTCAACCGTGGATCGTCCGACTGCACCGGGCAGATGATCCTGCGTCAGCCGCCGCTCGACGGCTCGGATTGGGCGCTCCGTCGCGGGCCGGGGCGCTGAAGTTCAGGCCCGTGGCCGGCGGGTCGGGGCGGCCGCGCTCGACCGGTTCGGGCGTCTCGTGCCGACCGGTGGAAGCCCTCGGCCGGCAGGAACGTGCGGACAGCAAGCCCCGGTGGGTGTACGAAGTCGCCCCCCGACGACGTGCCTACCCGTTCCCGATTGTCCGAGGTCGATCACTGTTCGCCGGAGAATCGCTCCCAGGCGGACTGCCGGGTGATGCCCAGGGCGGCGCCTATCCGCGCCCAGGTGACTTTCCGGTTGCGCAGGATCGTGACCAGCCGCTGGATGCTCGCCTCGGACTGGGCGCCGACCGCCACGATGCGGGGAAGCAGGTCGAGGATTTCCGCGTCGGTCATCCCGTTCTCCCGAGCGGCCATGCGGGCAGCCGATGCGAGCGGGTCGTCGTCGCCGGACCCGAGAATGTCGTTGCACAGGTCGACGCAGATGTTGCAGATGTACACGCCCGGCCCGGCGATGATCTTCTCGACTTCGGAGCTCGGCTGGGCGCAGAAGGAGCAGCGCAGCTCGACGCTCACCGGGTCCGCAGCGGTGTCGCCCGACATGTGGTCTCCCGACGGTAGAGGAATGTCAGGCTAATCCTGACAACCCCGCCGTGTCCAGGGGTGACCGCGCCCGCCGAGCCGAGTTGCCGGTCAGTTACCCCAGGGTCACGCCGCCAGGGTAGTGGCCAGCACCCAGCGCCCGCGGCCCTGGCGTTTCGCCTCGTACATGGCGGCGTCGGCGGCGCGCAGCGCGTCCCGCTCGTGGGCCTGCTCGCCGGCGCCGTAGGCGGCGATGCCGATACTGGCGCCGACGTCCAGCTGGCTGCCCTGGAACGGGATGGGCCGGGCCACGTCGGCGACCACCCGCTCGGCGAGCCGGATGGCGTCCGGCGCCGGCAGGTCGGGGCAGAACAGCACGAACTCGTCGCCGCCGAGGCGGACCACCAGGTCGGTGCCGCGGACGGCGGCGGACAGGCGGTTGGCGACGGTGGTCAGCACCAGGTCGCCGGCCTCGTGGCCGTAGCGGTCGTTGACCTGCTTGAAGCCGTCCAGGTCCAGGTAGAGCACGGCGACACCGGTGGGGCGGCCGCGGTCCATCTCGTCAGTGAGCATGGCGCGGTTCGCCAGGCCGGTGAGCGGGTCGTGGTGCGCCTGGTGGGAGAGCTGCGCCTGGGCCCGCTCCTGCTCGCGCACGGCCAGGGTGAACCGGGTCAGCACGAAGATCGTGCTGGCGGCGGTGGCGAGCAGGGTGGCCACCGCGTTCTTGGCCAGGCCGTCCTGGACGGCGGTGAGGACGGGGGCGGTCAGGAACGCGACGCCGAGGAACAGGACGCGGGACGGGTGCAGCACCCGGACCTGGGCGCTGGAGCGGGTCAGCTCGTCGCGCTTCGGGTGCAGGCAGGCGGCGGTCAGCAGGGCGTTGCCCAGCATGATCAGGCTGCCGGCGCGGGCCACCAGCCCGTCCGACAGGAAATGGAACCCGATGTTGGTGATGAGATCGATCGACAGGTAGAGGGCGACCGCGCCGAACAGCAGGCGGGTCGGCGCCTGGCGCGTGCCCGGGGACAGGGCGATGAACAGCAGCGCGGCGAGCACCACGACGTCGGCGACCGGGTAGAGCGCCGGGATGATCGACGCCCCCGTGGAGTAGCCCTGCCGCAGCGACGGCTCGATCAGGAACTGCCAGCTGACCAGGGCGGCCGCCGCGGTCAGGGTGAGCGCGTCGAGGACCGCGCCGCGCAGCCGGCCGGGGGCCCGGCGGCGGGCCATCAGTACCAGCGCCACGGTGAGCACCGCGTACCCGCCGAGCCAGCAGACGTCGGACAGGCCGACCGGCGGGACCTTCGCCAGGTAGTAGTAGGCCAGCTCGGTCGCGTCGCCGGCGAACCAGAGGGTCTGCGTGACGGCGACCAGCAGCCACGGCCGGCGCTGCGGCCCGGCCGGCACCCGGCGCATCGCCAGCCAGGCGGCACTGGTCAGCGCGCCGTACAGGAGGACGTAGAAGACGTTCCCGAAGGTGGAGTTGTAGGTCACCGCTGCGAGCGCGACGGCAACCGTGGTGCCCCCGAGAAATCCCCAAACCCTGCGTGCTGCCATGTCGTGGGTAATCGGCAGGGGCGCCGCCGTGCTGTGCAGAACGCGGCATGACGCGGGCCACACCGGCCCGGGAGGTCAGTGTCGGTAGAGGCGCAGCAGTCCGCGGGCGGCCCAGACGGCGCGGGCGCCCACCATGGCCACCACGATCAGCACCGCGGGGAGGTTGTCCAGCGGATGCGAGCCGGACGGGGCCCGCACCTGCGCCGGGTCGAGGGCGCCGGTGGCGAACCCGGCGATCACGCCGACGCAGAGGACCAGGTTGACCAGGTAGCCGCGCCAGGTCCAGCGGGACGGCGGCGGGCCGGTGAAGGCGCCGGCCGGCGGCGCCGGCGCGGTGATCGTGGGCAGCCGCAGCTGAGGCTGCGGCACGGCCGCCGGGTCGCGGACGGCCATCGCGGCCCGCAGCCCGGCCGGGACACGACCGTCGAGAGTCGGGATCGCGGCGGCGAGGCGGTGGAACATCGTCGGTTCCAGGTGGACCGTGACGCCGTCGTCGCCGATCAGCCGGCGGGCGCCGTCCGGCCAGGCCAGCACGGCGGCGCAGGCGTCGAACCGCACGGTAGCGGCGGTCTCGCCCAGTACCATGCTGGCGCCTTCGGCGCCGATGATCACGCGGGTCCGGGCCGGGTCGGCGAGCGACGGGAAGACGTCGCCGTCGATCGGGGCGGTGGAGGCGACCGGGGCCGGAGTCCAGCCGGGCGGTCCGGTGTCCGGGCGGCCCGGCTTCTGCAGCAGACCGGCCGCGAACGCCGCGCGCGCCACCCGGGTCACGTCCGCCCGGGTGACCGCACGGGTCTCCGACAGCAGCTCGTTCGGCTCGGCCGGCGGACGCCCCAGCAACAGGTCGATCGCCTGCGACCGCGCCCCGGCGCCCTGCCCGGCGGCCTGCGTCAGCCCGTCGGCGCACAGGGTGACGACCGTGGCGAGCTCCGCCTCGTCGATGTCGCCGTGCCGCAGCCGGTCCAGCACGCCGAGCAGGCCGGCCAGCACGGCGTCCTGCTTCTCCGGGAGGCCGTCGGCGAGCGCGGTGATCAGCGCGGTGCCGTCGGCGCGCGGCGCGTAGCCGGCCGTCGCGGTGTAGGACAGCCCGCCGTCCACGCGTAGCGTGCGATGCAGCGCGCGGGCCAGCAGCTGGGTGAAGACGACGGCGGCGGTCTCGCGCGGCACCACGGCGTCCCACACGATTACGCCGTCCGGCCCGGGGAAATACCCGGGAGTGGCCGGCAGGGTCGGTGTGGCCGGCGCCGGCCGGCGGTCCCCGGCGGGCAGGTCGACGCCCAGATCGGCGGGCAGGTGCGGGCCGCTCACCCACAGCGCCGCATTGCCGCGTACAAAATAGTCGTTCGTCCAGATTTTAAGATCTTCGGCCTGAAGGCCGTCCAGACCGAACCGGGGGTACGCCGTGAGCCCATAGCCGTGGGCGCCGTGCCGCCAGATCGGCATCGCGGCGGCCGCCCCGTCGTGGCGGGCGGCGTACTCGGCGTGCACCAGGTCCCGCGCCACCGCCAGCCGGTCGGCCGGCAGCTCGCGCAGTGCGGCGCAGACCCCGGCCAGGAAGGCGCGGACCTGCTCGGCGGACCCCTCGGTGTGGAACTCGGTGAGGTCCGGCGCGGTCGCATCATCCTGATCTGCATCGGTCACAGCGTGCCGGACCAGGTGCTCGATCAGCCGGGTGACGCCGCGCCGGGCGAGCGGCTCGTCGACCTCCCCGACCCGGAAGATCAGGCCGGCCCGCAGCGGACCGGCCGACGCGACGAACACGCCGGGCACGCCGCCGGTCTCGAACTGGATGCTCATGCGACTTCTCCCGGCTATCTCGTGACGTAGCGGCGGACGACGCCGACCGCCGGCGCGGCCGCGACCAGCAGCAGGTCGGCGATCCCGGGCAGCCCGCCGGAGAGGCCGAAGGCACGCATCCGGGCCTGTCGGAACGCGGCCGTGACCTCGGCCGACTGGGTCGACCAGGGATACTCCGACGCGTACGGGCCGAGCATGGTGAACATCCGCCGCGCGTTCGCCCGGTCGCCGACCTTGCTGAACGCCAGCGCGAACGAGTTGACCACCTGGACCCAGCCGACGGTGCGGGCGAACGCGGGGTGGCACACCGAACGCCCGGCGGCCTCCTCGATGTCCGCCCGCAGCCCCCGGAAGTCGGCCTTCTCCAGGTAGTAGTCGACGAGCAGGACCGCGTTGTGGGCGCCCTCGGGGGCGGCGCGCATGGCGGCGCGGACGAACGCCTCGGCCTCCGGCCAGGAGCCGCTCCACTTGGGGCACAGCTGCTGCAACAGCTGCGACTGGGCCGGCAGGTGGTGCGGATCGAAAGCGGACAGGCACGCGTACCGGTAGCGGGCGTGGTCCAGCCCCATCTCCAGGCCGCGGACGGTGAGCAGGCTCGCCGTCCACAGCGCGAGGTCGTGCGGCGTGCGGGTCAGCGCGGCGTGCAGCACGCGCTCCGCCTCCGCCAGGTACCGGTGGAACACCCGGAACTGGCGGGCCGTCACGGTCCGGGCCCGGCCGCCGCCGCGGACGTTCCAGCCCTGCTCGATCAGCTGGAAGGCGCGAACCGCCGACGCGGTCGGATCCGCCGGGTCCGCCGGCACCGGCTGTTTCGCCTGGGCCGCGTAGAGGCGCAGGAGCCGGGTGCGCGCCTGCGGGTCGGCGGCGTCGGCGGCCCGGAAATCGCTGTCGCGGAGCAGGGCCCGGGCCTCCGGATAGGGCGCGGAGGGGGAGAGGCGGACGGCGAGGCTGTCGAGCACGAGCGCAGAGCATAGGTGATCACCGCGGAGGGTGTCAGTCCCGGTCGGCCGGCCCATAGAGTGGGGCGATGTCAAAGGTGAGGGTGCACAATCTCGCGGTTTCGCTGGACGGTTTCGCCACCGGTGAGGGGCAGACCCTGGAGGCGCCGTTCGGGCATGCCGGTGGGCGGCTCATGCAGTGGTTCTTCCCGACCCGCGCGTTCCAGTCGATGAACGGGCAGGACGGCGGCAGCGAGGGCGTCGACAACGCGTTCGCGGCCGCGTGGGGGCCGGGGATCGGCGCCGAGATCATGGGCCGCAACAAGTTCGGGCCGCAACGCGGCGCCTGGGAGAACGAGGAGTGGCAGGGCTGGTGGGGCGACAACCCGCCGTTCCACACCCCGGTCTTCGTGCTCACCCACCACCCGCGGCCGACGCTCAAGCTGGAGGGCGGCAACGTCTTCCACTTCGTGGACGCGTCGCCGGCCGAGGTGCTCGCGCAGGCCCGGGAGGCGGCCGGTGGCCTGGACGTCCGCATCGGCGGCGGGCCGACCACGGTCCGTCAGTTCCTGGAGGCCGACCTGATCGACCATCTGCACGTCGCCCTGGTGCCGATCATCCTCGGCCGGGGAGTACGCCTGTGGGACGGCCTGGAGAGCCTGGAGGACCGGTTCACCGTCGAGTCCGTTGCCTCCCCGAGCGGCGTCACCCACCTGACCTTCACCCGGCGCCCGGCGTAGCCGTGGGCCGGCGGCGCCGGGCGCTCGCGGTCCGCGGCGTTCCGGCGCTGCCCCACGTCCGGGATCGCCGCCGGCGCCCGGTGCCGGACGCCGGCGGCGATCCGGGTCAGAGGGTCAGGGCCGCGGTGACGATGCGGCGGCCCGCCGGCGTTTCACAGGTCAGCGTGAAACGGTCGCGGGGCCGCGGAGCGATGCGGAAACAGCCGTCCTCGTCGACCGGGACGGCGGTGGTGGTGCCGTCCGCCAGGCGCAGCGTGAGGCTGGCCGGTTCGGCCGGGACGAGCTGACCGAGCAGGGCGGCCGGGGCGACGCCCAGCTCGATGGTGAGGTCGGGCGCCTCGAAGCTGAGCGTGCGCAGGTCGGCCTCCTCGGCGCGCAGGCCGGCCAGCTCGGGCGGGCGGGTGGCCGAGTCGTGGACGAGTTCGGCTAGTTCGGCGTCGACGGTGCGCCAGGTGAAGACGGCGCGGGCGGCCTCGAAGACCTCCGTCGGGGTGCGGTCCGGTGCGGCCACGGCTCGGCTCAGGGCGTGCAGGAGCTGGTCATCGTCGTACCACCAGGTGTCGGTCATTTCTTCTCCTCGTTGCCTTCGGCGTCGGTGAGCAGGGCGCGCAGGGCCGGGTTGCGGCGCAGCCGGTCCAGGCAGCGGGAGCGGGTCGGGCCGATCGCGCCGCACGGCATGCTCAGCCGGGTGCTGATCTCGGCGTACGGGACGGGCTCGTCGCGCATCAGCATGCCGAGCAGGCTGCGGCAGTGCTCCGGCAGTTCGGCGAAGGCGGCGCGCAGGGCGGCGTCGCGTTCCGCGGCGATCAGGTCCCGGTCGACCGGGCCGTCGTCGTCGGCGGGGGTGCGGGCCAGCCGGGACTCCACATCCTCCGGGTGTTCGCGCTGCCGGCAGTGGTACAGCCGGGTGCATTCGCGGGCCGTCGTGGTGGTCAGCCAGCCGGGCAGGGCCTGCGGCTCGCGCAGCCGGGACAGGTTCTCCACCAGGCGCAGCCACACCGTCTGGCTCACGTCGGCGGCGTCGGCCTCGGTCAGCCGCCAGCGCCGGCAGGTGGCGTAGACCAGGGAGGCGTACCGCGCCACCAGGGCGTTCCAGGCCGCTTCGTCGCCGGCGGCCGCGGCCGTGACGAGCGAGACCAGGTCGGCCGGTTCCGGCGGCAGGCCCGCGCGCGGGCGGTCGACGGCGGTCATGCCGACCACTTGGGGATCATCGTCGCGGTGGTGCCGGCCGCGGTGTCCTGCAGCAGCCGGTGCAGCGCCGCCGGGGCGTCCGTCTCGCCGGGCCGGATCCGGGCGGCCACCAGGCCGGAGACCCAGGCCGCGGCGAACGACGTGCCGCTCCAGGCCGCCAGCCCCGGATAGCGGCCGGTCGTGCCGGGGGTGTCCGGGTCGACCACCGACACCGCGTCGCCGAAGTAGTTGCTGACCACGTTCACACCCGGCGCCAGCAGGTCCACCCACGGTGCGTCCGGGCTGAACGTCGCCGGCATGCCCTGCGGGGTGAGCGCGCCGACCGCCACCACCTCGTCGTACGCGGCGGGCCACATCGGGCGCCGGCCGTCCTGCTCGTTCTCGCCGTGGTTGCCGGCGGCGGCGACCACCACGGTCCGCGGGCCGAGCAGCCGCAGCGCCGTGGTGACCGCGAGGGCGGGCTGGTCGTCGCCGGTGAAGAAGCCGGCCGACACGTTGATCACGTCCACCCCGCGGCCGGCGAGGGCGACCAGGTCGTTGGCGAACTGCCAGGTGGTGCCGCGGGCGTGGTCGTCCAGGGTGGGGTGGACGACCACGGCGGCACCGGGCGCGCTGCGCAGCACGATGCCGGTGACGAACAGGGCGTGCCCGGCGGTGAAGGCGACACCGTCCGGGCCGGGCGGGGGCAGCAGCGCGGCCGGCGGGGCGAGGTAGGCGCCGGCCAGCGCGCCGTCGCCCCACAGCCGGGTGTCGCAGACCGCCACGGTGGCGCCGCGCCCGCGGTCGCCGTCGAGCCGGGCCAGGCCGTCGTGCAGAGTGCGGCGGCCGCCGGGGGAGCCCTCGACCTCGGGCAGGACGTCGGCGTCGGCGGGCAGCGCTCGGCCGGACCAACCGCCGGTCAGGACCTCCGCCTGGGTCGGGGTGCCCGGCAGGCCGCGACCGCCGCCGCTGATCACGTTGGTGCTGCCGACCATCTCGACCTCGCGGTTCTTGCCGAGCACCGGCGTCCAGCCGTGGTACTCCCGGCGGAAATAGGCCCGCAGGTCGGCCAGCAGCGCGTCGAGTGGCGAGTCCGCGCCGTCGGCCGCGGCGGCCGGCCCGTCGCGCGGTCCGGCCGGCTCGCCCAGTTCGACCAGGGCCAGGCCGAGCGCCGGGCTGCGCTGCGGCTCCCGGACCGGCGTCCGGCCGAGGGTGCCGAGTCGGTCGAGCACCAGGCTCAGATGTGGCAGAGCCACGATCAGTTCATTGACGCGGTGCGTTGCGGTCGTCGTGCCCATCGTTCTCCCCGTGCGTGCGTTGCGTCCGGGAAACCCACCCGGCTTCTAGGGAAAAGAACGACTAGCAGTGGATTTGATACAAATGTCGCTGACAGTTTCGTGGCGGTGCGCCGAGCGGGGAGTACGACATGGGGCGTGACCCGGTCGCTGAGCGGCTCTGCGACGAGGCGCTGTCCTCCGTCGACGCGCAGCCCCGGCGGGCGTGGGGACTCGCCGAGCGGGCCCTGCGGACCGCTCAGCGCGCCGGCGATCCGGAGTCCGCGGCGGTGGCCGAACGGGCCCGCGGGCTGGCCGCCCTGCACCTGGCCGACCTGGACACCGCACTGCGCTGCGAACGGGGCGCGGTCCGGCTGGCCGAGCGGGCCGGCAACCCGACGCTCGCCGCCGAGGCCCGAATGACCCTGGCGTTCGTGCTGGGCCGCCGGGGCCGGACCGGCGACGCCCTCGCCGTGATCGACCAGGCCCGCGCCGACCTGCACGGGGTGCAGCGACTGCGGGCCACCGCCCAGCGCGGCGCGATCCTGCAGCACGCCGGCCGGCTCGGCGAGGCCCTGGACGCGTACCGGGAGACGCTGCCCCGGCTGCGCGCGGCCGGCGACGCGGTGTGGACCTGGCGGGTGCTCAACAACCGGGGCGTGCTCAACGTCCAGCGGTACCGGTTCGCCGAGGCGCTGGCCGATCTGCAGGACGCCGAACGGCTCAGCGACGCCCAGGACCTGCGCCTGCTCGGCGCCACGGTGCGGGAGAACCTGGGCTTCGCGCTCAGTCGGCAGGGCGAGATCCCGGCGGCGCTGCGCTACTTCGAACAGGCCGAGCAGCGGTACGGCGTACTCGGCGTCAACGTGAGCTCGCTGCTGCTGGACCGGGCCGAGCTGCTGCTCGCGGTCCGCCTCGCCCCCGAGGCCCGGGTGGTCGCCGAACAGGCGGTCGCCGAGCTGACCCGCACCCGCGGCCGGTTCAAACTGCCGGAGGGACACCTGCTGGTGGCCACCGCGGCCCAGCTCGCCGGGGACTGCGGGGCGGCCCTGCCGGCGGCCCGCCGGGCGGCCGCCGCCTTCGCCCGGCAGCAGCGCACCGACTGGAGTGCGGTCGCCCGGCTGGTCGCCCTGCGCTGCCGGCTCGGCCTCGGCCTGAAGGTCGCGGTGGCCGACCTGGTCCGGGTGGCGCGCACCCTGGAGACGGCCGGCTGGCGGCTGCCGGCGCTCGACGCCCGGATCACCGCGGCCCGGCTCGCCCTGGACCGGGGCCGGCCCGCCGCCGCCCACGCGGTGCTCGCCGCGGCCGGCCGGGCGCGCCGCACCGACCCGGCCGAGCTGCGCATCCGGGCCTGCCAGTGCGTGGCGCTGCGCCAGCTGATCGAGGGCCGGCGGCGGGCCGCGAGCGCCACCATCGCGGCCGGGCTGCGCATCGCCGAGCAGCACCGGGCCGTGCTCGGCGCACCCGATCTGCTCGCCCACGTCTCCGGGCACCGCACCGACCTGGTCGACATGGGGCTGCGGATGGCGCTCGACGCCCGGTCGGCCCGCCGCGTGCTGCGCTGGGCCGAACGCGGCCGGGCCACCCACCTGCTGCTCACCCGGGCCCGCCCGCCGGCCGACCCGGTGCTGGCCGCCGAGCTCGACGAGATGCGCGGGGTCGCCGCCGAACTGACCGCCGCGCGCCGGGCCGGGACCTCGGTCGCCGACCTGGAGCGGCGGCAGGCGGCGCTGGAGAACCGGGTCCGGGACCGGCTGCGGCAACGCGACGGTGACCACGCCGCGGCGGCGGCGCCGGCCTCGGCGGACCGGTTGACGGCGCTGCTGGGCGAGGCGGCGATCATCGAGTACGTGGAGTCCGCCGGCCGGCTGTTCGCCCTGCTCGTGGCGGACGGCCGGGTGCTGCTGCGCCCGCTCGGGCCGGCCGCCCGGATCGCCGGGCCGCTGGAACGCCTGCCGTTCGCGATGCGCCGCGCGGCCTGCGGGACCGGACGCGGCCCGGAAGCCGCCGGGCAGCTCCTGGCCACCCTGGGCGGCCGGCTCGACGACTTCCTGATCGGCCCGGTCCGCGACGCGCTCGGGGACCGCCCGGTGGTGCTGGTGCCGACCGGCACCCTGCAGTCGTTGCCGTGGGGGCTGCTGCCGTCACTGAACGGCCGACCGGTCACCGTCACCCCGTCGGCGACGCTGTGGTCCCAGGCCGCCGGCCGGCCGCGCCGGACCGGCCGCCCGCTGGTGGTCGCCGGGCCCGACCTGCCCGGCTCGGTGACCGAGGCGGCACAGCTGGGCCGGCTGTACCCGGCCGCGACGACCCTGACCGGCAGCGCCGCCACCGCCGGGGCGGTACTGGCCGCGCTCCCGCACGCCGACATCGCGCACCTGGCCGCGCACGGCAGCTTCCGGCGGGACAACCCGCTGTTCTCCTGTCTGCGGCTGGCCGACGGCCCGCTCACCGTGCACGACCTGCAGACCCTGCCCGCGGTGCCGGAACTGGTGGTGCTCGCCGCCTGCGACAGCGGCCTGTCCCTGGTCTGCCCCGGTGACGAACTGCTCGGCTTCTCCGCGGCGCTGCTGGCGCTGGGCGCCCGGTCGCTGATCGCGGCGATGCTGCCGGTGCCCGACGAGGCGGCCGCGGAGCTGATGGCCCTGGTGCATCAGCGGCTCGCCGCCGGTGAGCCGCCGGCGGTGGCGCTCGCCGCGGCCGGGCGGGAGCTGACCCGCTCCGGCGGGCCGGCCGAGCGGGTGACCGCGGCCGGCTTCGTCTGCCTCGGCGCCGGACTGCAGCCGATCAGGTGCGGAAACTCCGGGTCAGGTCGTTCAGCGCCTGACTGAGCCGGGTCAGCTCGTCGGCGGCGCGCCGCGAATGGTCGGCGCTGTCGCGCGTGCGGTCCGCGACATCGCGGACGCCCGCGATGTTCTCGGTGATCTCACCGCTGCCGACGGCGGCGTTGGCGACACCCCGGTTCATCTCGCCGGTGGTCGCGGTCTGCTCCTCGACGGCGGCGGCGATGGTGTCCTGCGCCTCGCTGATCCGCTGGATGATTTCGGTGATCTGCTGGATCGACTGGACCGCCGCCCCGGTCTGCGACTGGATGCTGCCCACCCGGGCGGTGATGTCGTCGGTCGCCCGGGCCGTCTCCTGCGCCAGATCCTTGACCTCGGAGGCGACCACCGCGAAGCCCTTGCCCATCTCGCCGGCCCGGGCCGCCTCGATGGTCGCGTTCAGGGCCAGCAGATTGGTCTGCTCGGCGATCGTGGTGATGGTCCGGACCACCTCGCCGATCTCGGCGGAGGCCGTACCGAGCCGGGACACCGTGGCGCCGGCCTGACCGACCGTGTCGACCGCGGTGCTGGCCACCATCGCGGCCTCGGTGGTGTTGCGACTGATCTCGGCGATCGCGGCACCCATCTGCTCCGAGCCGGCGGCCACCGTGTCCAGGTTGCGGGACACGTCGGCGGCGCTGTCCGCGACGATGCCGATCTGCTGCGACGCCTGGTCGGCGTCCGCCTGCAGGGCCTGGGACATGCCGGTCAGGGTGCTGGAGGCGGCGGCGACCTGCTCGGCGTGCGAGGTGATCCCGGTGACCGTCCCGGCGATCCGGTCGATCGCCCGGTCCAGCGAGGCGCTCATCCGGCCGATCTCGTCGCCGCGCCGCACCCCGGTGCGCTGGGTCAGGTCACCGTCGGCGAGCCGGTCCACCACCGCGACCACCCGCTGCAGCGGCCGCCGGATGGAGCGGGTGAGCAGCGTGGCGGCGAGCAGGGCCAGCAGCACCGCGCCGGTGGCCAGCACCAGGTCGCGGACCGTCGCGTGGCTCCGGGTCCGGGTCAACGTCGCCAGTGCGGCGGTACGTTCGGCGGTCACCGAGTCGTCGAACTTGGCGGCGGCGTCCATCGCCTTCAGGTACGGACCCGACTCGGTCACGTTGCTGATGTGCGTGGCCTGGGCGTACCGGCCCTGCTGCACGGCCGTCCACACCTGGTCGTCGATCGTCATGAAGTCGTCGAGGCCGGCCTGGAAATCGGCGGCGTGCTGTCGCTGCGCGTCGTTCGAGGCCGACTTGCGCACGTCGGCGAGCACCGCGTACACCTTCGCCTTGGCCTCGGTGAAGAAGCCGTGCTTGAGTTCGTGGTCGGAGGCGGTGTACGCGGTCTGCAGGCCGTACGCGTCGGAGAACCGGAACTGCAGCAGCGCCACCGAGCGGGCCTTGGGGTCGATCTGCTCGACCACCTGGCGGGCCTGCCGGTCGACGTTCGCCCGGACCTGCCCGGCGCTGACCGCCAGCACGATCATCAGCAGGGCGAGCGACCCGAAACCGGCCCACAGCTGGAAACCGAGCGACAAATCGCGAAAGTTGGGGCGCATCACCTCAGATTAACCATCCGGCACGGACGGCGTACCGGCTTCGTGCCAGGGGGTCAGCGGGCCGACACCGCAGCGTGCGTGGCACCGATAGAGTGCGCCGAAAGTCGATCCCTACCGGGGAGGATCCGTGCCCGCTCCGTATGCGGCGTCGCGACGTCGGTGGTTCATCGCGGTGCTCGTCCTCCTGGTGGTGCTGGCCGTGCTGACCGGCATCGCGCTGCACAAGCTGTGGAACCGGCCCCAGGCCTCCGGCGCGACGCCGACGGTCACCACCTCCTTCGGCACCCCGTCGACACCCCCGTCGTCATCCGCGTCGGCGGTGGCCGGCGCCGCGCCGCAGACCGCGTCGACCCACCGGGTCAGTGGGACGACGGCGCCGGTGGTGACCAGGACGACCCCGTCCGGGCCGGTGATCGTCTACTTCCGGGTCAGTCAGCAGCCGACCTGCCCGTCCGGTACCGACCAGGTCCAGTACCCGGGCACCCCGGTCACCCTCGCATGGAAGGTCACCGGCGTCGACAAGGTGACGCTGTCGGTGGACGGCCCGGGCATCTACGACACGTACGACGCCAACGGCTCTGCCGAGATCAACTTCTCGTGCGGCGGCGAGGCGAACTCGTACCAGTCCCACTCGTTCCTGCTGACCGCCGCCGGCAAGACCCGGAAGCTGGTCGTGAAGGCGCGGGTCAACGAGATCGCCCACACCTGAGTTCAGGACAGGTCGGCGGCGTCCAGCGCGGACTGCGGCGACCGCAGGTACCCGTCGCTGGTGACGGTCGCCCCAGCGGGTCGACGCGGTCTGCCCGGTGTAGGTGGTGGCCTGGGAGCCTCCGCTCAGCCCGTCGCCGGGGCGAGGCATCGGCCGGTGGTCAGCGCCCCGACGGCGCCGAGCCGGCTGGGATGCCGGCCGATGGCCGCGTAGGAGACCGCGCACGCCTGCTGTCCCAGCGGGACGCCGTACATCACCGTCTGCGACGGGCCACCGTCCCCGGGCTGCACCAGCCTCACCTCGGCCTCGGGATGGCCGATCGCGGCCAGCGCCCGCCGGACCGCGGCCACATCGGCATCCGCCGGCCGATGATGCTCGGCCGGATCGCTCGGATCCCCATCCGAGGGCCGATGATGCTCGGCCGGATCGTTCGGATCCCCGTCCGGGGGCTGAGGCTCCTCCGGATTGTTCGGGTCCCACTCCGAGCAGGCGGTGCCCGCCGGGCAGAGAACGCCGTCCAGCGCGGCGGTGATCTGCTCGGCCCGGCTGTCCCATCCGTCCGGCGGGGACAGCAACACCCGCCGTGGGTCACCGCCGATCTCGGCGGTGCAATCCCGGAGCTGGCTCTCGCGCACCATCCGCCGGAGCTCCGCCGGGCTGGGCCGGGCGCCCTCGACGGAGATCAGCACCGCGGTCGAACAGCCGTAGCCGCCGGTGGAGAATCTCTCCCGGTACGACTTGATCAAAGCGGCTCGGATCTCCGCCTCGCTGACGGCGGCCGGCGGTGCCGCAACGTCCGGCGGATCCACCCGCCGGGCCGGGCCCCACAGCACCGCGACCACGCCGGCCGTCATCACCACCAGCACCAGCACCCCGGGCAGCCGCAGCCGCCGCGGTGGGTCATCGTCCCCGAATACGAACACCGGACCACGCTAGGTGCGGAAGGTTGCGACGGCGGTTCCCGCCCGGTTGCCGGCGCCCGGGCCGGGGTGGCCGGGGACGGGTACGTTGAGATGGTGACTATGGATGACGGGCAGGTCAGCCGGGAGGATCGGATCGTCGCCGAGTTCGGGGACGGGCATGACGTGGCGGGGATCGCCGCCCGGTACGGGATCAGCGTGGAGCAGGTCTACGCGGTGATCCAGCGGGAGGTCGGGCCGGCGGCGCCGAGCCCGGTCGCCCCGCCGCCCGGGTATCAACCGCCGTACGGTTACCAGCCGCCGCCCGCATCTTATCCGCCGCCCGCCTATCCGCAGCAGCCGACGAACTACCCGCCTGGGGCTTACCCGCCGCCTGGGGCTTATCCACCGCCTGGGGCTTATCCACCGCCTGCGGCTTATCCACCGCCTGGGGCTTGTCCGCCGCCCCCGGCCTACCCGCCGCCCGGCCACTACGGGCCGCCGGTGTTTCCGCACGGATCTCCTGAGGTGGACGCGATCGTGGCGGAGTACGGGGACGGCCATCCGGTCGAGGAGATCGCGCGGCGGCGGGGGCTCAGCGTCGATCAGGTCTACGAGATCGTCCGTCGCGATCTGGGATAGCGGGACAACGGCGTATCAGGCGGGCGCGGGCTCGGGACGGTTTGATGGACCACCTCCGGATGCGCACCTACACGCCGCGCGGTAGGACGAACGGCCACGCACCGCGGGCGTCGTCGGCGTGAGACGGGGCCGGCTATCCGCGTACGCCGCAATCGTCATGGCGGCGGGCGGAGCGGAACGCCCGGCCGCGACAGGGAGTGGCTGTCGCGGCCGGGTGTCGGTCAGGCTTTGGCGGCGCGGCGGGCGGCCCAGACGACCAGCATGGTGCAGATCGCGGTGAGGGCCAGGGTGGACACCGTGACCGCGTTCTCGAAGGTGTGCGCGGCGGCCGGGCTGGTGTCGACGCCGGTGAGGGAGCCGCTGACCGCGGCGGCGACGATGGTGCCGATGACGGCCATGCCGATGCTGCCGGCGACCTCCTGACTGGTGTCGCTGAGGGCGGCGCCGGTGGAGGTCTGGTCCTCGGGGAGGCCGCGCATCACGGTGACGCCGGCGATGGTGGCGACGACCCGCATGCCGGCGGCCGTGAGGGCCAAAGCGATGGCGATCCAGACGTAGTCGTAGCGGCCGAGCAGGGCGTAGATCAGCAGGCCGCCGATGACCGCGCCGGCGCCGAGCGGGGCGGCGATCCGGGTGGTGAGCCGGTCGACGATCTTCTCGACGAACGGGCCGATCGCCAGCATCACGGCGACCTGCGGGAGGTTGCCGAGCGCGGCCTCGGCGGGGGACCAACCCCAGACCACCTGCAACTGCAGCGAGGCGCTGTACGACACGGCGGCCATGCCGAGGCCGAGTGCCGCCTCGTAGGCCAGGCTGGCGCCGACCGCGGGACGCTTGATCAGGGCGAAGTCGAACAGCGGGTGCGGGGTGCGGCGCTCGCGGACGACGAAGGCGGCGGCGCAGGCGAGGGCGCCGAGGCCGGCCAGCCACGGGGCGGCTTGCGACCAGCCGTCCTCGACGGCGAGGGTGGCGGTCCACAGGGCCAGGATGATGGTGGCGGTGCCGAACAGGGCGCCGGGCAGGTCGAGCGGGGTGCTGTTGCGGGCGGCCGGGTCGTCGGCGGGGATGCCGCGGCGGATGCAGACCAGCGCGAGGACGGCGATCGGGACGTTCATCACCAGCAGCGTCTGCCATGGCAGGACCTGCAGGACGAGGCCGCCGACGGTGGGGCCGACGGCCATCCCGACCAGGCCGACCGTGGCGATCAGCGAGGTGGCGCGCATCAGCAGGTTCTCCGCGTCGAACAGGCGGAAGCAGAGCGCCATGGTGCCGGGGGCGGTCATCGCGGCGGTGACGCCGACGACGGCGCGGACCGCGATCAGCTCGCCGGGGGTGCGCACCAGCAGGACGGCCAGATTGGCGAGGGTGAACAGGGACAGGCCGATCAGCATCATGCGGCGGGTGCCGTAGCGGTCGGCGACCGCGCCGAAGGCCATCATCAGGCCGCCGAACAGCAGGGAGTACCCGGAGGTGATCCACTGCAGGTCGGCGGTGGACGCGTTCAGCTCGCGGGCGATCCTCGGGAGGGCCACGTTGAGCACGGAGTTGTCGAGCATCTCCACCAGGAAGACCACGGACAGCCCCAGGATGGCGGGCCAGACGGCCCGGAGCGAGGTGGCGTGCACCTTGTCGGCGGGTGCTTCCAGGACTGCGGCACTCATCAGGCACCTCCTTCGATTCGCATTTTGGAACGGCGTTCCAGTGAAGCTAGTCTGGAACGACGTTCCAGTCATGTCAAGATGGGGTCATGCGGAACACGGATCGGCGCGCGGACGCTCTGTCCAAGGAACGGATCATCGAGGCCGCCGTCGAGATGCTGGATGCGGCGGGGGAGAGCGGGCTGACCTTCCGGGCGCTGAGCGCGCAGCTCAGTACCGGGGCAGGCGCCATCTACTGGCATGTGGCGAACAAGGGCGAGCTGCTGGTCGCCGCCACCGACACGATGCTCGCCGCGGCGATGGCGGTCGAGGACGCGCCGCGGGCGCCGGCCGCGGCGATCCGGGCCATCGCGCTCGGCGTGTTCGACGCCGTCGAAGCGCATCCATGGATCGGCGACCAGATGACCCGGCTGTCCGGGCAGTCGTCGACGCTCCGGATCTTCGAACGGATCGGGCGGCACGTGCAGGCCCTCGGCGTGCCCGAGGCGGCCCAGTTCGACGCGGCGTCCGCGCTGCTCAACTACATCCAGGGGGTGGCGGCGCAGAACGCGGCACTGTCCCGGTCGGTGACGCAGGGGACGGACCGGGCCGACGTGCTCGAAACGGTGTCGGCGATGTGGGCCAGCCTGGACACCGACGACTTCCCGTTCCTGCGGACGATCGCCGGGAAACTGCGCGACCACGACGACCGCGAGCAGTTCGTCGCCGGCATCGATCTGATCCTGGCCGGCATCGAGAGCCGCTGGCCGGCCGGGCCCCGGGGGCTTCCGCGAGACGTTGGCGGCGATCGGCACCCTGATCGGTGTTGATGTCGAGGACGACTTGAGAAACGCGCCGGTGCTGTCCTCGAGTTGACGGCTTGGCGGATGAGTGGCCGGCTTTGCGTGCTGGTGCACGAATAGCGGTTGTCGATCGAGCCCGATACCGTCCCGGACATGGGCATCAGGTACTCAGCGCTCCTGCGATGGGGCGCCGCACTCGTCACCGCCGGCGTGGCGTCGGCCGGCTGTGGGACCGTCTCGCTCCAGGGCGAGTATCCGGCGCGCGACGCCGAGCAGGCGGCACGGCGGCTCAATGACGACTTCGGTTACCGTGACCGCCTTCGGCAGGCGGAGTACATCGCCGCCACCGAGATACCCACCACGGCACAGGGCGGCAACAGCGAGGTCGGCGAGACACCGCTGGCCTGGTCCGGGCGGGTCTTCGCCGACGAGAAGGCCACCATCGACATCCGCTTCGCAGTGCGATCGCCCGATTCGGCGCCCACCGAGGAGTTGACCCGGTGCTACCGCTACACCCTTCAGTTGTACCGCTACACCAGCTATGACGAAATCGCCTGCCCGGCGGTCGCAACGCCACCGGCGCCCTCGGCCTCGCCGCCGCTGAAGTTGCCGCCCGACGCCGAGGCCCGACTGAGCGCCGCGCTCCGTGACGCCACACCCGAAACACTTGCCGGCCGCGTCCGAGCCGCCTTCCCCCATGAGGGCATCACGGTGGACACCGTCACCGACAAGGGCACCCTGGTCGCCGCGGTGGGTGTAGCCGCCGAGCGCGAATGCACCGTCGTGATCCGGAAAACGGACGGTAGGACGACGCCGGTCGCCTTCCGCGCCAGGCAACTCGAACCCGGCGAGACGGGCTGCCGAACCAGCCTGTACACACACCCGGCGCAGTAGGCCCGCCCGAGTACAACCCGATCCCGGCCGTGTCTGCCCGGCCGAGCCCGTGAACCGTCTTTCTTCTTCCCACGGACATCTGACGAACCCGAGAGGTGCAGGCCATCCGCGACACCCTTTTCGCCGCCGCGTGGGTCACGGGCAATGTAGCGAGATGGGTACCTGGTCGAGGCCACCGGCAGGCGATCGAAAATCAGGGATTCTCCGCCGGTCCACGCACAAGGGGAATCTGCGGATTCAGGGCGAGGATCCGGGAAGCGACCTCACCATGCAGGTCCGCCAGGACGACCTCGTCACGGTTCACTCGCGGGTGCTGCGCGATCAACGATCGATGTGTCAGCCGGTCGGATATTTGTGATGCCCACAAGGCGACAAGCCCGGGAAGGAACATCCAGGAAATCCGGAACGATACGGGGCCGGTGAGCAACCAGGCAGTACACACACCGACCACGGCCAGCGCGATCACCACATGGGCCCGGCGAAGCCACCTCGAGACAGTGTTGAAGGCGCAACTGCGTGCGATCCTCTTGGCGGACGTCTCGTCAACGTGTATCGGCACCCGGAGGGGCCGCCGAAATGCGGGCCCTCCGGTACAACAAGCGAGGATCAACCTCGGATCGGGAGTGCCGTCGACAATTGATCGGTTGGGCGCGCGCAAGGTGATCGGCTTCACGGGGAATGCGTAGCGTCGCGCGCCCCATCACCTTCTCCTGTCAACGCTTCGCCGCATGATAATGGGATGGCGCTGATACAGCCGGAAAATGTCGCCCTCTCGGGAATCGTCCGGGAGGTGGCCACGCCGATGGCCATGAGGTGTGTTCGGGACGGCACCACCGTCGGGGTCGGCGTCATCACCAGGCCCTCGGGTCGGCGATCAGGTGCCGCTTCCGGCCGGTGACCACTCCACGGTCCGGCGCATGCAGGCGCGGGGCCAGCGGTCCAGGCCCAGCGCGGCCTCGTGGGCGCGGACGGCGCGCAGCCCGGGAGTGATCTCGGCGCTGCCGAGCTGCCGGAAACCGCACCGGCGATAGTACGGCGCGTTCCACGGCACCTCGGTGAAGGTGGTCAGGGTCAGCGCCGGGATCCGCGCGGCCGCGGCGTGGGCGGCGAGGTGGTCGATCAGGCGGCGGCCCAGGCCCTGGCGGGCGTGGCGGCGATCGACCGACACCTGCTCGATGTGCAGACAGCCGTCGACCGGGTCGGCGATCAGGTAGGCGACGGGTCGATCATCGGGGTCGGCCGCCACCCAGGCGAGCCCGGTGCGCAGGTAGCGGGTCAGCTCGTCGATGGTGAACGGGTCGTCGTCGGCGATCTCGGGCATGCCGATGTCGCGGAACTGCTCGCCGGCGGAGCGCTCGATGTCCTGAACGGCGAGCAGGTCGTCGGGGCGCATCGGTCGGATGATCATCGCGGGAGTGGACCTCCGGCCAGGACGATGGCGACGCCGGCGGTGGCGGCCGCGAGCAGGGTGAGGACCGGACCGCGGCGCAGGGCGAGGGCGAGCGCGGCGGCGCCGGCGAAGACCGCGTACTGCCAGGGCTCGGTGAGGGCGCGCAGGAGGGGGACCGCGGATCCCAGGATGGCGCCGATCGCGGCCGGGCCGGCGCCGTCGAGGAAGGCGCCGACCCGCCGGTTGCCGCGGAGCCGGTCGAAGCGGTGCGCGCCGAGCAGGATGAAGGTGAACGACGGGCTGAACGCGACGGCCGCGGCCAGCAGTCCGCCGAGCAGGCCGGCGGCGGCGTAGCCGACGACCGCGACGGTGTGCACGACCGGGCCGGGTGTGATCTGCCCGAGCGCGACCGCGTCGAGAAACTCCGCGGCGGTCATCCAGTGGTGCTGCCCGACCGCGTCGGCCTGCATCAGCGGGATGATCACGAAGCCGCCGCCGTAGGAGAGCGCGCCGACCTTCAGCGCGGTCCACGCCAGCGGGAGCAGCGCCGCGCCGCCGAAGACCGCGACCAGCGGCGCCGGTCGCTGATCAGAAACGGGCAGGCGCTGGGCGGCGATCTCGGCGATGCCGCACGCGATCAGGACCAGTACGAGCCACGGCCCGACGGTTGCCGCCGCCACCGCGCCGAGCAGCAGGTATGCCGCCCACCGCACGCGTACCGCCCGTTTCCAGCTGGCCGGGACGAGCATCGCCCCGGACTGCAGGGCGATCGCCGCGACCGCCGATCCGGCGCCCGCGCCGGCGGCCCGCACCCAGGTCGGCGGGTCGCCGAGGAACAGCGCGGCCAGGGCGAGGATGGCGACCAGGCCGGGCACGATGAACGCGAGGCCGCCCACCAGGGCGCCGGCCCGGCCCCGGACCCGCCACGCGCAGTAGATCGCGAGCTGGGTCGAGGCCGGCCCGGGCAGCAGGTTGCACGCGGCGATGGCGTCCTCGAACTCCCGCGCGTCGATCCACTGCCGCCGGTCGACGCACAGTTGGCGGAACAACGCGATGTGCGCCGGGGGGCCGCCGAAGCCGAGACACCCGATCCGGCCCCATTGCTTGATCACGGTAGCGAGGCTGACCACGCCGGCAGCGTACGACATCTGCTTCCGCCCATCCGGCACGCGCTGACGTCCTGACCGGAGCGCGCATCGCGCCGACAGGCCGATAACCAACATCAATTCCCCTTGGCTACAGTGCTCTCCATGCCGGACGTCGCACTGCCGCCGTTGTCCGCTGCCGCCTGGGCTCTGGTGGGCGGATCGGTCGTCGAGGCGCTCGAACTCGCCGGTGCACTGCGCCGGGCGAAGGCGCTGCCGTGGAAGCGTCCCGGCGAGCCGAGACTTCCCGCATACCTGCTCTCGGTGGTCCTCCGGCTCGCCGCCGGAGCCGGGCTGGCCGCCGTCTTCGGCGCGGACGGTCAGCTCGGCGGGCCGTTCGCGGCCGGCTCACTGGGCATCACCGCTCCGCTGATGGTGGAGAAGATGCTCAGACAGGTCGGCAAACCCGAGGTCGAGGACGGCACCGCCTGATGCCGGCCGGGGACCCGTCGTTCGGCCGTCAACTGCTGTTGGCTCTGGCCAGATCCACGCCCGCGTTCCACCCGGCCCGGGAGGCTCGGCGGGCTGACAGCACGCTCCTGGACGCGGTCGCTCGACGCACCCCGGCCTTCACCGGCGACCAGCCCCATCCGGACCCGGTCCCGTTCCGCGGCACGTTCGCCTTCGCCCGGCCCACCATGGCGCGCCGCGGGTCGCGATCGCTGGCCCCGCTGCTGGCCGGCCTGGCAACGGTGCTGTTCGCGGCGGTCGGCAGCGCGGTGCTGGTGGCCGGTGCGGGCGGCCACCAGCCCACCCTGCCCCTTCCCGGCCTCACCGACGCGACCGGCACCGCCACCACCGGCGGCCCGCCGCCTGACGCGAGTGCCTCACCCACCGGCAGCGCGGCGGCCCAGGGCGCCGCCATGAACCAGTTGCTGGACCGCAGCAGCGCATCCCGGGCCGAGCTGAACGCCGCGATCATCGCGGTGCTCGCCTGCGAGAAGGTGGACGACGCCGTCAGCAGACTGCAGGCCGTGGGCGTCGAGCGCGACGAACAGCGGTCCACGCTGGCGAGCCTGGACCTCTCGGCCATCCCGTCCGGCGAAGCGGCGCGGGATGCGCTGAGTGCCGGGCTCACGCACTCGCTGAACAGTGACGTGGCCTATGTGAAATGGGCCCGGGAAAGAAACAGCGCCGGGTGCGCCGACACCCCGGCCGCCAAGGTCTACCGGCAAGCCGCTGATCACGAGTCCGCGTCCTCCGCCGTGGCCAAAGAGCAGTTCCTGGCCCTGTGGAACCCGATCGCCGTCTCGCTGGGGCTGCCGTCCCGCGGTCGCCAGGACCTCTGACCGCCCGATCTACTCGCCGAGGCGTTTGCGCTCGACGAAACTGGTGGCGGTCACCACGCTCAGCGGCGGCACATCCTTGGCGATGACCGCGCCCGCGCCGACCACCGAGCCGCGCCCGATCGTCACCCCCGGAGCGACGGTGACGGCCGCGCCGATCCACACGTCATCCTCGATGACGATCGGGGCGTGCGTGATGAAATCGAACCGCTCACCCGGCGCCACCGGATGCCCGGCGGTGCTCAGCGTCACCCGCGGTCCGATCAGCACCCGATCGCCGATGGTGATGCCGCCGAAGTCGAGAAAATAGCAGCCCTGGTTGATGAAGACCCGCTCACCGAATGCGGCGCCCAGACCGTGGTCGCAGTAGAACGGCGGCAGAATGGTCAGCGAGTCCGGCAGCGCCTTGCCGAAGATCTGGGCCAGCACGGCCCGACGCCCGTCGAGATCGTCGAAGGGCAGCGCGTTGAGGCGGAAGGTGAGATTCATGACGACCTGCACCCGCTCCGCGAATGCCCGGGACTCGGGCGTCCGGGTGGGTAGGCGTTGCTCGTTACGCACGGGTCCATGCTGGCATGTCCGCTCACCCTGGAGCCGTCCCGGTGACCACGCCACCTGAACCTCCGCCGTTGCCGACGGCTCAGGCGCTTCAACTCGGTGCCCACAACGTCCAGTACAACTTCTCCGGCGGTGCGGTGCCGGTTACCTGGCCGTGCCGGGCCGGGGTGGTGCCGCCGGAGGCGGACTGCCGGCAGAGCCGGCCGGCCGACCAGACGCTGGCCAGGCCGTCGGCATCGCGCGAGGGCACGGTCGCTCAGGTGGTCACCGGCATGGGCGGAGTCGGCAAGACGCAACTGGTAGCTCACCTGGCGCACGACTTGTGGCGGAAACGCGAGGTCGATCTCCTGGTGTGGATCACCGCGACTTCCCGACGGAACCTGGTAGCCGGATATGCCGAAGCCGCGCTGAGGGTGTTCGGCATCGAGGAGGGTGACGTGGACCGTGCCGCTCAGCGGTTCCTGACCTGGCTCGCCGAGCCACACGGCCACCGGTGGCTGATCGTTCTCGATGATGTCTCGGACCCGGCGGACCTCCGATACCTGTGGCCGCCGGCTGAAGCCTTCGGCCGGACGGTGGTGACCAGTCGGCGCCGGGACAATGCTCTGTGGGCCGGGCGACAACTGATCGAGCTGACCGTGTTCCGTCCTGCCGAGGCCGAGGTCTATCTGAAGGCGAAGCTGGCGGCCCGCCCGGCAGCTCTCGACGGCGCCGCCGACCTTGCCGCCGCTCTCGGTCATCATCCGTTGGCTCTCGCCCAGGCGGCCGCCTACATCCTTGACCGCGGGCCGCGAACGTCCTGCTCCGCGTATCGGAAGCTGCTCACCGGCCGGCGGCGCCGGCTGTCAGACCTGGCCCCGGACGCCCTGCCTGACCAGCAGGGGGTGCCGATGTCGGCGATCTGGACTCTGTCGATCGAGCAGGCCGCGCGACTGGCCCCGGTCGGCTTGGCACAGCCGGTGCTCGAACTCGCCGCCCTGCTCGATCCGAACGGCATTCCGATCAGCATCCTGACAACCACGTCAGTCTCAGCGTTCTGCGCCGAGCGGGTCGATCGCGAGATCGACGCCGACACGATCGATGAGGCGCTGCGCCTGTTGGCTCGGTTCAATCTGCTGTCCCTCGACGATGCGACCGAGACCGCTCACATCCACGCAATGGTCCAACGGGCCGTCCGCGAAACACTGACTCCGGACGCCCGTCGGCGTCTGTCGACCTGCCTGGCCGACGCCGTCTTCGAACAGTGGAGGACCATGCGCCGACGAGAGGATGCGATGGCTGCGAATGTGATCGCACTCGTGGAAGCAACCGACCTGGATCTGTGGGACCCGGAGGGCAACCTCCATCCGGTGCTCTACCGCACCCTGCATCGCATCGCCGGTGAGGGCGAGCAACCGTCGACGAGCTTCCTCGACCACCTCTACCGTAGAACGGTCGAGCATGTCGGCATCGACCACCTGAGCACGCTGCGACTCCGCATCTACCTCGCCGTCCGTCGTGGCGCTTCAGGCGACATGTCGGGCGCGGTCGACGACTTCGAGGCGCTGGTCGGGGATTGTGTCCGGACGCTTGGGCAAGATCATGATGAAACGCTGAACGTCCGCCGCAACCTCGGCGAGCACAAGGCGCGCGCCGGAGACACGATCGGGGGAATCGCCGACCTGGAGGCGGTGTTGGTCGACTGCTTGCGCATTCAGGGAGCCGACCACCCGAACACCCTCGGTGCCCGCTTCAACCTCGCGAAGTGGCGCGGCCACACCGGCGACCCACTGCGGAGCGCCGGGGAATTCGACAATCTGGTGGCGGCTCTCACTCGGGAACTCGGGCCGGACGACAGCAACACCCTGGCGGCCCGATGGAACGCTGCCAGCTTCCGAGGAATGGCGGGGGAGGGGCGGCCGGCCGTCGAAATGTTCACCGCGCTGACTCGCGACTATGTTCGCTTGGCGGGCCGGAATCATCCCGTCACCCTCGAGGCCCGCCTTGAACTGGCGAAATGGCGCGCTGTCGCCGGCGACACCTCGGATGCCATCGCTGACCTTCGCGCTCTGGTGGAGGACATGGTGCGGGTTCTGGGCGCGGACCACGCCCAGACCAGGAAGGCTCAGGATGATCTCGACGGCTTGGTGAATTCGCCTATCTGAGGTTCACGGGCCGGCGCGGTCCCGACCGTGACTGTCGAGCGCGGCCGGTCATTCCGCGGAGGCGGGGTCCGCCGCGTCCGCGATCGGCAACCGGTTCGCGGGGATCGTCCGCAGGCCGTCGAACTGCACGAAGATGGTGCGCCGCTCGATCGCGCGCCCGGCCGGGTCGATGGAGTACCCGCTTATCCAGATCCAGCCGTCGTACGTCGTCCAGTCATGCACCTGGATGACCCGGAGCAGGATGGGTTTCCGGAACTGCACGCTGGCCGCGCTGCCGACGCGGAGGATGTCACCGGGCCGGGGCAGTGTCATGGCGACGGCCTTTCCCGCCGGTCAGGTCATGGTGCCGTTGCGGCAGTTCATATTGCGGTTGTACGTCCATGGAAGCTCCCTGTCGATCAACGAACCGCACGGGTGTGGTTGCCGGCCGCCGCGGGGCACCGGGGTCGTGGACTCTCGTCGCCGCGGGATCGGCGATCGTCGTCGACTGTGGAGTGGGCGGCTCGGTCGCGATAGCCAGAGTGGCACTGCCTTCAGGGGGCGTCAATCTTATGCCGTAACTTTTCGTTCCTCGAAAGAGGGACATCACTATGGATCTTCCACCTAACGCCGTTGCCGTATGCCGACGAAGCGAGCACGATGTCCTCGATCGATTCCGGCGAGGGAAGTGGAGTCCGCCATGGCGCGCCCGATCGGCCCGACCATCCCGCGCTGGCAGCTCGGCGAGCAGTTGAGTCAGCTGCGCACCTCCGCCGGCAAGTCGCAGCAGGACGCCGCCAACCGTCTGGGCTGCTCGATCAGCAAGATCCAGAAGATCGAGGGCGGCGAGGTCGGCATGAAACCGGTCGAGCTGGAAGCCCTGCTCGTCCTCTACGGCGCCCCGGACGCGCTGAGCGGCCAGTTGCAAGAGCTGCGCACCCTCGGCGCCCAGCGTGGCTGGTGGTCGAAATACGGTGCCGTCTCCGCTCCGTTCTCCACCTTTCTGGGTCTGGAGAGTGCCGCCACCAAAATCAGGATCTTCGAGCCGCTCATGGTTCACGGTCTGCTCCAGACCGAGGCTTATGCCCACGCCTTGACCGAGGCCTCCAATCCCTCGATGCCGGATACTGAAGTAGACCGACAAGTCCGGATTCGCCTGGAGCGGCAGGACCGGGTCTTCCTGGAGGAGCCGCCGGAGATCTGGGTCGTGCTCGACGAGGCCGTTCTCCGCCGGCAGATCGGGAGTCCGCAGGTGATGGCGGAACAGCTCAACCACCTGCTGCGCCTGCCGAAGCGGGTGACCGTCCAGGTGGTCCCGTTCGCCAACGGCAGCTACCCGGGCACGCTGGGCGCCTTGACGTTGTTCGAGTTCGCGGAAGAGTTGCACAGTCCGGTCGCCTACGTGGAATCCCAGGCAGGCAACCTTTACCTCGAACGGGAAGACGATCTGGCGCGGAGTAACGTCTCCTTGAACCACATCACCGCGGCGGCACTCAGTAAGCAGGAGTCCCGTGAGCTGATCGCCGCGGTCGCCCGCCAGCTCGTACCGCAGTAGTAGGAGCCATCGATGGACAAGTACCACGTCAATCTTGCCGACGCGCAGTGGCGCAAGTCCACCAAGTCCAACGCCAACGGCGGATGCGTGGAGATCGCTCAGGTTGACGGCTTCGTCGCGATCCGGGACTCGCGGAATCCGGATCGTGAGCCGCTGATCTTCGACGCCACCGAGTGGGACTGCTTCCTCGACGGTGTCGCGAAGGGTGAGTTCCCCGTTCCGCGCCCCTGAGCTCGGTCGACGGCCCGGTCACCGCAACCGGTGGCCGGGCCGTCGTACGCCCGCCAGAACGCTCCCCGAGGCTAACCCCTCCACCGGCGTCGATCGATGTTTTACGACGTAACTTCGAGAATGGCACGTTACTGTGCAACTTGCAGGTCGGCGGCCTGCTTCCCCAGGAACGCGGCGTGCCAGCGGTCGAAGTCGGCGGCCGGCATCGGCCGGGCGTAGTGGTAGCCCTGGGCGATGTCGCACCCGAGTTCACGCAGCGCCGCGACCGCCGTCGCGTCCTCGACACCCTCGGCGACGACCGACAGGCCCAGGTTGTGCCCGAGGCTGACCGCCGTCCGCACCAGGACCGCGTCGCCGTGGCTGGTCGCCATCCCCTGGACGAACGACTTGTCGATCTTCAACTCGTCGACCGGCAGGCGCTGCAGGTAGCTCATCGACGAGTGGCCGGTGCCGAAGTCGTCGACCGACAGCCGGATGCCGCCCGCGTGCAGGGCGTGCAGGACCGCGAGGCAGCGCTCCGGGTCGGTCATCACCAGGCTCTCGGTGACTTCCAGCTCCAGCACGGCGGCCGGAACGTCGTACGACCGCAATAATTGAAAGATCTGATCGGGGAAGCTCGGGTTGAGCAGGCAGCGGGTGGACAGGTTGACGGCGACCGGGAGGAGCCGGCCGTCGCGGCGCCACGCGGCCGCCTGACGGACGGCGATCTCCAGGACCCGGGTGGTCAGCGGGTGGATGAGGCTGGTGGTCTCGGCGATCGGGATGAAGCTGTCCGGGGGGATCCGGCCCCGGTCCGGGTGCTCCCAGCGGATCAGCGCCTCGACGCCGGCCACCCGCTCCCCGTCCAGCTCGATCTTGGGCTGGTAGTGGACCGTGAGCTGGTCGTCGGTGTCCAGCGCGCGGCGCAGGTCGGCGAGCAGCTGCAGCCGGTGCGCCGGGTCGGCGTCCTGCCCGGGCTCGTACTCGTGCACACCGGTGGCCTGTTCGGTGGCCAGTTGCAGGGCGCTGCCGGCGTGCCGGAGCAGGGTCTCCGCGTCGTCGCCGTGCCCCGGCCCGGCCGCGATCCCGGCGCTGACTTCGACGTCCAGGCTGACGTCGCCGAGGGTGAAAGCCGGCCGCAGAACCTGCAGCAGGTCGTCGGCCACCCGGTGCGCCCCGGCGAGGTCGCCGCCGGGCAGCAGCACCGCGAAGTCGTCGGCGCCGACCCGCGCCAGCAGCGCGCCGGACGGCACCGCCGCGGACAGCCGCCGGGCGACCTGGGTCAGCAACAGGTCGCCGTGCCGGGTGCCGAGCAGGTCGTTGACATCCTTGAAGCCCTGCAGGTCGAACAGCAGCACGGCGGCCCGCTGCCCGCCGTCCAGTGCGGCGCCGAGACGGTCGGCGAGCAGGGTGCGGTTCGGCAGGCCGGTGAGCCGGTCGTAGGTGGCCGACCGGCGGACCGCGGTCAGATACCGCCAGCCGCTGACGGCGGAGATCAGGATGATCAGCAGCGCGCCGAGCAGCAGCGCGAGCGATCCGATGCTGAGACCGTGGGTCCAGCCGCGGCCGAAGGCGGGCGCGGACACCGCGAGATACCAGTCGTTGGCGTTGCCGCGGGTGGCGTGGATCCGCTGGTACGCGATCCGCCGCCCGCCCAGCGTGGTCACACCGTGATCGCCGGCGCCGGGCGGCAGGGCGGCGGGGATGCTGCCGGTGCGGGTGTCGACCAGGACGTGGCCGGTCTGCGCGTCGACGATCGACGCGGCGATCGAGCCGGTGGTGCCGGCCATCCGGAAACTGTCCAGGGCGATCTCGAAGTGCACGATCCCGGTGTGCCCGGCGGCCCGCACGGTCGTCGAGTTCGAGATCACCGCGTTGTGGGTGTCCGTCGACTCGTACTCCTTGGCCTGGTACACCTGGCCCGGTTCGAGCGCCAGGGTGGGCGCGAAGAAGGCGTTGTCGTCCTCGTCCCGCGACAGGTCGTCAGGGCCGGCCGGGGTGCTGTCGACGACCCGGGCGATCTCGGTGCCACTGCTGTCGATGAAACAGGCCTCACCGATCCGCCCGGGGAAGAGGGTCTCCAGGTAGCCGAGCGCCTCGTTGACCCGGCGCAGCTTGGCGGGGGTGGCGGGTGCCGCGTAGTAGTCGCTGAACACCGGGTTGTCGGCGAGCACCGCGTCGATCGCGCGGGCCCGCTCGAAGTAGTTCTGCAGAGCCTCCACCTGACGCCCCAGGGTGACGTCGAGCGCGTGGTCCTGCGCGTCGACCCGGCCGCGGCGCACCGCGAGCACGCTCGTCACCACGCTGGAGATCAGCACCAGCACACCGATCAGGAACACCGTCATCCGGACGGTCCGATCGATCTTCCGCTTGCGGGAGCCCAGCGTCGCAGCCATCAAGGATGACCATCGGACGCTGAGCCCCCGGCGTGAGCCCTACGGACGAATCGGCGCCGCCGCGTCCGCGGTCCACGGGACGGCGAGGCCCATCTCCGGCACCGTGCCCAGCTCGATGTCCAGCTCACCGCCGGTGGCCGCGGCCGGGCGCCGGAAGGTGAACGGGTAGCTGACGGTGTCGTCGGACGGCGGGGCCGGGACCGTCACCCGGAACCAGTCCGGCTCCTCGGTGACCTTCGGCCAGCCGGCGCCGGAGCGTTCCAGGCCCTCCGGCGGGAAGAACGAGAGGGTGAACTGTTCCGGTCGCGCACCCCGGTGACGGGTCACGGTCACGATGGTCGTGCCGTACCGGAAACCGTCCTTCTCCGGCCCGAGCGTCAGCGGACCGGCGGTGATCGACGCGTCCGTCACGTGCGGGTTGACCGGCATCCTTCGTGGGCCGCTGACCTGCACGAACTTGCCGCTCCGCAGGGCGTAGCCGCGGGTCTGCCAGATCTGCGGCGTACGGTCGTCGCAGCACCGCTGATAGTCGGCGACGGCCGTGGTCAGCACCCCGCCGGTCACCTTCGGGCTGTCCGCGCGGATGTCCCGGACCGGTCCGGTGGTCGCCGCCACCCGCCCGAGGGAGATGATCGCGCCGGTGGCGTCCCGGTCGTACACCACGACCTGTTTGCTGCCGCCCTCGATGAGACAACCGAACGTGACGATGGTTTCGTCCGCACCGTCATGATCGACGTCGCCATAGGCGACCGACAGGATCAGGATCGAGTCACCGTACGGCGGTTGCCCCTCCGCCACGCTCCCTCCCTCGACCGGCACCTGACCCCGGTGGAAGTGCAGGCGCCCAGACGGTCCCCGCACGTTGTCCGCGGGCCAGGCCGGGACGTCGAGCGTCGCCTCCCGCAGGTCGGCGAGCGAGATCCGCCCGTTCGGCGCGGGGTCGGGCGCGGCCTGCGCGGACGATCCGATCGGCAGGGTCACGGTGAGGGCGGCGAGGGCCGCGAGCAGCTTCGGTCTCATTGCGCGCCATCCTCCGCCCTCCGAGCCCGTTTGGTGTCACCGTTGGGAGTAATTCACCCGATTTGGGCACGCCGCCCGGATGGCGTCTGCCAGCCGGTCGACATCCGCCGCGGTGGTGTCGAACGACGTCATCCACCGCGCCTCGCCACTCGGCCAGTCATGGAAGAGAAACTGCTCGTGCAGCGTGGCCAGGGCGTCCGCGGGCAGCCGCGCGAACACCGCGTTCGCCTGCACCGGGCGGTCGATCGTCAGCCCCGGCAGGTCCCGCACCCGGTCGGCCAGCCGGGTGGCCATCGCGTTGGCGTGCCGGGCGCCGCGCAGCCACAGATCACCCTGCAGCAGCGCCAGGAACTGGGCGGAGGCGAACCGCATCTTCGACATCAGCTGCATCGACGACATGCGCAGATGCTCCAGCCCCCGATCCAGCCGCGGATCGAGCACCACCACCGCCTCCCCGAACAGCATGCCGTTCTTCGTACCGCCGAACGACAGGATGTCCACTCCGGCGTCGGTGGTGAACGCCCGCAGCGGCACCCCGAGATGGGCGGCGGCATTCGCGATCCGGGCGCCGTCCAGGTGCACGACCATGCCATGCTCGTGCGCGAACGCGGCGATCTCGCCCACCTCGTCCGGGGTGTAGACGGTCCCCGACTCGGTGGCCTGGGCCAGCGACACGACCTGCGGCCGGGCGCGGTGTTCATCGTCGAAACCCCACGCCTCCCGCCGGATCGCCGCCACGGTCAGCTTGCCGTGCACGGCCGGCACCGGCAGAAGTTTCAGCCCGCCGACCCGTTCCGGCGCGCCGCACTCGTCGACGTGGATGTGCGCGGTGTCGACGCAGATCACCGCACCCCACCGGTCGGTGGCGGCCTGCAGCGCCACCACGTTCGCCCCGGTGCCGGTGACCACCGGATAGGTGGTGGCGGTCGGGCCGAAATGGTCGCGGAAGACGTCCTGCAGGCGGGCGGTCAACGGGTCCCGCCCATAACTCTCCGCATGCCCCTGATTGGCGTCCGCGAGAGCGGCCAGCACCTCAGGATGCGCCCCACTGTGATTGTCACTGGCAAAAGAGATCACCCCGCCAGTCTTACAGCGGACATCCTGACCGGCCGTCCAACGGAAGGCTGCCCGCACTGTGCCGGCCGACCGCGTACACCTGCCGGATCCCTACCAGCCCACCCGGCGTGACCTCGGATTCGCCACCGCCATCCATCGCCGCCTGCGGTCGGGTGGATGCAGGTAGGTCGCCGTTGGCCGGTACTCTGCGGCTCGTGGGCGGAGGGATCCGGTGACTCAGAAGTCGCTGCGGCTGGTCGGCTACTGGGACGATCCGGCGGCGCCGGACGGCTGGCCGGATGTCCGCGACTTCGTGTGCGCAGACGTCGCGGCGCAGGAGCGGGACGCGGTCATCGCGTATCTCCGTTCGGGGACCGTGGTCGTCGCCATGTCCGGTATTTCGGTGTGCCACCTATGCGGGGTGGGCAACGGAAGCACGGAACTGACCGACGGCGAACATCTGATCTGGCCGGCGGGCCTGGTGCACTACGTGGAGTCGCATGATGTCCACCTACCGGAGGAGATCCTCGCGATCACTCGTCGAGGCCCTGCTCGGCCCGTCGACCCTCGTGCGTTCGAGCGGGCGTTGCTGGAGACGCACGAACTGACCGTCGACGAACAGTGGTGGCGAGCGCTCCGGAGGTAGCGCACGCTGCCGCCCGCTCCAGCCCGCAATCGCCTTGCCCTGGCGGCCGGATGGTGATGGTGTCGGCCGGTGCGAGGGATGGGGGCTCCGGTGGTCACGGTGTGGGTGGACGGTTGGCAGCTGGAATGCTGCGGAGAGCCGTTCGCGGTGGGCCAGGAGGTTTCCTGGGTGCTGCGGGATCTCGATCGCGAGTGGTTGGCGAGTTTCCTGGGCGGTGGCCTGGCCGGCAGTGTCGACAAGGCGGAGGAGCATCACGGGAACGAGCCGGAAGGCGTGCCGCCGACGGTCGGGACCGTGGTGTCGATCGAGGCGGTGCACTGCCGGTACGCCCCGCTGTCGCCGGACGTCAACGGGCTCCATCCGGTCGCCGGGTCCGGGACCACGGTATCGGTGCGGAACACCGCGGTGGCGGGGCAGGACCGGGGTGACCTCACGTTCGTCGGCTACCTGGTGGGGTTGGCCGTGGACGAGGGGGCGTAACCACCGCAGCTGAGCACGTCACCGGGCGGGGCAGTAGCGTGGCGGGATGCGGCGGGCAATGGGTTCTGAGCTGGGCGCTGCCTCCTTGACCTATCGGGAGGTCGGTGCCACCCGGGCTGAGTCGATGCCGGAGGGCTACGGGCACGTGACGCGTGACGTGCGGTTGGGAGACGGCCCGGAGGTCTTCCGGCGGGCCGGGGCCGCCCTGCTCGGCTGGCGGATGCATGAGGAGGCCGGGCTCACCGTGGTCCACGCCGACGGGCGGGCCGCGGCCGGGGTCAACGTGGTCCTGCGGGTCGGCGGGAGCCTGATCGGTCTCGCCATTCCGTGCCGGGTGGTGTACGCGGTCGACGAACCGGATCGGTGTGGCTTCGCCTACGGGACGCTGCCCGGTCATCCGGAGACGGGTGAGGAGGCGTTCATGCTGGCTGTCACCGGGACCGGAGAGGTCCGCTTCCGGGTCCGGGCCTTCAGCCGGCCGGCGTCGCTGATGGCGCGCGTGGGCGGCCCGGTCACCCGCCTGGTCCAGCAGTATGCGACCGATCGCTATGTCACCGCGCTGCGGCGCCTCGCCCACCGGTAGGGGACACCCGGCGGCCGGTGCGGTCAGGGAGAACCGGCTCCACGCGCCCGGGTCACGGCTCGCCACTGCCGCGCTGTCGCCGGCCGGTGGCCAGGATCCAGAAGCCGCCCGTCGCGCCGGCTGTCACCAGTGTCAGCCCGGTGATGAAATCGGCCGCGCGGTCCGGCCAGGGCAGGGCCGCGGGGGTGGTGAACAACCCCAGGTAGAACGGCTGGATCACGGCTCCGACGGGGACGACGAGCCGGGCCCCGATGCCCCAGCCGTCCGGCCGACGGGCGATCGCGCCGACCAGGCCGAGCGGTCCGCCCAGGATCACCGCGGCCAGGAACCACGAGGAGTTGTCCGCCCAGACGCCCGCATCGAACATGCCCAGGGCGAGGCCCACGCCGTAGTGCACCACGCAGGCGGTGAGCAGTGCGATGATGCCGGCGACGACGGCCTGGGCGCGGCCGCGGACGAGCCACCCGGACAGCACGCCCAGCCCGGCCCAGAGTGCTCCCGCGTTGACCAGCTCGCTGAGGGTCATCCGAGCGGCCAACAGGGTGTTCGCCCTACCCTCCAGCTGGCTCACCGTCGTCACGTTGGAGGCGAGCGCCACCAGAGCCAGGACGCTGGCGGCGATGAACATCAGGACCCATCCCCGTCGATTCACACCCGGACGTTACCGAGCTCACGCCACGTGGCGGGCCCGGGTGGCCGGCGGCCTGCCGGTGGTGCAGGTGGCGCGCCAGCCAGGCGGCGAGTGCAGCGCTGAGCAGCATGTCGTAGCGGCCCAGCGCGGCGACCAGCAGGTCGAGGAGGGCGAAGAAGGTGAGCAGGCCGATGATCACGCGAAGGCCGTCGGCTCCGTACGGGCCCGTGGTCGCGAGCCGGGCGAGCAGCAGGGCGGCGACGACGACGGGGAGCAGAGCCAGGGACAGGCCGAGGGGCCAGGGCAGACCGGTCCCGGGCACGGCGTAGGTGAGGATCCAGTGGGCGGCCGCCCCGGTGAAGGCGATCGCCCCGAGCCGTCCTCGGGGGCGGGATCCGTCGTCCCGGCGGGTCGGCGTCCGCCGGCGCGGTGAGTGGCCGGCGGCGGCAGGGGGTGCGCCGGGCCGGCGGCGGCCGACCGGGAAGGCGAGCGCGATGACGGCGATCAGCAGAGCGCCGGTGGCGACCAGGACGGCGGCCGGCGGCCGCTGGGCGAACTCACCGTAGATCAGCGGCGTGGCGGCCAGCGTCAGGCCGGTCAGCCCCAGGGCCGGGCGGGAGGCCCAGGGACGGTCGCGGGCCCGGGGGACGAGCGCCTCCACGACCAGGATCGCGGCGCCGATGCTGATCGTGGTGTGGAAGACGGTGAGGTGCGCGGCGAGCAGCAGGTTGGTGTGCCCGACGACGCTGTAGGAGCCGATGCCGGAATCGGTCCAGAAGGCCGGGAGGAACCAGTAGCGGTCGACGAGGCCCTCCTCCCAGATGGCGTAGGCGACGCCGAGCAGGATCAGGCCGGGCAAGCCCAGCCGGAACCGGTGGGCGATGTCGCGGCACACGAGGGCGCCGCACCCGTACAGCGCCATCATGAAAGCGAGCCTCCCCGGCATCAGCAGGTCCAGCGGTGGGCTGGAGCCGGACAGGCCCTCGCCGAAGAACGGGGCCAGCACCAGGATGCGCAGGGCCGGGCTGCCGAGTGCCCGTCGGAGTGTGGCCGCCATGGGAACAATCTCCCGGCAACGGCCCCTTCGGCGCATCCGTCCAAAGTCGATGATTCATATACCAAAGTTTCGGCATCGGGACCGGACGAGGCCGTGGCGGCCTTATAGAATCGGGCTGGGAAACGGCGTTGCAAGGCTAGGAAAGTGCATGGAAAAGCAGCGGAAACGGCGATTGGCTCGTCTCGGGGGCGCGCTGGTGGTCATTGTCGTCGTCGGGCTGGCCGGGGCCTGTTCCCGCGGTGAGCAGACGTCGGCGGCCGCCTCGGTGCGGCCGGCCGCCGCGACCGTCGCCGTCCCGGCGACTCCGGACCCGGCGACCGCGACGCCGACCCGGGAGGCCTCCCGGAAACCGGCCACCAGGAAGGCTCCGGCCATGGTCAGGGTGCCCGACGGGGTCGGGCGGGACTACCAGTCAGCCCAGGACATCTGGCGCGCCGCCGGCCTGATCGTCGCCCCGGCCAAGGACGACACCGGCGCCCACCGCCTGCCGGTGATCGACGCGAACTGGGTCGTGCTGGCGCAGGACCGCAAAGCCGGCTCCAGGGTCCGGAAGGGCTCGCTGATCACCGCGACGGTGAAGAAGTACAGCGACGATTGAGGCACCGCGGGCCGAGACCGCGGGGAGGGGCCCGGACCGGCGGCTGACCGTCGGTCAGCCCTGGGCGGCCTCCTGCTGGATCTGCGGGAACTGGGCGGCCATGGCCTCCGCCAGGGCCTGCGCGGCGGACAGCGGACGGACCATGACCATGAACTCGTCGATCAGGCCGTCGGCGTTCAGGTGCAGGAAGTCGCAGCCGGTGAGTTCCCGGCCGCCGACGGTGGCCCGGAAGACCAGGGCGTGGTCGCGCTCGTCGGAGCCGGCCAGTTCCGTGACGTACCGGAAATCCTCGAAGACGCGCAGGACGGCGCGCAGGATCGCGGCGGTGACCGGCTTTCCGGGATAGGGCTTGTGGGCGACCGGACTGGTGAAGACGACGTTGTCGGCGAGCAGGGCTTCGATGGCGGCGCTGTCGCGCGCCTCGACCGCTTCGCGGAATGCTTTCACGACGATTCCTTAAAGGTCTGATCCATTGACGGGTGGTGATCGCCGAAATGCGGGCGACGATGGCGGCCGCTCACACGGTGATGACGATGCCGATGGCGGCCGGGCGCTTGATGTGGAACAGCCGGGCGAGCGTGCCACCGATCCGGGCCGTGACGTAACGGCTCTCCAGCAGCCGCCGGGCGGCGTCGGTCTGCGAATCCGGGAGCAGCACCGCCGTCCCGGCGATGGTCTGCGCGCCGGGCGGGACGTTGCCGCGGACGTCGCAGGCGGTGATCTCGACCCGCGGGTTGTTGCGGATCCGCTTGACCTTGCCGGCGGCCGCGGCGGAGACCGTGGTGATGGTGTCGCCGGACGCCACGTGCCAGACCGCGGTGGGGACCGGCGTGCCGTCCTTGCGGAACGTGGTCAGGCTGATCTGCTTGCTCGCGATGATCTCCGCGGGAATGCTCATGCCGCGATCCTAGGTGCGCGGTCAGGCGAGGTCGAACTCCTCGAAGACCAGAAGGGTCCGGGTGTTCACCACTCCGGGCATGCCCTGGATCTCGTCGAGGACGAGTCGTCGCAGGTCGGTGTTGTCCCGGGCGCGGACCAGCAGGATCACGTCGAATTCGCCGCCGACCAGGGCGATGTGCACGACGCCGGGCAGGTGCCGGAGGCGTTCGCCGACCTCGCGCCATTCGGCCTGGTGCAGGTTGACGGTGACGTACGCCGATGTCGTCATGCCGGCCGCGACGTGGTCGATCTCGGCGCGGAAGCCGCGGATCACGCCGGCTTCGCGCAGACGCTGCACCCGGGCGTACGCGTTGGCCCGCGAGATGTGCAGGGTCTCGGCGAGCTGCCGGATCGGCAGGCGCCCGTCCCGGGTGAGTTCGGCGAGGATGCGCCGGTCGATGTCGTCGAGGTCGCTGGCCACCTGTCTCCGTCTCTGGGTCCGGCGGGCCGTCCGGTTGGACGGTTGGCTCTGCGGAGCCGCCCGCGGAACGCAATTTTCTCGATCTGTCTCAGATTATGGAACATAGGTGACCGGCGACACACGATATCGGCATGACGCCTGACCCCCGCCGGCTCTTGCCGTCCGACAGCCCGGTGACCCTGATCGCTCCCAGCGGCGCCGCCGTCGGCGAGGTGCCCGAAGACGCCGTGCTGCTCCGTTCGCTCGCCGCGCTGATCACCGCGCGGCGGCTCAACGACCAGGCGTACGCCCTGGTCCGGCAGGGGAGGCTGGCCGTCTACCCGTCGTCGCACGGGCAGGAGGCCTGCCAGGTGGCCGCGGCGCAGGTGCTGGACGCGACCGACTGGTTGTTCCCGACCTACCGGGACACGGTCGCCGCGGTGGTCAAGGGTGTCGACCCGGTGGAGGCGCTCAGCCTGCTCAAGGGCGATTGGCACTGCGGGTACGACCCCTACGAGCACCGGGTGGCCCCGCACGCCACCCCGCTGGCCACCCAGCTGCCGCACGCGGTCGGGGTGGCGCACGCGGCCCGGCTGCGCGGCGAGCCGACCGTGGTGATGGCGATGTGCGGTGACGGCGGCACCAGCGAGGGCGACTTCCACGAGGCGCTGAACTTCGCCGCGGTCTTCCACGCGCCGGTGGTCTTCTTCGTGCAGAACAACGAGTACGCGATCAGTGTGCCGCTGTCCCGGCAGAGCGCCGCCCCGTCGCTGGCCCACAAGGGCATCGGTTACGGCATTCCCGGCGAGCGGGTCGACGGCAACGACGTGGCCGCGCTGCTCAGCGTGCTGGGCGCGGCGGTCGCCCGGGCCCGGGCCGGCGAGGGGCCGCAGCTGGTGGAGGCGCACACCTACCGGATGCAGGCGCACACCAACGCCGACGACGCCTCCCGCTACCGCGACGAGGCCGAGGTCGCCGCGTGGGTGGAGCGCGATCCGATCACCCGGCTCCGCACCCACCTGCGGGATCGGGGTGCGCTCACCGACGAGATCGAGGCCGGTTTCACCGCGGACGCCGAGCGGGCGGCCGCGCACCTGCGCGACGGGCTGCATCGGGACGTCACCCCCAACCCCGACGACCTTTTCGCGTACGTCTATGCCACCCCCACCCCGCAACTGCGGGAACAGGCCGCGCTGGTCGCCGACGAGCTCAGCCGGGAAGGAGCCCTCTGATGGCCACCGTCGTCCACGAGAAACTGTCCATGGCCCAGGCCCTCAACCAGGCGTTGCGCGACGCGATGGCGGACGACCCGACGGTGGTGCTGTTCGGGGAGGACGTCGGTGCGCTCGGCGGGGTCTTCCGGATCACCGACGGGCTGACCGCGGAGTTCGGCGACACGCGCTGTTTCGACACACCGCTGGCCGAGTCCGGGATCGTCGGGATGGCCGTCGGGATGGCGATGAACGGCATGCGCCCGATCGTCGAGATGCAGTTCGATGCGTTCGCCTATCCGGCGTTCGAGCAGATCGTCAGCCACGTGGCGAAGATGCGGAACCGGACCCGCGGACGGGTGTCGCTGCCCATGGTGATCCGGGTGCCGTACGCCGGCGGGATCGGCGGGGTGGAGCACCACTGCGACTCGTCGGAGGCGTACTACGCGCACACGCCGGGGCTGAAGGTCGTCGCGCCGGCTACGCCGGGCGACGCGTACGCGCTGCTGCGGGCCGCCATCGAGGATCCCGACCCGGTGGTCTTCCTGGAACCGAAGAAGCTCTACTGGAGCAAGGAGGAGATCGAGTTCCCGGTCCGTGCGCCCGGCATCGGCAGTGCCGTCATCCGCCGCGCGGGCACCGACGCGACCCTGATCGCTTACGGACCCTCGGTGCCGGTGGCGCTGGAGGCCGCCGCGGCCGCCGAGGTCGAGGGACGCAGTCTGCAGGTGGTCGACCTGCGGTCGATCGTGCCGTTCGACGACGCCACGGTGTGCGCCGCGGTCGCGTCGACCGGGCGGGCCGTGGTGGTGGCCGAGTCGGCCGGCTTCGCCGGGGTGTCCGCCGAGGTCGTCGCCCGGATCACCGAGCGCTGCTTCACCAGCCTGGCCGCACCGATCCGCCGGGTGACCGGCTTCGACATCCCGTACCCGCCGCCGAAGCTGGAGCACTTCCAGCTGCCCGGCGTGGACCGGGTGCTCGACGCCGTCGACGACCTCAACTGGGAGCAGTGATGATCTTTCGTTTGCCGGACCTCGGGGAGGGCCTGACCGAGGCGGAGGTCGTGCAGTGGCTGGTCGCCGAGGGGGACACGGTCGCCGTCGACCAGGTGGTGGCCGAGGTGGAGACGGCCAAATCGGTGGTGGAGGTGCCGACCCCGTTCGCCGGGCGGGTCGCCACGCTGCACGCCGCGGCCGGCAGCACCCTGGCGGTCGGCGAGCCGCTGATCACCGTGGAGGAGGTGGCCACGGCGACGGAAACCTACCGTGAGGAGGAGCGGGCCGGCTCGGGGAACGTGCTGATCGGCTACGGGACGTCCGGTGCCGCCACGACCACCACCCGGCGGCGCCGGCCGCGCGGCCCGATCCTGACCAATTCCGGTCACACGCGGCCGCCGCAGGTCATCTCGCCGCTGGTGCGGAACCTGGCGCGGACCACCGGGGTGGAACTGGGCACGGTCCAGGGCACCGGGCGCGGCGGGGTGATCACCCGGGCGGACGTGGAACGCGCGGCGGCCCGCCCGGCCGTCGCGCCCGCGGCGGCGGTGCCGGCCGCGGCGGAGGGGGTGAAACGCGTACCCCTCAATGGTTTCCGGAAGGCCGTGACGGCCGCGCTGACCCGCAGCCGCGCGGAGATCCCGGAGGCCACGGTGTGGGTCGACGTCGATGCCACGGAGCTGTGGCGGCTGCGGGAGAGCAACCCCGGCGGGCCCGGCCTGCTCGCCTATCTGGCCCGGTTCACGGTCGCCGCGCTGCGCGAGTTCCCGGTGCTCAACGCCCGGTTCGACGCCGAGCGGCAGGAGATCGTCCAGTACGATCGGATCGACCTGGGCATCGCCGTGCAGGGCGAGCGCGGCCTGGTCGTGCCCGCGGTCGCCGGTGCGGAGACGATGACCACGGCGCGGCTCGGCGACGAGATCCGGCGGATCACCGCGGATGCCCGCACCGGGCGGGTGAGCGGCCCGGACGGCACCTTCACGTTGAACAACTACGGCAGCCTCGGGGTCGACGGCAGCGCGGCGATCATCAACCACCCGCAGGTGGCGATCCTGGGGTTCGGCCGGATGATCGATCGAGCCTGGGTGGTCGACGGCGAGCTGTGCGTTCGTAAGATCACCCAGATGAGCTTCGTCTTCGACCACCGGGTGTGCGACGGCGGCACGGCGGCCGGCTTCATGCGCTCGGTGGCCGATGCCATCGAGAACCCGGCTTCGGTGATCGCCCGACTGTGATCCTGTTCACCGGCGACGTCGGCGGCCCGGCGCAGGATGCCGCGCTCGGGCCCCGGCTGCTCCGCGACGGCCTCGGCGACGCGCGGGACATCCTGCGCGTCTACTCGCCGGCGCCGACCGCGGCGTTCAGCCGCCGGGACACGCTGCGGCCGGGTTACGACCGTGCGCTGCTCGCGGTCCGCGCATCCGATTTCGACCCAGTCGTACGTCCCCAGGGCGGCAGCCTCGCGGCATACCACCCGGGCAGCGTGGTGATCGACCACGTGCACCGCTCGGGGCCGGAGGCGCCCGCCCCGGCCGAACGCTTCGAGCGGTACGCGGCGATGCACGCGGCCCTGCTGGCCGGGCTCGGGGTCGACGCCCGGATCGGGCCGGTGCCCGGCGAGTACTGTCCCGGCGAGTACAGCCTGCACGTGGGCGCGGCCAAGATCGCCGGTTCGGCGCAGCGGGTCACCCGGGACGGCTGGCTGTTCAGCACCGTGATCCAGGTCCGCGGCGCGGATCGGCTGCGGGGCGTGCTGACACCCGCGTACCGCCGATTGGGTTATGACTTCGATCCGGGCACCGTGGGGGCGATCGAGGACACCGCGCCGGGCCTGACCGTGGAGGCGGTCACGGCGGCGGTGCTGGCGGCGTACGAGGTTTGACCTCTTTGACCTTTTTGGTGCTTTCGTCGGTGGGAGTCGACGTACTGTGTCGTCGTGCCTTTGAAAGCTGAACTCACCAGCGCAGACCTCCTCGAGATCCGGCAGACCGCGCTCGGCGAGGCGGACCCGCTCGGGCTGGCCGCCGACCTGGCCGAGGCCGCGGAGAACGGGCGGCTCGCCGATCCCGCCGACGCCGGGGCCGCGCTCGTGCTCGCCGCCGAGATCGCGGAGACGCGGTCGCGGTTCGAGGCCGCCCTGCGCTATGCGGAGCGGGCCGTGGAAACCTACGGCGACCGGCAGGACAGCCCGGCCGCCGGCGCCCGTGCGGTGCGCGCCCGGCTGCTGTTCCACATCGGTCGCGGCGACGAGGCGATGGCCGAGTTGGAGGCGTTGCGGCCGACCCTGGAGCAGTATCCGGACGCGCCGGCGTATCTGAGCGTGGCCCTGGAGATCGGCGGCCGGCTACGGGTCGCCGAGCAGTGGCTGAGCGAAGCGGTGCAGGCGGCCCTGGCCGAGCGCGGGCCGGAGCCGTCCGGGCCGGACGAGGCCGGGCAGTTGCTGTTCCTGCTGCAGCAGCGCCACCGGGTGCGGCACGCGCTGAACCTCCCGCACGACGCGCACGACAACCTGGCGCAACGACTGGAGGACAGGCTCGCCGGCGCCGGCGCGACGACCGGGGACCAGCTGCTGTTCTTCCCGGAGAGCGAGCTGGGCAAGGTGCTCGCCGAGTGGCCGGGGCTCGCGGACGCGTACGGCGCGGACTGGACCGCGCACCGGGCCCGGCTGGAGGGGCTGCTGGCCCGGTTGTCCGCCGCCGGCCAGGCGAACCTGGCGGCGCTGCGCGGCTCGGCCGAGGGCCTGCGCAAGGCGGCCGGCCGCGACGGTGATCCGGCCGACGCCGAGGTCCGCGCCCGGTACGCGCGGCAGATCGCCACGGGCAGCGGGCCGATCCCGTGGCCCCCGGAGCGCAACGGGGCGTGCTGGTGCGGATCCGGCACCAAGTACAAGAAGTGCTGCCTGCCGCGAGGCCGCGCCTAGAGCATCCACCCCCGCCTGCCGCGCTCGGTACAACCAGCACCCGGACGGCGGGCGGTTTCCCGCGAACTCCTCCCAACGGGTCGCCGCCGGTCCAATAATCCGCTGGACGGATGAGTCCGGGTGAAACGCGATCAACGGTCTGCGGGGCTGTCATGGCGAGCGGTGTGATCAGCAGGACAGTGGTGACGGCCGGGGCAGTCGTGCTGCTGGCGGCGATGGTCGCCGCGCCGGCCGCGGCCCGGTCGCCGGGCAGCCGGGTGGTACAGCTCGCCGCCGGGAACGGTCACACGTGCGCGTTGCTCAGCGACACCGGGGCCTACTGCTGGGGCCGGGGCGCCGAGGGTCAGCTGGGCGACGGGAGCACCGTGTACCGGTCGGGCCCGGTGGCGATCGCCGCACCGCACGGGGTGAGCTTCACCCAGCTCACCGCCGGGCAGGCCCACACGTGTGGGGTGGGCAGCAACGCCAAGGCCTACTGCTGGGGCATGGGCGACTACGGTCAGTTGGGTGACGGCGCCACCGCGAACCGGTCGAGCCCGGTCGCGGTCGCCGGCCCGGCAGGCGTCGGTTTCACCGAGCTCGCCGCCGGCGACCGCCACACCTGTGCGCTGGGCAGCGACACCAGGACCTACTGCTGGGGGATCGGCAACGACGGCCAGTTGGGTGACGGCGCCACCGCGAACCGGTCGAGCCCGGTCGAGGTGGCCACCCCGCCGGGCGTGAGCTTCACCGAGCTCGCCGCCGGCGTCTACCACACCTGTGCGCTCGCCAGCGACACCGGAACCTATTGCTGGGGCATGGGCGGCATGGGTCAGCTGGGCGACGGCGGCACCGTGAACCGGTCGAGCCCGGTGGCGGTCGCCGCCCCGCCCGGGGTGACCTTCACCCAGCTTGCCGCCGGCGGCTTCCACACCTGCGGGCTGGGCAGCGACACCAGGACCTACTGCTGGGGCCTCGACGAGACCGGCCAGCTGGGCGACGGCGGCACCGCGCGGTGGTCGCGCCCGGTGGAGGTGGCCGTCCCGGCCGGGGTGACGTTCACCCGGCTCACCGCCGGGAGCAACCACACCTGCGCGCTGGGCAGCGACACCAGGACCTACTGCTGGGGGTACGGGTACTACGGCCAGGTGGGCGACGGTGGCACCGTGAACCGGTCGAGCCCGGTGGAGGTGGCCGTCCCGGCCGGGGTGACCCTCAGCCGGCTCACTGCCGGCTGGTACCACACGTGCGCGCTGGGCAGCGACAGCACGGTCTACTGCTGGGGACTCAACGAGACCGGTCAGCTCGGTGACGGCAGCATCACGGACCGGTCGTCGCCGGTGGGCATGCCGCCGCTCCCGTCACCGGCCGGGCCGCTGCCGCCGACCGGCGTGTCCGCCACCGCCGGGGACCGGGAGATCGCGGTGTCGTGGACGGTCCCGGCGGATCTGGGCAGCGGGGCGCTGACCGGCTACACCGCGACCACCTCGCCCGGGGGGAACAGTTGCACCAGCGTCACGACCGCATGCCTGATCACCGGTCTGACCAACGGCACCGCCTACACCGTCGCCGTGACCGCCACCACGACCGTCGGCACCTCGGCGGCCAGCGACCCGTCCGCGTCGGTCACGCCGGTCGCCGGGCCGCTGCCACCGACCGGCGTGTCCGCCACCGCCGACGACCGGGAGATCGCGGTGTCGTGGACGGTCCCGGCGGATCTGGGCAGCGGGACGCTGACCCGCTACACCGCGACCACCTCACCCGGCGGGAACACCTGCACCAGTGGCACCGCGACGACATGCACGATCACCGGTTTGACCAACGGCACGGCCTACACGGTCACCGTGACCGCCACCACGACCGTCGGGACCTCCACGGCCAGCGGCCCGTCGGCGCCGGTCACCCCGGTCGCGGGTCCGTTGCGGCCGAGCGGCGTGTCCGCCACCGCCGGCGACCGGCAGCTCGTCGTGTCGTGGACGGTTCCGGTGGATCTGGGCAGCGGGAGGCTGACCGGCTACATCGCGACCACCTCGCCCGGCGGGAAGACCTGCGCCAGCGTCACCGCGACGACATGCACGATCACCGGTCTGGTCAACGGCACGGCCTACACGGTCACCGTGACCGCCACCACGACCGTCGGCACCTCGGCGGCCAGCGATCCGTCCGCGCCGGTCACGCCGGCCGCCGGTCCACTACCGCCGACCGGCGTGACCGCCACCGCCGGCGACGGGCAGCTCGTCGTGTCGTGGACGGCTCCGGTGGATCTGGGCAGCGGGAGGCTCACCGGCTACACCGCGACCACCTCGCCCGGCGGGAGCACCTGCGCCAGCGTCATCGCCACGACATGCACGATCACCGGTCTGGTCAACGACACCGCCTACACCGTCGCCGTGACCGCCACCACCACGGTCGGCACCTCGGACGCCAGCGTCCCGTCCGCAGCGGTCACCCCCGCCGCCGGCCCGCCGGCGCCGACCGGCGTGACCGCCACCGCCGGCGACAAGGCGATCACCGTGTCCTGGATCTCGGCGGACACCGGCGGGCAGACGCCGACGAAATACACGGCCACCGCCTCCCCGGGCGGAAAGACCTGCACGATCAGCAGCAGCAGCAGCCACAGCGGGCTCTGCACGATCAACGGACTGACCAACGGCACCGCCTACACGGTCACCATGACCGCCACCACCAAGGCCGGCACCTCCCCGCTCAGCAGCCCGTCCGCGCCGGCCACCCCGGCTGCCGTGCCGCCGGCGGACCGGCCGCAGCCGCCGGTGGTCACCGCCGTGAAACCGCAGAGCGAGGCCATCGCGGTGTCGTGGCAGCCCGGTTCGCTGGGCGCCGGCACGCTGCTCGGCTACACCGCTTCGGCGGCCGCGACCAACGACCCGTGCTCGTCCGCCAGCACCCCGTGCATCACCACCAGAACCACCGGGAAGCTGGGTGCCATCCACCTCACCACCACGACGGCCGACCCGTCGACCTGCACCAGTACCGACACTGACGCCCAAGCCTGCACCATCACCGGCCTGACCAACGGCGTCAGCTACGCCATCACGGTGGTCGCCCACACCACCGCCGGCGATTCCGGGGTGGACCTCAGCGGGCCGGTCGTCACCGTCACCCCGGGCGACCGGACCCTGGTCCACGGCTCGCGCTTCACCACGGCCGTCACGGCCACCGATCCCTCAGGCATCGGCCGTTCCTACCTGACCGGCGCGGACGGGGCAGGACTGCCCTTCTCCTACCCCAGCGCCACCGTGCCGGCCGGCGCGGACGGCGACCGGACCGTCACCTGGATCGTGCTCGACAGCCTCGGCAACCAGAGCACCGCCTCGAGCACCGTGATCGTCGACAACACCGCGCCCGCGGTGACGTTCGGCAAGGCGCCCCGCAACGGTGCCAGGATCGCCAGGACCACCACGATCACCGCGGCCGCCAGTGACCGCAACGGTATCGCCCGGGTGCAGTTGCTGGTCAACGGCAAGCCGGTGGCCGACGACACCCGAGCTGCCTTCGCCTTCGTCCTGAACCCGGCGAAGTACGGGAGGAAGTTCACCGTGCAGATCCGCGCCTACGACCGGGCCGGCAACTCGCGATCCACCAGCCGGCGCACCTACCACCGCTGAACCGCGGACTCCCGACCCCGCCCAGAGCCACCACGAGCGCATGGCGGCGCGGCGCGACCGCGGCGACCGGACAGCCACTGTGAAGCGGAACGTCCGGCCCGAAAAGCCACGGACAGGTCCAGGACGTCCTGGGACGCGAGGCCGTCGGGAAAGCGCTGGTACGAGGTCGCGTGCCGCTCGACACGCCAGTGTGGTCTCAGTCCGGATCGTCGGTGAGGCAGGGGTCGTCGGGATCGATGGTGCGCACGATGCGGCGGCCGATGTCGCGCAGGTGGCGCTGCTGGGCCCGGGTCAGCGGGTCGAAGATCAGGCGCTGCACCTCCGCGACGTGGCCGGGGGCGGTCTCGACGACCTTCTGCCAGCCCGAGTCGGTGAGGACGGCCAGGGTGTAACGGCCGTCGGCGGGGTCCGGGGTGCGCCGGACCCAGCCCCGTTTCTCCAGGCGGGTCACCACCTGGGAGAGGCGGGGCAGGGAGCCCTCGCAGAAGGCCGCCAGGGCGCTCATCCGCAGGGTGTGCTCCGGCGCCATGGACAGGCCGGCCAGCACCTGGTACTCGAAGTGGGTGAGCTGGGCGTCGCGCTGCAACTGCACGTCCAGTGCGGCCGGCAGGCGGGCCATCAGGCCGATCAGGGTCATCCACGTCCGGCGCTGGTCGTCGTCCAGCCAGCGCGGCTGCGCCTCGTCGGTCATGACCCTCAGCATAGCCTCGATGACTTGCAGCTTGAAGTCATGAGGTCATACTGTTGACTTAACACATGAAGTCATCGGAGGGCGACGTGTCTCGTGAGGCGAAGCTTGACCCGGCGCGGCCGGCCGCGGCGTACGACGCGCTGCTGGCCCGGGTGCTGCCGCAGGCCCGGGCACAGCGGGTGTGGGAGCCGGCCGACGGGGCGCTGCCGGCGCTGTTCGTGAGCCACGGGGCGCCACCGACGCTCGACGACCCGCAATGGCTCGACGACCTGTTCCGGTGGGGGCAGTCGATGCCGAAACCGCGGGGCATCGTGATCGTCTCGGCGCACTGGGAGAACGCGCCCGCGGCGCTGTCCGGCAGCGCGGCCGGCACCCCGCTCTACTACGACTTCGGCGGCTTCCATCCGCGCTACTACACGCTGCCGTACGCCAGTCCGGACGCCACCGGCCTGGCCCACCGGGTGGCCGGGACACTCGGTCGGACCGGGCCGGTGCACCAGTTCGTGAACCGCGGTCTCGACCACGGGGCGTTCATCCCGATGATGGCCATGTACCCGGCGGCCGACGTTCCGGTCGTGCAGCTGTCGATGCCCAGCCTCGACCCGCAAGCGCTGCTCGGCCTCGGTCAGCGGCTGCGCGCATTGCGGGACGAGGGCATTCTCGTCATCGGCTCCGGATTCATGACGCACAGTTTCGCGGTGATGCGCGATCCCGCACTGGTCGGGCACACCCGGGCCTTCGACGCCTGGGCGGCGGACGCGCTGGCCCGCGGCGACGTGGACGCGCTCACCGATTACCGGGCGAAAGCGCCCGGCGCCGACGTCGCCCATCCGACCGCCGACCACTATGTGCCGCTGCTGCTGACCCTGGGCGCGGCGGCGGATCCGGCCAGCGCGGTGTCGGCCATCGACCGGATCGCGTTCGGCAACTCGATCCGGTCGGTCAGCGTCGCGTGAGTGGCCGGTCCGGGCCGCCGATCGTCGTCATCGGGGCCGGTCAGGCCGGGCTCTCCGCGGCCTACCACCTGAAGCGGCGCGGGCTGGAATTCGTGGTGCTCGACGCCGCGGACGGGCCCGGGGGAGCGTGGCGGGAACGCTGGGAATCGCTGCGGATGGCGACCGTGAACGGGATCTTCGACCTGCCCGGATTCCCAAGAGCGCAAGGGGATCCGCAGGAGCCGAGCCGCACGGCGGTGCCGCGGTACTTCGCGGACTTCGAACGGGCCAACGGGCTGCGGGTGCGGCGTCCGGTGCGGGTGATCGACGTACGGGAGAAGGGTCTTGATCTGGTCGTGGCAACCGACCGCGGGCAATGGTCGGCCGCGGCGGTCATCAACGCGACCGGGACCTGGACCAATCCGGTGCTGCCACACTATCCGGGGCAGGAGACCTTCGCCGGGAGGCAACTGCACACCCGGGAGTACGTGTCGGCCGAGGAGTTCCGCGGGCGGCGGGTCGCCGTGGTGGGCGGCGGGATCTCCGCGGTGCAGCAGCTCGAGGAGATCTCCCGGGTGGCGGCGACGTTCTGGTACACCCGGCGCGAGCCGGTCTTCCGGACCGACGCCTTCACGCCGGAGGTGGCCGGCCGGGAGACGATCGCGAAGGTCGTCGCCGACGTGGAAGCCGGCCGACCGACCGGCAGCGTGGTGTCCTACACCGGACTGGCCTGGACGCCGTACGCGCTGGCCGCCCGGCAGCGCGGCGCCCTGGAGCGCCGGCCGATGTTCACCGCGATCGAGCCGCACGGTGTCCGTGCGGCCGACGGATCGTTCACCAGCGTCGAGGTGATCCTGTGGGCCACCGGCTTCAAGGCGGCGCTCGCGCACCTCGACGGGCTGCATCTGCGCAACGCCCGCGGCGGTATCGCGATGGCCGGTACGCAGGTGGCCGGCGAGCCGCGCGTACACCTGATCGGTTTCGGCCCGTCGCAGTCGACCGTGGGCGCGAACCGGGCCGGCCGGGAGGCCGCTGTCACCCTCGCGCGACACCTGGCGGCGAGATCCGGGCATTGAGATCTTGGACAGCGGCCGGGTGATGTGAAAGATTTGTCCTGCACGTCCGACGGCCACGGGGAGGCTGGGTTCGACATGTCAGGTGCCGCATCGCGATGGGTTGCCGCGTTGACGCTCGCTTCGGTGTCGGCGTTGCTGCCGACCTCGGCGCAGGCCGCGCCCCTACCGGCAGCGTCCACCTGCGCCGGTGACACCGGGACGGCCGCGGACCGGGTCGTCGCCGACCGGCTGCGCCCGTCGATGACCGGCCGGCGCCTCGGCACCGCGGTCAGCCCGCGGGCCGTCGCCTGCGCCCGGGCGATCATCGGGATCGTGCAGCAGCGCGGCCTCGGGCCGCGCGCCGCGGTGATCGCGGTGACCACGGCGATCACCGAGAGCACCCTGACCAACCACGTGGTGTCGACCGACCACGACAGCCTCGGTCTGTTCGAGCAGCGGCCGTCGCAGGGCTGGGGCCGGGCCGCGCAGCTCGTCGACCCGGTCTACGCGACCAACGCGTTCCTGACCGCGATGCTCCGCAAATTCCCCGGCGACAGCTGGATGGGCGGCGACATCGGCGCAATCTGCCAGCGGGTGCAGACGTCGGCGCTGCCCGGGGCGTACGCGTTCGAGGTCCACGACGCGCAGCTCATCGTCTCCGCGCTGTGGGCGGTCGCCCCGGATCCGGCACCGGCCGTGCCCACCGCGGCGGCGACCGCCTCCGCCTCCGCCGCGGCGTCCGGTCCGTTCACCACCGCGCTGGCCTCGGCCCGGCCGCAGCTCGGCGCGCTGAACGGCCGGCACGGCCTGGCGATGGCCGACTGGAACGGTGACAAGCACCCCGACCTGATGATCATCAACGGGGTGGGCGCCGCCACCGGCAAGACCGAAATCCGGATCATGGACGGCGCGACGAACTTCTCCCGCCTCCTGCTGATCACCGCGACCGCGCTCGGCCCCACCGACGAGCGCCACGCGTACGCGGTCACCGACTACAACGGCGACGGCAAACCCGACCTGGTCGTCACCCAGAAATCCGGCACCGCCAGCGGTCACACCGAGGTGCGCGTCGTCGACGGCGCCTCGAACTTCCAGCGCCTGCTCGTCGAAACGGCCACCGTGCTCGGCCCGACCGACGACCGCTACCAGTTCTCGGTCGCCGACTGGAACGCCGACGGCCACCCCGACCTGCTCGCCACCCAGACCACCGGCACCGCCAGCGGCAAGGTCGAGGTGCAGGTCCTCGACGGCGCCACGAACTTCCAGCAGGCGTCACCGGCCGTGGTCACCGCACAGCCGGCCGGTGACGGGGTCCGGGTCGCGGTGACCGACTGGAACGGCGACCGGAAGCCCGACCTGGTCACCACGGTCAAGACCGACCTGAGCGTGCTCGACGGGGCGGCCGGGTTGACCAAGACCCTCGCCACGGCCAAGGTGCCGGGCGACAGCCGGGAGCAGGTGCTGACCGACTGGAACGCCGACGGCAAGCAGGACCTGGCGGCGGTGCAGACCGAGGGCACCGCGGAGATCTCCGTCCTGGGCGGCTGACCCGCGTGCGGTTTCCGGACAGGGCCGATGCCGGTGGCGTGCATGAGAAAGTTCGCACGCTTCGGTCTCGGCGGTGAGGTCTTCAGCGCGGACTTGCCGCTCGTCGCACTGACCGTCCCGGCAGGGGCCGCGTCCGGCGAAATCAAGCTTCTGCTCGACGAAGGCCAGGCCGATGGCTGGTGGCACCACGAGGTTGGTTGTGGTTCTCAACGGCGCTGGGACGCGTAACGCGGCACCTCGTGCGGGTCGGCGGCGCGGCCGGATGGCTGGCAGGATTGCCTCGTGCCGTGGCCCGACAGAGCCGAGATCATTTCGCTGTTGCGGCGGTGTGACGATGCCGACCATCTGGAGCATCCCGCCGGCTTCGACGATGCGGCCGAAAGACGCCGATTCGGGCTGCTGGTGGCTGGCCTCGAGCAGGGTTTCGGCGGTGAGTGCGCGGTCGACGCCGGCGCAGCGGTGCAGGACGCGAGTTACTTCGGCCAGGTGGTCGTGCCGGGTCCGGCGACAACGACCGGTGTGCCGATCTTCATTCGGGTGAGCAACTTCGGTGGTCTCGCACTGGTCGGTGCCGAGGGTCCGGGCCGTTATGACGACGAGGAAACGCTTGCGCTCCTTGCCGATGCGGACCTGACGCAAGTCTTGGGGATTCTGGCCAGCCAGGACTACGTGCCGCTGCTGGAAGACGTTCTGGCGGCAGAGTACGACGGCATCAGTGACGTGCTGAGAGATGCCTATCGGTCGTACCCGCCGACGTGGATCAACCTGTCCAGGAGACGACGTATTGGTTGGTCTGGTCATCGAGTCGGATGTCGGCGGGGCGGTCGGTGAATCCGAACTCTTGGGCTGCCCAACCAGCGATGGCGAGAGCGAGGGCCGGCTCGATGTAGTCCACTTCGATGATCTCCAGTGCGTGGATGACGACGGTGACGTGGGCGGTGGGTTCGGCGCGCGTGATGTCGTCGGCGACGTGGAGCAGTCCGGTCCGCAGCCATCCGACTTCGTTCTGGCTCAGCCTCAGTGGTGTGCCGCGGAAACCGTCAGTGACGTGGGACGTATCCAGCCAGATGTGATCGCTGATGTGATCGGCCTTCACGGGTAGGGTGCTTTGCCTCAAGGCCTCGGCGGTGAGGCCGGCGAAGATGCCGATCTTGTTGGTTTGGCGTTTGAAGCGGTAGTTGTGCACGTGCGCCCAGGTTTCCTTGGAGATCTTACCGATGGTGTCGGCTCGGCGGCTGACGTCGGCGGCGTAGGTGGTCCAGTCGCCGGCGCTGGCGCGTTGCCAGGCGGCGGCGACGCTGATGTGGATGCCCAGCATCCGGGCGAGGATCGCGGCGGCCAGTTCGGTGGCGAGGTCGAACAGTGCGGTGGAGCGGGACTGTGCGGGGTTGAGGCCCAGGTCGCACAGGCGTTTGGTGAGTTGGAAGGCGCTGACGGGTCGGCCGGGTCGGCCGCCACGGCTTCTTTGGACGTGGTTCGCAGCCGGTATCCATGCCCGCTTCGACGACGCCGGGAAAGGATAGCTCCGCGGGCGGCAGTGGTGTGGACCAGGTGGTGGCGCCGGTCTCGGTGTGACGGGCGACGCGGGGAGCCTGACCTGGTGGAACTGGACGGTAAGGGCTGGCCGGTAGCCAGGTCGTGCGGATACCGTCGGGGAGCAGGACGAAGGCGCCGAGGTGTTCATGGGCATGATGCTCCGGAACGACCGAGCGGAGGACCTGACCATCGAGGCCCACCTCGGTGAAGGTGTGACCGCCGGGGCCGCGGTGCGACAGCCAGACCGTGCCGGCCGGGGTGACTCGCGGCGGTCAGGTGGGCCATCGCCCCGATCGAAGCCCGGATATCGCCGGCGGGGCCCATGGCCGCATCGGATCTACGAGCGGGACGAGGTCTTCTTGAGGATCAGGCGGACGGCGGGGAGGACCTCGGAGACGGCCGGGATGCCGGGGCCCGGCTCGCGCAGGCCGATGGAGAGGGCTGGGGCCGAGCGGGCCAGGGAGCCGGCCATGCGGTCGATGTCGGTGATGATCGACCCGGTGAGGACCAGCACGCCGGTGTCGTCGAGTTCGGTGCGGACGGTGCGCAGGGTCTGGTGGCGGGCGTCACGCAGCGACTCGAGCTTCTCGTGGCGGCGGTCGTCGGAGCGTTCGGCGAACGCCTCGGCGGCGGCGGTCAGGACCGGGGCGATCGGGGCCGGGATCACCGGGGCGTGCGGGGTGGCCGCGGCGTCGAACATCGAGCGGGCCACCGAGTTGACCTGCTGCACCCCGTGCTCCAGGGCGTGCAGGGTGTCGCGCAGCGGGGTGACCTTGGCGACCGGGGTGGTCAGCGACCAGTGGGCGTGGCGGATCATGTCGTCGACCGCGGTGGCCGCCTCGTCGAAGTCGGCACCGAGGTCGCGGGACCGGGCCAGCCACTGCTCGGCCTGCTCCCGGGTGTAGCCGTCGCGCACGCCGTCGCCGAGGGCGGCGAGCAGCCGGGCAATCTCACCGGACAGGCGGTCCAGGTTCCACGCGGCGCGCTCCAGCGGGGTCATGCCGCCGACCAGCGGGGACAGGATGGCACCGACCACGATGCCGAGGGCGGTGGCGGCGATCCGCTCCCAGACGTACGCCTCGGTGACGGCGCTGCCGCCGACCAGGATGCCGAGCGAGGTGGCGGGCACCGTCACCGAGCTCTCGCCGAGGCGCAGCAGACGTCCGGCGGCCAGGCCGCAGCCGGTGATCGCGGCGATCGTCCACGGGGTGAGGCCGAAGACGCCCCACACGGCGACGGTCAGACCGAGACCGGCCAGGGTGCCGATCAGGCGCTGGGTGCCCTCGCGGACCGAGGCGTGCGAGCTGAGCTGCACGGACAGGGTGGCGGAGATGGCCGCGGTGACCGGGCCGGCCAGGTGCAGGGTGCCGGCCGCGGCCCAGGCGATGCCGGCGGCGACCGCGGTGACCAGGCCGGATCGCAGCACCGCCGGGTCGACATGTCGGCGGCACCAGCGTGCGGCGCGGCGTACGAGGCCAGGCAGGTGCGGGATCAGGGAACGGCAGGCGGACTCGACCGCGGGCCGGAGGTGGCGGCGGAGCAGGGCGGCGGTGATCGCACAGAGCAGCAGGCTCGCGGCGACGACGAGGATCGGGTGCATCGGTTTCGACGCTATCCCCGCGGCGCAGCCGTTTTTGCGATTTGGGCGGATTGTGACGGGCGTCGCCCCCGGTCGTGGGAAATCGGTTTCCTTCGATGGTTCCAGCCGATACGAACGGTGCGTGCCCTCGCTCGCGCTGTTCGCCGCGGTTCTGCTGCTCGGGATCGCCGACTCGATGGTCACCTCGTACATCGTGCTGTTCGGCGCGGATGTGGTCGGGCTGACGCCGCTGCAGATCGGGATCTGGTCCGCTGTGTTCGCGCTCGGCGGGATCACCATCGGGTCGTGGCTGGGCCGGTTGTTCGATCGGCGGCCGGCCAGGGCGTACGCCGCAATAGTGATCTTCCTGGGTGCGGCGGGTTACCTGGTGCTGCCGAGGGTGTCCGATTTTGTGGTTCTCCTGGTGATGGCGGCGACCGTGCTCGGGGCGATGGGCGCCGCCTTTCCGCAGCTGTTCGCCCTGGGCGGCGCCGGGCCGCGGGTCGCGGCGGTGCTGCGCTCGGCCTGGTCGCTGGCCTGGGCGACGGGGCCGCTGCTGGGTGCGCTGGTGCTGTCGCACGGCGGCTACACGTGGCTGATGTGGACCGCGGCCGGAGTGTTCCTGATCTCCGCGCTGACCGTTTTCGCCGTGCCGCCGCCGCGTCCCGCTCCGGCCGCGGATCCGCTGCCGGCGCCCACTCCGATCCTGCTGACCGTGGGCGTCCTGCTGTTCTTCGCGGCGATGTTCGCCGGTGGCCTGGTGGTGCCACTGTTCGCGACCCGCGCGCTGGGCCGGTCGGCCGCCTCGGTCGGCGTGCTGTTCAGCGTCTGCGCGGCGATCGAGGTGGCGGCCACGCTCGGCTTGACGCTGGTGCCGGCCACCTTCAGTCAGCGGACCCTGATCCTCTTCGGGTTCGCCGCGCTCGCCGCCTACCCCGTGGTCATCGTCGCGGCGTCCGGGATGCCGCTGCTGGTGGCCGCGCAGCTGCTGCGCGGGGTGGGCATCGCGGTGGTGGCCGCGGCCGGGATCCGGTATTTCCAGGAGCTGCTGGCCCCGGCGACCGGGCGGGCGACCACGCTGTTCGCCAATGCGTCGACCGCGGGTCTGCTGGTCTCCGGCACGCTGTCCGGCGCGGGGGTCGAGCACCTCGGATACCGGGTGACGCTGCTGCTCTGCGGGGCGGTGACGGTCCTGGGCGCGATCGCCTTCGCCTTTGGGGCGATGAGGTTTAGAACCGGTATATCCGGGTAGCGCTTGTCCGTTATGTCACCGCTTTCAGGAAATATCATGTCGTTCGACCATCGCGCGCTCTTCTGCAGCGCCCCGGTGGCCATGCTCGTGCTCGATCCTGAACTGGTGATCGTCGAAGTCAACGACGACTATCTGAGCGCCACCATGCGGGAGCGGGCGGACCTGATCGGGCAGTCGGTCTTCGCCGCCTTCCCGGAAAACCCTGCCGACCCGGGAGCCGGCTCGGTCGCCCAGCTCGCGAGCTCGCTGGACCGGGTGCGCCGCGACGGCGTCGCCGACATCCTGCCCATCCAGCAGTACGACATCCCGCAGCCCGGCGGCGGCTTCCAGATCCGGTTCTGGTCGGCGGTCAACGCGCCGGTTTTCGCCGCGGACGGCACGGTCTCGCTGATCATTCACCGGGTCACCGACGTCACCGAGTACATGCTGGCCAAGGAGGGGCACGCCCTGCGGGTGCTGACCGGCGAACTCGAATCCGAGATCTTCGCCCGCCGGCAGGCGCAGGAGCGGATCACCATGATGCAGGCGGTCGCCGACAGCCTGGTCGTCGCGATCATCGCCGGTGACCCGACCGGGCGCCCCGCGATGTGCAACCAGGCCGCCCTCGGCCTGGTCGGCGACCTGGTGCGAGGCCGGGCGCTGGAGCAGTGGCCGGAGCCGCTGCGGCCGCTGCTCGCCCGGGTGCTGCACGGCGAGGTCGTCCGGGAGGCCGAGGTGGAGCTGCGCCTGCCCGGGCGGCCCCGGCAGATCCTGCGGATGAACGCCCGCCCGCTCACCGGCCAGCCGAGCCTCGCCGTGGTCGTCGGGCTCCGCGACGTCACCGCCCGCCGGCTGGCGTCCCGGCTGCAGGAGGGCGAGCTGGAGATCACCCACCTGATCGCCAACGGACAGCCGTCCACCGGGACGTTGCGGCGGGTGATGGCGATCGCCGGCGCCTCCATCGGCTGGCAGGCCACCGAATTCTGGGCCGTCGACGAGGTGACCCGGACGCTGCGGCGCGAGGCGCACTGGGGAGAGTCGGCGCGCTCCGGCCCGGACCTGCCGGCCCAAACCCTGCGCGGGGCCGGGCCCCGATGGGAGGACGGGGCGCTGGCCGTCCCGGTTCCGGCCGGCGCCGAACCTCTCGGGGTGCTGGTCTGCTACGCCGGGGATGACGACGTACCGGAAGAATTGCGGGCCGCGGTGGTGACCGGCATCGGCGCGCGGCTGGGCGAATGGCTGCAGCGGCGTCGCGCCGAACGGCTCGCCGCCGAACTCGCCCGCACCCGCGACGAATACATCGCGCTGGTCGGCCACGAATTGCGCACCCCGCTGACCAGCATCCAGGCGCACACCGAACTCCTGCTCGACGACCCCGGCCTCAGCGACGACCAGCGGGACGCGCTGGGGGTGATGCGGCGCAACACCGAGAGCCTACGGACCATCGTGCTGCGCCTGCTCGACGTGGCCGGGCTGCGCTGGGGGCACATCGAGCTGCACCGCAAGCCGGTGGACCTGGCCGTGCTGGTGCGGGAGGCGGCGGCCGGGCACAGCGGGGTGGCGATCGGCGCCGTCGACCCACTGATCGTCGACGGGGACCGGGGCCGGCTCGGCGAGGTGCTGGACGAGCTGATCGGCAATGCTCGGGACTGGGCGGCTGAGGGCACCGTGGTCACGGTGGGGGTGCACGCCGATGGGGGCGCGGCGGCGGTGACCGTGACGAACCGCGGGACGCCGATCGCGGCGCACGAACGCGGCCGGCTGTTCGATCTGTTCTTCCGCGGTGACGCGGCGCGGCACGGCGGGATGCGGGGCAACGGGCTGGGGCTGACCGTGGCCCGGGCGATCGTGGAGCAGCACGGCGGGACGCTGACGGTCGGCGAGCCGGACGGCGGGATGACCACCTTCACCGTCCGGCTGCCGTTGACCGCCTAACCGCAGGAAACCGCGGGCCAGGTCCCGTTGCCGTTGGTCTGGATCGTCAGCCCGAAGGAGTTGCCGCTGCCGTTCGGCTTGGCGACCAGCGTTTGCGCGTTCGGGTAACTCGCGGTCGTGTTCCAGGTGGCGATGACCTTCGCCGGGGACGGGACGGTGAGCGTCACGGTCCAGGTGGTGGAGCCGGAAACGGTGACGTTCAGGTTGTACCGGTCGCTCCATTGCTGTCCCGCGGAGAGCGAGGCGGTGCAAGCTGTGCCGGTGCCGCCGGTGCCGCCGGTGCCGCCGGTGCCGCCGGTGCCGCCGGTGCCGCCGGTGCCGGTCGGCGCGACCGCCCGGCCGGTCTGCGGCGAGATCACCCCGGCGCACAGGCCCCGGCTCGCCAGGCCCTGGGCGATCCGCGGAATGGCGGCCACCGTGTTGGCCGGCCAGTCGTGCATCAGGATGATCTGCCCGTTGGTGAGCCGGGCATTGGCCGCCACGATCGCATCGACGCTCGCGCCGTTCCAGTCCTGCGAGTCGACATCCCAGATGATCTCGGTCAGCCCGTACTTCTGCTCGACCGATTTCAGCGTCGCGTTCGTCTCCCCGTAGGGCGGCCGGAACAGCTTCGGCGTGCCACCACCGGCATTGGCGATCGCCGATTGGGTCCGGGAGATCTCGGCATCGATCGTCGCCTGACTCTGCTGGGTCAGATGCGGATGGGTGTAACTGTGGTTGCCCACCTGCATGCCGGCATCGATCTGCGCCTTGACCAGGGCCGGGTTGGCCGCGGCATGCTGGCCCTCGTTGAACATCGTCGCCCGCAGCCCGTTGGCGCGCAGGGTGGCCAGCAGATTCTGGGTGTTCCCGGCGGTCGGCCCGTCATCGAAGGTCAGCCCGACGTATCCCGAACAGGTGGCGGCCTGCGCGGCGGTCACCTCGACCGCCACGAACCCGGTGGCGGCGGTCAGCACGGTGGCCACGGCGGCGAGCATGATGCGCATGGTCAGCTCCCGCTGCACGAAACGTTGGGCCACGTCCAGTTCCCGTTCGCCTGGATGGTGACGCCGAAGGTGTTGCCGCTGCCGTTCGGCTTGGCGACCAGGGTCTGCGCGCTCGGGTAACTCGCCGCGGTGTTCCAGGTGGCGATGCTCTTGGCCGGGGACGGGATGTTCAGCGTGACCGTCCAGTTGCTGGACCCGGAGACGGTGACGTTGAGGTTGTAGCGGTCACTCCACTGCTGGCCGGCGGAGAGCGTGGCGGTGCACCCGCCGCCGGTGCTTCCACCCCCGCCGGTGCTGCCGCCCGTGCCGCCCACGGTGATGTTCGAATTCCCGCTGCTCTGGTAGCCCTCGGTTGCCAGGATCTGGTAGTTGAAGGTGCCGAGGTTCATGCCCTTGGACGCCCAGGCGTCGAAATGGTTGCCGGTCGTGATGGTGCCGCCGGTCCGCTTCGACTGCCGGACACTCCAATACTGGTAGAACGTGGCCGTGCCCTGGATCGACGGCTGGTTGACGCGCTGCGTGCGATAGATGTCGTACGTGCCGCCGTCGCTGGTCACCGTGCCCATGTAGGTGCCGGTCGGGCGGTAGGTGCCCCAGTTGTCGACGATGTAGTACTCGACGAGCGGGCTGGTGGTCCACCCGTACAGCGAAAGATAGGCGTTGCCGCTCGGATTGAACGACCCCGAGTAGGAGACCGCGCGGCGCGCCCCGGTCGACCAGCCCTTGCCGGCGACGAAGTTGTTCACGCTGCTCCACTGGGTGCTGTACTGACCGCCGGCGCCCATGGTCATGCTGACGTTGCCGCTGTCCTTCCAGAACGAGTAGTAATAGCCGTTGTTGGTGCCGGTCTGATTGCTGCTGACGGTGGTGTCGGCGTGCGCCGGGCTGCTGGCCAGCATGGTGCCGGCGACGGCGGCGACCACCGTGCAGGCGGCGGCGAGGGTGGCTTTGAGCCGGGCCCGGGGACGGGATGACGTGGGAGCGTCGGGCATGGCGAATCCTTCGGGGGAGTGGGACTTCCGGGATCGACGGTGAGCGATCCCTGTCTGCGTGAGTATTCGCGCGCCCGCTCCACAGTGTCAACAACTTACGGAAACACTCCGGTAATTTAGCAGCTAGATGAGCTGGTAAAACTTAACCGTTCAGTAGTTTGATTGAAAGGTTCCGAGTTGAAGTTCCGAAAGTTTCGAAGCCGCATGTGGAGGAAGGAGCTGCCGGGCCGGTAACATCCCGCGCCGACGAGATCAACAACTCCGGCCCCCGGGCCGGGTCACCCTTGAGGCGCACATGAGCATTGCCATCCCGTCCAGCCTGGTGCCGGACGGCTCCGGCGTACCCTCCGTCTGCTCCCGGCACGGAGAAGCCCCCGCCGTGCAGAAGCCGGTCAAATTCTGGTCCAAGCCGCCGGCCTGGGCCCTGATCCTGATCCTCTTCGGCGCGCTGCCGTACCTCATCGTGGTCTGGGCGCTCCGCAAAGAGGTCCGCTCACAGGCCTGGCCGTTCTGCTCGGAGTGCGTCAAGCTGCACAAGAACCGGCTGCTCATCGGCCTCGGCCTGATCGCCGTGCTCCCGATCAGCCTGGCGTTCCCACGCGGCGACTCGTTCGGGACGGTGGTCCTGCTGGCCCTCGTCGTCGCCCTCGCCGGTGCCGCCGTCCTCGCCCGAGGCTCCTACCGGATGCTGCCCGGTGGCGTGGTCTCCCGCGACGGAGCACAGGTGGACTTCCCGAACTCCCACCCGGCCTTCGACGCCGCCGCGCAGGCGGCGTACCACCAGGCCGCCCAGCGGTACGCGGCGTGGCAGGCCGGGCAGCACGCCCCGTACCAGGCGCCGCAGGCCTGAGCCCACGAACACGCAACGGCGCCCGCCCTCACCGGGCGGGCGCCGTTGCGTGTGTTGTGGACAGGGATCAGAAGATGGCGTTGAAGGTGTTCCAGCCGATCCCGTGGCTGGATCCGCTGCTGTCCACGCCGGGCCACCGCGGTCGTGCAAGCCCTTCTCGTCCTGCATCGCGTCGAAGCCAACCGCTACGCAGGATGAAAAGGCTCGGTGCAGCAGAGCCTGCATATGGTGAAGGCATGGATTTCGCCGGATCGGTGCCCGCGAACTACGATCGCTACCTGGGGCCTTTGCTGTTCCAGCCGTTCGCCCGTGACCTCGCGTCCCGGTTGGCCGACCGGTCTCCCTCCCGGGTGCTCGAGCTCGCCGCCGGCACGGGCATCGTGACGGCCGAGGTGGCGCGGGCGTTGCCTGATGCCGTCATCGTGGCCACCGACCTCAGCCAGGCCATGCTGGACGTGGCAGCCGCCCGCAGGGAGACGGCCGGGGTGCGGTTCGAGGCGGTCGACGCCCAGAATCTGCCGTTCGGCGATGACAGCTTCGACGCGGTCTGCTGCCAGTTCGGCGTCATGTTCCTGCCGGACAAGGCGCGCGCCTACGCCGAAATGCGCCGGGTTCTGCGCCCCGGGGGCGGGCTGCTGTTCAACGTCTGGGAGCGCATCGAGGACAGCCCGATCGCCGCCACCGTCGAGGCCGCGCTGCAGAACTGCTTTCCCGACGATCCGCCGCAGTTCCTATCGCGGGTCCCGCACGGCTATCACGACGCGACGGCGATCCGCGACGCGGTGCGCGCGGCGGCCTTCGGTGAGGTGGATGTGGTGACGGTTTCGCTGCCGAGCGTTTCGCCCTCCGCGGGCGACGCGGCGATCGGCTTCTGCCAGGGCACGCCGATCCGCCACGAGATCGTCAGCCGCGGTGGCGACCTGGCGGCGGTCACCGAGAGCGTGCGTGCAGCTCTGACCGACAAGTTCGGCACCGGGGAGGTGCGCGCCGACATGGCCGCTCTGGTCGTGACCGCCTGCTGACCCGCCCGCGCGGCGCCGCGCGGCGCAGGAGAGCCGTCACGGGTACGCGGACGAGCTGGTGCTCCGCCTCCGGGCCGGCGGCTGACATCCACCGGGCCAGGCCCTCAGCATCGGTCAGTCGGGTGGTGGCTTCACCGCGGATCGTCGCGGTGCCGGCTTTCAGGATGATCCGCAGGCCGAGGAAATCATCCGGTTTGTGGCGCTCCTCGATGGTGACGCGGGGCGGGCCGGTCAGCGGGATCCCGTGTGAGCGCCAAGCCCCGCTCCGGCGGACGAGCGGCTACGGCTGGCGGTATTCGAGCTCATCGACCGCTTGCAGGAAATGATCGACAGATTCCCGGGGCGGGAAAGGGTCGCCGATTGGTGACGGCGCTGGTGGTTCAGGTGCCGTTGACCAGGTCGGCGACCTCGGTTCGGGAGGAGACGCCCAGTTTGCGCAGGATGTTGGAGACGTGGACGGCGGCCGTCTTCGGGGAGATGTAGAGGCGGCGGGCCAGCTCCGTGTTGGTCAGGCCGTCGCTGATCAGGACCGCCACCTCGCGCTCGCGCGGGGTCAGTGCCGCCGGCCCGGTCACCGCGGAAGCGTCGACCGGTGTCATGCCGAGCCGGGCGCGGACCTCGTCCAGGCGGGTCACCCGCCAGCCGTGCCAGCGGGACAGGGCCGTCGCCGCCGCCTTGGCGTGGACCTCGGCTTCGGCGGGGCGGCCGGCGGCGAGCAGGCAGCGGGCCGCGCCGACGTGGACGGTGCCGCGGGCGGCCGGTCCCAGGATGTGCGCATCGGTGATCGACAGGTAGCCGTCCAAGGCGAGAGCGTGCCGGCCGTGTGCCTCCGCCACCTGGGCGTCGACCAGCGTCCGGTACGCGTCCCACACCTCCGCGTCCAGCAGGGTCGCCACCATCTCGTCCAGCCGCTCCGCCGGCAGGCCCAGCTCCAAGGCCGCCGACACCAGGTCGTGCGCCTGTTCACCACTGCGCCAGGACTGTCCGGCCAGTGCGGCGAACAGGTCGTTCAGGGCCATCGAAGCGCCCGGCAGGTCACCCCGTCGGCAGGCCAGGTTGAAGGTCAGACCCGGGATCGCCGTCGGCAGGTTGTTCGGCAGCTCGCGCAGGTCGGCGAGGATCTGCTCGACCCGGTCCAGGTGCCCGGCCTCCAGATACAAACCGGCCAGGAACACCGCGTGGAAGTCGGCCCAGCGGCCCCGCCGCCGATACCCGATGTCCTGCTCGCGGCCCTCCTCCAGGGCGGCGATCGCGGCGTCCAGGTCGCCGGCGCGCTGGGCCAGGCGGGCGCGCCCCTGGTAGTACGTGGCGACGGCCAGGGACTCGAAGCCGGCGCGCTCGGCGTCGATCCGCATCCGTTCCAGGGTTTCGGCGTGTTCGATCGGGGAGGTGGGCGGGACGCCGACGACCAGGGCGGCCAGGGCGCGGGCGGCCAGCACCCATTCGCCGGCCGCCTCCAGGTCGTCGATCAGGCCGGACAGCATGGCGCGGCCCTCGGTGGCGGTCTGCGGGCGTTCGGTGAGGGTGGAGCCCTTCTCGACCAGCGCCGCCAGGCGCACCCCGGGCAGCTCGAATTCGTCGGCCAGGGCCAGCGCACGGTCGCACCAGAGCAGGGCGTCGTCGAGTTCGTCGCGCAGGTACGCCGACTGGGCGATCGCGGTCATCGCCCATGCCTGGTCGGCGCCCGGCGGGAGCTGGGCGATCAGGGTTGCGATCGCCTCGGTGAGGGTGCGCATCTCGGCGGCGTCGCGGGACTCCCAGGCGATCCGGACCAGCAGATACAGCGACTCGGCCCGGTCCGAGCTGGTGGTGGCCAGGTCACGCCATCGGCGGCCGTAGCGCAGCGCGTCGTCGAGCAGGCCGGCCAGCCACGCCGCGCGGGCCGCGGAGGCCAGCAGGCCCGGATCGTCGGGCACCTCGTCGAGCCCCATCTCGGCCAGCTGCAACGCCTGATACGCCGAGCCGATCGACAGGTACAGCCCGGCGCCGTCGCGGGCGGCCTGGACCAGGTCGTCGTAGCGGCCGGCGCCGCGCGCGTGGTGGGCCACCATGGCCGGGTCGGAGCCGCCGCCGCGCAGCAGACTGTCCAGGGCGGCCTCGTGCAGCCGGCGGCGCTGGCGGCTCAGCATCTGGTCGGCGATCGCCTCGCGCAGCAGCGCGTGCCGGAAGGCGAACTCGTCGTCGCCCGACTCGACCAGCACCCCGCGGGTCACCAGGTCGCGCAGCACCCGGATCAGCTCGTCCTCGTCGGCCCCGGTGACGTCGGCCAGCAGGTCGAACGGGATGCGGTGGCCCAGCACGGTGGCCGCCTCGACGATCCGGTGACTCACCGGGTCGAGGTCGTCGACCTGACGGCGCAACACATCGGCGAGGCTCCACGGCAGCGGTTGCTCGACGAGGCCCTCCACGTCGTACCCCGGCAGGGCTCTCAAAAGCTCCTCCAGGAAGAACGGGTTGCCGCCGGTGCGATGGTGCAACGCGGTCGCGGCGCGCAGCGGCGCCGGGGCCCCGGTCGCGGCCGCGAGCAGGGCCGCGGTCTGCGCCGGGGACAACCGATCCAGCCGTACGTGGGTCACCGCATGCCGGCGCTCCAACTGCGCCAGCAGGCTCGCCACGGGCTGCCGGCGGGTCACGTCACCCGGCCGATACGTCCCGATCAGCAACCGCGGGCCGTGCTGGTCGGCGATCCGCTCGAACAGCGCCGCGCTCTCCGAGTCGGCCCAGTGCAGATCCTCGAAGACGATCACCGCGGGCGAGTCGCCGATCAGGTCCGCGACGATCGCCAGGCCGGTGTGCAGCCGTTGCACCGGGCTGCGCCGCGGATCGGCGAGCGCGGCCAGCTGGTCCTCGTCCACTTCGGGCCGGCCGTCGATCGCGTCGAGCAGCACCTCGTAGGGCCGGGACAGGGAGCCGGGCTCGGCCTGCCCGACCAGCACCACCGTCTCCGGTGGCAGGGTGGCCAGCAGCTCCTGCACCAGCCGGGTCTTGCCGATGCCGGGCTCGCCGGCGATCACCGCGACGGCCGGTTCCCGGGCGGCGGCGAGCTGGGCCAGGCGGCGCAGCTCGCGCTCGCGCCCGACCATCACCGGGCTGGCACCGCCACGGAAGGTTCGCACGCCGAAAGCGTACCGGCGGGCCGCCCGCGCACCGCGCCGCGTTTTCCCGCCCTCCGGGACCGCCGGGCCGCGGCCAGCAGCCGCTCCCGGTCCGCCTCGGCGATCAGCTCGTGCCGCCGCTCCCGGGCCAGTCCCAGCATCATGAACGGATGGAACAACATGGTCTGTCTCCCTCGCTTGCCGACAGACCCATGCTCGCCGTCCGGACGCGGTGCCCACATCGACAGCGGGATGCGTATCTTCGCAGCTCAGGCCGGGATAGGTATACCTAGACCTTGGCCGGAAGCACGGTCAGCGCGTCCGGCGGATACACCTCGGGCATCCGGCGGCGCTGCCGGAACTCGCTGGTCAGCGTCCAGCCGACCAGCGGGTTCGCGGCCATCGCCCGGCGGATCGCGGCCAGCTCGTCGTAAGCGGCCAGGATGCCGGCGGACTGCGGCAGGGCGAAGAAGCCGACCAGGGTGCGGCAGTAGTAGGCGTACGCGGTGATCTCCCGGGCCAGGCGGCGCAGCGCCGCCCGGTTCGCCTCCTCACGGCCCCACATGTCGATGCATTTCAGATCGTCCATCGCCGCGGTGAAGTCGCCGTCGTCGGCGATCCGGCCGGCGATCGCACGGCACCAGAGCATCAGCCGGGAGGTGGCCGGTTCGGCGTCGACCTTGCGGATCGCGGCGGCGACCGCGTCCGCCTTGCCGGTCAGGTCCCGGGCCACCAGCCGGGCGGCGATGGCGGGCAGGTCCCGGCTGCCCTTCTCGGAGATCTCCACCATGGTGCGGGCGGCCCGGATCAGGTCGCGGGGCAGGCCGCCGGAGAGGCAGAAGGCGAGTCCCTTGAACGGAATCGGGATCTCCGTGGTGCGCCGGCCGACCAGGTCCGAACTCTCCTTGAAGGCCAGGTAGGGGATGCTGGCGATCTCGTCGAAGGCGCTGTCGAACACGTCGCGGAACGGCAGGCCGCGCCGCTCGAACGAGGCCATCGCGTCCTCCGACACCGACACCAGGAAGTGGCAGCCGGCCACCCCGAAGATGCTCTTGATGTCGTTGAGGAACTGCTGCGCGCGCGTCTCGTCCTCGATCTTGTCGAGCTCGTCGATCCCGATCACCAGGGCCGGGCCGCCGGCCGGCCGGGGCTGCGCGGCCGCCAGCTTCAGGAACCGCCGCAGCGAGTCGACGATCTCGGGCAGGCTCAGCTGTTGCCGGACGAAACCGGTCGAGCGTTTGAGTGACGACTCCAGCCCGGCCGGCACCACCTTGACGGCGCCGGAGTATTCGCCGGCGATGCTCTGCTGGTATTCGATCTCGCGCAGCCGTTCCAGCGCCGCGTCCCGCAGGGTGTCCTCGGGGGCGTAACCGGAGCTCGGCCGCGGCGCGCGGCGGGCGGCCAGATGTGCGCCGAGGCCGGTGGCGACCAGCAGCATGATGACCGCGATGATCTGGCTGGTGCCCAGCCGGTACTGGCTGCCGCTGAGGATCAGGATGCCCAGCCCGGCGGCGCCGGTGAGGCCGGCCAGCAGCGAGCCGGCCCAGAGCGGGCGGCGGGCGGACAGCCAGTGGATCGGGTCCGGCGGCGGCCGGTGTCCGTCGTGCAGGCCGAGGGCGGCGCGGCAGATCTGCGCGTACAGGTGCAGCAGGAAGTCGCGGGGCGCGTAGTCGACGGGGGCGGAGACCAGGACCCGGATGGTGCCGGCGGATTCGGCGCGGTGCTCGCAGAACGAGGCCAGGATCGTCGACTTGCCGACGCCGCGCGGCCCGGCCAGGCCGACACTGCCGCCGGGCAGCATCGTGAGGATCTTCTCCAGCCGCTCCCGGGCCCTGGTGGGCACCTCGTAGATCGGGTCGAACGCCTGGCTGAGCCCATGCGGCCGGGTCACGTAGAGGGTGGTGTCGTACGACGGCCTCGCGTCGTTGACCATCCGGCGCAGCAGCGGCAGCAGGATCCGGTTGCGGAGCATCTCGCGCCACTCCCGTTCCGCGGTCCGCCAGCGGCTGTCGACGATCTCGAACGGTGTCGAGGAGTAACCGAAGAGTCCGGCGAGCAGGTTCAGCGTCAGGATGACGCTGCCGGGCACGGCGAGCCAGAGTTCCGGCCGGACGACGTCGAGGCGCCGGTTCGCCGTCCCGGCGCCGAGGATCAGGATGGTGCCGAGAGCGGTCAGCGAGATCAGGCCGATCAGGATCGCGCCGGTGACGACCGGGACCCGGAGGTCGGCCAGCCGCGCGGTCGACCAGTGCCGGTCGACGTGTCCCCAGGATTGGAAGGCGACCAGCAGGACCGCCAGCACCACCGTGGTGATCATCACCACGGTGACCGGCACCAGCCCGGACTGCTGGATCGCCACGGTCTTGACCTGCATGCCGGCGACCGCGGTCAGCCCGGCCGCCAGCGCCGTCGCGAACGCCTGGGTGACGAACAGGCCCGGGTGGCGCACGCCGCGGAACTCGGCGATCGAAGCCGCCGCCGAGCCGGTGACGAGCACCCCGGCCGCCCACAGCAGCACGGGGTCGGCGTAGTCCAGGCGATGCTCACCCGGGCCGGCGTAGGCGAAGGCGAGGAGCCACAGCGCCATGCCCAGGGACAGGATGAGCCGGCGCAGGCCGGGGGTGAACGCCCACTCGTAGGCGATCAGGGCGCCGGCGTCGAGCCGGTCGCGGACCCGCGCGCGGTCGACGAGTCGGCGATCCACGATCTGCCAGGCATCCTGCGCGGGTGTGCCGAGGGCGTCACGCTCGCGCAGGCAGCGGCGGCGCAGGAAGTCGGTGGAGACGGTGCCGTCCGCCAGCGAGCCGGCGCCGAGCACCTCGTCCAGTTCCTGCTCGAACACGTCATGCCGGTAGCGGTCGCGCCGCTCCGGGGTCAGTTTCCACCGGGGAAGCTCCTGGACGGGGGAGTCCGCCGGGGCCGCGACCGGCCGGCGGCGGCGGAGCTGGTCGAACAGCATCCTGCAGACCGTAGTGGCCGATCCGGGGACATGTCCGATTCTGGTCCCCCGACCGGGCGTCCGCTCATCGGACGGAGCTGAGCGCCGTCCGAGCCGCCCGGGTTCGGACGATCGCCCATCCGACCAGCGCCGCGGCCATCGCGGTCAGCACCAGGCCGGCGGTCGTCATCGCGGTGGCGAACTGGGTCGTCTGCTGTGCGGTCCACTGCCCGGCGGTGATCGAGCCGGTGAAGACCGCGGCCAGGATCGTGCCGGTGACCGCGATCCCGGCGCCCGAGGTCACCTCGGACGAAGTGTCGACCAGGGCGGCGCCGATCGTGGTGCGGTTCTCCGGGAGGCCGCGGAGCACGTTCATCGCGGCGACCACGCCGACCACCCGCAGGCCGGCCGAGACGAGCACCAGGGCGAGCGCCACCCAGAGGTAGCCGAAGCGGCTGAAGACGCCGAAGACGGCCAGGCCGGCGACGACGGCGAGCGAGCTGAGCCAGGCGGCGCGCTCCAGGCCGGCCCAGGTGACGAACGGGTTGACGTAGACGCCGCCGCCGATCAGGACGACGACCTGCGGGAGCATGCCGAGCGCGGCGTGCGCCGGAGACCAGCCCCAGGCCAGCTGCAGCTGCAGGGTGACCAGGTAGCCGAGGCCGGCGACGGCCATCCCGGCGGCGGCCTTGTAGGCCAGGCCGGTGGCGACCAGCGGCCGGGCGACCAGCGCCAGATCGAGCAGCGGGTGCGCGGCGGTGTGTTCGCGCAGTACGAACAGCAGCGCGCCGAGCCCGGCGGCCGCGGTGGCCGCCCAGGGCTGCCAGCCGCCGGCACCCTCGTCGACGAACAGGGTGGGTGCGATGAGCGCGACCACGACGGTCAGCGTGCACAGGACCGCGCCGGCCACGTCGACCGGGGCGCGGTGCAGGTCGGCGGGGTCGTCCGCGGCGATGCCGGTGCGCACCCCGGCGAAGGCCAGCGCCGCGATCGGGACGTTGATGAGCAGCAGCGTCTGCCACGGGGCGACGGACAGCACGAAGCCGCCGGTGGTGGGTCCCACCGCCAGCCCGACCAGGCCGACAGTGGAGATCAGCGTGGTGGCCCGGACCCGCAGATCGTCGCGGGCGAACAACCGGAAGGCCAGGGCCATCGAACCGGGGGTGGTCATCGCCGCCGCGACGCCCATCAGCGCGCGGACCGCGATCAGCTGGCCGGCGGTGGTGACGAACGCGGTGGCCAGGCTGGCGACGCCGAGCAGGATCAGGCCGACCAGCATGGTGCGGCGCCGGCCGAAGCGGTCCGCGACCGCGCCGAACAGCAGCATCAGGCCGCCGAAGACGACCGCGTACGCGCCGGTCACCCACTGCAGGCCGATGGTGGAGGCGTGCAGCTCGCGGCCGATGGTGGGCAGGGCGACGTTGAGGATCGAGTTGTCGAGCATCTCGAACAGGAACACTGCGGACAGGCCGGCGAGGGCTACCCAGGCGGAGCGGAGTGTGGTCATCGGGACCCCTTTCACGGATACGAACACCGTTCTACTCCAGATCGCTGTTCGTAGCAATACGAACATAGTTCGTAGTAAGTCGGAACACTGTTCGTCGTTGCGCTAGACTGCGCGCATGGCACCGACCCCGCAGGAACGCCGCGCCGCTCGTCACCAGCTCGGCGGAGCGCCGTCCGCCCCCGCCGCCCGGCGCGGTCCCTCCGGTGGCCGCAAGAAGCCGATCACCGTCGACGCGATCATCGACACCGCCTTCGGCATCATCGAGACCGAGGGCTACGAGGCGCTCACCATGCGTCGTCTCGCGGTCGCGCTGGAGACCGGGCCGTCCTCGCTCTACGCCCACGTGGTCAACAAGGAGGACCTCGACGAGCTGCTGATCGGCCGGCTCTGCGCGGAGATCGAGCTGCCCGAGCCGGACCCGGCCGGGTGGCGCGCCCAGCTGATCGGCGTCTGCACCCGTCTGCGTGATCAGTTCCTGCGCTATCCGGGCATTTCGCGGGCCGCGTTCGCCGCCGCCCCGTCGAACCTCGACACGCTGCGGGTCAGCGAGGGCATGCTCGGCATCGTGCTGGCCGGTGGGATCGCGCCGCAGGTCGCGGCGTGGGCGATCGATGCGCTGACGCTCTACGTCAACGCGTACTGCCTGGAGGTGTCGGTCGCCGAGCGGCGGCGGGCTCCGGACGGCGACTGGGTGCTCACCCGGGCCGAGATGATGCGGCGGTTCGCCGCACTGCCGGACGGCTTTCCGCACACCAAGCGGTATGCGGCCGAGCTGACCGGCGGGACGGTGCAGGACCGCTTCGCGTTCACCCTGAACCTGATCATCGACGGCATTCCGGGATGAACAGGACCGCTGGTCACTTCCGGTCGGTTACGGCTCATCGCCGCGATTAGGGGGTACGCGTGGGCCTCCCGCGCGCCGTTCCGGCAGACATTCGTCCCGCAGGGTCCGCGCGTGGCGTTCAGGAATACCCGCGTACCGCCGAATTAGGCTTTGTGACCATCCTCAACCGGATGCGGCTGGGCATGCGGCTGGCCGCCGCGTTCGCCACCGTTGTGGTGTTGCTGCTCGTCGTCATGGCCGCGGCTCTGATCACCGCGGCCCGCCAGGGCGCCGCCACCGACCGGATCGCCCAGACGCAGAAGTTCGTCGCGCTGATGAAGGACGCCAAGTTCGCCGCCGCCGATTTCAACGGCTGGCAGACCGCGTACGCCTTCGACGCCCTGCGCGGGGTGCCCGACGCCGCCAAGGACACCGGGTCCTCCCGCAAGTCGTTCCTCGCCTCGCTCGGCAAGTTCCAGAGCACCGTGTCCGCCGCCGCCGACGCCGCCACCAGCGAGCCCAGCCGTACCGAACTCCGGCGGGTCAGCGCTCTCGCCGACGACTTCCGGACCGCCGACACGCAGATCGCCCAGCTGTACGACCAGGGCTCCACCGCCGCGACAAGGACCGCCAACGGCCTGGTCATCGGCAAGGAGATCCAGATCTTCCAGCAGATCGGCGAGCACCTCGACGCGGTCGTCGCCACGGCCGGCACCGACTTCACCGCCGCCCAGCACAGCGCCACCGAGGCGAAGAACATCGGCGCGACCGTCATCTGGGCGGCCGGCGTGACCGCCGCGCTCATCGCCGTCGCGCTCGCCGTCATCGTCACCCGCTCCGTCACCGGTCCGGTCGACCAGGTCCGCCGCCGCCTCATGCTGCTCGCCGACGGTGACCTGGCCACCCCGGTCACGGTCACCGGCCGTGACGAGATCGCCGACATGGCCGGCGCCCTGCGGCAGAGTGTCACCGCCCTCGGCGACGCGATGCGCACCATCGACACCTCGGCGACCTCGCTGGCCGCCGCCACCGAACAGATGACCAACACGTCCGCGCAGATCGCCGCGTCCGCCGAGGAATCCGCGGTCCAGGCGCAGGCCGTGGCCGCCGCCACCGAGGAGGTGTCCCGCAACGTGGCGACCGTCTCGGCCGGCGGCGAGCAGATGGGCGCCTCGATCCGCGAGATCGCCCACTCCACCAGCGAGGCCACCGCCGTGGTCGCCGCCGCCGTGCAGGCCGCCCAGGCGGCCAACACCACGATCACCACGCTCGGCCAGTCGTCCCGGGAGGTCGGCGAGGTGGTCCGCACCATCACCGCGATCGCCGAACAGACCAACCTGCTGGCCCTCAACGCGACCATCGAGGCGGCCCGGGCCGGCGAACTCGGCAAAGGCTTCGCCGTCGTCGCCGGTGAGGTCAAGGACCTGGCCCAGGAGACCGCCCGGGCGACCGAGGACATCACCCGCCGCGTCGAGGCGATCCGCACCGGCACCGACAGCGCGGTCACCGCGATCGGTGAGATCGCCACGGTCATCGCCCGCGTCAACGACTTCCAGACGACCATCGCCTCGGCGCTGGAGGAGCAGACAGCCACGACGGCCGAGATGAACCGCAGCGTGTCCGACACCGCGACCAGCACCGAACAGATCGCGACCAACGTGGCGACGGTGGCGCAGGCGGCCCAGCAGACGACCGAGGGGGTGGCGCAGACCCAGGAGGCGAACGCGGAGCTCGCCCGGATGTCCAGCGACCTGCGCGTCCTGGTCTCCCGGTTCCGCTACTCCTGACCCCGGCCGCGCGGACCCGGATTAGGCGGGCGTCCGATCCGGGGGCGATGATGGACCCGTCGCCGCGCAGCGTGGTGCGGGAGGAGTGTCGATTCGTGGCCGATCCGCCGTTGCCCGCGCCGCTGCTGGCCATGCTCGACAGCGATCCGCAGGGGTGGGTGCTGGCCCGGGCGGTGCGCGACGAGGGCGACATCGCCGACTTCGCCATCGTCTACATCAACGAGGCCGGCTGCCGCCTGGTCGGCCGGCCGCGCGCGGAGCTGGCCGGGCACCGGTATCGCGAGCTGTGGCCGGAGACGGTGCACGACGGGACCCTGCCGTTCTACCGGAAGGTGGTCGAGACCGGGACGCCGGCGACCCGGACGGTGTACTACGACCGCCCGTCGGTCACCGGGCACTTCGAGCTGCGCGCCGGGCCGTACGGGGACGGCCTGCTGATCCGCTTCGTCGACCTGCGGCAGATGACCGTGTCACCGGGCGGCATCCGGCTGTACGACATGCTCGACACGGCCTTCGACGGCTTCACCGTCCTGCGGCCGGTCACCGGCCCCGACGGCCCGATCGTCGACTTCCGCTGCGAGTACGTCAACCAGCTCGGCGCCCGGCTGACCGGACGTTCCGCGGAGGACGTGATCGGGCACCTGCTGAGCGAGATCTCGCCGGAGAGCTGGGACGACGGCATGTTCGAGCGGTACCGGGCGGTCGCCGACGGCGGCGAGCCGTGCCGGCAGCAGCTGTCCTACCCGGAGATCGGCCAGGTGTGGGAGGTCAAGATCGGCAGGTCCGGGCTCGACGCGGTGGTCGTGTCGTTCCGGGAGATCACCGAACACATCGACCGGCAGCGGCAGCTCGCGGCCAGTGTGACCCGCGCCGAACACGCCGCCGCGCGGGCCCGTGCCCTGGAAAGCGTCACCGAGGCGCTGGTCGCGGCCAGCACCACGACGCAGGTGTACGCCGCGGTCGGATCGGTGCTGCGGCCCTCCGCCGGCGGGCAGGGCCTGCTCGTCCTGCTGCGGCAGGACCGGGGCCTGCGGCTGGCCTACCACGCGGGGTACGAGCCGGACGTCGTCGCGCGGCTGCGCCACCTGCCGCTCGACCACCCGTACCCGGCGACCGCCGTCGCCCGCACCGGGCGTTCCCGCTACCTGACCTCGCCGGCCCAGCTGCGCGCGGCACAGCCCGACCCGGCCGTCGCCGTCCCGCCGGGGGAGCGGCAGGCGTGGGCGATGCTGCCGCTGACCGTCGCCGGCGACGTGCTCGGCGTCCTCGTGGTCGGCTACCGCGACGGCCGCGACTTCGACGACGACACCCGGTCCACGCTGACCGCCCTGGCCGGGCTGGCGGCGCAGGCCCTGCAGCGGGCCATGCTCTTCGAGACCAGCATGTCGATCGCCGCCGAGTTGCAGCACGCGCTGCTGCCGGCCAGCCTGCCCGTCGTGCCCGGACTGCGGCACGCGGCCCGCTACCTGCCGTGGACCCGTGGTGCCGAAGTGGGCGGCGACTGGTATGACGTCATCGCGGTGCGCGACGGCCGGATCGCCGTCGTGATCGGGGACGTGGCGGGGCACAACGTGGCCGCCGCGGCGGCGATGGGGCAGATCCGGGACGCCCTGCGCGCGTACGCGGTCGCCGGGCTGTCGCCGTCCTCGGTGATGCGGCACACCCACGACCTGATCCAGTCACTGCACCTCGACACCATCGCGACCTGCTGCTACCTGCAGGTGGACGTTGCCGTGGGCACGGTCACCGCGGTGCTCGCCGGGCATCCGTCCCCGGTGTTGCGCACCACGAACGGTACCGGCCTGGTCACCTTGCCGATCCAGCCGCCGCTCGGCTCGTTCCGGCGGATCGCCTACCGGGACACCAGCTTCGACCTGCCGCCCGGAGCCACTCTGCTGCTCTACACCGACGGCCTGGTGGAGGACTCCCGCCACCCGATCGACCGGGGGCTGAGCCAGCTGTGCGCCGCGGTCCGGGCCGCCCCCGGCGACGACCCCACCGCGATCATCGACCACGTGCTCGCCGCCGGCGTCGGGCCCCGGCCCCGGCGTGACGACATCGCCGTGCTGTGCCTGACCCGGGACGCGGAACAGCCCGAAACCCGGTGATGGCCCCGCCCCGGGCCGGCCGGCTCCGGCGCGGGCCGACTTCTTACCAACCGGTGACGTCGGGGCCGAACCCGCATCGATCCGCCGCCCGTCCCCGTAACACCGTGCGCCCGGCCGCCACCACGGCCGGGCGGTCCACCGGTTATCGAGGGAGCACAGATGCGAAGAACCGACAGGCGTCCAGGATCGCCGAAGGTGAAGGCGATCCGGCTGGTCGCGGCGGCGGTGACGCTGGCCGCGAGCGGAATCCTGACCGTCACGTTCGTCTCCGGCGGTGGCAAGGGCACCGCCGACGCCGCCACCAGCCTCGGTCAGTATGTGCCGATCGAGCAGGTGCGGCCGAATGTCGCCCGGGTCCGGACGTCGCCGGGCGGCTCGGCGGGCCGGTTCCGGGTGGACTGCGGCACCAACCGGAACCGGAAGTTCAGCCCGGACAACCCGGTGGCGCAGCCCGGGATCCGCAACGGCGCGGAGCATGTCCACGACTTCGTCGGCAACCTGGCGATCACCGCCACCTCGTCGGACGCCGACCTGGACGCGTCCGGCACGACCTGCCGCGACGGCGACAAGTCGGCGTACTTCTGGCCGGTGGTGCGCATCGACCGGTCGGTGCGCGACGGCGGCGCGGTCGCGCAGGCCCTGGCCGGGACCTCGCCGACGGTGGTCTGCCCGCCGGTGCGGGACCGGCTTCCGGCGGTCCCGGCCGGCGCCAAGGCCGCGGTGGACCGCCAGCTGGCCGAACTGGACCGTCTGGAGGCCGACGCGGGACGGCAGGTGCTGGCCGGCCGGGGTGTCAACGTCGGGCTGAACACCACCGTGCTGCAGTCCCTGCGGGCTCGCCGCGCCGCCCTGCTCACCGGGATCGGCGACACCATGCGGGCCGCCGGGGCGCGCCGGCCGGACGGGATGGTGTCGCTGGCCGACTGCGACGTCAGCTACGACGGCCTGCACGCCGCGCTGCACGGCGACCACCGGGCCGGTTCGGTGGCCACCCCGACGGTGCGGTGCCCGGGGGTGCGCGACAAGCTGCCCGGCGTGCCCGCGACCGCGCTCGACGAGGTCGACCGCAACCTGGCCGAGCTGGATCGGCAGATCTCCGAGGCGAACCAGCGGCTGGTCGGCGATCCGGCCGTCGGCGCCACCGCGGTCCTGGGTCCACTGCGGGCCAAGCGGGCCGCGGTCCTGGACCGGATCGCCATCGCCATCGGGCGCACCGGCCCGCGCCCGGCCGGCCTGGAGCAGCTGGCCGGCTGCACCGTCGACGCGGCCACCGGCGGGACCTCCTCGCCGGCACCCGGCAGCGGCGTCCCCTCGGCGGCGACCGGCAGCGGCGCGCCCTCGCCGGCGCCCGGCAGCAGCGCCCTGCCCGACCCGCAGGGCCCGAACCTCGAACTGCCCGGCAACACCGGCGGTATCGTCCGCCCGGCGAAGGTGCTGATCGAATACCGGGGCAACGCGACCGCGAAGGTGGTGCCGATGCCGAAGTTCCTGCGCGCGCTGACCGGGGACGCCAAACCCACCAGCCGGGGGCCGGCCAACGCCCGGGCCGCCTGGACCTGCTCCGGATTCGCCGACCGGCTCACCGACCGGTATCCGATCTGCCCGGCCGGCAGCCGGGTGCAGCGCGTCCACGACTTCCCCGGCTGCTGGGACGGCAGGAACCTGGACAGCGCCAACCACCGCAGCCACGTCGCCTTCGCCGACCGGGCCACCGGCGCCTGCCCGGCCGGGTTCGTCGCGATCCCGCAGCTGCGCGTCACCATCTCCTACGACATCCCGCGTGACGTGCAGGTCAACGGGCAGTACGCGCTGGACTCGTTCCCGGAGGAGAACCACAACCCGTTCTCCGACCACGACGACTTCATCAACGTGAATGCCGCCCGGACCATGCAGCGCATCGCCACCTGCATCAACCGTGGCCGCAACTGCGCCTGACCGAGGCGACCGGGGCTCCCGGGTCGCGGCCGGGCCGGCCGCGACCCGGGGGTACGTTCTGTCCGGAAGGAGTTCACCTCAGCGGAAAGGGTCCTCCGGTGACATCGACCCGGTTGACGATCGACGTGTGGGCCGACGTGCTGTGCCCCTGGTGCTACCTCGGTGAGCAGCGGCTGAGCGAGGCGATCGGCCAGTCCCCGCACGCCGCCGAGATCGACCTGCGGGTGCACACCTTCCAGCTCGACCCGGACGCGCCCGCCGAGGTCGGCACCACCCTGGCGTACCTGGCGAAGAAGTTCGGGATGCCGGAGAGCCAGGCCCGGACCATGGAGGAGGGGATGGCGGAGAAGGCCGCCGCCGACGGGCTCACCTACGTGGTGGACCGCCCGGCGGGCAGCACCTTCGACATGCTGCGGGTGATCCAGCTCGGCAACGCGCACGGCGTCGGCTGGGAGTACCTGCGGGCGCTGCAGGCCGAGGTCTTCGGCGGCAACTTCGACGCCTACGAGCACGAGACGCTGGTCCGTGTCGGTGTCGCCGTCGGCGTGGGCGAAGCGGAGATCCGCGACGTCCTGACGTCGGACCGGTTCGCCGAGGAGGTCCGCGCCGACCACGACGCGGCGGTGGGTCTGGGTGCGCGCGGCGTGCCGTTCACCGTACTCGGCAATCGTCTCGGTGTTCCCGGAGCGGTCAGCACCCGGCAGTACGCCGCCGCCATCAAGCAGGCCTGGGCCCAGGTCGATGCCGGCTGAGGACGGTCCGCTGCGGTTCGTCCTGGTGGACGACGCGGAGTACTGTGACGCGCAGACCGGCCGGTGCGCGCCGGGCGAGGTGGTGACACAGGTGGATCTCAACGAGTTGTCGACCTCTGTCCTGCCCTACGTGTCGGCGGTCGCCGGCGCCTACGGCAGCGCGGTGCTCGACAAGGTGAAGGACGCGGCCGCCGAGGACGGCGCCGACGCGACCGTCAGCTGGGGCCGCAAGCTGCTCAGCCGGCTGTTCGCCGGCAAGCGTGGCGAGAAGGTGTCCGACGCGGTCCGGGAGCTGGCCGCCGACCCGGCCGACGAGGCGTCGCTGGCGCTGGTCCGCGCGCAGATCCTGAAGGCGCTGACCGAGGAGCCGTCGCTCGCCACCGAAGTGCGCGAGCTACTGCAGGCGGCCACTCCGGCCGGCGACCAGTATCAGGTGATCATCACCCGGAGCCAGGGCATCCAGATCGGCTCCCGCAACACTCAGACGAATACGTACCCGCCGCTCGGCGACTGAGGGGTCCGGCGGTCGCCCCGGACAGGCATAACCGGCGGCGGACCGGGGCACACTGCCGGCGTGGCCATCATGGTGTGGGTGGATAAGGCGGACTGGAACTGTTGCGGCGATCCGTTCCGGGTCGGCTCGCGGGTCGACTGGGAGCTCCGGCGTGACATCGACGCGCGGTGGCTGGGCGAGGTGCTCGGTTCCGGCGCGGCGGTCGGCGTCGACGCCTATCAGTATCACCACGGCGGTCCCGACGCGGTGATCGAGCCGGCCAGCGCAACGGTGACCCGGATCCAGGCGGTTCATGCCCGGCCCGATCCGCGGACCGGCACGGTGCCGGGCTCCGGGGTGCTCACCGAGCTGCCCGAGGTCACCCGGGGCGTCCCCGATCGTGGTGATCTGACGTTCGAGGGCTTCCTGGTGCGGCTGGAGGAGTAGGCGGCGAGGGCCGGCCCGGCACCAGGCCGGCGGCGGCCGCGGCGGCCAGCGCTTCCTGTAGCACCACCCGTTCCGGGCGGCCTTCGCGGCGGGCGACGGCGGCCACGTCCTCGAACTCCGGCATGGCCTGCACGATCACCCCGTCGAGGTGACCGATCTTGACGGCGATCTCGCCGATCCGGACGACGTGGCGGGCCAGCACCGTGCGGTGCCGGACGGATTCCCGGATGCCCAGCGTGCTGGTCTGTTCGAAGAGGTGTCGCCGTAGCCCGGGGACCTGGTCCGGTGCGCAGAGCGCGGACAGGACGTGGGCCGGGCGCCCCTTCTTCATCAGGATCGGGGTGAGCCACGCGTCGGCCGCGCCGGCGGCGAGGAGTCGGGCGAGCACGCCCGGCCACAGGCGCGGGTCAAGATCATCGACGTTGGCCTCCAGGAGGACGATCTTCTCCCGGTCCGCTTCCCCAAGCTTGCCCTCTGCCCGGTCCGCTTCCCCAAGCTTGCCCTCTGCCCGGTCCGCTTCCCCAAGCATGCCCTCTGCCCGGTCCGCTTCTTCTCGCTGTCCGATGATGACGCGTACGACGTTGGCCCGCTCCGCCCGATCCCGTCCCCCCGCCCCGGTCCCGGCCGCCTCGACCCGCATCGACGGCAACTCCTCGCAGGTGGCCGCCAGCGCGCGGAGCAGCGCCATCCCGGTCGGGGTGGCCAACTCGCCGGAGCCACCCGCGGACACCCGCCAGCCCAGCGCGAGCTGCGCCACCGCCGGCACCGGCACCGGCAGCTGCCCGTGCGCGCCCCGCACCCACCCCGACCCGACCGCCACCTCGCCGGCCGACACCGAGGTGACCCCGAGATCGTCGAGCGCCGCGCACACCCCGACCACGTCGGCGACCGAGTCGAGCGCCCCCACCTCGTGGAAGTGCACGTCACCCGCCGGGATCCCGTGGACCCGCGCCTCCGCCTCGGCGAGCCGGGCGAACACCGCGACCGCCCGGTCCCGCACGGCGACCACCAGCCCGGAGTCGTCGAGCATGCCGCGCAGCCCGGCCCACGTGCGGTGCGGTGGCTCGGCGACCAGCACCTCGACGTGCGCCTTGACCGCCCGCAGCCCGGCCCGGGTCACCTCCGACGCGCTGATGCGCACCGAGCCGGGAACGACCGCGTCGACCGCCGCCTGCACCACCGCCGGGTCGGCGCCGGCGTCGAGCAGCGCCCCGAGCAGCATGTCCCCGGCCACCCCGGCGGACGCGTCGACCCAGGCGTGCCGCGCGCTCACGCGCCCGGCTCCGCGGCGATCCGCGCTCGCGGCCGGCTCCGGGACCCCGGCTCCGCGGCGATCCGCGCGTGCCGCCGGCTGGCGATCCGCGCGTGCCTCCAGCTCATGCGGCCGGCTCCGCGGCGATCTGCGCGGCGAGGTGGCCCGCCCCGTACCCGTTGTCGATGTTGACCACCGCGACCCCCGGCGCGCAGGCGTTCAGCATGGCCAGCAGCGGCGCCAGCCCGCCGAACGCGGCGCCGTACCCTACCGAGGTCGGCAGCCCGATCACCGGCGCCGCGATCAGGCCGGCGACCACGCTGGGCAGCGCGCCGTCCATCCCGGCGGCCACCACCACGACCCGGGCGCGGCGCAGCAGCTCGAGACGGCCGAGGACCCGGTGCAGGCCGGCCACCCCGACGTCCACCACCAGTTCGGTGGCCCGGCCGAGATGGCGGGCGGTCAGCTCCGCCTCGCGCGCCGCCCGCAGATCCGAGGTGCCCGCGGCCATCACGACCACCAGCCCGCCGGTCGGCGCCGCGGGGTCCGGTGGCCAGGCCAGCAGGCCCGCGTCAGGGTAGTGCCGGGCATCCGGGAGCTCGCCCAGCACCGCCGCCGCGTGCGCCGGCTCGGCCCGGGTGAACAGGGTGGTCACCTCCGGTCGCGAGCGGACCGCCGCGGCGATCCCGGCGACCTGGGCCGATGTCTTCCCGGCACAGAACACCGCCTCCGGGTAGCCGCGCCGGGCCGCCCGGTCCAGGTCGAGGTCGGCATAGTCGAGCGGCTCAGTCACGACCCACCCGTACCACCGTTTCGTCCCGCTCGGCGTCGTCCATGCACCCGTTCTACACCGTGTCCGATCCCGCGGAAGCGGCGAGCCCGGGCCGGTGGAAGTGGGATGTTCCACAATGCGGCGACCTCTGTCGATGCGCCTTGCCTATTGATCCACCGTCGGTAATATCGGTGCGTTTGATCAACAACGGGGGAGGAAACACCACATGCGATCGAAATTGTCGGCCGGCGCCGTGGTGGCGCTGGCCTTCCTGATTCCGGCGGCACCGGCGGTGGCGCACACCGGCGCGCCCGCCGGCACCAAGACCAACCGGTCGGCCGAGCGCAAGGTCTACCGGGACCTCCGCGAAATCGTCACCATCGATCCGGACACCGCCACCTCCACGCAGGTGCGGCTCGTGGCCAACCGGATCCTGTTCGAGTCGACGAGGGAGGCGCTGCCGGTCCTGCCCGACGCGGTGCAGGCAGCGATGGACGGCACCGAGGCGCAGTTGCGGACCTTCCTGAAGACGGGCCTGCCGAACGCCTGGGCGACGGCGCTGCGGATCTCGGTGGTGCGGACGCTCACCGACGCCGGCCCCCACGTCTATGCGGCCGCGCAGCAGACGCTCGACACCGCGAAGATCGACGCCTACCTGACGTTCCTCAACGTCGACCTCTACACCGCCCGTGAGCTGGACCTGCGCGTTCCGCCGCGGCACGTCCCGCAGCGGCAGGTCTGACACCGGGCCGTCCCGGCCCGGTGTTCCGCCGGGCCGGGTCAGCCGCCGGTCACCAGCATGATGCCCAGACCGGCCGCGACGCCGGCGTGGCGGGCGGCGGCGAGCCGCATGATCTGATGGCCCGATGAACGCATCCGGTCCGGCGGCCCGGCAGGCCGAGCTGCGACTGCGGGTCGCCGAGCATCTGGAGCCCGGCGAGACGCTGCACGCCGCGCTGTGGATCGCCCGCGACCCGGGCCTGCCGCTGATCTCCCGGCTGGCGCCGGGCATGCCGGGCAGCCCGCCGCCGGGACCGGCCGGTGGCATCGCCGCCGAGCTGTACCGCCACCTGCCGGAGCACACCGTCGCCGCCACCCTGGCGCTGACCGGCGACCGGCTGCGCCTGCTGCTGCTCGACGGCGAGTTCCGGCCGCCCCGACGCCGCCTTTTCGGGCGGTCCGAGCCGGCGCCGCTGCCACCGCTGGCGCCGGTCTGGGAGTGCCCGCGGGCCGGCCTGGCCACCGCGGCCGCCGACGAGCCGGCGGGCAGCCTCACCCTGCGTTTCGCCGACGGGTCGGCGCTGGCGGTGGCCGCCCCGGGGTTCACCGCCGTCGCGTTCGCCGAGGCGGCCGGTCGGTCGGGTGCCGGCGGTTGACCGTCTGAGCCCGGTGACCCGGAAGTTGAGCGTGCCGGCGGTTGACCGTCAGAGCCCGGTGACCCGGAAGTTCAGCGTGCCGGTGTAGACGCCGGCCCGCTGCTGGAAGTCCACCTTCAGGCGGTTGGTGATCTGCACCGTGTCGCCGCCGATCGCGGTCGGCCTGCCGGCGGTGACCGCCACCTCCCCGGCGGAGGTGTAGCCGGCGTAGCTTCCGGCGGTTCCGGCGAAGGTGCCGGCGCCGCTGACCGAGACCGCGTAGCCGAACCGCCCGGCGCCGAATCCGCCGCCGGTCACCGGGCTGGCGAGCCCGCCGGAGACCGGGGTGAGCGCACCGTACGTGCCGCTCATCGGGGTGCCGGCGACCTTCAGCGTGTAGCCGTTGGTCGCGTTGGACTTCACGGTCAGCGCGGCGGTGACACTGTTGTCGCCCTGGGTGATCGGATCGACGTAGAGCACCACCTGGGCAGGGGCGGTGACCGTCGTGGCCGGGTTGGGCACGACGAGCACCGGCGTCGCCGTCGTGAACGTCACGGCCCCGGACTGGGACACGTCGATGGTGGCGGCGCCGGCCGCGCGCGTGGTGATGGTGGTGCCGTAGCCGCCGGCGGTGCCGGTGTTGGTGAAGCCGGCGACCGACAGGTACATGTGCCGGCCGACCGGCACGGTCACCGGCGAGGCCAGGGTGTACGTCAGGGTCGTGCCGCTGAGCGAGACGGTCCCGGTGCCGGGCAGGTGGACGGCGCTCACCACGTACAGGCCGGCGCCGGTGGTGGCGGTGGGCAGTGCGACGGTGATGCTGGCGATCGGGGTGGCGGTGCGGGAGACGAATTCCCAGCCGTAGACGGCGCCGGTCGCGCCGAGGGTGGCGTTCGACGTCCAGAAGATGGCCGCCGAGGTCTGCAGCGTGAGCTGCCGGACGCGCAGCTCACCGCTGGACGGGAAGTACAGGGTGCCGGTGGCGTCGATGGCCATCCGCCCGGGGGTGTGCACCCGGGCGGCGTTCGCGGTGCCGGAGCCGCCGTCGCCGGCCCACGAGTAGCTCTGGTACTTGCCGGCGATGGTGTGGATGACGCCGTGCCTGTCGACCCGGCGCAGGACGCTGCCGCCGTATCCCGCGGCGGCCGGGTTGCCGTCGGCGATGTACAGGTTGCCGGCGGTGTCGGATTCGAGCCCGTCGGGCTGGTCCAGCAGCGCAGCGGTGGCCAGGGCGCCGTCGCCGGCGTAGCCTAGCGCGCCGGTGCCGGCCACCGTGCTGATCGTCCCGTTGCTGATCTTGCGGACCAGGTGGTTGCCGGTGTCCGCGACGTAGATGTCACCGGACGCGTCGACCTTCACGTCCCGCGGCGCGTTCAGTTTCGCGAGCGAGGCGGCGGTGCCGTCCGGCGAGGTGCCGGCCGTGCCGGTGCCGGCGATGACGCTGACCGCGGCGCCGTTGATCATCAGGATCCGGTTGTTGCCCGTGTCCGCGACGTACACCATCCCGTTCGCAGTGTCGATCCCGTACGGCGAGCTCAGCAACGTGGTGGCCGCGACGCCGGTCATCAGCGACCCGGCCACGCCGGTGCCCGCGACGGTGGTGATCACACCGCCGGCCACCCTGCGGATCCGGTGGTGGCCGGTGTCGGCGATGTAGAGGACCCCGCCGGAGTCCACCGTGACGTCCTCCGGGTCGGAGAGATTGCCGCTGGTCGCGAGCCCGCCGTCGGCCGGTGTGCCGCCAGCCACGCCGGTGCCCGCGACGGTGGTGATGATGCCGGCGGCCACCTGGCGGACCACGTTGTTGCCCGAGTCGGCGATGTACATCGTGCCGGCCGGATCGACGGCCACCCCGCCCGGGTGGTAGAGCTCGGCCGCGGTGGCCGCACCGCCGTCGCCACCGCGCGCCCACCACCCGTTGCCGCCGACCGTCGAGATCGCGCCGCCCACGGTGAAGCTGCGCACCCCCAGTTCTGTTTGCCGGCGTCGCTGGCCTGGTCGCCGCCCTGGGCGACGTAGAACCGGCCGGTCGAGTCCTCGACCAGGTCGGTGGGATGGTCCAGGGTGGCCGCGGTCGCCGCCGCCCCGTCACCGCTCATCCCCGCGACGCCGGTGCCGGCCACCGTGGTGATGGTGCCGCCGACGGTGAATTGACGGACCCGGTTGTTCCCGGCGTCCGCCACGTAGATGACGTTGGATGCGTCGACGACCAGACCGCGCGGGCAGTTGAGTCCGCTGGCGGTCGCCGCCACCCCGTCCACCGCCGCGCCGGACACGTTGGTGCCGAGCCCGGCGACCACGGTCCGAGAGCCGCCCGCCGCGGTGTACCGGTAGACGACGTGATTCTGGCAGTCGCTGACGTAGACGTTGCCGGAGCTGTCGAAGGCGATGTTGCTGGGTCGGTTCAGGCCGGTGGCGAACGCGGCGAGCGGGCCGCCCGACGTCGACTTGAGCACCTGGCCGTTGTAGGTGTCGGCGACGAACTCGTCACCGGCGGCGTTGAACGCCACGCCCTGCGGGTTGTTCAGCCCGGAGAACTGGGTGCGGATAATGCCATCGCTGAGGGTGACCTTCCGGATGCGCGCGTTCAGCTGCGCGGCGATGACGACGTCGTTGTTGGCGTCCAGCGCCACGTCGGCCGGGGTGTTGATCCCGGCGGCCGTGGCCGGACCGTTGTCGCCGCTGTTGTTGTTCGCGCCCATGCCGGCGAAGACCGTGGCGATCCCGGTGGTCAGATTGATGGCGCGTACCGCGTGGGCGAACAGGTCGGCGACGTACAGGATCGACGGCGCGGCCGTGGACGACTCGTAGAGGGCCAGGCCCCGCGCGCCGATCGCGATCGAGGTGGCCGGCTGCCCGTTGCCACCGACCCCGCCGGCGGTCGTGGCCAGATCGCCGGCCGCCGCCCGGGCCGGCGTCACCGGGAACGCCAGCTGGCTGGTGACGACCGCGAGCAGGCAGGCGAGCGCGGCCGTGCCCCGGCTCAACCGGCGCATGCGGGCTTCCCGGACCGCCCGCGGCGGTGCACGCCACGGGCGGCGATCCGACGCCGGCGACGCCAGTAGAGGTAGCCCGTGAGCAGGACGACGAGCAGGCACAGCGCGATGATGGTCGGCCACGGGACGATCAGGATGGCCTGACCGGTGCCCTGCGCGGTCTGCAGCAGGCCGCCGCCGCTGCCGTACAGCACCTGTCCCTGCGGCCGGGCGATCAGGAACAGCCCGTGCGCCACGTACCGGTAGGTCAGCGTCCGGCTGGTGCCGGACGGGAACAGCTGCAGGTCGTCGGAGCCGCGGTAGACGCCGATGTTCGTGTCGCTCAGCGTGGAGTCGACCTTCACCTGGCCGCGGCCCAGCGCCGCGGCCGCCCCGACGTTGCGCACCCGATACGTGCTCTCCATGGTCGCGCCCAGGTGGATGAACCCGGTGTGGGCCACCTCGACCGCCATCTCCCGCTGCCGCGGCCCGGGCAGTTCGACCGTGACCAGGGCGCCGATCTGGTGGTAGACGCGGATGCCGGTCGCGCCGGCGCCAGGCTGCGCCTCGACCACGAAGCCCAGCAGATAGATGTCGGGCAGCAGGCCGCCGGGAACGGTCAGCGTGACCGGAACCCGCCGGTAGGCGCCGGGGCCCAGGGTGAGCGTCGGGGGAAACGTCGCCTTCGCCGACCACGCTGGATCCGGCCGGTCGGTGAACCGGGCCTGCCCGTCGTCGCCCGGCACCACTCCGACCGTGCGGATCTTGACGTCGAGGTCGTGATCCGCCCGGTTGGCGATGGAGAGTTCGGTGCGGATCCGGCCCTGGGCGTCCGGCGCCAGCCGCTGTGCCGGGGTGCTCACCGCGAAGTCGGCGGTGCCGGCGGACGGCATCGGTGCGGCGAGCGCGGCGGCCGGCACCGCGAACGCTGCGAACGCCGTGGTCACCACGGTCGCCACCAGGGTACCGAACCTGCCCACCGGTGCCTCCTTCGTCGGTCGTCGCGTCAGTACGAGGGGGTGACGGAGTACGTGATGCTCGCGCCGTACGTGTCGGCCTTCAGCAGGTAGTCGATCTTCGCCTGGTTGGTCAGCGTCACGGTGTCCCCGTTGGTGGGTCCGAACGCGGCGAACGGCACCGCATAGCCGGCCGTGGTGTATCCCGCGTAGCCACCGCCCATCGAGCCCTGGACGGTGCCCACGCCGGTGTGGGCGCTGACCGTGTACCCGAAGGTGTCGGTGCCGGCCGTCACCGGGCTGCCGACGCTGCCGGCGACCGCCGGGAGGGTGGCGCCGCGCGCCTGGCCCAGCGGCTGCTGGCTGATCCTGGTGCCGAGGGTGTACCCGTTCGCGGCGTTCGTCGCCACGGTCAGCACCACATCCTTGGTCTGCGTCGCCAGGCTCGGCACGGACGGATCCATCAGCATGGTGAAGCCGGTGGTGTTGCTGCTGAACGCCGTCGACTGGGCCACCACCACGGTCACCGCGGTGCTGGTGTCGTTGAAGGTGACCGTGTTGCCGGTCGCCGTGTCGATGGTCGGCGCCGCGGTGTCCTGGGTGCTGATCACGCTGCTGTACGCACCCGCCGTCGAGGTGTTGGTGAAGCCGCTGAGCGAGATCAGCACCCCGGTCCCGGCGCTCACGCTCGCGGCGCTGGTCACGACGAAATCCACGGTGCTGCCGGTCAGCGTGGCGGTGCCGGTGGTCAGCCCGTACAGGTCGGAGACGGTGATCGAGCCGGGCACCCCGGTGCCCGTCGGCACGGTGAGGAACACGTGCTTGATCGTGCCGGTCGTCGCGGTGGTGAACGTCCAGGTGTAGCGCACACCGGTGGCGCCTGGCTGGGGTTGCGAGGTGGACCAGCCCACGCCGGTGAGCGTGCCGGCCGCGTACGCCGGGACTGCCATACCGGCGACCGCTGCGGCGGTCACGACGGCGACCGTCGCCAGCCGCCGGCTCGTGCTGAATGACATGGGGCCTCCGAGGCCGAGGGGATGACTCCCCTCCTTCGGCCCCGGCGGCCACCGGTTGAGCCTTCCCGCGGATTCGGTCAGCCGGCCAGGCCCCGGCGGAGTCGGCGGGGCAGGGGGCTGCCCGGTAGGTTCGCGGCGGCCACGGGTGTGTGCACGGCCGGTCGGCCGTGCACCCGAGCCGGCGCGCTCAGCAGGGGGAGAGGCTGAAGTTGAACAGGGTGTCGACGTCGCCCTCGGTGGTGTTCATCGACATCGTGCTGGTGCCGGTGGAGGAGCCGGCGTTGAGTCGCAGTTCGGTGTTGACGTTCAGGACGCTCTGCGACCCGCAGGCGGCGTAGGTCAGCACCGGCGCCACGTCCCAGGTCGTCCAGAGGCCGGAATAGGGGCCGCTGAACGTCACGTCCTTGCGCGCGGTCGCCGAGGATCCCTGCCAGTAGTAGCTGGTGCGCTGCAGGGCGGTCGCCCCGGACCGCAGGCTCGCCCGGCCGCGGTAGTTGGCCGAGGCGATGGCGACGGTCCAGCCGTCCGGGATGCTCACGAGGACGCCGAGCTGGCAGTTCTTGCGGCGGTCCACGACGTCGGCGTCCCCGCCGGCCGTGGCGACGAAGTCGCGGTACCGGACCCGGAAACCGGTGTCGTCGCCGTTGCTGACCACCGAGGCGGTGCCCGGGGCGCACCCGGATCCGCTGGCGGCGATCACCTCGACGGTGATCGCGGCGGCCGCCGCGCCGGCATCGGTGGCGGCATGCGCCGGGGTGCCGAACGGGAGGGTGAGGGTCGTGATCACTGCGGCTACCAGTGCGCGGTTGCGGTTTCTCATGGAGGTCCTTCCGAGGCTGGGGCTGAGGATGAGCCGAGCGCGGATTTATCAGGTGCCACCGTATTGACTCTTGAATGATTCCAGAACGGCCGCTGTCATATCCGCGACAACCGTAGTGGCGCTCCTGAGGCATGCACAAGCGTCACCTCGACATTGACCTTCGTCTAACTCAAAAGCGCTGCGGCAGACCTCTCGCGAGTCCGGGTGGCGGTCGGACAAATACTGGTAAACCTACAAAAGAAGCCGATGATATGCGGGTTATTGCGGCATTCATGCCCGGTCGTTCTCTTTCTCGATGGGTATCAAGAATGCCCGCGATCCGCCTCGCCGCTGTTGACTTGCATTGAGTGTCATCAATAGCTTGTCCTCGGCCCGACCTCGATCCCGAAGGGATAAAAATGAAATTCCTGTTAACCCGCGGATGCGTTGCGCTCGCGGTGCTGGCGTCGTCGTTGTTCCTGGTGTCGCCGGCTTCCGCGGCGATCGTCTTCACCGATCCGCCGCCCCCCGACGCGATCTCCATCCAGCTGGTCGCCATGGCGGGCTCGGGGTGTGCCCCGGGCACCGCCGACGTGGCGATCTCGCCGGACAACTCCGCGTTCACCGCGATCTACAGCGCCTACCTGGCGCAGGCGGGGCCAGGCGTCCCGGTCACCGAGAACCGGAAGAACTGCCAGCTCAACGTGCTGGTCAACGCGCCGTCCGGCTACACGTTCGCGATCGCCAAGGTGGACTACCGCGGTTACGGATTCCTGCAGCGCGGCGCGGTCGCCCAGCAGCGGGCGAACTACTACTTCCAGGGCATGTCGATGGGCAGCTACGCCAACCACCCGATCGCCGCGCCGCTGGACGACAACTGGATCGCCACCGACGAGGTGCCGATCGCGGCCCAGGTCTTCCGCCCCTGCGGCGAGCAGCGCAATCTCAACATCAACACCGAGTTGCGGGTCACCAAGGGCACCTCGACCGACGTCAGCTACGTGACCATGGACTCCACCGACGGCAGCATCGAGACGATCTACCACTTCACCTGGATGCGCTGCCACTGAACAGGTCGCCGAGACGTCGAGCCGCTCAGGCCCCGGCCTGGCGTTCGACGTCTCGGCCCCGAGGGTTCAGCGCAGGATGCCGGTGTGGCCGAGGGAGTAGCGGCCCGGTTGCGGCCAGACGCAGAGGCCGTGCGGTTCCGCACCGACACGGATCCGGGCCAGCAGCCGGCCTGAGCCGGTGTCGATGGCGTAGACCTCGCGGTTGTAGCGGCCGGACAGCCAGAGCACCCGCCCGTCGGCGGAGACGCCGCCCATGTCGGGACTGGCCTGGCCGGGCAGTTTCCACTTGCTGACCAGACGACCGGTGTGGAAGTCGAGCACCGAGATGCTGCCTTCGCCGCGGTTGGCGATGTAGAGGTGGCGGGAGTCGCGGCTGGGGTAGAGGCCGTGGGCGCCATACCCGGTGGGCAGGAAGGAGCGGACGGTCAGGTGGTCACCGTCGAGGATCCAGAGGCCGCTGGTCTGCATGTCGGCCACGTACCACGTGCGGCCGTCCGGCGAGATCTTGATGTCCTGCGGCATGGCGTGCCCGGGCAGCTGCAGCCGGCCGACCACGCGCTGGGCGGCCGTGTCGACTTTGACCAGCTCACCGGAGAACTCGCAGGTGGCGATGAAGTAGCGACCGTCGGCGGAGAAGTCGGCGTGGTTGACACCGCGACACCCGATCGGCAGGACGTGTCGTGCGGCCATCGTGTGCGGGTCACTGAAGATGATCGCCTTCCGCGTTTCGGCCATCACCATGGCGAACTTGCCGTCCGGGGTGAAATAGAGGTTGTACGGATCGTCGACCCGGATCGGCTTCCCGAACCTCCCGGTCGCCGCGTCGATCGGCGTCAGCGTGCTGCCGGCGTTGTTGTTGACCCACAGGGTGCGCAGATCCCAGCTCGGGACCACATGCTGCGGACCGTGCCCGACAGGCACGGTTCTGATCACGCGGTACGTCCGCGGGTCGATCACCATCACCGTGTCGCTCCCCAGATTGGGCACGTAGACCAGCGCCGGGTCGTGCACCGCGACCGCCGCGACGTGTCCGGGCCGGTCGGCGGCGTAGACGTCCGACGGGTCGAGCGGCGGTGGCATGCCGGGCAGGATCGGCCCGGCCGCCGCCGGGGACTGCGGCAACAGCGACGGCGACGGCGACGGCGTGGCCGGCGGTGCGGGGCGCTGCGCGTCCGCCGCCGGGCTGCAGGCGGCGAGCGGGCCGGTCGCGAGCAGGGCCACGGTGGCCCAGGCGGCCGTCCGGCGAGATTCGCGCCGACCCGGGCAGCCGGGTGCGGAGCGGGTCAGGTGATCGCGGCGGCCGGTCATCCCAGCAGGTCCGCAACGGTGACCGGGCGCAGGCCGCGTGCCTTCAAGCCGGCGAGCAGCGGGGCGATTGCCGCGATCGTCTGCTCGTGGCCGAAATGCAGGCTCACGATCGATCCCTTCTGTACGGCGGCCAGCGTGTTCGCGACGATGGCGGGCGTGCCGGGATCGGTGTAGTCGCGGGAGTCCACGTCGTACGACAGGCAGGTGGGGTAGCCGGCGCGGCGGGCCGCCGCTTTGATCGTCGGGGTGGCGAACCGGGTCTGCGACGGACGGAACCAGCGGCCGGCCGACCCCGAGACGGCGCGGATCACCCGGGCGCAGGTGGCGATCTCGGCGTACGCCGTCGCCGACGTGAAGCTTTTGATGTCCGCGTGGTGCTGGGTGTGGTTGCCCAGTTCGTGACCCTCGGCGAGGATCCGGCGGCCGAGGGCGCGCTGGGTGTCGAGCCAGGCGCCGACGGCCAGGACGGTGACCGGGGCGGCGCCGCGGCGCAGCTGGTCGAGAAGCGCGGTGACCTGGCGTGGGTCGCCCTGACCGTGGAAGGTCAGGGCGACGCCGGACCGGTCCCGCGGGCCGTGCTGCACCTCATCCGGGAGGTCCGCCCCGGGTTTCCCGGACGGCGCGGTGGCCGGCCGCTGCGGGGATCCTTCGGCGGCGGGTGGTGCGACGTGCGCCGGTTCGGTGGCGTCGCACCCGGCGACCGCGCTGAGAGTGAGCGCGGCAGCCGCGCGCAAAGCATGACGACGTTGCATGCACCGGACAGTAGGCGGGACCGGATGAGAGAACCCTGAAACTTTCCACCGCGGAGGGACCCCCCACGGATGGGGGACACCCATGAGGAGGAGCGGTCCTCGAGCGGAAGCTCGCGGGTGAGCACGCAGAGTGATCAGTGGGGTGCTCAACGCGTACACCAGGGAAGATGTTTTTTTCTTCGCGACGCAGGCAACCTTTTCCGCTCCGCGGACCACTCAGCGGTGATCCTTCCGCACAACCTCAGGTGGTTCCATGCCGATCTCCCGACTCACCCCGGGGCTGCACCGTCGTCCCACGCGTCGCCGTGCCGTGCTGGCCGGCGGCCTTGCCGCGGTAGCCGCGGTAGCCGGTATCGGACTGCTCGGCGGACAGCCGTTCGCCTCTGCCGAGGCCAACATCAGCTTCGACAACGGCTCGGGCATGAGCTTCGTGGTGGACGCCAGGAACGGCAACCTGACGTCGCTGCAGCACAACGGCACCGAACTGACCGCACCGGGCCGGGCCGCCGGGCAGATCGAGTCGGGGTGGAAGTCGGCTGCCGTCAGCAGCAGGACCTTCGCCGACAGGTCGATCCTCGTCACGGTCGACGAGCGCGAGGTCGGCGAGACGCAGTATTACTACGCCCGCCGGGGCGACAACACGATCTACATGGCCACCGACATCCGCCAGCCGCAGAACCCCGGCGAGGCTCGATTCATCACCCGCCTCAACCGTTCGCTGCTGACCACCTCGCCGGTGGCCGCCCGGACGGCCGGCACGGTGGCGGCGGTGGAGGGCTCGGACGTCTTCAAGTTCGCCGACGGGCGGACCGCCTCCAAGTTCTACAGCTCCCAGCGGCTGATCACGCAGCAGCCGTTCGGCGCCAGCGGACACGGCCACGGCGCCTACCTCGTCCCGGGCACCGGCGAGATGAGTTCCGGCGGGCCGTTCTTCCGCGACATCGAGGTCAACGACACCGGCGACGCGGTCAACATCACCTACTGCATGAACAGCGGCCACACCCAGACCGAGCCGCTGCGGCTCGGCCTGCAGGGCCCGTACGCCCTGGCCCTCACCGACGGCCCCGCCCCGGCGCGGCACAGCCTCGACTTCCTGTCCGCCTACATTCCCGGGCTGCTCTCCAACGCCCAGCGAGGCGGCGTGCAGGGGACGGCCACCGGATCCTGGAACGGCCAGCGAGCCACCGTCGCGCTTGCCGGTCCGAACGGGCAGTACTGGAGTCAGGTCAAGGCCGGCCGGTTCCTGATCGGCCACATCCGCCCCGGCACCTACACGGCCAGCCTGTACGCGGGTGAACTCGCCGTGGGCGTCGCCAAGGAGGTCACCGTCACCGCCGGCGCGACCACCACGGTGGCGCTGAGCGGCAACGTGCCGGCCGCCGGCACGCTGTTCCAGCTGGGCGCCTTCGACGGCACCCCGGCCGGTTTCCGCAACGCCGACAAGATCGAGACGATGCACCCGTCGGACCCGCGGATGGCCCCCTGGAACGTGGGCACGTTCGACATCGCCTCGGGCGCCGCGAACTTCCCGATGGCCGAATTCCAGGCGGTCAACGCGCCCCTGGCGATCAGGTTCCCGTTGCGCGCCGTCCCCGCCAAGGGTGTGCGCCTGCGGGTCGCGACCACGCTGAACTTCGCCGGCGGCCGTCCCGCCGTCGCGATCGGCAGCTACCGATCGCCGGTCTCCGCCTCCCCGGCGCCCCGTGACCTGAAGTCTCGCGGCGTCACCCGCGGAACCTGGCGGGGCGTGAACACCACCTACGTGTTCGACATCCCGGCGGCGGCCCTGAAGGAGGGTGCCAACACCCTGTCCCTCTCGGTGGTCAGCGGCAGCACCGGAACCACCTTCCTCAGCCCGAACTTCGTCTTCGACGCCCTCGCCCTCGACCCGGCGTAAGCCGGCTCACCGGGTCGCCGCCCGCCGACGAGCCGTATCGGCCTCGGCGAGCGACGGCCCGGGTCCGGGGCAGGGCGCTGGTGCCGTCGGCCAGGGGCGTGCCGCGGGGTGAACACCCTGACGCCGGCGTCCTGCCGCGATCGGGCCGGGTGCCGGCGGGATCGGTGCGCGCTACGGCAGGGTGGCCAGGTCTTCGGGGGTCAGCTCCAGGGTGTCCGCGGCCGCGGAGTCGGTGATCGTCTCCGGGCGGCTGGCGCCGGGGATCGGGATCGACACCGGGGACTTGGCCAGGTGCCAGGCCAGGCAGACCCGCTGCGGGCTCACCCCGTGCTTCTCCGCGACCCGGGCGAAGGCGCCGCCGAGCGAGCCGGCCGCCCGGATGCCGCCCAGCGGTGACCAGGGCAGGAAGGCGATGCCCAGCTCGGTGCACAGCTCCAGCTCCGGCCCGGACGAGCGGAACTCGGGCGAGAACTGGTTCTGCACCGACACCAGCCGGCCACCGAGGATGTCGCGTGCCTCGCGGATCTGCTTCGGGTCGGCGTTCGAGATGCCGGCCATCCGGATCTTTCCGGCGTCCAACAGGTCGCGGATCGCGCCGATCGAGTCCGCGTACGGCGTCTTCGGGTCCGGCCGGTGGAACTGGTACAGGCCGATCGCGTCGACACCGAGACGCTTGAGTGACTCCTCGCAGGCCCGCTTCAGGTAGTCCGGCGATCCGTCGACGGTCCAACTGCCGTCACCCGGGCGCCGATGTCCGCCCTTGGTCGCGACCAGGACCCCGGAGGTGTCCCCGCCGTAGGCGGCCAGGGCCCGGGCGATCAGCGACTCGTTGTGCCCGACCTCGTCCGCGCCGATGTGGTAGGCGTCCGCGGTGTCGATCAGGGTGATCCCGGCGTCCAGAGCGGCGTGGATCGTCCGGATCGATCGGTCCTCGTCCGGGCGGCCCTCGATCGACATCGGCATGCCGCCGAGACCGATCGCGCTGACCCGCACGTCACCGAGGGAACGAGTTTGCATGGTGCGCTTCCTCTCGCAGATGTATGCCTCTGCGTCCCTATATGCCCCGTCGCGCGCCGTCCAACATCGTCGGACCGGTTCCGCTCATCACCCCGCCTGCGGTACCGGCTCCTGGCGTGGTGAGAAAGCGGTGCCGGGCATCGGCCGGGCGAAGTGGTACCCCTGGCCGCGCTCGCAGCCGAGGCCGACCAGCAGCCCGGCCTGGAAGGCGGTCTCGACACCCTCGGCGACCGTGGTGAGCTCCAGACCGCGGGCCAGGTCCACGACGGCCCGCACCAGCGCGGTCCGGCGGGTGTCGGTGTCGTCGGAGGGCATCAGCGATCGGTCGATCTTGAGAACATCGATGGGCAGGTCGCGCAGGTACGCCAGCGACGAGTAACCGGTCCCGAAGTCGTCGATCGCGATGCGCACCCCGTCACCGCGCAGCGCGTCCAGGTGGGCCAGTGCCTGGCTCTTCTGGGTGCCCCCGCCGACCAGGATGCCTTCGGTGATCTCCAGGGTGAGCGCACCCGCGGGCAGGCCGGTCTCGGCCAGACATCGTCTGACCTTGGCGGTGAACTCGGGGTCGTGCAGTTGCCGGGGCGACACGTTGACGGCGATGGTGATGCCGTCGCGCCGGTGCCAGTCGACCGCGTCGGCGCAGGCGCGACGCAGCACCCACTCGCCGAGCGGCACGATCAGCCCGCTGTCCTCGGCCGCGGGGATGAACAGGTCCGGGCCGATCGGGTCCTCGCCCGGTGGCAACCAGCGCACCAGGGCCTCCGCGGCCACCGTGCGAGAGCTGAGCAGGTCGACGATCGGCTGGTAGAACACGGCTAGCTCGTCGTTTCGCAGAGCGCCGCGCAGCCGTTCCACGGTGCGCAGCCGCTCGGTCTGCCGGTCGCGCAGGCCGGCGTCGTACCAGACCGCGCAGTCCTTGCCGGCCGCCTTCGCGGCGTACAGCGCGAGGTCGGCGTCGTCCAGCAGGTGCGCCGGATCGGCCGTCGGCTCGGGCAGCCGCACCCCGATGCTCGCCGTCACGTACAGCACGTGGCCGTGGATCGTGACCGGTTCCCGCAGCGTCGCGAGCAGGGCTTCGGCGCGCGCCGTGACCGTCGCCGGCGCGGCGCCGGGTACCAGCACCGCGAACTCGTCGCCGCCGGTGCGCGCCAGCACGTCGGCGTCGGCGAGCCCGGCACCCAGCCGGTCGGCGATCACGCGCAGGAGGTCGTCGCCGGCCGAGTGCCCGAGCCGGTCGTTGACGTTCTGGAAGCCGTCCAGGTCGAGCAGGAGCAGACCGTACGGCGTACCGGACGTGATCAGGTTCTGCAGCCTACGGCGGTTCGGCAGGCCGGTGAGCGCGTCGTGCTCGTTCACGTGCCGCAGCGACCGCTGCAGCGCGGCCTGCTCGGCGAGCGCGGTGCCCAGCTTCTCGGCATGCCGCTGCAGCTGCCGCTGCCCGTTGCCCATCCGGACCACGAGCAGCAGCGAGATGACGACGGTGGCGGCGACCGGCACGATGAAGTCGTAAACGGTCAGGTGGCCTTCCCGGGAGTCCAGGATCAGGGCGTATCCGGTCGCGGCCGGGCCGATCAGCACCAGTACCGCCTGCAGCGCGGTGGCGTGCCAGCCGCCGGCCCGCACGCTGATGCTCGCCCCACGGCCGGACACCGCCGGATGCAGCGCCGCCACGCCCGGCAGCGCGAAGGCGGCCAGCCAGCAGAGCGAGCTGCACGGCGAACCCGACCAGGCGCCACCGACAACCACCGACACGACGTACGAGGCGTCCGCGACGATCATCAGCAGCGTCATCGCCACCAGCGCCACGTGCGCCGGCCGCAGCCGGCGCGCCGCGACGAGCAGGCGTACGGCGACGGCCACCAGCAGGACGTCGAGGATGGGGTAGGCGAAGGCGTTGGCGCTGACGACCGCTTCCGGCCGGTCCAGCACGTACGGGTCGTAGACGAAGAGCCATCCCAGGGTGGCGCTGGTGCACGCGGCGATGCCCGCCTCGGAAACCCCGATCCACCGGGAGCCTTCCGGCGAGCGCTCCGGAAGCGCCGCCAGACCGGCCGCGAGCAGCGGATACATCGCGAAATAGAGCACATCGACCACAGAGAAGCGCGGTGGAGCCGACCGCAGGCTGAGCTCGACGGCCCAGATCGCGTTCGCTGCGCCCCCGCAGCTCAGCCCCGCGGCCAGCAGCAGCCAGGCGCGCGGGCGCGCGGCCCGGCGCAGCCGGATGCCGGCGAGGACGCACATCGCCGAACCGAGACCGACCCCGGCGTAGGCGAATTCCCGACCGGCCTCGCCCAGGGGCGGGCTGAGCAGCATGATGCAGGCCACGACTCCCAGCCAGCCACACCACGCGTACGCCCGCAGACCGCGCACGTCTCCGCTCCCGCCCTCGCTCCGTCACCTGACCTGGCAATGATCGGCATCGGTCGGGGCCACCTGAGTGCAGCGAAGGCCACCATCGGCGCGAGCCACCAGCGGTCGGGAGATCGGGACCACGCACCGACCGGAGGTCCGGGCCGGCGACGCTGCCGTCAGGCGCCCTGTGCCTCGATCGAGACCGGCTGCCACCGCTGCCATTCGGCGAGCCGGGACTCGTAGTCGGCGGTCGCGATGGCCAGCGCCGCGTTGCCGAAGAAGACGCGCAGCGGCGGGTTCTCGGCGTCGACCACCTTGAGGATCGCCGACCGGGTGGCCTCCGGGTCGCCCGGGTTGCCGGCCCGACCCCTGCGCGCCTCGGCGGCCTGCGCGCGGACACTCTCGTACTCCGGTAGTGCGGTGGCGTGCCGGGCGGAGGAGCCGCCCCAGTCGGTGCCGAACGCGCCCGGCTCGACCAGGGTCACCTTGATCCCGAAGGCGGCGACCTCCTGCGCGAGCGCCTGGCTGAAGCCTTCGAGCGCCCATTTGGAGGCGTTGTAGATGCCGATGTTGGGGAACGCGGAGATGCCGCCGATCGACGACACCTGGATGATGTTGCCGCCGCCGGCCGCCCGCAGATACGGCAGAGCACCCTGGGTGATCCACAGCGCGCCGAAGACGTTGGTCTCGAACTGCGCGCGGGCCTCCTGCTCGCTGATCTCCTCGATCATGCCGAACTGGCCGTACCCGGCGTTGTTGACGATCACGTCGAGCCGGCCGAAGTGCCCGGCGGCCCGGGCCAGCGCGGCGAGGGCGGCCTCGCGGTCGGTGACGTCGAGCGCCAGCGGCAGGATCCGGTCGCCGTACCCGGCGGCGAGGTCGTCGAGCGACGACACGTCCCGGGCGGTCGCGGCGACCCGGTCACCGCGGTCGAGGGCGGCTTCGGCCCACTCCCGGCCGAAGCCGCGGGAGGTGCCGGTGATGAACCACGTCCTGGACATCCAGGTGATCCTTTCTCCGATGGTCACCTCCACTCTTATCCGGAATCGGGGCGGATCGACCAGCGGGCGGCGATCAACGCCAGCGGCGCGGGCACCAGCCGCGGCGCCGGAGCCGGCCCAGGACGTCCTCGGCGCCGTAGACACCCAGCATGCCGGCCAGACCGGCCAGGACCGGAGCGACGAAGTCAGCGGTTTCGAGATGCATGTCCACCAGTTCGGCGGCCCGGGTCGCGGAACGTGGTGTCGATCGGGTGCCGACCGGTTTCTCTTCGCGCGGTCGCCTTGATATTGATAGAGGACAGCGGGTATCGCCGAGCCAGAGGCACTACAGGAGGCGAACATGTCATCGGACAACGGGGGTTTCCCGGCCTGGGTGGAGGACACCGGAGCCGCGGGGCCGGCCGCCGGCCCCTGGTCCTCGTTGCCGCCGCCGCCCGCCTCCCTGGTCAACCGGGGTGCGGTCGTGCCGGCCGCCGCGCCGCCGGCCCCGGCCCGGATCGCTCCGCCCACCCTCGACGACCTGCTGGCGGACCGGCCGGCCCCGCCGACCGGGCCGGCGCGGACCGGCTGGCGGGCCATGGTGCGCCGCGCCTCCGGCGGGGTGATCTCGCTGGCGCCCGGCCCGGCCGAGTTGGCGCACCGCGCCGCGGTCGCGGCGGTGCAGCGCAGCCTGGACGGGCCGAAAACGGTGGTGGTCGTCAACCCGAAGGGCGGGGCGATCAAGACCACCACCACCCTGATGATCGCCCGCACGCTCGGCATCCACCGCGGCGGGTACGTGCTGGGCTGGGACAACAACGAGACCCGCGGGACGATGGGCTGGCGGGCCAATCCGGCCCGGCACACCAACACCGCGGTGGACCTGCTGCGGGATCTGGACCGGTTCGCCGACGTGCGCAGCGCCCGGGTGGGTGACCTGGACAACTACGTCCGGTCGCAGGGGGACGCGCAGTTCGACGTGCTCGCCTCCGACGAGGACGCGGAGTCCTCGGCCAGCATCGACGCGACGGCGTTCAGGAATCTGCACCGGACGCTGAGCCGCTTCTACCGGGTGATGGTGGTCGACACCGGCAACAACATGCGGGCGAGCAACTGGGAGGCCGCGGTCGCCGAGGCCGACCAGCTGGTGATCGTCTCCACGGTGCGCGAGGACACCGCACAGAGCGCGGCATGGATGGCCGACGCGCTGAACACGTCCGGCCGCGGCGCCCTGGTCGCGAACGCGGTCACCGTGCTCGCCGACCCGGCCGCGGTCGCCGACCGGGCGCTGCGGGCCCGCCTGCACCGGCATTTCGGCCAGCTCACCCGGGCGGTCGTCGACGTGCCGTACGACCCGGCACTGATCGGTGGCGGGCCGATCGCCTACGACGCGCTCTCGCCGGCCAGCCACGCGGCGTGGCTGCGGGCCACCGCGGCCATCGCCGAGGGCCTCTGACCGGGACCGGGGCTTCGCGCCGACAGTGTCGGCGCGAAGCCCCGGGTGCTCAGGCGGTCCGGTCGACCGCGGCCAGCAACGCCGCGGCCAGCCCGCGGGCCTGCTCGGTGTAGAAACCGAGCCGCAGGTGGAAGTCCTCCTCGGTGCCGAACATCTCCGGCACCTGGCGGAGCACCAGGTAGATCATGCGCAGTTCCCGGTGGGTGACCGCCAGCTCGGCGCCGGTGGTCACCGCCGGGGTCAGACGCTCGGCCAGCTCGGCGAGCTCCGCTTTCGCGAAACCGAACTGGACCAGCATCCGGTCCGGGGAGATCTGCAGCTGGGTGATCACCCGCAGGGCCTCCCGGACGAGGTTCGTCTCGAACACCGCGAGGGCGACGACGTACGCGCCGTCCCTCGCGGTCAGCCTGACCTTACGAGACATTGAGCGGCACGTATCTCGGTCCACCTTTGTTGTTCTTCACCGTGTCGAAGACGTCCGCGGCGTACTTGTAGGCGTGGATGCGGTAGCCCACGTCCACGATCAGCACCCCGCCACGGCTCGGGTCGAAGGCGACCTTGGCCCCCGTCTGGGTGTCCTTGTGCGTCATCTTGCCGACCCAGCCCTTCAGGTACTGGCCGATCTTATCGGGATCGTGGCCGAGGCCCGGGATGTCGTGGTCCGCGGCGCTCGGCGTGCCGTCGTGCATCCGCTCCACCATGTGGTCGACGCCGGCGGCCACCTCGTTGCCGTAGGCCTTCTCCAGCCGATCCATCGCCGCGTCGGTGAGGCCGCCGGTCTCGTCGTCGAACTCCCCGCAGTTGTGCACCAGGACCGGCGTACGACCGGCGAGCACGTAGAACGTGTGCAGGTCGGCGACGGTCAGGTTGTACATCCACCGGGACCCGTCGTACCGCTGCACGCCGGTGACCGGCACGGTGCCGCCCGCCGGGGTGCGCAGCGTGTCACCCGCGGCCAGGTCACCGGCCAGGGTCCACCGGTGTGAGCCGGCCGCCCAGAACGGGTGGTGCTGCGTGGTGCGCAGCTCCCCGCCCGTGGCGACCGAGACGTCGGCCAGGTCGGTGTCCAGGTTGAGGTGCAGGTCGGTGACCGTGCGACCGGCGGTCCGCCCGGTCAGCGGGTCGGTGGCCAGCACCCGGTCGCCGGTGCGGACGTCCCGGATCGGCCGGGTCGTGCCATCGGCGAGCAGCACCCGGGTCTCCGGGGCGAAGCTGTCCCGCTTGCAGATCTCGAGCAGGTTCTCCAGCTCTTCGATCAGGTTCTTGCCCTCGGGCAGATTCTTGACGAGATCCTCGACGGCGGGGAAGCCCCGCTTGTCGATGACGATCTTCATCAGGTTGAGCTCGATGTTGCTGAACTTCAACTTGTTCGGGAAGTCGACGGCGATCTCGATCAGCTTGCCGAGCTTGATCGCGCCGAGCTTCTTGAGCGCCGCGTCCATCGCCTCGGTGCCGAACGTCTTGATGCCGGCCAGCAGCTCGCCGTCGAGCAGCTTGGCGATGGCCGCCGGGATGCCGTCCTCGAGCAGCTTGATGCCCTGCGCCGCCTTGCCGATCTTGCCGATCGCCAGCGAGCCGATGTCGAACGTCCAGAGGCCGAAGAACTTGGCGTACTCGCCGTTCTTCCACTCCTCCAGGTGGATCAGCGAGCCCGGGTTCTGGATCGTCTGCTTGATGCCGTCGACCAGCATGTCGCAGGCTTCCTCGGAGTCCGGCGTGTTGCCGGGGGAGTTGCCGCCGGGGCCGAAGGCGCACAGCCCGGCCAGCCACACCCCGCCGAGGGTGCCGATCGCGCCCTGGGTGATCCCCTTGAGGTAGTCACGCACCGACGGGTCGTCGAACATCTTGTCGATGAACTTGTCGGCCTGGTCCTGCCAGGTCTTGATCCAGGACGTCTGCCGGGCCCGCTTCTCGGCGTCCCGCAGCTGCGCGACCTGGTCCACCGCGCCGGTCAGGTTCTGCGCGAGGGTGGTCATCTCCTTGGCGACCGACTTCATCGAGTCGGCGACCAGCTTGCCCGACTTGGCCGCCGCGTCCACCTGCTTGGCGATCTTCTGGACGTTGTCCGCGGCCTTGTCAGCGGTGTTCGCGTAGCTGCGGGCGTTGTTGGCGGCCTGCCGCGCGACCCCGGCGTCGTGCCCGGCCTCGACGGCCATCCGCTCGGCGCCCTGCGCGTACGACGCGGCCACCCGTGCCGCCTCGGTGGCCGAGCTGACCGCCTTGATCGCGGCGTTGGCCTCCTTGGCCGCGCCGATCGCCGCGTCGATGGCCACCTTGGACGCCTTGACCGCCCGGGCCGCCTCGGCGGCCGCCTTCTGTGCCGCCTGGTAGGCCGGTTTGATCTGCTCCTGGGCCTTCTCCGCCATCTCCGCCGCGTGCTGGGCCGCGGCGTCCGCGTCGACGGCGTGCTGCTCGGCCTGGGCGCTCTGCTCGGTGCCGATCAGCATCGCGTTGTTCGCGATGTCGACGGCCATCGCCGCGTCGTTGTCGGTCGGTGCGTACGCCGAGGCCACGTCGATCGCCGACGCGGCCGGATCGGCCAGGGCGAGCGCCGAGACACGGGCGTTGAGCGCGGCCCGGCCGGCGATCCGGCTCTGGAACGACGCGATCCCGGCCTCCTGGGCCGACGCGTCCGCCGACGACCTGGTCAGCTCGGCGTTCGACTTCGCCGCGGTGGCCTGGTTGATCGCGGCCCGCGCCACGTTCACCGCCTGCCGCGCGTATTCGTTGGCCCGCTGCGCGTCGCCGATCGCCTTGTTCGCCGCCGCCGCCGCGGCCAGAGCGTCCTTGCGGGCGCCCGCGGCCGCCGCCGCGGCCGCGTCGGCCTCGGCCCGCGCGGCGTCGGCCGCCGCCGCGGCACGCTGTGCCGCCACGGCCGCCGCGTCGGCCGCCGCCGCGGCGCTGTTCGCCGCCTGCCGCGAACGCGTCTCGGCGTCGCGGATCCCGGGCAGCTGCGCGTCGATGATCTTTACCTGCTCGGCGGCGTAGTCGCCCTCCGCCGTGCCCTTCTTCGCGATGGCGTCGGCCGCGTGCGCGGTCCGGCTCAACTCCATCGTGTTGCGCTCATTGATCCACTTGTTGGCGTCGGCCGCCTTCGTCCGCGCGTCGCTGGCGAGCCCCTCGAACCGCTTGGCGGACGCGTTGACCTCGTCCGCCGCGCTCTTCGCGGCGGTACCCTTCGCCACGGCGATCTTCTGCTGGTCCACCGCGCGCTGCGCCGCGCCCATCGCGACCGTCTGCTGCTGCAGCGCGACCGCCATCTGGTTGCGCGCGATGTCCCGCTGCGCCGCGGCCCGCTCGTAGTGCTCCTTGGCCTCGTCGGCCTTCGCCCAGGCCTGCTGCGCCTCATCCTCGGCCCGCAGCCGCTGGGTGTGCGCGGCGGCCTCGGCGGCCTTCGCCGCCGCGGCCAGCTTCTCCGCCTGGTTGGCGAGCTTGGTCGCCTCCGCCAGGTTGCGCTCCGCGGCCTGCCGGTACTTGACCGCGTTGGCCATCTCGACCGTCGCGTTACGGTCGGCGTCCAGCGCCTTGGCGGCGGCCTCGGTCGCCTCGGCGGCGCTGCAGGCCGTGTCGGCGGCCAGCTTCGCCGCCGCGCCCGCGTCCTTCTGCGCCTGTGTGACCTCGGCCCAGGCGACCCCGTGCGACAGGCCGGTCTGGACCAGCGTCTGCGCCGCGGTGGCGGCGACATCGGCCTGCGCGGTCACCTGACCGGCGTTGCGCGCGGTGGTGGCCGCCTCGGCGCAGGTGTCGGTGTGCAGCCTGGTGAGGTCGGCGGTGTGCGTCTTCCCGCCGGCCTTGCGGATCGGCAGGTCCGCCGCGTAGATCGCGTCACCCTGCTTGGCGTACCGGTTCGTCAGCAGCATCGAGTTGGCCGTGACGGTCAGCGAGCTCGTCGCCGACACGCTGGCCCGGATGATCGTCGTGCGGGCCTGCGCCGCCTGAGTGGCCCGGGACGCCAGATCAGCCAGATCACCGGCCGCTTTGGTACGCGCCGCGAGAGCCGCCTCGATCTGCGCCTGAGCGTCGGTGTCGCGTGCCGCGGCCGCCTTGTAGCCGGTGTTGTAAAACTCGGCGATCACCGCCGGGTCCTCACTGTCCAGCGCCATCTGCCCGGCGCTGCGCACCTCGTACCCGCCGCCGGCGACGATCTGCTCCACCCGCGCCTTGATCAGCGCGGCCTGCTGCGCCGCGGAGAGCTCGGCCTGCTTGTCGGCGGCGACCGCCGCGTCCCTGCCCACCGCGACGAAATCGGCGATCTTCGTGGCGTTGCCGGTGGCCAGCGCCGCCGCCGCCCGCTCCCGCAGGATCGGGCCGCCGGTACGGGCCCACTCGGCCACCATCAACCGGTTGGTCTCGTCGGCCAGCTTCTGCCGCCGGTCGGCCGCCGCCCGGTACACCGGCAGCGCGTTGTCCAGGAAAGCGGTGAACTCGGCGGGGTCGTCGGTCAGCAGCACCGCGGCGGCCGCCGCGCGCACCTCCGCGTCCGCGTCGTAGTCGGCCAGATCCTGGATCAGCATCCGGTTGAGCTCGACGTCGTCGATCGGGCCGTCGGCGAGCAGTCGCTGTTCCCGCTCCTGCTCGGCGACCCGCTCCATCTCGACGACCTGGGACAGGGTCAACGGCCGGGCCGCGGCCGCCGGCCGCGGCGCCGCCTGGGCCGGCACCGACACCGCCTGCGGCAGCACGGTCAGCACCGCCAGCACGGCGGCGGTGGTCAGCCGCCCGGGTAAAAATCGCGCGCGAATATGGTCGCTGAACATGAAACCCCCGTAGATCAGACAAGCGACGCAGGAAGGATACTTTGAAGTGGATGAATGACCGGCACCGCCCTCCGGCGATGCCGGGGTGCAATTCGGGGGCAGGGCGCGCCGAGTCCTGAATCCGGTGCCCGCCGGGCCGATCGGGCGACCATGAACCACCGGATGCTCGCGCTCTACCTCGCCATGACCGGTGTCGCCACCGTGGCGGCGGCCGTGACGACGGGCACCCGGTACGGCGACCCGGTGTACTTCGCCACCTATCTCGCGATGGTGGTCCTGCTCTGCTGGTCCACGGCGCGCCGGCGACGGCACGGGGATCAACTGCCCTGGCTGTACGTGTCGCTGGGGCAGGTCGCCTGGCTGGGCGGGGACGCGGTCTATCCGGTCAGCGCGCTGCTGCACCGCGACGACGACGGAACCGTCTCAGCGGTGCTGTGGACCGTCGGCTATCTGGCGTACGGCGCCGCGCTCGTGGCGATGGCCCGGCGCCGGGCCGGTCGCTGGCTGCGGCCCGCGGTGCTGGACATGCTCACCCTGGCGGTCGCGGCCTCGATCGTGATCTGGGTCGTGTTCGTGTCGCCGTACCTGGCCGAGCTGGCCGCCGACCCGGTCGGTGCGTACCTGTACCTGATGGGTCCGGTCGGTGACATCGGCATCCTCGCCGGCGTCTTCCTGCTGGTCCTCTCGCCCGGCCGGCGCACCGGTGCGACCCGGCTGCTGCTGCTCTCCGCGGTGCTGCGGGTCGCCTCCGACCTGGGGTCCACCTTCATCCCGTCGGACAAGCTGTCGCTGACCGTCGGGACCACCGTGATCCTGCTGAGCAACGCGCTGCTGACCGGGTCCGCACTGCACGCCGGCAGCCGGGAGCTGACGCTCGCGGCACACCGGCCGCCGACGCTGCACCCGGCCCGGGTCTGGTTCCTCGGGATCGGCCTGCTGACGGCTCCCGCGATCCTGTTCGCCCGGCGCGAGTATCCCGGACCGGAGCGGCTGCTGCTCTTCGTCGCCACGGTGACCACCGCGGGCTTCATCCTGGCCCGGTTCGCCACCGCGCTGCGCTCGCTGGAACGCGCCGAGCGCACGCTGGACTACCGCAGCCGGCACGACCCGCTGACCGGACTGCTGAACCGCGCCGCCCTGGGCGAGGAACTCGACCACTGTCCGCCCGGCTCCACCGTCCTCTACCTGGACCTGGACGGTTTCAAGGCGGTCAACGACGGCGCCGGGCACGCGGCCGGCGACACGATCCTGCAGGCGGTGGCGCAGCGGCTGACCGCCGCGGTCCGCGACTGCGACACGGTGGCCCGGCTGGGCGGCGACGAGTTCGCGGTGGTGCTGCACGGCCTCAGCGACGCGGAGGGGGTGCGGGTCGCCGAGCGCGTCCTGCGGGATGTGGCGATGCCGGTGGCCTTCGAGGGCGCTTTTTACCACGTCGGCGCCAGCATCGGCATCGCCGGCACGGACGCCGCCGGCCCCACCGGACAGTGGCGCCCCGCCGCCCTGCTGCGGGCCGCCGACACCGCGATGTACGAGGCCAAACGGCTCGGCCGGGGCCGGTACGTGCTGGCTCAGGCCGCGGCCTGAACCGCCGGCCCGCGCCGGCTGCCGAGGTAGCCGACCAGGGCCACGATCAGGGCCGCGGCGAAGACCAGGCCCGACGGCAGGTAGCCCCAGCGCAGGGTGGTCGCGGTCAGGTCGCCCCCGGCGGTGCCCAGGGCGAAGGTGACCAGCACGGTCGCCCAGTAGAAGAGCTCCGGACGGCCGTGGGTCACGGTGTGGATCGACAAAGTGCGTTCGCTGAGGTACCAGGTGACCAGCACGACGACCAGCGCCAGCGAGAAGGCGACGGTCGACACCGGGTAGGGGATGCCGAGGCCGACGTGCAGGACATCGGCGGCCATCGTGCCGAAGACGCTCACCATCACCACGGCGAACCAGTAGACGCCGGTCCGGTAGCGCCGGGACCTGAGCTGGACGATCAATGCGGCCGCGAGCGCCAGCCCGGTGATCCCCACCGCGACCGGCGGGTCGATGGTCTTGGCGAAGAAGTCGGACGCGGTCTCGCCCATCCCGGTGGTCAGTACCTTGATCACCCAGAACATGGCGGTGATCTGCGGAACCTTCACCGCGAGCGAGACCGGGCCGGCCGTGCGTAGCTGTTGTTCGTCGATCGTCACGGCCGGCACGATGCGCTACCGGCGCTGAAAGAACGCTGAACAGCCCCGAAAGGGAGTAGCCGGCCCAGGGTGCCGACGAGCCGATCAAAGAGGGGTTTCGCTGCGCGGCGGCGAGGTCGGTGGCCATGCTGGCTTGGTGACGGCTTCGAAGGGGTCCACGGTGCGGGTAACCGGCAGACCCGGTGATCCGGCGGTGATGCCGCCCGGCCGGGTGTTCATGACGGCGCTGCTGGGCAGCCTGGCCATCCTGCTGGGCGGCCGCCTCTTCGACAACGTCGGAGACGCCTGGGGAACCACCGTCCTGTTCGTGCTGGTCGTCCTGGCGACCTCGGCCTTGACCGCCGAACTCACGGCCCAGGCGCAGCGGGACCGGGGCCGCTGCGGCGGGTGGGCGCGCATGGACACCGGCATCGTCCTGGCGCTCATCGTGCTCGCCGGGCTGCTCCTGACGGCGTCCGCCATCGGCGTCAGGTCGGCGGGCACGCAGACCGCCGCGGAGCGTTTCACCGTCCTATACGTCCTGCTGGCGGGGTATTTCGGGTTCGTGCGGCTCCGGACCATCCGCGGGCGCTGAGGTGAAGCTGCCGGGAATCTGACGGCAGGTTGAGGATGACTTGAGGTGGGCGGCCCAGTATTTGTCACATGACAGCGACGATGACGCCGGGGCAGGCCACGATCGACACGTTGCACTCGGTGCTGCGCTCGGAAGCGATCCAGCCCTCCTTCCAACCGGTGGTCCGGCTGGCGGACGGCGAGATCGTCGCCTTCGAGGCGCTGGCGCGTTTCCGGGAGCACCACTTCGCCAGTCCGGACCAGGCGTTCGCGGCTGCCAACGCGGCCGGCCTCGGCGTCGAGCTGGAACTGCTCGCCATGCAGCGGGCGCTGGCGTCGCTGGACGGGGTGCCCGGTGACGCCTACCTGAGCACCAACCTGTCGGTGGAGGCGATCCTGGACCCGCAGGTCCAGGAGACGCTGCTGGCGAACGCGCACCGCCGTCTCGCGGTCGAGCTCACCGAGCACACCCAGGTGCACGATTACCCGCGCCTGGTCGCGGTCACCGAGCGGTTCCGCGCCGCGGGCATCCTGATCGCGGTGGACGACGCCGGCGCCGGGTTCGCCAGCCTCAGCCACATCCTGCAGCTGCGCCCCGACATCATCAAACTCGACATCACGCTGACCAGCGGCATCGACACCGACCCGGTGCGGATGGCGCTGGCCCGGTGCCTCGCCGGCTTCGCCACCGACATCAACGCCGTGCTGGTCGCCGAGGGCATCGAGACCGCCGCCGAACACGAGAAGCTGCTGGAGCTGGGAGTACGGTTTGGCCAGGGCTATCTGCTCGGCCGTCCGGCTCCGCTCCCGCGCATTGCCCACTCCCTGAACGCAGAATGAGGTCATCTTGAACATCGCGACGCACGCTGTCCGCATGACGAAATCCCCCCTCGCCGCCGCCGAGCCCGCCCGTTCCGCCGTCTCCGTCCGCGACGCATGGGAGCCGCTGTTCGAGATCCTCAACGGCGCGCCGGCCCGCGACGGACGCGGCGGCCACCGCCCCACGGTCACCCGCCACTCCCGGTGACCACATGGCCAGGTGGAACCTGAGCTGCGACGATTCGGCTGAGCACCGGGCAGTTTCGGCGTGTCACGATGGTGGGGTGAGCGCTTCTCCTGCCCGCCTGACCGCCGCCCGCAGCGCCGGCCTGCTGCTGGCCGGCGCGGTACTCGGGGCCGGCCTGACGCCGGTGCCCGCCCTCGCCGACGGCCCCGGTTACGGCGGCACCGCGAACGCCCTCACCGTCGCCTGGAACGCCGGGTCCGAGCAGCGAGGCGTGGCCGTCTACGCGGTCGGCTTCCGCAGCGGCTCGCCCGTCCAGGTGCGGGTGGGAGGGGAGGCCGAGCGCAGCGTCACCGCCGACCCGTCCGGCGCGATCGACATGGTGCTCACCGCCGCGACCACGACCGCTACCGCCGCGACCGTTGCCTCCGCCGCCGTGACCACCGCCACCGCCGCCGCGGCCGGCACCATCGTGCTGGTCAGCGGTCACACCCCGGCCGGCGAGCTGCGCACCCTGGTCGGCGCGGTCCCGCCGGAGGCAGCCGGGATCGGCGTCGCCCAGCTCGTGCCGTGGGCCGCCACGCTGGTCGGTCTGGGCGGGGCCGCTCTCTGGCTCCGCCGCCGCTATGCCACGGTCGCCGCCGGGCAGTTGAGCCGTTACCGCCACCCCGCCCGCCATCGCGCCTGACGCCGCAGAGCTGACCGAGCTCGTCGATCAACCTCCGGCTCCGGCACAGCAGCGCCGCGGGCCGGCTCCCGCCCTACCGAGGGCGGCCACGCTGAATGCCCGGTAGGTGAGCCGCGTGGGGCGTCAGCGCCGAGCCCGACGTGTTCTTGCGGCGGTCGCCACACGGATGAGGAAGCAGTGGTGCCCGGGCCCGCACGTTCGGTCAACCGAGTGACAGACTCGCTCCGTGATGATCAGTAAGGCCGACGCGGATGACATCGCGGATCTGGCCCGACTGCTGTGGCGAGATACCCGCGACGAGGATCCGTCAAGCCAGTCCGTTGACGCCTTCGCTGAGGAACTCGCGCAGTGGTGGGGCTCCCATCAACACTCCCACGCGGCGTTCGTCGCTCGACTCCTCGGCTCAGAGATCATCGGGATGGCCTGGGTCGCGCTTCTCCCCCGGGTACCGAGGCCTGGGGCGACAAGTCGGCTGTCCGCAGACCTGCAGAGCGTCTTCGTCATGCCGGAGCACCGCGGACAAGGGATAGGCTCCGCGCTCGTGGAGGCCGCTTCAGAGTATGCGACCCGCCTCGGGTCTCTTCGCGTGACGGTCCAGTCTGGCCGCAAGGCGGTGCCGGTATACGAACGGCTGGGCTTCGAGTCGTCTCGGCAGTTGTTGCAGCGGATGGCGCACTCGTAGAACGGCCCCACATCGGCAAATCCGTGCACGCGAAGAGCTCGTCTTCGATGCGACCTGTTGTGACCGGGTGTCATCCGGCGGAGGACAGGCGCTGAAGTTGTCAGCTCTCGTTGAGGTAGCCGGCCATGGCGATCGCGGCGGCCCCGGCGGCGCGGTCCACCTCACTCACCGCGGCGGCCAGTACGGCGATGTCCACCGCCGCGGCGGCCAGGCGTTCCACTCGGGCGCAGGCGTCGGCCAAGGGCTGGGCGCCGAGGAGCGCGCTGGACGACTTCAGCGTGTGTGCGACTGCGCCGAGCCGGTCATGGCGGGATTCGGCAAGAGCGCCGGCCATGGCTTGCCGGCGGCCGTCGAGCTCGGTCAGGAAGGTGCCGACGGTCATCGCGACCAGTTCCCGGCCTTCCAGCTGGGCTTCCAGGTCGCTTAGCTGGGCCCGGGAGAGCACCTCGGCGCCGGGCTCCGAGACCGGTGCGGCCGGCGAGCCGGCGCCTTCCGGCTCCGCGACCGGCGCACCGTCCGCGGCGGGCGAAGAAGGCGTGGCGGGCGAAGAGGGCGCGGCGGGCGAAGAGGGCGCGGCCGGAGTGGATGTCGGCGCGGCGGGCGAAGAGGGCGCGGCCGGAGTGGATGTCGGCGCGGCGGGCGACGAAGGCGCGGCCGGCTCCGTGGGGGTCAGGTAGGGCGCCAACGCCCGCCGCAGCTCCACCAGGGTGATCGGCTTGGTCAGGTAGCCGTCCATGCCGGCGGCCAGGCATCGGGCGCGGTCCTCGGGCAGCGCCGTCGCGGTCAGCGCCACCACCGGCACGACGCAACCGGCCGAGCGCACCCGGCGCGTCGCCTCCAGGCCGTCCATCCCGGGCATCTGCATGTCCATCAGCGCCAGCTGGTACCGGTTGTCGCCGAGCAGCTCGCGGACCGCGGCCGCCCCGTCCCCGACGGTGTCGCAGTCGACGCCGAGCAGGCTGATCATGCGGGCCAGCACGGTGCGGTTGACCTCGTTGTCCTCGGCGAGCAGGATCCGGCCGGCGGGCAGCGGCGGCAGGGTCACCGGCGCGCCCCGCACGCCGGTGCGCTGCTGGTTGAGCGCGGCGACGAGCCGGTCGAGGGTGACCGGCGCGCTCAGCAGGCCGGGCCGGCGGACCACGCCGGTGCGCGGGTCGGTGCCGCTCAGCAACAGCGCCCGCCCGGTGGAGCCCAGCGCGGCCAGGATCATCTCGGCCCGGTCCACGGCCGCCGGGTCGTGGGCGTCGTCGCACCACAGCACGGTGTCGACACCGGGCCGGCCGGTGGTCAGGTCGTCGAGGTCGAGCGGGACGGCTTCCGCCCCGCCGGCCGTGACCAGCCAGGACAGCGCCTGCCGGGAGTGGGAGGTCGGCGCGCTGATCCCGATCCGGCGCCCGGTCAGCGGCAGCGCCGACGGGACCGGGCCCGGCAGCGGCCGCAACGGCAGCGTGATCGCGAAGCGGGAACCGCGTCCGGGTTCCGAGCTGACGGTCAGGGTCCCGCCCAGGCAGGCGGCGAGCCGCCGGGCGAGCGGCAGGCCGAGCCCGGCCCCCTCGTGCCGGCGTGCCGCCGAGTAGCCGGCCTGCACGAACGGTTCGAAGATGCGTTCCTGGTCGGTGGCCGCGATGCCCGGCCCGGTGTCGGCGACTTCGAGGCGGTAGTGGTCGGTGCCGTCGGGCCGGGCGGTCACCACCACCTCGCCGCGTTCGGTGAAGCGGACCGCATTGCCGACCACGGCGGCGAGGATCTGGCGGAGCCGGTCGGCATCGGCCTCGACGACCGCCGGCAGTTCGGGCGCGGGCGCGGCCAGCAACAGCAGCCCCCGGTCGCGCGCCTCCTGCTGCAACGGTTCGAGCACGCTCTCCAGGACGTCGCGCACCGCTGTGGGCGCGACCCGCGGCACCAGCGACCCGGTTTCCAACCGGGCCAGATCCAGCAGGTCGTCGGTGAGGTCCCGCAGGTTGCGCACCGCCCGGTGCACGGTGTCGACCGTCTCCCGGACGTCGGGCGGCAGACTCTGCGCACGCAACAGATCGATGGCGGCGACCACGGTGGTCACCGGGGTGCGCACCTCGTGGCCGAGCAGCGCCAGGAACTGCTGCCGTCCGTCGACGGCCACCGCGGTCTCCACGGTGATCAGCCGCCGGTGCGCGCCGCACGTGCTCTCCAGGCCGGTGACCCGGACCGTGGCGGCGGAATCGGGGCCGCAGTGACAGGCCGGTGCGGTGGTCGTCCCGGGTCGGGCCGCCCGGACCAGCTCGGGCAGCCGGCCGTGGGCGGGACATCCCGGGTCGCCGGCGGTCAGCGGCTCGCCTTCGGCGGGGCCGGGCCAGCGGGAGTTGGCGACCAGGATCCGGCCGTGCTCGTCGGCGATCGCGGCCGGGCCGGCGACGGCCTCGACCAGCGTGCGGGCGGCGAAACTCATGCGGGGACCCCTTCGGTGAGGTGGCTGCCCTCGACCGGCGCGGGCAACCGGCGCGTCCAGGCGCGGATCTCGGTCGCCGCGACCACCAGCAGGGTGGGCAGCAGCGCCGCCGCCGAGCAGGCGGCGATCGCGAGCGGCGAGCCGTGCCAGAGCTGAATGAGGCCGACCTCGAGGGCGACGCCCGCCCACGGCAGCCAGGTGGCGCGGGAGTGGCGGGCCAGCGCGGCGTTGGTCAGCACGGTCACCACCGAGGTGACGCCGGCGACCACGGCGAGGGTCCGGACCAGGGTGGTGGCGCCGGCGTACTGGTCGCCGTAGAGCACGGTCAGGACCAGGCCGGGCGCGGCCGCCACGACCGCCGCGCCGAGCAGGGCCGGCCCGCCGACCGCGGCGACCGCGGTGCGCAGTGCGCGGGCCCGACCGGGCCGGTCGTGCGCCGCGGCCAGGCGGGGGAACACCGCCGACATGACCGCGGCGGGCAGGGCGAGCACCGTCTTGGCCACGGTCGCGGCGGCGACGTATGCGCCGGAGGCGGTCCCGGCCAGGTGGTGCCGGGCCAGCAGCAGGTCGGCGGTGGAGAACAGGAACAGGCCGGTCACCGCGACGGCCGCGCCGCCCACGGCCCGCGGCCGCAGCCGGACGCCGGGCCCGGGATCCGGACGGCGGGTGAGTCGGCGGGCCGCCGTCACCAGGGCCGCGACCTCGCCGAACAGTGTCGCGGTGAGGGCGCCGGCCACGCCGAAGGGCACGGTCAGGGCAACCCCCAGAGCCAGCCGTACGACGGTGGCCGCCAGGTACGAGCCGGCGACCGTGGACACCTGCCGGTCGCCGAGCAGCAGTCCGCGCGCGGTGGCCAGCAGCGCCGCCACCAAGATGTACGGGGCGAGCTGCGCGGCCTCGCCCAGCCCGTCGAGGTGGAAGTAGCCGCTCAGCAGCGGCGCGCCGGCGAGTGTGAGCAGTCCGGCGGGCAGCGTCCACAGCGTGACCGCTCGCAGGCTGCGCAACGTGGTGGCCCGCCCGGCGCCGTGCGTGGCCGCGTGCGCCGAGGCGGCGGTCTGCAGCGCGCCGAGCGGGATGCCGAGCATCACCATGGCGGCCAGCACGGCGCCCAGTGCCCCGTACGCGGCCGGCTCGAGAAGCCGGCCGACCAGGGCGTGAAAGGCGAGGTTACCGGCGCTCTGCACCGCCACCGCCAGCGCGATCGGGCCGGCGGCGCGGAGCAGGAAGCCGCGGCCGCGGCCGGAATCGAACTGCACGGCGTACCTATCGGCGGGTCAGCGGCGATGCTGCCGAAAGTCGCTCATGTTCTCGTGTCGGCCGGAATAATCGTGACAAATGACCGATAAGTTGCTGACCCCGTTGCCGAGCCGGGCGGACGTGCTGGACACCCTGACCGCGGTCCTCACCGACGCCGGCCTGCCGTGGGCGTGGCAGGGCGCGACCGGTGCGCCGCAGCGCTGGTGTGCCGGCACCGGGCCGAGCGATCTCGACGTCTGGTGCGCCGGGCCCGGCCCGGTGGCCGCGCTGATGAGCCGGTACCCCTGCGCGGTGATCGCCGCGCCGGCGGACCCGCGCCGGCTGCGCCACACCAGCCTCGCGGTGCTGACCGGCAGCGGACCCGCGATCGTCGACGTGACCCACGGTGACCTGCGTGTCGGGCCGGTTCTGCTGGTCCCGGCGGCCGAGGTGACCCACGATCCGGGCAGTTGCCGGCTGACCGGCGCGGCCGCCGTCGCCGATCTGCTGGTCCGCCCGGTTCTGCGGGGCCGGATCCCGGAGGTCGGCCGGCTCGCCGAGGCTCGGGGAGCCTGGGCCGAGGCGGACGCGGCGCACCTGTCGGCGCTGGCCGGACGGCTGACCCGGCAGCTCGGCGCCCGGGTTACGGCGGATCTGATCGCGGCCCTGCGGGGTGCCCGACCCGATCCGGGCCTGCCGCGCCGGGCCCGGCTGCGCCTGGCCGCCCGCAGTCTCGGGCCGGGGACCATCGGTGCCACCTGGGCGCAGCGGCACGGCGTGCTGCCGGCCGGCCGGTCCGCCGGGCCGCTGGGTCTGCGCACGCGCGGGGTGGTGGTCGCCCTGGTCGGTACCGACGGGTCCGGCAAGTCGACGGTCGCCGGGGCGCTGCACGAACGACTGCGGGACCACGGGTTCGCCACAGCCACGGCGTATTTCGGGATGGCCCGCGGCAACCTGCCCGGAGTGGCCCTCGCCCGGCGTCTGCTCGGCGTCGGCTCCACAGCGCCGCAGACGGGGACCGCTCCGCAGGATCGAGGCACTCCGCGGACGACGGCCGAGCGGACGACGGCCGAGCGGACGACGGCCGAGCGGACGACGGCCGAGCGGACGACGGCCGAGCGGACGACGGCCGAGCCGATGACGGCCGAGCGGACGACGGCCGGGCCGCTCGATCACGCCCGGTTGCGGCGGATGGCGGCCTGGTTCTACGCGGGGGAGTACGGCTGGCGGTACCTGCGCACGGTCGCGCCGGCGCTCGCCCGGCGGCAGGTCGTGATCGCCGATCGCTGGGTGTACGACCTGCGGGACTCCCCGTGGCCGGGCTCGGCGGCGGCCCGGCTGGCCGAGCGGATGCTGCCCGCGCCCGACCTGCTGGTGCTGCCGGACGCGCCGGCTGAGGTGATCCACCGCCGCAAGCCGGAGCGTCGCCTGGACGAGCAGCGCGCGCAGCAGGAGCGGTTCCGCCGGCTGCTCGCCGAACGGCCGGCCCGCCGCGCCGAGCTGGTGGTGGACACCTCCGGCGAACCGGGCGCCGGCCTGGCCGCCCTGGTCGCCGCGGTGATCGAGGCGGCCCACGCGCCCCGGCGGCGACGCCGGTGAGCGGCGGTCAGGGCTCGAAGCGGTAGCCGACGCCGCGCAGCGTACGGATGTGCCGCGGCGCCGAGGCCGACTCGCCGAGCTTGCGGCGCAGGTTACCGACGTGCACGTCGATGATGTGGTCGTCGCCGAAGAAGTTGTCGCCCCAGACGTCCTCGAGCAGCTTGCGGCGGGTGAAGGTACGGCGCGGCGCGGAGGACAGCAGGTCCAGCAGGTCGAATTCGATCTTGGTCAGCTCGAGCACCTCGCCGGCCCGGGACACCTCCCGCACCTCGAGGTCGATCCGCAGCTCGCCGTATTCCCGGACCGCCTCGCGCCGGGCCTGGGTGGTGGCGCGCGGCCGGCGCCGCATCGCCTGGATGCGGGCCGCGAGCTCGCGCGGCGAGAACGGCTTGGTGACATAGTCGTCGGCGCCCACCGAGAGCCCGACCACCTTGTCCACCTCGTCGGTGCGCCCGGTGACCATGATGATGTAGGCGTCGGTGAACTGGCGGATCTGGCGGCACACCTCGATGCCGTCGACGTCCGGCAGGCCCAGGTCGAGGATGGCGATGTCGGGCCGCTGCTTCTGGGCGCGCTCCACCGCCTCCGCACCGTCACCGGCGGCGAGGACCTCGAAGCCCTCCTTCTCCAGCAGGTGACGGCAGATCATCATGAACTCGGGCGAGTCCTCGACGACGAGCGCACGTGGCTTGGACACGGCACCTCCGGTGACGGGTGGATCGTTACTGACCTCTGATCGGCCGCGCCGGCCGGAATCCAAGGCCGGACGGGACATCTCTCAGGCGGAAACGGCACTCTCCCGGGCCTGGTGCAGGAGCTCGATGAAGCCGTACGCGTCGAGCTCGGCACAGTCGGCGACGTCCAGGAAACCGATCCACCGGCCCTCCGCGGCCGAGACGCCGGCCTGCCACGACGCCTCCCGGTCCAGCCGGGCGGCGTGCACGGTACGGGCCAGCGGCAGGTCGCTGAGCTCGGCGACATCGGTGTCGGCCACCGCGACCAGCTCGAAGCTGATGCACTGGGCGTAGAGCGCCTCGGCCAGGCGCTCGATCAGGTAGCGCAGGGTGGCGGCGGGCCCGGAGAGCGGCAGCACCAGGGTCAGGTCGACGGCGCCGCGGCCGGGGCCCGGTACGACGGCGGCGGCCGGGCGGAGCGTGGCGGCGGGGGCGGTGAGCTGCGAGGTCGGCATGCACTGAGCATGGCGGTCGTACCTCAAGCACAGCTCATCCCGAGGTCAGCCGGTCGGCAAGACCGCCGAGGACCGACCGGTAGGCGTCGGCCGTCAGCGCCGTCGCCCGGTCCCAGCCCATGTGGTCGCGCGCCGACGCGCGCCCGGCCCGGGCGTACCGCTGCCACGCCGGCTCGTCGGTGAGCAACCGGATCAGGGCCCGGGCCAGCGCGCGCGGGTCGGCCGGGGGCACCGACAGGCCGTTGACGCCGGGTTCGAGGACCGCCCGGACGCAGGCGACGTCGGTGCCGACCACGGGCAGGCCCACCGCCATCGCCTCGACCAGGGCCATCGCCGGCGGCGAGGTGGTGTAGTCGAACTTGAACGGCCACGCGCCGGCCTGCGCCGCGGCGAACTCGCCGAGCAGGTCCGGCACCGGGTCGGTGACCACGTCGATCGCGTCCCCGGCGGCTCCGGCCCGGGCCAGGATGGCGGGGAGTTCGGGCCGCGGGATGAGCAGCAGCCGCAGCCGCACGCCCGGCACCTCGGCGCGCACCGCCCGGAACGCGTCGAGCAGGGTGTCCAGGCCGCGGACCGTCTCGGCGCGGCCGGCGAAGACGATCACCGGGTGGTCCGGGTCGAAGCGGGCCCGGCGGTCGTCGTCCGGAGCGCCACACGCGTAGCGGACGATCGCCGGGCCGCCGGGCCGGCCCAGGCGGTCGGCCACCCGCGGGTCGGGAGTCAGCACGGTCGTCACGCCGGCCCGGCGCAGGGCCGCGGCCGCCAGCGGCACCGGCAGCACGGTGGTGAGCGCCACCCGTGGCCGTAGCACATTCGACGACCACATCTCGGCCAGGCCGCTGCGGCGCCAGGCGACCGGGCCGGGCAGCGTCGGCCAGGCGTAGACCGTCAGCACCTTCGGGTACGGCCGCAGCGCCGGGTGCAGGGCCATCAGTGGCCCCAGCGCGCCGGCGTGTAGGTGCACCAGATCGGGGCGGATCCCGGCGAGCGCGGCGCTCAGCGGGGCGGACCGGCCCAGCGGGAACGTCTCCAGCGGGCCGCCGAGCTCGTGCGCGCCGGCGAAGACCTCGGCGCCGTCGACGACGTGCGTGGTGATCAGGTGATGCTCGCCGGGCACCCGCCGCACGGTCTCGGTCACGGTACGCCCCATCGCCTCGCGGGCCGAGAACTCGGCGATGACGTGGGCGACCCGGGTCACGCGCGGACCGCCGGGCGGACCGTGGCGAGCGCCCGGCCGCGGAGGTGGCCGATCGCGCCGAAGGCGAACTCGCTGATCTTCATCAGCCACATCCCGCCGTACAGCAGCGGGTGGGTCCGCAGATAGCGGGCGTTGCGCAGGTAGAGAGCCAACCGGTGCAGGATGTTGGCCTGCCACCGGAACGCCTCCGGATGCACGCGCGCGAACACGTCGGCGGTCGCCGCGTACCCGAGTTTCTTGCGCAGCGTGCGGGACAGCCGCAGGTCGCCCTCGTTGTGGTAGAGGAAGTTGCGGGTGCGGCCGACCCGGCAGCCGGCCGCGCGTACCCGCAGGTCGAGATCCTTGTCCTCGGAGAAGACCATCCGCTCGTCGTGCCCGCCCAGCTTGTCGTAGACGTCGCGGCGCAGGCAGCGCAGCGACTCGATCTGCGCGACGCCGTCGTAGCACTTCTTCTCCAGCCACTTGCAGCGTGCCCAGAACGTGGTGCCGAACGACTCCTCCGGGATCACCACGGCGTCGTAGGAACCGGCCAGCAGGTCGGCGCACTCGCCGAGCAGGCCGGGTGTGATCATCATGTCGGTGTCCAGGTGGAGCAGCACCTCGCCGGTCGCCTCGGCCGCGCCGCGCCGGCGGCCCTGCGCCATCGACCGGTTCTCCTTGAGATAGCGGACGTCCAGTCCGCGGTCGCGGAACTCGGCGACCACCCGGGGCGTCTCGTCGGCCGACCGGACGTCGTCGTTCACGATGATCTCGAAGTCCCGGTACGTCGAGCCGAGGAACGACGTCAGGAACTCCCGCAACAGGGCGGCGCTGTTGAAGGCCGGCACGACCACCGACAGCGCGGGGGTTCGGGTCATGAGCCCCAGTATGGGTGCTGGTCCGGCGTGGCCGGGCGGGTACGACGACGATGGGCCGGGACTCCGCGAGCCCCGGCCCATCTCAGCCGCATCAGTGGATCAGTAGTACAACGGCAGCATCACCGCCCAGTAGACCAGCGTCGTCGCGTCGGCCACCGTCAACTCCGGCTTCGCGCCCAGCGACAGCGCCGTCACCCGAGCCGTGTACGCCGTCCAGCGGTGTCCCATCAGGTCGGCGTCCAGCTGCTTGAGCGTGACCGCCGATGCGCGGGGCAGATCCTTGTGGGTCAGCGCGATCAGCCACTCGATCGTCGGCTTGACGCTGTAGGTCAGCTGGACCGCGGGGGCCGCGTTGCCCGCCTTGTCGACGGCACCGGAGCAGATCACCGTGTGCTTGCCGTAGCTCTCGTAGTCGGACAGGGTGGCCTTGCCGGCGACACCGGACACCGCGTCCGCGGTGACGCAGGTGACCACCGGCGCGGCGTCCGGGCCGTAGACCGCGCCGTTGGTCGCGCCGGCGATGGTGACGACCGGGGCCTGACGGTCGACGTTGAGCGTGGTGCCGGTGCTCGCGGTGTTCCCGGCCCGGTCGGCGACGGTGCCGGCGATCTTCTGGGCGGCGCCGTCGGTGACCACCTGGTCGGCGGGGCAGGTGACCACGCCGGAGCGGTCGTCGGTGCAGGTGAACTTCACCGTCGGGGCGGCCGTGTACCAGCCGGCCCGGTTCGCGCTGCCGGTCACCGTGGCGGTGATCTGCGGCGCGACCCGGTCCAGGTTCACCGTGGTACCGGTGCTCGCGGTGTTCCCGGCCCGGTCGGTGACCGTGCCGGTCACCTTCTGTCCGGCGCCGTCGGTGCCGACCGTGGTGCCGGTGCCGCAGGCGGCGACGCCGGAGCGGTCGTCGGCGCAGGTGAACGTGATCGTCGGGGCGGTGTTGTACCACCCGTTGGTGTTCGCCGTGCCGCCGCTGATCGTGGTGCCGATACTCGGCGCCACCCGGTCGAGGCTGACCGTGGTGGTGACGGTGGCGCTGTTTCCGGCCAGGTCGGTGGCCGTGCCGGTGAGGGTGCGGGCGGTGCCGTCCTCGGTCAGCGGGGTGTCGGCCGGGCAGGACGCGATGCCGGATCCGGTGTCGGTGCAGGTGTAGTGGATGGTGGGGGCGTCGTGGTACCAGCCGCCGGCGTTGGCGGTGGCGCCGAGCACGGTGGCGGTGATGGCCGGCGCGGTGCGGTCGACGTTGACCGTGACCGAGGTGGCCGCCGTGTTGCCGGCCGCGTCCAGCGCGGTCCCGGTGACGACCTGACCCGCGCCGTCGGTGCCGACCGGGATGTCGGCCGGGCAGGACGCCACGCCGGATCCGGTGTCGGTGCAGGTGAAGTGGACGGTCGGGGCGTCGTGGTACCAGCCGCCGGCGTTGGCGGTGGCGCCGAGCACGGCGGCCGAGATGGTGGGTGCGGTCCCGTCCACGTTCACGATGACCGAGCCGCTGCCGGTGTTGCCGGCCCGGTCGGTGGCGGTGCCCGCCAGGACCTGTCCGGCGCCGTCGGCGGCTGCCGTGCTGTCAGCCGGGCAGGTGGCGACCCCGGAAGTCTCGTCGGTGCAGGTGAAGTGCACCGTGGGTGCGGTCCGGTACCAGCCGCCGGCGTTGGCGGTGGCTCCGGAGACCGTGGTGGTGACGCCCGGCGCCGCCTGGTCGACGTTCACGGTGACCGAGGTGGCCGCCGTGTTGCCGGCCCGGTCGGTGACCGTGCCGCTGACCTTCTGGCCGGCGCCGTCGGCGCTGACCGACACGTCGGCCGGGCAGGCCACCACCCCGGAGGTGCCGTCGGAGCAGCTGAAGTGCACGGTGGGCGCGGTGGTGTACCAGCCGGCGGGGGACACGTCGCCGGTGACCGAGGCGGTGATCTTCGGCGTGGTCGGGTCGACGCTGAGCACGACGGTGGCCGTCGCGGTGTTGCCCGCCTTGTCGGACGCGATGCCGCTGATCTTCTGGTCCGCCTTGCCGGCGCTGACCACGGTGTCCGCCGGGCAGCTGGCGATCGTCGAGGTCTCGTCGGCGCAGGTGTAGTGGATGGTCGGCGCGGTGGTGTACCAGCCGGCCGCGTTCTTGGTGCCGAGCACCGTGGCGGTGATCGACGGAGCCTTCTGGTCGACCTTGAGGGTGAGCGTGGTGGTGGTGGTGTTGCCGGCCGCGTCCTTGGCGGTGCCGGCGAAACGCCGGGCCAGGCCGTCGGTGTTGGCCAGGATCGGCGCCGGACAGACGGCGACCGTGCCGCTGTCGTCGGCGCAGGTGAACTGGATGGTGACCGGCGTCCGGAACCAGCCGTTCACCGGCTTCTGGGACAGCGTGGCGGTGATGCTCGGCGGGGTCCGGTCCGGTCCGTTGTCCACGACGGTGCTGGTGGACGGCCAGGTCGCGTCCGTTGCCGGCGGGCTGCCGGAGGCCTCGAAGACCGGGACGGAGCCGCTGACCGCGCTGCTGCCGCCGTTGTCGTTGTAGGCCTTCACCTCGACGATCCAGGCCTTGTCGGTGGCGAGGGCGAGGGTGGTGGCGGTCACCGAGGTGTCCAGCTTCAGCGTCTTGGTGACCTTGTCGATCCCGTAGCCGACCTGGTAAAAGGTCGGCGCGGGACCGTTCGCGGGCGGCGTCCAGCTCACCGAGACGGTGCCCGGAGCCTCCGCGAGCCGCTTCACGACCAGGTCGGTCGGGTCCGCCGGCCGGAACCGGTCGAGCAGCGACTTGGCGGTCACGCAGGCGCCGTACTGGTTGACCGTGGTCACCGCCAGCGTGTAGGCCCGGCTCGGGTCGATCCCCGGGTAGGTGAACGACAGGCCGGTGCTCGTCTGGTCGGCCAGCACGGCGCCGTCGGACAGCCGGGTGAACACCGAGTGGTAGCCGGTGAGCGGCGTGTATCCGGTCCAGGCCGGCTCGCGCCAGGTGGCCACCGCGGTGGTGCCCTCGTCGATGCGGGTGGGCGCCATGCCCATCACCGCGCTCGGCGTCAGCGCCCGCAGCGACCAGAAGCCGGTGTTGGCGACCGTGCCGGCCGCGTCGACCGCGCCGATCCGCACCTTGTACGCGGTGCACGGGTTCGGCGCGTCGATCGTGTAGCCGGTCGCCGTGGCCGGCAGGTCGAGAACCGTCTCCACGTCGCCGGCCAGGATGTCGATCGCGTAGTGGTCGGCACCGGTGACCGGTATCCAGCCGACCTTGATCTGGTGCACGTCGTCGGCGGCACGGGCCACCGTCAGGTTCTTCGGCGCGGCCAGGGCGGAGAGGGCCGCGGCCGGCGTGGCGACGAGACTCGTCGCCATTGTCGTCAGAACGCCGACCGCGCCGAGCAGTCGTCTTCTGTCCATGCGGACCTCTTCTCCGGGCAGCTTTCGTCGGGGGTGTTCATCGGCTGGCAACCTCAATCCGGCCTCAGGCGGGGGTATGGCTCAGGTCAAGCTCGGGAGCGGCCACCACGGGCGGCTCGCCCGGTGTGGTGGCCAGGGGGAGGGTGAACCAGATCCGCGCGCCGCCGCGGAACTGCGGGTCGGCGCCGATGGCGCCGCCCAGGCGTTGCACGATGCGGCGGCAGATGGGCAGACCGAGACCGTTTCCCGGGTACGCGTCGGGGTGCGCCCGATGCAGCTCCTCGAAGATCGCCTCGTGCTGTCCGTCGGGGATGCCGATGCCGTGGTCGGTCACCTCGATCCGGACCATGTCGTCGTCCAGCAGCCGGGCCGCGACATGCACCCGGGCGATCTCGCCGTGCGGCACGTACTTGATGGCGTTGCCGACCAGGTTCTCCATCAGCCGCCGCAGCATGCCGTGGTCGCCCCGCACGGCGGGCAGCGCGTCCCGGCGCACCTGCGGCGCCGGGCGGACCAGCTCGGCCGTGTCCGCGACCAGGTCGTCGACCAGCGCGGCCAGATCGATCGGGGCCAGGTGCAGCCGAGACTCCTGCGTCGTGGCGTAGGTGAGCACGTCGTCGATCAGCTGCCGCATGCGGACGGTGCAGCGGGTGATCTCGGTGACGAACTCGTCGTACTCGGCCGGGCGCGGATAGCCGACGTCCAGGTGTTCCAGCAGCTGGGCGTAGCCGCAGATGCCGGCGAGCGGGGCCTTGAGGTCGTGGCTGACGTCGCTGGCGAACGTGCGCAGCTCCGCCACTGTGCGCTCGAGCTCGGTGTTGCGGCGACGTTCCCGGTCCAGCTCGGCGCGGAGCTCGGCGAGCTCGGTGCCGGGCGACACAACGTTGTTCGACACCGTGGGCCTTTCGTCGTGGCGGTTCATCAGGCCATCACCCGGGACTTCTCGTCACCGGTCTGCAAGCGGGTGATCAGGTGGTCGACGCCGGGGTCGGCGCCGGGGGTCAGGTACGGCCGCAGCGCGCTGCGCAGCTCGGGCAGCGTGATCGGCTTGCTCAGCCGCCCGTTCATCCCGGCGGCCAGGCACAGCGCCAGGTCGGCCGGGTCGGTCGCGGTCAGGGCCAGGATCGGGGTCGGCGAGCCGGCCGCCCGGATCTGCCGGGTCGCCTCCAGCCCGTCGGTGCGGGGCATCTGGACGTCCATCAGCACCACGTCGTACGGGTCGCCGCCGAGAACGGCCTCGACCGCGGCGGCACCGTCGGGCACCGCGTCGCACGTGACGCCCATCAGCTCGATCATGCGGCGGAAGACCGTACGGTTGATGTCGTTGTCCTCGGCCAGCAGCACCCGGCCACCCGGCAGCGGCGGCACGGTGACCGGCGCGCCGCGGACCCCGGTGCGCTCCCGGTTCAGCGCGGCGACCAGCCGGCGCAGCACCAGCGGGGCGGTCAGCACCCCGGGCCGCCGGACGATCCCGGTGCGCGGGTCGGTGGTGCTGATCATCAGCGCCCGTCCGTCCGGACCGAGCGCACCGATGACCGTGTCGGCGCGCCGCACCGCCGCCGGATCGTGCGCGTCGTCGCACCACAGCACCGTGTCGACGTCCGGCAGAGCGCCCGTGACATCGGCGAACGTCACCGGGACCGGCTCGGCGCCGGCGCTCGCCAGCAGCCAGGTCAGGGCCCGTACCGAACGGTCGGACGGCGCCATCACGGCGACCCGGCGGCGAGCCAGCGGCCGTGGTTGCCCGTCGCCGTCCGGCGACGCCGCGGGCAGCGGCAGGCGGACCCGGAACAGCGCCCCGGCGCCCGGCCGGGATTCCACCTCGATGGCGCCGTCCATCCGGTCGACCAGCCGGGCGGCCAGCGCCAGACCGAGCCCGGCGCCCTCGTGCCGGCGTGCCGCCGAGGAGTCGGCCTGGGTGAACGGCTGGAACAGCCGGGCCTGCTGCGGCTCGGGGATGCCCGGCCCGGTGTCCGAGACGGTGACCAGGAGGCTGCCGTCGGCGGCCGGCTCGGCCAGCACGACCACCTCGCCGGACGCGGTGAACTTGACCGCGTTGCCGACCAGCGCCGTGAGCACCTGGCGCAGCCGGACCGGGTCGCCGGCCACCGTCGCGGGCAGCTGCGGCGCGGGCGCGGCCAGCAGCAGGATGCCCTTGTTGCGGGCCTGCGACTGCAGCGGCTGCACGACGCCTTCGAGCAGTTCCCGGATCGGCACCGGCTCGCGGGTCAGGGTCAGCCGCCCGGTCTCCAGGCGGGCCAGGTCGAGCAGGTTCTCGGTGAGGGTCTCCAGGGCCTTCGCCGAGTAGTGGATGTCGTCCGCGATCTCTCGGACGCCCTGGTCCAGCTGCTGCGCCCGGAGCAGGTCGACGGCCGCCACGACGGTGGTGACCGGGGTCGTCACCTCGTGGCTGAGCAGCGCCAGGAACTGCGACCGCGCGGTGTCCCGGCACTGCTCGGCGACGACGGTGACCAGCCGCTGGTCCTCGCCGCCGGGCCCGGTCAACGGGGCCACCCGCAGCGTGTGCACGATGTCCTCGGCGCACCGGCAGCACAGCTCCGCCGCGCCGGCGCCGGGGGTGGCCCGCCACACCGCCTCGAGCACGCCGCGGTGGGCGCCGCACGGCCCGGGCGCGGCGGTGAGGAACCCACCCTCGGCCGGATAGAGCTCGCCGTTGCCACCGGACCACTGCCGGTTGGCGAGCAGCACGCGGCCGTCGGGATCCAGGATCGCCGCGGCGACGGGGATCGCCTCGACGAGAGTGCGCGCCGCATATCCCATGCGCTGACCTTTCGCGGGGAAGTCAGACCCGAAGCAGGCCCGTGCCCCCAGGCTCGGCGAGCTTGGGGGCAAATGCCGTGGAAGTCGGGAGCGATCCGGTTTCAGACCGCGAGCCGGCGGCGGCCGCGGTAACCACCGGGAGCCGCGACGGGGTGACCGCTGCGGCGCCGCAACCGGGCACCCAGCCCGAGCGTGACGGCGGCGAGCGCGCCCAGGGCCCAGGGCAGGACCTCGACCGGGCCGCGTCCGGTCGCCTGCGGCGGAACCGCGGAGACCAGCACCCGGGCGGCTCCGGAGGCCGAGCGACCGGCCAGCACGATGCTGGTGCCGGACGCGCCGGTGCCGACCAGCGACTGCGGCACGTCGACCTCGATCCGGCCGTTCTCGTCGCCGCGGGTCTGCTGGATCGGGCTGCTGCCGAGCCGCACCTCGACCAGGTCCCGGGCTCGGTACCCGAACCCGGTGACCCGCAGCTGGTTGCCACCCTCGGCCCAGGTCAGCACCAGCTTGTCGGTGCTGCTGGAGACCGCGGCCGCGGCCGGGCCGGCGACGGCCAGCAGCGAGGCGCAGGCGCCGAGCAGGATCAGCATGGCGGCGACGATGCGGCGGGCGGCGGCGAGCTTGAGCATGCATCGAGAGTGCGGCATGCCGACCGGGTAGCGGAACGCCTCCGGGTCAAGCTTGCCCACCTCCTGAGCCGGGCTTGAGCCGGGCGACCGCGGGGCCCGCGCTCAGCCGGTCGGCGCGGCCGCCGATGGGAAGGGTGTCCGAAGATGTCCGGAGGTGTGCGTGTCGCTAGACCACGCCGCGCCCGGCGTGCGGACGGCACCGGGCCGGCACCGGCGCCCCTGGCACCTGCCGGAGCTGGCCGACCGGCTGTGCCGGCGCGCGCTCACCGTGGCCGCCGGGCTGTTCGCCGCCTGTGGCCCGGCGCATGCCCTCGGCCTGACCGATCTGGTGTTCTGGACCGTGCTGGTCGGGCTCGGGCTGGCCGCTGCCGCGGTGCCCCTGGGCCTGTTCGGCCTGCGGCACGGGGACACCGCGGATTGATCAGGGGCCCGCTGAACCGGGCGGCCCTGCTCGCCGCGCGGCCGTATCTGATCGTGCTGGCGATCGACGTGCTCATCGTCAGCCGCTGGTTCCGGACCGGCACGTTCATCGCCGGCGGCGACATGGGCGCGTTCATCAGGCGCGGCTGGGCACCGGAGATGACCTGGTCCTGGAATCACCAGCTGACCGGCGCCGGGTCGGCCGGCTACACCATGGCGCGGGCCTTCGAGTTCCTGCTGATCTGGCTGTGCCGGCAGGTGGGCCTGACCGAGTACTCCGCCCAGTGGCTCTTCTACACCTGCATCTACGGGCTGGTCGGCTTCGGTGTGGCGTACCTGGCCGGCGCGTTCGTGCGCTCCGGGCCGGGCATCGTGGTGGCCGGGTCGTTCGGCATGCTCAACGGGTTCTTCCTGACCCGGCTGCCGAACCCGCTCAACGTGATCTCGGTGGGGTCGGTCGCGTTCGTCACCGGCGTCGCGATGCGGGTCGCCCAGGGCCGGCGTGTTCCGGCCCCGATCGCCGGGTTCGCGCTGATGCCGACCTCGTTCCTGAGCTTCAACCCGCCGATGCTGGTGGTCGCCTACGCCTGGGCGGTGGCCGGCACCCCGGCCCTGGCCGCGCTGCTGCTCGGCCGGCGGGCGGCGGGCCGGCTGATCAAATGGTTCGTCGCGGCGGTGCCGTGGGTGATCGGTCTGAACGCGTGGTGGCTGGTACCACTGGCGCAGAGCTTCGTGGGCGGTGGCGGCGCCACCGCGAACGCGACCTTCACCGACCCGACCAACTGGTCCTGGTCGCAGGTGAACAACCTGCCGCCGAACATCCTCACCATGGTGGCGAACTGGGCGTGGTTCCTGCCGCAGTACCTGCCGTTCGCCGCCGACCTGGACCGGCCGTGGTGGATCTGGATCCGGTATCTGCTGCCGGCGCTGGTGTTCGCGGCCCCGCTGCTGGCTCCGCGTCGGTTGCGCCGGGTCGCGCTGGGCCTGCTCGCGGTGATCCTGGTCTTCGTCTTCCTGGCCAAGGGGCTGCGTCCGCCGCTGGCCAGGGTGAACCTGCTGCTGTACCTGCACGCGCCCGGGTTCTGGCTGTTCCGCGAGCCGATGAGTAAGCTCGGGCAGCTGCTCGTGTCGTTCTTCGGGGTGATGCTCGCGATCGGGGTGGCCGGGATGCCGGCCGTGGTCCGGCGGGTGGTGCCCCGACGGCGCCCCTACGCCTACGCGGCGGCGGCCATCCCGTTGCTGCTGGTGCTGGCCTACCCCTTCCCGATCTACACCGGCGGGGTGATGCCGGACGAGCGCCCGAGCCAGCCGTCGATGCACGTCCGGGTGGCGCAGCAGTGGTGGGACACCGCCGCGCGCATCGATGCCGATCCGCGCCCCGGCAAGGTGCTGGTGCTGCCCCTCGACGACTACTACCAGATGCCGACCACCTGGGGTTTCTTCGGTGCGGACAGCATCGCGAACCTGTTGATCAAGCATCCGGTGGTGCAGCCGAAACCGGAGGGCTACTTCGGTGACGTGCCCGGCTTCGCCGCCCACCTGCGGCTGGTCGAGGCGGCGCTGCTGGCCGGGGACCTCACCGCGGTGCCGAAGCTGTTGGACGCGATCGGCGCGAGCCGGGTGATCGTGCGGCACGACCTGGTCCGCGGCCTGCCGAACCGCTATTTCGCCGACGACCGGCTGCTGGCCGCCGCGATGACCCGGGTGCCCGGCGCCACCCTGGAGAGCGGGGGCCTGCTCGACGTCTTCCGGCTCGGCGACGGTGCCGACCCGACGGTCCGGACCTACGATCGGGTGCTGGACGCCCCGGCCCGCCCCGAGGCCGGCGCCGCGGTGCTCGGCACGGTGGACACCCGGACCGCGATCGCGGCACGCCGGGACACCTCGGTGGCCGCGGCCAGTCCCCAGGTCGACGACCACCCGGCGGTCACCCCGGACGTGGTGTACTGGCCGGTCCCGGCGGTCGACGAGGGGTCCCCGGTGACCACCGTCGACGTGCCGGCGGGCCGCTACACGGTCGCCCAGCGGGCCCGGGCCGCCCCGGCGCTGGTGCCCCGGGTGGACGGCGGTGACCTGGTGCTGGCCGACCCGACCGTGGTGAAGGTGGACGGGCGGCCGGTCTCGCGCCGCCCGGAGCTGCGGGTGCCGCTGCCGGCCGGCCGTCGAGTCCTGGCGATCCGGGCGGGCACCCGGCGTACCGTGTCGGTGGATGTCGCGAAGCCGGCGCCGGTGCCGGTCGGCGCGGCCACCAGCCTCACCCTGCTGGCCGCCGCCGCGAAGCCGGCGAAGGTCAGCGGATTCAGCCCGGTCTTCGACTGCAACAGCTACGAGCCGCGGCCGTGGCGCGAGCTCGGCCTCTCCGCGAAGGTCAGCGACACGAAGCAGGGCCGGACCGTCACGCTCGCCGCCGCCGACCACGCCGCCTGCACCCGGCTGATCGTCAGTGGCGCGTCGCCCGGGGAGATCTACCGGGTCCGCCTGGAGTATCACCGGGTGTCCGGCGCCCGGCCGCAGATCTGCCTGTGGCAGTCCGGCGCCGCCGGCTGCGAGCTGTCCGCGCGGCCCTCGCTCAGCGACGACTGGATCCCGTACGAGGGTGTGGTGACCATGGACGCCGGCGGCGAGCTGCAGATCATCCTGCACGCCGACGCCATCCGCAGACTCGGACCCCGGACCGTCACCGAGTATCGCGGCGTCCAGGTCCAGGCGCTGGAGCAGGTCGGCAGCCGGGAGGTGTGGCCGCCGTCGGTGCCGGAGACCGCCGTCGAGCTCACCGCGGGCCGGCACGAGCTGCGTGTCGACGGCGGGCAGGCGGGCTCGGTGCTGTCCCCGTTCGAGCCGCTGGAGGACTGCTACCGCTACGACGACCAGACCGCCGAGCAGGCCGGGCTGGCCGCCGAGGCGCAGACCGGGGTGGACGGGGAGACCACGTACACCCTGAAGGCGGTCAGCCACCTGGCCTGCATCGGGGCGACCGCCGGGGTCCTCGGCGCCTCGGCCCTCTACGAGCTGTCCCTGCAGGCGCGCAGCGTCGCGGTGCGCAACCCGAAGTTCTGCCTGTTCCTGCGCGGACCCGACCTGTGCCGCAAGCTGCCGTCGGTGGCCGTCTATCAGGGCTGGACCCGCTACGAGACGTTCATCCCGCCGGATCCGGACACCGTCGAGACCCGTCTCTACCTGTACGGGCTGCGCGATCTCGCCGGCAAGCAGCAGTCCCAGGTGGAGTACAAGGGCGTCCGGCTGCGTCCGGTGGCCTCGGCCTCGGCCGTCGTGCTGGTCCGGCAGACCGCCGCGACGCCGGCCTCGTCGGCGGACTGGACGCGGCACGATCCGGCCCACTTCGCCGGCACGCTCACCGCCTCCGGACCCACCATGCTGGCCCTGGCCGAGAGCGCGGCGCCCGGGTGGCGGCTGACCGGCATCCCCGGCGCGACGAAGGTGACCCTGCAGGGCTGGATGAGCGGCTGGCGACTGCCCGGCGGCGGCGGGTTCGCGCTGTCCTACGGCCCGGCCCGGATCGCCCGCTACGCCTTCTACCTGCTGCCGGTCACGGTCGTGGTGGCCGGTGCGTACATGTACGGGGTCCGCCTGCCCGCCGGCCGGCCAGGTGACTGGACCGCCCGGCACCGGCGGCGCCGCCGGCTCCCGTGGCGGCTCCTGAAGTGGCCCCGCCGATGACCGCCCTCGTGCGCCGGCTGCTCGGCGAGCGATCCCGGCGGCGGATGCGGTGGGCCCGGCGGCACACCGTGCTCTGTGCGATCGGGTTGCTGGTGGCGGTCCTGGCGGCAGTGGTGGTCAGCACGCCGGCGAGCCGCCGCCTGATCGTCGGGCCGGACACGGTGACCGTGGTGGCCGTCGGTGACATGGCGTGCGACCCGGCGGACCCGGACCTCAAGCGGGCCACCCGGGAGCAGGGTGACCGGTGCCGTCAGCAGGCCGTCTCGGACATCGCCGTGGCGCTGCGCCCGGACGCCCTGCTGGCCCTCGGCGACGTGCAGTACGAGATGCCGACCGCCGAGGCGTTCCGCACCGTGTACGGCCCGAGTTTCGGGCGGCTGCGCGACCGGACTGTGCCGGTCTACGGCAACCAGGAGTACAAGGTGCAGGACGCGTCGTCGTTCACCGCGTACTTCGGCGACCGAATCCTCGACAAGCGTGGCTACTGGTCGCAGCAGATCGGCCGCTGGCACGTCGTGGTGCTCGACTCCAACTGCTCCGCGGTGCCCGGCGGCTGCGGCTCCGGGTCACCGCAGCAGACGTGGCTCGACGCCGACCTGGCCGCGACCTCGAGTCGCTGCGTGCTCGCCGCCTGGCACCATCCACGCTGGTCGACCGGCATCGCCGGACCCGACGACCGGACCGCGGAGCTGTATCGCACCCTGTACCGGCGCCGGGTGGACCTGGTGCTGTCCGGGCACGAGGCGGACTACCAGCGCTTCGAGCCGCTGAACCCGGACGGGGTGGTGGACCCGGAGGGTGTCCGGCAGTTCGTGGTGGGCACCGGTGGCCAGGCGCACTACCGCCCGGAGGGCACCGCCGCCACCGGTGCCCCGCCGGGCGCGTACGCGGACTACGACCACCACGGCGTGCTCGCGCTGACGTTGCGCCCCGCCTCGTACGACTGGGCGTTCCATCCGCTGGAGGCCGGCCGGGTCACCGAGGACGAGGGTTCGGCGCGCTGCCACTGAGCGCCGGTCAGGCCGCCACCCGCATCGGGCCGCGAGGGCAGCGGGCCTCCCGCTCGACGGCGGTGAGCAGCGCGGCGGCGACCTCGTCCCAGGAGTGCGCGCCGCCGTAGGGCAGCGGTTCGGGCGCCCGGCGCACCCAGCCCGGCAGCGCGTCGGCCAGCCGTTCGGCCATCGCCTCCGGGTGTGGCGGCACCACGATCCCGTGCGCCGCCCGGGTCGAGTCGCGCAGCCCCGGCACGTCGTACGCGATCGTCGGCGTGCCCAGCGCGGCCGCTTCGGTGACCACCAGTCCCCACCCCTCCCGCACGCTGGCGGCCAGGTGCACGTGGGCCCGGGCCATCCGGTCGTGCTTGTCCTGTTCGCTGACCCGGCCGAAGAACTCGACACCGTCCGGCGCCTCGTCGGCCAGCCGGTCCAGCAGCGGCCCGCCGCCGAGCATCCACAGCCGCAGGCCGGGGACCGCGGCGCGGGCCAGCAGCACCGCCCGGATCACGTCCCGGGGCCGCTTGTAGTTCACCATCCGACCGCAGAACACGGCGGTGGGCCGGTCCTCCTTGGCCGGGTGGGGCAGCGGGTGGGGTGGCTCGTAGCCCTCCGGCACCACGGTCACGTCGTGCGCGCCGAACCGGGCCAGGGCCTCCCGGGTCGACTCGGAAACGGCCAGGATCGGGCTGCCGCCCAGCCGCCGCAGCCAGTTCGGCTCCAGCCGGTGCCGGCCCAGGTGCGCCAGCAGCGGCGGGGCGTTGATGTGCCAGATCTCCTCGCAGGTCTGGTGGACCAGCGCGATCGTCCGCGCGCCGTCGTCGACCCACTCGTGCGCCTGGAACGGCACCGTGTTGGTCTCGTCGACGACCACGTCGAACCGGCCCCGGCCGTGCCGCTGCCACCAGCGCCGTGCCTCCCGGTAGACGGTGAACCGGCTGCCGGCCCGGACGATCCGGTAGCCGTCGCGGATTTCGTCCGCCGGGCGCCCCGCCACCGCCGCGGCGAAGAGGGTGACCTGGTGCCCGGCCGCCGCCCAGCGGCGCAGCACCTGCTCGGTGTACACCTCGGCGCCGCCGGACGCGGGGTGGCTGAGGTCGCGCCAGTTCAGGATCAGGATGCGCATGACCGGGGAGATCGGCCGGGACGGCACCGGGTTGAGAACGTTGGGGATATGACCCCGCGACGCCGGTGGATTGCCGATACTGGCACAAATGACCGAGCAACGGCGGAACCGGGCAGTTGGTGGCCGGCCGCCCGCCGCGCGACACCGGCGGCCCGCCCCGGCCACCCGGCTGACCCTGGAGTCCACGCTCGTCGGCCTGGTCATCGGGTTGCTGGTGGTGGCGCCGTGGACCCGCCCGGGTTATCTGCTGCTGCTCGACTGGGTGGCCGGGCCGCACACCGCGCTCACCCCCGGGCTCTACGGACTCGATCCGGCGGCGCTCGACGCCCTGCCGTACCGGCTGGTCACGCATGCGCTGCGGGCCGTCGTCGGGGCGGGCGCGACCAGCTGGCTGATGATCCTGGCGTACTTCCCGATCGCCGCCGGGGGCGTGTCCGGCATCGCCGGGGGGAGCCGGTGGCGGCGGCACCCGGCGGCGGTGTTCGCCTGCGTCAACCCGTTCGTCGTCGAGCGGCTGCATGCCGGGCACGTGCCGTTCCTGCTCTCGGTCGCCCTGCTGTGCCCGTTGACCGCGTCGGCGCTGCACGCCCGCCGGCGCGGCGGCTGGTTCGCCGCCCGCCCGGCCGGTTGGTACGCCCTGGCCATCTCGGTCGGCGCGCACGCCGCCTGGCTGGGCGGGATGGTGCTGCTCGCCGTCGCGTTGCTGCCCCGGCCCGGCCGGCGACACCTGGCCCGGACCGCCGTCATCGTCGTCTCCGCCGGCTGCGTCTACGCCTATGCCGCGGCGGTCGTCGCCACCGCGATTCTCACGGTCCGGGTCAGCGACGAAGATCTTGAGGTGTACGCGACGTACGCCGGCGCCTCGGGTCTGACCGCGACCGTCGCCACCCTGCGCGGCTTCTGGCGGGGTGGCTCGGACAGCAGTCCGCAGCTCGCTCTGGGCGTGGTGCCCGGCGTGATCCTGGTGGTCGCCACCGTCGCCGGATTGATCCGGCTGTGCCGCCGGGACCGTGCCGTCGGGGCGCCGCTGGCCGCCGTGACCGCCACCGGGCTGCTGCTCGGTGCGGGCATCACCGGGCCACTCGGTCCGGTGTACCGGATCGCCTTCGACACGCTGCCGCTCTTCCATGCCATGCGGGAGCAGCAGAAATGGGCGGCGCTCGCGATGATCGGCTACGCGGTGGGATTCGGCGCGGCCGCCGAGGCGGTGGCCCTGCGCTGCCGGGCCGGGCGTCCGGTGGCACCGCGGGCGGTGGCGGTCGGGGCGGCGCTCGCCCTGGCCGGGATGACGGCCACGGTGAGTGGGTCGCTGTTCTGGGGCCTGGGCGGCAGCGTTGGGGTGAGTCACTATCCGCCGGCCTGGTACACCGCCGACCGGATCATGGGGGACGGCGACGAGTCGATGCTGTTCCTGCCCTGGCACCAGTACCAACCCTTCACCTTCACCGCGGCACGCAGCGTGGCGACGCCGGCCGGCGCCTTCTTCCGGCGGCCGGTGCTCAGCAGCGACGCGGTCGAGCTGGGCCCGGTGCGGAGCAACTCGTCGTCGTACCGGATGGCGTATCTGGATCGGTTGATCGCCGCCGGTGGCGGCGGGAGTTTCGGGCGGCTGATCGCTCCGCTGGGCGTGCGCTACGTCGCGCTGGCCCGCGACCGGGAGAGCGGCACCTACGCCTGGCTCGACCGGCAGCCGGATCTGGAACCGGTGCTGCGGACCGCCGCCCTCGACCTGTACCGGGTGACGGTCAGCGGGATCGGCCGGGTGGTGAGCGCCCGGGACGGGGACTATGCCGCGCTGCTCGCCTGGGCCGCGCGGGGGCGGCTCGGTACGGAGGCGGTGATCTCCGGGGCCGGCGGCGGAACCGTGCCGTCCGCGGCGTCGGGTGGCCTGCGGCGCGTCGGCTCGACCCGCTGGCGGGTGGCGGCGGGTGAGGCCGGCTGGGTGGTGCTGCCCGAGGAATGGTCGGCGGGCTGGACGGCGGGGGATCAGGTCACCCGGCGCACCGTCGCGGGGACGGTCGCGGTCCATGCCGGTTCGGGGGCCTTCACGGTGCGTTACGCGCCGTGGAAGTGGTTACGGCTGGGTCTTGCCGCGTCGTTGCTGACGCTGGTGGCGCTGCTGGGCGCCGGTCTCGTGGAGCATCGGCGGGAGCTGTCGCCGCGGTTCAGACGGCGGCCTGGCGGTAGTGGCCGCCGAGGTGCCGGCCCAGGATCGTGACGGTGTCGCGCAGCGTGCGCACGATGGTGTTGGTGGTGACGGTGCTGCCGTTGGCGGCGGTGTTCAGCGCGACCGGCGCGGCGTGCAGGTTGCGGATGCCGGCCGCCTTGGCCGCCACGAAGAACTCCAGGTCGAAGGCGAACCGCTGCTCGCGCAGGTGCGGGAGCAGCTGGGCGAGAGCGTCCCGGCGGATGATCTTGCAGCCGGTCTGGGTGTCCTTGACCTGCAGCAGGAAGAGCAGGGTGACCAGGGTCGAGTAGACCATCGAGATCAGCTTGCGGACCTTCGAGGCGCCGCTGACCGACTGGGCGTGGCGCTTGTCGGCGTAGACGGCCGCGTGGTCGCCGCCGCGGGCCAGCCCCAGGTAGGTGGCCAGGTGCGCCGGGTCGATGTCGCCGTCGGCGTCGATGAAGCCGACCCAGGCGCCCTGCGCGGCGGCGAAACCCTGGTGCAGCGCGCTGCCCTTGCCGGAGTTGAGCCGGTTGTCGATCAGCCGGACCTGCGGCAGGAACGGCACGTGCAGCTGCGAGCCGTCGGTGCTGCCGTCGTTCACCGCGATGATCTCGTGCCCGATGCCGGCGGCGGTCAGCGTCGCGATGATCGCGTGGATGGTCTGGGCGACGACCGGGCCGCAGTTGTAGAACGGCACGACCACGGTCAGTTCGACACCGGCGGTGGCCGGGGCCCAGAGGTTCGGGCTGGCGACCGGAGCGACGACGGCCGGGGCGGCGACCGGGGCGGCGGTGTGTGCGGGGCGCTCGAGCGTGGCGGTTGCGTTCATGTCCACTACGGTCGAGCCGCAACCTCAAGCTGAGGTCTAGCCCGATTCAGTCCTGCGACAAGCTTGCCGATCGGCCGTGGCCGCAGGCGGCGAGGGCGGACAACGGGAGTTTTCCCGGTGTCCCGTACCCTTTCGCCGCATGAGCATCGGCAAAGGTGACCTCGCGCCCGACTTCGCACTTGCGGACCAGGACGGGACGCTGCGCAGGCTGACCGATCTGGTCGCCGACGGACCCCTCGTCCTGTTCTTCTACCCGGGCGCGATGACCAAGGGCTGCACCGCGGAGGCATGCCATTTCCGCGACCTGGCCGCCGAGTACCGCGCCGCCGGGGTGCAGCGCGCCGGCATCAGCAGGGACCCGGTGGCCAAGCAGAAACTCTTCGCCGACACCTACACGTTCGACTACCCGCTGCTTTCGGATCCGGAATCAACCACGATTGCGGCGTACGGGGTGAAGCGCAAGCTGAATCTCGGACCTCTCAGCACCAAACGGATGACCTTCGTGATCGGCACCGACCGCCGCATCCTCGACGTCATCCACAGCGAACTCGACATGAACCAGCACGCCGCCGACGCTCTCGCGGTCGCCGTGGCGGCCCGGGCACAGCACGGGTCATAACAGGGGTGGTCAGGGCGTCGGCGCCCCGCTGGAGGCCGGCGCCCGTTCAGGTCACGAGGGCAGCGGGGCGCCCAGCACCGCGGCGGCGGTCAGCCGGACCGACTCCAGACGGTCGGCGATCTGCGTCGACTGGTGGGCGACGATCAGCTCGTCGGCCTGGGCCCGGTCGGCGAACGAGGTCAGATAGGAGCGGACCTCGTCCGGGGTGCCGACCGCCGAGTAGGTCATCATCGCCCCGATCTGCCGCCCGTTCGGCGTGGTCAGGAACTCGTCGATCTCCTCGTCGGTGAAGTCGGTGGAAGCGGTGGAGCCGGCCGCCGAGGGGGCGCCCGCCGGGCCGGTGGAACGGCTGATCAGGCCGCGCACCCGGATCCGCCGGGTGATCGTGAACTGCTCGCGGGCGGACTCCGCGGTCGGTGCGGCGATCACGTTCACGCCGGCGATCACGTACGGCTGCGACAGCTGCGCCGACGGCTGGAACTCGCTGCGGTAGGCGGCGACCGCCTCGTACAGCAGACCCGGCGAGAAATGCGAGGCGAAGGCGTAGGGCAGGCCGTACGCCGCGGCCAGCCGAGCCCCGAACATCGACGAACCCAGAATGTAGAGCGGGACGTGCGTGCCCGCGCCCGGCGTCGCCCGGACCCCCGGCACCCGTGACTCGTCCCCCAGGAAACCCTGCAGCTCCAGCACGTCCTGCGGGAAGCTGTCGGCGGACATCGGGTTGCGCCGCATCGCGCGCATCGTCACCTGGTCGCTGCCCGGCGCCCGGCCCAGCCCCAGGTCGATCCGCCCCGGATGGAGCGAGGCGAGCGTCCCGAACTGCTCGGCGATCGTCAGCGGCGCATGGTTGGGCAGCATGATCCCGCCGGCGCCGAGCCGGATCGTCGACGTCCGCCCGGCCACATGCCCGATCAGCAGGCTGGTCGCACTGGACGCGATCCGTGCCATGTTGTGATGCTCGGCGTACCAGACCCGCTCGTAGCCGGACTCCTCGGCGGCCCGGGCCAGGGCCACCGCATTGTCGAACGCCTGCGCCACGGTCCCACCGGGCGTGATCGGTGCGAGGTCCAGAATCGACAGGCGCGGCTTCGCCGAGAAAGTGCTGGTCATAGGAGAAGGAAACGCCGCCGCCCACCGGCGGTGTTCCCGCCGTGCGGGAGAACACATCGGCGCTCTGCCGGACCCCGGCGGCCGGGCTACGATGGCGCCCGTGTCCGCGCCCCTCGACCGGCACCGCGCCGAACGCCGGCGCCTGCTCGCCGGCATCAGCGACCAGCTGCGCCGGCGCGGCATCCCGTCCTCGTTCGGGCAGCTCACCCCCTACTACGACGGGTACGGCCGGGCGCCGGCCGGGCTGACCGGGCTGGTCGTCGACGAGCCGGACGGCCCGGGCAGCTTGCAGGTCACCGTGGTCACCGCACACCGGGTCGCGGAAGCGTCCGGTGACCCGCTGCGCCGGGCCCGCGACGTCGACCTGGAATACGACCTGAACGGCGAAATCCTCTTCGAGGTGACCACTCTGGATGTCGCGGTCGGCAGTGCCGCCGTCTGGTCGCCACGGCTGCTGACCGGCAGCGAGGAGGCGGTCGTCGACGCGGTCCGGTTGTGGCACGGCTACCGGGACACGCTGCGCGCCACCCCGCCGCTGCCCGACCCGAAACGGCCGGCCCGCCACGCCAGACAGCTCGCCGGGCGCCGCGCAGCCGCCGCCGCCCCGCGGGTCCGGGTCACCGGCGAGGCCGCCGCAACCCCGGATGTGTCCGATCTCGATCACGCCCGGCTGTGCTTCCACTTCCCGCGCGACCGCACCGGGCGGTATTCGCGCCGCGCCGTGGTCGCCCTCGCCGGCTACGACATCACCCTGGGTAAACGGGGCCGGTGGCTGGCCGCCCGGGCGTCCGGCGACGAGCTGACCGTCGGGGTCGAGGCGCTGATCGACGTCAACCAGGACCACCGCTGGGATCAGCTGCCCTGGCTGTGGCGGGCCTCCGCCCGGGACACCCCGGCCACGCTGCGCTGGCAGGCTCCGGACGCCGACCACGTACAACCGATCATCGATCTTCTGCGGCGCCATGAGATCGCCGAGGCGCTCACGCTGTGCGGGGTCGAGGTCGACGAGAGGCTGTCCGCGCTGCTGGCCGGCTACCCGATCAGCTACTCGCAGGCGCGGTACACCGAGACCTGGGTCCACACCCTGTACGACCGACTGGCCGGCTCGGCGCCGTGGCGGTTCGCGGCCGGCTTCCGTGCCTGGCAGCAGGAACGGCGCCGGGCCGGGCGGTCCGACCAGGCCGAGGTCCCGCTGTTCGGCCTCAAAGGCCTCAACCAGCAGTCGAGACCGATGGTGGCGCTGGCCGCCCCGCGCGGGGTGTGCCGGCTGCGGATGATCTGGTCGGCCGGCAACGCCCGATTGCCCCGCGCCCTCTGGGAGCTACCCGCCGACCTCGGCGAGTAGCGCCGCGAGTTCCGTCGGCGCGGAGAACATCGGCCAGTGCCCGCCGGGCAGCTCCCGGTACGTCCACCCGGCGCCGGCCATCAGACCGAACGCCGGCAGGTTCGCCGCCATCTCCCGCAGCCGCGCCGCCGGGAAGGAACAGAGGATTGCCGTACGCGGAATGTCCCGCCACGCCTCGCCGTGCCGCACCGGGCCGGTCGCGGTCGCGGCCGGCTGGGGTCGTCCGCGGTCCCGGACGATCGCCCAGTCGAAGCCGGTCGCGGACGGCGGCGCCTCGGCGGGCACCGGCAGCATCCCGTCGACCGGCACCACCGGCTCGCCGGTGAAGTCGGCCTGCGACATGCCGTCCGGCAGCGGTCCCGCATCCACGTAGACCAGCCGTCGCACGTGGGTGGCACCCTGATCGGCGACCGCGGTGATGACCAGCCCGCCGTAGCTGTGGCCCACGAGCACCACGTCGTCGAGCTTCTCCACCAGGGCGACCAGCTCCGCGATGTGGTCGTCGACCGTCGTCCCCGGTTCCAGGCGGGGCGACACCTGGTGCACCTCGTGGCCGGCCGCCCGCAGCGGCCCGGCGACCGCATCCCACGCCCAGCCGCCCAGATGGAACCCCGGCACCAGCACATATGTCGTCATGGCGGCCACCGTAGGCGCCAATCCGGGCGAAAACCGCCCGGTATATCGTGTGGCCCGTGCCACAGTCACTCGGCAAGGTTCTCGGGCTCCTGGAGCTGCTCCAGGCCGCGCCCGGCGGGGTCACCGTCGGCCACCTCGCCGACCGGCTCCAGGTCGACGAGCGGACCGTCCGGCGGTATGCGGGGCAGCTCGCCGGCCTCGGCATCCCGATCGAGGGCCGGCGGGGGCGGCACGGCGGCTACACGCTGGCGCCCGGCTACCGGCTGCCCCCGCTGATGCTGACCGACGAGGAGGCGCTCGCCGTCCTGCTCGGGCTGCTCGCCGCCCGCCGGGCCGGCCTGACCGTCACCGCGGAGGCGACCGAGACCGCCACCGCCAAGATCCAGCGGGTGTTGCCGCACGCGCTGCGGGCCCGCACCGATGCGCTGCTGGCCACCCTGGACTTCACCGCGACCCGGGCGGTGAACCCGTCGACCCCGGACACCGGCATCCTGCTCACCCTGGCCGCCGCGGCCCGGGACCATCGACCGGTCACGTTCACCTACACCAAGCCGGGAAAGCCGGGCGCGGCGCCGGGCGTCGGGCCGGACGAGCCGGGGGAGCCGGGCGGCGGGCCGGGACAGCCGGGGGAGCCGGGCGTCGGGCCGGGCCAGCCGGGGACTGAGCCGGGCCGCCGCCGCGTCGACCCGTACGGCCTGGTCTTCCACGCCGGGAAGTGGTTTCTGACCGGCCACGACCACGACCGCGGCGCGGTCCGCACCTTCCGCCTCGACCGGGTTGCCGCCCCGGTCCCGCTGGCCGGCACGTTCGCGGTGCCGGCCGGCTTCGACCCGGCCGCCCGGGTCGCCGAGGGTCTGGCCACCGGCGCCTGGCGGCACGAGGTGTCGGTGCTGCTCGACCTGGACCTCGACGAGGCCCGCCGGCGCATCCCGCCCACCGCGGCCACCCTGCACCGCACCACGCACGGCACCCGGATGACGGCCCGCGCCGAGCGCCTCGACGGGATGGCCCGCATGCTGGCCGGCCTCGGCTGCCCCGTCACGGTCGAGACCCCGGACGCGCTGCGCGCCGAGCTGCACCGGATCGCGGCCCGCCTGCGCGACGCCTGACCCGGGCATTCGCCGGCGAATCAGCAGGACCGCCGGGCGCGGAAGGCGACCATGTTCATCCGGTTGCCGCAGCGGACCGTGCAGAAGCGTTTGGAGCCGTTGCGGGACAGGTCGATGAACAGGCCGGTGCAGTCGTCGGCGGCGCACACCCGCAGCCGGTCGGTCTCGTTCATCCGAATCACGTCGATCAGGGCGAGGGCCGCTTCGACGCGCAGGCGTTCGGCGAGCGGCGCGTCGGGCTCGGTGGCGTGCATGTGCCAGTCGGAGCCGTCGTGCCGGGTCAGGTACGGCAGGGCGCGGGCCTCCCGCAGCATCCGGTTGACCACGGCGACGGCCTCGTCGCGGCTCAGCGTCCACACCTCGCGAATCTGGTCGCGGGTATGACGTACCTCGCGCAGTTCCTTCTCGTCGTTGTCGATGCGACCGGAGAAGGTGTTGGTGATCAGGAGGGTGCGCAGGTCGTCGACGGTGGCGAGTTCGTCGTCGCCGGATCGGGACGCGCCGGCCGCGGTGTTGGCGAGGACCACCGCGAACTCCAGCGCCTCCTCGGTGTCAGGGGCAAAGAGCAATTTGACTCCTCACTCAGGCGGGCCTAGCGTCAGGGGCGTTGCCAACTTAGCCCATGACGGGGGAGCCATCGTGAAACTGTCGCCGCAGTCCGCCGGACTGGCCGCGGCGGTGCTCTCCGCCGCCTCCTTCGGCACCTCGGGCGCGTTCATCAAGCCGCTGCTGGAGGCCGGCTGGTCGCCGGCCGCCGCGGTCACCGCGCGGGCCCTGGCCGGCGGCCTTCTGCTGCTGCCGCTGGTGCTGTTCTCGCTGCGGGGAAACTGGGCCGCGGTCTGGCGCGGCCGCGGGCGGATCGCCGCGATGGGCGTCGTCGCGGTGGCGTTCACCCAGCTCACCTACTTCGCCGCGATCCGCCGGGTGCCGGTGTCCACGGCGCTGCTGATCGAATATCTGGCGCCGCTGCTGCTGGTGCTCGGGGCGTGGGCGACGACCCGGCGGCTGCCCCGCCCGGCCGTGCTGCTCGGCTCGGTCCTCGCGATCGGCGGCCTCGTCCTGGTGATCGGGCCGGGGGCGCTGCAGGCGGTCGACCCGGCCGGGCTGCTGCTCGCGCTCGGTGCGGCGGTCGGCTGCGCGGTCTACTTCGTGGTCGCCGCGCGCCCCGCCGACGGTCTGCCGCCGGTCGCCCTGGCCGGGCTCGGCCTGCTGCTGGGCGGCGTGATCCTCGGCGTGGTTGGGGCGACCGGCGTGGTCCCGATGGCCGTGGCGACCGGGCCGGTGGCGCTGCTCGGCACGTCCACGCCGTGGTGGCTGCCGCTCGGGGTGGTCGCCCTGTTCGGCACCGCCATCGCGTACGGCGCGGGGATCTTCGGCGGCAGCCGCCTCGGGTCCCGGCTCGCCTCGTTCGTCGGCCTCCTCGAGGTGGTCTTCGCCTCGATCCTGGCGTGGATCGTGGTCGGCGAGCGCCTCACCCCGCTGCAGATGCTCGGCGGCGTGCTGATCCTGGCCGGCATCGCCGCCATCCCCGCCGAGCCGGCCGTTCCCGTCGTCGCCGCTGATCGGGCCGGCGTCTCCGGCCCGAAGGTGGCGCGCAGCGGCGCCCCCCGGTAGTCGTCCTTCACGATGCGCCCGGACGTCCGGGCCGGGTTGAACGGGTGGTGAAGACGGGCGCGAGAGTTCGCCGCACCATGCCGCCGCATTCCTCGGAACCATCGGCGGGCTTCGTCTCCTGCCACGCCTCGGGGGGCTGACGTCCCGGTGGCTGGTGCCCCGGGCCGGGCGCGGGTCGGCTACCGTGCTGGCGGAAGTGCCGATGAGTGGCGCGGGAGTGCCGCCGGTCGCACCGAGGAGATGCAGGCATCGTGACCACCGCGCAACCCGAGCCGGCCGTGCCCGGCGCGGATCGCCAGGTCGCCCGGCTCCAGCCGGCCGGGTCGTCGTTCGGCGGCTTCGGCTTCGCGCACGCCGAGCCCGAAGTGCTGCACGACGTGATGGCCGAGATCAACAAGTTCCTGATGGTGTACAAGTTCGGCCTGGCCGAGATCGGCACGAAGATCAACATCCTGGCCGAGGAGCTGGCCCACCGCGGTCGCGGCAACCCGATCGAGCACGTCACCCCGCGGCTCAAGACGATGGCCAGCATCACCGCCAAGGCCCGCCGGATCGAGTGCCCGCTCACCGTCGACGACCTGCGCGCCCGGATCCGCGACATCGCCGGCATCCGGATCGTCTGCGGCTTCGTCCCCGACGTCTACACCGTCGCCCGGATGCTCACCCGCCAGCCCGACGTGCACCTGGTCACCACCAAGGACTACATCGCCCAGCCGAAGGCGAACGGCTACCGCAGCCTGCACCTGATCGTCGAGATCCCGGTCTTCCTCTCCGACCAGGTGGTCGCCGTCCCGGTCGAGGTGCAGCTGCGCACCGTCGCGATGGACTTCTGGGCCAGCCTGGAACACAAGATCTACTACAAGCACGACGCGGACGTGCCCGCCGCACTCCGCGCCGAGCTGGCCGCCGCCGCCGAGGACGCGGCCCGCCTCGACCAGCGCATGGAGCGGCTGCACCAGGAGATCCACGGCCCGCGCCACTGAGGCTTCGCGGTGGCACTTCCGGCCCGTACGGGGGCACCGGGTGAGAGCTGCCATGCCGGCGCTCCGCCGCGATCCGCCCTGGTCGGCGGAATCACAGGTATTGCGACAGATCAGGAAAAAGGTGCGGCACGCTGTGGTGATGACAGTGCGGAGATGCGCAGCTTCAACGATCTGTTCCGCCGTAGCGGTGCTGGCCGCCGGATCGCCGGCCGCGGCCAGCGGCCCCCCGGCCCTCGCCGGCGACCCGTACCACGGCAAGTGCGGCCGCGACTCCTACGGCGTCAACACCACGGTCATCACCGACCACGGCCACCTGCACCTGACCGACCCCGCCACCGGCAACGAGATCGGCGACGCCTACTTCTTCTACACGCCCAGCTGCCACGGCTTCTTCGTCACGAGCCTGACCCGCGGCGACAGGTACTACACCAGATCGACCGTGTGGGCGAGGGACCGCACCGGCCCGGTCGCCGGCTTCTCGTCGTTGTATCCGGGCAACGGCATCGCCTGGACATACGTGCTGGGCAACATGGCCGGCCACGCCGCGTGCGCCGAAATCGCCGTGACCACGCCGCACGGCCGACCCGTCACCACGATCGACCTCGGCTGCACCGCGGTCATCCAGGACCACCGCACCGTCGGTGTTCCCGTCTGGGCCCTCCCGCCCGGACGAAGCGATGCGCCGGAATCCTTCTCCGCCCGCACTCTGGCCGAGGGGGCCCGGGGATCCCGGCGGTGCAGCGCGGGATCCGCCGGGACGCCGGTCAGTTGCCTGCGGTCAGGTAGTCGAGTAACCAGCCGGTCAGAGCGCGGGCAATGCCGGCCAGGACACCGGAGATCACGGCGAGGCTGATCCGGGTGCGATGCTGCGCGGGGTCGCTGGGGTGCTGCGGTGCTGGGATCATCGGACGCTCCCTGGTGTCGGACGAGGCGCAGCCGGCGTCGGCTGCGTGTCCAAACTCGGGCCCCCCTTCGGGGGTGGATTCCGGTGTCGACGGCTGCCGACCGGTGCGCGCAGGCGGCCCGGCGCGGCACTATGGATCGGCGATGGATGCCGACGGGTCCCGACCAGAAGTCCGCCGTGCCAGGCCGGTGGAACGCGTCGCCCTGCCGCCCGGGCCGATCCGCGACCTGCGGGAGATGCTCTACCGGCTGTACGCGGAGGCGGACTGTCCCCGGATCGACCGGTTGGCCGAGGCGATTCTCGCGGACGACGCGCTACCGGGATCGCCGCGCAAAGACCTGATCATCAAGATCATCAGCGGTGATGGGCTGGCGTCGCAGCAAGACACCGTCACGGTTGCCGTGACGCTGGCCCGAGAGGCGGGCCGCGACGACACCGCGCCGGTGGCCGAGCAGGTCCGGCAGCTGTGGATCACCGCCCGGACCGCGCCGGCGCGCAGCGACGACAGCGTGGTACGGGTCGGGCGGGTGCCCAGGCCGGCGGCCTGGTTCCAGGACAGATACGCCCACCACGCTCTGCTCCGGGCGGCCCGGGCCGGCCGCAGTGTGGTGCTGACCCAGGTGCTGTCCGGTCTCGGCGGGGTCGGCAAGACACAGCTGGCCGCCCAGTTCGCCCGCAGCCTGGATGCGGCCGGCGAGCTGGATGTGCTTGCCTGGATCACCGCGGCCAATCGGCAGGCGCTCGTCGCGGGTTACGCCGACACCGCCCACGCCCTGCGGTTGTGCGGCCCGGAAACCGAGCCCACCGCGGCCGCTGACCGGCTGCTGTCCTGGCTGGAACACACCAGCCGACGCTGCCTGATCGTGCTCGACAACCTGGACAGCCCGGCCGACGCGACCGGCCTGTGGCCGCCGGACAACCCGCGTGGCCGCACGCTCGTCACCACCCGACGCCGGGACGCGATCCTGCACACCGACAATCGCACCATGGTCCCCGTCGGCCTGTTCACCCCGCCCGAGGCCGCTGACTATCTCACTCAGGCCACCGGCACCACCGAGCCGCGCTCCGCGGTCGACTCCCTCGCCGCCGACCTCGGCCTGCTCCCGCTGGCCCTGGCACAGGCCGCCGCGTACATCCGTGACCACGGGATCGACTGCGCCACCTACCGGCAACGGTTGCGTGAGCACGGCCTCACCGCGAGATTGCTTCCGCCCGATGACGGCCTACCGGATGATCATCGCACCATCGTCGCGGCCATCTGGGACGTCTCCATCACCGCCGCCGACAACCATCGGCCCCGCGGCCTGGCTCGCCCCCTCCTGGAGGTTGCGGCGCTGCTCGACCCCAACGGCATCCCCGACGCCCTGTTCACCACCACCGCGATCACCGCCCACCTGGGCCGGGCCGGGATCACCGCGCCGGACCCACCGGCGATCATCGACGGGCTTCACAACCTGCACCGGCTCCACCTGATCACCCATGACGTTGACACCCACGCCGTCGGCATCCACGCGCTCGTCCAGCACGCCACCCGTGACCGGTGCACCCCCGCCCGGCTCGCTCCCCTCGCCCGCGCTGCCGCCGACGCCCTTCTCGAAATCTGGCCCGGCGTCGACCGTGACCCCGTCCACACCCAGACACTGCACGCCAACACCACCGCCCTACGAACGGCCACCGGCGACGCCCTGTTCACCCCTCAAGTACACAGGCTGCTGTTTCAGGCCGCCCGCCGGCTCGGAAACACCGGGCAGGTCGCCGCTGCCGTCATCGCCGCCGAACAGCTGCTCACTTCCTGTCTGCGGATATTGGGCCCCGATCACCCGGACACCCTGGCCAGCCGGCACAACCTCGCCTGGTGGCGGGGTGAGGCCGGCGACCGGGCCGGCGCCGCCACCGCATACGAACAGCTGCTCACCGACCAACTACGGATATTGGGCCCCGATCACCCGGGCACCCTGGCGACCCGGCACAACCTCGCCTGGCGGCGGGGCGAGGCCGGCGACCCCCATGCCGCCGAACGGCTGCTCGCCGACCCGTCGCCGGTGCTCGGCGCGCCGACCGCGGCCGGCCCTCGCAGCCTCGCCTGGCGGCGGGGCGAGGGCGGCGACCCCGTCGGTGCCGTCACCGCCTACGAACAGCTCCTCGCCGACAGGCTGCGGGTCCTCGGCCCTGACCACCCCGACACCCTGATCACCCGGCATGGCCTCGCCTGGTGGCGGGGCGAGGCCGGCGACCCGGCCGGGGCTGTCACCGCCTACGAGGAACTGCTCAGCGACCGGCTGCGGGTCCTCGGCCCCGACCATTTGGACACCCTGGCTACCCGGCACAACCTCGCGCAGTGGCGGGGCGAGGCCGGCGACCCGGTCGGCGCCGCCGCGGCCACCGAACACCTCCTCACCGATCAGCTGCGGGTCGTCGGCCCCGACCATCCCCACGCGCTGGCCAGCCGCTACAACCTCGCCCAGTGGCGGGGTGAGTCGGGCGACCCGGCCGGCGCCGTCACCGCGTACGAGCAACTGCTCGCCGACCAACTGCGGGTCTTGGGTCCCGACCACCCCGACACGCTGATCACCCGCTATCACCTTGCCCACTGGCGGGGTGAGGCCGGCGATCCCATCGGCGCCGCTGCGGCGACCGAGCACCTGCTCGCCGATCAGCTTCGGGTTCTCGGCCCCGACCATCCCCACACCCTGGCCACCCGTCACCGCCTTGCCCGCTGGCGTGACCGAAGGCCGGATTGAGGAGAACGCGCACCGCTGTGGAAGAAAGTTCACTGAGGTACTAGCGCCAATCGGTTTGTAATGGAAACCTATTGGCATGACAGCTGAACCGGTACCCGCCGGCGGGGATGCCCGCCGGCTCCTCGACGATGTGAAGTCGCTCGCCCATCAGGTGCGGGTGCATCAGCGGCTCACCTGGATAGCGCTGCTGATCCTCGGCCTGGTCACGATGGTGTCCATCCCGTTCGACTACTACGGCATGATCGTGCACTGCGTGGCGTCCGGTGACGGCCAGGCGTGCAGGTTCGAGCGGCGCGGCATGCTGCTCTACTGGCCGCCGGCGCTCCTGCTGGCCTATGCGGCGATCGCGGTGAGTTACGTGCGGGCCGCCCGGGAGCGCGGGCTCGGCGCGCGGGTCATGCCGTACGTGGTGACCGGTGTTGCCCTCGTCGTTGCGTTCCTGACCTCGTGGGTGCTGTTCCGGGTCTACCTGAACGGGCACCCGCTGCCCGACCCGCCGCACCCGATGCCGTGGGCGCTGCTGTTCCTCGACCGTCTGATCTCACCGTGGGGCACCATCGGCATCGCACTGCTGGTCCTGGCCCGGCTCGAACGCAACCTGCCGCTGCTGGGGTTCACCCTGGTCTACCTGGCGGTCACGCTGATCCCGATCGACTTCGGCTGGCACATGAACAGCGACACCCGCACCGTGTGGATCCCGCAGCAGGTGATCGACGGCATGCTGTTGCTGCTCGGCTCCGCCGGGTTCGCGTGGGTCGCCCGGAGGCAGCGGTGACCGCCGCCGCGGAGACTCCGGAACATCCGGTCAACGGCCTCGACGACATCGTCCACCAGCGGGTCAGGCTCGGCATCCTGACCATCGCCCACGAGGCCCGCCGGGTCGAGTTCGGCTACCTGCGCGCCCAGTTGCAGCTCACTGCCGGCAACCTGTCGCAGCACCTCGGCGTCCTCGAGACGGCGGGCCTGGTCGACGTCGAGAAAGGCTATGAGGGCAAACGCGGGCGTACGTGGGTGACCCTCACCGCCGCGGGCAGCGCCGCCCTGGCCGCCGAGATCGGCCGGCTCAAGCAGCTCATCGCCCGGGTGGAGCAGCGATGACCACGCGACGGTCGCTGCTGACCGCCCTGGCCGCGGCCCCGTTCCCCGGCGACGTCCCACGGTTCCCGCGGCTCACCCTGCCGGCGCCGACCGGACCGTTGCCGATCGGTACCGTCGCACTGCACCTGGTCGACCCGGCCGGCGGCCGCGAGATGATGGCCGGCGTCTGGTATCCGGCCCGGGACATCCGCCGCTACCCGGTCTTCCCGTGGATGTCCGATCCGGCGTGGCGCGCGCTGCTCCGACTGGTCGACCTGGAGGCGCCGGTCCGGGCGCCGCTGACCGCCACCCGCCGCGGCGCGCCGGTGCTGGGGGAGCGGCTGCCGGTGATCCTGTATTCGCACGGCAACGACAGCTGCCGGGCCGAGACCACGATCACCGTGCAGGAGCTGGCCAGCCACGGCTATGCGGTGGTCACCGTCGACCACACCGGGAACGGGGTCAGCGAGTTCCCGGACGGCCGGATCACCCTGCCCACCGACGACGACTTCACGCCGTGGGACGTCCCGGCCGGTGGCCCTGGTGACCGGAGTGGGCACACGGTCGGTATCGGCGTCGGCATCGCCAACCGGCTGGATGTCCGACGAGATCGGCACCGGCCTGGCCCGAGGGCCACAACAGCGCCATCATCGTCGGATGACGACGCGACCTCCCACGCTGCGCGACGCCCTGAGAAGCTGCGTCCACACCGGCGAGAAGATCGGTTTCACGCTGCTCGACGGCCGCCAGTTTCTCGGCTGGGCCGCCGATGTCGACGGCGACCGGGTGCTGCTCAGCTGGGCGCCGAGCCCGATGTTCGCCATGTCGACCGACGATGCCCAGTGGAACCCGGACGACGAGTGGGTGCCGCTGAGCGCGATCGCCGCCGACACCGCGGCCCGCTACGACGAGGCGTCGCGGCGTTGGAGGCCGTGCTGCTGACCCGCGGTGTCCGCCCAATAGCAGAATGACAGGTGCGGGTCGCCTGGGCGCGCGTTCATCGCCGCACTTTCCAGACAGGCTGCTACTCTCCTGGTAAATCTGTTACGGGGGGTTTGTGGCTGATGAGGAAAATTGCGGGCTCCGCCGCGGCGATCACCGTTTTGTTGGCCGGAACGCCGGCGAACGCAACACCTATCGATCCATATTACACGCTCATCAACGCGAACAGCGGAAAATGTCTTTCGATTGGCGCCTCCAACACGACCAGTGGAGCGGCTGCCATTCAATGGAGCTGCTGGGGCGGCGATGATCAGCGCTGGTACCTGCGCAAATCCACCGCTGGAACAGTTCGACTGGTCAACGTCAACAGCGGCAAATGCCTGGCCATCGGCGCCTCGAACATGTCCGACGGTGCAACGGCGATCCAGTGGGATTGTATCAACATCGATGACCAGCGTTGGTATCTGCGTGACGCCCAAGGCGCGAAGAAACTGGTGGCCCGGCACAGCAGGAAATGCCTTTCGGTGGGCGCCTCAAGTACGGCTGACGGAGCGACCGCTATTCAGTGGAGGTGCGGGGACGGCGACGATCAGCGCTGGTACATGAACTATCACGCTTAGTTGGTCCAGCAGAGGCGAAACGAACCGCGACGGAGCGCCGGGATCGCTGTTCGCGGCCCCTTGTCGACAGATCCGTCCGACCTTGAGTCGCTGAGCCGGGAGTTTGCCGGAACAGCTCCGGCCGCCCTGGGTGAGGCATGGGCGGATCCGGCGGTGGCCAGCCGGTCGATCGTCTCGACGGGCATGAGGAAAGCGCCGGGCATGAGGAAAGCGACGGGCACGAGGAAAGCGATGTGCCACGTCTCGTCCTCCTGGCCGATCAATGCCGGGACCGTGGCGGCGGAGTTGACGCACCAGTGAACCGGGACGTCACCGGCGTCGCCGATCTGCAGCGATCTGCGGGCAGGGTCGGCGCGGCGGTCGGCTGTCGTGGCGTACGCCGCAATAGGGCGTCGCGGTCTTGAGGCCGGCGATGAAGACGCGGCTCTGATCGCGGTGGGCCCCCGGCCGCGCCGACGGCGCGGCCGGAAGCGTCGCGGTCAGGAGGAGGTCGCCACGAAGTGGCAGACCGGGGCGGTGGCGGACACGTTCGTACCGTCGGAGGCGCGGACGTACCAGCCGTACGAGTGGCCGTCGAGCAGGGCCGGCACCGGCACCGAGACGGTGCCCGTGCCGGTCACGAAGTCGCTGGCCGAGCCCGGGCCGCCCAGGTAGATCGGCTGCGGCTGGTGGGGGTCGGTGTTGTCCCAGAGGGAGAAGTCGGCCCGGACCGCGGCCGTCGGATCGTCGTCCTTGACGACGGCGGTCAGCCGTGGGGTCAGCGACGGCACCTTGCCGTAACCACCGTTCTGGTGACAGCCGGGGTCGCCGGTGCCGGTCGCCGGGACGGTGACCGTGCCGGTCGGCACGGCGGGCAGCATGGTCTGCGCGGCGCGCAGCTTGGTGATCTCGGTGCTGCTCAGCGCGTACGGGAAGAGCTGCAGGTCGTCGAGGCCGCCCCGATACCCGTCGCCGACGGTGATCGGGGTGCCGCTCGGGACGCGTCTGGTGTGCGTCGCGGTGCCGGCCAGGGTGCCGTTGACGTACAGACCCATCGTGCCGGCGACCGCGTCGTAGGTGGCCGCCAGGTGTGTCCAGACACCGGTCTGCGCGGGGGCGGTGACCTGGTCGGACGCGGCGCCCTCGGCGTCGGCCGTGACCATCGCGAACCGCCATCTGCCGCCGGTGTAGGACAGGTCGATCGGCCGGCCGTTGTTGTCCGCCTGGTTGAGCAGCGAGCCGGCGGCGGTCGCCGCGTCCGGTTTCGCCCACACCGAGACGGTGAGCGCGCGGCGGGTGTCGAACTTGTTGACGGTGCCGTCGACGCCGCTGGTGACCGTTCCCGAGCCGGCGAAGCGCAGCGAATGGACCCGCTCGGCGGAGCGGGTGACATCGTCCGACAGCGTGCCGGACAGCCCGTTGATCGAGCCGTCCGCCGTGGCGGCACCGCTGGTCTCGTCGAACTTCCAGGTCAGCGACTGCCCGCGGGTGAACGCGACGAGCGGCGCATGGTCCGACAGGCCCGCCGGGTCGTCCGCGGCCGCGACGTTGGCGTCGGTGTCGGCGAACTCGGTGAGCGAGTCGCAGTAGGCGAAGCCGGAGGTGGCGAAGACGTAGTCGAGCTTCTGCCGGGAGACCGTCGGCGCGGCGTCCTCGCTGTTGAAATGCGTCATCTCGTTGACCGCGTCGCCGGGCGAGTAGGCCTGCTGGTCACATTCCGGGTACGTGTCGAACAGCGGCCGGATCGGTGAGGTCGCGGCCGAGCCCTGCATGGTGTTGAAGTCGCCGCCGAGCACCGGCAGGGCGACGGCAGCGATCTTCTGCTTCAGCGACGCGGTCTCGCGGGCGTACTCCGGGTCGGTGGTGTGCAGCAGGTGGGTCACGCACGGCGTGTTCTGCCAGCCGTCGACCCGCACGCAGAGCAGGTTCGAGGTGCGTTTCTCGTCGGCGTCCGGGTAGTAGCTCGGGTCGCCGGCGACCAGCAGCGGCGTGACCGTGGACGAGGTGATCGTGCCCCGGACCGCGATCACCTCGCCGATCGTGCCGACCAGGTCGCCGCCGCGGCAGTCGGATCGGCCGTCCGGGCGGGCCACGACCGCGGTGCGATAGGTCCAGCCGGAGCCGAGCGCGGCCATCAGCGGTGACAGGTCGTTGCGGTCACCGCCGCGGCCGGCGGCCTCGTCCGGATAGCAGACCTCCTCCAGCATGACCACGTTGAGATCGCGCTCGCGGATGATGGTCTCGATGGCGGCGGCCTTGGCCTGCGGCCGGGACCGCCACGGACAGTACGAGGAACTGCCGCGGCTCCCGCCGGCCTCCCCGCAGATGTTCCAGGTCAGCATGCGGACGGTCTCGCGCTGGTAGCCCAGCCCGTCGGGTGCGGTGGCCGCGGCCTGCACCGCCGGCCGCGGCGGTGGCTGCTGCGTGACGGCGAGCCGGACACCCACGACGGTGCTCAGCACGGCAGCGGTCACGCCCACCATGGACAGTAGTCTTCGCAAAACGTTCCCCCGTTTCGATGGCACTCGATGGCGATCGTATAGACGGGGTGACGGCCGAACGACGGTGCCCGGACGCCCGGATGTCGGCCGCCCCCGTGGCTGCCGACATCCGGCGGCGTCCATGGTGCAGTGCCGCGCTTGGCAAAACCTTGGCGGGCCGCTGGCGGAGTCCTCCTAGACTTCGGCTCGTGGACTTCCAGCTACTCGGTGCGGTGCGCGCTGTCCACAATGGGCAAACCGTGCCCCTCGGCCGGAAGCAGGAACGGTGCGCGCTGGCCGTCCTGGCGCTCGACGCCGGGCGGCCCGTCCCCGTCGCCCGCATCGCGGACCTGCTGTGGCACGGCGACCCGCCGCACCGGGCCCGCGGCGCCATCCAGGCGATGATCTCCCATCTGCGGGCCGCGTTCCGGGCCGTCGACCCGGAGCATCACTACATCGTCGGCGGGGAGGCGGGATACCTCCTCGACGTCGCGCCGCAGGCCGTCGACATCAACCGGTTCACCGCCCTGGTCAGCCGGGGCCGGGCAACCGACGTGACGGAGACCCGGGCGGACATCCTGGCCCAGGCGATGGCCCTGTGGCGCGGCCCGCTGCTCGGCGACATCGCGGACGACGTGCTGCGGGCCCGGCTCAGCCCGGACATCGACGAACTGCACCTGCAGGCGCGGGAGGACTGGCTCGCGGCCCGGCTTGAGCTCGGTGACCACGACGAGGTGACCGCCCGGCTCAAACGCCTGGTCGACGAGCATCCGCTGCGCGAGCGCGCCCGCCGGTTGCTGATGCTGTCGCTGTACCGCGGCGGCCGGCGTCAGGAAGCACTCGCCGTGTACCGCGACACCCGCACGGTGTTCGTCGAGGAACTGGGCCTGGAACCCGGACCGGAGATGCAGCACCTGCACCGGACCGTCCTGTCGGCGGAGGCGGCCACGCCCGGTCTCACCGTCGCCGACGCCCCGGTCGCGCCCGCCGAGTTGCCGGCCGACCTCGCCACCTTCGTCGGCCGCGAGCCCCAGGTGGCCCAACTCGACGAGGTGCTCACGGCCGTCGGCCGGCCGTCCGCGCCCGCGGTGATCGCGACCATCAGCGGCAGCGGCGGAGTGGGCAAGACGTCGCTGGCCGTGCACTGGGCGCAGCGGGTGCGACCACATTTCCCCGACGGGCAGCTGTTCGTCAACCTCCGCGGCTTCGACGCCTCCGCGGCACCGATGAGCGTGGAGGACGCGCTGCGCGGGCTCCTGCACTCCCTCGGGATGCGCCCGGACCGGATCCCGCCGGCGACCGACCGGCAGGCGGCGCTGTATCGCAGCCTGCTCGCCGGCAAGCGGATGCTGGTCGTGTTGGACAATGCCCGGGACGCCGAACAGGTCCGGCCGCTGCTGCCCGGCGCCCCCGGCTGCCTGGTGATCGTGACCAGCCGCAACCAGCTCCCGGGCCTGGTGGCCACCGACGGCGCGACACCCGTTGCGCTGGGCCTGCTCGGGCATGCCGAGGGCCGTCGGCTGCTGCGGCGGCGGCTCGGCGGCGACCGGATCGACGCCGACACCGGCGCCCTCGACCGGATCGTCGACCGGTGTGCCGGGCTGCCCCTCGCGCTGGCGGTCGTGGCCGCCCGGATGTCCCAGAGCCGCCGGCTCACCCTCGGCGACCTGGCCGCGGAGCTGGCCGAGTCACGGACCGCGCTGGACACCCTGGGAACCGGGGACCGGGCGAGTGACCTGCGCTCGGTGTTCGCCTGGTCCTACCAGGCGCTCAGCCGGCCCGCGGCCCGCCTGTTCCGCCTGCTGGGGCTGCACCCCGGCCCGGACGTCTCGGTGCACGCCGCCGCCGCCCTCGCCGACCTCCCGATCGGCCAGGCCCGCCGGATCCTCGCCGAACTGACCCGCGCCAACCTGCTGTCGGAGCCCACCTACGGCCGGTTCGCCGCGCACGACCTTCTCTGGGCGTACGCGGTGGGACTCGCCGAATCCGGCGAACCGCCGCAGGAGCGCCGAGCAGCCCGGCTGCGGCTGCTGGAGCACTACGCCGCGATGACCCTGCACGCGGCCGAGTTGCTCCTGCCCGGCCGGGTCGGATCGATTCCGCTGGTCGCGCCGCAGCGTACCGCCGCTGAGCAGGTCGACGACCTGAAGGACGCGGTGGCCTGGTTCACGGCCGAAAGCCCGGTGCTGCTGCGGCTGGTGCCGGCCGCGCTGTCGACCGGCCACCACCGGCAGGCCTGGCTGCTGGCCTGGGGATTGCGCGACTACCTCGACCACCGGCGGCAGTGGGACCTCCAGATCACCGTGCAGCAGGCCGGCCTGGCCGCGGCCGTGCACCTCGGCGACTGGACCGCGCAGGCCCACGCCCACCGCAACCTGGGCCGCGCGTTCACCGAGCAGGGCCGGATCGACGACGCGCGGCACGCCTACCGGCAGGCGTTCACCGCATTCGCCGCAGCGCGGGACCACCACGGTCAGGCCAGCGTCCACATGTCCATGGGGCTGCTCGCCCAACGGCATCGGCAACCCCATCAGTCGCTGCACCACTACCTGGCGGCCCTGAAGGCCTTCGAGCAGATCGGCGACCCGTCGGGCCAGGCGAACGCGATGAACAACGTCGCCTCCGGCTACCTCGAACTCGACCAGCACGACCAGGCGTTGGAGTACGGTCTGCGGGCGCTGGACCTCGCCCACACCACCAGCGCGTGGGCCCAGGCCGCCATCCTGAACACGGTCGGCTCCATCTGGCGCCGGCACGGAAAACACCATCGGGCGGTCGAGTGCTACAGCCGCTGCGTGGCGCTGATCCGCAGCGTCGGCGACCGATTCCACGAGGCCGTGGCCCTTTGCGACCTGGCCGACGCCTGCGCCGCCGCGGGCGACGAGACGTCGGCGGCGCAGGCCCGGACCCAAGCTTTGGAGATCGTCGGGCACCTCAGCGAATCGGACGCCGCGGTGATCCGCACCCGGCTGAATGGCGGCTCGCCTTGACGGTTCGCGGTATGGTGCGTCGATATGGGGGCAATCAAACCGTGGCACCTGTTCCTGTGCCTGATCGTGGTACTGCTGATCGCCGGCGTGGTGGTGGCCGTGGTCAGTGCGGGACGGAGAAAGTAGCACCCCCTCGGCTGTGCTGACGGCGGGTGCGCAGCAAGCCTGACCTCTTCTGTCGCCCGCCGTGGCCGTCGGCTCGGAGTGGCTCCGATCGCACAGCGGCTTCCTCGTCGCCCGTCCCGCCGCCGGCATCCGGCTCGTCTCACTGCGGGTCGAGCAACATGTGCCATCCGCGTCGAATCCAGGGTTCGGCCCCTGCCGCAGGGCATCCGCACAGCGTTCAGCCGTGGCCCGGGCAAGGTCCGCGTCGTCGGCGCTCATCCAGCCGTGGCGACGGGCCTGCTCATACTCGTCCCAGTCCTCGATGTCGACACGCCCGCCAGGCCGGTGCAGGACCGGGTCCAACTCGAGATCGACATATCGCCAGCCCGCATCGGTCCTCTCCGGCGGACGGCAGACGTCGATCTCCAGCCGCTGATCGGCAGGATCGTCAATCCACCAGGCCACCCAGGGACGGTCCACCGTCAGCAACACCACCACCGGCACGGACAGGGTGCCGCCGTCATGCGGCGCCCCCCACGGCGAACCGGCCGGCCCTCGCAGCCACGTACCGTCACTGTCCTGCCCGGCCTTCTGAAGGTCGTACCAGAAGACGCCACCAGGACGCTTGATCTTGTTGAGACGGACGCCGTCGGTGGCCACCTGGATCTTCACGGACGCACCGTAGACCGGGTGCCCAGCCACCATGGGCGTGGTCGAGCGGATCCGAGTCTCACCGCGTCAATGCCTCCGTGGTGGGGGTGGTGTGGAGCCAGGTGGCGAGTCTGTCCACGGTGTCGGGCCGGAGGGCCGGCGCGGCGTGGTGGAGCAGGGCGGTGAGTTCGGTGCGCTCGCGGGTCGTGATGACCAGCTCGGGTGTTGCGCCGGCGCGCCAGGCCGATGCGGTGGCGTCGCGGGCGAGGCGCGTGACGTCGGCTCGGGCCCGCGCGGCAAGCTTCGGGTCCGGATCAGCTGCGGCGATGAGTCCGGCTCGCAGGCATGTTGCGACGGTCCCTGCGGTGAGCAGGCGGTAGCCGCCGCGGCGCTGGGCGGTCCCGGCGTCGGTGAGCAGCTGCCAGAGAAGGTCCGCGTCGACCAGCTTCACTATCGGCCGCAACGCGACGACTGCTTCGCGGATCACCTGCGCGGACGGATCGTGCAGCAGCGGTATGACCCGTGCGGCCTCGGTCGCGTCGAGCTGACGCAAAGCCCGTACCGCCGCGGCGCGGATCTTCGCCTCCGGATGGTTCAGGAGGGGGTGGAGCAGCGCCGATTCCCGCGCCGGGGCGGCCTCGGCGAAACCGGCGATCGCCGGTGGCGTCGGTGCGTCGAGCACGGCGGAGCGGTACCACGCGACGGCGTCGACGCCGGCACGGCGGGCCGCGTCGCGTGCCAACGCCCGTGCCAGCGGTGCCGGATCGGCGAGGTGCGACGCCACGTCGGCGTCATTGCCGGTGCGGATCAGTCCGGTCAGCGCCAAGGACCGCACCTCTGGCCGGCGGCTTCGGGCCAGTCGGTGCAATGCGGTCAGGCGGCGCCGCCAGACGGCATCGCGGCAGGCCGCCTCGGCAGCGCGAGCCCGTACCGGCGCGTCCGGGCCCGACTCGGCAAGGTCTAGCAGTTCCGGTGGGGAGAGCAAGCCCCCGTCGAGGGCGAGGTGGCAGGCGAAGCGCCGGGAGGCGAGGGGGGATGACGCCATCAGAAGCCGCCGGTCGGTGGGCGATGCGGCCGAGAAGGCGGCCTTCACCTGGGTCACGACGAACGCACCACGGCAGCGTTGGTCGATCGCTGTCGTCACCGGCAGCACGGCGCCCAGATACCTGGCCGGATCGTCGGCGAGCAGCAATGCCAGACCGGCACGGGCCCGGTCACGCACTGAGCGAACCCAGTCACCGGTCCGCAACACCAGCAACGGCATCAGTTCCACCGACGGTGTGGCCAGCATCGCGGTAACCGCCCGCTCGCGGACCCGTCCGTCACCATGAGTGCTGGCCAGTGCCACCGCGAGCGGAGCCTCGTACGCGCCGGCTATCGCCCGGGTGACCACCCGTTCAGCCGGCGATGCCGGAAGCGGCTGGCGCCACCACGCGCGCCGTGCGTTCTCATCCAGCCGCACCACGACGCGCGGCCACCCGGCGAGGACCGCCAGCGCCGCGCAGCCCGACTCCCGGTCACCGGTGGCGGCAACCTCCGCGAGCAACGTCGTGAGATGGCCGACCGGTTCCCACCCGCCACGAGCGGCTTCCGCAACGGCCGCCCGCACCGGATCGGCCGCCGGTGGATCCGCCGGCGCAGGAACAGACTTCCGGTCTCGCCACCACGACTTGATCACCGCGTCATCGTGCCCCAGCCGCGACGAACGCACCGCATGATTTCACCCGCACTCGCAGCCTGCGCCGTACTCACCAGGCGGCAGAGACCCGCCGGCATCCGCTTCTGCCGCCGATGGTGCCCGGCGGTGACCCTGCACGTACGGCCTCGACCGAAGTGCGCCGCTTCAGATCCTGGCTCTCCCCGTGGGAGCAGGGCATTCAGGTGGCAGGTGACGATCAGGTGTCGCCCCACAGGGCTTCGACGGTGACGCCCAGCGCTTGGGCGATCTTGATGGCCAGGTAGACCGACGGGGCGTAGTCGCCGGTCTCCATCGCGATGATGGTCTGCCGGCTCACCTTCACCTCCGCCGAAAGTCCCTGCTGGGTGAGTCCTGCCTCGCGGCGCGCCAGGCGGATGCGGGCGCCGGCCGCGCCGTCGGTCGCCGCGGCGCGGACCGGGCCGGACGGTGGTGCCATCAGTCCTCGTCCTCATCGGCGGCGAGTGCCTCGGCGGCGGCGAGTGCCTGCCGCCGTCGCGCCCTGCCCAGCATCAGGAGGCATAGCATGGCGCCGAACCCGCTGCCGACGATCGCACCGATCCAGGCGTCACCCGCGGGATCGAAGGCATACATCGCGCCGACGACGAACACGGCGTACGGAGTCACGCTCAGCGTCGCGATCAGGGTCCGTTTCGCACTCCAGCCGCGCGGATCGACGCCCGCCTTGCGCCGAGCCACATAGGCGGAACAGAGCACCATCGGCGCCCAGAGCAGGAACAGGACGACCGCGAGGGGCAGCACGGCCGGCCGGCCGAGCGGCCACACCATGATGCCGGCCGCCCAGGGGATGAGGATCGAGTGCAGCGTGGCGGCGGTGACGATCCCCTCGTAGGAGCGGTAGCGCTCGCGTTCGTCGCCGTACAGCTGGCCGTCGATGTCGAGGTTCCACCGCACGACGCGGTCAACCAGTGAAGCCGTCATACCGCCATCATCATGTTAAGTCCTCTTGACGTCAAGAGGACTTAACATGGGCCCGCGGGCGAGGGGCCCGGCATGACATCGTGTCGCCATGGTCGACACCGATGCGCTGCTGGCCGCCTACGACGCTCACATGCGGTTTCCGACCGGCGCCGTCCCGGCCGGGATGAGACACGAGTACGACGGGGTGCTCCTGCGGATCGTCGGCGGGCATGTCGGGCGCATCCGGGCGCCGCGCGACGTCGGTGTCACCGGCGCCGGGCTCGACCGCCTGATCGCCCGTCAACGGGACTACTTCCGGGCCCGCGGTGAAGGCGTCGAATGGAAGGTTCGCTCCCACGACCGGCCCGCAGATCTTCCGGAACGCCTGGTGGCAGCCGGGTTCGTGGCGGGGGAGCCGGCATCGGTGCTGATCGGCTCCGCCGAGGAGATGGCCGGCGATCCGGTCCTGCCGGACGGTGTCGTGCTGCGCCGGATCAGCGCGGCCGGGGACCTGCGCCGGATGGCCGAGCTGCAGAGCGAGGTGCTGGGCGAGGACTGCTCCTGGGTGGCCGCCCATCTCGCCGCCCGGGTGTCAGCCGATCCCGATCAGCTCACCATCCTGGCCGCCGAAGCCGGTGGCCGGTTCGTCTGCACCGCCCTGGTGGAGTACTGCCCGGGCACCGACTTCGGGGCACTGCTCGGCGGCGCGACCCTGCCGGACTGGCAGGGGCGGGGGCTGTACCGGGCCATGATCGCCGCTCGGGCGCGGGAGGCCGTCGCCCGCGGATTCCGGCTGCTGCATGTCGACGCATCCGCGGCCAGCGCGCCCATCCTGCGTCGGTGCGGCTTCCACGAGATCGCCGTCTCCCGGCACTACCAGTGGACGCCGGAACACCCGGAAGCATCGTAGGATCGATGAATGGACGAGGCTTCGTGGTACGGCCCGCCGCGGGACGTCCTGGGCCGGACGGTGCCGGTCCAGCAATTCGTGGTCCGGACCGGGCACGTGGTCGTCGCGGTGCCGCACCTGGTCGCGTTCCGCGAGGGCTGCCTCATCGTGCTGCTGGTGACCGTGCGCCGCGGGGGGCTCCCGATGGCGGCCTGGGACAACCGGCTGGGCGGTCACCGCGCCGGAATGCCCGACCCGGAGGGCCTGACCTGCGAGATTCACCTTCGCGGCGGTACGTCGGAGCCTTCCCGGCTCGTCGAAGCCGGCGCCGAGTCGTCCAGCGACGACCGGGAGTACCGCGGCGAGCTGAGATTCTGGCTGCGGCCGCTCCCGCCCCCGGCGCCGTTCGACCTGGTCGTCGCCGGGCCGGGCATGGGTGTCGACCGGAGCGTCGTCACGCTCGACGGCGGGGCGGTCGTCCGGGCGGCCGCCCGCGCCGCGCCGTTCTGGACCTGACCGGTCACGCCTGCGCGGCGGCGCGGAGCCGGGCCAGGGTCTCGGTCATGGTGCGGCGGTTGTGGGCGTCGCGGTCGGTGATGCCCAGCGCCGCGATGCCGAACAATTTGAGGGCCGGGCCCCGGCGGTCGGTGTAGGTCTCGGTCACCTCGCAGCCGCCGTCGACCGGGCGGAACGTGTACGTCCACCGCGCCACGGCGAGGAAACCGGCGCCGACCACGTCGAAGCTGAACTCGCGACCGCGGTCGGCCGCCACCACGGTGCACACGGTGCGCCACCGGCGGCCGCGGTGGGCGTTGGCGCCGGTGAACCGGGCCCCCACGCGCGGGCCGGGCGGTTCGGTGAGCCAGCGGCACCGGGTCGTCTCCGGGCTCCACTGGCCCATCCGGGTGATGTCGGCGACGAGATCCCAGACTGCCTCGGGGGCCGCCGCGATGCGGGTGGTGACGGTGACGGGCATGCCGCCATCCTGCCCTACCCCGGCCGGCCCGCGGGTGGGCGGACCGGCCGGGAGCCGCGGGGTGTTCAGCTGTGCTCGACGGCGGCCTGCTGAATCGGGAGAGCCGCCACGTACCGCCGCAGGAAAGCGTCGAATCCGGCGACGTCGGCCGGATCGGGGGTGGCGGTGTCCAGGCGGGCGTCGGCGAAGACCGCGGTGGCCAGATAGTCGTCGAGGGTCTGTCCGTCGGCGCGGCCGGTCAGGAAGGCGGCCAGGATCGCGATGCCCCAGGCGCCGCCCTCGCCGGCCAGGTCACCGACCGAGACCGGGGTGTCGATCGCGGCGGCGAGCAGGTTCTGCGCGACGCCCTCGGTCTTGAACAGACCGCCGTGCGCGAACATCCGGTCGAGCTGGACCGCCTCCGCCTTCTGCAGCACGTCCATGCCGATGCGCAGGGTGGCGAGCGCCGCGTACAACTGGGTCCGCATGAAGGTGGCGAGCGTCAGCGAGCTGCCCGGCTCGCGCAGGAACAGCGGGCGCCCCTCGTGCAGCCTGGTGATCGGCTCGCCGGAGAGATTGTTGAAGGCCATCAGGCCGCCGCCGTCCGGGGCGCCCTTCAGCGCGGCGCGGAACAGGGTCTCGAACACCTTGCCGCTGTCCGCCGGGACGCCGAGGGCGGCGGCGAACTCGGTGAACAGGCCGGCCCACGCGTCGAGCTCACTGGCGCCGTTGTTGCAGTGGACCATGGCGACCAGGTCGCCGGCCGGGGTGGTGACCAGGTCGATCTCGGGGTGCACGCGGCTCAGCGGGCTTTCCAGCACGATCATGGCGAAGATGCTGGTACCGGCGCTGACGTTGCCGGTGCGGCGGGCGACCGAGTTGGTGGCGACCATGCCGGTGCCGGCGTCCCCCTCGGGCGGGCAGAGCGGGATGCCGGGCTGCAGGGCGCCGGTCGGGTCGAGCAGCCGGGCGCCGGCCTCGGTCAGCGTGCCGGCCCGCTCGCCGGCGGGCAGCACGGCGGGCAGCAGGTCGCGCAGGGGCAGCGGCAGGCCGCGGCCGGCGGCCAGGGTGTCGAACTGCTCCAGCATCCGGGCGTCGTACCCGCCGGTGGTGGTGTCGATCGGGAACATGCCGCTGGCGTCGCCGACGCCGAGCACCTTCTCCCCGGTGAGCTTCCAGTGCACGTATCCGGCGAGGGTGGTGAAATGCGCCAGCCGGCCGATGTGCTCCGCACCGTTCAACACCGACTGGTACAGGTGGGCGATGCTCCAGCGGTGCGGGATGTTGTACGAGAAAAGCTCGCTGAGTGCCTCGGCGGCGTCCCCGGTGTCGGTGTTGCGCCAGGTGCGGAACGGGGTGAGCAGCTCCCCGTCGGCGTCGAAGGCGAGGTAGCCGTGCATCATCGCGGACACCCCGAGCGCGCCGGTGGTGCGCAACTCGACGCCGTGGCGCTCGCGGACGTCGCGGGCCAGCGCCGCGAAACAGTCCTGCAGGCCGGCCCAGACGGCCTCCAGCGAGTACGTCCACGTGCGGTCGACGAACTGGTTCTCCCAGTCGTGGCTGCCGGTGGCGATCGCCGCATGGCCGGGGCCGGTCAGCACCGCCTTGATCCGGGTCGACCCCAGCTCGATGCCCAGGGCCGTGCGGCCCTGCTCGATCGCCTCACGCACGCCGGCCAGGGGCCGGTCCACCGTCTCCGTCATGGTGATGTTTGTACCGCAGTCGGTGCGGTCTGCGAAGACCGGAGTCGGTTAACGCTAACTTCCAGATGGCGCTGGGTGCTGAACCGATCAGTTTGTTAACGCTAACCCGGTCGGCGACGCGGCTCTCCGAACCGGGCCGCGGCGCCGCGCGAAGCGGGCACGGGCGGTGCCGGCCAGCGACGGCGGTGGCGATGGTCTATATTCTCCGGAGTCGTTCAGCGGCGTGGTGTCCACGGGGGGATCGCCACGTCACGCCCGCCGTTCCCGCGGGTTTCGACAGCTGTCGCGCGCCGCCGGTTCCCCGATGCGTTCTCGCACCGGTCTGCGCCCATAGTGAACGTCCGTCCATCGGACACGGGGGAGCTGCATAGTGCTGTCAATCAGATCTGGTCGATCCATGGGCGTCGGGGCCCTGGTCGCCGGCCTCACCACCACGATGGTGTTCTGCGCCACGCCGACGGTGCCGGTGCTCGCGGCCGGGTCGGCCGCCACGGCCGCGGCGTCCGCCGTGGATGATCACACCAACGTCGCCACGGACGAGGACAAGGTCAAGGCGGCCGCCGCGATCGGCGTCAACCCGGGCATCGACCTGCTCGTCCTGGACGACCAGGGCTTCGTCTTCGCCATCTACCAGCGCGCCGAGGCCGGGCCGTACGTGAAGGCCGAGGCGCTGCGCACCTACCTGTCGTCGGACCCGCACGCCGCCTACGACTTCATCGTCCGCGGCATCTTCGTCGCGGCCGGCGACGACGCCCAGGCCAAGATCGCCGAGACGGCCGCCCGGGCCCGCCGGAGCTCGGTGGCGGTCACCGTCGGGCTGGACTCGTCCGACATCGCGCTGATCGAGAAGAACGACCGCGACTTCATCTTCGCGGTGTGGCAGCGGGTCACCGCCGGCAGCCACGTCTGGACCGCCGCGCAGACGGCGATCGCCGACGGCACCGGCCAGGCCGAGTGGGACGCCTTCCTGAACACCGGGGCGGCGGCCGCCGCCGAGCAGGATCTGCGCGACGTGATCATCGACGGCGACGAGGCGCAGGCCGCGAAGCTGCGGGCCGCGCGACTCGTCACCGCCAAGAAGGCGCTGCTGCAGCTGTTGCTGTTGCCGGTGACCGACGAGGTCGTCAACGCGCCGGACCGGCAGTACGTGCTGTTCGTCCACAACAACGCCAAGGGCACCGAGGTCTTGCTGGCCTCGCAGGCGGCCCTCAACGCGCCGGACGACAAGCTGGCGCAGGCGCTGACCGACTTCATCTTCACCGGCGGCGCGGCCGCCAACAAGCGGGACGAGGACGCCGCCGCCGCCAAGGAGCTGGCCGGCTACCGCGACCGCGTCACCGCCATCCGGGACGCGGCCAAGGCCGACGGTTTCCAGCCGAACCTGGTCGACGCCGCCAACCGGGCGCTCACCGACGGCACCCTGCTCACCCTGCAGACCTTCCTGCTCAAGGGCCAGGACGAGCCCCGGGCCACGGACGAACAGTGGCGCGCCACCTTCTTCAAGGATTTCAACGGCGACCGTAAGGCCGACCTCGCGGGTATCACCAGCGGCGGCAACCTGTTCCTCTACACCGGCAGCGGTGCCGGCAAGCTGACCGCCGGCGGTGCCATGTGGGCCACCGACGGCAGCTGGGGCCGGATCAAGGCGATCGCCGCGGCCGACTTCAACGGCGACCGCAAGACCGACGTCGCCGCGATCAACAGCGTCGGCAACCTGGTGCTGTACGCCGGTAACGGCGCGGGCAAGCTGACCAACGCGGGTGCCATGTGGGCCGCCGACGGCAGCTGGGGCAACTTCAAGGCGATCGCCGCGGGTGACTTCAACGGCGACCGCAAGACCGACATCGCCGGCATCAGCGGCGGCGGCAACCTGATCCTCTACGCCGGCGACGGCGCCGGCAAGCTGACCAACGCGGGTGCCATGTGGGCCACCGACGGCAGCTGGGGCCGGATCAAGGCGATCGCCGCGGGCGACTTCAACGGCGACCGCAAGACCGACCTCGCCGCGATCAACAGCGTCGGCAACCTGGTGCTGTACGCCGGCGACGGCGCGGGCAAGCTGACCAACGCGGGTGCCATGTGGGCCGCCGACGGCAGCTGGGGCAACATCAAGGCGATCAGCGCCGGCGACTACAACGGCGGCGGGGCCGTCGACCTCGCCGCGATCAACAGCGCCGGCAACCTGGTGCTGTACGCCGGCAACGGCGCGGGCAAGCTGACCAACGCGGGCGCCATGTGGGCCACCGACGGCAGCTGGGGCGGCATGAAGGCGATCAGCTGACCGCCGGGTGAGATGACGCTGCGGGCCGGCCTCGATCGGAACTTTCCGGTCGAGGCCGGCCCGCGGCGCCTTGCCCGGTCCGGAAGCGGGGTTCAGCAGCGCGCCCGCGAACGCCGACCGTTCAGTATGGGCGGCATTCGATGAGCAGCAGGCGCTGCGGCCCCAGCCGGGCGGAGATGGCGGCGGTGGCCGGATCGCCGCACCGGGACCTCTCGGCGGTCCACCCGTTGACGTCGAAGGTGTAGAACCGGGTCGCTCCGGTACCGAGGCTGCAGCTGTCGTAGTCGCAGTCCACGTGCGCGTTGACACCGTCGATGCGCCAGGTGCCCGGGTCGAGCCAGTTGCCGGTGGTCGAGTGGCACCACCAGCGGATGAAGGTGTGCCCGGCGACCGGCATGGGGGGCGACCAGGGCGTGAACGCCTCGCCGGAGCGTTTCAGGTAGATGCCGCCGGCCGGCGGAAACCGGTCGTTGTAGGCGGAGGAGATGTAGACGTCACCGCTGCACCGCTCGACCATCATCTCGTTGCCGGCGTACGCGGGTCGCGTGCCGGCGAACGCGGCCAGGCAGGCCAGGACCGCGGTGACCGGGATCTCGCGCCGTAGCATCGGGTGCCTTCCTCGAGTCGGCCGGGAGGCTGGTGGAACGCCCCGATTCTCCCCGCGGGTGCGGGCCGGTCGGCGGATATGGACGAAGTTCATCGGTGTGGCCCGGGTGACAGGTGTACTCGTAGTGCATCCCAGCGGCCCCGGCGGCGACGTACGGTCGTGGCGTGGACAACCGATCCGAGGTGCGGGACTTCCTGACGTCGCGCCGCGCCAAGATCTCACCGGAGCGGGCCGGCATTCCCGGGGGTGGGCAGCGCCGCGTGCCGGGGCTGCGGCGCAGTGAGGTGGCGGCGCTCGCCGGGATGAGCGTGGAGTATTACGCGAAGCTGGAGCGCGGCCAGCTGGCCGGGGTGTCGGCCGGCGTGCTGGAGGCGATCTCCCGGGCGTTGCAGCTCGACGACGCCGAGCGGGTCCACCTGCTGCGCCTGGCGCAGGCGGCGAACGGCAGCAGCCGGTTGGTCCGGCCGCAGCGCCGGCCGAAGGCGTGGGTGGTGCGGCCGAGCCTGCAGTGGTCGATCGACGCGATCACCGTGCCGGCGACGGTGGCCAACGGGCGGCAGGACGTGCTGGCCGCGAACCATCTGGGCCGGGCGATGTTCAGTGACCTGTTCGCCGATCCGGTCAGCCCGCCGAACTTCGGGCGGTTCATCTTCCTGGACAGCGCGGCCCGGCGGTTCTACCCGGATTGGGATCTGGCCGCGGACATGCTGGTGGCGAACCTGCGGACCGCGGCCGGCAAGGATCCGCACGACGGCGAGCTGCACGAGCTGGTGGGGGAGCTGTCGACCCGCAGTGACGAGTTCCGCCGCCGGTGGGGTGCCCACAACGTGCGCACCCACGGAACCGGCGTCAAGCAGTTTCGGCACCACATCGTGGGGGATCTGAGTCTGGCGTACGAAAGTCTCGACCTGCGCGCCGAGCCGGATCTGACGCTGACCGTCTACTCCGCGGAGCCGGGGTCCACGACCGCGCACGCCCTGACGCTGCTGGCGTCGTGGGCGGCGACATACGTATGAACAGCACACCGGAGGGCATCATTCTCACCGTCAACGCGATCGCCGCGACCTCGGCCACCGACCCGCTCGTGCGCACCACCGTCGAGCGGCGCGACCTGGGGCCGCGCGATGTACTGATCGAAATCCGCTACGCCGGCATCTGCCACTCCGACATCCACACCGTGCGCGGGGAGTGGGGTGACGTCGCGTACCCGCTGACCGTGGGTCACGAGATCGTCGGCCGGGTCGCCGAGGTCGGTGCCGAGGTCAGCCGCCACCGGGTCGATGACCGGGTCGGCGTCGGCTGCATGGTCAACTCCTGCCGGGAGTGCGACAACTGCAAGGCCGGCCAGGAGCAGTACTGCACCGGCGGCAACGTGGGCACGTACGCCAGCGTCGACCGGGACGGCACGATCACCCAGGGCGGCTATTCCACGCACGTGGTGGTCGACGAGGACTTCGTGCTGCGGGTGCCGGAGAGCATCCCCTACGAGGCGGCGGCTCCGCTGCTCTGTGCCGGGATCACCACGTACTCCCCGCTGTCGCACTGGAAGGCCGGGCCGGGCAAGAGGGTCGCGGTCGTCGGCATGGGCGGTCTCGGTCACATGGCCGTGAAGATCGCCGCGGCGATGGGCGCCGAGGTCACCGTGCTCTCACAGACGCTCAGCAAGAAGGACGACGGCTTGCGGTACGGGGCGCAGCACTACTACGCGACCAGCGACCCGGCCACTTTCGAAACGCTCAGCGGAACCTTCGACCTGATCATCAACACCGTCAGCGCGCCGATCGACATGGGCGCGCACCTGCGCCTGCTGCGCCTGGACGGCACCCTGGTCAGCGTCGGGGCCCCGCCGGAGCCGCTGCCGGTGCCGGTGTTCTCGCTGTTCGGCGCGCGGCGTTCGTTCGCCGGGTCGAGCATCGGCGGGATCGCCGAGACCCAGGAGATGCTGGACTTCTGCGCCGAGCGCGGGATCGCCCCGGAGATCGAGCTGATCGGCGCCGACCAGGTCAACGAGGCGTACGAGCGGGTGCTGAAGTCGGACGTCCGCTACCGCTTCGTGATCGACGTCGACACCCTGCGCTGACCGGGCAGGCGGCTCACCGAGCGGGTGAGCCGCCTCTCCCCCCGTACGTCAGGGCAGCGATCCGACCGCGGTGCGCCCGACGACGTCGAGGATCGCGTCGCTGTTCGGCGGGTGCAGGGTGCCGGTGCGCACGTCGCGGTACAGCCGTTCCAGCTCGTTGGTCCGGCTGACCGCGGACGCGCCCGCCACCTGTACCGCGATGTCCACCACCTGCCGTGCCGTGCCGGTGGTGAACTCCTTGGCGGCGAACAGCCGGGACGTCCACCAGTCACCGTGGTCGACGCCGGCGTCCAGGTCGGCGGTGGTCTGCTCGAGCAGCGCCCAGGCCGCGTCGAGCAGGATCTCGGCCTGCCCCAGTTGCCGCTGCACGGCCGGCTTGTCGGCGTGCCGCTGCCCGGGCAGGGCCAGCGACCCGCGCTCCTGGGCGGAGAGTTCGGCCAGGTCCAGGGCCCGCCGCGCGATGCCGAAATAGACGTTGGCCACCAACGGCAGATACCACTGCAGGATGCCGAGGATGTACGGCGGATAGGGCTGACCGATCGCGTGCGCGCCGACGAACTGGGCGGCCGGCACCCGCACGTTCTCCAGGATCGTGTCATCGCTGGCCGTGGCCCGGACGCCGAGCGCGTCCCAGGTCCTCTCGGTGCGCACCCCGGGCGCGTCCCGGTCGACGAACAGGTGCACGATCCGCGGGTGTTCCGGGTCGGAGTCGTCGCGGGCGTGGATGCCCAGCTTGTCCCAGACCGGGGAGAGCGAGGTGAACGTCTTGCGTCCGGTGACCAGCCACGACCCGTCCTCCTGCGGCACCGCGAGGGTGGTCGCGTCGTCGAGTCCCAGGTCGTTGCCGCGCTCGCCGTGCCCGGCCGCCAGCACCTTGCCGTCCGCCACGTCCCGCAGCAGCCAGCCCAGGTCCTCGACACCCGCGGCGGTCACCGCGGTGGCCGGCCCGGTCCAGTACAGGTGCATGGTGACCGCGAGCGCGGTGGCCGGCGCCCAGTAGGCCAGCCGCCGCTGCTCGCGGGCCAGCGCCGCGAAGCCCAGGCCGCCGCCCCCGAGCGCGGCCGGGATCGCGGCCCGCAGATAGCCGCGGGCGCGCAGGTCCTCGAAGTCCTCGGTGAAGAACCGGTTGTCCCGGTCGTATCCGGCGGCCCGTTCGTGGAAGCGCCGGTAGTCGTCGTCGCTGAAGTAGGCGGACGGTTCCGCCTTCTCGAACAGCGGCGAGGTGGAACTCGCGATCCGCTGCGTCATGCGGTGGCTCCGTTCTGCACGGTTTAGGTGGTGGCGGGTGCCGGGACGGGTCGTGGGGTGAGGCCGGTGATCCGGCCGTCGGTGAGCACGGCGAGCCAGCCGGCCTCGGGCGGGGTGCGGCCGATCGCCTCGGCGACCGGCTCACCGGCGCCGACCGTGGGCAGCGGCTGGGCGAAGGCGGCCAGTGGCGCGTCCGGTGCGGCCCCGGCGACCGCGACGGCCGGCACGACGCCGAGCACGTCCCCGGGCGACGGGTGCGGGGTGGTCTGCCCGGGGCGCGGGAGGACCAGCAGCGCGACCGGGGCGCTGCCGAGGTCCCGTACCCGGGAATCGGCCGGTAGGTGAAGCGGGACGGCGAGCGGCAACCCACCGGCCAGCGGGCCGGGTGCGGTCGGCGCCGGGAAGCCGGCCCGGCGCAGCCAGCCGTCGTCGAAGTACTTCGACAGGTAGGCCCGCCCGGAGTCCGGGGCCAGCACCACCACCAGGTCGTCCGGCCCCAGGTCGCGGGCCACCCGCAGGGCCGCGGCGACCGCCGTGCCGGTCGACGCGCCGGCCAGGATGCCCTCTTCGCGGGCCAGGCGGCGGGTGGTCTCGATCGACTCCCGGTCACTGATCCGCTCGATGCGGTGCACGACCTGCCGATGGTACGACTGTGGCCAGACGTCCTCGACCGTGTCCGGGTGCACGTAGTGGCCGATGCTCTCCACGTAGTACGGACTGCCGTCGCCCCCGCCGTAGACCGAGTTCTCCGGGTCGGCGCCGATCACCGTGACCGGGCCGGCCGAGCGCAGGTACGCCCCGGCGCCGCTGATCGTGCCGCCGGTGCCCACCCCGGCCACGAAGTGGGTGATCCGGCCGCCGGTCTGCCGCCAGATCTCCGGGCCGGTGGTGGCCAGGTGCGCACCCGGGTTGGCCGGGTTGTCGTACTGCCCGGCGAGCCAGCCGCCCGGGGTCTGCTCGGCGAGCCGGGCGGCGACCTGCGAGACGTGCCGCGGGTCCTCGCGGGTCACCCCGCCGATGGTGATCACCACCTCGGCGCCGTAGGCGCGCAGCGTCGCGATCTTCTCGGCGCTGCTCTTGTCGGGCACCACAACGACCGCCCGATAGCCGCGCTGCGCGGCGATCATGGCGAGCCCGACCCCGGTGTTGCCGGAGGTGCCCTCGACGATCACCCCGCCCGGGCGTAGCTCGCCGGACGCCTCGGCGGCCCGCACCATGGCCAGCGCGGCCCGGTCCTTGACGCTGCCGCCCGGGTTGAGGAACTCCGCCTTGAGATGGACCTCGGCGGTCAGGCCGGCGGTGATCCGGGTCAGCCGGATCAGCGGGGTGTCGCCGATGGCATCGAGCACACTCATGCCAATAACCTAGCAAACACATAGGGGAACTAGGCTGTTGAGCATATTAAGCCGATAGGCATTCTAGTCCACTTTCGACAGGCGTTACGGTTCGCCGAAAGCGGTCCCCGCCCGGCAAGAAGGTATCCACGATGACCGATAGCCTCAGTTCGCAAGCCCCGACCGGCGAGCCGGGCGACGACGCCCCGGTCGAGGCGAACGTCGACCTCGACGTGCCGGCCGGCCTGTCCCGGCGGCGCCTGTTCACCTCCGCGGCGGTCGGCGCCGGCGTCCTGGCCGCCGGTGGCCTGGCCGGGTGGGCCGTCCTGCGCGGCCGCGACGAACCGCAGCCCGCCGCGGCCGGTGGCCTGACCGTCACCCGGTCCTGGGCCGGGCAGCAGCTCACGCTCACCACCCCCAGCGGCGCGTGCGACGCCCCGCTGGTCGCCGCATACGAGAAGGGCTTCTTCACCAAGGCCGGGCTCGACGTCGTGCTGAAGAAGGCCGGCACCGACGAGGACATCACCGCGGCGGTCGGCTCCGGCAAGTACGTCGCCTCCAACGGCATCTTCTTCAACTACCTGGGCCCGATCTACAACGGCACCCCGGTCAAGCTCAGCGGCGGCCTGCACCTCGGCTGCCTCGACCTCTACGTCCGCAACGACGGCTCGGTGGCCTCGGTCGCCCCGCTCAAGGGCCGGAGGATCGGGTCAGCAACCTGCAGGGCTCGGCCACCTACTTCTTCTCCCTCGACCTGCTCGCCACCAGCGCGGCGCTGCTCGAGGTCCAGGATGCGGCGATCCTCGTGGTCGCCACCCCGGCCGCCCGCGGCGCCTACTCCGGAGCCCTCAAGGTGCTGCTCGACCACCTGCCGGCGAACGCGCTGGCCGGCGTGGTCGCGGTGCCGGTCGTCGCCGCGGAGGCGCAGACCCAGGCGGACGCCGCCGAGGCGGTCCTGGCCCGGCTGCTCAGCGAACTGGGCGCGGACGTCGTCGACTTCGGCCTGACCGCCGTCGGCCCGGAACTCACCGAGCCCGCCTCGGTCGCCGCAACCTACGCCGCGGCCATCATCGGCTGACCAGCCCGCGGCCGCTCCGGACCGTCGGCGGCCGCGCGTTGGGCCGCTCCGGACCGTCGGCGGCCGCGCCCTACCGGCCGTCCCGCGCCCTACCGGCCGTCCCGCGCCCTTGCCGCCTTGCGCCTTTCGGCGGGCTCGCGGTCCGTCCGCGCTCGCGGCCCCATCGCGCCTGCGGCCATCCACACTCCCTGTTTCGACTGCTTCCGTGGCGTCGGCGTCGGCGTCCGTGCGGCCGCGCGCGTCGTTTCGGCGCCCGTCTTCGGCGGTCGGGGTCTCCTGCCGTTCGGGGGATGCGTGGCTGGCGGGTGGTGGTCAGCGGGTGGTCAGGGGTGGGCGAAGCGCTTCGATGATGCGGTGGGGGGCGGTGGGCGTGGACCAGTCGGCGTTGATCTCGGCGAAGCGGATGACGCCGGTGCGGTCGGCGACGACCGTGGCGGCGAACGGCAGGACGGAGCGGCCGGTGCCCAGGATCGGTTGCGCGTCGGGGCTGCGGAAGCCGATGTTGAAGGCGTCGATCAGCGTGTGCCGGGGGTCGGCGGTGACGAAGAAGTCCAGCTCGTGGCGGCGCTTGACGGCCTCCAGGCGGCCGGGCTCCTGCGGGCTGACGGCGACCAGGTGGGCGTCCAGCGGGGTCAGGGCCGGGACGAGCGCGTCGCGGTAGGTGTGCAGGGCGGCGTCGCACTCCGGGGAGCTCGCGTGCCGGAAGAACAGCAGGACGACCGGGCCGGTGTCGCGCAGTCGGTTCAGGTGGATCGGGCCCAGGTCCACTTCGAGCAGTGGCATGTCGGGGAGGCGGTCGCCGGGGGTGACCATCCGGTTCCAGATGGCGTTGCTCTCCAGCTGCAGCCGGAACTGCTGATCGTCGGTGCGACGTCGCACGGTGGTGGTCATGCGCCGATATTACCTACTGCAACCATAGGAATTCTAGTTGACCTCTGTGAATGTCTTGTCACCATAGTACGTTTGACGTTATATGTCGGGGCCCGTAGTCTGCCGATCATGCAGGAACCGACGTTCTTGATCCTCACCGCCCTGGCGGCCGAGCCGGCACACGGCTACGGCGTGATCCGGGCCGTGCGGGAGCTGTCCGAGGGTGAGGTGGTGCTGCGGCCCGGCACCCTCTACGGGGCGCTCGACCGGCTCACCGAGCAGGGCCTGATCGAGGTCGACCGGGAGGAGGCGGTGGACGGCCGGCTGCGCCGCTACTACCGGCTCACCGACAGCGGAACCGCCGCGCTCGCCGGCCAGGTCCGCCGCCTGCGCCGCAACGCCGACGCGGCCGCCGCCCGCCTGCGCCTCGCGCCCGGCGGCGGAACGGGCCCGCAGGTCGCTCCCGGCACCGGCCCGCGACTCGCCTTCGGCGGCGCTGCGTCCGCTGCTTCCGGTCGCCCGCGGCTGGGCTTCGGTGACGGTGGGTCCGCTGCTTCCGGCCGTCCGCGGCTCGCCTTCGGTGGTGGGCTGTGAGTGATCGGCTGGAGGCTCACTATCGGCGGCTGATGTGGGCATATCCGCGGGACTACCGCGAGCGGCACGGCGTCGAGGTGATCACCACGTTGCTGGACATGGCGGCGGACGAACGGCATCGGCCGAGCCCGGGGCAGGCGCTGCACCTGATCCTCTGCGGTCTCCGCCAGCGGTTCCGGCTGCCGGCCCGGCGTCCGCTCGCGCTGGCCGGAGCCCTGCTCGCCGCGGTGATCGTGGGCGGGTTCGGCGGGGTGGCCGGCACCTGGTTGGGCTGGCGGACGGCCGCGGGGATTCCGGCCGAGGCCGCCCTGCGATCCCTCAACACCGCGATGATCGGCACGTCGACGCCGGCCGAGGTCCACCCCGAGGAGTCGGCGATGAAGGGGCCGGGGGTGGCGCTCATCACCCACGGGGGCAGAGACTATTCGCCCGGGCGCATCCGGGCCGCGCTCACCGCCGCCGGGTGGCGGACAACGGCGTACCGGGAGTTTCCCGTCGGCGAGCACGAGCACCTCTTCACCTTCGCCGCCACCAGGGGCCGGCTGAAACTCGACGGCAGCGGCCTGGTGGTCGACAGTGCCGAGGGCGCCTTCCAGAATTCGTACCGGACCGACGTGTGGCCGGTGGAGCCCGCGGTGGTGCGCCCGCTCACCGTTGCCGGCATGGCCGGGGGAGCGGTCGTCGGGTGGCTGGTGGCCGCGGCTCTCGCCTACCGGGTGCGGCGGGGGACCCGGGCCCGGCGGCTGTTGGCGAGCGGCTCCTCGGCGGTCGCGCTCTCGGCGGCGGCGGTGCCCGCGTTCGTGCACGGCTGTGCGACCTGTCAGGTGCTCGTCTATGCCGAGGGCTCGCCGGTTCCGTACATCACCTACGGTCCGGGCGACGGCATCCCGGCCTGGCCCGGGACGATCGTCGCCCTGATCGCCCTGGCGGCCGCCCTGGGCGTGACGTGGCGGCGTCGCGGCGCCGCGGCGTCCGTGGCCGGCCCGGCCGGCATGGAGGAGGCGGCCGGCTGAGGTCCGCTCGGCCGCTGTCGAGGTGGGCCGGCCGCCGCGGGCCACGTGGCGGGATCGGCGATGGGCGGTCAGTCGATCTGCGGGCGGGTGAGCGCGGGGTGAGGCGGCCGGTGAGGCGCTCGGCAGGTGGCTGGCTGCCGGGTGAGGCGCTCGGCAGGTGGCTGGCTGCCGGGTGAGGCGGTCGGTCAGGCGGTCGGCAGGCGGGTGGCTGCCGGGCGAGGCGGGCCGGGTCGGGCGGTCATAGAGTTGGCGGCATGCGTATCGACTTTGCCCGATCGGTCAGGTCGCGTCTAGGGATCGAGTGGGAGATCGCGTGCGTCGACCGCCGCAGTGGCGAGCTGGCCGCCGCGGCCCCCGAGTTGCTCGCCAAGGTCGGTGGAGCGGCCGGTTTTCCGCACGTCACCGGGGAGCTGCTGACGAACACGGTGGAGGTGGTCAGCGCCCCGCACCATCGGGTGGCTCGCGCGGTCGACGATCTGGACCGGCTGGTGGAGCAGCTCGCCGGGGTCGCCGAGCCGATGGGGGTCGACCTGATCTCCTCGGGCACGCACCCGTTCAGCCAGTGGTTCCGGCAACGGGTGACGCCCGGCAAGCCGCGCTACGACACGCTGATCGACCGCACCCAGTGGTGGGGCCGGCAGATGATGATCTGGGGTGTGCACGTGCACGTCGCGGTGGAGGACCGGCGGAAGGTGCTGCCGATCGTGGACGGGCTGCTGACGTACCTGCCGCATTTTCAGGCGTTCAGCGCGTCGAGTCCGTTCTGGGCGGGGGAGACGACGGGGTACGCCTCGAATCGCGCCCTGATGTTCCAGCAGTTGCCGACCGCCGGGCTGCCGCCGCAGCTCGCCGACTGGGCGGCCTACGAGGCACTGGTCGCCGACCTGCGGCACACCGGGGTGATCGAGGAGCTGAACGAGTTGCGCTGGGACATCCGGCCGGCGCCCCGGTGGGGCACGATCGAGGTGCGCACCTTCGACGGTATGCCGACGCTGCGCGAGATCGGTGCGCTCGCGGCGCTCACCCAGTGCCTGGTGGAGTTCTTCTCCCGGGAGCTGGACGCCGGGCGGACGGTGCCCCGGTTGCAGCCGTGGTTCGTGCGGGAGAACAAGTGGCGGGCCGCCCGGTACGGGATGGAGGCCATCGTGATCCGCACCGCGGCCGGGGACGAGCGGCTGGTCACCGAGGATCTGGTGGGTGAGTTGCTGCCGCGGCTGGCGCCGGTGGCCGAGTCGCTGGGGTGTGTGGCGGAGCTGGCCGGGCTGGCGGAGATCGTCGAGCACGGCGCCAGCTACCAGCGGCAGTTGCGGGTGGCGGCGGCGAACGCGGGTAGTTTGAAGGCGGTCGTGTCGTCGCTCGTCCGCGAACTGCGTGACAACCTCCTGCATCAGTAGGGTTTACGGAGGGAAGATGGCGTACGCGTACACCGCCGTGACGGCGGAGAGCGAGGTCGCCGCGCTCACCGGTGACCTGATCCGGTTCGACACCACCAATGCCAGTGACGACGGCGGCCCGGGCACCGAACGTCCGGCCGCGGAGTACGTCGCGGAGAAGCTCGCCGAGGTCGGCTATGAGGTGACGTACGTCGAGTCGGGCGCCCGTGGCCGCGGCAACGTGATCGCCCGGCTGACCGGATCCGATCAGCAGCGAGGGGCGCTGCTGGTGCACGGTCACCTGGACGTGGTACCGGCCGATGCCGCCGAGTAGAGCGTGCACCCGTTCTCCGGGGAGGTCCGCGACGGGTACGTGTGGGGCCGCGGCGCGGTCGACATGAAGGGCAGCCTCGCGGTCAGCCTGGCCGTCGCCCGCCGGCTCAAACGGGAGAACGTGACGCCGCCGCGGGATCTCGTCTTCGCCTATGTCGCCGACGAGGAGGCCGGCGGCTTCCACGGCGCCCGCTGGCTGGCCGAGCATCGCCCGGAGCTGTTCGACGGGGTGACCGAGGCGATCAGCGAGGTCGGCGGCTTCTCGGTGACCGTCGGGGACGGCGCCCGGGCGTACCTGGTGGAGACCGCCGAGAAGGGGGTCGCGTGGATCCGGCTGCTGGCCCGCGGGACGGCCGGGCACGGCTCGCTGCTGCACGACGACAACGCGGTGGCGAAGCTGGCCGCCGCGCCGTGCTCGGCCCGGGGATCGACGTACGGTGGGACAGTCTTCCCGGGGTCGAGACCGATTTCCGCGGTACGTTGGTGGATGCGATGGCCGCGGCGATCGGCGCCGAGGACCCGGGGGCGCGCCTGCTGCCGTACATGCTGTCGGCCAGCACCGATGCCAAGAGCTTCCAGCGTCTGGGCATCCGGCATTTCGGGTTCGCCCCGCTGCGCCTGCCCCCGGAGCTGGATTTCACCGCGCTCTTCCACGGCGTCGACGAACGGGTGCCGGTGGCCGCGCTCACCTTCGGCACCCGGGTGCTGGACCGCCTGCTGCGTAACTCCTAATATCCCGTCGGTTTAATAGGATATACTGCCGGGTGTGCCGAAGAATTCCCATGTGCTCGATCAGGCCTCCTGGGCCTCCTTGACCGGGCCGCACGCCCACTTCGCGCAGGGCGACGGGCGGGCGCTGCGCTACCCGGCCGAGGTCTCCGGGATCACCGCGGCGCCGCCGGTGCAGGACGACCGGGTCTGGGCCGACCTGGCCGCCCTGGTCGGCCCGGCCGGGGTGGCCCGGTTGTCGTGCGACATCGCGCCGCCACCGGCCGGGTGGACCGTCGAATACCGCGGCGAAGGCGGGCAACTGGTGGCCACCGACGCGCTGCGCTCCGAACGCGCCCCGGAGGTGGTGACGCTCGGCGCGGACGACGTACCGGAAATGCTCGACCTGGTCGCCCGAACCCGGCCCGGCCCGTTCGAGCCCGGCACCCACCGTCTGGGCGTCTACCTGGGCATCCGGCGCGGCGGCCGGCTCGTCGCGATGGCCGGCGAACGGGTGCACCCGCCGGGATGGACCGAGATCAGCGCCGTCTGCACCGACCCGCGACACCGCGGGCAGGGCCTGGCCGGCGTGCTGGTGCGGGCGGTGGCGCACGGCATCCGTGAGCGCGGGGAGACGCCGATGCTGCACGCCTCCGGCGGCAACGTCGACGCCATCCGCCTCTACCTGTCCCTCGGTTTCGCACTGCGCCGCACCCGGCAGTTCACGGTGCTGCGCGCCCCGCGGGACGCCGGCTGACGACTGTCCGATCCGGACGATCCGACCACCGGCCGCGGGCGTTGCCCCGGGGATGGCAGCCGTCAGCCGATAGGGTGATGTATTGGCTCATCAGCCGCGGTTAGCCTGCGGTGATGTCGACGACCGGGCTCTGGGGTGTGCCGGGCTGGTGGATTCCTCTCGTGATCACGGTGAGCGTCCTGTCGGCCTCCTCGTCAGGTTTACGAGTGTGGTCTCACCATCGTCCAACGGCTGCCGCTGTCATCGTCGTTGCGGGGTGTGCGGCAGCCGCGGCCGTCATGGTCACCGAAAACGATCCGCGGCGAGCGCTCGTCGCGTATCTCGGCCTCGCTGTGGTCAATGCCGCCGCTGTCATGGTCGTTCGGTTCCGATCGCATGCCGGCTTCGAGCTGAAGGAACTGGTGGCCGGCGCCATTCTGGCCGTCCTTCTCCCCGGCCTGGTCTCCCTCGCCACCCGGGCCTGGCAGGCGAGATGGGATGTCGGTAAAGACAAGACGATCTTGTACATCCTGGTCGGGTCAGCGGCGTTGATCTGTTACGTCGGTAAACCGGCGTATCGGATGATGGCCGCTGCCGAACGATCGGCGAACCCGCGGGCCGGCGTGAGCCTCATGGTTCTGCCCATCGCCCTGTTCTGCGCCTTCCTGCTGACGGGCACGGCGGTGCTGTTGCTTCTCGGCACGAGGATCGGCTTCGAGCCCGCGCACAGCGGAGCGCCGCCGTCGGCGACGTACGCGCGGACCTACGTCTTCGTCGCGTGCGCACTGGTCGCGCTCGTGGCTGTTTCGGCCGCGCGGTTGAGCCAACCGACCGCTACCTGTAGTGACGCCTGGAAACCGAATCCCGCCGCCCTCGCGCTGATGTCGATGGCCGTGGTGTCCGTGATCGTGGCGGTGGCATGCGAGACGGCGGTCGCGCGGACGCCGGTGGCATGGCCGCTTCGCCTGTATTTCTTCGTCCTCTCCGCGGTCATCGGGCTCCTGTACGGCGAGGAGGTGGTCAGCACGCCGGTGCGACTGCACGTCCTTCGGCCCGAATGGCCGAGCTGGGTGCTCGGAAGCGCATGCGGAGCGATGATGGGGTCGTCCTGCTACTGGTTGGCCTGCTATCGGATGTGGACCTCCGGCGGCCACCTGGCCGACATCTCCTCCGCGGTGGGGGCCCTCGGCGTACTGTGGCTCGTGTTCGTGGTCGCCGCCGCGGTGGTCTACGTCTTCGCCTTCGCCTCCGATCCGTCGCATCAGCAACTGACCGCGAAGAGCGCTGCGAGCAACACCTTTCAGGGGCAGGCGCTGTACGCCGGCCTCGTCACCGTCGTGCTGTTCGTGCCCAGTCAGATCGGTGGTCGGCTCGGCGGAGACATGTTGGCCGATCTGCCGGCGATAGCGTCTTTTTGTGGATTCGCGGCACTCCTGTGGGGAGTCTACTCATTCACCACCAAGCGCAACGGGGAACATCTGGCGTCGGAGATGACGCGCACGATTCCCCAGGCCGGCATGAGAACCGGCACTGCCGCGGAGGCGGCGGAGCTGACGGCGAAGTTCCGGCAGCGCTTGGCGGAGCACCTGAACTGGCAGAACCACCTGGGCCGCGCGATTCTGATCCTGTCCCTGGTGGGCATCGGAGCCGCTGTGCACCGCGTCAAGGAGGAGGTCGCCGCGGAGGCGGGACTCGACACGACCTAGCCGCGGGCGTTGCCGGTCCGGTTCCCACTCCGTCGCATCGACACGAGGGCCAGCACGGCGAGCCCCGCGGCGCCCGCCAGGCCTGCCGCTCCGGTGAATCTCGAAGCCGCGGTAGATCTCGTCGCGACGTTGTCGTAGAGGACGAGGCCGGCGAACGCAACGGTTGCCGCACCGGCAGAGATCAGTGACCTGCGCACGGACGGTGCCACGGCCGGCGACCGGATCGCCCTGGTGAGGGCGAGTGCCGACGCGCCGGCGAAAGCGGCCGCCGCGCCCGAGAGAAAAGCCGCGTGGTACCAGCCGGCCGCAGTGAAGTGATGCGGTCGAGGAAGGGTCCAGTTCAGCGCCGGGTGGGGGTCCATCAGCCAGCCGACCTGACTGGCGACCCCGATGGAGAAACCGAATACCGCCCCCATGCCGGCGATCGCCCTTTCGTGCCGTGCGGCGGCCAGGCCGGAGAGCGACAGCGACAGGCAGGCGGCCATCGTCGGGAGCAGCACGGCGTCTCCCCAGGTCGCGGACTCGTAGGTGAACAGGCCGCGAAGCTCGTGGGGGCCGTCCGCGCACAGGTGAAAGCCGTACATGGCACCGAAGCCGGCCAGAAACGTCCCGGCGGCCACGACGGCCGCCCTCCGTACCTCAGGTCTCATGGTCGTCCTTCGTGGCGCGAAGGGGTGGGGGAGCGTCCGCCGTCCCCGCTGGCGATCCTCGCTGCCGGCCTCGACCGAGGCAAGCCTCGATCGTCAGTCGAGGCCCTCGACGATGCGGAAGTCCCGCTCGACGCCGTCCGCGAGGGCGGCCAGCGCCTCCTGGTAGGCCGCGCTCTCGTGGGCGGCGACCGCCTGCTCGTAGCTGTCGAACTCGACCAGGACGGTGCGCTCGGCCACCCCGTCGTCGTGTGCGGCGACCCGGCCGCCGCGGACGAGGGTCCGCCCGCCCGCGGCCCGGACGGCGGGCCCGGCCAGCTGGTTGTAGGCGGCCAGCTTCGCCGGGTCGGCGATGGTGCGGTAGGCGCTGACCCAATAGCCCTTGGCCACGGTTCCTCCTCTGCTCGGCGACGACGCCAACGTACGCCCCGAGCCCGGGCCGAGCCCCGGTGGGGCACCGCGGCTAGACGTACGACACATTTTTCCTATCGAAGTTGTGGGGTATGGTGATGGCCTTCCGCACCTCTCGATCATCATCCGGAGCAACAGATGTCAGACCAGTCCGCCCAGCCGGTTCTGCCCACCCGTAAGCGCAGCCGCTGGCCCTGGATCGCCGCTGCCGCCGTCGTCGTCGTGGCAGCCGGCGTGGTCGTCGGAATCGTCGCCACCAAGGACGACTCCGCCGACGCCACCACCGGGGGCACCAAGGCGCAGACCGTGCGCATCGGTGTCGCCGACGCGTCCGCGCCGTACTGGAAGACCTACACCGACCTGGCGAAGCAGAAGCTGAACGTCACCGTCGAGCTGGTCAACTTCAACGACTACAGCCAGCCGAACCCGGCGCTCAAGCAGAAGCAGCTGGAGCTCAACCAGTTCCAGCACATCCAGTACCTGGCGAACTACAACGTCACCGCCAAGGACGACCTGCAGCCGATCGGCGCCACCGCGGTCTACCCGCTGCCGCTGTACTCGCTGAAGTTCACCAAGCCGGCCGACTTCCCGGCGGACGCCAAGGTGGCCATCCCGAACGACGCGATCAACCAGGCCCGCGGCCTGCTCGTGCTGCAGGCGGCCGGGCTGGTCACGCTGAAGAACGGCGGCAGCGCCTTCTCCAGCACCGCCGACGTCGAGTCCAAGAAGGTCGACGTGGTCACCCTGGACGCCTCGCAGACCGCGGGCGCGCTGCAGAGCGGCTCGGTGGTCGGCGCGATCGTCAACAACAACTACGCCACCAGCGCGAAGCTGCCCCGCACCAACGCGATCTTCCAGGACGACCCGGCCAGTGACAGCGCCGCGCCGTACGTGAACATCTTCACCGCCCGGGCCGCCGACAAGGACAACCCGACCTACCTGAAGCTGGCCGAGCTCTACCACGACCCGTCGGTGGAGAAGGGCGTCCAGGAGGCCAACGGCGGCGTCGCGGTGCTGCGCACCGTCCCCGCCGCCGACCTCCAGGCGCTGCTGAAGAAGGTCCAGGACCAGGCCGTCGCCGCGGGCAAGTAATTCAAGATCGTGACTTATGTACGTCTTCAGCATGTGACCAAGACGTTCACCCGGGGCCGCCGCGGGCCCCGGGTGGCCGCCCTCGACGATGTCAGCCTGGAGGTGGCCAAGGGTGAGGTGTTCGGCGTCATCGGCCACTCCGGGGCCGGCAAGAGCACGCTGATCCGGCTGATCAACGGGCTGGAGACACCGACCAGCGGGCAGGTCTGGGTCGGTGACCACGACATCGCCGCACTGTCCGAGAAGGATCGCCGTGGCGTGCGCCGGGAGATCGGCATGATCTTCCAGCAGTTCAACCTGTTCCGGTCGCGCACGGTGGCCGGCAACGTGGCATACCCGCTGAAGGTCGCCGGGGTCGAGAAGGCCGAACGTGACCGGCGGGTGGCCCGGCTGCTCGACTTCGTGGGCCTGCTGGACCGCGCCCACGACCACCCGGAGCAGCTGTCCGGCGGGCAGAAGCAGCGGGTGGGGATCGCCCGGGCGCTGGCTACCGACCCGGCACTGCTGCTCGCCGACGAGGCGACCAGCGCGCTGGACCCGAAGACCACGGCCGAGGTCCTCGACCTGCTCCGGCGGGTCAACAAGGAGCTCGGCGTGACCATCGTGCTGATCACCCACGAGATGGACGTGATCCGCGCGGTGGCCGACCGGGTCGCGGTGATGGACGCCGGCCGGATCGCCGAAAGCGGGCCGGTGTACGACGTGTTCGCCGAACCCGCCAGCACGACGGCGGCCGACTTCGTGCACGACGCGCTGCGGGACCGTCCTTCGGAGCGGACGCTGGAGCGATTGCGGCGTACCCACCGGGGCCGGATCGTGACCGTGGCGGTCCGTGACCGGACCGCCCTGTCCCGCGTCTTCCTCGACCGTCAGGTCGCCGCGGAGCTGATCTTCGGCGGCATCAGCGAGCTGCAGGAACGGGCGGTGGGCAGCCTCACCTTCGAGCTGACCGGGTCCGCCGACGGGATCGACGGGGCGCTGGCCGACCTGCGCGCCGCCGGCGTCTCGGTGGAGGAGCACTGACGTGGACGAATTCCTCACCAACCTGCCGGTCTTCCGGGAGGCGATCGGGCAGACCTTCTACATCGTGAGCATCTCGGTGGTCGCGGGTGGGCTGCTCGGCCTGGCGCTCGGACTGATCCTGTACGCCACCAGGCCCGGGAGCCTGCTCGCCAACCGGGCGGTCTTCCTGATCGTGAACATCCTGGTCAACATCGTACGACCGATTCCGTTCGTGATCTTTCTGACCGCGATCCAGCCGCTGATGCTCGCCACGATCGGCACGACGATCGGCACCGACGCGGTGACCTTCGCGCTGTCGCTGGCGGCGGCGTTCGCGGTCAGCCGGATCATCGAACAGAACCTGCTCGCCGTGGAACCCGGCGTGATCGAGGCGGCCCGGGCGGCCGGCGCCCGGCCGATCAGCATCCTGCTGACCGTGGTCGTGCCCGAAGCGCTCGGGCCGGTCATCCTCGGCTACACGTTCATCTTCGTCGGGGTGGTCGACATGTCCGCCCAGGCGGGACTGTTCGGCGGCGGCGGGCTCGGTGACTTCGCGGTCACCTACGGGTCGCAGCGGTACAACTGGCCGGTCGTCTACATCACGGTCGCGACGATCATCGTGATCGTGCAGGCCGGGCAGTTCCTCGGGAACTTCCTGGCGCGGCGGGCGCTGCGCCGATAATCCGGTTCAGTCACCCGGGTGGCGGGTAGTCGGGGTCGGTGACCACCGAAGGACCCGCCGCCTGGGCGCCGCTGCGGATCGCCGCCTTCCGCGCGCTCTGGCTCGCGCTGCTGGCCAGCAACATCGGCACCTGGATGCAGACCGTCGGCGCCCAGTGGCTGCTCGTCGAACACTCCGGCTCCGACACGCTGGTCGCCGTCGTGCAGACCGCCAGCACCCTGCCGATCGTGCTGCTCGCCCTGCCGTCCGGGGCGCTCGCCGACACCTTCGACCGGCGCCGGCTGCTGATCTTCGTGCAGATCTTCCTGGCCGCCGTCGGCGTGCTGCTCACCGTGCTCACCCAGGCCGGCCGGATGCCGCCCAGCCTGCTGCTCACCCTGACCTTCGCGCTCGGCGCCGGTCAGGCCATGACCGCGCCCGCCTGGCAGGCGGTCATCCCCGAGATGGTGCCGCGCAGCCAGCTCGCCTCGGCCTCCGCGCTCGGCGCGATCAGCATGAACCTGGCCCGCGCCGTCGGACCCGCGGTCGCCGGCGTGCTGATCGCGCAGACCGGCACCGCGGTCGTCTTCGGGCTCAACACCCTGTCGTACGCGGTCTTCGCCCTGGTCCTCGTGCGCTGGCGCCCGGCCGCACCGGACCCGGCCGCCGTGCCCGAACCGTTCGGCGCGGCGATGCGGTCCGGCAGCCGATACGTGCGCCATTCCCCGGTCGTACGGCGCATCCTGCTCCGTGCCTCGCTGTTCCTGGTGCCCGGCAGCGCGCTGTGGGCGCTGCTGCCGCTGGTCGCCGAACGCCGCCTCGGCCTCGGCTCCGGCGGTTACGGCGTCCTGCTGGCCGCGGTCGGCGCCGGAGCGGTGGTCGGCGCCCTGCTGCTGCCCCGGATGCGGGCCCGCTGGTCGATGAACCGCCTGCTGCTGATCGCCGGTGTCGTCTTCACCGCGATCCTGGCCGTGCTCGGCCTGGCCCGCTCCGAGATCCTGGTGATCATCGTGCTGGTGCCGGCCGGGATCGCCTGGGTGATGGTGCTGTCCAACGTCAACGCGGCGATGCAGCTCTTCCTGCCGAACTGGGTGCGTGCCCGCGGGCTGGCCGTCTACCAGATGGTGTTCGCCGGCGCGCAGGCCGTCGGCGCGCTCGCCTGGGGCGCCCTGTCCGACGTGACCGGGCTGCCCGCGACGCTGGTCGCTTCGGCGGTGCTGATGCTGGCCGGGGTGGCCACGCTGGGCCGCTGGCCGATGCGCGACACCAGCGGCCTCAACCGGGATCCGGCCGTGTACTGGCCGGAGCCGCACCTGGAACTCGACCCCGACGAGCACGACGGACCGGTGCTGGTGATGGCCGGTTACCCGATCAGCCCGGACCGGGAGACCGAGTTCGTGTCGGCGATGCACGACGTGCGGCGCAGCCGCCTGCGCACCGGCGCGGAACGCTGGGGCCTGTTCCGCGACGGCGAACGGCCCGGCCGGTTCGTCGAGGTCTATCTGGTCCCCAGCTGGGACGAGCACCTGCGGCAGCACTCCGGCCGGCTGACCGGCACCGACCAGGCCATCGAGGAGCGGGCGCTGGCCCTGGCGGACGGTCCGCCCGAGGTCAGCCACCTGCTGTCCGAGGACGTCTAGTGCTGCCCCACCAGCAGCAGGAAGGTGCGAGCCAGGCCGAACTGCTCGGTGCGCGGCCAGTCCAGCGCTGCCAGGGCGGCCTCGGCCGGCTCGTGGCGGCGGCCGTTGATCCGGACCTCGCATTCGGTGAAGTCACCGCCCTGACCGATCAGCAGGCGGATGCCGTTCAGGTGCGGCCGGTCCAGCGCCGGCGCGATGATCGGGGCCAGCGCCGACCACGGCATCTCGTCGGCGATCCACTGCTGCTTGACCGGTGAGTCGTCGACGGACCAGCCGGTGATTCCCCCGACGATGGTGTGCCAGCCGGGGAAGGCGCCCTCCTCGTCGGCGGCGATGTGGGTCGCGAGCCGGCCCTGCTGCTCCACCATCTCCAGCACGGTGACCACAGTGGTCGCGATCCACGCGCCGATCGCCTGCCGGGCTCCCTCCACCGGATCCGCGGCGAGACCCAGGGTGCAGTCGGTGATCGTCGGCACGTCCGGGCGGTCGGCGTTCAGCAGGATCTCCAGGTCCAGATGCCTGGGGTCGGCGTTGTCCGCGGGCAGTAGCCGGACACCCATCGACCCGGAGCGCAGCATCGGACCCTCGGCGAGTCGCCAGTTCCCGCCCACCTCGTTGAGCATCGGGGCGGCGATCTCAAGTACACGTTCGGCCGGGAGCGGCTGCGAGTTGATCATCGGGGCAATCTACCGCCCCGCGACCGGCCATCCGGTCACGGACAACGGCTGCGAGAGGCGGGGGCCCATGCCGGAACCGTCGAGGTCCTTCTGGTGCTGATCTGGGCCGGGCATCTCCGGCAGCACTCCGGCCGGCTGACCGGCACCGATCAGGCGATCGTGGAGCGGGCGCTGGCCCTACTTGTTCGGCGTGCGACTGACAATGGGACTCGCCCGGCCGCTAGGGCTATCGCGGAGCGTGGATTCGGCTCAGGTGATTGGTGATGTCGCGGGCAAGCTCAAGCTCGGCCAGCTCCCTTCTCCTTCTATCCGCGGCTATGAGAGTGCGTCGTTGGTCTCTGGTTAGCGTGTGCACGTCTTTCCGGGAGAAACCGCTCGCGAGCATATGGTGCACCAGGTTGCGGGAACCGTTTCGTGGCCCACCGCGGCATAGACGGTTGGATTGGCAGCAGCTGCCAGCTGCGGTGTTCTGGCGAAGTAGCGCACGGTCCAGCGGTCCCGTTCTGCGGGCCATCCGGTGAGTTGTGCTTGAACGGCGACGTCACGGTCATACCACCAAGACTCCGCTGGGCCCGCGGCATCGAGGACCGGCGGTGGCAACGACTCCTCATGCGTTATCGGCAGGACACCCGACGGAGTGCTGCACTCGAAGGTCCTATGGAACCAAACCTCGACCTCGGCCAGGAGCGCGTGTCGCTCAATCCTCTGATCGACGCTTCGGTCGATGACACGGTATGGCCACTGACCGGGCTCCATCGCGGTGCGCCCATCGAGAAGAACGTCGAGATCCCAAGTCCAGTCGCCGTCCAGGACCCCGGTGAAAGCCAGCCCGAGCGGGCCGTGACGGACTATCGGAAGGCCGTCCAGACCGTACTCCATGTGGTTGCCACCGAGGACGCGGTAACGCAGGCCGCCATAGCGTTGTTCAAACCTGACCATCGCCTCGAGGAGTTCTTCGGGAGCCGGTCCTTCGTAGGTTCTAATCCAGGCCGGGGCCGACGACCGGATCGCCGACTCGGTCATATGCCGGCCGCGGTGCGAACGGTCCCGCAGGAATCCGTGTACACGGTCTGTCAGGCCAAGATCATCAGCGATGTATATACGATCAACTTAGCATCGTTCACCGGCCGCTCGGTGATGGGCGCCTACCGAATCAGCGCACAACTCGGCAGATCAAGGCGTCAACGTGGGTAAGTCACGGAGCGTGACGCCTCCCGGTTGGCCAACGCGCACGATCGGCGGCAGAAGAGTGGCCCGGGCTGAGATGGAGTTCGTATAGCAAGAGGAGCACTTTGGTCGAATCAGTTCGACATCCCGGGTTCGACTCAGGTACTCAACACGCGTAGTGAAGAATCAGCGGGTCCACCGATCAGGGCGCGCGGACTAGGAGAAACGAGATGGCGCACCAGGGATTATTTCCCGCACACCGCTGGATACTCGCTGCTTCCTGTTGCCTGGCCTGGGCCGCTCTCGGTGGTTGTACCGGCGACGACAAATCAGTCTCCGCGCCAGCACCTTCGGTGACCACCGTCCCGGTGGAAGCTACGTTGCCCAGCCTGGCGCCGGCTGGCCTGAAGCAGCAGGCCATCGGTCATGACAACGTCACCGGCGGCTGGACCGCCGACTTGGCCGGGGACGGCCCTGTCGACATCACCATTGTCTGTATCGGCGGTGGTGACCTAGCCGTCAACTATCACAACCCGTCACGCCCTCTAGGGTCATTCAAACTGCCCTGCGACGGAACGACGTCGAAAAACTACGATGATGCCGCACCGTCGGGCCCCATCACCGTGACGATCAAACCTGATGGCGACCAGCGTTGGTCGGCGCGCCTCGCCAGAGGGCCGAGATCGTGACGAACCTTTTTCGGGCGGAACAGGCGGCCTCGTGCGAGCACACTCCCGACTCGCTGGTCTCGGCATGTCTGGGCGTCGGCTGACCGACAGAGACGCTACCAAGCGTGACAGCTCGTCCACGGCCGGCGCGGTGGCCGTTGCGGCGGGCGCGACCGGCGGTTCCGGCCGGTCCAGGCGACCGGGTTCTGCTTGACCGGCGTCCTGATAATGGGGGTGCTTTGCGGCATGGGCGCCAAACTCGGGGCTCGCGCCGCCGACCGCGCCGACGGATGACCTATGTGGAGTGGCCCAGAAGCCAGATCCAGACAGTGATCGGCACACTGGCCGCCGCCACGGAAACGAACGGACCATGACGTCATCAAACCGAACTGAGAGCGGTTCACTACGCATCACGGTGCGAGGACACTGGGTTAACCGTTGGTGGTTGGTAGCCTTCACCAGGCCGTACGTTCGCGTGGACGGGCATGAGCACCAGGTCGCCTGGGGACGCGAGCAGACGTTACCGCTATCGGTAGGCGCGCATTCCCTGGAAACATTCATCCGCTACCGGGGAATACGCGCCGACCTGGGCGCCGGGCGACTCGACTTCACCGTGACACCCGGGCAGGAGGTCTGTGTCGAAGCAATCAACGGGGTGACCAATGGCACGCCCTTCACCCCGCGGATGCTGCCTCGAAGTTAGCCACACTCCCTCTGGCGACCCGTTCCGAACCAGATCGCTGCTGGCGGCGCTTGCCTGGTTTCGTCTGCTGCCCTGATCGACTGGCCGCAACGTCGACGCCGGCCAACGTCCGACCCACGGCCAGATCCGTGCACTCGACGGGCTCGTCTCCCACTCGCTGGCTTGTGACTGAGGCGGGTGCCCGAGCGCCCACATCTCCGGCGCGGGCATGGGTGCGGCAGGCGGGCGAGCAATACCGCTTGCGCCGGCCCGGCAGGTTCGGCCGGGAGCGGCTGCGAGTTGATCATCTGGGAGTCCACCGCCCGTCGGCCGGCCATCGGGTCGCGGACAATGGCTGCTACAGGAGGTGACCATGCCGGAACCGGCCAGGGTGCTGTTGGTGTTCGGGCGCGGGGTGGTGCGTACCGCGAGCGGTTACACCCTCACCCCGGGCGGGGACGCGCGGGTGCGCGCGGCCACCGCCTACGTGGCGGCCCACCGCGCGGCGCTGCCCGGTGGCGACCGGATCCGGGTCGTCTTCACCGGCGGCTGGCCGGAGGCGAGCGCCGGAGCCGCACCACCGCCGGTCGGCGCGCGCGAGGGGGATCTCATGCTGCGGGCCGCCCGCGCGGCCGGCCTGGACGAGCACGCTGAGCTGTACGCGGAGACGCGCTCGCGCAGCACCCTGGAGAACCTGCTGCACACCGTGGAGGACGGGCTGCTGAGTGGATACGCCTTCGACGCCCGGGCTCCGCTCGGTCTGGTGACGCACGCCTGGCACCTGCCGCGCGTCCGCTTCCTGGCCGGCCGGGTGCTGGGACTGACCGGCCCGGCGCTGCGCGACGTCCCGGCGCACGGCGGCGAGGTGCACGACGACCGGGGCGCGCTGCTGCTGGCCCGGCTGGGCTTCGCCGGCGCCCGCGCCGACCGGCTGTTGCGCCGCGAACGGGGGATGGTCGCGGTCGGCCGTCTGGCCCGGCGGGTGATCAATGGCCGGCCTGGGTATAGACGCCGCACCGTCGGACAGCAGTGAAGGAGACCCGGTGCCGTACGTCGTTCTACTCCCGGTGTTCAAGCCGGGACCGCACCTGTCCGAACTGGTCACCGCGCTGCTGGCCGACGGCCCGCGGCCGGCGGAGGTGGTGATCGTCGACGACGGGACCGGTCCGGCCGCCGACGCCCGGCTCGCGGAGCTGGCGGCGCGGGGCTGCACGGTGCTGCGGCTTCCGGCGAACCGGGGCAAGGGCGTCGCCCTCAAGACCGGGTTCCGGCACATCCGCTCCCGGTTTCCCGAAGCGGATGTGGTCTGCGCCGACGGCGACGGCCAGCACAGCGTCGCCGAGATCCGCGAGGTGGCCGACCGCTGCCGGCCCGGCCGCGTCGTCCTGGGCGTGCGCCGCTTCGACCGGATGCCGCCGCGCAGCCGGTTCGGCAACACCGTGACCCAGGCCGTCTTCCGGGCGGCGACCGGCCGGACCGTCTCGGACACCCAGACCGGCCTGCGGGCCTACCCCGCCGACCTGATCGGGGACCTGTGCGCCGTGCCGGGGGAGCGCTTCGAGTACGAGATGAACGTGCTGCTGCACTGCGCGGCGACCGATCACCCGATCGACGAGGTGCCGATTCCCGCCACGTACCTCGACGACAACGCCGGCTCGCATTTCAGCGGGCTGGCCGACTCGGCGCGGATCTATGTCCCGCTGCTGCGTTATGCCCTGCTCAGCCGGGTGGCCCCGGCGAGCACGGTGCCGGCCGAGCGCCGGTAGCAGCGGCGGGGCCACGACCCACACCCGCGTGGCGTCCCGAACGGTCGCCCGTCCATAATGGCAGCCCGCCGGGGGGCGACCCGACGCATAACCGCCGGCCGGTGGGGGTAGACCGGCATCGAGGCAGTCACATGGATGGAGGCGGCGATGGTGGATGCGCAGTGGCCGGGGATCCGGCGCAGCCGTGCGGCCGTTCCGTTGCTGGTGTTACTGCTGGCCGTGCTCAGCGGGTGTGTGGCGGTGCGGGTGTCGAGCGGGCAGGACGACAGCGGTGCGGCGCCGGCTGCCGGGTCCGCCGATGCGGACGCGCTGGTGACCAAGGCGGTCAAGGACGTCGAGCGGTTCTGGACGGCCAAGTACCCGTCGCTGCGCCGCGGCAGGGCGTTCGAGCCGATCACGGGTGGGCTGCACCCGTACACCCGATCGGATCCGCCGCCGCCCTGCGGCGGTGCGCAAACGGCGTATCAGCCGAACGCCTTCTACTGCCCGGACGGCGATTTCATCGCCTGGGACGCGCAGACGCTGATCCCGCGGCTGCTGCAGCAGTTCGGGCCGCTGCTGGTCGCGGTGGTCTTCGCGCACGAGTACGGGCATGCCGTGCAGAGCCGGCTGGGTGTCACCGGGCAGCCGACCGTCGTGCTGGAACAGCAGGCGGACTGTTTCGCCGGGGCGTGGACGGCGGACGCGCTGGCCGGCCGGTCGCCGGCGTTCACCGGGATCACCCCCGAGCAGTTGGACAACACGGTGGCCGGGCTGCTGCTGCTCCGCGACCAGCCGGGGACCTCGGCGGCGGCCGAGCAGGCGCACGGCAACGCGTTCGACCGGATCCGTGCCTTCCAGGACGGGGTGGAGAAGGGCGTGGCCACCTGCGCGGGATACGACGCCGACACCATTCCGGTGACCGAGGTGCCGTTCAAGAGCCGGCGCGATGCCGCCAACGGCGGTGATCTGCCGTACGCCGATGCCGTCGCCGACCTGGCCGACGACGCCCAGCAGTACTGGTCGCGGACCTTCCCGCAGCTCGCCCAGGCGCAGTGGCAGGCGGTGCGGGTGGAGCCGTTCGAGGGCACGCCGCCGCAGTGCGCCACGCCGGACAGCACCGCGGGCGGGTCGGCCTTCTACTGCCAGGACGGGGACTTCGTGGCTTTCGACAACGCCCGGCTGGGGCCGCAGCTGTACCGGAACATCGGCGACAACGCGATCGGCATGCTGCTCGGTGACCTGTTCGCCCGGGCCGCCCAGGATCGGCGGGGGCGCAGCACCACCGACCGGGCCGGGCAGCTGGCGGTGGACTGCCTGGCCGGGTCGTGGACCAACGACCTGCTCAGGCGCCCGGAGGGAGCGAGTCTGACCCTCTCCCCGGGTGACCTGGATGAGGCGGTGGCGGCGTTGCTGGCCCTCGGCCGAGCCGGTGGGAAGTCCGGGACCAGCGCCTTCGACCGGATCGCGGCGTACCGCAGCGGGGTGCTGCAGGGGGTGTCCGCCTGTAGCTGATCATCGGTAGCCGGCGGTGACGATGCCGGCCTGGACCGCGTTGTCGGTGGCGTCGCTCGGGTATCCGGCGACGATGGCGCCCTCGTAGAAGGTGCCCGCGCTCTGGTTGGTGTTGTCGATGCAGCAGTCACCGCCGCTGCCGAGGATGATCGCGCCCTGTTTGCGCATCGGGCTGTAGCCCGCGGGCAGGGCGCCGTCCCAGAGCGTGGTGAGCGCGCCGGACTGGGCGTTGCTGCCCTTGATGGCGAACCGGGAGGTCCCGTTGTTCTTCAGCATCGCGGTGACGAATCTGCTCGGGAAGGCCCGCTGATGGGGATTCCAGGTCCGGCTGCCACCGGGGTACAACCCGTATTCGAGGTCGGCCTGGACCCACGGCCCGGTGCCGGAGCAGCCACCGAACCAGCAGCTCGTACCGAAGTAGATGGCGTCCATCGCGCCGGCGCCGTCGGCCCGCCGGGTGGTCTCGCTGTTGCCGTAGTCGAAGCAGCAGCCCCCGTTGACGTGCGTGCCGCTGGTGACCAGGTAGATGCCCTCGGGGGCGCTGCCGGTCGGGATCCCGGACGCCGACCCGTTGCGCCAGTAGCTGTTGCCCGCGTTGATGTAGAGCGAGTAGACCCTGCTGCCGCCGACCGTGACCGCCTCCCGGGTGGCGCCGGCCGCGGTGTCCGCGCCGCCGATTCCGCCGGTCCCCTGGTAGCCCAGGTTGTTGCCGTGCCCCGACTGGTCGTAGAGGACGGTGATCACGCAGGACGTGCCCGCGCAGAAGGTGTCCTGCGCCGCCGCGTCGGCCGGGCCGCCCCGGCTGACCACACCGATGTCCCGGGTGGCGTGGTCCGACGCGCGCCGGACCTGATAGAGCGCGCCGTTGTAGGTGCTGAGCAGGGCGCGGGTGGTGCTGTGCGCCGCCACGCAGGGGGTGCCGCCCGCGGCGTACAGGTCACAGGGCAGCCCGCCGGGTGACGTCGGGGGCGAGGCCGACGGTGACGCCGAAGGTGAGGTCGAGATCGACGGGACGGTCCCGGTGCAGGTCGTGCCGTTGAGGGCGAACGACGCCGGCGCCGGGTTGCTGCCGCTCCAGGCGCCGTTGAACCCGAACGACGCGGTTCCGCCGGTGGCGATCGTGCCGTTGTAGCTCGCGTTGGTGACGGTGACCTGGGCGCCGGACTGGCTGACCGTGCCGTTCCAGAGCTGGGTGACGCTCTGCCCGGCCGGGAAGGTCCAGGTCAGCTGCCAGGCGGTGACCGGGTCGCCGAGGTCGGTGACGGTCACCGAGGCCCCGAAGCCGCCCTGCCACGAGTTGGTGACCTGATAGTCGGCGCGGCACCCGGCCGCCGCCCGCGCCGGCGTCGCCGCCGTCACCGCGACGGCGCCGGCCGCGCCGGCCAGGATGATGCCGAGGAGAACGGGCATGCCCTTCACCGGGCCTCCTTTTTAGAGAATGGCGGGGTACGGGGTGGGAGCCCGGTCCGTCCCCTCGGTTTCCGGGCTCCCACGCCGTGGGCGAACCGCCGGGTCAGGGAGTCCAGGGGGTGCTGACCACCCAGCTGACGTCGTCGGTCCACGAGGTGGCGGAATCGAACGCGTTCGTGCCGCCGTTGCTGGCGATGTAGACGTTGTTCGCGTAGTGCCGGATGAACCGGTCCGGGTAGTTGACCGAGGCGAACGAGTTGCCCTGCCCGTTGCGGCCGGCCTGCGGGCAGAACGTGGCGTCCTGGCTGAACAGCGCGCTGCCGTCGTTGGCGGCCAGTGTCAGCTGGTAGTTGCGGTGCCGCAGGTAGTTCCCCGAGGTGTTGCGCGACTCGAACGAGACGCAGGAGCTGTTGGCCAGGCCGGCCCGGACGATCCAGGAGGCGTTGGCCTTGTCGGCCGCGGCGCTGCCGGAGGTCACCACGGCGGTGTTGACCGTGCTGCCGCTGTGCGAGATGTAGCGGGTCGTGCAGCACGCGGTGGTGGCGCGCAGCGAGATGGTCGAACCCGGGGTGATCACCGGGCCACCCCCGGAGCCGGAGGTCGCGTACCCGGCCGCGGCGATGTTGGCCTGGACCGCGTTCTCGGTGGCGTCCGACGGGTAGCCGGAGGTCATCACGCCCTCGTAGAAGGTGCCGGCCGCGCCGTGGCTGTTGTCCCCGCCGATGCCCAGGATGATGGCGCCCTCCTTCTTCATCGGGTTGTAGCCGGACGCGTTCGGCCGGCTCCCGTTGTAGTAGGTGGACAGGCCGCCGGACTGCGCGTTGCCGGCGCGGATCGCCCAGTGGTTGGGCTCGCCTTTGATGATCGCGGTCAGGAAGCGGTGGCTGACGCTCGGGTCGTTCGCGTTGTAGCCGGGGTTGGCGCCGGAGAACAAGCCGTTCTCCAGGTCGGCCATCACCCACGGGCCGGTGCCGGTGCCGTAGCCCCAGACCTTGATGTTGCCGAAGTAGATGGCCTCCATCGTGCCGTTGCCGTTGTCCCGGCTGTTGCGCTCGGCGTTGCCGTAGTCGAAGCAGCAGCCGCCGTTGTAATGGGTGCCGTCGAAGATGGCGTACATGCCTTCCGGCTGATCGCCGGTGGCCACCCCATTGGTGGTGTTGTTGCGGTATCCGGTGCCGGGGGCGACGAACACGCCGTACGCCTTGTGCCCACCCACCGAGATCGGCGCGGTGGTCGCATTGGCGAGATTGTCGTAACCGCCGGCCGCCGGCCCCTGGAAACTACCGGGCGGGGCCTGGGTGAGCCGGTTGTTGCGCCCGGTCTGGTCGTAGATGACGGTGATCAGGCAGGTGCTGCCGGCGCAGAAGGAGTCCTGGGCGGCGGCGTCGGCCACCCCGCCCGCGGTGAGCGGCGCGATGTCGCGGGTGGCGTTGTCCGACGATCGGCGTACCTGATAGAGCGGCCCGGTGTAGGCGCCGTAGAGGGCCCGGGTGGTGCTGTGCGCGGCGACGCAGGGGGTGCCGCCGGAGGCGTAGATGTCGCACGGCCCGGTGGTGGCGGCCTGCGCCGGGGCGATGCCGGTGATCATCGCCGCGAGCAGGCCGCCGACGGCGGGCAGAATGCCTCGCAGACGCGGTCGTGATGCCATGACCTCTCCTTTACGGGGTGCCGGGGAATGGCGGTGGGGAACGCGTGTGAACGCTAACACGCGCGCAACATCGTCGATATATTCCAGCGCCGCGGTGACGGAGAATGGCTTTTCACATGCCGTGGAAAATTGGCGTCGGCGAATTGTTACTTCGCCCGGCCCCGCCGGGTCACGAGCCGTCGTCGGCCGTCTTCCCGGACGGTCCGTACGGCGAGGTCTGCCCCGCGGGCGTCGCCCGGTTCCCGGATTTGTCGTGGCTGCCGTGCGGAGCCTCGGTCGGGTGCGCGTCCTCGGTGCGCTGCTTGGTGGTCGGGGACTCGCCGCTGCGCCGCAACTCCGGCTGCTGAACGTTGGTCATCGCAGTGTCCTTCCTCTGGCGAATGGTCCGAAGCGCCGCATACCCAGGCACTCGCCGGATATGTCCACCCGGGCGGCCGGGTCATCGCGCGGCGCTGCCGGCATCCGCGTACCGCAGCACCGCACCGATGCCGTGCTCCAGCGCCACCTCCTCCGGCGCCACCAGCACCAGGTCCGCGCCGGTCGCCGCGATCGCACGCAGCAGCCCGGCGTCGGCCCGCACCCGCTGCGGGCTCGGCACTCCCGCCTCCCGCAACGGGTGGTCGTCGACCGAGATCAGCGTCGGATCGTCCGGCGAAACCCACACCGTGTCGGTCGACGAGGCGTCGTCGACCAGCAGCACGGTGTCCACCTGCCCGCGCTGCAGCCGGGTCACCACGTCGGTGAGGCCGGCGCCGGCCGTGCCGTCGCCCCGCTGGGCCAGGTACCGGTCGACCGCCTCCCGGGTGTGCCGGTCGGCGACCTCGGCGATCGCCTGGATCGTCACGTCGTCCAGCGGAGACTCGTCCGCCCCGGCGTGCCGCGACCCGGCGTCGGTCCGCACCACCCGGTCCTGCCAGCGCCGGGGCAGCCGCCCCGCGAACGTCTGCACCGCGCGCACGTCACCACCGACGACGATCACCTCGGCGCCCGCGCTGTCCGCCAGATCGGCCGCCGCGGCCGCCACGTCACCGGCGTTACGCTTCCAGGACTCCTCGGCGGCCTGGTGGTAACGCCGGTGCGACCAGCCGCCGGCCTGCACCTTGCGCAGCGGGAAGGTGGCGCCGCCGGTCACCTCGCGGTGCCGTGTGGCCCCGCCGACCGACAGCGCGTCCAGGTCGGCGCCGGTGCGGTCGGTCAGCACCCGGACGTACGGGATCTGTTCACCGCGCTGCGCGATCAGCGGCATCAGGTGCGGCAGCGCACCGGTGACCGCCTCGTCGACGGGCGGCGGAGCCGGCGTCGTCTCCACCATCGCCACCTCGCCGTCGCGGGCGAACACCGCCAGACCGTACCGGCCCGGCTGGTACGGATGATCCTTGACGGCCGCCTCCACGGCGTCCAGGGTGGCGCTGTCGGCGCCGTCCCCGGTCAGCCGCTCGCGCAGGGCGCGCCAGCGCAGCCCGACCTCGTGATCGGCGTTCTCCCCGGCGCGGGTCGCGTCCAGATAGACCGACACCCATGAGCCGGTACGGTCGACGAGCGGACGGACGAAGTCGAGTTTCATGATGGGCACACCTTCCGGTGATCGTGGTGCGGGGCAGGGTCGTGGCCGCATACCCGTGATCACGGTGCGTACGCTCGTCAGTCGACCGTCACGACCGAGGAGACGCCATGGCACATCCGCCGATCGAGCCGTACGCGACCGGAATGCTCGACACCGGGGACGGCAACGCCGTGTACTGGGAGACCTGCGGCAACCCGGACGGCCTGCCCGCGCTGGTGGTGCACGGCGGGCCCGGGTCGGGATGCTCGGTGGGCATGCGCCGGTCGTTCGACCCGCAGCGGCACCGGATCATCCTGTTCGACCAGCGCAACTGCGGGCGCAGCACGCCGCACGCCAGCGACCCCGCGGCGGACCTGAGCCGGAACACCACCGAGCATCTGATCGCCGACATGGAGCGGCTGCGGGAGCACCTCGGGGTGCAGAAGTGGCTGGTGTCCGGCGGCTCGTGGGGGGTCACGCTGTCCCTGGCGTACGCGCAGCGGCACCCCGACCGGGTCAGCGGGCTGCAACTGGTCAGCGTCACCACCGGGCGGCGGTCCGAACTGAACTGGCTCTACCGGGGAATCGGGCGGGTCTTCCCGGAGGCGTGGGCGCGTTTCCGCGACTTCGCCGGGGCTGCGGAATACCGGCTGCCGACCGACACCGAGCCGCCGATCGAGGGGCTGCTCGCGTCGTACGCGCACCTGCTCGAAGATCCTGATCCGCACGTGCGCCAGCGGGCCGCGACCGAGTGGCTGGCCTGGGAGGACGCGGTCATCTCGATGGAGCACAACGGCAAGCCCGGCCAATACAGCAACCGGCTCGACGACGCGAAGGTCGCCTTCGTCCGGATCTGCTCGCACTATTTCGCCAACGGCTGCTTCCTCGACGACGATGTCATCCTGCGTGACGCAGGCAGACTCGCCGGCATCCCCGGTGTCCTGATCCACGGCCGTGCCGACCTCGGCAGCCCGGTGCTGACCGCGTGGGAGCTCGCCCGGGCCTGGCCCGACGCGGAACTGATCGTCATCGAGGACTCCGGGCACACCGGCAGCACCGGCATGCAGGAGGCGCTGCACGCCGCCGCCGACCGGTTGCACGAGCGGATCACCACGCCGGTGCGGGCATAGCGCGGGCGAGCCCCGGGCCGCCGGCCTGCGGTACGGTGTGGGGGTACCGCTCGGTCGCGGATCGCCCCCTTCGTCATGCGCCGGGAAGGTCCGCCATGCAGATCCGTCCGTTCGCCCGCGGTGATCGCGAGCAGGTCACCGCCCTGGTCAACGCCCACGTCGCCGCCGTCGTGCCGGGGCTGTCGGTGTCCGTGCAGACCCTGCTCAGCCAGCTGGAACGCGAGCCCGGCGAGACCGTGGTCGATCCGTGGGTGACGGCGCGGGTCACGATCGTCGCCGAGGAACGGCAGCGGGTGGTCGCGGCCGCTCATCTGCTGCGGTACGACGGCGCCGGCGACTACCGGGACGCCGGTGAGATCCGCTGGCTGGTGTGTCGTCCGGAGCACGTGGACGCGGGGGACGCCCTCGCGCTGGCCGGGCACGCGCTGTTCCGGCGGTGGGGGGTGGCGCGGCGTCTGGCCGACGGTGGGTTGCCCGCCCCGGGGGTGTACGGCGTACCGGCGCAATGGCCTCATGTGCGGGGAATCTATGAGCGGGCCGGTTTCCGGCAGACCGGCCGCACCGAGACCGTGCACCTGGCGCGGGTCGCGGACCTGGCCCGGCAGGCCGTGCCGCTGCCCGGCCTGACCACCCGACGCACGGTCGGCGGGACCGGCACCCGGATCGCCGCGCTGCGCGGTGCGGAGCAGATCGGCTACATCGAGGTGGACACCGACCTGGACGGCGGACCGCGGATGTCCCGGGCCGGCTGCTGGGCCGACGTCGGGAACCTGTGGATCGAGCCCGCCTGCCGCCGTCGGGGGGTCGGCAGCTGGTTGCTCGGGCAGGCCGCCGACTGGCTGGACCTGGGCGGGACGACCCGGCTGCTCGACTACGCCGACGAGGGGGAGGACGGGTACGCCGGCTTCCTGACCGCCGTTGGGTTCACCGTCCTGACCAGCACCGGCCGGCGCTTCACGGCTTGACGCAGCCGGCGACCCGCCTGCCTTCGATTGGGTGAAGACCGTTCGATCGGCGTACGACCGGTGCCGTCCGCCTGAAGAGTGGCGAGATGATCAAGTCCCGCTTCGTGATCCCGGCCACCGTCCTGGCGCTCACCGGCATGCTGCCGGCCGCCCCGGCGTTCGCCTCGGCATCCGATCCGTCCTGGGAGAGTGTCCAGGTCACCGGCGTCGGTGAGGTGTACGGAGAGCCCGACCTGCTGACCGCCAACTTCGGTGTCGAGACCACCGCGCCCACGGTCGCCGCCGCGCTGGACCGGGCCGACACCGCCGCCACCCGGATGCGCGACGCGCTCCTGCGTGCCGGACTGACCCGCACCGACCTGCTGACCTCCAGCGTTGACGTCAACCAGGCGCGCGACAACGACGGCAAGGCCACCGGCTACACCGTGGACCAGGGGATCACCGCGGAAATCCGCGACCTGCCGAAAGCCGGGGCGATCCTGTCCGCGACCATCGCCGCCGGCGGTGACGCGGCCCGGCTCAACGGCGTCTCGTTCAGCATCGAGAACGACAGCGCGCTGCTCGCCACCGCGCGCAGCAGGGCGTTCGCCGACGCGAAGGGGAAGGCGGAGGCGTACGCGAAGCAGGCCGGCCGGCCCCTGGGCCGCGTCGTCAAGGTCACCGAGTCGGCCCCGGACCTGCCGGCCCCCGGCGACCAGATCCGGGCGGTCAGTTCCGCCATGTTCCCCGCCGACTCACCGGTCCCGATCGAACCCGGCCGCCAGCGGCTGTCGGCCACCGTGACGGTCGAGTGGCTCTTCGCCAGGACCCCGGCCCCGAAGGTCGCCGCCCGAGGGTGACAGCCCGGTCGGACCCACGGCAAGCCGGCACCGGCCGCGAAGTCGTCAGTCGACGGCGCGGCCGGTGACACGCGATCCGATCACGACCACCGCTGTCCTTGACCGGCACCAGGGTCTGCACCGGGGGATGCGCCGGGCCCGGCGGCACCGCGCCGACGGTGACCGGGAAGGCGACGCCGGGTCGGGGAAAGTGCGGTGGCCGGTCGGCGGTCAACGCCGTCCGGGCGTCCTGACCGAGGTGTGGGACCGGGACGACGTGCTCAGCAGGATCGGGTACCCGCTGCCGGTCGCCGTCCGGCAGCCGGTCACCGCCGACTGGTCCGTCGAGCGCACCGCGGGCCTGCGGGTTCAGGCGGCCGACGTCCTGCGCTTCGTCGGGCCGGGCCGGACGGTGCAGGTGGAGCCGTTCACCCTGCCGGCCGGGCTCGCCCCGGACACCGGCATCGCCGAGATGAGCGGGATGCTGCCGGACGAGCGTGCGGGTGAGCTCACCGAGCGGGACGGTGAGGTGGTCCGTCGCGCGTTCTGCCTGGATGCCGGCGAGCAGCACGAGTTCTACGGTTACGTGGCGAAGCCCGGTCATCTCATCGCCGTCACCTGCAGGTATGACGACCCGGCCGACCGGGACTGGGCCGAGCGCGTCTGGCGGTCGGTGGGACGGTAGCGTCTCGGGTGGCACGAACTTGTTGCGAGGTGCCCCACCGGCGACGGCGGGGAGAATCTGGGAAGCCGGTGTGAATCCGGCACGGGCCCGCCGCGGTGACCGGGGAGCCGCCGCCCACGCGCGTGAGCGCAGCCACTGGCCGGCCGGCCGGGAAGGCGGGCGGTGAGGCGTCGATCCGGGAGTCCGAAGACCGGCCTCGCGCCCATCGGCCCCCTCCGGGCCTGAGCAGCGGGAGCCTGCCCACATGCACGATCAAGATCAACTTCCGATGGCGCTGTACGACGTGATCCACCGCCGCCGCGACGTCCGCGCCGAGTTCACCGGTGACCCGGTGCCGCCGCCCGTGCTCGACCGCATCCTGACCGCCGCACACGCCGCCCCCAGTGTCGGCCTGTCCCAGCCGTGGGATTTCCTGATCGTCCGCGACCGCGCCCTGCGCGAGGCGTTCCACGAACACGTGTGTCACGAGCGTGAGGTGTTCGCCGCCACCCTCGACGGCGCGGCCGCCACCCGCTTCGCCCGGATCAGGATCGACGGGATCCTGGAGTCCACCCTGTCCGTCGTCGTCACCTACGACCCGCGGCGCGGTGGCCCGGCCGTCCTGGGCCGCCACGCGATCGCCGACGCCGGCCTCTACTCGGTCTGCCTGGCCATCCAGAACCTGTGGCTGGCCGCCACCGCCGAGAACCTGGGCGTCGGCTGGGTCTCCTTCTACCGCGAGCCGTTCCTGCGGGATCTGCTCGGGATCCCGCCCGCCGTCCGCCCGGTCGCCTGGCTCTGCCTCGGCCCGGTCAGCCGCCTGCAGGAGACCCCCGACCTGGAACGCCACGGCTGGCGCCACCGCCGCCCGCTGGCCGACGCCCGCCACGAGAACCGCTGGCGCGCCTGCTCCTGAAGTCGCGGGCAGTGGATCCGTCGCCGGCCTCAGGCGCGCGGCCCAAACCAGGGGGACCGCCTGCTCACACCGCCGGGCGGGGCGCCCCGCCCGGCGTGACCCGGGCGGCCAGGAACTTCGGGGCCTGCTCGCCGTAGCTGTCGGTGAGCAACTCGGCGATCTCGTCCCAGTCGGTGTGCTCCCCGAGGACCGCGGCCGCGACGTTGGCCCCCCAGGGGGCGCGCAAGTACGGAAAGCCCGCCGCGGTCAGGCCGAGCAGATCCGCGGCGGGCACCCGGAACGTGATCACGGTCGGCGCCTCGCCGCCGACGGCATGCCGCGCATAGGCCGGGTTGCGCTCCAGGTCGGGCACGTAGACGTGCGCGACCGTCCGGCTGCGGACCCGCCAGCGGACCCCGATCCAGGCCGGCTCCTCATACGTCTCGGGCAGCCCCCGGCAGATCGCCCGCAGCCGCCCGAGAATCTCCGGTGGCACGTCTGCGGGCTCGGACATGGACCCGACCCTATCCGAGCCCGGCACCGGTCTGCGCGCACCGCGCCTGCTGGAACGCCTGGTTACCGGCGAGGAACTTCTCAACCGGAGGGCACCCAGCCGGACATGCTTGGATTGCTGGTCATGGCCCCACCTTTGCAGCGCCGTGCCGGAAATCCCGGATCGCGCATCCTGAGCGTCGCCTCGTATCGCCCGCGCACCGAGGTGGGCAACGAGGCGATCGCCGCCCTGATCGACTCGAGCGACGAGTGGATCCGCCGCCGCTGTGGCATCGAGTCGCGCCGCCGCGCCGCTCCCGACGAGGACCTGGTCATGATGGCCGCGGCGGCCGCTTCCAAGGCCCTGGCCGGCGCGGGCGTCGATCCGTGCGACGTGTCGGCCGTCCTGGTGGCGACGATGTCCCACCGCGGCCGCGCGGCCACCGTGGCACCCCTGGTCGCCGACGCGCTGGGAGCCACCCCGGCGGCCGCGATGGATCTGGCAGCGGCCTGCGCCGGATTCCCGTACGCGCTGGCGACCGCCGACGCGCTCGTCCGCAGCGGCTCCGCCGGCTACGTGGTCCTGGTCGGCGCCGAACGCATGACCGACATCGTCGACGAGCATGACCGCGGCACGGCGTTCCTCTTCGGCGACGGCGCGGGCGCGGTGGTCATCGGTCCGGCGCAGACGTGCGGGATCGGCCCGGTGGTGTGGGGCGCCGACGGCTCCGGAAGCGCGTTGCTGCAGTACGACGAGGCAGGCATCCTGCGCATGGCCGGGCCCGAGGTCTTCCGCTGGGCGACCGCCGTCGTTCCCGACCTGGCCCGGCGCGCCCTGGACGCGGCGGGCATCTCGGCGGACGACCTTGCGGCGTTCATCCCGCACCAGGCGAACCTGCGCATCATCTCGGCCACCGCCAAGGCACTGGAACTCGGCCCGCACGTGCGGGTGGCCACCGACATCACGACCAACGGCAACACCGGCGCGGCCTCCATCCCGCAGGCCATGGCGGCACTGCCGGACACGACGGGTCCCGCCCTGCTCGTCGGCTTCGGCGCCGGCCTCTCGTACGCCGCGCAGGTCGTCACCCTGCCCTGACCCGCGGTCGCGAGTCCACCGGCGTCCGCCGGAGTCACTGGGTCTTCTGGAAGGCGTCGAGCCGGCGGTGCACCTCGGCGTCCACGTCCACGAACACCAGGCGGACGTCGCCGGGTTCGTCGCTGCCGCGCACGTGACAGTTGATGTCCGCGGGGCCGTCCGGCAGCAGCATCTCCAGGGTGACCGACTGGCCGGGGGCCAGCCCGTCCACCATGTCGATCAGCGCTTCCTCGCCGAGGTCGTCGACGTCGAGATCGACGATGACGCGTGCCCCGCCCAGGGACAGGTCGATCGCCAGACCGGGGAACATCTGACCCGACGGCAGGATCAGCACGACCGGGACCTGCACCGAGACGCGCCGGGAGCGGCGCCGGTCGACAGCGCCCATGTTCGTGTCCACCCGCATGTACACGCCGGGCACGGCGCCGGCGGGCGGGGGCACCACCGTGCCGATGATGCTGAAGCCGGCACCGTTCTGTGTCCAGAGCAGGGCCACGTCGACACCGATCATGGCGAACCCGGTGAGGCTCAGCCGGAGCGTGCCGTCGCTTTCCCGCGAGACCCGGCAGGTCCGGGCCGGGCCGCCGCCGAGCGACGCGCTGGCGGTCGCGGCGGTCCACGGCTGTGGTTCCTCGGTGGTCTTGACCATCGTTGTCGGATCTTTCTGGGCGTGCCGGTCGCGTTCCGTCGAATCGTCTCCACAGCGACAGTACCGTCGCGATCGGCCCTTCAGGTGCAGGTCAGCACGTCAGGCCGGGCAGCGGGGAGAGCAGCCGACCGGCCCGGCACCTCGCCGGCGCCGATGCGGCGGACGGGCTAGCCGGTTCCGCCAGGGATCGACAGGTCGTCGCCGCTCACGATGAGGCAGCCGAGGATCCCGGCCAGGACGCTGCGCTGGCGGTGCGTCAGGGTGTTCACGAAGACCGCGGCGTCGATGTCCGCCTCCGCGCACGCCCGGGCGATCTCGCGGACCTTGCCGTGGGTCAGCAGGGTACGGCGGGAGAACGGCTGGGACATGCGCCGCGACCCGCCGGGACGCCGCTTCCACCGGTCGGAGGCGCCCCGGCGCTGGACGTACCGGGCCACCACCCGGCCACCGCGGGCCTCGACCAGGGCGGCGATCTCGTCGAGCGTGGTCTCGTACCGTTTCTCCCTGGCCGAGAACAGACCGATGAGGACGACGTCGGCTCCGTCGAGAGGGTCGCCGAGGTCCCGGTACTGCTTCACGCTGTCATGATCGCTTCGGGTGCGCCGGCGGGCCACAGGTTTTCATCGGTGCCCGCCGCGGCGATCGCAGCACCCTCGTCGTCGACGATCTCCGGCCGCGGAAGCGCTCTCTGCCGTTAACGCTCACATTCGTACCGAGTCCAGCCGGAAAAATGCCCCTTGACATCGCCGTAACACCCATGAAAATCGATGTTAACTTTCACAACCCCGTGATCCCCGGCGACAGTGGCAGGTGACTGGCCGCTGCCGTCCACGTACGCGAAAGGTCCGTCCTCATGCTCCGAAGACTGCTGACCGTCATGGCTGCGGCCGTTCTCACCGCGACCGCGCTGGTCGCCGGCCCCGGCACGGCCAGTGCCGCCGGCACCCTCCCCTGTGACATCTACGCCGGCGGCGGAACCCCCTGTGTCGCCGCGCACAGCACCACCCGCGCGCTGTTCGGCGCCTACAGCGGCCCGCTCTACCAGGTGAAGCGCTGGTCCGACGGGGCGACCGGCACCATCGGTGTGCTCGGCGCCGGCGGCTACGCGAACGCCGCCGCGCAGGACTCGTTCTGCTCCGGCACGTACTGCACGATCGTCAAGATCTACGACCAGACGTCGAAGCACAACGATCTGACCATCGCCCCCGGCGGCGGTGCGAACCCGACCGCCGACCAGGGCGCGAACGCGGCCGCGCTGCCGATCACCGCGGGCGGCCACCAGGTGTACGGCATCTACCTCTCGGCCGGCAACGGCTACCGCAACAACGCCACCAGCGGCGTCGCCACCGGCAGCCAGCCGGAGGGGATGTACATGGTCACCGAGGGCACCCACGTCAACGATCGGTGCTGCTTCGACTACGGCAACGCCGAGACGAACAACAGGGACACCGGCAACGGTGACATGGACGCGATCAACTTCGGCACCGAGTGCTGGTTCACGCCGTGTGCCGGTGGCCCGCGGGTCCAGGCCGACCTGGAGAACGGCCTCTTCGCCGGCGGCAACGGTGTCAACACGACCAACACCGGGCGCGGCAGCGCGTTCGTGACGGCGATGCTGAAGAACAACGGCACCACGACGTACGCGATCAAGGACGGCAACGCGCAGTCGGGCAGCCTGGCGACCCGATACAACGGCTCGCTGCCCACCCAGGCGGGCTACCAGCCGATGACCAAGCAGGGCGCGATCATCCTGGGCATCGGCGGCGACAACAGCAACGGCTCGGTCGGCTCGTTCTTCGAGGGCGTGATGACCAGCGGTTACCCGAGTGACGCCACGGAGAACGCGGTCCAGGCGAACATCGTCGCGGTGGGCTACACCAAGAGCGTGACCTTCCCGGTGAGCGGCTCCAGCTACCGGCTGACCAACGTGACCAGCGGCAAGGTGCTGGACGCGACCAACTGCGGCACCGCGAACGGCACCCCCGTGCGGCAGTGGACCTCGCTGGGCAACACCTGCCAGCAGTGGCGGTTCACCAGCGTCGGCGCCAACCGGTGGACCATCACCAACGTCAACGCCGGCAGGACCCTGGACGCGGTCAACTGCGGCCAGGCACTGGGCACCGCGGTCGACCTGTGGCAGTCGCTGGGCAACACCTGCCAGCAGTGGGCGGTCATCCCGGCCGGCAACGGGAAGTACGAACTGGTCGTCGAGAACAGCGGCATGGTGCTCGACAACCAGAACTGCGGCACCGCCGACGGCACCCCGGCCCGGCTGTGGATGTGGCTGAACAACACCTGCCAGCTCTGGTCGATCACCTCCTGAGCACCGCGACGGGCCGGTCACGGGTTTCCGCGGCCGGCCCGTTTCACCCGCTCACGGCATGGTATCCGGGATGCCATGGATCAGGACGAAGCACCGGTTCTCGCGGCGATCGAGCAGTACCGGGACGCCGGCGACATCACCTTCGCGCTGCCCGGCCACCGGCTCGGCCGCGGCATCGACGAACGGACCGCGGGGGTGCTGTCCCGCGGGGCCTTCGCGGCCGATGTGATCACCGCGAAGGAGGCGGCCGGCGCGGCCGAGACGTTGTACGCCGACGCGGCCGGCGCCCGCGACGCGGTCTTCACCACCTGCGGGTCGAGCATCTCCATGCACACCGCGGTGCTCGCCATGACCGGCCCCGGCCGCAAGGTCCTCACCGACCGCAACGTGCACAAGTCGGTGGCGGCCTCGTTGATCCTGGCCGGTGCCGAACCGGTCTGGCTGCGCCCGCGCTGGGATCACCGGCGGCAGATCGCGCACCCGGCCACCACCGGGGACGTCCGGGCCGCCCTCGACGCCGACCCGGAGATCGGTGCCGTACTGATCATCACGCCGACCGAGTACGGGTGCGGGGCCGACGTCGGCGGCATCGCCGCACTCTGCCGCGAGCGGGGCATCCCGCTGCTGGTCGACGAGGCCTGGGGCGCCCACTTCGCCTACCACGACGGCCTGCCGACAGCGGCCGTGCGGGCCGGCGCCGACCTCGTCGTGCAGAGCCTGCACAAGGCCGGCGGCGGCCTCTGCCAGGCCTCGGTGATCCTGCTCGGCGGCGACCTGGTCGACCCGGTCGACGTGCGGCTGCGCCTCGACCTGATCACCACGACCAGCCCGTCCGCGCTGCTCTACGGCTCGATCGACGGTTTCCGCCGGCACATGGTGGCCAGCGGGGAGCGGATCCTCGACGCCGCCCTCGACCGGGCCGACCGGCTGCGCGAACGGTTGCGGCAGACGCCCGGCCTGACCGTGATGGACGCCTCGATCGTGCACGAGGACGGGGTGGCCGAGTGGGATCCGCTCAAGCTGAGCGTGGACGTGTCCGGGCTCGGCATCACCGGATACCAGGCGCGGGACTGGTTGCAGGCGGAGAAGCGGCTGACCGTGCAGCTCGGGGATGCCCGCCGGGTGGTCTGCTCGCTGACGTACGCCGACGACGACGCCGCGATCGACCGTCTCACCGAGGCGCTGGAAGAGCTGGCGGCCAAGCCACCGGCCGCGGATCGGCCCGCCCCGCACCTCCCCGACCTGGAGAAGCTGAACCTGGAGCAGGCGATGGGCCCGCGGGAGGCCTATTTCGCCCGCACCGAGCAGGTCGCCGACCCGGCCGGGCGGATCAGCGCCGAGATGATCAGCCCCTATCCGCCGGGCGTCCCGGCGGTCCTGCCGGGCGAGCGCTTCACCCCGGAGGTGGTCGACTATCTGCGGGCCGGCCTGGCCGCCGGGATGACCCTGCCCGACGCCGCCGACCCGACGCTGGCGACCTTCCGCGTCGTGGTCACTCCCCGGCCCGGTCCCGGCGCAGCGTGACCACGAACCGGGCGCCGTCGCGGTGCTCCGGGTCCAGGGCGATCGTGCCGCCGTGGAACTCCGTCACCTTCTTGCAGATGGCCAGGCCGATGCCGGTGCCCGGATAGGCGTCGCGCTGATGCAGCCGCTGAAAGATCACAAAGATCTTGTCGGCGTACGACGCGTCGATCCCGATCCCGTTGTCGGTGACGGTGAACGCCCACAGGTCGCCGTCCGGCTCGACGGTGATCTCCACCCGCGGCGTCCGGTCCGGGTGCCGGAACTTCACCGCGTTGCTGATCAGGTTCTGCCACAGCATGCTCAGCAACGTGCTGTCGCCGGGCACGGTCGGCAGCTGTGGCCGGACGATCTGCGCCCCGGTCTCGCCGATGGTGATCGCCAGCGCGTCCTCGGCCCGGTCCAGCACCGTGTTCAGGTCGATCGGCTCCCACCCGTCGTAGACCCGGCCGATCCGGGAGAAGGTCAGCAGGTCGTTGATCAGTCGCTGCATCCGGGTGGCGCCGTCGACCGCGAACTCGACGTACCTGCGGCCACGCTCGTCCAGGATCTCCCCGTACCGCCGCTGCAGCATCTGGCAGAAGGAGGCCACCTTGCGCAGCGGCTCCTGCAGGTCGTGCGAGGCGACGTAGGCGAACTGCTCCAGGTCGGCGTTCACCCGGCTGAGCGTGACCTGCTGCTGCCGGCTCTCGGCGAGCGCGTCGGCCAGCCGCTCCCGCATCGCCTCCACGTCGTGCCCGAGCGCGACCACGTCGGCCGGCCCGCGCGGGGTCACCCGGTGCTCGAAGTCGCCGCCGGCCACCCGGCGCACCTCGCCGCCGAGCCGGGCCAGCGGGCCCAGCACGATCAGCCGCAGCAGCACCCCGATCGCCACGATGAACAGCAGGAGCCCGCCGATCAGGGTGAGGAAGACGTCGTCGCGGATCCGGCGCGACTCGCTCAGCGCGTCCCGCCCGGCGGCGCGCGCCCCGACCAGGCGGTTGTCCAGGTCGGTGAGGCGGGTCCGGACCGAGGTGAACGCCGCCCGGGCCCGCACGGCGTCGCCGGTGCCGGTCGTGGCCGCCTGCATCAGCGGCTCGGCGACCGTGGCGCGCCAGGTGGCGGCCTGCTCCTCGACCGCGGTCAGGTCGGCCAGCGCGGCCGGCTGGTCGTCGATCAGCTCCCGCAGCCGCGCCTCGTCCTGCCGTTCGGCACCGACCGCCTGCTGATACGAGTCGGCGAAGTCGGTGACGCCGCTGAGCAGGAAACCGTGCACGGCCGCCTCCTGCTCGCGCAACGCCCCGTCGAGCTGCACCACCGCGGTGCGGGCCGGCGAGATCCGGTCACTGAGCCGGTTGGAGACCGCGGCGGTCCGGTTCAGCAGGTGCGCGCCGACCACCGAGGCGCCCAGCACCAGCACGACCATGGCGACCAGGACGGAGGCGAACCAGCGCTGCGTATTCCACACACCGGCACGGTAGATCACATTCGATTTTCGGGAAAATCGTCAGGTTCGCCCGGCACCCGCCGATGCACCCCGACGCGTCATCGGAGGGAAGGAACTCAATCGTGGAGATTGCACAGCCCGGCCGCGGTGCCCGGCGACTCGGTTTCGGGATCGCGGCGGCACTGCTCACGACCGGGCTCATGGGAACCGGGCCGGCACACGCCGCCACGCCGGTGCCGCCACCCGGCCCCGGTTGGCTCGACGCCGGCGGTGCGAACGTCGCCGTCCCGGTGATCAAGGACGCGGCCGGCGCCAAGCTGAAGACCACCAAGGTCGACACGGCAAGCCTGACCGGTGCCGGGATCGGCGTTGCGCTGATCGACTCCGGAGTCGCGCCGGTGCCCGGACTGAGCCAGCCCGGCAAGGTCATCAACGGGCCGGACCTCTCGTTCGAGTCGCAGACCCCGGGCCTGGAGCACCTGGACACCTACGGCCACGGCACCCACATGGCCGGGATCATCGCCGGTTCGGACCCGGCCAACGGGTTCGAGGGCATCGCCCCCGGGTCGCACCTGATCAGCCTCAAGACCGCGGCCGCCGACGGTGCGGTCGACGTCTCGCAGGTGATCGCGGCGATCGACTGGGTGGTCACGCACCGCAACGACCCCGGCATGAACATCCGGGTGATCAACCTGTCCTTCGGCACCGACTCGGTCCAGCCCGAGCTCGTCGACCCGCTGTCCTACGCGGTGGAGTCCGCCTGGCGGCAGGGCATCGTCGTGGTGACCAGCAGCGGCAACGACGGCGCGGCCCGGATGACCATGCCGGCCGCCAACCCGTACGTGATCTCGGTCGGCGCCGCGGACACCAACGGCACCGCCGACCGGTCCGACGACACCGTCGCCTCGTTCAGCAACCGCGGCACCGCCACCCGGCACCCGGACCTGGTGGCCACCGGCCGTTCAGTCGTGTCGCTGCGCGATCCCGGCTCGTACATCGACACCACGTACCCGACGGCCCGCGTCGGCGACCGATTCTTCCGCGGCAGCGGCACCTCGCAGGCCGCCGCGGTGGTCTCCGGTTCGGTCGCCCTGCTTCTGCAGCAGCGCCCGGCGCTCACCCCGGACCAGGTCAAGCGCCTGCTCATGCAGACCGCCGACCCGCTGGCGGTGGCCGACCCGATCGGCGGCGGCGCCGGTCAGCTGGACGTCGCCGGAGCGGCCGCCGCCGACGTGCCGCGCACCGCGGACGTCACCCAGGCCTGGCCGGCCGCGACCGGGCTGGGCTCGCTGGAAGCCTCCCGGGGCACCGCCCACGTCGTGGACGGCGTCACCGGCCTCGCGCTCACCGGCGAGCGGGACATCTTCGGCATGCCCTGGGTACCGGCGACCTGGGCGGCGACCGCCCGGATCGGTAGGGCGTGGACCGGCGGCACCTGGAACGGCGCGGTCTGGACCGGCACCGGCTTCGTCGGTAGCACCTGGCCGGTGACCACCTGGACCGGGCGGTCCTGGGCGGGCCGCTCCTGGGCCGGCTCGGACTGGGCCGGGCGCTCCTGGGCCGGCGGCACCTGGACCGGCCGTTCGTGGGCCGGCGGCACCTGGGCCGGACGGTCCTGGGCCGGTCGCAGCTGGGCCTGATGCCCGACTTGTCTCAACCTTCCGGGCGGACGGCCGACTGGTAGGACGACGGCGAGAGGAGGACCGATGGCGAAAAGGCGGCGACTGACGCCGAACGCTGCGGTCCTCACCCTCGTCGCGGTCCTCACCATCGTGGTCGCCTTCGGAGAGGCCGCCGCCTGGCTGCTGTTCGGCCCACCCACCCCCGGCGGCCTGCACGTCCCGCTGCTGATCACCCTGACCGTGCTGTTCGCCCTGGTGGAACGCTTCACCGTCACCTTCCCGGTGCGCCGCGGCGCGCACGCGATGACGCTGAGCGAAATCCCCCTGGTGCTCGGCCTGTTCCTGGTCCCGCCGGTGCTGTTGATCCCGATCCGGCTGGTCGGGGCGCTCGCCGGTCTGATCCTGCTGCGCGGGCACCGGGGCGGCAAGCTCGCCTTCAACACCGCGCTGTACCTCACCCAGGCCACCGTGGCCGGCGTCGTGTTCCACCTGATCCGGGCCGGCACCGCACCGTACGGCCCGGTCGCCTGGGGCGCCGCCTTCGCCGCCGCCTTCGCCGCCGACGTGGTGTCGATCGTGCTGGTCACCGCGGTCATCGCGGTGCACGACGACAGCCAGGAGTGGCGCCGGCTGCTGACCGCCGACGTCAAACAGGTCTTCCAGATGCCACTGGTCGCGGTCACCACCACCCTCGCGCTGGTCACCGTGCTGCTGGTGCGCGAGCAGGTCCTGGCCGTGCTGCTGCTCGGCGTGCTCGCCTTCGCCGCCCAACGGGTCTTCCACCGGTACGCCCAGCAGAGCCGCACCCACCAGCAGGTGGAGGACCTCTACCGGTTCGCCCAGTCACTGGACGGCCTGACCGGCGCCGACGAGGTGGCCCGCGCCGTCCTCGGGCAGGTCCGTGACCTGGTCCGGGCCGAGGAGGCGGTCCTGATCGTGCCCGGCCCGCAGTCCGAGGTCTGGACGAGCATGCGGTTGTACGGGCGGGACCGCTACCGGGTCGAGGCGACCCCCGCCGACGCATGGTGGCTGCCCGCCCGCTCCGGCACCCCGGTGGTCCGGGACACCGCGATCGCGGTGCCGCTGCGCCTCGACGAATCCACCGGCGTGCTGCTGGTCACCGGCCACATGTCGGAGATCCCCGCGTTCACCGCCGACCACGTGCTGCTGCTGCAGGCGATGTCCTCGCACGCCGGCGCCGCCCTGTCCGCCGTCCGCCTGCTGGACCGGCTCACCCACCTCGCCTCCCACGACGCGCTCACCGACCTGCCCAACCGCCAGCGATTCCAGGCCGACCTGCAGGCCGCCACCGAAGCGGCCGGCGCGACCGGCGGCACGGTCGGCGTCCTGCTGATGGATCTCGATCGGTTCAAGGACGTCAACGACGCGCTCGGCCACGACATCGGCGACGACCTGCTGCGCCGGATCGGCCGGCGGCTGCGCGACTCGTTCGCCGGGCTCGGCGTCGTCTCCCGGTTCGGCGGGGACGAGTTCGCGCTGCTGGTGCGCGACGCCGGCAGCGAGGCGGAACTCGTCGCGCTGGCCGAGGAGGTACGCCGTACCGTCGAGAAGCCCGCGGCCGTCGGCGATCTGATCCTCGCGGCGCAGGTCAGCATCGGCGTCTGTCTCGCGCCCGAGCACGGCCGGGACGCGGCCCGCCTGCTGCGCCGCGCCGACCTGGCGATGTACGCCGCGAAAGCGGCGCAGGCCGGCGTGCGCGTCTACCGCCCCGACGACGACCGGGACACCGCCCGCCGTCTCACCCTGATGGCCGGCCTGCGCACCGCCGTCGACAACCACGAACTGTCCGTCGTCTACCAGCCGAAGGTCGACCCGCGCACCGGCCGGGTGCTGGGCGCCGAGGCGCTCACCCGCTGGCAGCACGACGGCCGCCCGGTCCCGCCTGACGAGTTCATCCCGCTCGCCGAACGCTGCGGCCTGATCGGCCCGCTCACCCGGCACGTCCTGGAAACCGCGCTGACCGAATGCGCCACCTGGCGCGCCGCCGGCCACGACCTCAGCGTCGCCGTCAACCTGGCCCCCGGCCTGCTGTCGGTCCCCGACCTGACCGACCGCGTCGACCAGGCCCTGCGCCGGCACGGGCTGCCACCGTCCGCGCTCACCCTCGAGATCACCGAGAACGGCATCATGTCCGAACCCGAACACGCCCGCCGCGCCCTGGACGCCCTGGACCGTCTCGGCGTCAAGCTCTCCATCGACGACTTCGGCACCGGCCACTCGTCCCTGGGCCGCCTCGCCCACCTGCCGATCCACGAGGTGAAGATCGACAAGAGCTTCATCCGCCACATCGACACCGACCGCAACCGTCGCGCCGTCACCGACGCGGCCCTGCAACTGGCCCGCGCCCTGGATCTGCAGGTCGTCGCCGAAGGCGTCGAGGTGGAGGCGGAACTGGACTATCTGCGCCGCAACGGCTGCGACGCGATCCAGGGTTACCTGATCTCCAAGCCGATCTCGGCCCCGGCCTTCCTCGACTGGCTCACCGTCACGGTCCCGACCTCGCTGGCGGTCTGACCGTTCTTGACACCGTCGGGCAGAATCCCACCATGGATCTCGGCGTCAGCAGGCGTGGCTACGGCTACGACAGAGGCGCGGCGACCCTCTACATGTTCGGCATCATCCTGGTGCCGTTCCTGATCTTCATGACCCTCGCCGGCGCCGTCGTCGCCTTCGTCCCCGCCGAGCAACGCCAGGACGGCGGCGGCGCCATCCGCTTCCTGCTCCTGCTGCTGTGCTTCGGCAGCCTGCTGGTCGGCGGTTACTCCGTGTGGTTCCTGCGCGTCGCCGGCACCGACCGGGTCGCGCTGTTCACGGTCTTCGACAACGGCCTCGCCTACGGCCACGTCGCCGACCCCTTCACCATGCGCCTGGCCGCCCCGCACAGCGTCCTGATCCCGTGGTTCGACATCACCGAACTCCGCGAACGCGGCCCCGGTTCCAGCGTGCTCCGCGCCCTGCTGCCCCCGGGCCGCCGCTACCGCCTCGACATCGTCACCCGAGACCACCGGGTGCTGACCCTCACCGGTGCCATCCAGAACGCTCGCGAACTCGCCACCGTCCTGCGCTCCCACGTCGGCTGAGCCACCGGGAAACCCGGCTGCATGGAGCACCGTCCCCTGGCTAAAGTGCGCCGGTGAACGGTGACATCGACAGCATGGTGGCCGAGCTTCCGCGGATGGACAGCGTGACGCCGATCTTGCGGGTCGCCGCGGCGCGTCTCGACGACGGCGACGCGGCTTTCGTCGCCGACCTCGGCATCGCGCTGTGGCTCCGGTACCGGTGGGAGACCGCCCCGCCGCAGGTCACGGAGGCCTTCGAGCAGCTGCTCCGCCTGCTGCTCGGGCGGCCGGGCGTCCTCGACCAGGCCGTCCGCCTGCTGTGCGTCGCGGGGGACCGCCGCACGGAGCGGGTTGCCGCGTCAATGATCGCCGCCCGGCAGCCCACCGCGGACCTGGGCGTGGTGTTCCGCGCCGATGCGCCGGCGGAGTTGCGCGCCTGCCTCGCGCAGGAGCTGGTGCTGCGCGGAGCCGAGATCGACCCTCGATGGGTCGACCCCACCCACCCGCTCGGATGGCTTCCGCCGTCCTTGACATCTCTCGACGCGTCTCCTGCTCTTCCGGTGCACCAGGACGGCCGCGTTCACCTCGAAACGCCCGAACTGGAGGGCGAGCGCGTGCACGGGCACGGTGGGGTGCCGGAGTGGCGGGAGACGACGACCTCCGACCGGTCGGCCCTGCTCGGCGCGGCGGTGGCCGGCTGGGTGCGGCGATCCAACGGCCGCATCGAGGCGCGGACGTTCGCCTTCGACCGGGCCCTGTCGCCGGACGCGGCCGCCGGCGCGCTGGTGAGCATCGGCTTGCACAGCACCGAGGGAATGACGGCGGGCCTGCTCACCTGCTCGCCGTCGCAGGCCTGGGAGCGGTTGTTCATCGCCGCCGCGTACGGCGCCGCCTACGAACCCGGCGAGGCGGGAGCGTACGGCCGGCTGTACGCCTGGCGGTCGGTCGCCGGCCTGGTCGGCGCACCGGCTGACACGCCGGTCCACGAGGTCGCGGCGGTGGCGCACGGCTGCTCCTGGTATTCGTTCGCCGGCGCGACCCGCTGGTTCGAGGACGTCGTCGGGGACCTCGGCCTGGCGGCGGTGGCACCGGACCGTCGGGGCCTGGCGGTGCTCGCCGCCACCGACACCGACTGACGGTGCTGATCGACCACCCCGCGCCACCGGGGTGCCGTGCCCGATGCCCTGTACCCGGTAGAGCGAGACCGCCGCCCGGCCGGTCCCGTCGTCGTAGTACTCCACGGTGGCCCCGTCAGCCGCCGGCCGCATCGCCCCGCGGTCGGCCGATCCCGGCCGGCGGGCGGCGGGGCATGCGTGATCCCGCAGTAGACCCTGCTGAGCGTCATCCCGCCCGTTTCCACTCCACCGTCTCACCAGCGCACCGGACCGCGAAAACCCCGCCGGGTCACCATGATCGGCTCACGCGGATTTCGCTGGCAGATCTCCGAAACGGCCGGATCGGTGCTGATCACTCGCCGGCCCGGCTCTTCCGCTCGGCGGCGCCGACCCCTCACGATGGACGGTGACGTGACTCGACATCCCGGAGGCGGGCATGACCCCGATCGGCGGCGACATCCCCAAGTTCCTTTCGGTGGTGGAATCCGCCGACGACCGGGTCCGGGTGGAGGTGACCAACCCGCACCTGGTCACCATCGGCGAGCTGACCGCCGAGATCCGCGACGGCAAGATCGTCATCACCACCGCGTCGGCCGATCACCTGGAGTTCGTGGTCATCCGGCCGTGATCCGCGGCCGCCGGGTCGCGACCGCGATCACGCCCAGCGCCGTCGCGGTCCGGGCCGCGAGGACGATGACCGGGATGTACGGGTCGATGACCTCGTGCCGGCTCGCGGTGACCCGGTGGCCGGGCAGTGCGTGCGGCGTGAGATCCGGGATGAGGGTGTCCGGCCCCCAGCGCGCCAGCGCCACCACCCCGGCGAAGGTCAGGGTCAGCGTGGTGACGGTCGCGATCCGCCGAGCGTCGCGAGCTCACCGCGAGCGCACCGATCAGGAGGCCGGCGCCGATCACCCCGAACGGGAGCTAGCTAGACTTCGGCTCGGCATCGGCCGTTCAGCCGGGAGCCGCCACGCCGCCGGCGCCGGCGGCCGCGGCCACCGGCGTCCACTGTCGCCGGCGCGATACCACTGCCACCAGAAGATGACGATCAACGCCAGGTCGATCAGGTCCCCGCCGTAATACATCACCTCGGCGCCGGTGCGGGCCTCCCGCAGGAGCACCCCGGCCGGCGGATGCGCGTACAGGAACTTGGCGAGAATCGCGTGCGCGGTGAGGAACCCGATCAGGGCGGCCGCCCGCACCGCGCGCCCCGGCCGGTGCGGCGCCGGGTCCACCCCGACGACAGCCGCCGCGAACAGGTAGCCGGCGCCCAGAATGTGGAGCTGCACCAGCCCGGGATGGCGACCCGCCAGGAGCCCGGTGCCGTAGAGCAGCCACAGGCCGCCGGCGTCCAGCACCGCCGCGGTCACCGGATGGGTGACCACCCGGACCGGCCGGCTCCGCAGTGCCCGGGCCAGCCGTCGCGCCCACCGCGCCGGCAGTGCCCGGAACGCCAGCGTGACCGGTGCGGCCAGCACCAGCAGCAGCGGCGCCGCCATCCCGAGTAGCAGGTGCCCGGCCGCGTGCGCGGCGAAGTCGTGATGCCCGGCCGCGGCGACCGGCCCGATCAGCGCGATGCCCGCCGCGGTCAGCCCGGCCAGCCAGCAGGCGGTCCGCTCGTCCGCCCAGCCCCGGCCGCGCCGCCGACCGGCCCGGACCGCGGCCAGGTAGGCGACCGCGGCGGCGACGAGCAGCGCCGCCGTCATGCCGGGACGACCCGGCGGCGGGAGCGCGCCAGCAGCACCACGCCGGCCGCGAGCAGCAGGACCGCGATGATGTTCCAGGCCCAGTCGTACGGCGTCAGGTTCACGTCGTAGCGGATCTGGTGCAGGCGCATGAGCTTGTGCTGCACCGTGCCGTCGTACAGCTGGAAGGCCCCCGTCCCGGTGAGCAGCCCGCCCCACCACGATCGCCGGTCGAACGCCGCGCGCCGACGCAGGTCGGCGAGCAGGAACAGCGCCGCCACGGTGCAGAACCAGCTGGCCGCGTGGAACAGCCCGTCGGACACCAGCCCGACCGCCGGCGTCGACCGGTCGTAGAAGTGGTGCCAGTGCAGCAGCTGGTGAAACACCGTCTCGTCGGCGAATCCGGCGACACCCAGTCCGAGCAGCGCCCCGGAGAGCACGGTGCGGGACATTCAGAACCTCCAGTGGTAAGGGGATTCCCGCATTCCCCCCGGCCCGCCGGCTAATCGTGAGGTTTATTGACGAATGTCACTGGCCTGTGAGAGCGTTCTCTCCAGTCGTCCCCAGGAGCGTGATCATGCCGCTGCGCAGCGTCGCCGTCCTTGCCGCCACCATCCTCTCGCTGCCCGGCGCGCTCCCGGCTCACGCCGCTGCCGCCGCCGCGCCCACCACGATCACCGTCGGGAACGCACGCTTCCAGGTGCTGTCGCCGACACTGATCCGCACCGAATACTCCGCCGACGGCCGCTTCACCGACGCGGCCACCTTCACCGTCGTCGGCCGCGGCGCGTTCCCGCGGGCCGCCACCGTCGTCCGCAGGTCGCTCGCGGACGGCTGGCTGACCGTCGACACGGGCGCTGCCACGCTGCGATACCTGGTCGGTTCCGGGCCGTTCTCGCAGGACAACCTGGTGGTCCGCCTCAAGTCCGGCCAGCAGCAGGTCGACGCGGCGCCGTGGGCCGGCCCGTCGTGCGCGCTCGGCGTGCTGTGTGAGGCGGAGACCCTGCGGGCGCCGGCCACCGCGACCGACCACGGCGGGTACACCGGAACCGGGTTCGCGGCCGGTTTCGGCGCCGTCGGGGACGGGCTCGCGTTCACCACCGCGGCGACCACGGCCGGGACCTACCAACTGGACCTGCGCTACGCCAACGCACAGGGCGCCGACGGCCAGAACACCACCCGCACGCTCAGCGTGATCGTCGACAACGGCGCCGCCCAGCGGGTCACCCTGCCGCCGACCGGTTCCTGGGACACCTGGCAGGTCGCCACCGCCGCGATCACCCTCGGCGCCGGGCACCACCAGATCGCCATCGCGCACACCGCGGCCGACTCCGGCCAGGTCAACATCGACAGCGTCGCGATCGTCCGGCCCGGCGACGCGTACCCTCCGGTGCCGACGGCCACCGCCTCACCGTGCGCCTACGGCAGCCTGTGCGAAGCGGACACCGGGGTGCTGACCGGTGGCGCGAAGCATGCCGCCGACCACAACGGGTACTCCGGCGCGGGTTTCCTGGCCGGGCTGGAGCACGCCGGAGCGGGCGCCGCCTACACGATCACCGGGATCCCGGCGGCCGGCGACTACACGGTGCAGCTGCGGTACGCCAACTTCGAGGCCGGCAGCCAGCCGGTCCAGTCGCGGACGGTGACCGTCAACGGGACGTCGGCGACCCTGCCGGCGACCAGCGGCTGGGACTACTGGCGCACGGTGGCCATCCCGGTGCGCCTCAAGGCGGGCACCGACACGGTGACGCTGGGCTGCCCGACCGACGCCAGCTGCAACATCAACGTGGACACGATCGCGGTGGCCGCGACGGGCACGCCGCTGAAGGCCCCGCACGCGCCGCTCGGCGGATACCGTCGCGGTCTCGACGGGGTGGACGGCGGCGCGCTGACCGCGGCGGGACTGCTGTACGCCGACGGTTGGGCGCTGCTCGACGACAGCGCCTCGGCGCGCGCGGTGCCCGAACAGGACGGCTACGTCTTCGCGTACGGCAAGGACTTCGCCCGTGGTCTTCGCGAACTGGGCACCCTCACCGGACCGACCGCGCTGCTCCCGGAATGGGCGTACGGCGTGTGGTACTCGGAGTACTACGACCGGACCGCGGCCGACTTCCAGCAGCGGATCGTGCCGCGCTTCAGGTCCGAGGGCGTGCCGCTGGACGTGCTGATCGTCGACACCGATTTCAAGTCGCCGGACACCTGGAACGGGTGGGAGATCGACCCGGCCAAGTTCCCCGACCCGCAGGGCTTCCTCGATTGGGTGCACGGGCAGGGCCTGCACCTGTCGTACAACATCCACCCGAGCATCAAGGACACCGACCCGAAGTACGCCCAGGCGCAGGCGATCGCCCAGAACAAGATCAAGAACGGGGTGTTCGACTGGGGTGACCCGGACCAGCTGGCCGCGTACCTGTGGCTGCACAACGACCTGAAGCAGGACTTCGCCTGGCTCGACTGGTGCTGCGACGGCTCGTACTCGTCCAAGGCGGGCGTCACCCCGGACTCGTGGATCAACCAGCAGTACGCCGGCCGCTACGGTTTCGCGTTCTCCCGCGGTTACGGCTCGCTGCAGTCCGGCGGTTACAGCAACCCGGCCGCGGTGCCCACCGGACCCTGGGCCGAGAAGCGCACCACCCTGCACTTCACCGGCGACGCCATCTCCGACTGGCAGACGCTGCGCTTCGAGGTCGGTTACACCCCGGGCGAGTCGGCGGCGACCGGGCTGGCCGCGGTCAGCCACGACATCGGCGGCCACACCGGCGGCCTGCAGCAGCCGGGCAGCGAACCGGGCAGCACCAGACTGCCCGACGACCTGTACGCCCGATGGGTGCAACTGGGCACCTTCCAGCCGATCGACCGGCTGCACTCCAACCACAGCGACCGGCTGCCCTGGCAGTACGGGCCGGACGCGGCGGCCTCCGCGAAGAAGTTCCTGCAGCTGCGGGAACAACTGCGCCCCTACACCTACGCCGCGGCGCAGACGGCCAACCGGACCGGGATGCCGATCAACCGGGCGCTCTACCTCGCCTATCCGGACAGCGCGGAGGCGTACGCGTACGCCGGCTCGGAATATCTCTTCGGCTCCGACTACCTGGTCGCGCCGGTGACGACGGCCGGCACCACCGCGACCACCACGGTCTGGTTCCCGCCCGGCAACACCTGGACCGATTACTTCACCCATCAGACGTACGCGGGGGGAACGACCGCGCAGATCACCACCACCCTGTCCACCATGCCGGTCTTCACGCGCGGCTGAACGGCTCGGTGCCAAGCACGGTCAACAGTCTCAGCCTGCTCTCGTCCTCACTGCGCGGCGCCGCGGTGAGGACGAGCAGCGACTGCGACCCGTCCTCGGTCAGCAACACCTGACAGTCGACCTCGATCGCCCCGATCCGCGGATGCAGCAGCACCTTGTGCTCCTCGAACCGGCGGCCGACCACCTGTGCCTCCCACAACCGGGCGAACTCGGGACTGCGGGACAGCAGGTCGCACCATCTCGCCGGCCCGCGACGCCGGACCCGGCAACCCGTGGGCGGCCCGCAATGACGCCACCTGCTCCGGATAGACCGGGCGCTCCCGCTCCGGATGCCCAAACCAGCGCCAGATCCCGCTGCGCTCCATCCCGGTGAACTCCGCCGCATCACCGAACAGGGCCCGGGCCGGCTCGTTCTGCACCAGGGTCTCGCCGAGCGCGTTCAGCACCAGGGCCGGCGTGTCCGCCAACCGGTCGAAGATCCGCAGCAGGCCGGGGGCCATGTCTCTTAAGTCCGGCGACGCTGTGCCGATCACTGGGGCCGGAAAGATGTCCCGCAGCTCGGGTCCCGAAGGATGCGCCGATGAAGAAGGTCCTTGTCGCCGTCTCCTCCTCGCTGATCTCCTTCGGCACCGCCGCGCCGGCCGAGGCCCGGCAGGTCGCCCGGCCCGCCGTCGCCGCGGAGTCCCGCTCCGCGGCGGGTACCCGGGCGGCGGCATACCTGCGGTCCCAGGCCTTCTCCCGCTCCGGCCTCATCGAACAGCTGAAGGACGACGGCTTCAGCACCGGCCTCGCCGTCCACGGCGTGGACGAGCAGCACACCGACTGGAACCAGCAGGCCGCCTGGATGGCCATGGAATACCTGGAAACGGAGGCCTTCTCCCGGTCGGCCCTCGTCGAGCAGCTGGAATACGAGGGCTTCACCTCGGCCCAGACCGCGTACGGTGTCAGGGCGGCGGGACTGTAGCCGGCCCGCGGGCCGCCGAGCACGCCTGCACCCGCCGCGACGCCGGTTCAAGCCGGGGATCGGGGCCGATCCGGATACCGACGGCGATGGCGGTGGCCGCTTCGCACGTCGCGACTCCGGACCGTGGATCATCGCTCCTGTTCCAGCGGGCTGCCGGGGGCGAACTCGGCCACCAGGTGATCCCACGTGGGGCGCCCGCCCAGCATCGGCCATGCTCGCGTGCGTCCCTCGGTCAGGGCGATGCGGCTCAGGTTCGCGGCGAGGCGGTGACCTGCGTGCGCGATGCCGTCGCCGGTGAAAGGATCGGTGGGGCCGTTCCGCAGATGTGCGATGCGCTGCTCATATTCCCGGATGGGGTGGCGTTGAACGGCCGAGACCCATCGTGGATCAGCGGTGGGCGCGAGGACGACAACATCGGGAACGGCGCCTTCGGCCAGCGCCGCGGTGAGCCGGTCGTGGCCGTCGACGACCAGGAGCGTGGCCAGCCCGCTGACCCACCACAACAGGACCGGCGGCAGGATTCCCTCGCGGTGCTGCCGCCGGTATGCCTTCACCCGGTCGGCGTCAACGGCGGACAGGCGTCGCAGCGGCAGGATGTCTCGAGCGTCCTCCGACGGATCGCCGTAGCCGAACCAGGTAATGTGGCCCTGGTCCGGGTCGACATCGTGCAGACGGCTCCAGTGTCCCGGGACCGTCCACTCCGGCATGCCCCAGGCGAGTGTCCAGGAGCCGGCATGCAGCGGGCCGTAGAACGCGGTCCGTAACCAAGCTGCGTACCGGTAGGTCCAGCGTGCTGCCCACCAGCCCGATTCATTGCCGGCCTGCCACCGCCCGCGGGCCTGCCGAGCGGTGATCGGCGGCAGCGGCGACTCGTACCGCCCTGTTCGGCAATAGTGCACGCCGCGATGGTGTGCCCGCTGGCGGCCGAGAAGGACCACCCGATCGCCCTGGCGCAGGAGAAGACGCCGTCCTGCCGTCACCTCGACCCGCAGCCCGGGCCGGCGGGGTTCCGCGACATGGAGGTTCATGGCGACCCGATCGTTGCTCCGGGTGAGCGGGTGGGGGTGCACCCCGCCATGATCCAACGGCACCGTTCGCGGAGCAAACGATCTCCGGGAGACGGACGACAGCTCGCGGAATCAGGGCAAGGGAAGCGGGAGACTCACCCCCCTGAAGGCCGCCGCCCCGCAATCCCTGATCGCCGCCCGCTGACCCGGCCCGGCGCCGGCGGACCTGAATCTGGAGCAGGCGATCAACCCGCGCGACGCGTTCTTCGCCGACACCGAGCAGGTCGCCGACCCGGTCGGCCGCATCTCCGCGGAAATGATCAGCCCTACCCGCCGGGCGTCCCGGCCGTGCTGCCGGGCGACCGCTTCACCGAGGCCGTCGTAACCTATCTGCGCGTCGGCAAGGACTCCGGCATGACCCTCCCGGACGCCGCGGACCCGGAGCTGAAAACCTTCCGGGTGGTACGCGGTCGGCCTGCGCGTCGATCCCCGCGGCGGGGCTTCACCCGTGGTCGGCCGGCGCGTCGTTGTCGACGAGTGAGGACAGGCGCTCTTCCTCCTGCTCGTCAGCGGTCGCGACGCGGAATCCGGGTATCCCTCGCTCTTCCGGCCAGCGCAGCTCCTGAGAAAGGCCGTTCAGCGACGCGGCCACCCTTTCGCCGATCAGTCGTGCGCGGCTCTTCAACGGAGTCCACGAATCCGCCGTGTCGGGAGAGTGGACGATATCCGCGATATCGTCGTCCTGCAGTCGCATCTCCTGATTCCGGAAGTGATCCTCGTCGAACTGCGGCGGAGTAGCGTGACGACAGAGACCGTCGAGATTCGACCAGGGATTCAGAGTCGAGAACAGGATTCCACGTGCACTCAACGGACGTGACGGCTCGTCTCCGCCGATCGTCAGGGCGATTTCGACGGTGATGCTCTGATAATACTTGATCAGCGTGATGTCATCGCCGAACAGGAATCTCCTGGCACGCATCAGGCACTCGCGATCATCAGGACTTCCGCGGCGTTCGTCGAACAGTCCGTCAAGGTACCGGTCGAGCGACTCCCGATACGGGAAATCGCCGAGTGCCGCCACCTCTGCCAGGCGCACTACGCAGAGCGCTCCATACATCCGGAGCTGCCGCGTATTTCGCATGCTGTCCAGCCGGGGCAATATCATCGCAGTTTCACCATAGCTGCAAGAATGGCCATGTGGACGGTCGCCGCTACAGTCACGCCGTGGATGTTGACTGGAATGCGGAGCTGGTCGACCAACTGGAGTCGCACTGGCATGCTCAGCTTCGGCCCCGGCTGAACGGACTGACCGATGATGAGTACTTCTGGCAACCCGTTCCCGGTTGCTGGACGCTCAGTCGCCGCGGCTCCGAGGAGTTCGTCCTGGACTATGCCCACCCGCTGAACGGCCCCGCGCCGGTTACCACCATCGCCTGGCGGCTCGCGCACCTCCTCGACGTGTTCGGGCCGCCGGCCACGCCTCACTTCGAGGGCTCACCTGGGGGCCAGACTGCCATGACCTACCCAGGGACGGCCGCGGCAGCGCTACGCCAACTCGACGGGGGGCACGATGCGTGGGTCCGCGACCTGCGCAGTCTCGGAGCGACGGGCATCATCCGGGCGCAAGGCGCAATCTCACCGCCTGAGTACGCGGAGGCGCCGATGGCAAAACTCATCCTGCACACCCATCGCGAGGTCATCCACCACGGCGCCGAAATCTGCCTGCTGCGAGATCTCTACCTTGGGAAAGGTGGCCTGAGCGGTCTATGACCGCAGTTCTGCTGCTTCGATCCAACGGCCCCGCGCACGGGCGGCCAGCAGAGCCAGATCGCGACCGTTTCACGTCCGCGCCGGCCTCACGCTCGCGGTCGGCACTGTCTCGATCGCATAGCGGCGGAGGAGCATTCCGGAGACTGATGGCGGCGATCGGTTCCGCTGTCGCCGGGGCTCCGGATCCGGTCCAAGCGCGGCGATGCGTTCCCGGGCTCGCGCCGCCACCGTCGCGCGGTCTGCGCAGCTCAGGGCACGGTGCGTCATCTCGTGGACCACGACAATGCCGGTCTGCTCGGCCGGCTACCGGGCGGCCTCGGGACCCCACCGGCCGGTCATGTCGTCCTCGTGGTCGCCGGTCTGTTCCCTGCCGGTCGCGCCGGCCGTCGGCCCGGTCACTGAACGTCCGCTCTCCCGAAGCAGCGCAGCGCGGGCCCGCCCGGCGGTGGGGCAGGGCGTACGCTCGCCGGATCCGCGGTCAGGGCTGGTAGACCTCGTCGGCCTTGGTGATGTCGCCGTTGGTGACGGTGAAGACGAACAGGCCTCCGTTCGCCTTGAGCGATGTCTGGAACTTGCCGAGGTCGGCGGTCACCAGATGAACGGGGCCGTGGCTCATGTCGATCACCCTCAGCGGCGCGCCGGACTTGACGTGCAGGGTCCGGAGCTTGTGGCTGTTGTTGCGGTAGTAGTACCCCACGCACCAGTCGTTGGCGGTCTCCGTCACTCCGTCCTGCTTGCATGCCGACTTCGCGGCGGCGCCCTCGAACCAGTCGACGAGATCGAAGGTGATCGTGTGTTTGGCGGGATCGACCGCGGTCAGGAACGCGTGGTGGGTGCCGGTGAGCGCCGCGGTGGTGGTGCCGCCCGCTTGCGCCGAGCCGGCGGAACCATGACCGGAGGCCGGCTGCGTCTTCGCGGCCGGGATCACCTTCGTCGCGGTGGCCGCGCTCGACGAAGCACCCGGCTCCGGTGTCGCTGCCGCGCCGGTCACCTGTCCACATGCCGCCAGCGGGGCGAGCACCAGGGGGATGAGGAGGAAACGTCGGAACACAGGGCTCTCCAGGTCGGTCGTCGTCACGTGGACGACCTCATGCTGCGGCCCCGGCGAGCCCGCGGCGGGCGGCGCGGGCCGGAAGTGGCACGAAGGCGGGACCAGGCACCGCGACACCGCGGGGCGACCTCGCGCATCGACCGAACGGGCGCCCACCGGGTCACCACGTGGTGAGGATCAGATGGTTGACCAGGAGGGCGGTGGCGGCCTGCAGGCACATCCAGAAGCGACGGTCGCGCAGGGGCAGCAGGACGGCGGCGGCCGGGAGCCAGACGGCGAACGGCAGCCAGATGCGTTCGGTTTCGGCCTTGCTCAGGCCGGAGATGTCGGCGGCCAGGGCGGCCGCCAGCCCGCCCAGGCACAGCCACGCCGCCGGCCCCCGGGCGGCACGGAGCGCAAGGGCGGCGCGGCGCAGCATGGGTGCCGCGGCCGGGCCGGCGACGCAGGCCAGGGAGGCCAGGTTCGCCCAGATCCAGTAGGCGTACGGGCGGGCGGTCGCGATCCCCTGGTAGTAGCGGATCTTGACCAGGTGGTAGCCCTCCCACCAGGCGAAACCGTAACCGGTCAGGGCGGCGACGACCGCGGCCGCGCCGAGGATCGGCCAGATCAGCAGCGGCCACCTGCGGTGGCGGCCCACGAGCAGGGTCGCGGCCGGCAGGACCAGCAGGACGAGGCCGTACGACAGGTAGGCGCACCAGGCGAGCAACGCCCCGCCCAGCAGCAGACGCCGGCGGGACGGCCGGGCGAGGCCGGCCGCGAGCAGCGCCACGGCGGTGGCCCCGATCCCGGCGAACATGCCGTCGGCGGAAACGCCGATCCACACCGCGCCCGGGAACAGCACCAGGAAGGGGACCGCGGCCCGGGCAGCGGTTTCCGCACCGTCGGAGTCGAGGGAGCGCAGCGTGCTCGGGACGGCCACCGTGATCAGGCAACCGACCAGGATGCACACCGTGGCCGCCCAGGCACCCCCGCCCAGCCCGATCCGGTCCAGCCAGACGAAGGTCAGCAGCACACCCGGCGGGTGCCCGGACACGTGCTCGGCCCAGTGGTCCGGCGAGTTGAGCAGGATGTGGCTGGTGAAGCCGCGCAGCATGGCCGGGATGTCGGTGACCCGCGGCACCTCGCTCAGGTATTCGAACTGCGTGGTCAACCGCCCGGCCACCCCCCGCTGCCAGCCGTCGATCAGCGCGAGGGAGAACGTCCAGGCGACCGCGGCCAGCCAGGCGCCGACCAGCAGCCGCCGCCACGGCAGGGTCGCCGCCAGGGCCGGCCCCCAGCGGATCACCGCGATCGCGACGGCCAGGGCGAGCGGCGTTCCCGGCCCGATGTGCGGCCGCACGTGCCCGAAGATCGGCGCGGCCGGCGCGAGCACGGGATGCCCCGCCCCGCCGAGTGCCGCCCCGACCACCGCGGCCGCCGCGACCAGGCCGAGCACCCCGGCGAGCGCCCACCGATCGCCCCGCGGAAGACCATGGAGACGGACCGGCCCGGAAGTCAGCCGCGCAGCGGGGCGCACGCGAACTCCTTCAAGCCGACAGACGGCAGGACGGCCGCCCGGAAGTCCAGCTCCGCAGCCGCCCGGGCCGGCGACGCCACCACATGGCGCACGTCCCCGAGCCGGAACTCGCCGGTCACCACCGGCCCCGGCCCGCCGAAGGCCTCGGACAGCGCGGCAGCCACCGCGCCGATGGTGATCGGATGCCCCGAGGCGATGTTGTACGCCCGGAATCCCGGCCGCTCCGCCCGCAACGCCGCCACGTTCGCCGCCGCCACGTCACCGACGTGGACGAAGTCGCGCCGCTGCCCGCCGTCCTCGAACACCCGCGGCGCCCGGCCGCCCTCCAGCGCCGACCGGAACATCGCCGCCACCCCGCTGTACGGCGTGTCCTTCGGCATCCCCGGCCCGTATACGTTGTGATACCGCAGCGCCGCCACCGAAGCGCCGCACTCCCGCGCCCACACCCCGGCCAGCAGTTCCTGGCTGAGTTTGGTCACCGCGTACACGCTGCGCGGATCCATCACGGCGTCCTCGCCGACCAGCCCGTCCAGCAGCGGCCGGCCGCATCGCGGGCAGGACGGCTCGAACCGGCCGGCGGCCAGATCCCCGGCCGCCCGCGGTGCGGGGCTCACCGGTCCGTGCGTCGTGCACGAGTAGGCGCCCTCCCCGTACACCACCATGGAGCTGGCCAGCACCAGCCGCCGGACCCCGGCCGCCGCCATCGCCGCGAGCAGCACCGCGGTGCCCAGGTCGTTGCTGCCCACGTAGTCCGGCAGGTCCTGCGGCCCGACCCCGAGCCCGACCAGCGCCGCATGGTGCACCACGGCGTCCACCCCGCGCAGTGCGGCCCGCACCGCTTCCGGGTCCCGGACGTCGGCCCGGTGCAGCCGCACCCCGGCCGGCACCTCGCCGGGACCACTGTCCAGCACGGATACGTCATGGTCTGCCGCCAGCAGCGCTGCGGTCACGTGGGAGCCGATGAACCCGGCCCCGCCGGTCACGAGAATGTGCGTCACGGCAGCGACGCTAGGTCCGCGAGCCGCCGTTGACACCGGCCCGCGCCGATCCGTCAGCGGTTCGTAAGAACTGTCGGCGACGTCCGCACTTCGTAAGATTTCCGGGCCCTGACCAGCGCTAACTTTCCGGCCATGACCGATGTGGTGCTGCCCTGCCTGAACGAGGCCCCGGCCCTGCCGTGGCTGCTGGACCGGATGCCGCCCGGCTTCCGCGCGATCGTCGCCGACAACGGGTCGACCGACGGCTCCGCGGACGTGGCCCGCCGGCTCGGCGCCCGGGTGATCGACGTGCCGCACCCCGGCTACGGCGCGGCCGTGCACGCCGGGCTGCTCGCCGCCGACCCGGCCGACGGGGTGGTGTGCGTGATCGACGCGGACGGTTCGCTGGATCCGGCCGAGCTGCCGCTGCTCGCCGACCGGGTCCGCGCCGGCGAGCTGGACCTGGCCTGCGGACGCCGCCGGCCGACCGTGCCCGGCGCGTGGCCGGCCCACGCCCGGCTGGCGAACGCGGTCCTGGCCCACCGGATCCGCCGGGACACCGGCCTGCCGGTGCACGACATCGCCCCGGCCCGGGCCGCCCGCCGTGACGCGCTGCTCGCGCTCGACCTGCGCGACCGGCGGTTCGGCTACCCGCTGGAACTGCTGATCGGCGCGGCCCGGGCCGGCTGGCGGGTGGCCGAGACGGACGTCTCCTACCGGCCGCGGGCGGCCGGCACCCGCTCGAAGGTGACCGGCTCGGTCCGCGGCACGCTGCGCGCGGTGCACGACATGCGGGCGGTGCTGGCCCGATGATCCAGCTGCTGGTGATGGCGAAAGCCCCGGTGCCCGGCCGGGTCAAGACCCGGCTCTGCCCGCCGTGCACCCCGGAGCAGGCGGCGGCGATCGCGGCCGCCGCGCTGGCCGACACCCTGGCCACGGCGTCCACGCTGCCGGCCCGGCGGCACACGCTGGTGCTCGACGGGGAATACCCGGTCCCGCCGGGCTGGGCGTGTGTCCGGCAGCGCGGCGACGGCCTGGGGGAGCGGCTGGCGAACGCGTTCGCCGACACCGCGCTGCCCGGCGTCCCGGCCCTGTTGATCGGCATGGACACCCCGCAACTGACCGCTGCCCTGCTGCGGGCCGCGGCCACGAGGTTGCGCAACGAGGGCGCGGTGCTCGGCCCGGCCCGCGACGGCGGCTGGTGGGCCCTCGGCTTACCGATTGCGGCGTACGCCACGGTCCTGCCCGCCGTGCCCATGTCCACCGCCGAGACCGGCGAGCTGACCCTGGCCGCCCTGCGCGCCCGCGGCGTCGAACCCACCCTGCTCCCGACGCTGCGCGATGTCGACACCGCCGCGGACGCCACCCTGGTCGCCGCCCTGTGCCCGCCCGGCAGCCGCTTCCCCGCCGCCGTCACCACGGCGGGCCTCACCGCGGTGGGCCTCACCGCGGCGGGCCTCACCAACGCGGGCCTCACCGCGGCCCCCGGCCGGGCCGCGGCCTCCCCCGCCGGCGTCGGGGCGGACGACGAACTCGGCGGAAGCCGGATCGCGGACGGTGCGGGATCCGGCGGGGACCGGGCTTGCGCTGCTACGACTGGGGTGCCGGCGTGACCGCCCCCGCGATCGCCTGTCCACCGGCCGCCCTGGACATCTACGACCGGGCGCTGGCCCGGGCCGCGACCGGCGCCGGGACCACGCTGCTGGTGCGCGACCCGGCCGGCCGGACGACCAGGTTCGACGCCGCCGACTGGTGCCGTGACCACCGGCCCGGCGACACCCGCCTGCTCGACCGTTGCACCGGCGCGACCCTGGACGTCGGTTGCGGGCCGGGCCGGCTCACCGGCGCCCTGCTGCGCCGCGGCCGGGCCGCCCTGGGCATCGACGTCAGCGCGGCCGCGGTCCGCCTGGCCCGCGCCCGGGGCGCCCTGGCGCTGCGCCGTGACGTGTTCGCCCCGCTGCCCGGCCACGGCCGCTGGGACCACCTGCTGCTCGCCGACGGCAACATCGGCATCGGCGGCGACCCGGTCGCCCTGCTGCGCCGCTGTCACGAGCTGCTCGCCCCGGCCGGCCGGGTGCACGCCGAACTCGCGGCTCCGGGGACCGGCAGCTGGTCCGGCGCGGCCACCCTGCACACCCCGGGCGAGCCGGCCGGCGCCCCGCTGCGCTGGGCCCAGGTCGCCGCCGACGACCTGGCCGCCGTCGCCCGCGAGGCCGGCCTGACAGTCCTCAGCACCTGGACCGAGGAGGGACGATGGTTCGCCTCACTGACCGGTCGGGGCGCCCGGTGAACCGGTTGCCGCGCCCGCCGGAGCCGCTGCGACGTGCCGTGGCCTGGCTCCTGGCGCCACCTGCCAGCCTGCGCCGCGGCCCTTTCCGCCCGGACGCCTTCTCCGGCGATCGGCGTTCCACCAGGCTGACCGGCCAGCTCGGGCTGCTGCTCGGCGCCGCGTTCGCCATCTGCTTCGTGACCGGCCTGCTCAGCCACCTGGCCCAGCATCCGAACCGGTGGTTGCCGTGGCCGCCCGGCCCCGCCGGGCTCTACCGCTGCACGCAGGGCCTGCACGTCGCGACCGGGCTCGCCACCGTCCCGTTGCTCGGCCTCAAACTGTGGTCGGTCTATCCGCGGCTGTTCCAGTGGCCGCCGGTCCGCGGCCTCGGCCACGCCGCGGAGCGCGCCTCGGTCGCCGTCCTGGTCGTCGCCGCGCTGTTCCAGGTGCTCAGCGGTGTCCTGAACATCGCGCACTGGTACGCCCCGATGCCGTTTTTCTTCACCACCGCCCACTACTGGATGGCCTGGCTGGCCGCCGGCGCCCTGCTCACCCACATCGGCGTGCAACTCCCGATCACCCGCGAAGCGCTCCGCCGTCGCCGCAGCGACCCGGCGATCCCCGTCGGCGCCGCCGACTCCGGCAGCCCCGTCGACTCCGTCGACTCCGGCAGCCCCGTTGACGCGGCCATCCCCGGTGGCGCCGCCGGCCCTGTCCACCCCGCCGGCCCTGTCCACCCCGCCGGCCCTGTCCACCCCGCCGGCCCCGTCGACTCCGCCAGCCCCGCCGGCCGCACCGACGCCGCCGGGCGCCGTGAGGTTCTGGTGGCCGGTGCCGTCGCGGCCGGCGTGATCACGGTCGCCACCCTGGGGCAGACGGTCCGGCCGCTCGCCGGGATCTCGCTGCTCGCGCCACGGCGCCCGGGCACCGGCCCCCAGGGACTGCCGGTGAACAGCACCGCCCTCGGCGCCGGGGTTCGCGACGCCGCCCTGGACCCCGGATACCGGCTGACCGTGACCGGTTTCGATCGCACGGTCTCGCTGAGTCTGCCCGACCTGCATGCCCTCGAACTGCACACCTCGGTCCTGCCGATCGCCTGCGTGGAGGGCTGGAGCTCCACGGGCACCTGGACCGGCGTACCGCTGATTGATCTTCTTGCAATGATCGCCGTGACTCCGGACGGGTGCGAGGCCGTCGTCGAGTCCCTGCAGAGCGGTGGCCGCTATCGGACATCGATCGTGCAGGAGGGGCATCTCGCCGACCGCCGGACCCTGCTCGCGCTCCGCCTCGGCGGCGAACCTCTCGCCCCGGATCACGGCTTCCCGGCCCGGCTGATCGCCCCGAACCGGCCCGGCGTGCTGCAGACCAAATGGGTCAACCGGATCACCGTGCGGAGGGCCGGATGAGACGTGTGCTGATCGCTGGCGGTCTGATTCTCATGGCGTACGCGGTGGGCGGCGCACTCCTGGACGACCAGGTGGACCTGGCCGGCATCGCGGTGTTCGGCCTGGCGGTTCTCATCCTGCACGACGTGGTCTTCCTGCCACTGGTGCTGCTGGCCGGCCGGCTGCTGCCCCGGCTCACCCCGACGCTGCGGATCATCACGACCGCCTGGCTGGCCGTGACGATCGTCGCGCTGCCGCTCGTGCTCGGATTCGGACGCGACCCCGGAAATCCGACGATCCTGCCCAGGTCGTACGGCACCGATCTGATCGGGATCCTGATCGGGACGGCCGTGACCGTCCTCGCCTGCCGTAAGGGAATCGAAAGACTCTCGGACGGGCGCCGCCGGCGTCCGCCTGGGTAGCCTGCGGTGGTGACCCACCAGGTGCTGGTCGTCGACGACGACCCGACGGTCAGCGACGTCGTGCGCCGCTACCTCGAACAGGACGGCTGCCACGTGCGACTGGCCGCCGACGGACTGTCCGCGCTCGCCGCCGTCGACGCCCAACGCCCCGATCTGGTCGTGCTCGACCTGATGCTCGGCGGCCTCGACGGCCTCGAAGTGTGCCGCCGCCTGCAGCATGACCAGCCCGGACTCCCGGTCGTCATGCTCACCGCGCTCGGCGAGGAGAGCGACCGGGTGCTCGGCCTCGAGGTCGGCGCCGACGACTACGTGACCAAACCGTTCAGCCCGCGCGAACTCACCCTGCGGGTCCGGTCGGTGCTGCGCCGCACCGCCCCGGCCGCCGCCCCGGCCCCGGCCCTGCTGCGCGACGGCGACCTGGTGGCCGACACCGGCCGGCGCACCGCGCACCGCGCCGGGCAGCCGCTCGCGCTCACCGTCCGCGAATTCGACCTGCTCGAATTCCTGCTGCGCCACCCGGCCCAGGCGTTCTCCCGGGCGCAACTGCTCGACCGGGTGTGGGGCTGGCAGTTCGGCGACCAGTCCACGGTCACCGTGCACGTCCGGCGGCTCCGGGAGAAGGTCGAAGCCGACCCGGCCCGCCCGGCGCGGCTGGTCACCGTGTGGGGCGTCGGCTACCGCTGGGAGCCGGCCGCCGATGCGTGACATCCTGCTGATCGGCCTCTACTCGCTGGCCGCCGGCACCGCCGTCGGCGTGTGCGGCGCCGGCCTGCTCCGGCTGCTCCGCGGCCGATCGATCGCCGTGCACGTCTGCGTGCTGCTCGGCATCACCATCACCGCGGTCGTCGCCGGGGTCACCACGGTCGCCCGGGCGATGTTCCTGTCCGCCCACGACATGCAGGTCGTGCTGCTCACCGTCGCCGCCTCGGCCCTGGTCAGCCTGGCTTTGGGCATCGTCTTCGGCCGGCGCCTGGCGGCCGCCGCGGTGTGGGCCGCCGAAGCCCGCGAACGGGAACGCCGGATGGAAGCCGGCCGCCGCGAACTCGTCGCCTGGGTCTCCCACGACCTGCGCACCCCGCTCGCCGGCCTGCGCGCGATGACCGAGGCCCTGCAGGACGGTGTCGTCGCCGACCGGGCCGGCGTCGCCGAATACCACCGCCGGATCGCGGCCGAAACCGATCGGATGAGCGGCCTGGTCGACGACCTGTTCGAACTGTCCCGCATCCACGCCGGCACGCTCCGGCTGACCCCGGCCAGCCTGCCCCTGCGGGACGTGGTCTCGGACGCGGTCGCCGCGGTCGGCCCGCTCGCCGCCGGCCGCGGCATCCGGGTCGTCGCCGCCTGCGACAGCTGGCCCACGGTGACCGGGGGAGTGGCCGAACTCAACCGGATCGTCAGCAACCTGCTCACCAATTCGGTCCGCTACACCCCGGCGAACGGCATCATCGAGATCTCCGCCGGCGGCGACACCCGCGAGGTGTGGTTCGCCGTCTCGGACAGCTGCGGCGGCATCCCCGAGGAGGACCTGCCCCGCCTCTTCGACGTCGCCTTCCGCGGCAGCCGCGCCCGCACCCCGGACGACGGCGCGACCGGCGCCGGCGGCGGCCTCGGCCTGGCCATCGTCCGCGGCCTGGTCGAAGCCCACGGCGGCCGGGTCGGCGCCCACAACATCACCGGCGGTTGCCGCTTCGAGGTCCGCCTGCCCGCCTGACGGCTCTCGGCAGCCACACAGCCCGACCCGGCGACCGGGCTCCTAGATGCCCGGGAAGCCGGTAACTTTTTCAGGTGCCTCACGGTCGATCGTGTCCACGCCGCCGGCCGGCGGCGGTGACCGGTGCGTTCGGGGGTCAGCTCACGATCGCGCGGCTGCTCCTGGGCATGATGGCGGCGACCATGACCGCTCTGGTCCTGGCGGGGCAACCGGTCGACGATGTGGTGTCCGCTTCCGTCGGCCCGGCCGGAGTGTTGCTCGTCCTCGCCGTCCGGCTCGCGGCCTGCGCGTTCGGGTTGCGCCGCGGCAGTCGCATCGCCTACCGGCCGAGCCTACCCGGGACGCTCTGCGCGGCAACTGACATGCCTCACGCCCGAACCGTCGAGTCACTTCCGACACGCACTACTGGAGTGCCGAGATTAGATCACCTCGACAGGCTCCTCGGTTACCTCACCGTCCCGGATCAAAAACGATCGGAATTGGACGGCGTCGGGATCGCGGGTCGACACGATAATGTAGTGCGCGTTCTTCTCGCCGGCGAACGCGACAGTGGTTCGTGATGGGAAGGCTTCCGTAGCGGTGTGAGAGTAGTAGATCGCTACCGGCTCCTCATCGTTGGCATCCATCTCTCGCCAGACGGCAAGCTGCTGGTGCGGATCGAACTCGTAGAATGTCATCGATGCGGCGGCGTTCCACATCGGAATGAAACGTTCCGGCCGGTTCGAACCGATCGGGCCCGCGACCAGGCCGCACGCTGTGATGGGATGAACCGCCAGGCAATGCGCCACGATGCCGTCGAATACTGCCCGGCGGATTCGCAGTCCGCCTGCGCCTGTCTTGTACGGATGGGCCGGCCTCGAGCCGATGGCCGGGCCGGCAGCGCGGTCCTGCCATGCATTCTGGGTCAGCGCAAGCTGGTCGATGGTGCCGGTTCCCCGCTGGCCCGGGACCGGAAGCCCCCGGGCCAGCATGGCTGTCAGCAGGTGCCGAAAGATTTCGGCGAACGTGAGTAGGCGGGGGGCCTCCGGCACGCCGTTGACGAGCAGCCGCAACAGTTCACCTGTGAAGGCCGTGTATCGCGCACCGGGCGGGGCGAGCGCCGGGGCATTTCGTTCGGTGGAGGTGAGAATGTAGGTGCCTTCGATGCCGACCTGGCCGAGGACCGTCGCTGCCGGGTTGCCCGCCATGTCCTGCACGGCGAGCCCGGAGAAGCAGGTGTCGAGCACGACGACCCGGTTGCGGGCTGGGCTTTCCCTGACCAGTTGGCGGACCACGTCGTAGGCGATAGCGCTCACCGGCAACTCGTCTGGATGTGTTTCGCTCAGACTCAGGTAAAGCTCGTTACGGTCGCCGGTGAAGCCGTGGCCCGCGAAGTAGAACAGCAGGGTGTCTTCGGCGCGGGCGGCGTATTGCCGCAGTTTCCGGAAAACTCCGCGCGCGTCGCGCGGGTTACGGACGGTGATGCAGTGTTCCGCGGGCAGCCCCGTCCGGTCGGGATCGGTCAAAACCCTTCGCAGCGCAGAAAGGTTGTTCTCCACCGCGGGTAGGTCGAGGATCTCATCCGCGTCGTAGGACCAGACGCCGACCAGGACGGCATAGGAGCGCTGGGGATCCGGTAGACGGATCACTGCGATTCCGCGCTCGCGTCGAGCACTTGGCGGACAAGTGCCTCCGGGTCCTTGGTGCGCTTCGCGTTGACCTGTATCTTGCGGCCACCCGGACCGGTTATCGTGATCGTCACATCGGAGCGTCGCTGCAGGAGCCAGACGGAGAGTGTCCTGGCCAGGGTGGCCCACACGGCGCCGGCGCTGACAGCGGCGCTGACCACGTATTCAATTTGGCCGCCCATCTCGCCCACTCGGGAAATGGCTTCCCGCCTCACCCTGCCGCGCAGTTCACGTTCATTGAGCAGCCAGTCCCAGAGGGCAATTCGGTCGTTATCCGAGCCATTGATCGCGATGCGGGCATCCACAGGCGTCCTTCCCTGCCGCAGAACTCCGGCCAAGGATCGTAGCAAATTGCAGCACGGACGGGAACCGGCTCCACCCTGGCGTGAAAGCCGTATGGAGGCTGCCGGAAGCGCTGCTGCACCATGCGGCACCGGTGCCGGCTCGCACCCCGTCCGCACAAGTCGGCGGCAGAACAGTGACCCCGGGCGGGCGCATCCCGTCACTTCGCCGTTCCCCAACCATGATGCCTTTGGTGAGACAGGCCTTGAAGTCGAAGAAATGCGGCCCGTCCACCGAGACACCTGGTTGGATTTCCTGCAACGTCCAGGCGTGATCGATGTAATCGTCGAACACCCTTCATCGGTAGATCCGAGTACGCGCATCGCCCTCGGGACACCGATGGTGACCGCCTGGGCATCGAGAGGACGACATGATGCCGGCGCTGGGGACCGGTAGGCCGCCGGTGACGGTGATGGGGTGGGCAACAATCCTGCCCGAATGCCGCCGGCTGCGGACGGGCAGCCGGTGGCCGGCACGACCGCGCCCGGCTAATCTGCCGGGAACGCGGGAGGATTCGATGAGGGCCGAGACAACACGACTGCGGGCCGACGCCCAGCGCAACCGCGACCAGATCGTCGCCGTGGCCCGCGTCGTGTTCGCCGAGATCGGCCCGGGGGCGCCGATGGACGAGATCGCCCGGCGGGCCGGGGTCGGCGTCGGCACACTCTACCGCCGCTTCCCTGACCGGGGGGCTCTGCTGCGCGCCGTGGCCCTGGAGAGCCTCGCGGCGGTCCTGGCCGACGCCCACGCCGCGATCGAGGAGGAGCCGACCGCCTGGGACGCCCTCACGCGGATCGTCCGCCGGGCCGTCGACCTGCGGTTCAGCACACACGTCACCATGATGGACGAGCACACGCGGCAGGCCCTGCGAGAGGCACCCGACTTCCGGCACACCCGCGCCGCGGTGCTCGGCGTGGTGGAGCACCTGGTCGAGCGGGCCCAGGCCGAGGGCTCGATGCGCTCCGACGTCGGCGCCGGTGACGTGTTCGCGGTGGTGTCTCTCCTGCTCAAACCGCCACCGAGCCGGTCCGCGGAGATGTCCGACCTGCTGATGCGGCGCTGCATGACGCTCATCCTGGACGGCCTGCACTCCGGCGGGCAGAGCGTGCTTCCCGGCGACCCGATCAGCGTGACCGACCTCCACCTGGATTCCTGACGACCTCGAAGCCGACTCTGGACGAATGTCCGGATTCGGAGCTATTCTCGGCCAGGAAACGGAGGATTTTATTCCGCTTAAGGTCGACTGTGACCGATGGAGGTTCTCGGTGACTGCTCCCGCCCTGCAGACCACCCGACGCTGCCCGTATGCGCCCCCGGACGAGCACACCCGCATCCGGGACACCGGATCCGGAATCTCCCGACTCACTCTGCCCAGCGGCCAGGTCGCCTGGGCGCTGAGCCGGCTCGAACACATCCGCGCCATGCTCACCGATCCGCGGTTCAGCTCGGACCGTCAGCATCCGAACTTCCCCCGGTTCACCCGCGAGCAACCCGGCTTCGACCTCATGCGCCCATCGATCATCCAGCTGGACCCGCCCCAGCACGGTCCCGCCCGCAAGGCCGTGGTCGGCGAGTTCACCGTGCGTCGCATGGCCGCCCTGCGCCCCCGCATCCAGCAGATCGTCGACGACCACATCGACGCCATGCTGGCGGGTCCGCGTCCCGCCGACCTCGTACCGGCCCTCGCTCTGCCGGTGCCGTCGCTGGTCATCTGCGAGCAGCTCGGCGTTCCGTACCGTGACCACGAGTTCTTCCAGAGCCACAGTTCGGCCCTGCTGAGCCGCGCCGTCACGGCCGAGTACCGGCGGCAGGCGGCCACGGAGCTGCGCGACTATCTCAAAGACCTGATCGCCGAGAAGGCCGCCGACCCGCCCGACGACCTGCTGGGCCGTCAGCTCGCCCAGGGCAACGACCCCGAGGACGTGCTGTCGCTGGCCTTCCTGCTGCTGATCGCCGGCCACGAGACCACCGCCAACATGATCTCGCTCGGCGTGGTGACACTGCTGGAGCGCCCGGCGGACCTGGCGGCACTGCGCGAGGACCCGGCGCGTACGCTCCCCGCGATCGAGGAGTTGCTGCGGGTCTACACCATCGCCGAGTTCGCCAACTCCCGCGTCGCGGTCGAGGACGTACCGATCGGCGGCGTGACCATCCGGGCCGGCGACCCCGTCCTGGCCCTGAGCAACGCCGCCAACCACGATCCCTCGGCCTTCGACGAGGCCGAAGAGATCAAGCTCGACCGGGGCGCCCGCAACCACGTCGCCTTCGGCTTCGGCATCCACCAGTGCCTGGGCCAGAACCTGGCTCGCATGGAGTTGCAGATCGTCTTCGACACCCTCCTGCGCCGGATCCCGACGCTGCGGCTCGCCCAACCCGCCGACCGGCTGCCCTACAAGGACGACGCCTTCATCTACGGCATCCACGAGGTGCCGGTGACCTGGGAGGACGCATGACCACGATCGTGGCGGACCTCGACCGCTGCGTCGGAGCGGGCCAGTGCGTCCTGACCGACCCCGACGCCTTCGACCAGAGCGAGCAGGACGGCACCGTCGTCGTCCTGCGGGACACCCCGGCGGACGACGAGGCCGTCGAGCGGGCACGGACAGCCGTCGACATCTGCCCGAGCCGGGCCCTGTCCCTGACGAATTAGCCGCCGGCACGCCACGCGGCCGAGATCGCTCACCCGGCCGCGGCCCGCCGGACGCCGGGCCGCGGCCTCCGCGTCCGGCGAAACGGCCTGGCGGGCCGGTGGGGCGTGGGATCCTCGACCCCATGCATCTGAGCCCACCCCTGCGGCACTGGCATCCGGCCCGCGACAGCAAACGGTTGATCTCCGAGTTCCTGCACACCCCCAGCGAGCTGATGGTGCTGGCCGGGGTCTGGCTGACCGCCGCGCCGCTGCTTTTCGACCATCAGGCGGCGGTGGTGGCGTACGCCGGTTGGAGTGATGTCCTGTCGGGCCTTGCCCTGGTCGTCCTGGCCTATGTGCGCGCCGTGGATCCGTTCGGCACCGACTGGGTCAATGCGGTGACCGGGCTGGTCGCGGTCTGGGTGATGGTCTCGCCGTTCGTGCGGGGGTACACCGGTTCGACGACGGCGACCTGGAACGATCTGATCACCGGCGCCGTGGTGATCGGGTTGAGTGCCGCGAGCTGGCACTTCCGGCGCAGCGAAGCCCGTCGTCAGGGGATGGAGCCGCCGGAATGAAGCGCCGTGTCGCGGGTGACCGCGCCGGATGGCTGACAGCGTTCACGAGTTCATCACCGCGCACACCGGCGAGCTGGTCCGGGAGCTGACCGACTGGCAACGCCGGCAGCGGCCCGGCCGACCTGCTCGCCGGTCGGCTCGGTGCCCCGTTGCTGTTCTTCGGTACCGGGCTGCCCGAGGACCGCTGGCACGACAGCGACGAGCGGGTCGCGGTCAGCATGCTGACCGGGGGAGCGGCCGCCCTAGCGCCCTTCTGGAGCCGGCTGGCCGCCCTGGGTCAGCAGCGCCGGCGGGTCGTTGTCGCGTCCGGTTCCGGCCCGGAACCGGAACGTCTTGTGGGTGCCGTCGCAGAACGGCTTGTCCGCCGACTTGCCGCACCGGCACAGCGCGATCGTGGCGCGCGCCGGGTCGATCACGTCGCCGTCCGGGGTGCGCAGCTCGAAGTCGCCGCGCACGATCAGCGGGCCGTCCTCGTACGGGGTGATGGTCGATGTCATGGCGTGCGTGATCCCCGTTTCGGCCCGCCGCAAACGGGAATTCGAGCGCCCATGAAACTGCCGTCCCCACGCGGATCCCTGTCCAGCGCCCTGATCGACACCCTCGGCGGCGTCACCCGGGACCTGACCGCCGAACCGGACAGCGACGAGGACCTGCAGCTGTCGCTGTTCGTCTGCTACGAGCTCGCCTACCGCGGCTGGGACGGCGTCGACGACGCCTGGGAGCACGACCCGGACCTGCTCCGGCTGCGCACCGATCTGGAGAGCCGCTACGCGGACACCCTGCACGCCCTGGTCGGCGCCCCGGAACCGGCCGACCCGTCGACGGTTCCGGCGCAGCTGGCGGCGATCGTCGCGGCCGACGACGGCCCGTCGCTCTCCGGCTATCTGCGCGGCCGGGCCACCCGCGAGCAGTTCCGCGAGTTCGTCGTGCACCGCTCGATCTACCACCTGCGGGAGGCGGACCCGCACAGCTGGGCGATCCCGCGGCTGGGCGGCCGGGCCAAGGCGGCGCTGATCGAGATCCAGCTCGACGAGTACGGCGGCGGCGTCACCGGCCGGATGCACCAGGAGCTGTTCAAGCAGACGATGAGCTGGTTCGGCCTGGACCTGGGCTACCACGCCTACCTGGACGCGGTGCCGGCCGCGACGCTCGCGGTGAACAATCTGATGTCGTATTTCGGCCTGCACCGGGCCCGCCGCGGCGCGGTCCTCGGCCACCTGGCCGCCTACGAGATGACCTCGTCGCTGCCGAACCGGTCGTACGGCAACGGCCTGCGCCGGCTGGGCGGCGACCCGGCCGCGACCGCCTTCTACGACGAGCACGTGGAAGCGGACGCGGTGCACGAGCAGATCGCCGCCCACGACATGTGCGGCACGTTCGCCCTGGCCGAGCCGGAGCTGGCCGGGCAGGTGCTGTGGGGCGCCCGCTGCGCGCTGGCCGTCGACAACCTCTGGGCCACCGCGGTGCTCGACGCCTGGGCGGCGGGCCACACCTCGCTGCGCGAGTGAACTCCCACAGCTCGACGACGACCCTCAGGGCGAGGGCCGCGGCAGCCTGACCCGGCCGGTCAGGCCGTCGCCGGACGGTCTCCGGGCGACACGCTGAACGCCCGCAGCATCGCCGGGATCGTCGTGCCCGGTGCCGCGAGCAGACGCCGTTGCCGGTCCGCCCCGGTCCCCTCACGCCGGATCCGGTCCAGCCCGGCGACGACCGCGTCGAGATCCCCCGCCTTGCGCAGGGCCGGCGCGATCCGGTCCACCATCTCGCCCACCAGGTCCCACGCCGGGCGCGCCCGCCCGGTGCGCAGACAGAGCAGCGTGCCTCCCATCCCGCTGCGCGCCGCGTTCCCGTGCGCCGCGGTCAGCAGCAGATCGCTGACCATCGGCCCCTCGGTGGACGTCTCCACCAGCCCGCGGACCAGCATGGCGAGCAGCACCGCGTCGGCCGGTGCCGGGCCCACGTCCGCCACCCGCACCTCGACCGTCGGAAACGTCCGGGACGGCCGTGCCCACCACAGCTCCATGCTGGCGTCCATCATCTCGCCGGCCGCGACCAGCGCCGCCACCGTCTCCTCGACCTCCGCTACCGACCCCGCGTGCGGCCACGGGCCGAGTGCCGGCCAGCGCCGCAACTGGACGCTGCGCCAGCTGGCGTACCCGGTGTCGGCTCCCTCACAGAGCGGCGAGTTCGCCGACAGGGCCTGGATCAGCGGCAGGTCGGGGCGCAGTCGGTTGCACACCTCGACGGCGTGCTCCGGATCGTCGACGCCGACGTGCACGTGGCAGCCGCACAGCGCCGGGTCCCGGGCGACCGGGCCGTAGAAGTCGGTGATCGCCCGGAACCGCGGGTCGTCGTCCGGTTCCCGGTCCGGCTCGGCGACCGGGCTGGCGCCGACCGCGACCAGCAGGACCCCCGCGGTGGCGGCCGCCGCGCCGGCCGCGCCCCGGTTCTGGGCCAGTTGCCGGGCCAGGTCGTCGGCCTCGACGCAGACGTCCGAGACCATCTCCAGCATGCTGGGCCGGAATTCGCGGCGGCTGCGCCGACGCAGCGACTCCGGCAGCGCGGCCACCACCCGACCGGCCACCGGCAGGTTGACCCCGGTGGCCGGGTCGAGCAGGAGGAACTCCTCCTCGACCCCGACCGTCCTCACCATGGGCGGGTGGCGGTCAGCAGCACCACCGCGATCCGTTCGGCGTGCGCGTAGGCCGGGCCGTCCAGCTCCTCGCCGTACACGTCCGGATCGACCTCCCGGTACGTCCAGGTCAGGTCGGTTCCGGACAGCCGTTCGGCGGCGGCGGTGTGCAGCGGGTCCCGGCCGCCGACGATCCCGGTGCCGCTGAACAGCACCAGCGCGCCGCCCGGGGCGAGCCGTTTGGCGGCCGCGTCGACGATCCGCAGGCTCAGGTCGTTGCCGTCGGCGCCACCACCGTCGCGGTAGGTGCGCCCGGCCGGGTCGACCATGAACGGCGGGTTCGACACGATCAGGTCGAGGTCGCCGTCGACGTGGTCGAGCAGGTCGCTGCGCCGCGGCGTGACCCCGGGGGTGCCGGCGAGGCGGGCGTTGATCTGCGCGTACCGCAGCGCCGTGTCGTTGATGTCGACCGCCAGGACCTCGGCCCCGGGCGCCCGCTTCGCGATCGTGATCGCGCCCGCGCCGGTGCCGCAACCGATGTCCACCGCCCTGGCCACCGGTTCCGCCCGGCTTTCCAGGTGGGCGGCGACGGCGTCCGCCATGCGGTAGGTGTCCGGGCCGAAGAACACCGAGTCCGCCGCGTCGGTCGGAAAGGCGGAGTGCAGGAACAGATCGCCGTCGTACGTCGAGAACCGCACCCGGCTGCGCAGCAGTTCCCCATCCGCCTCGACGGCGTCGGCCGCCCGCAGCAGCTCCAGCAGGCCGGCCGGCAGCACCGCGGGCCGGAACGGCCGGCTCCAGCCGAACACGTCCCGCAGGTCGTGCGCCTCCGCGTTGGCCGGCCGCGCGTTGACCCGCGCGTGGGTGGCCGGCGTGACCGTGGTGAACTCGTAGCCGGCCGCTTTCAGCGCCTGCCCGAGTTCCAGCAGTGCGGTCACGATCCGGAGCCCGGCTCGGCCATCCGCCGGTGCATCTCGGCCTTGGCGCTGTCCGGCATCACCTTGCTGGCCACCGCCTGCGCCCGGGTCTTCAGCGAGCCGGCGTTCACCTTCTCCCGACCCTCCAGCAGCGCCCGGATGCCCTGTTCGGCGACCTGTGCCGGGTCGTCCTTCGGGCTGGATCCGACCCGGGTGTCGTCCATCTCGGCCCGGTGGAAGAAGTTTGTCTCGGTCGGCCCGGGCATCAGCGCGGTGACCGTCACCCCGGTGTCCTTGAGTTCGGCGCGCACCGCCTCGGCGAACGACTGCACGAACGACTTCGACGCGTTGTACACCGCCTGGTAGGTGCCCGGCATCATGGACGCGATCGACGAGGTGAACAGCACCCGGCCGGAGCCGCGGGCGACCATCCCGGGCAGTGCCAGTTTGGCCAGGTGCACGGTGGAGGTGACGTTCACGTCGATCACGTTCAGCTCATCGGCCAGCTCGGTGCCGCCGACGAACTCTCCGCCGATGCCCCGGCCGGCGTTGAGGGCCAGCACCTCGACGTCCCGGCCGGTCGCCTCGACCGCCGCCCACGCCTGCGCCACGCCGGCCCGGTCGGCAAGGTCGGCGCGGACCGCGGTGACCTGGTTACGCCCGTCCCGGCGCAGGTCGGCCGCGGCCTCCTCGATGCCCTCATCCTCGGCGATGATCAGCAGGTCGTAGCCGTGTTCGGCGAGTTGCCGGGCCAGTTCGTAGCCGATTCCACTGGACGCTCCGGTCACCACTGCGAAAGTCATGCGGCCCGGATGCCCTGCGTCGCCCGCTTTATGCGCCATCGACCGGCCGCAATCGCGATCACGACGGTGACCAGCGCGAACGTGAGCAGGATGAGCCGCCACGGGCGGCCGGAGGCGGGCAGGTCGGGCACCGGGTATTCGATGTACTTGGCGGCCGTGACGGCGGTCGCCCGGCCGTCGGTGCGGGCGATGTCGCGCAGGACCGGGTCGAACGCCGAGTCGCCGGGCCGGGCCGCGGTCCGCGGCAGGAAGGTGGGGGCGCCGGTCAGCGTCGTCGCGGTCACGCCCGGCACGATCAGCCGGTCCAGGTGGGGCGCGTCGCCGATCGGGGTGGCGACCAGCCGCAGGCCGTGTGCGGTGGTGACGATGCGGTGGTCGCCGACCGGGACGACGCGGGCGGTGAAGCCGACGCCGCCGTACAGCTCGGCCGCCGCGGCGGTGTCTGTTTCGGGCACGCCGTCGGTGAGGCCCAGGCCGTAGGTGGGCTGGAACCAGGGCAGCACCGCGTGCAGGCCGTACGGGTAGTCGGCGAGCGAGAGGTGGCGTCCGGGAACCGGGGCGTCCGGGTAGTGGAGGCGGGCGGTGATCCGGGCAGCCTCGGCGGGACCGGCGTACCGGTCGACCAGGTGCAGGGCGCCGAGGATGCCGGAGCTGACGCCGGCCGTGGTCAGCACGCTGCCGTCCTCGACCCAGCGGGTGCCGGCGAGCCAGGTGGTGGCCGGGTGGTCGTGGCGCAGGCCGGGCAGGTCGGCCCAGAAGGATGTGGCCCGGCGGCCGTCGAGGAGGCCGGTCGCGGCCAGGACCTTGGCGCCGGAGCAGACGCTCATGACCAGACCACCACGACGGTGTACGCGGTTCACCAGCTCCCGCAGGGGGGCCTCCGCCGCCGCGGCGGGATCGGTGAACGCCGGGACGACCACGATCTGTGGCTCCGGAGCCGTGGCCACGGCGTAGTCCGGGATCGCGATGAGGCCGCCGGAGAGGGCGACCAGAGCGAGCACGATCCGCAGCAGGCGCCGCATCATGCCACCGCCGCCCGGAACGCCCGCGGCGACACCCCGTACCGATGGGTGAAAAGCCGCCGAAAATGCCGCGGATCCGCATATCCGCAGTCCCGCGCCACCTGCTCCACCGCCCGGTCCGTGGTGGCCAGCGGCAGCTCGGCGTGCCCCATCCGTAGATCCTGTTGGTACTGCAGCGGTGTCACCCCGGTCGCCGCCACGAAGGCACCGGTCAGGGTCCGCACCGAGACGTGCGCCAGGCGGGCGTCCGCCAGGGGCAGGAGCGCTCCCCGAGGTTGCGGGCGGTAGCGACGGAGTTCGATCGGCGGGTTTACCGGGATCCGCGTCGGGCATGCGGGCCGTCCCCTTCCGGAAGGATCTCCCATGGTCACCCACCGCAGCGGCGCCGGCGATGCCCTGGCGGCCCGCAGTCCGCTTCGTACCGCGGCCCTCGTCGTCTCCGTCGTCTTTCTGCTCGTCGGCGTGCTCGGCTTCGTCCCGGGCGTCACCACCGACTACGGCGACATGACGTTCGCCGGGCACCACTCGGACGCGCACCTGCTCGGCGTCTTCCAGGTGTCGGTCCTGCACAACATCGTCCACCTGCTGTTCGGGCTGGCCGGTCTGGCGCTGGCCCGCACCGTCCCCGGCGCGCGCCGGTTCCTGATCGGCGGCGGCGCGATCTACCTGGTCCTCTGGGTGTACGGGCTGGTCGTCGGCGACGACGCCGCGGCCAACGTCGTGCCGCTCAACAACGCCGACGACTGGCTGCACCTCGGCCTCGGGGTCGGCATGATCGCTCTCGGCCTGCTGCTGTCCCGCCGCGCCGAGCGCTGACCGGGCTGCCCGGGACCCCGCGGGGTCCCGGGCTCGCATTTCCCTCGTTTCGGACATATCGCACCGGGTATCTCCCCTCTCCGCAGCGCCGGGCGCTGCATCGGGGGAGTGGTCCGGGCGTCCAGGCGGCGTCCGGCGTCGACGGGGGCGTCACGTGGTGCAAGAGATCTGGCCGGGCAACAGCTATCCGCTGGGCGCCTCCTACGACGGGACGGGCACCAACTTCGCGGTGTTCAGTGAGGTCGCCGACGGGGTGGAGCTCTGCCTGTTCGACGACGCCGGCACCGAGACACGGCACCGGCTGTGCTCGGTGGACGGCTTCGTCTGGCACGGGTACCTGCCCGGCGTCGCCGCCGGCACGCGGTACGGATACCGGGTGCACGGCCCGTACGACCCGGCCGCGGGGCTGCGCTGCAACCCGGCGAAGCTGCTGCTCGACCCGTACGCCAAGGCCATCGACTCGGACATCGACTGGGACGAGTCACTGTTCGGATACCGCTTCGACGATCCCGAGGCGCGCAACGACCTCGACAGCGGCCGGCACATGATGAAGGCGGTGGTGGTCAACCCGTACTTCGACTGGCGCAACGACCGGCCGCCGCGCATCCCGTACCACCAGACGGTGATCTACGAGGCGCACGTCAAGGGACTCACCCGGCTGCATCCGGGGGTACCCGAACACCTGCGCGGCACCTACGCCGGGCTCGGCCACCCGGCGGTGATCGAACACCTGACCCGGCTGGGCGTCACCGCGGTCGAGCTGATGCCGGTGCACCAGTTCGTGCAGGACCACCACCTGGCCGAGCGGGGCCTGAGCAACTACTGGGGCTACAACAGCATCGGCTTCTTCGCTCCGCACAACGCGTACGCCGCCTGGGGCCAGCGCGGCGAGCAGGTCCAGGAGTTCCGGGCGATGGTGCGCGAGCTGCACGCGGCCGGCATCGAGGTGATCCTCGACGTGGTCTACAACCACACCGCCGAGGGCAACCACATGGGCCCGACGCTGAGCTTCCGCGGCCTGGACAACGGCGCCTACTACCGGCTCGTCGACGACGATCCGCGCTATTACATGGACACCACGGGCACCGGCAACAGCCTGCTGATGCGCAACCCGCACACGCTGCAGCTGATCATGGACTCGCTGCGGTACTGGGTGACCGAGATGCACGTCGACGGCTTCCGCTTCGACCTGGCCGCCACGCTGGCCCGGCAGTTCCACGAGGTCGACAAACTGTCGGCGTTCTTCGACCTGATCCAGCAGGACCCGGTCGTCTCCCAGGTGAAGCTGATCGCCGAACCCTGGGACATCGGCGACGGCGGCTACCAGGTGGGCAACTTCCCACCTGCCTGGACCGAATGGAACGGCAAGTTCCGGGACACGGTCCGCGACTTCTGGCGCGGCGAACCGGCCACCCTGGCGGACTTCACCTCCCGGCTGACCGGGTCGGCCGACCTGTACCAGGACGACGGCCGCCGGCCGGTCGCGTCGATCAACTTCATCACCGCGCACGACGGGTTCACGCTGCACGACCTGGTGTCGTACAACGACAAGCACAACGAGGCCAACGGCGAGGACAACAACGACGGCGAGAGCCACAACCGGTCCTGGAACTGCGGCGTCGAAGGACCGGCCGACGACCCGGACGTGGTGGCCCTGCGGGCACGCCAGCAGCGCAACCTGCTGGTCACCCTGATGCTGTCGCAGGGGGTGCCGATGCTGCTGGCCGGCGACGAGTTCGGCCGCACCCAGGGCGGCAACAACAACGCCTACTGCCAGGACAACGAGATCTCCTGGGTCGACTGGTCGCTGGCCGAGTCGAACGCGTCCCTGCTGACCTTCACCCGCCGGCTGATCATGCTGCAACGCCGGCACCCGGTCTTCCGCCGCCGCCGGTTCCTGCGCGGCGCCCCGGTGCACGAGGCCGGCGAGGCGCTGCCGGACATCGCCTGGTTCACCCCCGACGGTACCGAGATGGCCGACGAGCACTGGGAGGCCGGCCACGCCCGGACCGTCACGGTGTTCCTCAACGGCGACGCGATCACCGAGCAGGGCCGGCGCGGCGAACGGATCGTGGACGACTCGTTCCTGCTGATGTTCAACGCCCACCACGAACCGCTGCGCTTCACCGCCCCCGACCCCGGGTTCGGCAAGGAGTGGGCCGTCGAGGTCGACACCGCCGACCCGGCCGCGGACCACGACGAGACGCTGACGGCCGCCGAGGGCGTCGACCTGCCCGGCCGCAGCATCAAGGTCCTGCGCCGCCGCGTCTGAGCCCCGGGCCGGGACCCGTGGCCGCGCGGGGACAGCGCCCCGATGAGCTCAAGCGTCTCGATCACGGTCGCCGGCTCTGCCACCCGCCCACCGGATCCCGCGGCCGGTGATCGTGCGGCGCGGCCTCCTGCTCGGCGGTGAACCGGGCGCCGGTCCAGCACTGGACGATCAGGTCGTAGGCGACCGGGTCGCGATAAGCGTCCAGGGTGTCGGCGACGCGTACGTCACAGCCGTGGTCGTGCAGGAGATCCAGGAACGAGTCGGTGGTGGCGGCCGGCTCGTGGCCCGCCCAGCCGCCCCGGACGATCAGCGTGCGCACACCGCTCAGCCTACGGCCGCCAGCAGGGACGCGTCGATGTCGGCGGCCGGCGCCGGCCGGGCGAAGTGGAAGCCCTGCGCGTAGCGGTAGCCGAGGTCGAGCAGCCGGTCGGCCTGCTCCTGCGTCTCCACGCCCTCGGCCACCGCGCCCAGCCCGAGGGTGGTCGCGATGCCGCTCAGCGACGCGGCGATCGCCTCCTGCTGCGGGCTGCCGTTGAGCTCGTCGATGAACGACTTGTCGACCTTGAGGGTGGTCACCGGGCAGGTGCGCAGCAGGGTCAGCGACGAGTGCCCGGTGCCGAAGTCGTCCAGGGCGATGCCGACGCCCAGGCCGCGCAGCGCGGTGACGGTGTGCAGGGCCGGGCCGCCGGCGAACACCGCGGTCTCGGTGATCTCGCAGGTGACCTGGTCCGGAGCGAGGCCGTGCCGGTCGAGCACGGCGGCGACCAGGGCCGGCAGTTCCGGGTCCAGCAGCTGGCGGGCGGAGACGTTGACGCTGATCCGCGGTGCGGCGGCGCCGTACCGGCGCTGCCAGACGGCCGCGTCGGCGCAGGCCGTGTCGAGGATCCAGGCGCCGAGTTCGACGATCATGCCGGTCTGCTCGGCGACCGGGATGAACTCGGCCGGCGACACCGGCTTGCCGCCGTCCGGGTGCCAGCGGACCAGCGCCTCGACCGCCCGCAGGGTGCCCAGCGGCAACTCCACGATCGGCTGGTAGACCAGCCGGAACTCGCCGCGTTCCAGGCCGCGACGCAGCGCGGCGGCCAGGTCGGCGTGGTGCTGGGCGGAGGCGTCCAGGTCGGGCGTGTGGTGCTGGTGCCGGTTGGCGCCGACCCGCTGCGCGGCCTGCAGGGCGAGCTCGGCCCGGCGCAGCAGGTCGGGGACGGCGGCACCGCGGCCGCCGGCCGACCCGACGGTCACCGTGACCAGCAGGTCGTGCAGCGGCGCCTGGAAGGCGTGCAGCAGCGCGGTGGCCAGGTCGTCGCCGTCCGCGAGCGGGTGGCCGGCCGGCAGCAGCACCCCGAACTCGTCGCCGAGCAGCCGGGCGACCAGCGCCGTACCGCCCACGGTCAGGGTGATCCGCTCGGCGGCCTGCCGCAGGATCGCGTCGCCGGTGGCGTCACCGAGCCGGTCGTTGAGGGCGGCGAAGGCGTCCAGGTCGCAGACCGCGACGGTGGTGTCGCCGGTGCGCCCCTGCAGGGCGTCGACGAACGCCCGGCGGTTCGGCAGTCCGGTGAGGTCGTCGAGCCTGGCCTGGTCGGCCAGCCGGACGGCGAGCACACTGTTGTCGCGCAGCGCCGCGTGCTGACGGACGAGGACCAGCACGATCAGCACCACCGCGCCGGCGGCCAGCCCGGCCGGCAGGTAGCCGGTGCGCAGCGTCACCGCGAGCAGCATGATCACGGTGGCGCCGACCGCAACGTACGGGACCCGGCTGATCCCGGCGCGGCGGGCGACCTCGCCCGGCGCCTCCCAGGTGTCGGGGGTGTCGGAGCACGTCAGGTTGGCCCGGGTCTGTGCCGCGGCGGACAGGGTGATCAGCACGCCCAGCGGCAGCACCGCGGCGACCGTGCTGTTCAGGTGCGGCCAGGACCGGAACGCGGCGGCGAGCACCAGCGAGACCGGCCCGAGCAGGCCGGCCGGGGTGAGGAACCAGAGTGCCGCCCGGGGCACCGCGCCGGCGCCGGTCAGCCCGGCTTTGACGATGGCCAGCACCGCGGCGCTGGCCACCGCGGCCACGATCACCCGCAGCGTGGTGGCCAGCGGCCCGTCCGGCACCGGGGACGGCAGAACGATCAGGCCCTGCACCACGATCATCCCGGCGGCGGCCGAGACGATCGCGATGTCCAGCCAGACGGCGACCGACGCGCGCCGGCTACGGACCGGGCCGGGCAGCCGGACCAGGGCGACCACGGCGAGACACACCGCGGCGGAGTACAGCGCCCCGGTCAGCGGACCCATCGCGATCACCTGCCCGGGGTGCTGCACCGCGTCGCGGGTCTGGCTGATGACAGCCAGCCCGAGCAGGGTGAACGCGATCGACAGCCGGCGCCAGAAGAGGCGGCACGCCCCGACCCCGGTGGCCGCGGCGAGCAGCGCGGCGACGACCTGGGTGGCCACCGAGGCGACCCCGATCGGCCACAGCCCCCAGACCGGCACCGGCATGCAGACCCCGGCGACCCCGAACACCACACCGGCGAGCAACCACAGCCCCGCGGCGGCGACGAGCAGCCGCGCCGCGCGGGTGGAGCGGGACTTCAGGCGCATCGGGCGTGCCGTTCTTCTCGCAGGGCGGGTCCGGAAGTCACCATCGGCCTCGCCCGGGGTGGCGTGAGGAAAACTCCGACCGATGTGTCGGACCTCCACCCGCGGCGCTCGCGGCATGGGAAGAACACCCATGTGACAGGTCACCACCCGGGCCATAGGGTGGCGCACATGTCGCGGGGACTTGCATATCTGGATCTGCTCGCCCGCGAGGCCGCCCTCGTCGAGTTCGAGCGGCCGCTGATCGCCGCCCGGGCCGCCGGTGCCCCCGCCGCCGAGCTCGACGACCTGGAGCAGGCGAAACTGCTCGCGCTGCGGGTGCGGGCACTGCTCGAACGCCGCCGCCGGCGCGAGGAGGAGCTGTCCGCGCTGTACGACACGGCCGGCGACCTGGCCGGGCTGCGCGACGTCGACGCGGTGTTGCGGGCCATCGTGCACCGGGCCCGCACCCTGCTGAACGTCGACGTGTCCTACATGACGCTCAACGACCAAGAGCGCGGCGACACGTACATGCGGATCACCGACGGGTCGGTCGCCGCCAGCTTCCAGAACCTCCGGCTGCCGCCCGGCGCCGGCCTGGGCGGGCTGGTCGCGCTGACCGGCACCCCGTACGCGACGGCGAACTACCCGACCGACGCCCGGTTCGCGCACACCACCGACATCGACATGGGGGTCGGCGACGAGGGCCTGGTCGCCATCCTCGGCGTGCCGATGCGGCTGGGCTCCACGGTGATCGGCGTGCTGTTCGCCGCCAACCGGGCGGAGCGGCCGTTCGCCCGCGAGGAGGTCGCGCTGCTGCTCTCGCTGGCCGCGCACGCCTCGGTGGCGCTGGACACCGCCCGGCTGCTCAGCGAGACGCAGACCGCGTTGGCCGAACTGTCCGCGGCCAACGCCACCATCCAGGCGCACAGCGCGTCGGTGGAACGGGCGGCCGCCGCGCACGACCGGATGACCGCCCTGGTGCTGCGCGGCGGCGGGGTCGACGACGTGGCCGCCGACCTGGTCGACGTACTCAGCGGCGCGCTGCTGGTGATCGACGCGCACGGCCGCACGCTGGCCACCGCGCGCACCCGGGGGGTCGCGGCGACCCTGCCCGAGCCGGACGGGAGCACGGTGGACGAGGCGGTGGCGGCGTCGCGCGGGGAGGGCCGCAGCGTACGCCGCCATGATCTGGTCATCGCGGCGGTCGTGGCCGGCGCCGACAACCTGGGCGCCCTGGTCTTCCGCCCCGACCCGGGCCCGCTCGCCGCCGCCGACCAGCGGATCCTGGAACGCGCCGCGCAGGTCACCGCGCTGCTGCTGCTGTTTCGCCGGACCGTCGCGGAGGCCGAGGCGCAGGTCCGCGGCGACCTGCTGGACGACCTGATCAGCCGGCCGGTGCGCGACCCGGACGCGGTGCGCGACCGAGCCGGACGGCTCGGGCTCGACGTCGACGCGCCGTACGTGGTGGTGGTGGCCGGCGAGGACACCGGCGACGGGCTGCGGCAGCGCGCGGTCTCCTGGGCGCGCACCTTCGCCGCGGGGCGGCGCGGGCTCGCGATGAGCCGTGACGCCCGGGTGACGCTGATGCTGCCGGGGGAGGATCCGGCCGGCACCGCCCGGCAGGTGGCCCGCGAGCTGAGCCGGGCGCTGGGGCGGCCGGTCACCGCGGGCGGGGCCGGCCCGGTCCGCGGCGCCACGGCGGTGGCGCCCGCGTACCGCGAGGCCGATCAATGCCTGAGCGCGCTGATCACCCTCGGCCGGTCCGGGACCGGCGCGGGCACCGAGGAGCTGGGGTACGTCGGTCTGCTACTCGGCGAGCGCCGCGACGTGACCGGCTTCGTGCACACGGTGCTCGGCCCCGTCGTCGAGTACGACGAGCGCCGCGGCACCGCGCTGACCACCACGCTGGAGGTCTACTTCGACTGCGGTGGCGGGCTGGCCCGGGCGGCCGACGCGCTGCACGTGCACGTCAACACGGTCACGCAGCGGCTGGACCGGGTGGCGCAGCTGCTCGGCGACGACTGGCAGCATCCCCGCCGCGTACTCGATCTGCAATTGGCTCTTCGTCTGCATCGCCTGCGCGCGCCGCTGGCGGTCGACCACACCTAGCCGCAGGTGGATGTGTGGATCGCTGCCATGGGCTCGGTGACGTGCGAGGACGTAGCGTCCCGTTACCTACGTCACACACCCTCGCGCTGGGAAAGGATGCACATGTCGACCACCACACGTGCCCCGATCGTCAAGGTCGTCTTCGCTTCGCTGGTCGGCACGGCCGTGGAGTGGTACGACTTCTTCCTCTACGGATCCGCCGCCGCCCTGGTCTTCGGCACCCTGTTCTTCCCCAAATCCGACCCGGTCACCGGCACCCTGCTCGCCTTCGGCACCTACGCCCTGGGCTTCGCGGCCCGCCCGCTCGGCGGGGTCGTCTTCGGACACTTCGGCGACCGGGTCGGCCGCAAGAGGATGCTGATCGTCTCGCTGATGCTGATGGGCGCCGCCACCGTCGCGATCGGTCTGTTGCCCACTTACCCTCGCATCGGCGTCGGCGCCCCGATCCTGCTGCTCATCTGCCGGCTCGCGCAGGGTTTCGCGGTCGGCGGCGAATGGGGCGGCGCGGTGCTGATGGCCGCCGAACACGGCGACGACGCCCGCCGCGGCTTCTGGTCCTCGTGGCCACAGGCCGGTGTGGCGCTCGGCAACCTGCTCGCCACCGGCGTGCTGTGGCTGCTCGCCCTGGTCCAGTCCGACGAGGCCTTCAAGAGCTGGGGCTGGCGCATCCCGTTCCTGCTCAGCGCGGTGCTCGTACTGGTCGGCCTGTGGGTGCGGCTGAGCATCGAGGAGTCCCCGGTCTTCCGGGAGGCGCTCGCCGCCCGGGCGGACCGACCACACCGGCCGCTGCTCGAAGTGGTCCGGAGATACCCGCGGGAGATCCTGCTCGCGATGGGCATGCGGCTCGCCGAGAACATCGGGTACTACCTGGTCACCGTCATCTCGATCACCTACCTGACCACGTTCGCCGGGACCTCCGCGGACAAGGGCAAGATCCTCACCGCGCTGCTGATCGGCTCGGCCGTCCAGTTCGTGCTGGTGCCGCTGCTCGGCGCGCTCTCCGACCGGATCGGGCGCCGCCCGCTCTACCTGGCCGGCGCGATCGGCATGGCGATCTGGTCGTACGTCTTCTTCGGGCTGGTCGGCAGCCGCAGCGAACCGCGGATCGTGCTGGCGATCCTGGTCGGCCTGATCCTGCACAGCCTGATGTACGCCCCGCAGGCCGCCTTCTTCGCCGAGCTGTTCGGCACGTCGGTCCGCTACACCGGCGCGTCCGTCGGCTACCAGCTCGCCTCCATCCTGGCCGGCGCGCTGGCCCCGATCATCGCCCTCACCCTCCTCGGCGACGTGCACCACCCGAACACCACGGCGGTGGCCGTCTACATGACCGTCGCCTCGGTGCTCACCGTGATCGCGGTCCTCGCCGCCAAGGAGACCGCCCGCAGTTCGCTGAGCCACGATCGCGGTTTCGAGGAGGCGCCGGCGCCGGCCTCCCCGGGGGTGCCGGCCGGCAGCACGGTACGGGGGTCCGGCAGCCGGTGGTAGCGTCGCCCAGTGCGTGACCCGGACCTCCGCGGCCTCCTCATCGGATACGCGGTGAGTTCGGCGGGCAGCGGGATCGGCGCCGGGGCACTGCCCGTCGTCGCCATGCTCGTCCTGCACGCGTCACCGCTGCGGGTGTCACTGCTGGCCGGGCTCGCGAGCCTCACCGCGGCGGCGATCATGCTGCCGCTCGGCGCCCGCATCGAGTACCGGCGCAAACGACCCGTCATGATCGGGGCGGACGTGGTCCGGCTCGTCGCGCTCGCCAGCGTGCCGATCGCCGACGCGGCGCACCTGCTCACCTACCCGCAGCTGGTGGCGGTCGGCGTCCTCACGACGGCCGCGACGATCGCCTTCACCGCCGCCACCGGCACGCTCGACGGACTCCGGGATCCGGGCGGGGTGGCGATACATCCTCACCCATCGCGGACTGCGGGCCCTGTTCGGCAACGCGATGCTCTTCGGCGGCCCGGTCGTCATGGCCGGGCCGCTGCTCGCGGTGCTGATCGTCGACGGGCTCGGGCTGCCGCCGCCGGCCTACGGGCTGGCCCTGGGGGTGCCGTGCGTCGGCGGGATCGTCGGATCCCGGCTGGCACCGGTGCTGGTGCGCCGATTCGGGCAGCGGCGGGTGTTGCTCGCCGCCGGGGTGCTGCGCACCCCGTGGATGCTGCTGTATCCGCTCGCGCGGCACGGGACCGCCGGTCTCGCGATCGTCATGGTCGCCGACACGCTGACGCTCACCTGCGCGGGAGTCTTCAATCCGGTGTTCGCCACCTATCGGATGAACGTGACCGCCGACGCGTACATGACGCGGGTACGGACGGCATGGGGGGTCAGCGCCAAGACCGTGCAGCCGCTGTGCGTCCTGGCCGGCGGTGGGCTGGCCGCACTCGTCGGTGTGCGGACCACGCTGTTCCTCGCCGGGCTGGCCTGCCTGGCGAGCGGCGTGCTGCTGCCGTTCCGTTCACTCGCCGACGACGGGGATCACCGGGCCGGCGGCGCCGGTCTCTCGGTCCCGCGGAGGTGTCGTACCCCCGGGGCAGGATGACTTCCCGCCGGGCTCGCCGGCCGGCTGGACGGGTTGCTCAGCAGCGGCGCTGGTCATCCGGGCTGATGTCGGCCCGACCGGGCTCTCCGCCTTCATCGCCTGGCCGGGCACCACGACGAAGGGACCGAAGCAGGGTCCGGAATCAGCCGTTAGCCCACTTCCGGGGCTGAACCCTCCTATCTTTCAGGGCATGAGGATGCACCGGCGACACCCGACGACGGCTGCCGGCCTGATCGCCGCCGCCATCGTCAGTGCCATCGTGTCGGCGCCGACCCGGGCGGCGGCCGCGGACCCGCTGGTGCCGGCCACCGACCGGCAGGTGACGTTCGTCGTCGACGGCACCACGACCTACGGCACCGTGCACGTTCCGGCGCACCATGCCGGGAAACGCCTGCCGGCCGCCCTGCTGCTGCCCGGCAGCGGACCGACGGACCGTAACGGTGACCAGCTGCCGGCTTTCCCCGTGCACACCCTGACCCGGATCGCGGATGTGCTGGACACCCAGGGCGTCATGTCGTTGCGGTTCGACAAGTACGGGACCGGGCAGACCGGTCTGGGCGCCTTCACCGGCCGTCTCGGAGAGCTCGACTACCCGGCGCAGCTCCGCCAGGCCGCGGCCGCGTACGCACTGTTGCACGGTCAGCCGGAGGCGGACCGGCATGCGATGCTGCTGTTCGGTCACAGCGAAGGCGGCCTGTCGGCGCTCCTGCTCGCCGCAACGGTGCGTCCGCGGCCGAGCGGTCTGGCCTTACTGGAGCCGCTGGACCAACGCTTCCTCGACCGGGTACGCGGTCAGCAGTGGTGGAGGATCGACCAGGCTCGCGCCGCCGGCGAGATCACGCCCGAGCAGGCGAGGCAGGACAAGGCCGGGGTCGCTCGCGTCATCTCCCAGTTTCGGGCCGGCCGGCCCGTCGACTTCGGCGGCCTGGATCCCGGCCTGGCCGCTGAACTGAAACTGTTCGTGACCGGGTATGTCGAGCGGTACATGCGGTCCATAGACGCCATCGATCCCGCCCAGGTCGCCGGCGACCTGCCGCACCACCTGCGCACCCTGATCACCTGTGGCACCGACGACGTGAACGTGCCGTGCGAGTCCACCGGTGCCCTGGTCGCCACCCTGCACAAGATCGGCAGCACCGGGCCGGGCCTGGTTACCCTCCCCTCCGTGGATCATGAGCTGCACACCCCGGGCGCTGCCGTGGACGGGCCGCTGGCACCTGCCGCGGTAGCGGCGATCACCACCTTCACCGCCCGGTGGTCGCACCAGGAGTGCTGACCGGCGGGTCGCGTCACGAGCTTGGTGAGCGGGCGCCGCCGGGCGGGCTCAATGCTGCGCGTCGGCCAGCAGCAAGCCGACCAGGATGGCCGCGGCCGCCAGCGCGAGTAGCCCGACGCCGATGGTGACCACCGCCTTGCGCCAGCCGTGCCTCGGCACCTTCAACCCGGCGGCGATCTTCGTCGCCTGCTCGATCTCGCCCAACGGCGTCAGCCCGCTGTGCAGGGTCTGGGGAAGGCCAGCCGTCATCCGGGAGGTGGCTCTACCGTCGAAATCCATCCCGACAGTATGTCCCTCGAAGCCGGCGGCCGCTGGCGAATCGGCGAGACCGCGGCGCCGGCCGGTGCGGCCTCCCGGATCAACCGGTGGCGTCCGCGCCCTGCCCTACAGGCAGCTGAAATAGCGCAGCGTCAGGTCGCTCTTGGTGTGCTGCGGCTCGACCGGGGTGATGCCGTGCGCCGCGAGGACGTCGGTGAGCCGGGCCGCCACCTCGGGCGCCTTGCCGACCGGGCAGCGCGTGGACAGCTCCAAAATCGTGGAGCCGTCCGGGAAGGCCCACCGCTCCGCGCACAGTTGACGGTCGAAACCGGCCGGCTGGAACTTCTGCTTGCGGACCTCGACCGGACCGAGGACGACCAGGTCGCCGAGGGACACCCCGTCCGGCCCGCAGGCCGACAGCAGCCGCCGCTGCGGCTGCGCCAGCAGCTTGGCCAGGGGACGCCCGGCGGCGACGGTGCGGCTGACCACGTCGCGGCCCAGCCGGACCTTGAGCGAGCCGGAGCAGACCCGCCGACCCGGCATCGCGTCGATCTCGACCTCGAGACGGTTGGTGCGGCGCAGCCATTTCGGCAGCGTGTGCGCGCCCATCGGGCGCAGTTTGACCACCGCGTCGTCCGGCCGGCCGCCGAGGTCGCGGATCCGGACGATCAGGCCGTGCCGGTCGAGGGCCAGGTCGGGCGTGTCCAGGAAGTAGACCCGGCGGGTCTGGCCGGCGTGGCGTTCCAGGTCCAGCCTGCGGCAGGCGCGCTCGGTGGCGACCACCTTCAGTTCAACGCGTTCCGCGTCGAGGGCGACCTTGACGGTACGACCGGAGCGGTCCACCGGCGGCGTCCAGAGACCCCACGTGCCGGGCGGGCGGGCATGCTGGCGGCCGGGTGGGCGGAGCCGCCGGGTGTAGGACGCAGACTGTTCCGACTTTCCCACCCCGGCCGACTCCCCGTTCCGCTGCGCGCTATGCCTCCTGAACATTACCTGAGGTCGCGGGCGGGATCCGGCGTCGCACGTCATCGACGGTGGCGGCGCCGGGCTGCCACGGAGCGACCCAGGCCGCGTCCGAGGCCGGGTTGACCACACCCTCCTCCAGGAACGCGTAGCGTCCGTCGAGCACCCGCCGGGCGGCCTTCACGTCCAGCGTGTCGGTGTTGTCCCACAAAGCGGCGAACAGCGCCTCGGCGCGCAGCCGCGCCTGCCGGCAGAAGAGGTCGGCCAATTCCAGCCCGGCCGGCTGCCGGTCCTTTTCCGCGTGGGCCCGCACGCAGGTCGCCGACATCGCGAACAATTCGGCGCCGATGTCCACGATCCGGCCCAGGAAGCCCTGTTTACGCTCCAGTTTCCCCTGCCACCGGGACATTGCGTAGAACGTGGACCGGGCGAGTTTGCGCGATGCCCGCTCCACGTATCTCAGGTGCGCGGCGAGCGGGCCGTAATCCGCGTACTCCATCGGATTCTGCCCCCGGCCGACCGCCAGAGTCGGCAGCCACCGGGCGTAGAACCTGCCGGCGCGCGCCCCGGCGCGGGCCTTGCGGGTCAGGCCGGCGTCCGGGTCGATGATGTCCCCGGCGACCGACAGGTGCGCGTCGACCGCCTCCCGCGCGATCAGCAGGTGCATGATTTCGGTCGAACCCTCGAAGATGCGGTTGATCCGCAGATCACGCAGGATCTGCTCGGCTTCCGCGCCGCGCTCGCCGCGGGCCCGCAGCGAATCGCCCGTCTCGTAACCGCGCCCGCCGCGAATCTGGATGAGCTCGTCGGCGATCTGCCAGGCCATCTCGCTGGCGAACAGTTTGACCAGCGCTGCCTCGATCCGGATGTCGTTGCGCGCGTCGTCGGCGATCAGACAGCAGAGATCCAACATCGATTCCATGGCGTACGTCGTTGCCGCGATGAACGCGATCTTCTTCGCCACCGCCTCGTGGGTGCCGACGGCCCGGCCCCACTGCACCCGGTCCGCGGACCATTCCCGGCTGATCGCCAGCGCCCGTTTCCCGGCGCCGACACACATCGCCGGAAGCGACAGCCGCCCGGTGTTCAGCGTGGTCAGGGCGATCCGCAGTCCCTTGCCGAGGCCGCCGATCACGTTCTCCTCCGGCACGAACACGTCGTGGAACCGGGTGACGCTGTTCTCCAGGCCGCGCAATCCGAGGAACGCGTTGCGGCGTTCGACGGTGATCCCCGGCGCATCGCCCTCCACGACGAAAGCGGTGATGCCCTTCTCCGGCACGCGGGCCATCACCACCAGCAGGGTCGCGACCGTGCCGTTGGTGGCCCACAATTTCACCCCGTTGAGCCGGAAGCCGCCGTCCACCGGGGTGGCGGTGGTGCCCAGCCGGGCCGGGTCGGAGCCGACATCCGGCTCGGTGAGCAGGAACGCCGACACCTCGCCCGCCGCCAGCCGGGGCAGGAACGCCTTCTTCTGCGCGGCCGAGCCGAACAGTTTCAGCGGCTGCGGCACGCCGATCGACTGGTGCGCGGACAGCAGCGCGGCGGTCGCCCCGTTCACCGAACCGACCAGGGTCAGCGCTTTGCAGTAATGCAGGTTGGACAGCCCGAGCCCGCCGTAATCCTTGTCGATCTTCATGCCGAACGCGCCCAGCCGCCCCAATTCCTGGAACACCTCGTCGGGAATGCGCGCGTCCCGTTCGATCTGCCCGCCGTCCATGTCGTGGCGGACGTAGGCGTCGAGTTTACGGAGGAATTCGTCGGCGTCGGGCCGGTCCGGCGCGGCCGGCCACGGATCGATCAGGTCCAGCTGGAAGCGGCCGAGAAACAGTTCCTTACCGAAACTGGGCTTGCGCCACTCGGATTCGCGGGCGGCCTCGGCCACCTGCCGCGCCTGCTTCTCCGAAACCTCTGCCGGTTTCCCATCCGTCGTGGTCATCAGAATCCCACCCCTCCGACGTCGGACGCGCTCAGCCGTCACGCTACGCCGCGGTTATTACCCAGCGGTAGGCCTCGGTAATGATCGACATCAATGGTCGATCTAGTGGTCGCCGGCCCGAATCGCCGCGGCGAACGGCTCCAGCCCGGCGATCAGCTCGTCCAGCTCGTCCGCGTCGAGAACGTCGTACGCCGGTGCCGCCAGCTCGTCGGTGACGATCTCGATCCGGTCCCGGAGCTGACGCCCCGCGTCGGTGAACCCGCCGGCCGCGGTCACCAGGCCACGCTCGCGCAGCCCGTCGACCACCGCGGCGAGCTGCGCGCCGGGCAGGTGGTGGAGCCGGCCGAACTCCCCGGCCCGCATGCCGAGGGTCAGCGCGAGCAGCACGTGCGCCTCGGTGCCGCCGATCCCGTGGGCCAGCAGGGCGGCGTTGTGGCCGTCGCCGCGATGCTCGCGCAGCAGCGTCCCGAGATGCCACAGCCGGGCGACCGGCTCCCGCGGCACGGCGAGCGCCCTGAGCCCGGCGTACAGCGGCCGGCCGGCGACCGGCGCGCTCAACGCCGCCCGCTCGGCCAGCTCGTTGACCCGCGGCAGCGCGGGGGAGTGGGCGAGCTCCCCGATCAGTCCCCGCAGCGCGGCGGCACTGCCCCGTTCCCGCAGGACCAACGCCTCCTCCGGGCTGACCTTCCCCCACACCCACGGAATGTGCCGCGCCACCTCGCCCTCGGCGAAGTTGTAGAAGACGGCGTGCACCACCTCGGCCGGCGCCCGCCCCAGCGGCGCGGCCCGGCCGGCGAAGTAGCCGTCCCAGTAGTTGCGCATGCCGACGGCCAGGAACTCCTCGTTCGGGATCGCCGAGAAGGTCACCGTCCCGATCGGCTCGACGAGCTCGGACATGCGGCGGATCATGCTCAACGGGTGTGGCATCGGTCAGCTCTCCTACGGTCCCGGCGGTGCCGTCCGGCCCGCCTCTCGCCCCCGCTACGAATGCTCCGCCCCGCATCCGACAACCGCCGGCCACTTCTTTGTCCGACCACCCCCGGGTAGCCTGCGGTCGATGGCCGGATCTGATCGTCCAGGGCGGGAAACGCAACCGCTGACGCTGCGGGTGATGACGCCGGAGTCGTTCCGGCGGCGCCGCGCCGAAATGGTCATGCGGTATGCCGTGGCGGGCGGCGAAGCAGCGGAGGCGGCCGCCGCCCGCCAGATCGACGCGGCGCTCCCGGGCGGTCCGGACACCCCCGGGGAGTTGCTGCGGTCAGCCTGGTCCGGGCCGCACGAGGTCGGCTGGATCTGGGCCTCGATGCCGGGCCGGGTGGTGCCGGACCTGGCCTGGATCGACGAACTGGTCGTCGACGAGGGCTTCCGCCGGCGCGGATTCGGCGAGGCGATCATGCGGGCGACGGAGGCCGCGCTGGCGGCCGGCGGCGCCACCCGGGCCGCCCTGAACGTCTTCGGCGGCAACGACGGCGCCCGGCGGCTGTACGAGCGGCTCGGCTACACGGTCACCCTCCAGGAGCTCACCGCCGTCCCGTACGCGTCGCCGCCCGGCCCGGTCACGCTCGTCCCACTGGCCGGCCCGGCCGCCCGGATCGAGGCGTCCGTCGCCGCGACAGCGGCGGAGTTCGGCCTCGGCCCGGTCCAGGCCCGGGAGCGGGTCATGGCCCGGCAGACACCGGCGACGGTCAACGCCGCGGTGGTGGCCGGCGGGCGGGCGGTCGGCTGGGTCTCGTACAGTCCGCGACACTTCTCCCGGCCCCGGTCCGGCGGCATCTACCGGCTCGACATCGACCCGCCGTACCGATCCGTCGGCTACGGGACGGCCGCCGTCCGGGCCGTCCTGACGGAACTCGCCGGCCTGCCCGGGGTCCTGACGAGCGTGCCGCGGCCCGCCGTCTGGCTGCACCGGCTCGGATTCCGGCTGTCGGCCCAGCACATGGCCCACGAGCTGCCGACGGGCGGAAAGCGGCGACGCCGGGCCGGGTCGGCGGGTGAATCGTGCACATAGGGTGTCGGCATGTCGCTGAGCCAGATCATCCTCTCGTGCGGACGGGCGATTCAGCTCACCGAGCTGCGGATGTCTTCCACCTACGCAACGATGCTGGAGGGCTATCCGTGCCGGCCCGTCAACGACATGAGAGTGAGCGGCCTCCGGCAACAGGCCGAACGTGCGTTTCCCGCCACGCCGGTCCACCTGGTTCCACCCTCCCGCGACTACCCGGATCAGGCAGCCGGCGCCTTCGGCCCCGTCGAGGTGTTGCCTTCCGTGGCCTGTCTCGGCGCGTTCCGCTCGACGGCGATCGCCGCCGAGCTCGACCCCGCGCTGCACCGGTCCGCCCTCATCGTGGTCTGGTTCCAGGCCGTCCCGGATGTCCCGTCCGGAGAGGACGCCGACCCTGCGCTTCGCGGCATCCGCTGGGCGGAGGTGGCTGAGGACTACGAGCTCTAGGCCGCAGTCGTCGGGGTGAGTGACCGCTGGCGAGGCCTGTGGCGCGAAGGTGAACCCCGAACATCTGCGCCGCCGTGGTGTCGCCGCCATCGACGCGTGGCTCTGAGCGACCCACGAAGAACGGTCTAATAGCGGTCCCGGCGGACCACGTGGGCGGCGACCAGGTCGAGGAAGGCGCGCAGGGCCGGGGTCGCAGTGGGGTTGCCGAGGCTGGCCGCGGCCAGGGTCCAGGGCGCGGCCGGTGGGTCCAGGTCGATCGCGGCGACCCGGCGGCCGACCTCGGCGGCCAGCGGCGGCACCAGGGCGACGCCGATGCCGGCCTCGACGTACCCCGGAATGGTCGTTATGTCGCTGACCTCGACGGCGATCGTGCGGGCGATGCCGGCCCGGCGGAAGTCGTGGTCGGTGCGGATGCGGTTGCAGAAGCCGGGTGGCAGGTCGATGAACGGCTCGTCGGCGAGCCCGGCCGGGGTGACCGTGCCCGCCCCGGCCAGCGGGTGCCCGGCCGGGACGAGGACCCGCGGCTGGAAGGTGGCGATCGGGTCGAGCTGCAGGTCGGGGACGCTCGCCGTCTGCACGCCGACGAACGCGACGTCGAGGTCGCGGGCGCGGACCGCGGCGAGCAGCCCGTCGGTGCCGCCGGCGGCCATGCTCAGGCTCAGCCGCACGCCGGGATGCCGGGTGCGGAAGTCGCTGACCAGGGCCGGCAGGTCGATGGCGGTCAGGCCGGACAGGGTGCCGACGCGCAGGCTGCCGGTCAGCCCCGCGCGCAGGCCGGTAACCGTGGCGCGGGCCTGGTCGAGGGCGTCGAGCGCCCGCCGGGCCTCGGGCAGCAGCGCCTTGCCGGCCGCGGTGAGGGCGACGCGGGTGGTGCTGCGGTCGAACAGGGGCGCGCCGAGATGACGTTCGAGCGCGCGGACGCTGGCCGAGACCGTCGACTGGACGGCGTGGGTGCGCTGGGCGGCCCGGGTGAAGTTGAGTTCCTCGGCGACGGCCACGAAGTATTCCAGTTGGCGCTGTTCCACCCGGCCAGAGTAATCGCCTTTGGCGATGGAACGAATCGGAACTGTTCGTTGGTGGCGAACGCTGAGGCGCGGCAGGCTGTGGGGCGAGACATCGGATCGACTGAGGAGCTCCACCATGAAGGTCTTCCTGACCGGCGCCACCGGGCACATCGGCTCGGCGGTCCTGCCCGCCCTGCTCGCCGCCGGCCACACCGTCACCGCGCTGGTCCGTTCGCCGGAGAAGGCCGCCCCCGGCGCCGAGGTGGTCGTCGGTGAGATTCAGGACCACGAGGGGGTACGTCGTTGGGCGGCCGCCGCGGACGCCGTGATCGCCACCGCGTCGCCGGGTGACGCGTCGAGCAGCACGGTGGAGACGGCGTTCGCCGAGGCGGTCCTCGACGGTCTGCGGCCCGGCGCCACGTTCCTGCGCACCGGCGGCGTCTGGGTGCACGGCTCGGCGCCGGACATCACCGAGGACACCCCGCGCAACGCGCCGGACCTGGTCGCCTGGCGGGAGAAGCTCGACTCCCGGGTGCTGGCCGCGCCCGGCATCCGGTCGATCCTGATCGAGCCGGGTCTGGTCTACGGCAACCACGCCGGCATCCCGAACGTGGTGTTCGCCGGTGAGCGCGCCGGCGACCCGCCCGCGCTGCGCCTGGTCGGCCCCGGCACCCAGCACTGGACCAGCATCCACGTCGACGACCTGGCCGAGCTGTACGTGGCGGCCCTCGACCGGGCGGCGAGCGGCTCGGTGTATCTCGGCGTCAGCGGTGACAACCCGACGGTCCGTGAGCTGGGCGAGGCCGCGTCCCGGCGGCTGGGCCTCGACGGCCGGGTGGTCGCCGAGGAGCCGGCCGCGCTGGTCGAGCGGCTCGGCGGATTCGGCGCGGCGCTGCTGCTGGACCAGCAGGCCACCGGTGCGAAAGCGCGTCGCGAGCTGGGCTGGAAGCCGTCGCGCCGGACCCTGCTCGAGGAGATCGCGGCCGGCGGGTACGACCCGGCGTAATCGGCTCGCCGGCCTGCCGCCACCCGCCTACCATCGACGACCATGATCGGGAACTGGGTCGACGGCGTGGAACGGGTGGCGGTGCTCACCGGTGCGGGGATCTCGACGGATTCCGGGATCCCCGACTACCGGGGGCCGGCCGGCGTCTGGACCCTCGATCCGGCGCTGGAGAAGGCGTTCACCTACCGGTCGTTCCTGGCCGATCCGGCCGCCCGGGCCGCGTTCTGGCGGGCCTACCGCGGGCACCCGGCCTGGCGGGCCCGGCCGAACGTGGCACACCGCGCGCTCGCCGGCCTGGAACGCTGCGGTGTCGCGGTGCGCGTGCTCACCCAGAACATCGACGGCCTGCAGCAGCGTGCCGGATCCAGCCCGCGCAAGGTGCTCGAGCTGCACGGCAGCATGCACGAGGTGGTCTGTACCGGCTGCGGCGTGCGCACCCCGAGCGGGCCGACGATGGCCCGGGTGGAGGCCGGTGACACCGATCCGCGGTGCACCGCCTGCGGGGCGGTGCTGAAACTGGCGATCGTGTTCTTCGGCGAACACCTCGACCCGGACACCACCGGGCTCGCCGAGCGGATCGCCGCGAACGCCCAGCTGATGCTGGTCGTGGGCAGTTCGCTGCGGGTCGAGCCGGTCGCCTCGCTGTGCGCGGTCGCCGCCAACGCCGGCCACCGGGTGGTGATCGTCAACCGCGATCCGACCCCGTACGACGACCTGGCCGTCGAGGTCATCCGCGAACCGATCGGCACCGCCCTGCCGGAGATCTGCGCCGCCCTCCGCGGGGCCTAGGATCTCCCGATGCCGGGCTCGCTCGCCGGATACGAGATCGCCCGGGTTCCGTTCCCCGGATGACCGGGCGACCCGGAGCGGGTGATCATCGTGCGTGATCGGCGGCGCACCGCGGTCAGCGCGGGTCGGCGGGCGGGTCGAAAGTCAGGGTCAGCCGGCTGCTGTAGGCGGCCGACCCGCCCGGGGCCGGCTCGGCGTCGGCCGGCTCGGCGCCGTCGAGCCAGACCTTCACCGCGCGGAACGCGAAGCCGTCCTGATCGGCCGCCTCGGCCCGGAAGCGGACCTGCCGGCCGGGCACCAGCACGCGCTCGCCGTCCATGGCGAGGGCGGAGAAATGTACCCAGCACCCGCCCGGCACATCCGGACCGTCGATGACCCCCCAGCCTTCGTCCGCGTCGAAACCGCGCACCGAACCCACACTTGTCATGAGGCCACTGTCCCACCGGCGCCGCACCGGGGTGACCGGTTCGGTGCCGGGCCGACCACCCTGTCGTGGGCTGCCGCCCGGCGCCGGGCTTCCCGGGCACGGGTCTCCCGCCGATCGGATCTCCGGCCGATCGCGTCTTCTCGCCGATCGCGGCGAAGAGCTCAGCCGCGGGTCACCGGGCGGGGATCGCCGCCGCCGGGTCGCCGTCGGCCACCTCGGCGTCGGCCGGCGCCGCAATCGACGGTCATTGACGGCTCTGGCTAGGCTGCGAGCGTGATCGAGCGGGTGCGGGTTGCGGTGGTCGGGGTGGGGAACAACACCTCGGCGCTGGTGCAGGGGATCAACTTCTATCGGGCGACCGGGAGCCTGACCGGTCTCTGCCGCCCGCACATCGAGGGGCTCGGTGTCGGGGATGTCGAGGTGGTCGCCGCCTTCGCGATGTCCGACGCCAAGGTGGGCGCCGACCTGCACGACGCGATCTTCGCGCCGCCGAACAACTTCCCGCGGATCGGTGGGGAGCTGCCGCCGTCCGGGGTGACCGTCCAGCGGGGGCTCACCGGTGCGGACGGGATCGAGCGGATCGCCGAGGCGGTGCGGGGCGCCGAGGTGGTGCTCTATTCGGCGCCGAGTGGCCGGGCGGGGGTGGCCCTCGCGTACGCCGAGGCCGCGCTGGCCGCGAAAGCGGCGTTCGTCAACACGACCGCGGATCCGGTGGCCCGCCACCCGGAGCTGCTGCACCGGTTCAGCGCGGCCGGTGTGCCGCTGATCGGGGACGACCTGGCCAGCCAGTTCGGCACCTCGGTGCTGCACCACGCGCTGCTGCGGCTGCTGGACGAGCGCGGGTTGACGTTGGACAGCTCCTATCAGGTGAATCTGGGCGGCACCGAGGACTTCCGCAACCTGGTGGACAACCCGGAGAGCAAGCTGCGGTCGAAGACGAACGGCATCGGCACCGGCCGGGTGGCGATCGCGCCCCTGGGATACCTGCCGCACCTGGGGGCGGAGAAGGTCGCCCACCTCAACATCGAGGCGCGGGGGTGGGCGGGGACTTCGGTGAGTGTCGACGTACGGCTGAAGGTCAATGATCCGAGCGGCGCCGCCGGTGTCAACATCGACCTGGTGCGGCTGGCGGCCCTGGTCTCGCGGCGGGGCCGCGGGGGTTTCCCGGCGGAGGCGGCCGGGCTGCTGAAGTCGCCGCCCGGGACGGCCGTCTAGAGGCGGGCTTCGACGGCGTCCAGCAGCAGGTCCAACGCGGACGGATAGGCGCTGGTCACCATCTCGGTGGCCAGTAGCGGACCGGCCTCGGCCAGGTGCGGGTGGCTGGCCGCGGGCACGTGACCGTAGGTGGAGCGCCACACCTCGTCCTCGGCGCGCAATGCGGCGTTGGGCAGGGCCAGCGACGCGGCGTCGAGGGCGGCGAAAGCCAGCGTCTGGTCGATGAAGACGTGATAGGCCCGGACCGCTTCGGGCACCGGGAGGCCGGCGGTCCGCAACACGCCGAGCACCGCCTCGTCGGCGGCGAGCTCGTTGGCCCGGCCGGTGACCCGGCTGGTGGTCAGCACGGCGGCCTGCGGGTGGGCGACATAGGCGGCGTGGATGCGCAGGCCGAGCCGGCGCAGGTCGGGGCGCCACTGTCCGGTGGGACGCCAGCCCTCCAGGGCCTGCCCGATGAGGGTGTCGCCGATCGCCAGGGTGAGGTCGTCCATGCCGCGGAAATACCGGTACAGCGTGCTGGGGTCGCAGTCCAGGGCCAGGCCCAGCCGGCGGGCGCTCAGGGCGGCGCTGCCGTGCTCTCTGAGCAGGCGTAACGCCGTATCGATGATCAGTTGTTCGGACAGAACGCGACCACTGCGGGTGGGCCGCCGGCGACGCCGCCGATCCTCGCTGACCACCGCTTTCGGCATCACTCACCCCGGATCTCTTATGCCAACACGGTTGACCTTACGGCACGGGAACACGTTTGATCTGTCCCAGGGGCCCCTGAACCTCATTCGTGAAAGGCAAGGAAGGAGCAGGTCATGCGTGTCCTGCTGGTGGGAGCAGGCGGCGTCGGCACGGCGATCACCCGGATCGCGGCGCGGCGCACGTTCTTCGACGAGATGGTGGTCGCCGACTACGACCTGGGCCGCGCGGAGGCCGCGGTCGGTTCGGTGGGTGACCCGCGGTTCCGGGCGGCGCGGGTGGACGCGTCCGACCGGGCGGCCGTCGTCGAGCTGCTCGACCGGACCGGTTGTGACGTCCTGCTCAACGCCACCGACCCGCGGTTCGTGCTGTCGCTGTTCGAGGCGGCGCAGGACGCCGGCATCACCTATCTGGACATGGCGATGTCGCTGTCCCGGCCGCACCCGGAAGCGCCGTACTCCAAGACCGGTGTCAAGCTCGGCGACGCGCAGTTCGCCGAGCACCCGACGTGGGCCAGCAAGGGTGCGCTGGCCCTGGTCGGGATGGGTGTCGAGCCGGGACTGTCGGACGTGTTCGCCCGGTATGCGGCCGACGAGCTGTTCGACGAGATCGATGAGATCGGCGTCCGTGACGGGGGCAACCTGACCGTCGACGGCTACGATTTCGCGCCCTCGTTCAACATCTGGACGACCATCGAGGAGTGCCTCAACCCGCCGGTGGTGTGGGAGGCCGGCCGCGGCTGGTTCACCACGCCCCCGTTCAGCGAGCCGGAGGTGTTCGACTTCCCCGAGGGGATCGGCCCGGTGCAGTGCGTCAACGTGGAGCACGAGGAGGTGCTGCTGATCCCGCGCTGGGTCGGCGCCCGCCGGGTGACCTTCAAGTACGGCCTGGGCGAGGACTTCATCCGGACCCTGCGCACGCTGCACCAGATCGGGCTGGACTCCACCGACGGCGTGATCGTGCCCGGCCCGAACGGCCCGGTCACCGTCTCCCCGCGCGACGTGGTGGCGGCCAGTCTGCCCGACCCGGCCACGCTGGGCGACCGGATGCGCGGCAAGACCTGCGCCGGCACCTGGGTGCGCGGGGTCAAGGACGGCGAGCCGCGCGAGGTCTACCTGTACCACGTGGTCGACAACGAGTGGTCGATGGCCGAGTACGGCAGTCAGGCCGTGGTCTGGCAGACCGCGATCAACCCGGTGGTGGCCTGCGAGCTGCTGGCCACCGGCGCGTGGACCGGCGCCGGCGTGCTCGGGCCGGAGGCGTTCCCGCCTCGCCCGTTCCTCGACCTGCTCACCGAGTACGGCTCCCCGTGGGGTCTGCGTGAGCAGGCGGTGTCCGCACCGGTGGGCGCCACGGTCCACTAGAGATCGACGGGTGTGCGGCGCGGCGTTTGGTGGGAGGATCACCCCATGAGGCGGCGTTCCCTCGCCGACGTCTTCAGCCGGCGTTACGACGAGTTCTTCCGTGACCGCACCCCGATTCCCTTCGAGATCCTGACCCGCGACGGCGCCACCCTCGCCTACGGCGCCGGCGGGTCCACTCCGGCCGAGTTCCGCATCGTGGTCCGTGACGACACGGGCCACGATGCGCTGGCCTCCCTGGACCAGTTGCAGGTCGCTCTGGCCTACCTGCGCGGAGACATCGACATCGAGGGCGACCTCGCGGCGGCGCTGACCATGCGCCGGTTCTTCTCCGACATCCATCCGGTCGCCTTCGTGGGCCGGTGGGCCCCCTCGCTGTGGCACGGCAAGGCCGGCCACGACCGGCGGGCCATCTCGCAGCACTACGACGAGGAGTCGGACTTCTTCCTCACCTTCCTCGACGAACGGCACCGCTGTTACACGCAGGGCGTCTTCCACGGCGACGACGAGCCCTTGGAGGACGCGGTCACCCGCAAGCTGGACATCGCCCTCGACGACATCGGGGTGAAACCGGGCGACCGGGTCCTCGAGGTCGGCGGCGGGTGGGGCGCGTTCTCCGAGCACGCCGCCCGTCGCGGCATCGACGTCACCACGGTCACCCTGGCCGTGGAGTCCGAGCGGTTCCTCAAGGACCTCTTCGAGCGGGAACGTCTTCCGGTCACCGTCGTCCGGGAGCACATTCTGCAGTTCCGATCCGATCAGCGGTACGACGCGATCGTGAACATGGGTGTCACCGAGCACCTGCCCGACTACGGCGCCACCCTGAAGACGTACGCCCGGCTGCTGAAACCCGGTGGCCGGGTCTACCTGGACGCGTTGGCGATGCGCCGCAAGCACACCGCCTCCACCTTCTTCAAGCAGTACGTCTATCCGGGCCGGTCCGCCCCGCTGCTGTTGCACCAGTATCTGCAGCAGGTGGCCCGGTCCCCGTTCGACCTGCTCAGCGTGCAGGACGATCGGCACAACTACTATCTGACCTGCCGGGAGTGGGCGAAACGCCTGGACGCCCGGCGGGAGGAGATCGTCGCCCGCTGGGGTGAGGAGCTCTACCGCCGGTTCCGGATCTTCCTGTGGGGCTCGGCGTCCGGGTTCGACACCCGGCTGGTGCAGGCCTACCGGTGGACGCTGCAGTACAACCCGTCGGCGACCGCCTGACCACTTTCGGGCGACGGTGGCTCGCGTCACCCTGAGCGAGCCACCGCGCCGATCCGTCCGGTCGCGTAGTGTCGGACGAGCCGTTGTCGCGTTCACGGCCCTCGACGATCGGAGAGCGCCGTGCCCGGAGCCACTGGACTGCCGCTCGCCCCCTTCCTGGCGTCCCGCGCCGACAACTACGACGGGTTGCGCCTGGTCCGCCCGTCCTTCGTGCCGGAGCTGGTGCTGCACCTGGCCGACGACGCGATCGTGCTGGAGGCCCGGCTCGAGGCGCAGGCCGGTACGTCGTACCACCCGTTCTGGACCAACGCCTGGGCCGGCGGTCAGGCGCTGGCCCGCTACGTCCTGGACCATCCGCGCCTGGTCGCCGGCCGGCGGGTGCTCGACGTCGCCTGCGGCGGCGGCGTCGCGGCGATCGCCGCGGCCAAGGCCGGCGCGGCGAGCGTGACCGGCAACGACATCGACCCGTACGCGTGTGCCGCGGCCGCGATGAACGCCGACGCGAACCGGGTGCGGCTGGCCACGGTCGAGGGTGATCTGCTCGGCGGGGACGCCGGTGACGCCGAGGTCGTGCTGGTCGGGGACGCCTTCTACGACAGCGCCCTGGCCGACCGGATGGGCGCCTTCCTGCGCCGGGCGGCCGATCGCGGCGCGGAGATCCTGGTCGGCGATCCCGGCCGGGGGCACGTGCCGGCGTGGCTGCGGGAGCTGACCACGTACCGGATCAGTGGGCTGGGCGCCGCGCAGGACGCCGCGATCACCGAGGTTTCGGTGCTCGGCGTGTTACGGTGACGCTGCGCCCACCGGGCGTATTATTTTTGCGGCAAGGAGATTCCGATGGCCACCGGCACCGTCAAATGGTTCAACAGCGACAAGGGCTTCGGCTTCATCACCCAGGATGACGGCGGCCCGGACGTGTTCGCGCACTTCTCCGCGATCGCCACCTCCGGCTTCCGCAGCCTGGAGGAGAACCAGCGGGTGGAGTTCCAGGTCACCCAGGGCACCAAGGGACTGCAGGCGGAGAACATCCGCCCGCTCTGACCCCTGCTCAGTGGGTGGCCGGCCGCACCATGTCCGGCCGGCCCCCGCTCTCAGGAGTTGTTGCAGATCCCGGTCATCTCGTCGCGCGCGACGACCTTGATCCGCTTGCGGCCGTGCGGCTCGCCCAGCGCGATCTCATGCGCGTCCAGCCTCTGCCAGCCGGCCCACGTGGTGTACGGCAGCCCGCGCTGCTCCAGGTAGGCGACGACCTCGGCCGGATCGTGCTGCGGCGCCGCCGGCAGCGAGTCGAGGTCCGCCAGGAGGCTGGCCACGGTCTCGCCGGCGTCACCCTTGGTGTGGCCGATCAGGCCGACCGGGCCGCGCTTGATCCAGCCGGTCACGTACATGCCCGGGATGTGGTCGCCGTCGAGGTCCAGCACCCGGCCGGCGGCGTGCGGGATGGTGCCGGTCTTGGTGTCGAACGGCAGGTCCGGCAGCGCGCTGCTGAGGTAGCCGACCGCCCGGTACACCGCCTGGACGTTCCAGTCGGTGAACTCGCCGGTGCCGCGGACCCAGCCGTCGCCGGTCAGCTCCTGCGTCTCGGTGCGCAGGCCGACCACCCTGCCGTCCTCGCCGAGCACCTCGACCGGGGCCTGCAGGAAGTACAGGTGCAGGCGGCGCGGCCGGTCCCGCGGGTCGCGGACCGCCCAGTTCTGCAGGATGTCGACGCACATCTTGACGTGCCGGGTCTGGCGCATCGCCTCGAGGCTGCCCTCGTCGAACTCGATGCCCTCCGGGTGGACGATCACCTCGACGTTCGGCGAGTGGTCGAGCTCGCGCAGCTCCTGCGGGGTGAACTTGACCTGGGCCGGGCCGCGCCGGGAGAACAGGTGCACGTCGGTGACCGGGCTGCGCTCGAGCGCCTGGTACACGTTGTCCGGGATCTCGGTGACCAGCAGTTCGTCGGCGGTCTTGGCGAGGATCCGGGCCACGTCGATGGCGACGTTGCCGGCGCCGATCACCGCGACCTCCCTGGCCTCCAGCGGCCAGTCGCGCGGTACGTCCGGGTGGCCGTTGTACCAGCTCGCGAAGTCCGCGGCACCGTAGCTGCCCTGCAGGTCGATGCCCGGGATGTCGAGTGACCGGTCCTTCTCCGCGCCGGTCGCGATGATCGTCGCGTCGTAGAAGCGGTTGAGTTCCTCGGGCTTGACGTCGATGCCGTACGCCACGTTGCCGATGAACCGGATGCGCGGGTTGTCCATGATCCGGAACAGCGCGGTGATGATCTCCTTGATCCGCGGGTGGTCCGGCGCGACGCCGTAGCGGATCAGCCCGTACGGCGTGGGCAGCTTGTCGAGGATGTCGACGGTGACGTCCGGGTTGGCTTTGATGAGGTGGTCGGCGGCGTAGATGCCGGCCGGGCCGGCTCCGATGACGGCAACCCTCAGGGGGCGGTCCATGGTCGCGTTCCCTCGCTCACTCGTAGCAACGAATCCCGCCCCAGCCAAGATCGACCTCCGGGCGAACAGGAACTCTAAAACTTCAACCTAGGTTGAGATCAAGTTTCGGGTTCCTGGCCCGGAGGTGACCTGACGGATGTTTTCGCAGCTCAGAGCGGCGGTTAGGGGAACCTAACCAAGACGCGGAGTGAGGTGTTTCACGATTCCTTGTCCCCCGGAAGGACCGCGGTCTCGCCGTAGAACTTCCTGATCTTGCGAACCGCGGCCTCGAAACCGTCGAGATCCATCGGCTTGGTGACGAACGCGTTCGCGTGCCGGGCATAGCTCGCGGTGATGTCCGGCAGTGCGTTCGACGTGGTCAGCACCACCACCGGGATGCTCTTGAGCGCCTCGTCGTTCTTCACCTCGGCGAGCACCTCGTGCCCGCCCATCCGCGGCATGTTGAGATCCAGCAGGATCAGGTCGGGGCGGCGGGCGTCCGCATAGGGCCCCTGGCGGCGCAGGTAGTCGATCGCCTCGCTGCCGTCGGAGACCCGGTGCACGGCCGGGGCCGGCTCCACGTCGAGCAGCGCCTCCTCGATCATCAGGGTGTCGGCGTCATCGTCATCGACGATCAGGACATCCAGGACGCGCTCGGTGTTTGCCATGCGGCAAATACTATGGGACCCCGCACCGTGTCGGTCGATCACGGTAGCCTATCGTTTCCGCAGCGCGAACCACTGCAACAGCAAGATCGTCTTCGCGTCGGCGATCTCGCCGGTCCCGATCATCTCCAGCGCCTGTCCGAGGGCGAGCTCCACCGCCGCGATGTCCTCCCCGTCGTCGGCCAGCCCGCCACCCGGCCCCACCCGGGACGCCGCGGTGTACGGCGCGGCGAAACAGTGCAGCCGCTCGGTCACCGACCCCGGGCTCGTCCACACCGCGAACACCCGCTCCAGCTCACCGATCGCCACTCCCAGCTCCTCGGCCGCCTCCCGCCGGATCGCCGCCGCCGGATCGTCCCCGTCGAGCAGCCCGGCCGCGGTCTCCAGGAACATCCCGTCCGGGTGGCCGCTCACGTACACCGGATAGCGGAACTGCCGGGTCAGCAGCACCGTCTCCCGCTCGTCGTCGTAGAGCAGCACGGTCGCGCCGTCCCCGCGGTCGTACGTCTCCCGCTGCTCCCGGCTCCACGTGCCATCCGAGCGACGGTAGTCGTAGGTGGTGCGACGCAGCACGTGCCAGGCGGTCGCCAACACCTCCACGTCCCGCACCACCACGTCGGGGTTGCCGGTCAGGTCGCGCCCGATCCGGTCGAGGCCGGTGCGGCCGCGGGCGTCCGGGATGTCGATGCCGGGTCTCATGGACGGTAAGCTACCCGGCGAAACGCGCAACAGTCGACAAGAATGAGGAGAAACACGGATGCTGGCGGCGGAGCGACGCGACGTCCTGCTGCACCGGCTGCGGACCGACGGCAAGGTGGTGGCCAAGGAGGTCGCGGCCGCCCTCGGCGTCCCCGAGGACACGATCCGGCGCGACCTGCGGGAGCTGGCCGCGGCCGGTCTCTGCCAGCGGGTGTACGGGGGAGCCCTGCCCGTGTCGCCCGCCCTGGCCGACTACGCGACCCGCACCACCCTGGCCACCTTGAGCAAACAGCGGGTGGCGGCCGCCGCGGCCGCGCTGATCCGACCCGGTTCCACGATCCTGCTCGACGGCGGCACGACGGCGCTGGCGGTGACCGCGGCCCTGCCCGCCGACCTGCGCGCGACGATCGTGACCCACAGCCCGACCGTGGCGGCCGCCCTGGTCGCGCACCCGGCGGTCGACGTCCACGTGCTGGGCGGGCGGCTGTTCAAGCACTCCGCGGTGACCTGCGGCGCGGCCACCGTGGCGGCGGCACTCGCGGTGACCGCCGACATCTTCCTCCTCGGCGTCACCGGGGTCCACGAGGCGGCCGGGCTGACCACCGGCGACCCGGACGAGGCGGCACTGAAACGGATCCTGGCGTCGCGGGCCGCCGAGACGTACGTGCTGGCCAGCTCGGAGAAGATCGGTGCCGCCTCGCCGTTCACGGTGCTGCCCACGTCGGCGGTCGGCGGCATCATCACCGACGCCGCGGCGTCCCACCCCACCCTGCAGGCCCTCCGGGCCGCCGAGGTGGCCATCCTCGCCGCACCGTGAGGCGATCCTCCCCACGCGACGTCCGAGGCGCCATCGGAATGGCCTCGACGCCGATCCGTCCCCCGACTGTGGGACCTCTTGCCGCCGACTCGAAAATGCCGTTCACGGGGCCCGTGAAGCTGTTTCCGGCCGGGGGGGTGGACGGTCGGCGTGCCGGGACGCGGCGCGGTGCGGGCGGGAGGTGGTGACCGGTCCGGGGAACAGGCCGACGCTATGCTGGCGCGGGCCGATGATGGGGGCGGGATTGGCGCGGACGACGGTGCAGGATGTGGCGCGCGCGGCCGGGGTCTCCGTGTCGACGGTGTCGCGGGCGCTGAGCGGTGGGACGGTCAGCGCGGAAACGCGGGAGAACGTCATCGAGGTGGCGGCGCGGCTCGACTACCGGGTGAATCGGGCCGCCCGGGGGCTGATCACCGGTCGTACCGGCAATATCGGGTTGATCGTCCCCGACCTTCGGAACCCGTTCTTCGCGGATGTGGCCAAAGGGGTCAGTGCGCGGGCCCGGGCCGCCGACTGCGGAGTGTTCATCACCGACACCGACGAGGACCCGGTGGCCGAGCTGGAGGCGATCGCGACGCTCGGGCGCAACACCGACGGCCTGCTGCTCTGCTCGCCGCGGGCGGCCGACGCGGATGTTCTCGCCGGCGCCGACCCGGCGACGACCGTGGTGCTGCACCGGCGGATCGCCGGGATGAACGCGGTGGTCGCGGACATCGGCGACGGCATCCGGCAGGCGCTGGTGCACCTGCAGGCTCTGGGACATCGGCACATCGCGTACGCGGAGGGACCCGCCGGTTCCTGGGCCGCCCGCGAAAGGGTTGCCGCGCTCAGCGGAGCGAAGTCCCTCGGCCGGGTGGCGCCCACCTTCGAGGGCGGTCTGCTCGCCGCGGACCTGCTGCTCGCCACCACCGCCACCGCGGTGATCGCCTACAACGACCTGGTCGCGCTCGGTGTCCTGCACCGGCTCGCGGCTCGCGGGGTGAGCGTTCCCGGGCAGCTCAGCGTGGTCGGCTTCGACGACGTGAGCCTGGCCACGATGAGCCACCCGCCACTGACCAGTGTGGCCGTGCCGAAGGACCGGGCCGGCGCGATCGGTCTCGATCTGCTGCTCGGGCGCAGCGGGGTCGGCGGCGACGTGGTCCTGCCGACCAGCCTGGTGGTGCGGGCCTCGTCCGGCGTCGTTCCCACTTGATCTCCACTTGCCGTTAGCATGCCCGGGTGCGACGTAGACGGGGTCTTCTGGCCGGGGCGCTGAGCCTGCTCATGGTGGGTGCGTGCTCATCACACCCGGACCCGGCGCCGCCCGCCTTCGTGGCCGCGCCGGGCGCCTCCGGCTCCGCGCTGCCCGAGTCGGCGCCGGTGTTGGTGGCGCCGTCGGCGGCGGTGTCGCCGTCCCCGTCCACCGCGGTCAAGGGATCGACGCTGCCGAAACCCGGGAATCCCGCCGGCCGGGCCGCCGTTCCGGCAGCGGCCAAGGCGGTCGACACGAGCCGGCCGGACCGTACGATCGGCTCGGGCACCCCGGCGAGCTGCACCTCCGCCGCGGTCGTCGCCGCCGTCGCGGCCGGCGGGATCGTCACCTTCAACTGCGGTCCGGCGCCGGTCACCATCACCATGACCGCCACCGCCAAGGTGAAGAACGCGCACACCGCCCTGGTGCTCGACGGCGGCGACAAGGTCACCCTCAGCGGCGGCGGCAAGCGGCGGATCCTCTACATGAACACGTGCGACCGGGCGCAGGGCTGGACCACCTCGCACTGCCAGGATCAGGACACGCCGCGCCTGACCGTGCAGAACATGGCGTTCACCGGCGGGAACAGCACCGGGGACCGGACCGAGGGCGGCGGCGGGGGAGCGATCTTCGTCCGCGGCGGGCACCTGAAGGTGGTCAACTCGCGGTTCACCGGCAACAGGTGCGACCGGACCGGGCCCGACCTGGGCGGCGCCGCGATCCGGGTGCTCGACCAGGGCGGTGACACCCCGGTGTACGTGGTGGGCAGCACGTTCACCGGCGGCGTCTGCTCCAACGGGTCGGCGCTGAGCAGCATCGGCGTCTCCTGGACCGTGCTGAACAGCTGGTTCTCCGGCAACGCGGCGGTCGGCAAGGGCGCCAACCCGGCCCGCTCCGGCACCCCGGGCGGCGGCAGCGGCGGCGCCATCTACAACGACGGCGACCGGATGACGCTGACCATCGACGGCACCGTCATCGAGAACAACCGGGCCGCCGAGGGCGGTGGCGCCGTCTTCTTCGTCAGCAACGACCGCACCGGCACGGTGGTCATCCGCAACTCCCGGTTGCACGGCAACCCGAGCGCCGGCTTCGAGACCACCGGCCTGCCCGGCATCTTCTACCTCGGCTCCGGCAACCCGAAGATCTCCGGCTCGAAGCTGTCCTGACCGGCTACCGCCGGCTCGACTTCTGGTTGTCGGCCGCCCGGCACGCGCCCGGGTCAGATCCAGCGGTTGCCGAGCCACATGCGGTCGGACCAGCTGTCGTACGGGATGGGCTGGTCGGTGAAGATCGGCCAGAAGTAGGCGAAGCAGACCGCGACCAGCACCACGTACGCCGCGGCCAGCGCGATTCCTGCGGCCCGCTGCGCCGCGACGATGGCGCCGAGGACGTAGACGACCGCGAGGATCAGGAACGGCAGGGCGGGCATCACGTAGAACGAGAACATCGTGCGGTGGTCGGTGGCGGCGAACCAGAACCACGGCAGGAGGCCGGCCGCGGTGACGGCCAGGATGGCGTACGCCCGCCAGTCGCGCCGGGCGACGGCCAGCCAGATCAGGGCGATCAGGGCCGGTAGGAACGACCACCAGAGCAGCGGGGTGCCCAGCAGCAGGATCTCGCGGGCGCAGCTGGGGGCGCCGCAGCCGGCCGGGGTGGTCCAGTCGAAGGCGACCGGGCGGCCCAGCAGCAGCCACTGCCACGGCCAGGACTGGTACGGGTGCGGGGTGGTCAGGTTGCTGTGGAAGCCGTACGCCTCCGAGTGGTAGTGCCACAGGTTGAGCAGGGCGCCGAGGAACGGCGGCTCGCCCATGCCGTTGGCGGCCCGCCAGTGCCGGTAGAAGCCGTCGTCGGTGACCAGCCAGCCGGTCCAGCTGGCCAGGTAGGTGCCGAACGCCAGCGCGAAGCTGAACACCCCCCAGCCGAGATCGCCGGCGATGCCGCGGCGGATCGGGCTGGTGCGGCCGGCGGAACGGCGGGCCTGGACCCGCCAGACGACGATCAGCAGCGCGAACGCCGGCAGGAAGAACAGGGCGCTCCACTTGACGGCGCAGGCCAGGCCGTACAGGACGCCGGTGGCCAGCAGCCACCACGGCGTGTACCGGAACGAGCCGGTCTCCAGCGCGCGCAGCTGGGCGCGGCGGTAGTGGTCCCGGTCGATCACCATGGCGCCGAACGTGGCCAGGATGAACAGGCCGAGGAAGATGTCGAGCAGCGACGTGCGGGACAGCACCAGCTGGAAGCCGTCCAGGGTCATCAGCAGCCCGGCGGCGCCGGCCAGCACCATCGAGTGGAACATCCGGTAGGCGATCCGGATCAGCAGCAGGACCATCAGGGTGCCGGCCAGCGCGGTCGGCAGCCGCCAGCCGAGCTCGGTGTTGCCGAGCACCTTCTCGCCCGCGGCGATCAGCCATTTGCCCAGGGGCGGATGAACGACGTACCCCGCGCTGTCGCTCTTCTCGTCCCATTCGACACCGTGGGTGAGCATGTCCCAGGCGTCGGTCGGATAGTAGATCTCGTCGAAGACGAGCTTGCGCGGCTGGGTGATCCCGGTCAGGCGCAGAATCCCGGCGACCACCGTGATCACCCCGGTGACCAGCCAGGAGTACGGGTCGATCCGGGTGTCCAGGGTGGACAGCCGCCGCCGGACGATATCGGGCACCATCGCCGTGATCATCCGGCGATCTTAGGGTACGGGCGACCGGTTGATCCGACCTGGCGCACCATCCGTTCCTTGGGGAGGAGGCCTGCGGAAGGAGATCGGGTGCCGGGAACGACGGTTCGGTGGGTCGTGGTGTGCACGGCGGGGTTGACGGTTCTGTCCGGGTGCAGTCCTTCCGGGGACGCGCCGCCGCGGCCGGTCTCCGGCGGGGCCACGGCCGGTAGCTCGGCGGCCGGTGGGTCGGCGGCCGCGAAGGCCGTCGACGCGGCCTGTACCCGGGCGGCGAAGGTCCTGATCGTGCGGACGGCCGCCGGGGAGGCGTTCAGCCCGGCCCGGCTGACCATCAGGCGCGGGGCCTTCCTGGCCTTCGTGAACCGGACGACGGCCGCGCATCCGCTGCGGTCCGCGCCGGATGCCGGGATGGTCACCAGCGTCGTCGACGCCGACGAGCGGCAGGTCGTGCAGTTCCCCAAGGCCGGCACCTTCACGGTGCACGGCGGGGGCGCGGCGCTGCGGCTCACGGTGGCGGGGGAGAGCGGGTGCGGCGCCCCGGAGCCGGCCCTCACGATCACCGCCGCCGGGCGGTTCACGCCGGCGGCAGCGGAGGTCGCCGCGACCGGGAACTTCGCGGTGGTGAACCGGTCCGGTGCGCCGCAGGCCTTGCGCTGCACGCCGGGGGCGAACAACGACCACACCCGGCTGGAGGCCGGCGAGACGCAGATCCTGGCGTTGGACGAGCCGGGGCGGTACCGCTGCGCCAGCGTGGAGCACCCGGCGGCGTCGGTGACGATCACCGTGACGGCCCCGGCCCGCTGAGCGACCCGGTCAGGTCACCGCCCCGAGCTGCCAGGGGACGAACTCGTCGCGACCCAGGTCCAGGTCCTCGCCGGCGGTCGGGCGGCCGGAGGCGACCGCCAGGATCGTCTCGAAGATCTCGGCGCCGGCCGCCTCGATGCTGGTGGTCCCGGTGACGATGCCGCCGGTGTCGAGATCCATGTCGTCGCGCATCCGCTCGAACGTCTCGCTGTTCGTCGCGATCTTGATGACCGGCGCCGGTTTGCCGCCGAGGACCGACCCGCGTCCGGTGGTGAAGCAGACCACCGTGGCGCCGCCGGCGACCAGCCCGGTCACCGAGACCGGGTCGTAGCCGGGGGTGTCCATGAAGGCGAAGCCCGGCCCGCTGATCCGCTCGGCGTACTCGTAGACCGCGGACAGCGGCGCCGCGCCGCCCTTCGCGACCGCGCCCAGCGACTTCTCCAGGATCGTGGTCAGCCCGCCGGCCTTGTTGCCCGGTGACGGGTTGTTGTCCAGGGTGCCGCCGCCGGCCTCGACATACGTGTGCCACCAGGCGATCCGGTCCAGCAGCCGCTGCCCCACCGCGCGGCTGACCGCGCGCCGGGTGAGCAGGTGCTCCGCGCCGAACACCTCCGGTGTCTCGGCCAGCACCGACGTCGCGCCCTGGGCCACGAGCAGGTCCGAGGCGTGCCCGAGCGCCGGGTTGGCGGTGATCCCGGAGTAGCCGTCGGAGCCGCCGCAGTTCAGGCCCAGGATCAGCTTCGACGCCGGCACGGTCGTGCGTCGCCGCTGGTCGAGGCGGTCGAGCATTTCCCGGACGACGCCGGCCCCGGCCCGCACGGTCGCCCGGATCCCGCCGGTCTCCTGAATGGTCAGCCGCTCGATCAGTGTGTCGGCCGGCGCGTCCAGCTCGCTCAGCAGCGTCTCGACGCCGAGCATCTCGCAGCCGAGACCGAGGACGATCAGCCCGCCGATGTTCGGATGGGTCGCGTAGCCGCGCAGCGTCCGCCGCAGGATCCGGCCGCCCTCACTGGCCGGCACCATCCCGCACCCGGAGTCGTGGGACAGCGCCACCACGCCGTCCACGTGCGGCCACGCGTCCATCACCGGCCCGCGGAACTGGTCGGCGATCATCCGCGCCGTCGACGCCGAACAGTTCACCGAGGTCACGATGCCGACGAAGTTCCGCGTCCCGACGGTACCGCCGGCCCGCTCGAACCCCTCGAAGGTGCGCACCGAGGACGCGCCGGGAAGGGCCGCCACCGCCGTCGCGAACTCGTAGTCGTGCTCGACCGCGTCCATGCCCAGGTTGTGCGCGTGTACGTGCTCCCCGGCCCGGATCGCTTCCGTCGCCCGTCCGATGACCTGGCCGTACTTGTGCACCTGTGTCCCGGCCGCCAGCCCGCGCAGGGCGATCTTGTGGCCGCGGGGAACGGCGGTGACGGCGATCAGTGCGGCGCCGGCGTGGTGGAACGTCTCGCCGGCGGTCAGGTCGCGGGTGGCCACCGCCACGTCGTCGCCCGCCCGCAGCAGCAGCGCCACCTCGTGCAGCGCGACAGCCTCCGCCATCGACGACCTCCCGACTCGGTACTGAAGATTGCTGGAAACGTTTGCATCGACATCCTGGCATGCTCGTCGCGGTCCCGTCGAGCGATCCGGGGACACGTCCCTTGCGCCGCGCGGGCGGCCCGCGCTTACCTGGTGGTGCCGGATCCGCGTGCGGAGGGAGCACCATGTCGGGTGTGCTGATCGGGATCGGTCTCAGCGCGTTGAGCAACGCGATCGCGGACGCCTTCGCGGCCACCGGCGCCTATCAGCACAACCGGCGTGATCCGGAACGGGTGGCGCTCAGCGCGGTCGCCGCCCGGGCGCTGTCCGCGGCGTTCGCCGACGCCCGACGCGCCGACCTGACCGCCTCCCCCGAGTGGATCTCCGCGGTGGCCGCCGAGTGGCGACCGGCGTTCTCGCCCGACGTCGTGGCCCGGTTGATGTCGGTGATCGCCACGCCGTCGGCCGCGAACCAGCACCGCTTCACCGAGGTCATCCGGACCGCCCTGACCGATGTCGGCTTCGACCTGGCCCTGCTGGAGCAGACGCTGTCGGTGGAGAGGTTCGCCGAGGCGCTTCCCCGGCATCTGTGGCCGGAGCTCAAGCGGGCCGCGATCGCCGGCGCCGCGCTGCGCGACCTCGTGCAGCAGTTGCTGAGCCAGCGGGCCGAGTATCGGGAGTCGGCGCAGGACGCGTCCGAGCCACGCGAGCACCGGCACGACATGCTGACCTATCTGCGGGAGACGCTGCGGGACGCGCGGGGAGCGGTTCCCGCGTTCCTGCCGGACGACCGCTCGGCAAACCTGCACCAGCGGGTCCGCGTGCGGCTCAAGACCCGGGTCGCCGGCCGGAACGCCGATCCGGACGGCGACCGCGCCTATCAGCCACCGGTGGAGTACGCCGGCCTCGACGAGCACGCTCCCGCGGCCGAACGGTCCTGGGACGAGGTGCGCACCTGCGCCGACCGGATCGTGGTGCTCGCCGACCCGGGACTCGGCAAGTCGTGGCTGGTGCGCACCGAGACGATCCGGCTGGCCATGGCGGCCCTCGCCGCCCTCGACGAGGACCACGCGGCGGTCATTCCGGTGCCGATCCGTGCGGACGCGCTGGCGGAGGGTCTCCGGTGGTCGATCGGGGAGGCGGCCGCCCGGCACTTCGCCGCCCGGGGACGGCTCGCCGAGCGGTCCCGGGCGTACTTCGCCGAGCAGGTCGACGCCGGCACCGTGCACCTGCTGATCGACGGGCTGGACGAACTGCCCGACGCGGCCACCCGGCAGCGGTTGCGCGCCGCGCTCAGCGACTGGTCCCGCCGTCCCGGCGTCCGGCGGTGGCTGGTGACGAGCCGGATCGCGGGCTACACCGGCCTCGACACGCGCGACACCGAGGAGATCGAACTGCTGGGGCTGACCACCGGTCAGGTCGAGACGTACGTGCGCGCCTGGGGCCTGCCCGAGGCACTCCGCGACCGGCTGCTCAAGGCCGTCGCCGATCCGGCGGTGTCCGGCATGGCGCGGATCCCGCTGCTGCTGGCCCTGCTGTGTTCGCTGGCCGGCGCGGACCAGGACATCCCGCGAACCAGGGTGGAACTCTACGGCCGGATCCTGCGGTGGTTCCTGCAGCGCCCGCACCGCGGCGCCGACCGGTCCGACCGGGAGAACCAGACCCTGTTGGACCTCGTGCAGGAGGTGGCCACCCACTTCGCGAATCGGGACGCGGGCTGGGCCGACCTGATGCCGCACGATGCGCTCACCAGGGTGATCCGGCAGTCGCCGAGACTCGGCGATCTCGCCTGCACGCCGGACCGGCTGATCGAGCAGCTGTCGGTGGAGCTGGGGCTGATCGTGCCGGAGGGCGACACCTCCCGGGGCCGCCGCGCCCGCTACCTGTTCGCGCACCGGACCTTCGCCGAGTACCTGGTGGCCTGCCACCTGGCCACCCTGGACGAGCAGGACCGATGGGCGATCATCGAACGGCACCTCTGGTTCGACCCGGAGTGGCTGCAGGTGATCTCGATGCTCGGGGGCCTGCTGGACGACGGTGGGACGCGCCGGCTGGTGGAGCGGTTGTGCCGGGTGGACGACGACGTCCTGCGACAGGGGTGGCTGATGGCGGTCCGGGTGGTCTCCGAACACCCGGAGGCCGACGGCGTTCTCACCGCGGAGAGCCGGCGGTCGTTGCGGCGCACGCTGGCCGCGGTGGTGCGCCATCCCTACCTGCGATGGTCGGCGGTGACCGCGCTGCGCGGCGTTCCGGTGCTCACGCCGGCCGCGGCGGCCGAACTGCTGGCGCTCACCGAGGCGGACGACCCGGATGTCCGGCACGCCGCCGTGCAGAGTGTCGCGAGCGTCGAGGATCCGTCACCGGTCGCGCATCTGCTCGCCCGACTCGACGACGAGGACGAGCATGTCGCCGCGGAGGCCGCCAAGTCCCTGGCCGGACGGCACTCGCCGGGGGTCCTCGACGCGCTGCTCGCCCGGGCCGGCGCCGACCGGCGCCGGGTCGCCCTGGCGTGCACGGAGTCGCTGCGGGCGCTGCCGGAGGCGGTGCGCATCGCCGCCGTCCGGCCGCTGCTGGCCGCGGGCCGGCCGACGGCCGTCCGGGCCGCCGGCTGTGCCGTTCTCCGTGGCGCCGGGCCGGCGGCCGCGGACCTGATCCTCGCGGGTCTCGCGGACGAGGACATCGACGTCCGGGCCGCCGCGGCGCAGGCGGTGACCGGCCCGCTGGATCCCCGGGTCGAAGCGGCCCTGCTGCGCCGCCTGGAGGCCTACCTGACCGAGTCCGCGGCGGGCGCCGACCTGACCGTGTGGACCGGCGACACCGGCTACCGCTCGGACCTGGACGCGCAGGCCGCCCGCGCCGCGCTCGACCGCTGCGCCTCACAGGCCCCCGGCTTCACCGCGGCCTTCCTCCGGCAGGTCGTCGACCGCGGCGACAGCGTCGACCGGTTCGGTCGGGACACCGGGCCCACCGCGCCCACGGCCGACCTGGTCGACGAGCTGGTGCTGCGCCTGAGCGACGGCGGCGCGCGGGCCGGGAGGGCGGCACGGCTGCTGCGGGCCATGCGGCCGGACGGCATCGACGACGCGCTGCTGCGCCTGCTCGACACCGGAAGTCCGGCGGTCGTCGCGGAGGTGCTGACGGCGGCGCGCGGCCGCCGCGACGAGCGCCTGCCGCACCGGGCCGCCGAGCTGCTCGCCCACCCGGACGAGACCGTCCGGCGCGCGGCGCTGGAGCTGGTCATCGACGCGGATCCGCCGGGCCTGGAGGACCTGCTGCTGCGTGGCCTGCGGGACGAGAGCCTCCGCATCCGGCACCTCGCCGCCGGCGGCTGCGCCGGCCGCCACGACGATCGACTGGTGTCCGCACTCCTGGAACGCGTGCGGGATCCCGACGAGGGGGCGGACGTCGTCGGGCCGGCGATCAGCGCACTGGGCGATCGGGAGGAGCCGGGCGTACGGGAGGCCCTGCTCGCCTGCCTGCGTGGGGAGACCGGGGGCGAACCCCGGCCTCGTCCGATGCTGTACCCCGGGCGGGCGGTCGACGTGACCGCGGCCGCCGTCCTCGCGGTGGCCGAGCCGGAGACCGTCCTGAGCGAGATGACGGCGCGCGCCGGGATCACCGACGGCTACCGGGGACGCGAGGTCGCCGGGGCCCTCCGGCGGTGTCCGGCGCCCGGCACCGTGGAGTTCCTGGTGCGGATGCGCCGCGAAGGGGCGCGGAAGACCCGGATCGCGGCGCACAACGCGCTGCTCGCGCGCCCCTACCCCGAGGACCTGGTGACGCTCGTCGACCTGTTGGACGGCATGCCGCCGGAGATGCGGCAGGACATGGTCGTGGTCGCGGCGGCGCTCGCCGCCCGGCACTACCGCAAGCTCGCCGACGCCGACCGGCGACGGGTGCGCGGGCGGTTGACGGCGGCCGTCGCGGCGGCCGCAGGATAGCCGTCGCTCCCGTCTATGATCAGCGCCGCCGGTGATCGGAACGGGGGAGAAGCACGTGAGGATGCCCAGGGCTCTGCTGACCTACGGCGGTCCGGCCGTGGTGGTCGGCCTGGTCGCGGCAGCTGTCGGCAGTGCGTTGCTGGTGCGTGACGACCGGGACCGCCACCCCGCGGAGTGCGGGCCGGACCCGGCCACCGTGCAGGCGATCGGCGGCGAGTCGATCCTGCGGCACCATCCGGAGGCCAGCCATCTCAACGAGCTCAGTCCGGACGGCTATCAGTGCGGGGACAGCCCGATGGCCGCGGTCAGCCGCAGCCTGATCGGTCCGCTCTCGCGGTCCGAGGTGGTCCGCTACTACGGACGGCTGGCGGAGGCGTCCGGCTGGAGACGTTTCGACGGGAGCCGGCAGATCTACTCGGCGTCCAAGACGACCGCCGGCGGCTGCCCGTGGTGGTTCGTGATCTCCCCGGGCCAGAACGAGTACCACCTCCAGGTGTTCTATCTGCCGGCCGGGATCCCGCAGGACAGGTGCGTGTGGAAGTCGCAGGAGCCGCTGCTGCTCGGCCTCCCGCCGAAGTAGGCGCCGCGGAACCGGCCGGGGCCGGCGGGGCACCGGTGCCCGACCGGTTCCTCGGCGCCACCGGCCGTATGGGATCGGGATGACCGCGCCCGGGGCGGCCCGGCCCGTGGGCTGACATGGCGCGACGGCCGCCGGCTGAGGCCGGCGGCCGATCGTTGCAGAGCACCGGTGGAGCGGGCCGCACCGTACGAGCAACAGCCGATCGTGACCTTCTCAGTGGGCCGCCATCATCGGGGCGGGAGCGAGTCGTGCCCACTCGACGGTCGCGCGGTGCGCGTAACGGTAGATGTCCCCCTCGGTCACCGAGCGGCCGTACGCGTGCTCGTGCGCGTGCTGCTCGGCGGTCGCCACCAGCCGGATCAGGTCGGCCACCGAGCCTGGGTGCTCCCGGCAGAGCCGCGCCGCGACCGCCACCTGCCGGTCCGAGACCTTGTTGAGGAACTCCGGCATGCCGGCGCGCCACGCCGCCGGGTACACCAGGTAGCCGGCCGGCAGGTTGCCCGGGCCGCCGAGCACGTCGAGGATCCGGATCGGGTCGACCTTCGGCGCCGGGGCGTTCATCCCCGCGTACATCAGGCCGCTGCCGGCCAGCAGCACCACCACGACGATCGCCAGCAGCGGGTTGCCGGTGCCCGTCGACATGATCACCCCGAGGATGATCAACACGATGACGCCGCCGAAGAACGCGGCCATGCTGCCGGTCTCGGCGTTGCGACGGTACGCCTGCTCGATGCACTTGTGGATCAGGCCGTTCAGCACCTCATCCTGAGGCCGCCAGGCATCGGCACGAGCCGGCACCCGGCGGGGCGCAACCTGCGACATGTTCCCTCCCTCCGTGGACTGCCGCGAACATCGGCTCACGGCCGTCCCGGTTGAGGAAACTCCGCCTCACGCCAGCAGGCACTCGCGCATCTGCTTGCCGGGGTTCCACTGCCCGACGATCCGGCTCACCGTGGGATCGAGCACGTTCACACTCCGGTTGCTGCGCATCTGCGTCCGGGCCGGCTGCGGCAGCGGCGGCGGATCGGACATCTCCCCACGGATCGCCGTCGCACCCTGGATCAGGTTGACCGCCAGGGTGGCGCCGTCGACATCGACCAGCACCCGGCCGAACTCCCAGCCGGCCAGCGTCAGATCGAGGACCTCGAACATGTGGGTCAGCAGCGGCAGGGGATCGACCAGTCGGACCGTCTGCGCGGCCTGCCCGCCGACCACGCTCACCGCGGCGGCGACGTGCACATAAGGGTGAAAACCGGCCAGGCCGGTGAACAACGGCGACCTCAACCGCTTCCCGGCGGCCTCCCACACCGGCCGGTAGTTGCGCCGATCCGGCGTCAGCCCCAGCGCCGCGGCCTGCTGAGCCACGTCGGCGAACGCCGCGTCGGCGAACTCGCGCAACACCGTCGCCGCCACCACCAGCCCGTCCGGCCCGGCCAGCAACGCGGCCGCCTGCTCCGACTGGGCCGCGAACCGGCGCCCCGCATGCGGGCCGAACCGCTGCCGCAACTCCCGCAGCATCACCTGCTGCTGGGCGGGATCCTGCGGAATCCGTCGTTTCCCGATCCCTCGGAGCCAGCGCATGTCGCCTCGTTTCCACCCGCGTGCCGAACCGCCGCAATGCTAGAGGGCGGCGGCACCGGCGTTTCTGTCACCCTTGTTATTGCGTACGCCATCAACGGCGCGTCCGGTCGCCGCCACGCGGCGTGCACGGTGGAACAGCTGAGGGGGATGCACGATGAGTTTCCTGGACAAGGCGAAGGACTTCCTCGACAAGCACGACGAGCAGGTCGACAAACTGCTGGACAAGGCCGGGGAACAGGTGGACCGGCGGACCGGCGGCAAATACAGCGACCAGATCGACAAGGCGGTCGACGAGGCCCAGCGCCGCACCGGCGCCGGCGACACCCAGCCCTGAGCACCCCGGGCCCACCCCGTGGCCCGGGGTGGGCCCGGGCCGCCGGCCCGGGTGCGCGACGGCAGGAACCTCAACGGCAGGGTCACTGGGCTGCTGCCCGGATCGGTGGTCAAGGGCGCGCTGGGCAAGGCGCTGCACAGCACGGTCAAGGCCGATCGAGGCGCGGTACGTCACGGCGGGCTGCAACCGCGCCGCGTCGGCGGGTGTGGCGGTGCGGGTGTCAGCGGGTGTGGCGGTGCGCGGTCCGTGGGTGTTGCGCCGTGCGCGTCGGCGGGTGTGGCAGTGCGCGGTCCGTGGGTGTTGCGCCGTGCGCGCCGGTGGGTGTGGCGCCGCGTCAGTGGGTGTCGCGGCGGCGGGTCAGGGCGCGGCCCCGGGCCTTGCGGGTCGGGGTGGCACGGGAGTGGTCGCCATGGCAGCGATGCGGGCGGGCGACCGACGGGCCGGCCAGCGCGTTCAGGCCGAGGCCGGCCAACGCGTCCGGGGGAGGCCCGGGCGGGGCGATGACCAGCGCGTAGCGGAAGGCGATCGTGCGGTCGACGCCGACGACGACGCCGGTGGCACCGAACGGGGCCGGGCTCAGACCGGCCGACCAGCGTGGCGGATGCTGCAGGTTGGCGGCGTCGTCGACGGCCACCAGGGTGAAGTCGTCGCCGTGGGCGGCATGCCAGGCGGTCGGCGCCGCGGCGGGCGCGGCGAGGGTGGGCATGGCCAGGGAGCGGCCGTCGAGGAGCAGGCGGCGGCCGGAGACGTTGGTGACGGTGTTCTCGAAGAGCAGCGTCCAGGCGCCGGCGCCGGACAGCGAGGCGGTCAGTGAACGCCACTCGTCGAAGGCCGGCCAGCGCAGGTGGTGGGCGACCGTCGCGCTGTCGTCGGAGGACGACAGGTCGGTGATCGCGACGTGGGTGGCGGCGCCCGGGGCGGCGTGCGGCGGCGTCCAGGTGACCGCCGAGGGGAGCGCGGCGCCGTCGAGGGTGCGCAGGTCGCGCAGCTCGGGCTGGGCGGCGCCGTAGGAGTAGGTGAACAGCGGCACGTCCCCGGCGGAGAGGGTGACCGATCGGCCGGCCGTGAGGGCTGCGCGCAGCCGGTCGGCGAGGGGGTGCATGCATCTCCTCCAAGCGAGTTCGAGCGCACAAATTCCGACGGAATCGCTCATGAACAGGCAGAGTCAACCCGGCCCGCAGAGGTCCCGTCAAGCCGAGGCAGGTTAACGGGTCCATAACGGGGGCGGCGTCACCCATGGTGAGCATGCGAATTCGCACACATGTGAACACGCGCCGGTGTCCACCTCCGAACCGCCCGGCAGCGCGGTCGCTGTGGCCGGAGGCGGTGTCGGTGGCCCGGGACTGTGCCGGGGGTCGCTGTGGCCGGAGAGGGCGTCAGCGGCTGTGGACCGTGGTGAGGTCGCCGAGGCCGGAGACGGCGAGCAGCGGGGCCAGCAGCGGGCCGGTGACGACCTCGATCCGGTCGGCGTGGCGGAACAGGGCGGCCAGGCCGGCACTGTCCAGATATTCGACCGCGGTCAAATCCACCAGCAGCGGACGGCCGGCCGCCGGGGCCGAGGCGCTCAGGGCCGCGGCGAAGGTGTCCGCGTTGCTCATGTCGATCTCACCGGCCGCGGCGAGCAGCGGCGCGCCGTCGGGTTGCTGCCCGGTGGTCAGCGTCAGCGCGGTGGTCATCACACGATCCTTGTCTGCATGTCGATGATGGTCCCGGCGGTGCCGGTGGTGATGGTGACCTCGCCCATGAAAGCGCGCATAAGCATGATGCCGCGGCCCCGGTGGGGATTGTCGTCCGGCTGGGGGACCCGCCAGCGACCGGTGTCCGACACGATCAGGCGCAGCGCGTCGGCGGTGACCGCGGCGCGCAACCGGATCAGGCCGCCGGTCAGGTCGCGGTGGCCGTGCTCGATCGCGTTGGCGCACGCTTCCCCGGCGGCGACCAGCACGTTCTGCGCAGTGACCGGGTCGATGCCGCAGCGGTCCAGCCAACCGCGCAGAGCGCTGCGGATCGGGGCGAGCCGGGACGACTCGGCCGGAAACTCGATCTCCAGCGGGCCGGGCTGGCGGTACAGCAGCAGGGCCACGTCGTCGTCGTAGCCGCCGGCCGGGGCGAGGCGTTCCATCACCTCGGTGGCCAGCTCCTCGACCGGAGTACGCCGACCGGTCCGGACCGCGTCGGCGACCCGTTCGATGCCGGCGGTCAGCGGCTGCCGGCGGCGCTCGACCAGGCCGTCGGTGTAGAGCAGCAGGGTGGAGCGGGGCGTCATCGCGTATTCGGCCTCGCGCCGCTCGTCCTGCGGGCGGATCCCGATCGGCCGGGCCCGGCCGCCGTCGAGCAGCTCGACGGTGCCGTCGGCCAGCGCCACGATGGGCGGGGGGTGGCCGGCCGCCGAGTAGGTCAGGTGCCCGTTCGCCGGGTCGAGCACCCCGCAGAACACGGTGGCGCAGCTGGCGCCGGGCAGCAGGGCGGCGAACCGGTCCAGAGCCTCCAGGGCGCGGGCCGGGCGGGAGTCCTGCAGCAGCAGGGCACGGCAGGCGGAGCGGAGCTGGCCCATCACGGTGGCGGCGCGCAACCCGTGGCCGACGCAGTCACCGACGACGATGCCGATCCGGCCGTCGGGCAGCGGGACGGTGTCGTACCAGTCGCCGCCGACCTTGAGCGGCCGGGTGGCCGGCTCGTAGCGGACCGCGAAGCCGGCGGGCAGTTGCGCCGGGCCGAGGATGGCGCGCTGCAGGGCGAGCGCGGTCTCCCGTTGCTGGTCGATCTGGTGCACCCGGCGCAGACCCTGACCGAGGTGCCCGGCGAGCAGCGCGAGCAGGGTCTCGTCCTGCTCGGTGAACGGGCGTCGCGGGCCGAGCCCGATCCAGACGACCAGGGTGCCGTCCGGGTGCTCCAGGGCGATCCCGGCGCCTTCGGTGGGGGTGGCGACCGCGGTCAGCGGCGGCCCGTCGCGCAGCGCGACGATCCGGTCCTGCGGGGCGCCCGCCCAGGTGACCGCCGGGTCGGTGGTGGTCAGCGCGGGGGTGGCGTCGCCGGTGAAGACGGCGCCGAGCACGACCGACGCCTGCCACAGCCCGCGCAGTTCGTCGAGGGCGCCGGTGAGCGCGTCGGACAGGTCGTCGGCGCCGGAGAGCCGCATGCTCAGCGCGGCCAGCGCGGTCTCCCGCTGGATCGCGTAGTGCTCGTCGGTGACGTCCCGGAAGGTGCCGACGATGACCCGCCGCCCGCTTTCCGGGTCGCGCACGTGGTTGAACGAGGCGGCCACCCACAACCGGTGGCCGTCACGGTGCTTGACCGGGACCGTGTATTCCCCCTGGTGAGCCTGCATGAGCAGGTGGAAGGCGTCGGCGACCTCGGCGTACGCCTCCGGATCGGACTCCCGGTCGGGCCACCACGGGTGGACCGGCGCGTACGGCAGATCCTCCGGACCGAAACCGATCATGTCGGTGAAGGCCGTGTTGATCTCGATGACCGCGCCGTCCTCGTCGCAGACGAAGAACGCCTCCTGCAGCGAGTCGACCAGCGCGGTGCGCCAGCGGGCGTGGTGGTTGCGCAGCCGGGCCAGCTCCACGTTGGCGCGGACCCGGGCCAGCAGCTCGGCCGCCGAGAACGGTTTGAACAGGTAGTCGTCGGCGCCGGCCTCGAGACCCTCGATCGAGGCCTCCTCGCCGGCCCGGGCGGAGAGCAGCAGGACCGGCACCCCGGCGGTACGGTTGTCCGCCCGCAGCGCCGTGACCAGCTCCAGTCCGGTCATCCGGGGCATCATCACGTCGCTGACCACCAGGTCGGGCGCGTCGGTGCGGATCGCGTCGAGCGCCTGGCGGCCGTCGCCGACCGCGGTGACCCGGTGCCCGGCCGAGCGCAGCAGCCGGGTCAGGTAGTCGCGCATGTCGGCGTTGTCGTCGGCGACCAGGACGTCGGCGGTGGCCCCGTCGAGCCGGGTGATCGGCGTCTCCTCGGGTGGCGGGTCACCGGGCAGCCAGCGGTTCGCCTCCTGCAGGAAGGGCTCGACCGTGGTGGACGGCGCGGCCGCCGAGCCGGACGCGACCACGGCGTCGGCCGGCAGGTGCGCGGCGCCGAACGGCAGCCGGATGGTGAAGGTGGTGCCCCCGCCCGGTTCGCTGTCCGCGGTGACGGTGCCCCGGTGCAGTCCGACCAGCTCCTTGACCAGGGCCAGGCCGATACCGCTGCCCTCGTTGGACCGGGACCGCGCGGTGCCGATCCGGTGGAAGCGTTCGAACAGCCGGGGCATCTCCTCGGGTGCCACCCCGATGCCGGTGTCGGCCACGGTGATCACGGCCGCGTCGTCGCCGGCGGCGACCGTCACCCGGATGGCGCCCTCGAAGGTGAACTTGAGGGCGTTGCTCAGCAGGTTGAGGATCACCTTCTCCCACATGCCGCGGTCGAGAAGGACCGGCTCGGGCAGGGGCGGGCAGTCCACCTCGAAACGCAGCCCGGCGCGTTCGATCGCGGACCGGAAGACGCTGGCCAGTTCGCCGGTGGTGGCGGCGAGGTCGACCGGCTCGAAACGGGCCTGCATCCGGCCGGCTTCCAGCCGGGAGAAGTCGAGCAGCGCGGTGACCAGTTTGCCGAGCCGCAGCCCGTTGCGGTGGATCACGTCGAGTTCGTCGCGGATCGGCTGATCGGCGCCGGCCAGCCGGGTGCGCAGCTCGTCGACCGGGCCCATGATCAGGGTGAGCGGGGTGCGGAACTCGTGGCTGATGTTGGAGAAGAACGTGGTCTTCGCCCGGTCCAGCTCGGCCAGTTCCTCGGCGCGCCGCTGCTGGGCCTGGTAGCTGCGGGCGCTGCCGATCCCGGCCGCCACGTGCCCGGCGGCCAGCTCGACGAAGCCGCGGTAGGGCTCGTCGATCGGCCGGTAGCGGTTCAGCGCGGTGACCATGAACCCGAACGGCTGCAGCGGCACCACCAGGGCCTGCTCGGGTGGGGCGGTCCAATCGCCGGTGGGCAGGCCGGCCCCGGTCAGCGGGACCAGCCGCGACTCGGTGGCACCGGCGTACGGGTGGTCCGCCTCGACGGTTTCCGGCGCGGCCGGGTGGCCCGGCTCGATCCCGGTGGCCGCGCGCAGGTGGGCGCGGCCGGCCTCGTCGTACAGGTAGGTGAGGGTGAACGGCAGGTCGCGGCGGTTGCGGTCGAGCTGGCGGGCGGCGAAGGCCAGGGTCTCCTGCTCGGTGCGGATCACACTCGGGTCGGAGCCGAGGTCGCGCAGCGTCGCCATCCGCCGCTCGGCGATCACCCGGTCGGTCTCCTCGCTGACCACGCAGAGCATGCCGACCAGCGCGCCGGCGTCGTCGCGCAGCGGGCTGTAGGAGAACGTGTGGTAACTCTCCTCCGGGTAGCCGGAGCGTTCCAGGAACAGCAGCAGGTCCTCGTCCCAGGTGGCCTGACCGGTGTCGAGCACGTTCTGGATGCGCGGGCCGATGTCGGGCCAGATCTCGGCCCAGACCTCCCGCGCGGACCGGCCCAGCGCCCACGGATACTTGCGGGCCAGGGTGTCGCGGCGGTAGGCCGCGTTGCAGAAGAAGGTCAGCTCGGGACCCCAGGCCATCCACATCGAGAAGCGCGACGACAGCAGGATGCTGACCGCGGTGCGCAGGCTCTGTGGCCAGGCATCCGGCGGCCCGAGCGGGGTGGCCGCCCAGTCGACTGCGGCAAGATCCCGGCCGACCTCGGCGTCCGCTGCGAAGACGTCGCTCACCGTACGAAGTTCCCCTCACCCGCACAGAACGGTTCTCAAAGTACGCGTCCGCTCTACCCACATGGCGCGCGGTCTACCCCGGTGGGCCGTGGTGCCGCGCGCCACCGGGCGCGGTGCGACGATCACCGCACGCTCGATGACCGGCGACGGTCGAGCAGTCGGCGAGCAGCCGCGTGACGTACCAAATCATGTTTTAAAGGGGTGTGCCTTTCTCGTGGGGTAGGCCGATCGGCCGGTCGTCCGCACCGATCGTGCCACCGCGGTATCTGCCCGCCGGAAAACGGCTCCTTCCTGTGTGTCCGACCGCAGAACAGGAGCTACGGAATGAGCGAGCTGATCGACGCCCGGCTGGTCTCCGGGACCGACCCGAACGGCGGCTCCGGCGAGGCCACCAAGGGGACCCAGCAGGACATCTATTTCTTCACCTCGATCGAGGATTTCCCGCCCGGCGTCGGTGATCTGAGCCTGACGCACGACGATGCGCAGGGATTCTACGACTACGTGAAACAGTTCAACACGCCCAACGGCTGGTACAGGGACGCCAGCGTGGGGCAGTGGATCTACGAGGAGACCTACGACAACTACCTGGACGACTACGGCTTCGACGCGGCCAAGGTGGTCTATCACTCCGGGCACGGCGGAATGGCGAGCAACGGGGTGTTCTCCATTCCGGTCGGCAACGACTGGGGCGGCGACCACTGGACCAGTTCCAATGACATGCGGCTGGGCAACGAATACGCCCGTTACGTGTTCTGGTCGACCTGCGAATCGGTGCGGGTCAAGGGCGGGCAGTCGCCGATACGGACCTGGCAGACCGCCAACCTCGGGCTGCGGATGATTTTCGGATACGAGACGGTCAGCGTCGACAACGGCGACTACGGCCGTTTCTTCTTCCAGGAGTGGAACAAGAACAAGTCGTTCAGCACCGCGTTCCTCGACGCGTCCTGGCGGATCAGCCACGGCCAGGAGCCGGCGGTGACCGCGTGCGGCGCGACCCAGGCCGAGGCCACCGATCGGCTGTTCAACGAACGGCTCTTCGACGCCGGCCGGGCCAGCACCACCTGGTGGTGGTGGCGCTGGTACGACCGGGCCAGCCTGCGTGCCCGCAGCCTGGACGTGCCGGCCGGGGTCCGCTCGGCGAAGTTCGCCGCGGCCAGCGCGCGTGACCTGGCCGGCGCCTGGACCGACCGGTTCGGCGGCGAGGCCCGGCTGGTGCTCGGCGCGAACGGCGCCCGCGAGGTCACCCTGGCCGGCACCGCCGTCAGCGACGCGCGGCTCACCGACGAGCAGGCGGTCGCGGCCGCCCGGCAGGCGATCGAGCGGTACCGGCTGGCCGAGCATGCCGACCTGGCGCTCGACCACATCCGTTACGACCGGCACGCCGGGGCCAGCGCCGACGAGCAGGTCGACGAACAGGTGCGCGAGCGGAGCGTGGGCTTCGTGCAGCTGATCGACGGGGTGCCGGTGGTCAGCCCGGACGGCGGGCGGCTGCACGTGCGGGTCGACAACGAGGGCACGGTCACCGGGATCGCCGACTCCACCCGGCCGGTCGCCGACCTGCGGGACGCCTCCGCGGCGCCGCCGCGGCCGGTGCCCCGGCAGCGGACCGGCGTCGACGCGGTGTCGAACCTCGACGAACTCTTCGGCGAGTCGCTGCAGCGGCGCCTGCGCCGGGCCGCGGCCGGCGGGCGGGTGCCCAGCGCGGTGCGGGTGGTGCCGGACTCGACCGAGGTCGGCTACGCGGTGCACGGCGACGGCGCGGTGCTGGTGGCGCGGCGCGAGGTCGAGGTCGACTTCGGCGGCGGGCTGGCCAAGCGGTACGTGCTGGAGGAGCCCGTCAGCTGATCTCCGGGCCGCTGTGGGGCGGGGCCGGGCACCGATGAGTTGCCCGGCCCTTTCATCGATGCTTGACACGTTCCGTTCACAAGGAAACACTGAGGAAACATTTGTGAGAGCGCTCTCTCGTCTTCCCCCGTAAGGACGGCCCATGAGACTCGTCCCCCGCCTGCTGTACGCAACCCTGGCCACCGTCGTGCTCGCCGTCATCGGCACCCCCGGCACCGCCTCCGCGGCCATCACCGGCACCACCATCGCCGCACCCGGCGGCACCTGCGTCGACGTCAGCGGTGACGACACCGGCGTCAACGGCACCGCCGTCCAGCTCTGGGCCTGCCAGAGCACCAGCGCCGACCAGCACTGGACGTGGAGCGGCACCGCGCTCACCACGATCGGCCGCTGCCTCGACATCACCGGCGGCGGCACCGCCAACGGCACCGCACTCCAGCTGTGGGACTGCAACGGCACCGGCGCGCAGCAGTGGACCCCGCAGGCCGACGGCAGCCTGAAGAACCCGCAGTCCGGCCGCTGCATGGACGCGCCCGGCGGGGCCACCGCCAACGGCACCCGGCTGCAGATCTGGGACTGCAACGGCACCGGCGCGCAGAAGTTCACCGTCGGCACCCCCAATCCGGGCACCTGCCCGACCTACTCCGACACCCCGGACCTCGGCGCCAACGTGCACATCTACGACCACTCGATGACCGACGCCGCCATCCAGGCGTCGCTGGACAGCGTGTTCAACGCGCAGAAGGACACCAACACCGCGCAGTTCGGCACCCGGCGCGACGCGCTGGTCTTCAAGCCGAGCACCACGCCGTACAACGTCGGTGCGAACATCGGCTTCAACACCTCGATCCTCGGCCTCGGGCAGAACCCGGACGACGTGCGGATCAACGGCGCGGTGACGGTCGACGCGTTCAACGCCGGCGACGCCGGCAACGCCACCCAGAACTTCTGGCGCTCGGCCGAGAACCTGTCGGTCAACACCAACGGCGGCACCAACCGGTGGGCCGTCGCGCAGGCCGCGCCGTACCGCCGGATGCACGTGATCGGCGGACTCAACCTGTTCCCGGCCAGCTACGGCTGGGCCAGCGGCGGCTACATCTCCGACACCAAGGTCGACGGCACCGTCGAATCCGCCTCCCAGCAGCAGTGGTACACCAAGGACAGCACGCTCGGCTCGTGGAGCGGCTCGAACTGGAACATGGTGTTCTCCGGTACCAACGGGGCGCCCGCGACCCACTTCACCACCGACCCGGCGTCCGGCCCGCGCTACACCACCCTGGCCACCACGCCGGTCTCCCGCGACGTGCCCTACCTGTATCTCGACGCGGCCGGGAGATACCGGGTCTTCCTGCCCTCGCTGCGCACCAACGCCAGCGGGCCCAGCTGGGCCGGCGGCAGCACCCCGGGCAGCTCACTGCCGATGAGCAACTTCTACGTCGCCAAGCCCACCGACTCGGCTGCGACGATCAACGCGGCGCTCGCCAACGGCTGCAACCTGTTCTTCACGCCCGGCGTCTACCACGTCAACCAGACGCTGCACGTGACCAGGGCCGGCACCGTGGTGCTGGGCATCGGCTACCCGACGATCATCCCGGACAACGGCGTCACCGCGATGGACGTCGCCGACGTCGACGGGGTCCGCCTCAAGGGTCTGCTCTTCGACGCCGGCACCACCACCAGCGACACCCTGCTCAAGGTCGGCCCGGCCAAGTCGGGGGTCGCGCACGCCGGCAACCCCACCACGGTCCAGGACGTGTTCTTCCGGATCGGCGGGATGGCCGCCGGCAAGGCCACCAACAGCCTGGTCGTCAACACCAACGACACCATCGTCGACCACACCTGGGCCTGGCGCGCCGACCACGGCCAGGGCATCGGCTGGACGGTCAACACCGCCGACAGCGGCCTCCTCGTCAACGGTGACAACGTCCTGGCCACCGGCCTGTTCGTCGAGCATTACCAGAAGAACGAGGTGGTCTGGAACGGCGCCAACGGCAAGATCGTCTTCTTCCAGAACGAGATGCCGTACGACCCGCCGAACCAGGCCGCGTGGATGAACGGCAGCCAGAACGGCTACCCGGCGATCAAGGTGGCGAACGGCGTCACCACGTTCGAGGCGTGGGGCCTGGGCAGCTACTGCTTCTTCAACGTCAACAACGCGGTGGCGTCCGCACACTCCTTCGAGGTGCCCGCGGTCGCCGGCGTGCGGTTCCACGACATGGCGGCGGTCTCGCTCGGCGGGGTCGGCACCATCTCGCACATCATCAACAACACCGGGGCGGCCGCGAACTCCGCCAACAACAACTCGTACCTGGTCAGCTTCCCGTAACGACGGGCGGGCCTCCCTCAAGCGGCCGGGAACAGGTCTGTCAGCAGGGCTTCGACGCGGGTCTTGATCTCGTCGCGGATCGGGCGGACAGCGGTGACGCCCTTGCCGGCCGGGTCGTCGAGCTTCCAGTCCTCGTAGCGCTTGCCGGGGAAGACCGGGCAGGCGTCGCCGCAGCCCATGGTCACGATGACGTCGGACTCCCGGGCGGCGTCCCAGGTCAGCTTGGTCGGGGTCTGGTCGGTGATGTCGATACCGACCTCGTTCATCGCTTCGACGGCGGCCGGGTTGATCGTCCCGGCGGGGGCGGAGCCGGCGGAGCGGACCTCGACGCGGTCGCCGGCGAGGTGGCGTAGCCAGCCGGCGGCCATCTGGGAGCGGCCGGCGTTGTGGACGCAGACGAACAGGACGGTGGGCTTGGTGTCGCTCATGATGTCCTCGCGGTGGTGGAGGGGAGGGGTGGAAGCCGGCTCAGGGCGCGGTGGCGGGGTGGTCGACGACGATGTCGTCCGCCGCCCTGCCGGCGTCGGGGTACAGGGCGAGCAGCAGGCCGACGCCGACGAGCAGGCCGACGAGTTGGAAGGTGACGAACCCGGGCACGGAGGCCGGGGCGATGCCGGCGAACGTGTCGGTGAAGGCGCGGCCGATGGTGACGGCCGGGTTGGCGAAGCTCGTCGACGAGGTGAACCAGTAGGCGGCGCCGATGTACGCGCCGACCGCGGCGGGGGCCACGGCGGCTCTGCCGGACCGGCCGAGCGCGAAGATCAACAGTAGCAGGCCGGTGGTGGCGACGACCTCGCCGAGCCACAGGTGCCCGGCGGCGCGGCTTCTGGCGGAGAAGGTGACCGGGGCGAGGTCGAACATCAGGTTCGCCAGGATGGAGCCGCCGATCGCACCGAGGATCTGAGCGATGGTGTAGCCGGCCAGATCGGCGCCACTGATCCCGGTGCGGGTGCGCCGTCCCAGCCACCAGTCGGCCGCGGATACGACCGGGTTGAAGTGGGCGCCGGAGATCGGGCCGAAGGTGAGGATCAGCGCGGCGAGCGCGAACGCGGTGGCGACCGAGTTCTCGAGAAGCTGCAGGCCGACGTCGCCTGGCGAGAGCCGGGACGCCATGATGCCGGAGCCGACGATGGCGGTGACCAGCAGCGCGGTGCCGAGGAACTCGGCCAGCAGCCGCCGCCAGGGTGCGAGAGAAGGCATGACAGTGCAGCTCCGGGTGTGGTGGGTGGTCAGCCCTGCATCGATCCTGCGGGTTCCGGGTCGTGGGTGTGCGGGAGGCATCGGCCGGCACGCGGCGCAGGGTGGTCGGTGGCGCGACGTCGTCTTCATCGAGCGCCGCAGCGCCCGCCTGTGACGGGTGGTCGGGATCAGGCCGGCACGGATTCGTCGACCGAGAGCAGGGTCGACAGCTGTCGCATCAGCTCCGGGCGGGGGCGGTAGTAGACCCAGCTGGCGCGGCGTTCGCCGTCGATCAGCCCGGCTTCGCGCAGCACCTTCAGGTGGTGCGAGATGGTGGTCCCGGAGATCGTGAAGGCCGGGGTGAGGTCGCAGACGCAGATCTCCCCGCCCGGCGCCGAGGCGATCATCGACATCAGCTGCAGCCGGATCGGGTCGCCCAGCGCCTTGAATGCCTGCGCGAGGGTGGCGGCGGCGGGGGCGGGGATCCGCTGTTGCGCCATCGGCGTGCAGCAGGGCGTCTGTGGGGCGACGGACACGACCGGTGGTTTCGACATGGGTCGAGGTTGACAGATATCGAAGCCGCGTGCAACCTTGGCTTCGACAGTCATCGGATTCGACACGTTTCGAATCCGTGTGATGAGCTCGACGAAACCGCCATCCGACTCGGCCTTCATTCACCAGGAGTACCCGCGATGAGTAGCGACACTTCCGACACCGCCCCGACTGCCACCGGGCAGGACCCATGCTGTGGCACCGTCGAACAGGCCGCAGCCGCCGACGCCTGCTGCGCCCCGGACGCCAAGGCGGAGGCGGTCGCCGACGGCGCCGGCTGCTGCGGTCCGGCCGCACAGGCCGCACCTGTGCAGGCCGACCCCGCGGCCGGTTGCTGCGGGCCGGCCGCCACGGTCAGCGCGGTGGACCTGGCCCTCATCCCGGCAGCGCCACCGGCCGGCGTAACCGCGCGGAAGCCGGGGGATCTGCCGGTCGTGGTGATCGGCGCCGGACCGGTCGGTCTGGCCGCCGCCGCCCACCTGCACGAGCAGGGCCTCCCGTTCCTGGTGCTGGAAGCCGGTGACCAGGTCGGCGCCTCGATACAGCAGTGGGGCCACGTCGGGGTGTTCAGCCCCTGGCGTTACGACATCGACCCGGCCGCGCGCCGGCTGCTGGACGCCGCCGGCTGGGCCGCGCCGGACGACGACGGCCTGCCCACCGGAGCCGAACTGGTCGAGACCTACCTGCAGCCCCTCGCCAAGCTGCCGGCGATCGCCCCACACCTGCACCTCGGCGCCCGGGTCACCGCGATCAGCCGCCTCGGCGTCGACCGCGTACGCACCGCCGGCCGCGCCGACCTGCCCTTCGTCGTGCGGCTCGCCGACGGCACCGAGATCACCGCCAGCGCGATCATCGACGCGTCCGGCACCTGGCGCACCCCCAACCCCCTAGGAGTGAACGGGCTGCCCGCCCACGGCGAGCCCGACGCCGCCGACCTGATCGAGCACGCCCTGCCCGACGTGCTCGGCACCGACCGGCGGCAGCATGCCGGCAAGCACACCATCGTGGTCGGGTCCGGGCACTCGGCCGCCGATACCCTGCTCGACCTGGCGCGGCTGGCCGAGACCGAGCCCGGCACCCGGATCACCTGGGCCGTGCGCGGCGGCTCCGCGCAGCGGGCTTTCGGCGGCGAGGGCGCCGATGAGCTGCCGGCCCGCGGCGCGCTCGGCTCCGGCCTGCATGCCCTGGTCGACACCGGCAGACTCACCCTGGTCACCGGGTTCGGCGTGCAGACCGTGCGCCGTGATGCCGCCGGCATCACCCTGGTCGCCGCCGACGGGCGCACCCTGAGCGCCGACCGGGTCGTGTCCGCGACGGGCTTCCGCCCGGACCACAGCTTCGCGAGCGAGCTGCGTCTGGACCTGGACCCGATCCTGGGCTGCACCCGCACCCTGGCCGACCTGATCGACCCGAACCGGCACTCCTGCGGCACCGTCGCCCCGCACGGCTACCGCGAGCTCGGCCAGCCCGAGCCGGACTACTACGCCGTCGGCATGAAGTCCTACGGCCGGGCGCCGACCTTCCTGATGGCCACCGGCTACGAGCAGGTCCGCTCCATCGCCGCCGCCCTCGCGGGCGACTTCGCCGCCGCCGACGACGTGCAGCTCGACCTGCCCGAGACCGGGGTGTGCAGCTCCAGCCGGGTCGCCGGGAACGCCGCCCGCTTCGGCTCGTGAAGCACCCCGCCGGCTCATCGGTGCCCGCCGACCGGCGCGCCGGCGGGCACCGACGGTCGTCACCGCCCGGTAACCGGACCCTGGTCCCGGCATTGGCGATCACCCAGACCATCGGCTACGGCACCCTCTACTACGCCTTCGTCGTGTTCCTCGTCCCGATCGCTGCCGACCTGCACACCTCCACCACCGCCGTGACCGGCGCGTTCACCGCCTCCGTGCTCACCTCCGCGGTGCTGGCCGTGCCGCTCGGCCGCCGGCTGGACCGCCACGGCGGCCGCACGCTGATGACCTGCGGTTCCCTGCTCGGGACCATGCTGCTGGTGGGGTGGTCGCACGTCGGCCAGGTGTGGCAGCTGTACGCCGTGCAGATCGGCATCGGCGTCGCGTCGGCGGCCAGCCTCTACGAAGCCGCCTTCGCCGTGATCATCGCCTGGTGCCGGCCGGAGCGCCGCTCGCGGGCGCTGCTTACGCTGACCGCGGTCGCCGGATTCGCCAGCACCATCTTCCTGCCCCTGACCGGTTGGCTCACCGACCAGCACGGCTGGCGCACCACCCTGCTGATCCTCGCCGGCATCCACGCCATCACCGCGCCACTGCACGCCGCCACCGTCCGACGGCCACCAGCAGCCACGAACCTGGTCACCCGGCACCGCGACGTCGATGCCTCAGTCGTTCGGGCCGCGCTGGCCGATCGCGCATTCTGGGTGCTGACGGCCGGATTCACCACGCATGCCATGGCGATCAGTGCCTACACCGTACTGCTGGTCGCCGCCCTCACCACGTGGGGCCACCCACCCGCCTTCGCCGCCACCATCGCCGGACTCCTCGGCGTCCTGTCCGTCACCGGACGGCTGATCACCACCAGCCTGCAAAGCCGCTACCGGACCACCACCATCACCGCCGGCATCTTCGCGATCCAGGCCGCCGCGGCCCTGCTACTGCCCGCAGTCGGCGCCAGCACCGGTGGCGCCATCGTGGCGGTGGTCGGGTTCGGCCTCGGCTTCGGCGTGGCCACCATCGCCAAACCCGTCATCCTCGCCGAGCGCTACGACACCCGTCGCTACGCCACTCTCGCCGGCGTCCTGGTCGCGCCGATGACCCTCGCCAAAGCCGGCGCACCGCTGGGCGCGGCCACCCTGCACCGCACCACAGGCGGGTACACGTCCGTGTTCACGGCCATCGCCGTCTGCTGTGCCGTGGCGGCTGCCGCAATCGGAGTCTGCTTCCCGGGTCCCCGCGATCATGACATCGGCGGGGACGGCGTCCACGACGAATAGCGCCCACCGCCCGGCCGGGCGTCACCCGATGCTGATCCTCGCCCGGGTCAGCGTGATGTACCAGTCGGAGCCGGTGAAACCCGCGCCGGTCTCCGGGCCGATGTAGGCGTCGATGTGCTTCGACCCGCCCAGCCCCGGCGTGAACTCGTCGGTGACCTCCCAGGCGCCGTCCCGGAGCGCGGCGCAGACCGCCTCCTGCGGGGCGGAACCGTCATCCTGCGAGCCGCAGTCCTCGATCGTGAAGCGGGTGCCGTGCGGCAGCACGTTCGGATCGGCGGCCGCCGACACGAACGGTCGCAGCCGGTCCCCGTCGGTGTCGCGCGGTTCGCTGTCCAGCCAATAGCCGACGTCGTACGACCAGTTCAGGTAGTGACCGTCGGCGGTCTGGCCGGTGCCCTCGTCCTTGACCGCCTGCACGAAGTCGGCCGGGTAGGAACCCAGGTCGTCCTTGCCGTTCGAGCAGTCCAGCCGGTCGCAGCCGGTTACCCGGGTGGGCGCGCCGGTGTGGAAACGCTGCACCGCGGTGTAGTAGACGGTGATCTCCCACCCGGTGCTCACCCCCGGCGACACCGGTACCGACGTGCTCACCCGGGGGCTGGCCGCCGGTGTCAGCCCGGCCGGCTTCACCGCGCCGGGCGCGGTGCCGCACCCGCCCACCACGACCAGGATCGAGGCGGTGGTCAGCAGGCGGGCGCGCATCTTCCGAGCATTCCAACCAACGCCGTGTCGCGGCGGGGAAATCGGGCTATGCGGCGAGCGCCGACCCCGCGTCGCGGCGGGGACATCGGGCTATGCGGCGAGCGCCGGTCCCGCGTCGCGGCGGGGACATCGGGCTATGTGGCGAGCGGCCCGGACCCGGTGAGCATGTCCCGGACCATCGGGATCACCTTGGCGCCGAACAGCTCGACGGCGCGCAGCCGGGCGCCGACCGGCTGGGCGCCGACCGTGTAGACCAGGTCGAAGCGGCCCACGTCCAGCGCCCGGATCGCGCGGCTGATCTTCCGGGCGACGGTGTCCGGGCTACCGACGTACAGGGAACCGTCCTCGATCTCCGCCTCGAATTCCGCGCGGCGCAGCGGCGGCCAGCCGCGGGACGCGCCGATCCGGTCGCGCTGCACCCTGTAGTGCGGGTAGAACAGCTCGCGGGCCTGCTCGTCGGTGTCGGCCAAGAAGCCCGGCGAGTGCATGCCGACGGGGTGTGCGACCGTGCCGAGCTGCGCGGTGGCCCGCCGATAGAGGTCGACGAACGGCGCGAACCGGTCCGGCGGCCCGCCGATGATCGCGAGCATCAGCGGCAGTCCGTGCCGGGCGGTGCGGACCACCGACTGCGGGGAGCCGCCGACCCCGACCCAGGTGTCCAGGCGGCCCGACTCGGTCCGCGGGAACACGTCCGCGTCGACGAGCGGCGCGCGGGTCGTCCCGCTCCAGGTCACCGGCTTCTCGTCGAGCAACTGGACGAACAGCTCGAGTTTCTCCTCGAAGAGCACGTCGTAGTCGCTCAGGTCGTACCCGAAGAGCGGGAAGGACTCGGTGAACGAGCCGCGGCCCAGGATCGCCTGGGCCCGTCCGCCGGAGACCGCGTCGAGCGTGGCGAAGCGCTGGAAGACCCGGACCGGGTCGTCGGAGCTGAGCACGGTGACCCCGGAAGCCAGCCGGATCCGTTCGGTGCGGCCGGCGATCGCGGCGAGCACGGTCTCCGGGCTGGTGATCGAATACTCCGGGCGGTGGTGCTCGCCGAGCGCGATCACGTCGACGCCGAGCTGGTCGGCGAGCACCGCCTCGTCGACGACCCGGCGGAGGGCGGCGGCCTGCGAGAGCGGTGCGCCCGCGTCGTCCTGCGGCACGTCACCGAAGGTGTCCAAGCCGAAGATCACGTCTGTCATTGCCACGTCAACTATCCCGTCGACACGTTTATGCCCGTCGGTCCGCGCCCGGCGAACCGGTAGTACGAGTCCACCGCCGGCTGCCCGGTGTAGTTGGCCCCGGCCCGGTCGTCGGCACCCAGATACTCGCCGGGAATCTCCCACTTGCGCGGCCCGGTGCAGCTGATCCGTCGGCGGCGGCCGTCGTAGTCGAAGCCGGCCTGCCGCAGCCGCCCGACGAGCCGGCGCCCGGCCGGCCGCCCGTCCGCCAGCCGCACGCCGCCCAGATCGAGATCGGCGACGAACCGCCCACCCGGCGCCAGCCAGCGGGCCACCCGGACCAGCATGCCCAGCTTGTCGCCCACGTAATGCAGCCCGTGCACACAGGTGATCAGGTCGAACGCCCGGTCCGGCGCCCAGTCCTCCAGCGGCGCCGCCACGAACGTCACCCCGTCGGCGGCCCCGGCGAAGGCGTCCACCAGATCCACGCCGATCAGCGTCGCCGCGCCCCGGAGCCGGCCGGCGGCCTGCAGCAGCGCCCGGCCGCTGCCGCAGCACAGGTCCAGCCAGGCGGGGTCCGGCCCGGTCAGGTGGCCCACCGGATCGAAGCCGAGCACCCGGGCGTAGCTGTTGACGCCGGTGAGCCGACGGTCCCGGTTCATCGCGTTGTTCGCCCCCACCGAGGAGGCGTGCAGCGCCCGCTGATCGAGCAGTCGCGCCCTCGCGGTGTCACCGGCCGGGAACTCGCTCATGTACCGATCATGACGCAGGGATCGGCGGGGCCGGCATCGGCGTACCGCCGCCATCGGGTGGTGATCCGGTCAGACGGCGGCGAAGCGGGCGGCGAAGGCGACCGCCTTCATGTCGCCCTGCCGCAGCCGGGCGGCGATCTCCGTCTCGCCGATCGTCTCCAGGGTGCGGGCCGCGGTGGTGATCGCCGCCGGTTCGCCGCGCAGCAGGCTGCGGGCGAAGCGGGCCTGGGTGGAGCGCAGCGTGGCGAACGCGCACATGTCCAGGGCGGCGACGAAGTCGTCGTTCAGCGTGCCGGCCAGCGCGTGCTCGACCACCAGGTCCCGCAGCCACTCCGGCCAGTAGCCGTAGCGGCCGAGCAGCCGGCCGGCGTGGATCGCCTCGGTCGGGGTGCGGCCGGCGTTCAGCAGATTCGCGGTGACGTTGACGTCCAGCTGCGCGACCCGCAACGCGGACACGAAGATGCGCAGCAGGACGACCGCGCCGACCCGGGGTTCGATCTCGGCGGCCGCGCGCGCGTAGTCGCCGCCGATCACCCAGGACACCGCCTCGGCCTCGAGCAGGGTGGCCCGGTCGACGTCCCGGTCCGCGAGCCGCTCGATGGTCTCGCGGAGCCGGGCCGCCGCCTTGTCGTAGCGGTCGCGAAGGCCCTCGCTGCCCGGTCTGTTGCGGTACGCGATGGCGATGTCGGAGGCGATGTCCGCCTCCCGCTGCAGCAGCTGCGACACGATCTTGGGCAGCAACAGCTCGGTCAGGCCGGTGGTCAGGATGGCCTCGTCGAACCGCTCGGTAGCGGTCTGGAACTGCTGCCACCACTCGACCGGATGCGTCGCGGACTGCTCGATGGGCATGACCGCTCCATCGGCCGCCACCCGGGCGTCCCAAGCGTTTCCCGGGGCTCAATCCGCGGTGATCGCCTGTCCGTAGACGTGCGTCACCCTCAGCGCGAGCAGCACCCGCCGGTCGTCGACCATTACCCGCCGGTACTGCGCCCAGTCCGGGTGCTCGCCGGCCGCCCGGCGGAAGTAGTCGACCAGCGCCTCCACCTCCGGGCCGTGCGGGTCGGTGCCCGGGCCGATCAGCGTGGCGACCCCGTCGGCGGTCGCCCAGGACCGGCCGTCGGCGCTGGTCACCGAGATCGACCCGCGCGGGTCGCGGCGCAGGTTGGCGGTCTTGGCCCGGCCCTCGGTCATCGACACGAAGATCGTTCCGGCGTCCCGGTCGTAGAAGGGCAGGATCGGCGACAGCTGCGGGCGGCCGTCCCTGCGCAGGGTGGCGAGAATCCCGAGGCGGCTTCCCGCGATCAGCGCGTGCGGATCGAAATCGGTGGTCATGTCTGTCGCCAAGTCGCGGCGCCGGGCCGGTATTCCGGCATGGGACAACGTGATGCGTCGATGTCCGGTATGGTCCGGGACCTGTGTTCCGGTCTCGGGCAGAAGGGGACTGTGTGGCGCGATGGACATCGACAACCGCAAATCCTGGCGCACGCTGCTGGTAGCGGGCGTCGTCGGCCTGGTGGCCGCCGCGATCGGGGTGGGCGTCGGGGTCGGCGTCGAGCCGCACCGGCCGACCGCGGACGACCTGTCCCGCATCCCGGGCCTGCCGTCGTTCCCGGCGCTGCCCAGCGGATTCCCCACCGACTTCCCGAATCTGCCCGACCTCCCGAATCTGCCCGACCTCCCGAACCTCCCAGGTGGATCATGAGGATGCTCCCGTTGCGCTTCCTGCAGGCGGTGGCCGTTCTCAACGGCATCTACGCCGTGCACGTGCTGATCGACGCGCTCTCCCCGCACGCCGACGGCGACCCGGCCATCGGCATCCTCGGCGACCTGTGGCCCACCCTGCTCAAAGCCACCTTCTGGGCGGCCGTCACCGGCTGGGTCGTCGCGGGTGGCATCCTCGTCTGGGCGCGCTCACGCGGCCCGGTCGGCCCCCGCGAGCAGTGGATCGCCGCCGGCGCGCTGATCCTGCCGTTCGCCGTTTACACGCTCGGCATCGTCGCGCCGCACCCGGGTACGCTGCTGCTCTGCCTGCCGAGCACCGCGTTCGGGCTGTGGACCGCGGTCCGCTTCCAGCGCTGGCGGCGGCTGCCGCTGCGCCTCGTGCTCGCCTGCTTCGCCTGGGGTGCGGTGATCGCCTCCGGGTTCGCCGCGGCGTGCAACACCCTGGTGATGGAGTACCTGGTCGACTACGTCGGCGGCCTCGACATGATCAAGACGATGCACGACGTCTATTTCGGGCTGTTCCTCAACGCCGGCTTCGGCGAGGAGTTCGGCAAGGGATGCGCGCTGTTCCTGGCGTATGTGCTGTTCCGCAGCCGCTTCGACGGGCCGGTCACCGGGGTGGTGCTCGGTGCCGCGGTCGGGCTCGGCTTCAACCTGTCCGAGACCGTGGAGTACATGACCCACCAGGGCGGCGCCGGATACCAGTACTTCGTCCGGCAGTCGGTCGGGCTGATGGCCGCGCACACCGCGTTCTCCGCGCTGCTCGGCGCCGGCTTCGGGGTGGCCGCGCTGCTCCCCGAACGCCGTGACCGCGCGCTCGCCATCGCCGGCGGCTACCTCGGCGCCGCCGGCTCCCACTTCATGAACAACGTGGTCTTCAGCGCGCTGTCCCGCGGCGACATCACCCTGCCGTTCACACCCGGCCCGACGGTGGCCCTGCTCCTGCTCACCCCGCTGTACCTGGCCGTACTGCAGGGGCCGGCCGTCGTGCTCTATCTGACCCTGATGCGGCAGGGGGTGCGCGGGCAGGGCAACCGGCTGCGCGGCCGGATCAGGGACGAGGCGCGGCAGCCGTACGGCGTGATCAGCGACCGGGAGCTGACCCTGCTGCTCGACCCGCGCAAACGGGGCTGGCTGCGGCTGACCACCCTCCGGCGGTACGGGTGGGCGGCGTACCGGGCGCTCGGGCAGTTGCAGGCCGCGCAGTACGAGGTGGCCGCCCTGCGCGACGAGCATCCCGGCGAAGCGAAGGAGCACCGGGCCCGGGCCCGCCGATTCCGGTCCGACCTGCGTGCCGCCACCGCGGTGCGGCGCGCCGAGCCCGCGGGAGCGCCGGCATGACGACACGGTTGCGGCGACGCCTGATGTGGTGTGCCGGGACGCTCGGCGTGTCCGGCTTCCTGCTGCTGATCGCGCCGACACCGGCGTACGCGGCCTGCGCGCCCTCGTATCAGGAGGTGCCGGGACAGCCGCCGGCCGGCGATGCGAGCTGCGGTGGCGACGCGGCCGCGGCGGCCGGCGTGGTGCTCCTGCTGGCCGGGGCGGTCGGCTCGGTCGCCGTGCCGCTCGCCCGGGCCGCGGGTCTGCAGGCCGGGGGTGATCCGCCGATGAGCGGCCCGGAGACCGCTTCCGAGCTGGCCCATGTGCTCGAAGGCACGGCCGAGCCGCCGCCGACCGTGCAGCTCAATAGGAGCGGTGACCCGTACGACAGCAGGACCGGCCGGTTCGTCACGAAAGAGACCGACGGCCGGCTGCGCAAGGCGGCTCCGGTCCGGGTGACGGCGTATCCGCGCCCCGCCGATTTCCCGATGATGGACCGGGCGGTCGACCGGTACGCCGTGGCCGACGGCGCCCGGACGGCGACCTACACCCGGCCGCTGCCGGCCGCCAACGGGGAGACGCTGGAGGGGCTCGGCCCGAAACTCGAGGCGATCCTCCGAGCCGCCGAGCCGGATTTCAAGGTCGACAAGACGGCCTACAGCAGCGGCCGGCGGTACGAGATGCTGAAGCAGGCGGCACGACAGCTGTTCAACAACGGCGACTACCGCACCCCCAACCGGGCCTTCGCCGCATTCCTGGAGGCCGCCGACCTGTTCCGCGAACAGCTGCAGCCCCTTTCCGAGGCCGGCACCGCGCTCGGCGTCGCCGGCGAGGAGTGGGTGGTGGCACAGGTGCTGAAGGTTCCGCCGATCACCGTCTCCGGCACCGGGACCGCGAAGTCACGGGAGTTCGACAGCGTCATCGTGAGTGACTGGCCCGAGGAGTGGGGTGCCACCTCGGCGGGGCCGGTCCTCATCCTGTGTGAGTCCAAGGGACCCACCCCCGGTCTCGGGGCGGCGAAGGTCCGACTGCCCGACGGTACGTGGACGCGTGCCCAGCAGGGCGAGGTGCACTATCTGGGTCGCACGCTGGCAGTCGACGCCAAGCTCGCGACCGCCCTGGACGCCGTCCCGGGCCGCCGGGAGCTGATCCAGCGGCTGGTCGACGCCCGCGCCATCCGGTACATCAAGGTGCGCACGCTGGAAACCGGCCGGATCGTCGTCCACGAGTTCACTCTCGATCCGGATGTTCTGCGATCCTTGGTGCTCAAGCTTCCCGAGACAGCGGAGTCCCCGTCATGAGTTTCACCCGGACCGACGATGCGGCCGTACGCGACCTGCTGACCGCCCTGCGTGACGTCCCCTGGCACTGGCGGCTCGACGAGCTCGACGACCTGGCCGCCCGACTCGGCTGGCAGATCACCGACCGCTGGGACAAGGGCGCCGAGTTCACCGTCGGCTGGCCGCTGCCCAGCCGGGGCGCGCTGCTCACCTTCTGGAAGGGCGGCGGCCGGCAGATGGACTTCGACCTGACCGCCCGCACCGACGACACCCCGGAGACCGACGCCGCCGCCGACGACGCCTTCGCCGACTTCGCCGCGATCGCCACCGACGTCCTGGGCCGTCCCGACCGGACCACTCCCGGCATCCACCCCAGCGTGGCGTGGCGCACCGCGGACTCCACCTTCGAGCTCGCCGTCTTCCTCGGCACCGTCACGCTGACCTGGTCGTCGAACGCCTACCAGCAGTTCCTCCGGGACACCACGGTGGCCGACCCGGCCGACGACGGGGACGGGGACGGGGACGACGAGTGACCGCCGACCCGTGGACCGCCCTGGCCGACCGCCTGGCCCGGCTCCTCACCCGCCGGGAAGCCGACGACTTCCTGATCCTGCACGCCGGCCCGTACTACGTGCAGTGCTATCAGGGGCCGGCCGAGTTGTACGCCGAGGCCCTCGCCAACCGCTCCGACTTCCCGCCGGTCCGCCTCCCTGCGGCCGCCGAGCAACGGCTGCGTGACCTCGGCTGGCAGCCCCCGGACGGCCCCGACGAGAACTGGACGACCCGCCTGCCGTTCCCGGCCTCGCACCGCCAGGCCCGCGCCCTCGCCGACCGGATGCTCACCACCCTGCGGGAGGTCTATCAGGTCGGCACCATCACCGACCTGCGGTACGAGGCCACCAATGCCCGCGCCGGGACACCGTGGAACGCCGCGCCCCTCGGCCTGCTCCCCGCCGGGTGATCACCGCGGCGCCCCGCACCGGAACTCTGACCGGCATCCGGCGCCGGGTGCCGGACCACCGTGCCCCGGACGTGCCTTCTCCGCGGCATTCGCCAGCAGGCCTGCGGATCGCCGATCTAGCGTGGGACTGTCAGTCGGCCTGCGTTGGAGGATCCGTGGAGTCGCTTCTGAGGACAGGGTCGCGCTTCCTTCTCGGCCTGCTGGAGGCCGCGACAGCGTACATCCTGGTATGGGCTGCGCTGGCAGCGCTGCACCGAGACGAGATAGGGCTGCCGGAATTCGGCGCCCGCCTGGAAATCCCCCTGGTGGCGCTCCTCAGTGCCGCCATCGCCGTGTTCGTCGGGCGGCGGCATGAGGACCGCGGGCATCGCAAACAGGCTGCGGGTGTGTTCTGGGGGGCCGCGCTGTTTCCTCTCGTCGTCATCCTGGTGGTCGTTCTACGCTGGTGGACGGCGTGGTCCCGAGGCGGGATCTGAACGGCGGACAGGCGCGGCCGGGGCACCGGCACCGCCCGGTGAGGGGTCACGTGGCCCGCAGGAAGTCGCGGATCCCGGCCAGCCACACCCCGGGGTTGTCGAAGTGTGCCATGTGCGCGGCCTCCGGCACCTCGACGAGGGTGCTGGCCGGCAGCGCGGCGTGCAACCGGCGGGCGACGCCGACCGGGAAGCCCATCTCCCGGGCGCCGTGCAGGATCAGCACCGGGCCGCCCCAGTCGCGCAGGACCGCCTCGGCGTCGTCGGGGCCGCCGGGCAGCAGCGCGCCCGAGGTGTACAGCCGGTTGTAGTCGCTGGTGAACCGGACCGCCGCGAGCACCCGGTGCCAGTCGTCGAGCCGGTCGAGCCGCCACACCTGCAGCGGGGCGTCGCCGTAGGCCATCGCGCGGCTCAGCGCGCCGTCCGGTCCGGTGACCAGCGGGTCGTCGAAGCCCACCGCGGTGCACAGCCGGCGCCGCGCCCGGTAGTCGGCGGACGCCGCCAACTCGTCGTCGAAGTCGGTGTACGCCGTGGTCGAGGCCAGCACGAGCCGGCGGACGACGCCGGGATGCTGCTCGACCACGCGCATCGCGATCCGGCCGCCCCAGGAGAAGCCGAGCACGTCGGCGGGACCGCTGCCGAGCGCCTCGATGAGCGCGGCGACGTCGTCGGCGAGCCGGGGCGGCTGCAGTGCGCCGTCGGGCAGGTCGCCGATCGGGGCGGTGCGCTGGCTGCGTCCGCAGCCGCGCAGGTCGAACAGGACGACGTGAGCCGTGTCGGCCAGGTCGGCGGCGGCCGGCAAAAGATAGCTGTGGTCCCAGGTGGGGCCGCCGTGGATGACCACCAGCGGCGGCAGGTCGCGGTCGCCGAACCGACGGACGAACAGGTCGACGCCGTTGAGGCGGACGACGGAACCCCGGTCGGTGACATCAGCCAGATTCACCACCGTGATCTTTCCACATCGGCCGCCGGATAATGACCGCATGATCGTGCTGATCGACGACCTGCGGTCGTTCGTGGACGGCCGGGCCGCCGAGGTGGCCCGCAGCAGCGCGGCCGGGGTGGCACTGCTCGACCGGCTCCGGGAACATCGCCTGGACGAGCTGTGGCTCGACCACGACCTGGGCGGGGAGGACACCATCTGGCCGGTGGTGGCGGTGCTGGAGCGGGCCGCCTTCGAGGAGCGGCCGTTCGACGTCGGCCTGATCCTGATCCACTCGGCGAATCCGTCCGGGGCGGCGAAGATGGGCCAGGCGCTGCGCCGCTGGGGCTATCCGGTGCGGCTGGCGGCCGGCTCCGCCGCGGTCGGCTACCGGGGCCACACGTGACGGAGGCCCTCACCCGGGGGTGGGGCCTTCGTCAGAACTCGACCGGGAACGCGGATCTCTGCCTGACGAACCCGGGCGGCTACTGCACTCGACAGTGCCCCGACGACCCCGGGGGTTAAACCCGGGGAGCACAATCGCGGGATGTATGTGATCAGGGAACGCTTCTTCGCCATCGGCGACGACTTCGACGTGCTGGACGAGAACGGCGCGAAGGTCTACCGGGTGGACGGCAAGGTGCTCAGCCTGCGCAACAAGGTGGTCATCGAGGATCCGGCCGGGGACGAGGTGGCCACGGTGCATCGGCACCTGGTGTCGCTGCGACCGACGTACGAGATCCGGATCGGCGGCGAGAAGGCCGCCGAGGTCCGCAAGAAGCTCTTCACCCCGTTCCGGGACAGATTCACCATCGACGTGCCCGGGCCGGACGACCTGGAGATGAAGGGTGACCTGCTCGATCACGAGTATGTGATCGAGCAGGGCGGCGAGGAGGTGGCCGCGGTCTCCAAGCGCTGGCTCACCATCCGGGACACCTATGCGGTCCGGGTGGCCGCGGGCATCGATCCGCTGCTTATCATCGGCAGTGCGCTGGCGCTCGATCTCGCGCTGGAGCGCGGTGTGCAGGACGACGAGGACTGAGCTCAAGGATGGCGGTCGCCCGGTCGATGAGCCAGGGCATGGAGGCCAGCGCAACGCCCGCCGGCGCCGCGGCGCGCGGCGCGGCGCTGGACCGCGCCCTGACCACGCTCGAGGAACAACCGCGGTACGGGATGAACCTCGACGAGTGGATCTCCCGGGCGATCGACCTGGAGGCCGCCGCCGACCGGCTGGGCCGCGCTGACCTGGCGTTGCGCGCGCAGCTGGTGCGGGCCGACATCGTCGGCCGGCGCGGCGACGTGATCAGCAGCGGACGGATCTGCCGGCACGTGCACCGATGGGCGGTCGAGCACGGCGACCAGCGTCTGCTCGCGCTCAGCCACCTGCGGCTGTCGCCGTATTTCGGGCAGCTCGGCGACTATCCGACCGCCCTGGAGCACGCGCTCGGCGCGAACCGGGCGACGTCCGCGCTGGGCGGGGCGGCCTCGGCGTACCTGCGATGGCGGTGTGCCATGGCGCTCGCCGACGCGCTGGCCGACGTCGGTGACCTGGACGGCGCCCGGGCGCGGTATGCCGAGGCGGCCCGGGTGTCGGTGATCCTGGGCGACATCCGGGCGCGGATCCGGGTGTTCAACAACCTGGCGTACACCGAGTTCCAGGCCGGTGGGACCGACGCCGCGCAGGAGGCGGTGGAGCGGCTGCTGCGGCTGGCCGCCGACCACGAGTTGACCCTGGACTACAACACGCTGGACACGGTCGCGTCGGTGCAGCTGGCCGCCGGTCGGTACGCGGACGCGATCGCCACCCTGCAGCCGGCGCTGGACGACGCCTTCGCCGCGGCGTACGAGGAGGCCGGCTCCCGCGCCCAGGGACTGGTCACGCTCTGCCAGGTGTATCGGCTGGCCGGGGATCTGACCAGCGCGCAGGACGCCATCGACCGGTGCCGGGCGCTGTGCGAGAGCCGCGGCCTGTCCGGGGTGGCCGTCGACGTGCGCCGCGAGCAGGCGGAGATCTGGGCGGCGGCCGGCCGGTTCGCCGAAGCCCTCGACGAGTACAAGCTGTTCCACGCCGCGGCGATGGCGTTGAACTCCGGGGAGCGGGACGCCCGGGCGCAGACCCTGCACGCGATGTACGAGGCGGACGAGGCCCGCCGGGCCGGTGCCCGGGCCCGGGAGCTGTCCCTGCGCGACCCGCTGACCGGCCTGTTCAACCGGCGGTTCGTCGACGCGGAACTCCCGGTGCTGCTCGCCCAGGCGATCGAGACGCGGACCCCGCTGTCGGTCGCGTTGATCGACCTGGACCACTTCAAACGGATCAACGACACCTGTTCGCACGAGGCCGGTGACCGGGTCCTGCGGATGGTCGCCGATCTGCTCACCGGGGTGGCCGGGCTGGCCCGGGAGGCGTTCGCGGCCCGGCTCGGCGGCGAGGAGTTCCTGCTGGTGTTGCCCGGCGCGGCGGCGGGCAGCGCGTTCGCCTGGGCGGAACGGCTGCGCGAGGCGGTCCGCGGGCACGACTGGGCGCCGGTCACCGGGGACCTGCCGGTGACCGCGAGCATCGGGGTGGCCACGGTCGCGCCCGATCGGGACACCCAGGAGGCGCTGCTGCGCCAGGCCGACGTGCATCTGTACGCCGCCAAGGAGGCGGGCCGCGACCGGACCGCCGACGGCTCAGCCACGATGCCGGCCCGCCAGGCGTCCTGAGGCCACGCCCGCCAGCCGGTCGGTGCCGACGCCCGCGGTCAGGAACATCGCGGCGAGCAGCAGCCAGCCCGGTGCGCCGTGCGCGATCCCGGTACCGGTCACCACCAGCGGCGCGAGCATCGTCCCGGCCGCGAAACCGGTCTGGCTGACACCCTGGTAGCCACCCGGACTGGCCGGATCGGCGAGCTCGAACGCCAGCGACCAGGCACCCGCCTCGGAGAGCACCTCCGCAGCGCTCGCCGTCAGCACCGCCAGGATCAGCACGCCGACCGCGGCCGCCGCCGGCAACGGGCCCGCCGCGGCATAGAAGACGCAGGTCAGGACCAGGAGAACCGACGAGCACAGGACGGTACGCCCGGCCGTGCGCACGTCCGTGACCAGACGAGCCGCCGGTACCTGGAAGACCGCGACCAGGACCGTGTTGAGCACGAGCAGCAGCGCGACCGTGGCGGCCGGGGCGCGCGTGTGACCGGTCACCCAGAGTGGCATCCCGACGGTGAGCAGGCCGAACTGGACGGTCAGGAGCCCGTAGAGGGCGGCGATGACGACGTACCGTCCATCCTTGAGCGGTGTCCGCATCGACGGCCGGGAGGTGCTCGCGGCCCGACGTGGCGGCAGGCCGCGCAGCGGCATGATCGAAGCCAGCACCAGCGCGGACGCCGCGAGCATGGCGATCCGGTAGCCGGTGGCGGTGCCGTCGGCGAGCGCGGCGGTGGCGGCGGCCGAGCCGAGCCCGACGAAGACGTTGGTGACCACCCGCAGACGCGCCCGCACGGTGATCCTTTCCGGACCGGTGCAGTGCAGCGCGACGAGCGTCGCCTGCGCGGTCCGCTGTGCGCCCTGCGCGCCGACCGCGGCCGCGGCGACCACGAAGAAGGACATCGGGTTACCGGCTCGGCAGTACGCGGCGAGCGCCACGCCCTGCACCAGGGTGGCCGCCGCGAGGACCCGATGGGCGCCGGCCCGGTCGGCCAGCCAGCCGGCGCCGAACGCGGCGGCCATGCCGCACCCGCCGGCGAGGGTCAGGCCGAGGCCGACGGTGGCCGGGGACAGGCCGAGCACGGAGGTGAAGAACAGCGCGCTGACGGCGAACAACACCCCCTTGGCCAGCGAGGAAGCGGCGATCGAGAGGGTGAGGGCACGGACGATGGGAGAAGCGGGAGTCACGCACCGGTTGTCTCAGGCCCCGGCGGGTGGCCGCGAACGATGTAGCGTTCCGCTTCATGGTGGTGCGGTATCAGCTCGGCGGACGGGATCTCGGGCGGGTGCGGTTCGCGGTGTCGCCCCTGCACGAGCTGGTGCTGTCGCTGCACGCGTGGCGCGATCCGGGGCGGTATCCGCTGCAGCTGCCGTGGATCCGGGAGATGCGTGGGGCGATCGACGGGCTCGACGCGGAGCTCCTGATCCAGCTCGTCAATGATGAATTGTGGACACCGGATTTCCTCACGCCGCGTCCCTGGTCGCCCCTGACCCGGCTGGAGGACGAGTGGGAGGTGGTACGTCGTACGCCCGCCGTCGTTGTTGATCGTGAATTGCGCGCACTGCACGGAGGGTTGCCCGCGGCGTTGCGCGGAGACGACGTGCTCGCCCGGATCGTGGACGCGCTGACCGGATACTGGGAGATCTGCTTTGCGCCGCACTGGCCGCGGATGCGGGCGCTGCTGGAGGCGGACGTGACCTACCGCGGCCGGGAGATCGCGCAGCACGGGCTGGCCCGGATGCTCGGCGGGCTCGCCGGGCGGGTCCGGCTCACCGGCGACACCGTCGAGGTGTTCCCGCGCGCGGCGCTCGATTACACGGCGCCCGCGACCGACGGTCTGACGCTGGTGCCGACGATGTGGACGACCAGCGCCGCCGTGCCGTTGCGGGCCGACCGGCCACCGATGATCAGCTATTTGGCGCGGGGACTCGGCACCCTGTGGGAGCCGCAGCCGCTGCCCGCGCCCGGAGCACTCGCCGGGCTGATCGGGGTGCCCCGTGCCGGGCTGCTGGTCCAGCTCGCGGTACCCGCGTCGTCGACCGAGCTGGCGGCGCGGCTCGGCGTGACGGTGCCCGCGGCCAACCAGCATCTGCGGGCGTTGCGGGCAGCCGGGTTGCTGGTCAGCGCCCGGCACGGGCGGTCGGTGCTGTATCGGCGGTCGGACCTCGGGGACCGGCTGGTGGCGTCCTCAGCCGCCGGCTAGGAGGGCGGCCAGCTCGGCCGGCCGGGTCAGCATCGGCCAGTGCCCGGAATCGATGTCGACCAGCTCGACGTGCTTGGCCCGGGCCAGCTCCGGCACCTCACCGGCGGCGATCCACTCCCGGGCCTGATCGGCGGTGAACTCGGGGCAGACCACGACCACCGGGACGTCGAAGCGGCGGTCGTCGGTGAGCCGGACCACGCCCCCGGCCACCGCCTCCGGGACCGGGATCGCGGCGGCCGCGAACGCCTGCCGGGCCGACTCGTCGAGGTCGGCGGAGTCCGGACCGTCGAACGCGGTCCAGCCGGGAAACGGCATGACCCCGTCGACGATCGGGAAGAAGTCGGCGTACGGCCGGTTGTCGGCGCAGGGGAAACCGCCGATCAGCACCACCCGGGACACCCGGCCGGGGCGGGCGTCGGCGGCCATCCAGGCCAGGGTGCAGGCCGCGGAATGGCCCACCACCACCGAACGGCCGGGTGCCGCGTCGACCGTGGCCAGGACCGCGGCCAGCTGATCGGCGAGGGTCGCCGAGCTGTTGCCGTCGCCCTGACCCGGCAGGGTGACCGGCACCGGGTGACGGCCCCGGGCCGTCAGGCCGGCGGCGACACCGGTCCACGCCGTCGGGTCGAGCCAGAGACCACCGAGAAGCACGATCTGATCCGCATTCATGGAGGCACCGTAGAGGGGATTCCGGACGATCCGCTTCCGGTACCGTCCTCTACTGTTCTCGTTGTGCCGACCGGACCCGGCCCCACCGCGCGGGCCCTGCGCACCCTGGAGATCCTGCAGGCACGTCCGGGGATCACCGCCGGCCGACTGGCCGCGCTGCTGGGGGTGACCGATCGGGCGGCGCGGCGCTACGTCGAGATCCTGCGCGAGGCGGGCATACCGGTCACCTCCGTGCGCGGGCCCTACGGCGGGTACCGGCTCGGCCGCGGGACCCGGCTGCCGCCGGTCGTGTTCACCCAGGAACAGGCACTGGGGCTGGTGATGGCGGTGCTGGACGGGCAGCCGGCGGCCATCGACGCGGACGACCTCGTGGGGGAGGCGCTGAGCAGGGTGATCCGGGCGCTGCCCGGGCGTGTGGGGGAGCAGGCGGCGGCGTTGCGGGCCTACGCCTCGGCGACGCCGGACCGGAACGCGGTGCGGGCTGACCCGGCGATCACCGGCGAGCTGGTCGCCGCGGTGGCCGAGCGACGGCGGGTGCTGGTGGGCTACCGGAGTGAGCGTGGGCGGGAGCAGGAGACCGAGGTCGACCCCTGGGCGGTGGTGGTCCGGTACGGGCGCTGGTATCTGCTGTGCCACTCGCACCGGGCCGCGGCCACCCGAACATTGCGGATCGACCGGTTGTTCGCGGTCGAGCGGTTGGAGCGGGGATTCATCCCGCCGGAGGGGTTGGATCCGGTCGCGGCGCTGGAGGCGAACCTGGGGGCCGGGTGGAAATATCCGACATGTGTGCGGTTCCATGCGTCGCTCGCGGAGGTCGCCCCGTGGATCCGGGGGCCGATGGGACGCCTGGAAGCGGACGGGGACCGGTGCGTGCTGATCGGGACCACCCGGAATCCCGCGATGTACGCACAGGAGTGGCTGGCGGCCATTCCCTTCGACTTCACCGTGGAGGGTGGTCCTGAGCTGCAGGCCGCGGTGGCCGCGGTCGCCGCGCGGTTCGGTGCGGCCGTCTCGCCGGCCGCCGCGCCCGGCGAAAATGTCGGGGGGTCCTGAGAGGATTTCTCACGTGCAGACACCAGCGATGGTCGGCGCGGCGCGGGAGCGTGCGCGCGCGGCCGGATTCACGATGTCGTCCGAGGACGGCTGCGGGCGGTTGCTCGCCGGGGCGGTGCGGCGCGGCGGGAGATGGATCGATCTGGACAACACCGTCGCGGCGTCGACGCCCGGCGGTGTGCTGCTGGTCGACGACCTGCAGCCGGAGCAGTGGGGGAGTGCGGATCATGAGCGGTTCACCGGTGAGGTGGCGGCGGCGTTGCGCGGGCATCCGGGGCTGACCGCGGTGGAGATCTCCTGGAGCAGTGGTGTGATCCTGTGCTCGCGGCGGGGTGCGTGATGGTCGGGTTCGAGATGGACGCGGGTGCGCTCAGTGAGGACGAGCGGGCTTTCGTGGCGACGACGCGGTCGGCGCTGTCTGCCGACGTGTCCGGATTCGTCGGGCGGGTCGGTGGGCGGCTGCTCGTGGGGGTGTCGGTCGTCGACCGGATCCCCGGGCGGCATCCGGTGACCGTGCTGATGATCGGCGTGCACTACGGCGACGGGCAGGTGCTCGGCGGTCGGCTGGATCACGAGGACTACGCACTGCTCGGCGAGGCGCGCTTCGAGGCGGGCGGTCCGGCCGGTGAGCTGGGGCGCGCGGCGGGCGAGTGGTTGGCTGACGTGCTGGGCCGGCCGGTGGCTCTGTACTGCTGGATGCGGGACGGGCAGGCGGTCGCCTGTCAGTACCGGTTCGCGGACACCGGCGAGGTGCTGCTGCGGTCGGGGACGCCGCGGCCGGGGGCGCCCGACATCGTGGTGCCGATCCGCGGCGATGTCTCGGGCATTCCGCTGCCGGTGGGTGCCGTGCTGTCCGGGGAGCGGCCGGCCGTCACCGGGGTCTGGCGGGAGGGGTGATCGCCCGGCATTGACCCGGCCTGGCCGCGCGGGAGGGAGCCGGGATCGCCGCCCGGCCCGCTCACGACTTCGGTCTGGTCGGCGCCGTCGCCTGCCTCCACGCCGAGGCGGTCGACGGGCGCGGCGGGTGTCGGGTCGGTCAAGGGATGGGCAGGGTGTCGACGTCGGCCATGACGACCTTGCGATCTTCCGGGTCGCTGATCCTGTCGACCAGGGCGAGGGCCCGGGCGCGGGAGTCGCGGGCGGCCGGCAGGTCCCCGGCGATCGCCTGGGCGCGGGCAAGAGCCTCGTGGGCGCTCGCCTGCAGCCACATCTCGGCGCCCGGGCGGTCGGCGTAGGTCAGGCACCGCTGGGCGTGGTAGAGGGCGGGCTCGGCCCGCCCGAGAGTCGCGTAGACCCGGGAGCACTGCCATTCGCCGATCGCCCGGTTCTGGTCGTCGCCGGCGTTGTCCCAGTGGAAGCGGGAGGCGTGCGCCATGTGGATCATGCGGTCGTCCTCGGCGGGGGAGCGGGACTCCTTCTCGATCAACGACCAGGTGTCGTTGAACAGGGTGCGCGCCAGCTCCCGCTCCTCGGTGACGGTCGGCGGCTGGGGTGCGGTCATCGCCATGGTGATTCCTCGTTCGTCGTCGAGCAGGTGGTCGAGGGAGTGCAGGGATCGGCGGATCCGGTCGGCACGGGCCTGCAGCGCCGCGCGGTGCCGGGTGAGCAGGCGCCGGGCCTCCTGCTCGCCGGCCCCGGTCAGCAGGGCCCGGATCGCCTGCAGCGGGACGTCGAGCGCGCGCAGCCGGGCGATGGTGACGGCGGTCGCCACCTGGCTCTCGGCGTACCACCGATAGCCGTCGGCGGAGACCATCCGCGGCACGAACAGGCCCAGCCGGTCGTAGTTGCGCAGCACCTTCGTGGTCAGCCCGGCGCGGCGGGCGACCTCGCCCACCGACAGCATCCCGGCGTCCCGCGTTCCCATGCCGATCACGCTACGAGGTTGCCCCGGGGCAAGGTCAACACCGCCCCGCACACCCCGCGGGCGCGTCGGCGTATCGAAACATGCAAAGACTTGTTGACGCGAGCGGGCGGCGGTCGTAATTTTCATCAACAACGACCGACAATGAAAAGGATGACCGGCCGCAGGGCGGGCTCCTTCGCTCCTGATCGATGAGTACCCGAGGGGTAAGCCATGGATGAACGCCGCTATCTCGCCGCCGCCGCCGTGTGCGCCGCGACGCTGCTCGCCGTCACCGCCTGCGGTGGCGGCGGCAGGTCGGCCACCGGCGACGACGGCAAGCCGAAGACCGTGCCGACCACCCGCGGGGAGGGTGCGACCCTCACCGTGTGGGTGATGGACGGCGACTACACCGACGCCACCCTCAAGGCGATCAACAACCAATTCACCCAGGCGACCGGGGCCCGGGTGGACCTCCAGATCCAGCAGTGGGAGGGGGTCACCACCAAGATCAGCACGGCGCTCTCCACCACCGGCACCCCGGACGTGCTCGACCTCGGCAACACCCAGGTGCCCGGGTTCGCGGCCAACGGCGGCCTGCTCGACCTGACCCCGTACGCCGCCGACCTCAAGCAGGGCCACCGGTGGCTGGCCGGGCTGGAGGAGCCGGCCACCGTCGACGATCACCTGTACGCCGTGCCGGGCTTCGCCGGGGCACGCGCGGTGATCTACAACAAGAAGACCTGGGCGGCCGCCGGCGTCACCGCGGCGCCCACCACGTACGCGGAGCTCACCGCTGCGCTCGACAAACTCGGGGCGGCCAACCCGGCGGCCGACTTCTCGCCGTTCTACCTGCCCGGGCAGTACTGGTACGCGGGCATGCAGTTCATCTGGGACGCCGGCGGCGACATCGCCGGCGACGAGGGCGGCACCTGGAAGGGCGGCTTCTCCAGCCCGGCCGGGCAGAAGGGCCTGGCCGACTTCAAGACCTTCCAGAACACCTACTCCAGCAAGGCTTCACAGGCCCTGGACACGATCACCCCGGACCAGAACCAGGTGTTCGCCGACGGCAAGACCGCGACCATCCTCTCCACGGCCGGCTCGATCGGTCTGATCCAGAAGGACAACCCCAAGATCAAAGCCGAGGATCTGGGTACGTTCCCCCTGCCCGGCGTCTCGGGCCGAGCGCAGCCGGTGATGCTGGGCGGCTCCGACTGGGGCATCGCCACCAAGAGCGACGCCGCGGATCTCGCCCTGCAGTGGGTGAAGATCGCGTCCAGCCCGTCGGTGCAGGACAGGTACGTGTTCGGCAACGACGGCTGGATCCCGAACAGCACCGAGGGCATCCAGGCCGCCCAGCCCGGCCTCAAGGAGCAGCAGAAGGGCTTCTTCACCGCGGCGCTGACCTCCAAGGCCACCCCGGCCGCCGCCCAGTGGCCCACCCTGGAGGGCGACAAGAGCATCAACCAGGTGTTCGCCACGGTGGTCTCGGGCGCCAGGTCGCCGGCCGACGCCGGCCGGGAGTTCGACGCCCACCTGGAGTCCACCCTCGCCGGCGGCAAGTGACCGTCGTGCCCGTCACCACCGTGCTCCAGGACGCGGCCGGCGCCACGCCGGCCGCACCACCCCCGCTCGCCGCGCGCCCGGCCCGACGGCGGCGCACCCTGGCCCCGTTCTGGCTGCTCAGCCCGGCCGGCCTGGTGCTGGCCGCGGTCACCCTCGCGCCGCTCGGCTTCCTGATCTTCACCTCGTTCACCGACTACGACCAGCGCACCCTGTTCACCGGCACCTACCACTTCGTCGGCGCGGACCAGTACGCCGAGCTGCTGGCCGACCCGGCGTTCTGGACCTCGCTGGTGCGCACCGTGCTGTTCACCGTCGCGATGGTGGCCGGCAGCGTGCTGATCGGGATGGGCGTCTCGCACCTGCTGACCCGGCTCGACCGCGGCTGGCGCCACACCGTGACCGTGGTGCTGATCGTCGCCTGGGCGATGCCGAACGTGGCCTCCGCACTGGTCTGGAACTGGCTCTTCCAGCCCGGCTACGGCGTGCTCAACTGGGCGCTCGGCCAGGCGCGGGTCTTCGGCGACACCACCGATCTCAACTGGGCACAGGACCCCGCGTTGGCGTACACCGCGATCTGGCTCTTGATCGTCTGGCAGGCGGTGCCGTTCATCGCGCTCACCGTGAACGCCGCGGAGACCCAGGTGCCCCAGGAGCATCTCGAGGCGGCCCGGCTCGACGGTGCGGGTGAACTCGCGGTGTACCGGATCGTCACCCTCAACCACCTGCGGCCCACCCTGCTGCTGGTCACCATCCTGTCGGTGATCTGGGACTACAACGTGTTCAACCAGATCTGGCTGTTCTCCCGCGGCGGACCCGGCGACGACACCGCCACGCTCGGCGTCTTCACCTACAAGACGGCGTTCGTCGGCTTCCACATCGGTCAGGGCGCGGCCATCTCGGTGGTCACCACGGCGCTGCTGCTCGCGCTGACCGCCGTCTACATCCGTGGCCTGCTCCGCTCGGGGGAGGACCTGTGAGCCACCGCGGACGCCGGATCGTCACCACCCTCGCGGCGGTCTTCTGCCTGGTCTGGATCTTCCCGGTCTACTGGATGGTCAACACCGCGTTCAAGCCGCGCTCCGAGGTGAGCACGACCACCCCGCACTTCGTGCCGATGCACCCGACCCTGGCCAACTTCAGCCGCGCGCTGGGTCAGGACCAGTTTCTCACCAACCTGCGCAACAGCGTCATCGTGGTCGCGGTGACCGTGCTGCTCTCGGTCGTGCTGGGCACCTTCGCCGCGGCCGCGCTGTCCCGGTTCCGGTTCGCCGGCCGGCGAACCGTCATGGTGGTCATCCTGGCCGTGCAGATGCTGCCCGGCACCGCGCTGCTGATCCCGATGTTCGCCATGTTCAACAGCGTCGACCTGCTCGGCACGTATCTGGCGCTGATCCTCGCCTACGTGGCCACCGTGCTGCCGTTCTCGATCTGGGTGATGCGCGGCTTCTTCGTCGCCGTCCCGGCCGAGGTCGAGGAGGCCGCCCACCTCGACGGCGCGTCCACCTGGCGGACCCTGGTCAGCGTGCTGTTCCCGCTGGTCGCCCCGGGCGTCATCGCGAGCAGCATCTTCGCGTTCATCGCCGCCTGGAACGACTACCTGTTCGCCTACACGTTCATGCAGGACCAGAGCCGGTACACGCTGCCGGTCTGGCTGGCGTCGTTCAGCAATCCGCACACCGGCACCGACTTCGGCGGGCAGATGGCCGCCTCGGCGGTGTTCTCCGTGCCGGTCGTCGTGTTCTTCCTGTTCATCCAGCGCAACCTGGTCGCCGGAATGTCCGCCGGCGCCGTGAAGGGCTAGGTCCCCGCCTTGCTGATCCCACGCCCCCTCGCCCTGACCGCCTCGCCGGGAGAGTTCGTCCTGGACCGGACCACGACCGTCGCGGCGCCCGAGCAGCTCGGCGGGGTGCTCGCCGCGCTGTGGCAGGCGCTGCGCGCGGCCACCGGCCTGCCCCTGCGCGAAGCGCGGCGGGGTCCCGGAGATCGAGTCGCCCGGCCACGCGCAGGCCGCGCCGGCCGGCTACCCCCACCTCGGGGTCACCGGACGGTCGCTGGAGCTGCACACCCGTCCACAACGCACAGACGATCAAGCGGTGGCCGTCCTCGTTCCCGCGGGATCGGAGGTCACCTCACGAATGGCGGCTGCCGTACTAGCCGGGGGCCGGTTTGACCGGCAGCTCGATGGCGAAGGTGGTGCCCGGGCCGCTGTGGTCCGCGAGGGTGATGGTGCCGCGGTGACGTTCGACGATCGCCCGGGCGATGACCAGGCCCAGGCCGGTGCCCGGGATGCGGCGGTCCAGGGCGGTGGAGGCGCGGTAGAAGCGGCGGAACAACCGGGGCCGCTCGGCCGACGGGATGCCGATGCCGGTGTCGGCGACGGTCCAGGTGACCGTCTCCGCACTGTCGTCCATCGCGGCGGTCACGGTGACCGTCCCGCCCTCGGGGGTGTATTTGACGGCGTTCGACAGCAGGTTGTCGGCGACCTGGCGGAGCCGGCCCGGGTCGGCGTACAGGTCCAGGCGTTCCGGCAGCCGGGCGACGATCGTCAGGTCCTTGTCCGCGGGGGTGACCGCCTGCAACGACTGCCGGATGATCTCGCACAGGTCGGTGCCGACGGGGCTGATGCCCAGGCTCCCGGACTCCAGCCGGGCCAGATCCAGCAGGTCCTCGGCCATCACCGACAGGCGCTCGGCGTTCCGGGTGATCATCCGCAGGTAGTGGTGCCGCTCGTCGGGGCTCAGGTCGTCGATCTCGTCGTCGAGCAGGCTGGCGGTGCCGGTGATGGCCGCCAGCGGGCTGCGCAGCTCGTGGGTGACCATGGCGAGGAACTCGTCCTTGGTACGGGCCAGCTCGATGGTCAGCTCCTCGGCGCGGCGCCGCTGCACGTACTGCCCGATCTGGGCGGCGAGGCCGCTGAGCAGGGCGATCAGGGTGTCCTCGGGATCCTCGACCCGGTTGCCGTAGACGCAGAGGGCGCCGAACACGTGCTGGCCGGTGCAGAGCGGGACGCCGACGGCCACCCGCAACCCGATGCGGGCGCCGGCGCGGCTGCGCAGCGAACCGGTGTCGGCGGTCAGGTCGGGGATCCACTGCGGAGTGCCCTCGGCGCAGACCCGGCCGGGCAGCGCGACGCCGAGCTCCAGCGTGTCGACGGCGAAGTTGTGCAGCCGCCGGCCCGGCTCGACGTGCCGGGCCAGACAGTTCAGCAGCTGCCTGTCGTCGTCGACCACCCACAGCTCGGTCACCGGCCAGCCCATCTTCACGCCGAGGGCCTCGACCACCCGCTCGGCGGCCGTGTCGCTGGAGTCCGCCTCGGCGAGCCCGCGGGCGACGGCGGCCTCCACCGCGGTGAACCGGCCGGCCCGATGCTCGGCGGTGATGTCATGGGCGAAGATGTGGAACAACCGGCCGGTGGCCGAGTCGGTGGCGGTCAGCGTCATCTCGATCGGAATCTCGTGGCCGTCGGCGTGCCAGGCGGACCATTGCCGCCGCCGGTTACGGGTCTGCCCCGGCTGGCCGCTGGTCAGCAACGCGAGCTCCGCCCGGCCGGCCTCGCGCGCCCCGGGGGCCACGATCAGCTCCTCGATCGAGCGGCCGACCGCCTGCGCCCGCGGGTAGCCGAACGTCGTCTCGGCGGCCGGATTCCAGGCCACCACCCGGCCGGTGGCGTCGAAGGCCAGGTAGGCGTCCAGGGCGGCGGCCAGCACGGCCTGGGAGTCGGGTATTTCCGTGTCCGCTGACATCAGTCACCCCCGGTGGTTTTGGCGGACGCCGATCCGGGGGAAACGGGCGGTGCGGCTCTCTCCAGGCTAACCGGGTCCGCTGCCCGCGCGGCGTGTTGCAGAACTTTTCCGGGTACGGGCTCTACGATCGCACAAATTGTCCGGTAAGTCCTAATTTTTGGTGGTAAAAGTGCCGGAACTCGACGTCGCGGTGCTGACTTCGCCGCAACGGCTGCGAGCCGTGGCGAGCGCACGCCGGGAGTTGCCGGTCCTGCCGGTGCCGCTGGACGGCATGGCCCGGATGGCGGCGCGGATGCTGCGGACGCCGATGGCGGTCGTCACCCTGGTGCAGGGCGGCGAGGAGGAGTTCCTCGGCCTGTTCGGACTGCCGGAGCCGTTCGCCGCCACGCGGCGCGCCGCACTGCAGTTCTCCCTCTGCGCGTTCGTGGTCTGCGCCGACGACGTGGTCGCGGTGGACGACACGCTCGCCGAGGAAAGGTTGCGCGAGCATCCGGTGGTCCGGCAGTGGGGGGTCCGGTCCTTCGCCGGGATCCCGCTGCACGACACCGACGGCCAGCCGGTCGGTGCGATCACCGTCATCGACATCGCGCACCGCTCCTGGACCGCGCCGGACCTGACCCGGCTCACGTACATCGCCGACATGCTCGGCCCGATCCCGGCGGGCACCCCGTCCGCCGAGGCGGCCATGGACCTGCTGTGCACCGACCACCGCGGCACCGGCCCGCAGCCGGCCGCCGGCGTCGCGGCCCAGGCCCAGGTGCAGCAGGCGTTCATCGAGGCGCTGCTCGACAGCCTGCAGGTCGGCGTGGTGGCCTGCGACCGCGATCGCCGCCCGGTCGTGGTCAACCGGATGATGCGGCACCTGTTCGGCCTGCACGACGGCATCTCCCGGGAGGAGGCACTGACCGCCGGCCTGGCCCGCGTGCACCACCTCGACGGCACTCCGATCGCCCCCGACGAACTGGTGGTGACCCGGGCGCTCAACGGCGAGACGGTGCGGGACGCCGCATCGATGCTGTGCACCCCCGGCGCACCGGACCGCTACCTGTTGGTCAACGGGCAACCCCTGCACGACCACGACGGCAACCGTCTCGGCGCGGTCTCCACCGTCCTGGACATCACCGGCCGGCGCCGCAACGAACGCTTCCGCGACTGTCAGCTGCGGGTGGCGCGCATCCTCAACAGCAGCGACACGGTGGAGCAGGCGGCACCGCGGCTGCTGTCGGCCGTCGGCGAGGCGCTGGGCTGGCAGCACGTCGGACTCTGGCTCATCGACGACGTCGCCGACGTCGCCCGCCCGGCCGGCCACTGGGAGGCCCCCGGCGTACACATCGAGGATCTGATCCCGCAACGGCTCACCCGCAACGACCCCGGCCTGGTCGGCACCGCCTGGGCCACCGGCCGGCCGATCTGGATCGCCGACCTCGCCACGACCACCTCCACCGACCCGCGGCTGCGTGACTTCATCGCCGCCGCCGTCCACCGCGACCTGCGGACCGCGGTGGCGATCCCGATCTGCGAGAACGACACCGCCCTAGCCGTGCTCGTCTGCCTGAGCGCCCTCGGCGAGCACGACGACGCGCCGCTGATCGGCCTGCTCACCGACATCGCCGAACAGATCGGCCGGCTCCTGGCCCGCCGCCGGGCCGCCGAACTCGACCTGCAGCTGGCCAGCGCCAAGGACGACTTCCTCACCCTGATCAGTCACGAGCTGCGCACCCCGCTGACCACGGTGCTGGCCTGCACCAGCATGCTCGCCGACGACCCGCAGGTCGACCCGGACACCCGGCAGATGCTGGCCACGGTCACCCGCAGCACCACCGCGGTGCAACGCATCATCGACGAACTGATCGACCTGGCCGGCATCGAATCCGGCCACCACCCGCTCCACAAACGCGCCACCGACCTGGTCACCGTCGTCACCGGCGCGCTCGCCGCCGCCCCACACCCCGACGACATCGAGATCCACACCGATCTGCCGCCGTCCCTGGTCGTCGACGGCGACCCCGGCCGGCTGCGCCAGATCGTCGACCATCTGCTGTCCAACGCGATCAAGTACAGCCCCCGCGGCGGCGACGTGCGGATCTCCCTGTCCGCCGACCGCGGCGACGTCGCCGAACTCGCGATCACCGACACCGGCATCGGCATCCCCGAAGCGGACCGCGCCGGCCTGTTCACCCGCTTCCACCGGGCCGGCAACGCCCGGCACACCGCCGTCACCGGGACCGGGCTCGGCCTGGCCCTGGTCCGGGCGCTCGTCGAAGCCCACGGCGGCACCGTCACCCACGACCCGGCGCACCACCCCGGCACCCGGATCACCGTGCGTCTGCCCCGCTGAGCCGGCCGGTGCTCGCGGTCCCGCCGAAGGTCAGGACCAGGTGATCTCACCGTGCCGGTCGACGAACCGACCGGAACCGTGCCCCGGACCCTCGGTGGCCAGCGCGACGATCGCGTCCGTGCCCTCGGTGACCGTCTGCGGGCCGCTGTTGCCGTTGAGGTCGGTGGCCGTGTAGCCGGGATCGGCGGCGTTGATCCGGATGCCGGGCAGGCCCTTGGCGTACTGGGTGGTCAGCATGGTGAGCGCCGCCTTCGCGGACGTGTACGCGGGAGCCACCACACCCGCCTCCGGTCGTGCCGGGTCGTGGGTGGCGGCCAGCGAGCCCATCGCGCTGCTGACATTGACGATCACCGGGTCCGGCGAGCGGCGCAGCAGGGGAAGGAACGCGGTCGTGGTGCGGACCACGCCGAACAGGTTGACGTCGAAGACGCCCAGCATGTCGGCGGCGGTCAGGGCGCCGGGATCGCCGACCGGCCCGTGCACCCCGGCGTTGTTGATCAGGACGTCGATCGAGCCCTCGTGCTGTTCGACGGCCGCCACCGCGGCGGCCACCGACGCGTCATCGGTGACGTCGATCTGGACGAACCGGGCGCCCAGTGCCGCGGCGGTCGCGGCGCCGAGCAGTGGATCACGGGCGCCGACGATGACGGTGTGTCCGAGTTCGAGCAGGCGGCGGGCGGTCTCGCGGCCGAGGCCCCGGTTGGCCCCGGTGATGAAGGTGATCGTCATGGCGTCGATGATTCGCCGGGCGGCCCGACGGCAGCCAGGGACGTCGCGACGGTAGGACGATCAGTACCACCCTCGTGGCGGTGCGGTGCGCGACGATGGGCACATGACGACGGAGGGGGCAGGGCTCGGCGCGACGATCCGCGCCTGGCGGAACCGGCTGTCGCCGGCCGCGGCGGGGCTGCCGGCCCGGCGGGCGCGCCGGACCGCCGGGTTGCGCCGCGAGGAGCTGGCCGAGCTGGCCGGCCTGTCGGTGGACTATGTCGTCCGGCTGGAGCAGGGTCGGGCGACCACGCCGTCGTCCCAGGTCGCCGCGGCCCTGGCCCGGGCGCTGCAGCTCAGCGTCGCGGAGCGGGACCATCTGTTCCGGCTGTCGCGCCTGGCGCCGCCGGCGGACGACCGGATCAGCGACCACATCCCGCCGGGCGTGCAGCGGGTCGCCACCCGGCTCGGCGATGCCGCCACCGCCATCTTCGCCGCCGACTGGCAGCTGATCTGGTGGAACCGCGGCTGGGCCGCCCTGTTGGGCGATCCGGCGGCGGTGCCGCCGGCCCTGCGCAACTTCGCGCTCGACACGTTCCCCACGGCGCCCGGCGCGACGCCACGGCTGTCCCGATGGCCCGTCCTCTCCCGCGACGGCGACGCCACGAAAGCGGCGATCGTGGCCGACCTGCGCGGAGCCACCGGCCGTTTCCCGCGTGACCGGAGGCTGGCGCATCTGATCCGGGACCTCACCGGCGGCAACCCGGAATTCGCCGAGCTGTGGGCGTCCGGCGCGGTCGGCGCCCATCGGGAGGACCGCAAGACCGTTCACCATCCCACGGTCGGCCCGGTCACGGTCGACTGTGATGTTCTCAGCGGCGGGGGGACCGGCCTGAAGATCGTCATCATGACCGCCACGCCGGGCAGTCCGGACGAGACGAAACTTCGCTTGGCCGCGGTTGCCGGCTCGCAGCTGGAGGACTCGCACCGGTAGCAACGGCCGAACCCCCACCGGGGCGCCCGGCCGGACGCCGGTCAGGCCGCGGAGGAGGAGGTGGCGCAGGAACCGATCTCCGCCTTGAGGGACTTGATCGAGGCCGTGGCACTCCTGACCTTCGCCGTCCCCTCCTCGATGAGCGGTGTCGCCGTGTCGTAGTCGCCGTCGATCAGGTAGGACATCGCCTCGGCCGTCAGCTTCCCCGCCTCCGCCAGGGTCTGGCCCGCCGTCAGGAGGCCGGTCACCGCGTGCTGGCAGTCGCCGATCTGACTGGATGCCGAGCTCAGCTTGGCCTGGGCGGATTTCAGCTCACTCCTGGTCGATGCCAGGTCGTCATTGGCGGTCTGCAGATCGTCCTTCGTGCTCGTCAACTGCGTCTGGGTACTCGCGAGCTCCTGCTCGGTCGCGTGCTTCTGCTGGGCGAGCACGGTGCTCTGCGCGACGAGACCGTTGTTCTGGTCCGAGAGCCTGCCGTTGTCGCCCAGGGCGCCCGTGTACAGAACGGACAGCGTGACAACGGCTGCCAGCGCCACGCTGCCGAGGCCGATCAGGAACGGCCGCTTCTGATACACCTTGAGCGGCTCGGCGCTGACCGGTGTGCGGTAGGGCGCAGCGGGGGCAGGCGACTCATCGACGACCGAGTCCAGATACGTGTACACGACAGTGGTGCCTCTCTAGCGACTGATGACTGCCTGCCCGCTTACCGTTGCGACCAGCCGGCGTTCCGGCAGCACCTCCAGTCGGCGGCGCGAACCGCCAGTTGAGGCTTCCCCCGAGGACTCGATCAGGGGACCGCCGGCGCCGAGGCGCCCGAGCCGCGGCAGACGCTGACCGCCGGGACGAGACCGGGCACGCGCCGCGGCACGGATCTCAGGTGGTGGCGACGAACTCACGCAGGTGGGCGGCGCACCGGGTGGGCTGGTCCTCCGGGATGAGGGTGAACGCGTCCGGGACCTCGACCAGCCGGCCCCGCGGCAGGATCTCGGCGAGGCGGGCGCCGTTGGCCGCGCGCATCATCCGGGACTCCGGCGCCCACAGGACCAGGGCCGGATGGTCGACAGTGGACAGCAGCGCGGCCGCGTCGAGATACTCGGCGGCCCTCGTCGTACGCAGGTATCTGTGAAGATCGCGCCGGATCGGCCGGGAGGTGCGGGACGGCCGCAACCAATCGTCCATGATGTCGGCCGGGACCGGGCGTTTCGACATGAGGCCGAAGTTCATCGGGGAGCGGCGCAGGCCGCGGATCCGCAGCGTCTGCAGGGCCAGGAAGGTCGCGCCGGGGATCCTCGACGACTGGTGGAGGGCCTTGCCGGGCAGGCCGGGCGGGAAATTGTCGAACGACTCCTGCGGCAGCAGCACCAGCCGGGCCAGGCGGCTGCTCAAACCGTACCCGGCGACCAGCTGCGCGCCGCCCCAGTCGCAGCCGATCAGGGTCACCCCGCGCAGGTCGAGGGCGTCCAGGAACTCGGCGACCAGGCCGGCCAGGCCGCGGGAGCTGAGGTCGGCGTCCGGGTTCATCGGCAGGCGGTGGGCGCCCAGCGGCACCTCCAGGACGACACAGCGGTGATCGGCGCGCAGGTCGGCGACGACATGCCGCCAGAGGGTCGCTCCGACCAGGATGCCGGTGAGGAAGACCAGAACCGGGCCGGCGCCACCGCTGTCGTCGTACTCGACGGTGCCGGAGCGGAGAGGGACGGTACGCATCGGCGAGCCCCCGTTCGTCACCGCCGACGGTAACCCGCCCGGCTCAGAAAAGCGCGGTCTGGCCCGGGATGGGGTCGCGGCGGCCGGACATCGAGCCGTGCAGAACCCGCGGCTTGAGGGTGGCGGCCCAGGCGGGCGGCGGCTCGGGCGGCTCCTGCTCCAGCAGCGACGGCGCCGGGGCGTCGCCGCCCACCAGGGCCCACAGCGACGGGCCCAGGTTGATGCCGTGCTCGCGCAGGGCGCGGCGGATCACCAGGTAGTCCAGCGGCAGCCGGGCTGTCTCCAGGCTGGGCACCGGCAGGTCGTGGCGCATCCGCATCAGTCGCCTGTTCCGGTCGACGGCCTCCCGGGCGGCCGGCTCCAGCAACGCCGTCGCGGCCAGCTCGCCGACCGCCTCGCGGAGCGCCGCGACGTCGGCCTGCCACGCCGCGTCGACCGAACCGAACGCGGTGAGCAGGCGGGCCGCGGTGCGAGCCCCGAAACGGCGTACGCCGGGAAGGTTGTCCGAAGGGTCGCCGCGGAGGGCGGCGAAGTCGGTGTACTGCCACGGGTGCACGCCGTACGCCGCGGCCAGCGACGCCGCGTCGACCAGGACCGACCGGTCGAAGCCGCCGTTGCGGATGCGCAACACCGAGGTGGTGTCGTCGATCAGCGCGAACGCGTCCCGGTCGCTGGTCATCAGCACCGACTGCCAGCCCAGCGAGCGGGCCAGGGCGGCGCTGCTGGCCAGGACGTCGTCCGCCTCGTAGGCCGGCGGCACGACCGTGCCGACTCCCGCGGCCCGCAGCAGGTCGGGGGCGATCTGCAGCTGGCGGGTCAGCTCGGCCGGTTTGGCCGGGCGGTGCGCCTTGTAATCCGGGTGGTCGGTGCGCCGGGCCGAATCGTGCGGGCAGTCGAAGCCGACCAGGACCGCGTCCGGCCGAAGCTGGGCGGCGGCCCGCGCGAGATAGCCGACCAGGCCGCGCAGCGCCGGCGCCGGCTCCGGCGAACCGTCACTGGCGTGGTAGGCCCGGTGCACCAGGCTGTTCCCGTCCAGCACCAGCAGCAACCCACCCGTCCGCGACACCCTGGAAGTCTGCCACCCGGCGGGGCGGAATCCAAAGGTCAGCGGCGCAGGTCGTGCCTACGGTGGGTGATGGTCTCGACCAGGCGGGCGGGCACCAGGCGGCGCAGCGCGAAGACCAGCGGGGCGTTGCTGCCCACCGCGTACCGCTGCCGGGGTCTCTCCGCCTCGATCGCGGTGAGGATGGTCGCGGCGACCGTCTCCGCGGAGATGCCGGCCTTCTCGTTGCGATCCAGCGCGGTCAGCATCCGGTCGAAGTCCGCCCGGTGCGGCGAACCGTCCGCCACGTGCCTGGTGCGCCGCTCGCTGATCCCGGTGTTGATCGAGCCGGGTTCGACGGTGGTCAGCCACACCCCGAACGGCGAATACTCGTGCCGGGCCGCGGTCGCGAAACCTTTCACGGCGGCCTTGGTCGCCACATACGACGACCGGTAGGCCAGCGGGAACGAGGCCAGCATCGATCCGACCATCACCACCCGGCCGTAGCCGCGCCCGCGCATCCCGGGCAGCGCCAGCTGCGCCAGCCGCACCGGGCCGAGCACGTTCACCTGGAACAGCCGGCGCAGCGCGTCCATCGGCAGCTCCTCGAACGGGCCGGACTGGCTCTCCCCGGCGTTGTTCACCAGGACGTCGACGCCGCCCAGCAGATCGGCGAGCGCTGCGATCGAGGCGTCCGAGGTGAGATCGAGGGCGACATATTCGACACCGGCCGCGGGCTGGGTCACCGTGGCCGGGTCGCGGCTCGTGCCGAGCACTCGGTAACCGCGCTTGACCAGGGCGGATGCGGTGGCGAGGCCGATGCCGGAGGAGGCTCCGGTGACCAGGGCGGTGCGCTGCACCGAAACACGATAGCGGCCAAGATCTGCCGAACGCTACAGTGCGCGTGCCCTATCGCCTGAAACGGGGAAGAATCACTGTGAAGCTCATCAAGACGACCACCGTCGCGGTGGCCGCCGGCATGCTCCTGCTCGGAGGGTGCGGCGACAAGAAGACCGACGCGCCGAAGGCGGACGCCACCACCACGGCCTCCGCTGCCACCGACCTCACCGCGCTGTCCGCCGACGAGATCCTGACCCGAGCCACCAAGGCGGTTCACGACGCCAAGTCGTTGCACATCAAGGGCATCGAGAACGGCGAGGGCGGCGAGAAGATCGCGATCGACATGAAGCAGTCCGGGAAGAACGTGCTGTCTCGGTTGACCGTCAACGGCATGAACGTCGAGTTCCTGGTAGTCGACGGTGTGCAGTACGTTCGTCCCGATGCGAAGATGTACAAGACGCTGAACCTCAAGTTGCCGGCGGCCGTCACCGCCAGACTGGCCACGATGTGGATGAAGCCGACCGCCGGGGACAGGGTCTTCGCCCCGATGGCCGAGGGCATGACCATGGACAATATGCTCAAGCCGGACGGCACGGTCACCAAGGGCGAGACCACCACGGTGGACGGCAAACCTGCGATCGCCCTCAAGTCGGCCGACGGCGATCTGCTGGTCGCGACCACCGGCGAGCCGCTGCCGCTGAAACTGATGGGCGGCAAGGACGGCGGTGCCATCACCTTCAGCGAGTACGGCGCGGACTTCCCGGAGATCAAGGCGCCGGCCGCGAGCGAGGTCTACAACCTCCCGAAGACGAGCTGACCACATGGTCCGGTGCGGGTGGTGCCCGCACCGGACCGCGATTGCCGTTGTACGTTCAGAGCGTGACCGTCCTCCCCCCGATGGTCACCAGGAGCCCCCCGGTCGCGCTGAACGACCAGGCCAGCGCCCCGCTGTAGGTCGCGCACCGGGAGCCGTTCGTCCCCGACCAGAACTGGTTCGAGCTGTCCGAGTCGCCGATGATCCGGTCGTTCGTGCCACTGCTGAACCGGCACGACGTGTTGTTGCGGAACACCGACGTACCGCCGTCGAAGTTGAAGTTGCGTGCGCCGTTGTCGATGCTCAGGTTGTTCGAGATGGCCAGCGAACCGGGGTTGCTGTTGAACGTGAATCCGTGCTTGCCGTTGTGGTAGGCGATGCTGCGCCGCACGATGTGGTCGACCGCGATGCTCTCGCCGCCCAGCTTGTAACCGTTGCGGTCACCGGCGGCAGCCTGGGTGCCGTCGGTCAGCGTGCCGTTGTCGTACGACAGTGAATTCTCGATGGTGACCGGGCCGATCGGGCCGGTGGCGGTCTTGGTGAACAGATCCCAGCCGTCGTCGATGTTGTTGTGCGACACCGCGTAGCGGAACACGTTGCCGGTGCCGACGGTCAGTTTCGCCGCGAAACCGTCGGCGTTCTCACCACCGGCGTCCACGTTGTCGTGCGATTCGGAGCTGAGCACCAGATTGTTCGACGGCCACTGGGCGGCCGGCGTGTCCGATGCGATCCGGGAGATCTGCAGCCCGCTGTCCCGGTTGAACCGGGTCACCACCCGCTCGATGGTGTTGTTGCTGCCGCCGACGAAGACGCCGTTGTCGCCGGCCCGTTCCACCACTATTCCGTACAGGTGCCAGTAATTGCCGTTCAGCGTCAGCCCGCGATTCGCCGGATTCTCGGTCTGCGCCGAGAAATTCAACACCGGAACCTCACCGGGGTACGCCGAGAGCGTTTTCGCCGCGGCCGCCGTACCGTTGTTGCCGGGCGGGATCACGACCGTCTGCGCATAGCTGTAGGTGCCGCCGCGCAGATAGATCGTGCCGCCCGCGCCGATCCGTCCGATCGCCGAGGTGAGCGTGGTCGGCGAGGACACCGTGCCGGCCGCCCCGTCGGTCCCGTTCGGGGCGACGTACAGCGCCCCGGTCACCGGCGGCGTGCTGGTGCCCGGGCTCGGCGCGGGACTGCTGCCGGACGGGGCCGGGCCGCCGCTCGACGGCGTCGAGGACCCGCTGTCGTCGACCACGATGTCGTCGAACCGGCCGGCCGCGTGCTCGGTGAGCAGTCCGATCCGCCCGCCGGCGATCGACGGGTCGGTGACGCTGCCGACGCTGGTGCCGTTCACCGTGCCGCTGATCGTGGTCCCGCTGACCGTCAGCCGCAGCGTGTAGAAGGTGCTGGTCGAGATGGTCTGGGCGAGGCTGGCCAGGACCGTGACGGCACCGCCGTTCATCGCTTCCAGCTGCACCCGGTTCGACCCGGTCAGCGACAGCCGGTACATCCTGGTGGCGCCGGCCGCCCGCGCGGTCAGCGCGACCACGCCGGCACCGGTGCCGAACGCGGTCGCCTTGACCCGCGCCTGCACCGCATAGTCGGTCCACGAGCCGGTGCCGCCGAACTCGCGGGCCCGCTCGCTGGTGGTGTCGGACTGCTGCAGCACCTTCGACCCGTCGGTGACGATCGACCAGGTGCCGCCCGACTTCGACCAGCCGCCGGTCGACCCGGACTCGAAATCGGCGCTGAACAGTGTCGCCGCCTGCGCGGTGGCGACCGTGACGGCGAGCCCGGCGATCACCGCCGCGGCCAGCGCGCCGGCGCCGGCCAGGCGGCGGGCCCGGCGAGCGCGTGGGGATGGGGACATACGGATTTCTCCCTGTCGAGAATGAGCTCCCGCCGGCAATTCCTCGCGCAGCACAATGCAATGCGCGGCCTGGGCCCGGGGATGGGAACGCCGGCCGGTATCGGGGAACGAACTGTTACCGCAACCGAATCTCCCACCGGCGTGAGAGCCGCGTCAACGATTCTCATTTGCAGGTTTGTTGCAGAAACGCGGGCGCCGGGCCTTCCCCCGATGGCGGGCGACACCACCGGGGTCGCCCCGCTCAGGACGCCGAAGCCCAGCGGCGGACGCTCCGGCTCGTTCTCCCACCGGCGCCGGCTGGCCCGCTGGTGCGACCGTCAGCGGTCACGGCACCGGCCGGGGTCCTCAAGCCAGGCGATGACGGACCGGACGAAGCCGTCGACGTTCGACAGGGGTCGGCCGCGGAGGATCGCGTGGAGGTGCCCGGCTCCGACGGCTGCGTCCCACGCCCCGGCGCGCCGGTAGATCTGCTCGTCGGTCGCCGCGCGGAGCATGTGCCAGCCGTGCCAGGTCGCGACCAGCGCCGCGTCGATCGCCGGGTCGGACAGGATCGCCATGTCCCAGTCGAGGACCCCGGTCAGTGTGCCGTCCGCGCCGAAATGGACGTTGCCGCCGCCGAGGTCGCCGTGGACGAGGCTGGCCGGGACCTCCTCGATCGCCAGAAGTTCGTCTGATCGCTGCCGGACCCTGTCCCGCCACCTCGCCGGCAGCCGTGGTATGACCTGGTTGTTCAGGATGTCGGCCCAGCCTGAACCGTCATCGGCGCGCCGGCGTGGCCGGTGGAGCGCGGCTTCGAGCTCCGGCGAGATCCTCACCTCGCGGAGCGCGTCCAGTAGCGGACCGAACACCGTCGGATCTCCGGTGCCTTCCGGCAGGGACGCGCCGTCGATCCAGGAGACCGCGACGGCCGCCCGTTCGCCGAAGGTGGTGACCGCGGTCATCGGCTCCGGCACGGCGAACGGCATGCCGGCCGCCGCGACAGCGTGAAGTATGCCGACCCGGCGCGGCAACTCGGCGGCAGCACCGGCCCGCTTACTGACGCGCACAGCGGCGATGCCGGGAAGCAGCACCACGTGGTGCATGTTCCCGTGCTCGGCGAGGCGTGCGGAGTCGAGCGGGGCGCCGGGGAGCAGCGCATCGGTGATTTCCAGTAGGTCGGCGGGGACCGGTCGGGACATCCGGCAATTCTGTCGGACGCCGCATCCGGGAGCGGGTCAGGCCACCGATCCGGGCAGCAGGTACCGGTAGTCGCAGCCGGCGAGGTCGGGTGGGAAAGGGCGCATTCAGCCGCCGGCCCTTCCGGATCGCCGGACGCCACCTTTCACGCAGCGGTCGCAGACTCCAGGGACAGGATGAAGCGGGAACCGCCGGACGGGTTCGGTTCGTGGCGGATGTCGCCGTGGTTGGCCTGGGCCAGGCCGCGGACGATGTAGAGACCCAGCCCGGTCCCCTTCACCGTGGTCGCGTCGCGGTCCGCCCGGGCCAGGCGTTCGAAGAGCCGCGACCGGAATTCGCCGGGCACCCCCGGCCCGTCGTCCTCGACGGTGATCTCCACCTGGCCGCCGGTCTCGGCGACGCGGACGGCGGTGGCCCCACCGCCGTACTTGCGGGCGTTGGACAGCAGGTTCACCAGGATCTGCTGCAGGTGCCCGGGGTGGCAGAGCACGACGGCGTCCGGTCCGGACACCGGCACCGGTTCGCTGCCCTGCGCCGCCCACTGGGCGCGGTCGATCTCCTCGCGGGCCCGCAGCGCCCGGCGATCGGCGCGGATCTTGCCGGACTCGATGGTGACCATGGCCAGGACCTCCTGGACGATCTCGTCCAGTGCGCCAGCCTGCCGGGCGATCGCCTCGATGGCCCGGCCGCGGCGGTCGTCGGTGAGCGCCGGCCAGTCGTCGGTCAGGATTTCCGCGTTGCCGCGGATCGAGGTCAGCGGGTTGCCGATCTCGTGACCGAGCATGCCGATGATGTCGAGTTTCAGCTGGTTGGCGGCTTCGAGTTCGGTGTTGCGTTCGGCCAGGGCGGCGGAGGCGGCGTCGCGGGCCTGTTCGGCGGCGCGGCGGGCGGTGATGTCGGCGAGCACCCCGACGATCAGTTTCGGGTGCCCGGCCGGGTCGCGGACCAGGGAGATGGTCGCCTCGACCGGCACCCAGTGTCCGTCGGCGTGGGCCAGCCGGGCCTCGGTGGTGTAGGACTCGCTGTCGCCGGCGAACAGGCCGGCCAGCAGGCTCCGGTGGGTGACCAGGTCGTCCGGGTACAGCAGCTCGTCGTACTGGGCGGGGAGCTCGTCGTCGGTGCGGCCGAGCATGGTGGCGTACGCCCGGTTGGCGCGGATCAGCGCGCCGTCCAGGGCGACGATGATCTGGCCGACGCCGGTGTTGGCGAACTGGGCGCGAAGCCGCTGCTCGCTTTCGGCCAGGGCCTGTTCGGCGGCCCGGGCGGCGGTCACGTCCGAGCTGACCTCGAGCACCTGCGCGTGATCCGGGTCGAGGTGGTGCAGGACCTGACGGCTGAGCACGGTGACCGTCCGGCCGTCCGCGGTGATGTGGTCCAGCTGGCCGTTCCAGTAACCGTCGCGGCTGAGCGCCTCCTGCTGCTCGGCCACGCTGCCCCCGTACGGGAAGGTGGTGTGCAGCAACCGGTGGGCCCGCTTCCCGGCGGCGGCGGGCAGCGGCCAGCCGTAGAGACGCGTCGCGCCGTCGTTCCACCAGCGGATCGTGCCGTCCGGGTCGCGGACGACCACGGCGGCCGGAATCAACTCGAAGAGCCGGGCCGAGCGGCGCAGCTGCGCGTCGACCTCACGGGCCGCGGTCACGTCCTCGACCTGGATGACGACGTAGCGGGCGTGGTCGTCGTCGTTGACGATCAGCGCGACCCGCAGCGCCACCCAGACGGTGTGGCCGTCGCGGTGCACGTAGCGCCGCTCCATGCCGGCCGATTCGATCTCACCGGCGATGAACCGCCGCGCGTAGTCGCGGGTGCTCGCCACGTCGTCCGGGTGGGTCAGCTCGGCGAACGTCATCTGCCGCAGCTCGTCCTGGGTGTATCCGGTGATCGCGGTCATCGCCGGGTTGGCCTGCAGGTACCGCCCGAAGTCCTCGGTGCGCAGGCTGCACAGGGTGAGGCCGAGCGGCGAGTTGTCGAAGATCAGCCGGAACCGCCGCTCGCTGATCTCCACCCGGCGCAGCGCCTCGGCATTGCGGGTGGCGTCGTCGGCGTGCCGCAGCGCCGCGCTCAGGCTGTCGGCGAGCAGGGCCAGCTGCTGCTCGTCGGTGTCGTCGAAGACGTGCGCGGCCGCGGCCGACACCTTGAGGACGCCGATCACCTCGTGTTCGGCGTGCAGCGGCGCGATCAGCATGCTGCCGATACCCAGTTTGGCGCACATCGCCTGGTTGACCCGCGGGTCGGTGGTGGTGTCCGGGCAGTGCGCGGGCGCGTCGGTGCTCAGCGCGATGCCGCTGAGCGACCCGGACCGCGGGATCCGGGTGCCGGTGAACGGGGTCAGCGTGCCGGCGGTGGCCACGTACGCCAGCTGGTCGCCGTCGATCAGCTCGACCGCGGCCCCGTCGGCGGCCGGGAACAGTTCGACGGCCCGATCGGCGACGACCCGTACCGCCGCCGCCCGGTCGGTGGCCGCCTCGGTCACCGCGCGTTGCACGGCCAGGGTGGCCCGCAGCCGGCGGACCTCGCGTTCGGTGCTGCGTCCGGCGGCCCGTTCCGCGGTGACGTCGAGCAGCTGGATCACCACGGTGGCCGGGCCGTTCTCGTCGGTGATCACCGACGAGTGCGCGGTGACCACCAGCGGGGTGCCGTCCTTGCGGTGCAGCACCAGTTCGCGGGCGCCGCGCGGATAGTCGCCGGCGGCCATGATGTCGAGGCTGCGCTCCAGGTCGGCGTCCGGGCCGCCGAGCAGCACCTCGAAGTGCATGCCCAGCGCCTCCGCGTCGGGATAGCCGAAGAGCAGGCAGAACGCCGGGTTGGTGAGCAGGATCCGGCCGCGTCTGCCGGCGCGCAGGCCGAGCACGATCCGGGCGATCGGGCTGTTGTCGGCGACCTCGGCGAACTGGCGTTCGCTGCGGGCCAGGCGTTGCTGCTCACGTTCCAGGGCGGCCAGCGTCGCGGCCCGCGCCGCGGTGTTCTCGGCGTGCCGCAGCGCGCTGCCGATCGAATCCGCCACCAGGGTCAGTTGCCGCTCGTCGCCGTCGTCGAACGCGTACGGCCGGTCGCTGCCGACCATCAGCACGCCGAACGGTCCGGCGCCGGGTGCCCGCAGCGGCGCGATCACCAGCGAGCCCATCCCGGTGGCCCGGGCGATCACCGGGTTGACCCGCGGGTCGCCGGCGGTGTCGTCGCTGCGCACGGTGCCGCCGGAGGTGAGCGCCACGCCGGCCAGCGACTCGGTGACCGGCACCGCGGGCAGCGTCATGCCGGCGTCGGCCACCGGGCGCAGCATCCCCGAATCGTCCTCCAGCAGGTGCACCGAGGCGCTGCGGCCGGCCGGGATGACCTGCAGGATCCGGTCGGCGATCAGCCGGACCAGGGCGTCCCGGTTCTCGGCCACCGCGTTGATCTCCCGCTGCACGGTGATCGTGGTGCGCAGCCGGCCGGCCTCACGCGCGGCGGCCTGCTCCGCCTCGACCAGCAGTTCCTGGCTGCGCCGCTCGGCGGTCACGTCGGCGAGCTGGGCGAGCAGTTCCAGCGGGGCACCGGACTCGGCGTGCAACGGGGTGACCGTCAGCCGGCACCAGAGGACCCGGCCGTCCTTGCCGACGTACCGGAAATGGCCCTCGAAACCCGGTCGCGCGCCGCGGGCCAGGTCCCGCAGCATCGCCGCGCAGTCCGCCCGCTCGTCCGGGTGGGTGAGCCCGCCCAGGGTGAGCCCGGCCAGCTCGGCGCCGGTGTAGCCGAGGATCGCGGAGACCGCCGGGTTGACCCGCAGCCACGCGCCGTCCGGGTCGAGTACCGCCATCCCGATCGGTGACGAGTCGACCAGCGTGCGGAACCGGGCCTCACTGCCGGCCAGCGCCGGTCGGCTGCTGCTCTCGACGATCTCGGCGACCAGGCGGGGGTGGTCGTCCCGATCGTGGACCAGCACGTTCTGGCTGACGATCCACACCCGCGAGCCGTCGCGGCGGATCAGCACCCGCTCCATCGCCATCACGCTCAGCTCGCCGCGCACCATCGCGGCGAACAGTTCGGTGACCGGGCCCAGGCCGTCCTGGTCGAGAAGCATCAGGCAGGACTGGCCGAGCAGCTCCTCACGCGGGTAGCCGACCAGCTCGCAGAAGGCGTCGTTGACCGCGCTGAACTGCCCGTACTCGGCCTCGGTGAGGCTGAGCACCAGCTTCGGGACCGGACTGCGGTCGAAGGCGCGGGCGAGCAGCTCCGTCGGCTGGTCGTCCAGCCGCGCCCGGTGCCCGACATTCATACCGTCATGATCGGCCGATGGTGCGGAACAATGAGCGCCCGTATTTTGTCCTAGGACATAACTGGTAGGGTGCGCGGTGTGATCGAGGGGAACACCGCCGCGGAGATCGCCGGCTCGGTGCGCGCGCTGATCCAGACCGGGGCGCTCAGCGAGGGCGACGCGCTGCCCGCCATCCGCGACCTGGCCGCCCGCGCCGGCGTCAACCGGAACACCGTCGCGGCCGCCTATGCCCAGCTCGCGGCCGCCGGGGTGGTGCAGACGCGGCGTCGCGGCGGCACCGTCGTGCTGGGCGTGCCGCGGTCCGCGGGGGAGGGGCACGCCGCCTCCGACGCCGCGATCAATCTGGCGAGCGGCAATCCGGACCGCGCACTGCTGCCCTCGCCCGCGGCGGCGATCGCGGGGTACGCGGCGCCGCTCTACGGCGAGCCGGAGGTCGACCCGGCACTGGACCCGCTGGCCGCCGACGGCATTCCCGCCGGCCATCGCCTGGTGCTCACCCACGGCGCGGCCGACGGGATGGAACGACTGCTCCACCTCTACCTGGCGCGCGGCGACCGGGTCGCGGTGGAGGACCCGGGATACCTGGCCGCGATCGGCATGCTGCGGGTCAACGGATACCGGGCCGCCCCGGTGCCGGTCGACGCGGCCGGGATGTCGGCGGCCGGGCTGCGGGCGGCCCTCGACGCCGGCGCACGGGCGGTGATCTGCACCCCCCGCGCCCACAACCCGACCGGTGGTGGCGTCACCCGGGAGCGGGCTGCCGAGCTGCGGGCGGTGCTCACCGCGTACCCGGCAGTCACGGTCATCGAAGATGATCATTTTTCGATGATCTCGGCGCGGCGGTATCACCGGATCACCCCCGAGGGTCACCCGCGCTGGGCGGTGGTCCGGTCGGTCGCCAAGTTCCTCGGGCCCGACCTGCGACTCGCCCTGGTCCGCGCCGACCCGGTGACCGCGGATCGGCTCGCCGCCCGCCTGGCGGCCGGCTCCGGTTGGGTCAGCCACCTGCTCCAGCACTGCGTCGCCCGGCTGTGGGACGCGGTGCCGTTCGACCGGGTGCGCGACACCTATGCGGGGCGGATCCGACTGCTCACCGACGCGCTGGGCGAGCGCGGCATCGGTGTGGACCCGCGCACCGACGGGCTCAACGTGTGGATCCCGGTGCCGTCCGAGGCCGAGGTGGTCGCCGGGCTGGCCGCCCGTGGCTGGGTGGTCCGGCCCGGCCGGGACTTCGCGGCCGGCGGCGCCGTCGCGCCGGCCATCCGGGTCACCACCTCGACCATCACCGCGGCGCAGGCCACCGGTTTCGCGGCCGGCCTCGCCACCCTCCTCTGAAAGGCTCGCCACCATGTTCCACGGGCTCAGCGCCTTCCCGCTCACGCCGATCGCCGACGACCGGGTCGACGCCGACGCGTACACCGGGCTGGTCGCCCGGCTCGCCGCCGCGCGCGTCGACTCGATCACCGCGCTCGGCTCGACCGGCAGCTACCCGTACCTGACCCGGGCGGAACGCGCCGCGACGGTGCGGCTCGCGGTAGCGGCCGCGGCGGACATCCCGGTCTTCGCCGGGATCGGAGCACTGCGTACGTCGCAGGTGCTGGCCGCCGCGGCCGACGCCCAGCAGGCCGGCGCGGCGGCGGTGCTGCTGGCGCCGATGAGCTACCAGCCGCTGACCCCGGACGACGTGTACGGGCTGTTCGAGGCGGTCGTCGCGGAACTGTCGGTGCCGCTGATCGTCTACGACAACCCGGGAACGACCCACTTCACCTTCACCGATCAGCTGTACGCGGACATCGCCGCCCTGCCGCGGGTGGCCTCGATCAAGATTCCGGGGCCGGCCTCCGCCGCGCGGGTGGCCACCCTGCGCGGGCTGCTGCCGCCGCACGTGGCGATCGGGATCTCCGGGGACGCGCACGCGGCGGCCGGGATCGGGAACGGGTGCGACGTCTGGTACTCGGTGCTCGGCGGGACGCTTCCCCGGGCGGCGCAGTCGGTGCTCGCCGGCGGATCGGACCGGCTGGCGCCGCTGTGGGACCTGTTCGCGGCGCACGGAAGTCTGCGGGTGATGGCGGCGATCGCCGAACAGCTGGGGCTCGCCCGGCGCTCCTGCCTGCCCCACCCGCTGCGCGGGCTCGACGACGCGGCCCGCACCCGCGTCGCCGCCGTGGTGGACGCATTGGACCTCGCCGGGTGACCGGTCCCTCGCCCGGTGGCGTGCTCGCCCGGCGCGGCGGTCTCGCCCGCTACGTCCTGGCCGCCACCATGGCCCGGTCGGCCGACGGGGGCCGGGCGGCACGGTGGGGCCGACCGTCGTGGCCGCGGTCTCGGCGTGGTCCGGCCCGGCCGCGGCGGCACTGCTGCTGGCCGGGGCGACCGCGCTGGCCGCGGTGCTGGTGCGGATGCTGCTGTACGCGCCGCCCGCCGGGACGCCGTCCGAGGTGCCCCGGCCCGGGCGGACACTGACCCTGATGGTCCGGTCGGGCACCCTGCGACGCACCCTGTACCTGACCGTGACGGTCGCCTTCGCCCTGGCCGCGCTGCCGGTCACCGCGGTCGCGGCGGCGCCGATGTACCGGGTCGCCGCGGCGGCGGCCGGGGTGCTGACCGCCGCCTACGGGCTCGGCAATCTCGCCGGGTCGGCGGCCGGGGTGCTGACCGCCGCCTACGGGCTCGGCAATCTCGCCGGGTCGGCGGCGGACCGCAGGCTTGCCAGACGCGTAACCTGATGGTTACGCTTCCGGTGTGGACGAGGTGGCCGGGGCGATCGCGGATCCGGTGCGGCGGGAGATCCTGCTGATGCTGCGCGCCACCCCGCTGACCGCCGGGCAGGTCGCCGACCGGTTTGCGATCAGCAGGCCGGCCGTGAGCCGGCACCTGCGGGTCCTGCGGGAGGCGGGACTGGTCCGCGACACCGTCGAGGGCCGCCGGCGGGTCTACACGCTGGTCACCGAGCCGCTCGACGAGCTCGCCGGCTGGCTCGCCCGGCTGACCCGCCCGTCCGGCTGGCAGCACCGGCTCGACGCCCTGGAGACCGAGGTGCACCGCACCCGGCGCGAGCGGCGCGCCGCCACACCCGACCGTTCCGCGAAGGAGTCCGCATGAGCCCGACCCCGACCGGCCGTCTCCTCGGCGACGACCTGGTGCTGACCCGCACGTTCCGGGCGCCGATCGACGACGTCTGGGCCAGCATGACCGAATCCGATCGCACCGCCCGATGGTTCGGCCCGTGGCGGGGTGAGCCCGGCCCGGGCCGTGTCATCAAGGTGCAGATGGCTCACGAGGAGGGCCGGCCGTGGATGGACATGACCATCGACGCCTGCGAGCCGCCCCGCCGCCTCGCCGTCTGCGCCGGCGAGGAGACCGACCGCTGGCGCCTGGAAATGACCCTGGCCGAGGCCGCCGGCGTCACCACCCTCACCTTCACCCAGCACCTCACCACGCTGGACGGTGTCGGCGAGGTCGGCCCCGGCTGGGAGTACTACCTGGACGCCCTGGTCGCCGCCCGTGCCGACGCGCCGATGCCGAGCTTCGACGACTACTACCCGTCCCTGAAGGAGCACTACGAGTCTCAGCGCTGACCGAGCCCCTTCAGGGCACGGTCCAGGGTCCTGAAGACCGTGCCCGGGCCGCCCGCCCAGGCCGGCGTGGGGTCGGGCTGCCCGGGTGCCGGCTCGTACAGCCACCAGAGGTTCTGCCAGGGATCGAGCATCCGGGCCAGGGTCCGCTCACCGTAGAACGGCGTCGGCGGCGTGACGGCTTCGGCGCCGCGGGCCGCACCGCGGCGCAGGACCGCGGCGGCGTCCCGCACCCACAGCTGGAAGAGCCCGGGCCGGGCCGGCCAGCCGTCGAGCCGGTCCGCCACCATCAGGTCGACCACCCCGAGGCGCACCTCGGCGTGGATCAGCCTCCCGTCCGGCATCCCGGTCCGGGCCGCCACCGTCTCGCGCACCCCGAAGGTCGCCACGACGAACGCGACGAACCCGGCCGCGTCGTCCACGATCACGAACGGGTTGAGTGCCGCGCCGCCGCCCGGCGCCGCCGCCAGGATCTCACTGTCCATACCGCCAGCCTGGCAGCCATTGCGGTCAGTTTCCGGCCGCAGCATCGAGCCGGACGGGCCGGCGGTGTCAGGCCGGGGCGGCGGGGAGCCGGCGCTTGTGGGCGGTGAGGTGGAAGCGGGTGGTGATCGCGTCGGCGATCTCCGGCTTGACCTCGGCCCCTTCCAGGAAGTCGTCGATGTCGTCGTAGGTGAATCCGAGTGCGTCCTCGTCGGCCAGCCCGGGGCGCAGCGTCTCCAGATCGGCCGTCGGGACCTTGCGCACCAGCGTGTCGGGCGCGCCGAGCGCCGCCGCCAGGGCACGGACCCGGCGTTTGGTCAGGCCGGTCAGCGGCACCAGGTCGGCGGCGCCGTCACCGTGTTTGGTGAAGAAGCCGGTGACCGCCTCCGCCGCGTGGTCGGTGCCGACGACCAGCCCGCCGACCGCCGACGCCACCGCGTACTGCGCGATCATCCGCTCGCGGGCCTTGATGTTGCCGTGCACGAAATCCTGCTGGGCGTGGTCCCGGGTGGTCATCCCGCCGGCCAGCAGGGCCTGCAGGGCGGCGTCGGCGGCCGGGCGCACGTCGACGGTCAGGACCCGGTCGGGGCGGATGAAGGCGAGCGCGGTCTGGGCGTCGGCCTCGTCGAACTGCACACCGTAGGGCAGCCGCATCGCGATGAACTCGGCGTCGTGGCCGGCGGCCCGGGACTGCTCGACGGCGAGCTGGCAGAGCCGCCCCGCGGTGGACGAGTCGACGCCCCCGCTGATCCCCAGCACCAGGGCGCGGGTGCCGCTGGCGGCGAGCGCACCGGCGAGGAACGACACCCGGCGGGTGATCTCCGCGGTGGCGTCGAAGGTGGGGGTGACCCCCAGTTCGCGAGCGATGTCCTGACTCATGCCGGCAGCCTACCGACCGGCGCGGCGGGCGTAGGCGCGAGCGGCGCGCGCCCGGTCCCCGCAGCGCACCGAGCACCACTGCCGCCGCCCGCTGCGCAGCAGGTAACGCTGGCAGGGGCTGGAGTCGCAGGCGGTCAACCGGTCCGCGTCCGGGCCGGTCAGCAGGTCGGCGGCGTCCGCGGCCAGGATCCCCAACGCGTGGTCCACCACCTGGTCCGTCGGGTGCGGCGCCGACCGGTGGAGCCCCCGGGCGGAGCTCCACCGCAGCTCCTCCGCGGTCGGCACCCGGGTGATCGCCGCGTTGATCGCGTCGAGGGCGGCGCGGGGCGGCTCGCCGCCGCGCACGGATGCGTCCAGCAGCTCCCGGACGGCCCCGCGCAACGCGCGCAGCCGGCCCGCGCACACCTCCTGCAGTCGTGCCCCGGCCGGCGCCAGCCCGCGCGCGATCAGCCAGTCGCCCGCCTCCGCCGGCGTGGCCAGCAGATCGGTGACCACCCCGCCCGGGGCCACGAGCCGGCTGTTGGCCAGGTCGAGCCCGGGATGCAGGTCGGCCCCGGGCGCAGTGTCGATCACGTTTCTCACGGTACCTCTTGCGTCTATCCGTGACAAACTCTAGCCTCACGGATATCACTACTGTTATCCGTGAGGTGCGACATGATCAACGTCCAGACGGCCGGCGGCCCGACCGCGCTCTTCGAGTACGCCGGGCTCCGCCTGCTCACCGACCCCACCTTCGACGAGCCGAAGAGCTACCTCTCGCCGAGCGGCACCCGACTCACCAAACTCGCCCCGGCCAGGATCCGGCCCGCCGCCCTCGGCCGGATCGACGCCGTGCTGCTCTCCCACGACCAGCACGCCGACAACCTCGACGACTCCGGTCGCGCCCTGCTCGCCGACGTCCCGGTCACGCTCACCACCACCGATGGCGCCCGGCGGCTCGGCGGCACCGCGCGCGGCCTCACCCCGTGGGAGTCGGTGACCATCGGCGACGTCACGATCACGGCGGTCCCGGCCCGGCACGGCCCGGAGGGCTGCGAGCCGGTCACCGGCCCGGTCATCGGCTTCGTGCTGACCGCGGAGGATCAGCCCAGCGTGTACGTCAGCGGCGACAACGCGGCCCTGGAAATCGTCGAGCAGGTCGCCGACCGGCTCGGCCCGATCGACGCCGCGATCCTGTTCGCCGGCGCGGTCCGCACCGACCTGTTCGGCGGCGCCCTGCTCACCCTGGACAGCGAGCAGGCCGCCGAGGCGGCCCGCATCCTCGACGCCCGGCAGGTCGTGCTGGTGCACCACGACAGCTGGGCGCACTTCACCGAGGGTCGCGACGCCCTGGAGAAGGCGTTCACCGCCGCCGGCCTGCGCGACCGGGTGCAGTTCGGCTGACCGGCCGGCATGCCGGTCAGACCCCCTTGACCCGCCAGGCGCCGTTCAGCAGCGGCAGCAGGACATGGCGGTCCGGGGCGGCGGCGGTCGCGCGGTGCAGCTCCGCGATCGACCGCGCCGACTCCTCCGGGGTGGTGATGCCGTGCGCACACGCGACCGGCAGCAGGCTGCGGTAGACGCTCTCCAGGATCGGCGTGTCCTGCCCGACCGGGAGCCGCCGGCCGGCCACGTCGGTGCCGTCCGGCGCGCCGATCCCGGCCTTCGCCATCAGGTACGGCAACCGGCTGCCGGCCCGCACGTCGCAGCCGGCCGCCCGAACGCGTCCACCACCACCCGGGTCATCGCGTCCACCACGTCGAGCGGCGGCAGCACGCCGACCGTACCCAGGTCGTAGTCCTGCAGGAGCAGACAGCCGTCCGGTGCCTGCCCGGGTGTCTGCGGTCCGCGTTCGGTGCCGCGCGGTCCAGCTACTCGCGGTATCCATGCAGGCGGCGTTCCTCGGCGCGCCGGGCCTGGCGGGCGATGTCTCGTGCGCTACGCGGTGCTCGGTCGCGCCGACGTTCGTGGCTGCGGACAGGCCATGGAGTCGGTGCGGTCAGTCGGTCAGGCTCGTGGCTCATGGATCACTTCCCTGAGTGCGGGGTGCGGAGGGATCGATGTCGTGGTCAGTGCCGCCACCCCGGGACCCGACGTCGAAGGCCCGGGTTTCCGGTGGTGGGCGTGTGGAACCGTCGTGCGGGAGGCGGAGCAGCGCGTGGACGGGACGGTCCGGCCGCCCGGGCCGTGCCGCCGGTGGGGTGAGGTGGTGGCGGCCCGGGCTGACCTGCCGGGGGTACCGGCGCTGCCGTGGTTGCCGGCCAGGAACCGGCCCGAGCCGTCAGGTGGTGATGACGTCGGCGATGAGGCAGGCGATGTTGTCCGGGGCGCCCGCCGCGTGGGCGAGGTCGATGAGGCGGTCGACGGCCGGTTCAGGGGTGGCGGTTTCGGTCAGTGTGGTGTGCAGGTCGTCGTGGCCGATGACGGCGGACAGGCCGTCGGAGCAGAGCAGGTAGCGGTCGCCGGCCTGGACGGTGCGCAGGGCGAGGTCGGCTTCGACCGGCTGGGGGCCGCCGCCGAGCGCCCGGGTGAGCAGCGCGCGTTGCGGGTGGGTGGCGGCCTGGGCGGGGCTGAGTCTGCCGGCCGCGACCTGGCTCTGCACCCAGGTGTGGTCCTGGGTGAGCTGCGTGAGTTCACCGCCGCGCAGCAGGTAGGCCCTGGTGTCACCGATGTGCACGAGGGCGAGTCGGGGGCCGGCGAACAGCAACGCGGTCAGGGTGGTGGCGGGCCGGTCGTCGGCGGTGCCGGTGGCGCGGATCGCGCGGTCGACGCCGTCCACGGTTGCGGCCAGCAGCGCGAGCAGTTCGGCGGCGGGCCGGCCGGCCGGGTCGAGGCTCTTCAGCGCGTCGACGGCGGCGGCACTGGCGGCGGCGCCGGAGCCGCGGGTGCCGTCGGCGACGGCGAGCAGCCGGTCGTCGGCGTGGGCGACGTCCTCGTTGGTGTCCCGGACGTGGCCCTGGTCGCAGCGTACGGCGTAGCGGATGGCCGGCGTGGAATGGGTGTTCGGCATGGTGACGCCCTCCTGGGACAGGTGCTGGACGAGGCGGGCGACGTGGTGCGCGCGGGCCGCGGTGTCCGCGGTGACCTGTCGCCAGTAGGCGGTGACCGCGTCGGCCGCCGCCCCGGGTTCCAGGTCGGACACCGTCCGGATGCCGGCCAGGGGCATCCCGATGCGGCGCAGCCGGGCGATCAGCCGGGCCCGGTCCAGCTGGTCCGGGTGGTAGAACCGGTAGCCGGATTCGGGATCGACCGCCCTGGGTGGCAGCAGGCCGACCTCGTCGTACAGCCGCAGGGCCTTGGGTGTCAGCCGCGCCGCCCGGGCGAACGCGCCGATCGTCAGCAGCTCCACGGTGTCATCCTCCTCGTGCCGGCCCGGTGGCCGGCACGGACCACGGTGGGCCTTGCCCCAGGGGCAAGGTCAACAGCCACGACGCCGCGGGGTGACCGGAAGTCTCCCGCGGAACCGACCGATCATGCCGAATCCGACGCGCCTCCGACGGCTGCGACATAATCCGGCGATGCGGGAAAGATCGAAGTGGATCGTCGTCGGTGCGGTGTTGGTGGTCCTGGGTGGCGCGGCGGCCGGCACCTGGCGATACCGGCAGCACGTCCAGCGTCAGCCGGACTGGCAGATCCACCACACGGCGGTGCCCGACGCGGCGAAGAAGGTCGACGACGTGCTCGCCGGGTTCGACCGCGACCACCTCTACCAGGCCGCCGACTACCTGCACTCGGCCGGCCGGCACCCCGGCGTGCAGGTCCTGTCGGTCACCGGGCAGACCCACTGGCAGACCGGTGTCACCCTGACCCTGCGGGTCACCGGCCACGGCGTGGCCCGCGGCTTCGACCAGGTCATCCTCCAGCAGCGCGACGTGCCGATCTGCTTCCGCCTGACGATGGGCCCGAAGGACGACAGCCGGGACGACGACATCGACTGCCCGACCGGACCGCCGCTGGCAGTGCCGCGGGACCCGACCCTGGACGGCGTCGACCCGCGCCTGCAGGCGGCGCTGAACCCGGTCGGCCCGGACGAGCCCGCCGTCCGGGCCGCGGTCGCCGGCCTGAAACTGGACCCGGGCATCCGGCAGGACTTCGCCGCCCACGACGGCGTCGTGGGGGTGGCGCTGCGCGCCGGCCGGTACGACTGCGTCGTCGCCCGGGTGGTCGCCCGGGGCGACGTCACCCTCTGGCGACCGTCGCCCACGCAGCTGGCGCCGGGGGAGCTGGACTGCTCGGCCGGGCTCGCCATGACCAGCGGGTTCAACACCTCCCCGCACTGAGTGACCCGCCGCCGGCGCGGCCGGACGGTGGGTGCCGGCTACCGCCGGCCGGTATCGGCGCTGTTGAGGTGGAACGCGCGTTCCTCCGCCACCTGGTGAGCGCGGAGGAACCGGTCGGTCCAGTCGGGTTCCGCGGCCGCGATGCGCTCCACGACGTACTCGTCGAGTATCCGCCCGTCGAGAGCCACCAGGCTGACGGTGACCACCGTGGTGCCGTCCCGGCCGAAGTGGCGCGGCCGCCACCGGGCGGCGCGGACCGCCCGGCGACGGGCCGCGCGCCCGATCGCGGCCACCAGTGCGAACGTGAGACCGGCCACCAGCACGGCGACGGCCAGAGCCAGTAGCAGCGCGAAGCCTCGCACGGCGGCCGGCTACTTCAGCGGTACCGCGGCGCCCGCGCCGGGCGCATAGGTCGTGACGCCCGGCGGCAGCGCCTTGATGATGTCGATCTGGGCGCACGCCGAACACGCGTTGTAGCCGAGTTGGCGGGTCTTGTTGGCGTCGGCGTCGGCCTTCGCCTGAGCGACCCTCGCCTGAGCCTCGCTCACCGCGGCGTACGCGGCCTGCGCCTTGTTGACCGCGTCCTGCACGGCGGCCGGCAGGGTCACCCGGGCCAGGTTGAACTTGATGTCCTCGAAGAAGGCGCCGCCCAGCATGTCCGCCAGATCCTTCGCCAGGCTGCTGTTGACCGCGTCCTGCACCTTGGCGATGTTCGAGTTGTTGTTCTGCCCCGTGGCGGCCGCCGGCGGCGTCCCGACGTTCGCGGTGCCCTGAGCGCCGTTCTGCACCAGCGCGCAACTGGAGACCAGTTCGGCGCATCGGAAGCCGCTGATCTGGATCCGCAGGTCGTTGTCGATCACCGGCCGCACGATGGCGTCGAGGAAGCTGCTCCAGCCCTCGTCACCGTCGTACGCGTACCGCAGGGTGCCGTCGGTGCCGCGGAACTGCCGGGTGCCGAACTTGTTGTCGAAGGTGGTCATCGTCGTCGGGTCCAGGTTCAGGGTGAAATAGACGGTGCCCTCGATGCCCATGTCCACGCCGTCGCCGGACGGGGTGTTCACCACGTCGACCCCGGTGCGGTCGCCGCGCCGGGCGTCCGAGGTGATCGTGTAGAAGCGCTGCTGAGCCGGGTACTTGTGGGTGGTCGAGTACAACCCGGTCCAGGTCAGACCCGAAGCGGGCTGGATGACCTGACGTACCCGGTTGTTGTCGAACCAGCCGCCGTTGCGGACGACCCCGACCTCGCCCCCGGTGGTCTTGTCGAATCCGCCGAAGGCGGCCGTGAGAGCCACCACCAGCACCACCATTCCGACCACTCCGGCGCTGACGAGCGGCGCGATGCGCCTCGCCGGCTGGCCGTGTCCCCGCTGTGTTGCCATGGCTTCGCTCCCGAGATCCCGACGGTCGAACCGGCTGTCAGGATCCAGGCTCGCACGCCTGGTCCACCCGCCTCCGCTGCCCTCCGGCCGGCCGCCCGTGAGCGGCTGAAGCGGGGTTCGAAGACAGCTTCTCGATTCGTTCGACCTCCCGGCTGAGATGCAGAGCCGCTGCGGTTCAGGCCGGTACGTGCAACGCGGATCGTGGCTACGTCGGCTTTTCGAACGTCAGTCCCAGAAGTTGAACACCGTTTCGCCCACACTTGCCGGTCGCCACGAAGCAATCCGGCTCCCGGACGGTCCGGCACCTTGGTGGAGCGGAAACCCGTCGCTCCTCGTTCCAGCCGAAACACCACATCATTCTGTTCGCGCCCGATGCGACGATACGACGGCCCGAAAGGACCGGCTCGACGCCTCTCCTCGGCAGCAGTACGAATGTGAACACCAGCTCGTGGACACGGTTAATGGCCACGGCGCTGGTCGACGCGCGCAGTCTGCGGCAGGAGGATGCACCGAGCGACCCATCATGCTTACGTTTCAGCTGCCACATTTGGACCACTATTCGTCTATCTCGTGGCGGTATATCTCCGTGGATCTCGTACATCTCGCAATAGGATGACGGCGTGGCGACATGGGATGTGCTGACGGACCCTGAGCGGATTTCGTGGGAAGGGTCGCCGCTCAGGTCAGTCGGGCCCTTGGTGTTCGGCATGACCCCCGAAGAGACTGAATCAGCAGTTCGAGGGAAACTTCGGCGCACCGCCACGATGCACGCGGCAGACGTGGGGATCGGCGCCATGCATTTCTGCCTCGACGTGTCCGGCGGCGCGCGTTTCCCCGGCAGCGCGGTCGCCGCATATTTCAGCAGTACGGCCGGGCTGAGCGGGGTCGCCGTCGATGCACGATGGGGACCCCAGGTGGCGCTGGCGGGAATCCCACTCGTAGGTCGAACCCCGTCACTATTGGCGGCTCAATTCATTGGCTACCTGACAACGCTCGACCATCAGATACGCTATTCCGGTGAGGGTGAACCATGCTCACCGGACCTCGGAGTGGGCCTGCGGGTGCAACGAGCCGGTGATGTGGTGATCAGTCGACCGATCATGGTGGCAGAGGTCTGGACCGATCGGTGCTGGGACGGCCACGAAGGCCACCTTCCGAAAGAGGAGTGGTGCACCTTTTAGAGGCATGCCGCGAGGCACTCTTCTCGGAGGCGTTGTGGTGCGTCGAGAAGCCGGGTCAAGACGCCCGTCGGGTTGTCAGTGGCGCCGGGGCACCACCGCCGCCACGGTGCCATGTGCCGACCGGCGAGCTCAGCGCCTCGCGGTGACGGTGATGGCGCCACTGGCGAGGATGTGGCTGCTCATGGTGAACATGGCGACCGCCGGCGGCGTGGTGGCGGGCAGGGACAGGGTGGGGACGTCCAACGCGTACACCGTCAGGCGGTAGTGGTGCGGGATGTCGCCGGTGGGCGGGCACGGACCCAGGTATCCGGTCCTGCCGGCGTCGTTGGTGCCGGTGACCGCGGCGGAGGGGAGCGTGCTGCCGGCGGTGTCGGTGGTGGCCGGCAGATCCCATGCCAGCCAGTGCCAGAAGCCGCTGCCGGTCGGGGCGTCCGGGTCGTACATGGTGACGGCGAAGCTGCGGGTCGCGGCCGGGGCGGCGGACCAGGTGAGGCGCGGCTGCACGTTGTCGCCGGCGCAGCCGAAGGCGTCGGCCAGGTAGGCAGGCGGGAAGCTGCCGTGGACGTCGGGGCTGGCGACCGGGAAGTGGCCGGCCCGGTGCGGAACGGCGTCGCGGACCTGGTGGTAGCCGTAGGCGCCGGTGGCCACGGCGATGGTGCAGGCTGCCGCTGCGATGTGTCGGATCATGCCGATGACGATCTCTGGTGCGGGCGGCGGCAGGGAGGCCGCCGCGAGCCTGGTATCCACAGTGCCAGGATTCGGCATCGACACCCGGCGGGCGGCTCGCCATGATGGGGCGGTGACGGGTGAGCGGCGGGTCGAGCTGGCCGGTTTCCTGCGCGCCCGGCGGGGCGGGCTGACCCCGGCCGACGTGGGCCTGCCGGCCGGGCCGCGCAGGCGCACGCCGGGGCTGCGCCGGCAGGAGGTGGCTCAGCTGGCCGCGGTCAGTGTGGAGTGGTACACGCGGCTGGAGCAGGGCCGGGTCGGGATGCCCGGCGCGGCGGTGCTCGATGCGCTGGCCGGTGCGTTGCGGCTCGGCGAGGCACAGCGACGACACCTGCACCTGATCGCCCGCGGCGAGGCGCCGGTGCAGCGGCACGAGGCGGCTCCGGTCAGTCGCTCACTGCGGGTGGTGCTCGACGGGATGCCGCTGCTACCCGCGTACATCATCGATTTCCGTTTTGATGTTCTGGCCTGTAACGCCGCGGCGAGGGCACTGTTCGGCGACCGGTTCGGGGCGGAGAACGTGGCGCGCCAGGTCTTCCTCGACGCCGGGCTGCGCACGTCGCAGCTGGACTGGGCGCAGATCGCCCGGGAGATGGTCGGCAACCTGCGGGCCAACCAGGCGCGGCACCCGCGGGATGCCCGGCTGCGCGAGGTGATCGACGGCCTGCGGCGGGAGAGCGCCGAGTTCGCCGGCTGGTGGGGTGATCAGACGGTGGTCGAGCGATCACACGGGCGCAAACGGATCCGGCATCCGGTCGCCGGGGTGATCACGGTCGACTACGACGCGCTGGCGACCCGGGACGGCAGCGGCCATTCGCTGTTCACGGTGACCCCGGCCGGCCCGGCCGACGAGCGGGCACTGCGCCTGGTGATCGGGCAGCACAGCCGGGCGTTGCTGGCGTGACCTCGGCGTATGTGTGCTTTGCGCTGATCTCGGCGAGCGTGCCGGCGGCCCGGATGACCGCGCGGCTGGGTGTCGAGCCGGATGAGGTGCGGGTGCGGGGCAGTGAGCAGACCGCGCCGATGGTGGTGCCGGTCGCGCACAGCTGGGAGGTGCACTGCCGCAAGCCCGATCTGACCGTGGACGAGCAGATCGGGCTGATCGTCGACCGGCTGTCCGATCATGCCGCCCGGATCGGTGACCTCGCGGCCGAGCTGGCTGAGCGGGACGGTGACGAGGGCGGGAGCCTGCTGCAGGTGGTGCGGTGCGTGACCGGCGGTGATCCGCTCGGCTGGCATCTGGATGCGCGGCTGCTGGAGTTCCTTCGTCTCACCCGGGCCGAGTTGGACGTCGACGAGTCATAACCAGGCTTCACTACTGGGAGTGACCGAATGAACGGGTTATCACTATGCAGTGGCCTGGTTTACGAGGACAGATCGGACGTTCGGTATGTCACAGTCCGCTACCCCGGACAGCGTGACGGCTACTCGCGGCCGGTAGCCTCCCGCACCATGCGTGGATCCACCATCGCAGCTGTCGCCACGTTCACCCTTCTGGCGATCACCGGCTGCGCGAACAGTGACAACACCCCCACCACCGCCACCGCGGCCGGGGCGGCGAACACCGCGGGCCTGGACAAGGGCTCCGCGGGCGCGTGCACGGTGGCCGATCAGGCCACCCGCGGCGAGAACGGGCGCGACCTCGACCTGGCCACCGCCAAGGACATCGTCGCCTTCGGCCGCACGTCGCGCAGCACCATCGTGACCGCGGCCACCGACGTGCTCAGCGCCGCGCTCGACAAGGCGCAGGCCGCTGCCGGTGAGCCGGACGAGCTGGTGCTCAAGGCCGAGGTGGGCAACGCGATCCTCAAGGTGCAGACGGTCTGCAAGGACCCCGACGCGGTCAAGGCGAGCATCACCACGCCCAGCACCGGCGGCGCGGGCGGCTCCAACGAGCCGACCAGGTCGGTCAAGGACGGCCAGATCAAATAGGTTCGCGGTAGCCGCTTCGGGCCGGGACGCTTCGACGCTCCCGGCCTCTTTCCTTTCTCGGGAGCTACCCCGCCTCCGGGTGCCAGGGACGGGTGGCGTCGGTGGACGTGGCGTGGGCGGCGACCTCGACGGCGTAGGTGGGGCGGTCGCCGGGGACCGGGCCGAGGTAGGGGTGACCGGTCAGGTGACACCAGGCCGGCAGGTCGAGCGGGGCGGCCGGGTCGGTGGCGATCAGGTGCACGACGGCGCCCGCCGGCAGGGTCGCGATCAGCCGCCGCAACTCGATCAACAACAGCACGCAGCGGCGGTCGCCGCCGTCGAGCACGACCGGGGTCACCTCAGTCTCCACGGGAACCATCCTCCCCCTCCCGGACGGTGATCCGCGGGCGGCCCCGCCGCCGGCCGGGCGGGAGCTCCGGTGGTCGTGGCCGGCGGCTGGACGGGTCCGCGTCGAGCAGGCCGGCGACGACCGGACCGCTCGGGCCGCCGGGGGCACCGCCGCCCAGCCGACGCGGACCGAGCTGGACGGCCTTTATGCCGCCGCTACTCCCGATCGGCTTCACTGACCGCGTGGACAACCAGCAATCCGGCACCCGGATCACCAGCATGGACAGCGAAGTCGGCCGGAGCGGACGCGTCCGCGTCGCGGTCCTCGCCGGCGCGGCGATCCTGGCCCTGGCCGGCGCCCTCTACGTGCTGCGCCGCCCGCTGATGATGGTCGTCCCGGCATGCACCGGCGGCCAGTGGACCATCTGCCTCACCACGGTGAACGGCGACCTGCTGCTCACCGTGGCCGCCCTGCCGGTGGCCCTGCTGCTGGTCGCCGCGCTCGCCCACCGCCGCCGGCTCGCCGGCACTCCGGCCGCCTGGCGGCTGTCGCTGGCCGAGGTCGGCCTCGTCTACTGGACCGTGCCGTGGGTGTGGCTCACCCTGCAGCCCGGCCCGGGTGCCGGCGTCGTCCCCGGCCGGGTCAGCCTGGTGCCGCTGCGTGACCTGCTCACGATGGACACCGGTCAGATCGTCGGCAACCTGCTGATCCTGGCCGGCCTGGGCTTCTTCGCCCCGATCCGGTTCCGGGCGCTGGCCTCGGCGCCGCGGATGCTGGCGCTGGGCGCGGCCTGCTCGGCGCTGATCGAGACCGCCCAGTACGCGTTCCAGCTGGACCGGGTCTCGTCGATCGACGACGTGCTGCTCAACGCGACCGGCGCCGCCCTGGCCGCGCTGGCGTCCCGGCGCTGGTGGCGCGCCTGAGCGGGCGGCCGGTCAGACCACCACCACCTCGGTCCCGGCCCGGCGGATCATCGTGGCGTTGGTGTTCGCCTCGATCTCGTCGTGCGTGGTCAGCCCGCCGCGGGCGCTGATCCCGTCGACGCCGACCACCGCGACCGCCATGAACCGCTCGCCCAGCTGCTGCCGGCACAGCGGTTCGCCGTCGCCCTGGCCGCCCACCGCGGCCTCGATCCGGACCCTTCCCGGCTGCTCACCGGTCCGTGGTCCGCACCTGAGGGGGAGCTGGCAGGTCGGCCGCCACGGTGGTTCCGTCGACTCGGGCGTGTCCGCCGGCTGTCCCGGGAGCGGGATCGGGCATAGGGTCATGATCCATGACGAGCCGCATCGGGGACATCATCGTCGACTGCCGGGATCCTGAGCTGCTCGCCGGTTTCTGGTGCGGCGTGCTGGGCTACCGGATCTTCGCCCGCGATGCGACCGGCGTGGCGATCCGCGGGGCGACGAGCAGCCCGGACATCCTGTTCCTCCACGTCGGCGACCGGAAGGCGACGAAGAACCGCCTGCACTTCGACGTCTGTCCCACGGACCGCGGTCAGGACGAGGAACTCACCCGGTTGCTCGCGCTCGGCGCCCGGCGGTCGAGCATCATCGGCAGCGGCTCCTGGGTGGTCCTGGAAGATCCGGAAGGCAACGAGTTCTGCCTGATGGCCAAACGGATCGCCGCCGAGCCTGCTCCCTTCCACGACGCCTAGCCGACGCTCGACCTCGGACACCCGGTGGGGCCGGGCCGGCATCCTCCCGGCGATGGTGCCCGTCGCGATTCCGGCCGCCCCGCTGCGGGGAGTGTCGACCGGGCTCAGGCCACGGTCGCGACCATCGCGGTGACCTTGCGGAAAGTTTCCGGCAGCGAGGTCTCCGGATGCTCCATCCAGTACTGCACGCTGGACCGGAACGCCGTCATGAACTGGGCGACCAGGACCCGGGCGCGCAGGTCGGCGTCCGGCCCGGTCACCCGGTCGGCGATCAGGGCGGCGAGCTCCTTCTCGATCGCCGTGTACGCGGCGATCTGGTGGGCCAGGTGGTGCGGGTCCCGGTGCAGTTCGCGGCGCTGTTTCAGCCACAGGTCGGAGGGGTCCGTGGCGGCCTCGGTCATCAGCTCCAGGGCGGCGCCGGTCAGCACGGTCCACGGGTCGCCGGTGGGCTGGGCGCTGATCGAGGCGCACAGCCGGCGCATCCGGTGGGCCTCGCGGTAGTAGAAGACCTCCTCCTTGTTCGCGAAGTAGTTCGTGAACGTTCGCCGGGAGACCCCTGCCGATTCCGCGATGGCGTCGATGGTGACGTTGTCCGCGCCGCGCTCGGCGGCCAGCCGGACGGCGGCTTCGTGCAGCGCCATCCGGGTGGCCATCTTCTTGCGTTCGCGCAGCCCGAGGTTCTCGTCCACCCCGCAACTTTAATGCGGATCTCTCACTTCGCGAACGGCAAATTTGCCTAAAGTGCAGCGCCCGAGGGCGGCTGGATGAGCGTGTCGCGTTTCCGGAACGGCGTCCCTGTCGCGGTCGCGGCGGTCGCCGTGTGGCTCACCGTCCGCGGCCGGCTTCCGGATCCGGCCTCGATCGGGACGATGCTGCGTACGTCGGATGGCCGCCGGGCCGTGGCCGCCCAGGGTCTTTCGCCATGCGCGTTCGCCCCGCGGCGGCGCCGCCTGCTCGGTCCCGCCGGAGTGTCGATCACGCGGGGCGTGGCGACCGCGGTGACCGTGGCCCGGTCGGCGATCAGTCCGGCCCTGCCGGCCGGGGCCGCGATGCCGGGCTGGTGGAGCCCGCGGCCCACCCCGGCAGCGGAGACGAGACGCCCGACCCGGTCTGATCGGCGGCGTCTGACCGGGGCCGGCGTCGGGCCGGCGTGACCGGACGTGGATGCTCCGGCCGGCGGGAGGCGGCGGCCAGCCGGTCGGCCAGCTCGGCGACCAGGATGCGCAGCTCCGGCGGCTGCTCGATGATGAACGGGCGGTCCACGGCGGCCAGCAGCGCCGGGACCCAGTCGAGGCGCTCGGCGTGCAGGTCGACCCGTACCCAGTCGGCGCCGTCGTCGTGGATCACCGCGAGGCCGGCCGGCAACCGGGAGCGCAGATGGTCCGCGGTGGCCTGGACGCGCACGCGGACCGCGTGCCGGTAAGCGGCCGTGGCGAAGCCGGCCAGCAACCGCGCGGCCGGGTCGAAATCGGAGGGTGGCGGGAAGGTGCCGGGCAGCGGGCGGGCCGCCTCGACCCGATCCAGCCGGAAGGTGCGCTCCGCGCCGATCTCCGGGTCGAGGCCGCTGACATACCAGCGGTCATGGTGCCGGACCAGGCCGTACGGGTGCAGCGTGCGCTCCCGGCCGCCGTAGGTGATCCGGATCGGCTGGTGGTCGCGCAGCGCCGCCGACACGGTCAGCAGGATGGTGCCGTCCGGGGCGGCCGCGGCCGGCGTGGTGACGGTCAGTGACTCGCGGACCGCGTCGAGCTTGCGCTGCAGTGGCGCGGGCAGCACCCGGCGCAGCTTGGCGGCCGCGGTGGCGCTGCTCGTCGAGTCGCCGGACAGGCCCAGCAGCACGGCGAGTGCCTCTTCCTCGGTGAACATCAGCGGCGGCAGCCGGTGCCCGCGGGCCAGCCGGTAGCCGCCATGCCGCCCGCGCACCGACTCGACCGGGATGTCCAGGTCGACCAGGTGCTGGACGTAGCGCCGGACGGTGCGCGCGTCGACGCCCAGGCGCTCGGACAGGTCGGCGAGGGTGCGCAGGCCGCCGGACTGCAGCAGCTCCAGCAGGGTCAGCACGCGGGCGGTGGGCCTGGTCACGCCCTTGACAATAGTGGGCGGAAGCTGTCCAGTATCGGCCCTAGCCTGCTCGGCATGAACCTCGTTTCGCAACGCGTGATCACCGCCGACGTCGCCCGGCTCATCGACTTCTACGAGAAGGTCACCGGCCTGCCCGCGCACCGGATCACCGCGGACTTCGCCGAGATCGTCACCGGCAGCGGCACCCTCGCGATCGCCGGCGCCGCGACCGTGCCACCGTCCATCCGGGCGGGGGAGCGGATCACCGAATTCCTGGTCGACGACGTCGACGCCGTCCCCGCCGCCGGCGAGGTGCTGCTGGCGCCGACCACCATGCCGTGGGGCAACCGGTCCACCCTGCTGCGCGACCCGAGCGGCGGCCTGGTCAACCTGTTCACCCCGGTGACCCCGGCCGCGATCGAGAAGTTCGCCCGGTTCCGCGGCTGACATGTGGCGGGTCCCGGCGGAATGGCCATCCACCGGGACCCTCTTTACCACTGAATTGCACACACCAGCACGTTTAAGAGCGGGATCAGTCTGAAGACAACGTGTTTTGCCTTTAAACTACCGCCGTTCGAAGCACGGCGGACTGGAGTTGAACCAGCATCCGCAGTCGTGGTCCCGGCCCCCTCGATCTGGTGATCAGTGGTGAATGCTGACCTTGGAGCGAGAATCTGAGTGTGATACCGGCTGCCTCTGCCAGGCTTGGGCTACCCCCGCGCGCCTGGTGCGGGGGGCAGGATTTGAACCTGCACTGTGACCGGTGGTGTCAGCTTCAACTTCAGGTGTCAGCTTCACGCCGTCGCCGGCGCATCCCCGCGCTCCCACGGGGAGTCTGTGTGTTACCCGAACAGGTATCCGAACACGGCCGCGCCGACCCGCTGGTCGACGGCCTCGGTGTTGTTCGCCTCCTCGCGGGCGAACTTGACCGCGGTCTGCAGGGCCAGGACCCGGTCGAGGATCTCGTTGACCCGCTTCGCCGGCAGCGCCCCGGAGAACTTCACCGTCGTCCAGTAGCCGACGGTCACATCCTCGTAGTACACCTCGACCTGGGCCGGGTGCTTGTCGGTGGCCTCCGCCTTGACGTGGTTGCGCGGCACCTTCTTGGTCCGGTTGGTCCGCACCGGCTCGGTCCGCCAGCTGTCCGTGGAGTCGTCGCGCAGCCACGACTCGGCGGCGTCCAGCACCGGCAGCTTCTTGACGAACGTGTGCAGGTCGACCAGCTGCTTCTCGAGGAACAGCAGATAGGTCACCGGGACCTGGGCGGCGATCGTCCGGCCGTCGACGACCACGTCGGCGCGGGCCACGCCGTTCGTCCAGTCCTTGGTGGCGGTCACGTCGAAGAGCCGGGTCAGCGTGGCGCCGACGTCGCGCAGGATCTCCTCGGCCTTGATCTGCACCCGGGTCGACTCGGCGGGCAGCTGCTCGCCCTCCTCGTCCTTCGGCTGATAGGTGCGCGAGATGCCGGCCAGCGGCCCGGTCTTCTGCACGGCGTGGTGCGCGTCGCTGAGATCGGCGAAAGCCTTGCTCTTGACGCCCTTCTCCACCGCGATGATCTGATTCAGCTTCGGCACTGGACTCCCCCTTAAGCGCCGGAACCCTAACATCCACCGGCCACCGCGAACGATCCATTAACCGCCTGTAGTCTCTCGGCCATGCGACGAGGACGGCTTCTCACCTGGATCGGTCCGGCGGTCGTCATCGTGATCGTCGCTGTCTATGCCGGTGGCATGCTGCTCGGCCGCTGGCGCAGCCCGGCCGATGCGCACGCGGCCGGCAGCCGCCAGGCGTGTCCGGAGTCGACCGACCCGGGGCACCGCAAAGCGGAGACCGAGCTGTGCCCGCTGATCAACCGGCCCGAGATCCTCACCCTCGTCGACGCGTCGGGGACGGTCAAAGGCATCAGCACGTCGTACGACCCGCACGGCGAGTGGTACGAGTGCACGGTGACACTGCCGAGCGGCTCGCTGCGCCTGAACGTCTGGAAGGGTCGCACCCGGCTCGCGGACTACCGGAAACTGATCCCGGAGGCGCAGCCCCGCACCGTGCTCGGCCGCCCCGCCGCCTGGTGGCCCGACTCCGCGGCCATCCAGGCCATCCCGGTGAAGGAGTCGTCGGTGCTGGTGGCCTGGGACCGCGCCGACACCGGCGGGATGGTGGAGATCTCCACCATCCGGACCGAGCTCGATCCCGCCGACCAGGCCCCGCTCACCCGGATCGCCGAGCGTCAACTCCCCGGCCTGCCGGGCTGGCCGGCCTGACCGGCATCGCGGCCCGGATCGTCGCCTCCATCCGCGGCCACGGCAGGCCCGGCGGCAGCACCACCACCGTCACGTCGGAGATCTCGTCCCAGCGGGCCAGGTCCGCGGCCACGGTCTCGGCCGTGCCGTAGGAGGTGAACTCGTCGAGCAGCGGCTGCGCCTGCGCCGGGACGACCCGGGTGGCGCGGACCGCGGCGACCTCGGCGGCCAGACCCTGCCCGGCGACCAGGCGGGGATAGATGTCGCCCATCGCGCCCAGATACAGCGCGGTGCAGGCCGCGGCGGCGGCGCGGGCGGCGTCCACATCGGGGTCGACGACGGCGAACGGCCCGGCCGTGACGGTCACCGGGCGGCTCGCGGTGATCGCCGGGCGCAGCTCGCGGATCCGGTCCCGGCGCAGATACAGCGGGAACCAGCCGTCGGCCAGCTCGGCGGTGGCGCGCAGGGTCCGCTCGCCGGTCGCCGCCAGCCAGATCGGCAGATCCGGCACGGGCGGCTGGCCCAACCGCAGCGGCCGGGCGCCGCAAGTCACGGCCCGCTCGCCCCGGAGCAGATCCCGGACCCGCGTCGTGACCTCGCGCAGCCGCGCGGCCGGATGCGTGTAGGGCAGGTCGTGCCAGCCCTCGACCAGCTGCGGGCTGCTCGCGCCGAGGCCGAGCACGAACCGGCCGCCGGACAGCTGGTGCAGCGTGGCGGCGGCCATGGCCAGCGTGGCCGGGGTCCGGTTCCAGACCGACAGGACCCCGGCGACCAGGGTGATCCGGCGGGTGACGGTGGCCAGCTCGGCCAGCACCGCGACCGCGTCGAGACCCCAGCCCTCGGCCACCGAGAACAGCTCGAAGCCCAACTCGTCGGCGAGCGTCGCGGCCCGCACGATGACGTCCCGGCGCGTCTCCATCGGGGTGATCCCGAGACCGCGCCGCATCGGTGGATCGGTGTTCGACATGCCTCGACGCTAGGTGCGCGGCCGGCTGGGCGAAGCGGTGTTTCTACCTAAGCCCGGCAGCCGGGCGGCGGTGCCGAACGGGGCCGGCGGCGGTCAGGCGGTGAGGTCGGCCGGGATCAGCGAATAGATCGCCAGGTCCACCCTGGCCCCGTGGACCATGCCGGCGTTGCGGGCGACGCCCTCGAAGGTGAAACCGGCCTTCTCGGCGACCCGGACGGAGGCCGCGTTGGCGGGCGCGATCCGCAGGACCACCCGCTCGAAGGCGGCCCCGGTCAACACCCAGCGGGACAGCGCGGCCGTCGCCTCGGTGATGACACCCTGGCCGCGGGCCGCGGGTGTCGCCCAGTAGCCGATCTCCGTCGCCCGGTGCCGCCAGTCGGTCTTCTTCAGATCGATGACGCCGGCCAGGACGCCGTCGCATTCGACCGCGCGCACCAGGCCCGCGCCGCTCGCCCGCGCCGCCGGCACGGTCTCGGCCACGAAGGTGACCGCGTGGCCGCGTTCGTACGGAAACGGAAGCGGCAGCCAGCGCTGCGTTTCCTGATCCGAGGCGGCGGCCGCGATCGCGTCGACATCACCCTCGTGCGGCGGGCGCAACGTCAGGCGGGCCGTCTGCAGGATGGCATCGGGGAACACGTTTCCGCTCACCCGTCGATCTTCACCCATGCAGACAAGCCGGCGGCCGACGCGCTGATCCGGCTCTGCCACGACGAGGACGACGAAACCCGCTACTACACCCTGTACGCGGCCACCCGCGAGCTTACGGGCCTGGACGTTCAGGCGGTCACCGACCTGACGGCACAGCTTGCCGACGATCCCGACGAGCAGGTCCGCGCGATGGCTGTCGACCACCACGAAGCCATCCATGAAATTCGCAGGCTACTCACCGACGCCTTCGGGTCCGGCGATACCGTCGGCTGCCACGACCATCTGATCGGACCCGTCCTGGTCACCCTCGCCGGGGCCGGCGCTGCCGACGACGCCCGGCTGTGGCTCGATGCCGAGATCCGCCGGCATCTCGGCGAGACCGCGGGACGGCTCGACACCGCAGACGTCGCGGGCCGGCTTGTCACCTGGTGGGCCGACCGGGAGAGCCGCAGGTGGGGCTGAACGGGCGTCACAGCCGGTCGGCGGCGTCCAGAACCGGTGCGCGGAGAAGTTCCGTGGCGCCGATGACCTCCAGGCCCAGCACGCGTCCGTCGGCATCGAAGTCGAGAACGATGTCGCCCCGGCCGGGGCGCTCCACGACGACGTTCTCGACGGCGGCGCCGTCGGCGATCTCATCGACCTCGAGGTAGGCGGCGTTCGCTTCGCTGTCGTACGTCACGCGCATGCGGACCTACCGATCTCGTGGTGGGTGGACGGTCGCGGGGTCCAGCGGTTCCGCGGCGGGTGGCGGTGGCGCGTACGCCGCGATCATGGGGTGGAGGAAGGCCGTCAGGCGGGCCGGGATCGTCTCCGGGGCGTTGCGGTCCGGGGCGTTGTGGTCGAGGCCGGGCAGGATCTCGTAGCCGGCGCCCGGGATGAGCCGGGCCAGCGGTGGCAGGATGTCGCGCAGGTAGGGCGGAGTGCGGCTGCCGGCCGGCAGCGCGGCCAGCCGGTCGTAGTGGTGGGCGCGGCGGTTGCTGCCGGGGACGACCAGCCCGGGGCCGGTACCGACGGTCCGGAAGGTGATCACGGTGCCGTCGTCCGAGATGCCGGAATCCATGGTGGGGAGCGTGACCCGCGCCTCTGGCATACCGCTGGTATCACCCTGACGCGGCCGATCCGTGATAGGCCTGATCATGAGATCCCCGACCTGAGGAGTGTTGCAGCATGCTCGCTGGCCGTCTGAACGTGTCGACCGGGACGTTCGCCGTGGAGGAGGTGGACGAGCCGCACGCCGGACCCGGGCAGGTGCGGATCGCGGTGCGGGCCGCCGGGGTGTGCCTGTCCGACGTGCACCTCATCCAGGGCATGCTCAAGCCGCTGCACCTGCGCGGGGACAGCGTCACGCTGGGGCACGAGACGGCCGGGGTGATCGACGAGGTGGGCGCGGGCGTCACCGGGCTGACCGTGGGGGAGCGGGTGCTGCTGCAGGCCGGCGAGTACGCCCCGGACGGCAGCGTGCTCACCCGCGGCGTCGACTACGACGGCGGCTGGGCGCAGTACGCGGTCGCCACGGCCGGCACCGTCGTGCCGATTCCGGACACCCTGTCGTACGAGCAGGCCTGCTTCATCCCCGACGCGGTGTCGACACCGTGGGCGGCGATCACCGCCACCGCCGCGGTCCAGCCGGCCCGATCGGTCGGCGTGTGGGGGGTCGGCGGGCTCGGCGCGCACGCGGTGCAGCTGCTGCGGGCGATCGGGGCGGCGCCGATCGTCGCGGTCGACCCGCTCGAAGCGGCCCGGGAGCGGGCCGTGCAGTTCGGCGCCGACCTGGCCCTGGACCCGAACGATCCGGCGTTCGCGGCCGCGATGGGCACCGCGACCGGCGGGGCGGGCCTGGCGTACGCATTCGACTTCGCCGGCGTCGCCCCGGTACGCGTGCAGGCCGCCCGGTCCCTCACCAAGGGCGGCAAACTGACCCTGGTCGGGCTGACCGACCAGCCGCTGACCATTCCGGACGGCACCCGGTTCAGCTACCTCTCGCAGGAGATCCGGGGGCACTACGGGTCCGGGCCGGAACACGTGCTGGAGTTGTTGTCGCTGGTCGCGCTCGGCCGGCTGGAATTCTCCCGGTCGGTGAGCGGTACCGTGCCGCTGGCCGACGCGGCCGAGGCCGTCCGGCGCCTCGACCAGAAGGAGGACAATCCGATCCGGTTGATCCTCGTGCCCTGAGCGGGAATACGCGACCATGGATCGGTGAGCAAAACCCGGTCGATCGGCTGCTACGGGGCACCGCCGCCGGATCATCCCGACCCCAGGCGGGAGATCTGGGCGTACGACGGTGCCCTCGCCATCCTGCTCGCCCAGCTGCTCCGCGACGTCGAGGGGATCCCGCCCGACCACCGTCCGCCGTGGTGGGATTCCCGCGTCGAGGAGCTGCGCACGCAGGCCATGTTCAGTGACCTGTTCTTCGACGTGGCCCTGGGCCTCGAACCCGGGCAGCGCGAGGAGCTGGCCGAGCTGTTCGAGGACAGCGCGGACCGGCTGGCCGAGCGCCAGCCCCGCACCCCGGGCCAGGTCGACGACTGGCACCTGGTGTTCCGCGGCGACCACGCCTACGACGTGGGGCCGATCGCCGAGCTCGGACGCGCGCTCGGCGAGCTGCTGCGCGGGACGCTGCCGGCGCCGCCGCCCGGCACCCTCTGGTTGTACGGGACGCCGGGCGGGCGGACCACGATCAGCCCGCGCTGACCACCGTGACCCGGGCGCCGTCCACGGTGGGACGCTCGATCTCGTCGAGCACGGCGATGGCGAGATCGGCGTACGACAGTCGGCCTTCGCTGATCGTCTCACCGCCCAGCCGGTAACCGCCCAGGCGGGGCAGTTCCGCCGACAGCAGCGCCGGCGGGGTCAGCATGACCCAGCCGCGGTCCGCCTCGCGCAGCCGCCGCAGGCCGGCGGCGTGCGCGTCGGCGAACGCCCGGAACTGCTCGGGCAGCGGATCGGCACCGTCCAGGTTGCTGACCAGTCCGATCGCGACGACCCGGGGGACGCCGGAATCGAGGAGCGCGCCGGCGGCCGTGGCGAAGAAGTCCGGATCCAGGTCGAGTGTCGCCAACTCCTCCGGGCCGGACGCGGGGCTCACCGCGTTCACCGCGGAGTCGTGCCCACGGACGATCGCGGCGACGCCCGCGGCGTCCGTGACGTCACCGGTCACGGCGGGAAGGTCGGGATGGCGGGCGGGGTCACGGACGACGGCGGTCACGGCCACCCCGCGGCGCCGGGCCTCGGCGGTGACGGCGCGGCCGGCGCGGCCACCCGCTCCGAAGACTACGATGCTGGTCATGTCGGGCACGGTAGGCGGCGCACCCCCGGTTACCGCAACGAAACCGGCGGTACGCTCGGGGTCATGACGGCCAGCCTCAGCCCGGACATGTTCGACCCGGCCTGCCCGACGACCGCGATGCCGCTGCAGATCGGTGACAAGTGGACGGCCATGGTCGTGCTGTGCCTGGAGCACGGCCCGCGCCGCTTCACCGAGCTCCGTGTCCCGCTGCGCCGCGTCACCCCGAAGGTCCTCGCCGAAACCCTGCGCGCGATGGAACGCGACGGCCTGCTCAACCGTACCGCCTACGACGAGAACCCGCCCCGGGTGGAGTACGCGCTGACCCCGCTCGGCCGCAGCCTGCTCACCCTGGTCGACGCCGCCCGCGCCTGGTGCACCGACCACTTCGACGACCTGCTCGCCGCCCGCACGGCCTCCGCGGCCGGTGCCTGACCGCCAACGCCGCCGAAGTTCGACCGCCAACGCCGCCGGTGCCTGACCGGCTCGCCCTCCGCCGTCGGTGTCTGGCGGGCTCGCCCTCCGCCGTCGGTGCCTGACCGCGGCACTCGCCCGCCGCCGAGGCCCCGCCGCGATGGCCCATCAGACGCCAGGCGATCCCCCGGCGGTCAGGGCCGGAGCTTGCCGGGCACCGGTCTGCCGTCCACCAGGGCGATCGTCACCATCCGCTGAGGGCGGCCGGTGGTGTCGGTGCCCTCGTCGAAGACGACCAGGTGCAGGCTGGTCGCTGGTCCCTGGTCCCTGGTCCCTGGGGCATGGCGGCGCGGCCGATGGTGACGACGCGGTCGCCGCCCGGCGGGTCCGTTGCGGGTGGTCTCGTCGAAGGCGGCGGAATCCGCGCGGCCGGTCGGCTCATGCCGCTCCTACGCCGGAGAGGGCGCTTGCGCTTACCGATCGAGTCGCAGCAGGGTCTCCTCGATCTCGGCGCCGCGCGCGTTCGCGTAGCCCCTCGCGCTGCCGACGATGTGGAAGCCGGCGCGTTGCAGGACCCGGAGGGAGGCGGCGTTGTCGCCGGCCACGCTGGCGTGCAGCGGGCGGGTGGGGACCAGGTCGAGGAGCTGGGCGAGCGCACGGCCGGCGACGCCCTGCCCCCAGACCGCACGGTCGATCCAGTAGGTGATCTCGGTGTCGCCCTCCATCGGGAAGCTGGAGATGCTGCCGACCAGGCGGCCGTCGAGGGTGACCGCGCGCAGGGTGACGCCCGGGGCGGTGCGGATTCTCGCCATGTGCGCGTCGAACGCGGCCCGGTCGTCCGGATCCTTCGCCGTGAAGGCGGCCATCCGCACCGCCTCCGGGTCGCGCATCATCGTGAACAGCGCGTCCAGGTCGGCGTCCGCGAGCGGCCGCAGTGCCACGACACCCATGTGAAGCCTCCTCCGATTGCCGGGTAGGGCGCGAACCTACCAACCACCCCCGACACTTTTCCGCTCGGCGACGACCGCGGCGGACCGGTCCGCACGGCCGCGACGACTCCGACGGGAGCATCCGGCGGGTGGCGATGCCGGTCAGAATGAGCAGGGCGGCCGCGGCGCAGAAGGCGTCGCGTACGCCGTAGCCGGCAGTTGACTGTCGCAGGTAGATCGTGCCGAGCACAGCGGTGCCCAGGGTGGCGCCCAGCTGCTGGACCGTGTGGAGCAGGCCGGTCGCCGAACCCGTCTCGGCCGGGCCGACCCGGTGCAGCGCGGTCGTGAAGAACGGCACCGCGAAACCGCCCGGCCCGGCGCCGAGGGCGGCGGTCGCGCCCTGCGCCACGCGGGCGGCGATCAGCAGGCCGGCCCAGGGGGCCACGGCGCACGCCACAATCCATCATCGCGGCCCGGCGGCGAGCCTCCAGCCGGGGCAGAGCGATGACCCGCAGCGCGACCCGGCGGCGAGCCTCCAGCCGGGGCAGAGCGACGACCCGCAGCGCGACCCGGCGCGCAGCCGCTGAATAGCGCCGGGCGACCGTCTGCGGCAACACGCCCGGCACCGCGCCGACCCGGCGCAACGCCACCCGGCCGTCCCGATGCGGCGCGTGCACCGGACCGCGGTCGACGTCATCCAGCACGACGGCGCCCCCCCGTTCAGCGACCCAGGACAGCGCCGCCGTTGAGGCCGATGATCTGGCCGGTCAGGTAGCCGGCCTCGGCGGAGGCCAGATAGCCGATCGCCGCGGCGACGTCGGCCGGGGTGCCCGGGCGGCCGACCAGGGTGTCGGCGATCTTGGCGGTGACGAAGTCGGGGGTGTCCCGGCCGTGGAAGATGCCGGTGTCCTCGATGTAGCCGGGTGCCAGCACGTTGACCGTGATGCCGTCCGGACCGAGCTGCCGGGCCAGGCCGAGCGCCCACCCGTGCAGGGCGGCCTTGGCGGCGGCGTACGACCCGGCGGAGTGCGGGCCGGAACCGCCGCGCTGGGCGGCGGCCGAGCTGATCATGATGAGCCGGCCGCCGGGCCGGGCCAGCCGCTCCAGCAGCGCGGAGGTGAGCAGAACCGCGGTGATCAGGTTGACGTCCAGGTCGTGGCGCCAGGCGGCGGCCAGCGCGCCGAGGCCGTCGCCGGCCGGCGGGGTGATGATCGCGCCGGCGTTGTTGACCAGGACGTCGACCGGGCCCAGCCGGCCGATCTCGCCCGCGACGCGCTCGACCTGATCGGGATCGGTCAGGTCGGCGCTGATCGGCAGCACGGCGCCGCTGTCTCCCGCGGCGGCCGGGCGCCGTACCGCGCCGCCGTTCTCTGCGGCGGCCGGAAGCCGCAGCGTTCCGCTGTCTTCGGTGGCGGCCGGGCGCCGCACCTCGGCGTTGATGGCGGCGGCGGTCCGGTGCAGCACCTCGGCGCGCCGCCCGATGATCACCACCCGGTCGCCCTGCGCGGCGAGGCGTCGGGCGACGGCCCGGCCGATGCCGGTGCCGCCGCCGGAGACGACCGCCAGCCGGGCGGGACTCGATGGATCCACGCCCGTCAGGATAGGTGCTGGGTGAGGAACAGGGCGGCCCGGTCGAGCGCCACGTCCGCTTCCGGCAGGTGCCCGGCGAAGGCCTGGAAAACGTGCGGCACCCCGGCGACCGGCGGCGCGCCGCCGACGGGGTCTCATTGGGGCAGTTCGAGTTGCTGCGCTACCTGCGCGAACACCCCCGGTCCCGGGTGGCCGACCTGGCCGGCTGGTTCGCCATCGGGGTCGGCGCGACCAGCAAGGGGGTCGACCGGTTGGAGGCGCGCGGCTGGATCCGGCGTCTGCCCAACCCGGCGGACCGTCGCTCGTCGTTGCCGGAGCTGACCGAGGCCGGCGCCGGGGCGCTCACCGCGGCGGAGCGGACCTTCGAGGCCGAGGCCGCGCAACTGCTCGGCCTGGTGCTCACCCGGCGGCTCTGGCCGCGGCGGCCGCTGCCGTCGGCGTACTCCGCAAGGCTCTTGGGGAGCGAAATCTGGGTGCCCCGGTGGGCTGACCGCGAGCTCGCGCTTGTCGCTGACCTGCGGCGTCAGGCCGGCGCGCTCAGCAACCCCCGGTTGTAGCCGGCCGCCACCGCCGCCGCCCGGTCCTTCACGTTGAGCTTGGCGTAGATGTTGAGCAGGTGCGTCTTCACCGTCGCCTCGGTGATGAACAGCCGTGCCGCCGCCTCCCGGTTGGTGTTGCCGTCCGCTATCAGCCGCAGCACCTCCAGCTCGCGCGGGCTGAGCGGCCCGGTCGTCGGCGCCGGCGTCCGCACCCGGCTCATCAGCCGCGCCGCCACCGACGCGGAGAGCGCCACCTCACCCCGGGCCGCCGCCCGCACCGCCCGCAGCAGCTCCTCGCGGGGCGCGTCCTTCAGCAGATATCCGGTCGCGCCCGCCTCGATCGCCGGCAGCACGTGCGCGTCGGTGTCGTAGGTGGTCAGCACCAGCACGCGGGCCGGCACCCCGCGCCGGGACAGCTCGGTGATCGCGGTGACCCCGTCCATCCCGGCCATCCGCAGATCCATCAGGATCACGTCCGGCCCGACCGCCTCGGCGATCCGGACCGCCTCCGCGCCGTCGGCCGCCTCACCGACCACGGCGAACTCCGGGTCGCGGTCGAACATGGCGGTCAGCCCGTCCCGGACGACCGGGTGGTCGTCGACGACCAGCAGCTTGATCGGGTCACTCACGGGTGGACCTCCGCGGTCGTCAGGGGCAGGCAGGCGGCGATCCCGACGCCGGCGCCGGGGGCGGACTCGATCTGCAGTGTGCCGGACAGGGCCTCGATCCGTTGTCGCATGGCGACCAGTCCGAAACCCCCGCCCCGATGGTCCGGCGCCTGGTCCCGGTCGAAACCGGGCCCGTCATCGCGGACATCGAGAGCCACTTCGCGATCCATGTACGACAGGGTGAGACCCACCCGGGTCGCCCCGCCCGCGTGTCTGGCCACGTTGGCCAGCGCCTCCTGCGCGGTGCGCAGCAGCGCCACCTCCGCCTCGGGCCGCAGCACCATCGCCTGCCCGGTCACGGTCACCCGTGCCGGGATGCCCTGCCGCGCCGACCAGCGGGCCGCCACCTCGGTCACCGCGTCGACCAGCCGCCCGGTCTCCAGCGGCTCCGGCCGCAGCTCGTGCACCGACCGCCGGGCCTCGGCCAGACTCTCCCGGGCCAGCGCGGTCGCCGCCGCGTGATGCCGTCGCCACGCCGCCGGATCCTGCGCGGCGTGCTCGGCCGCCTGCAGCTGGGTGATGATCCCGGTGAGCCCCTGGGCGAGGGTGTCATGGATCTCCCGCGCCATCCGGGCCCGCTCGTCGAGCACCCCGGCCGCCCGGGCCTGCTCGACGAGCCGGTCCTGCAGGGCGGCGATCTCGGCCACCGCGGCCTCCCGGGCCCGGTGGTGTTGCGCGCTGATCTCCCCGATCCAGGACACCAGGATCATCGGCACGATGTTGGCGGCCACGACGGCGAGCCAGGTCAGCCAGCCGGTCACGGTGCCGTACTCAACGCCGGTGGCCTGCGCCGTCCCGGCCACCGTCGCGGCGCCGGCCACGAACTACAGCTCCTGCGGCCAGCCGATGATCCGGAAGGCGTAGAAGTACAGCGCCGGGGTGTAGAACCCCCACCACGGGTAGCGGGCCACCATGACCAGGCCGAAGAGGATCAGCCCGGCGAGGAACACCCCCATGATCACCGGACGCCGCCGCCAGCCGGGCCGCAGGGTGAACAGCACCAGAGTCCAGACCGCGGCCCCCGCGCCGAGCAGGAGATCGACCCGGACGTCCCGACCCAGCGCCACGGTCATCGCGGCCAGCACCGCCAGCAGCCCGTAGGGCACCACGGTGACCAGCGGCTCGAACCGCCGCTCCCAGGGTGGCGAATCCTGCGGCTCCACGCTCACTCCCCACGGTCGGCACTCGACACAGTCTCGCAAGCCGCCGCGCGTCCCGGGCTCCCTCATCCTCCCGACCCGGCGGCTGACCGCGCTCCACCGATCGGTGGAGCGATCAAGCCGCTACCCGCCCCCGCACCGCCTTTCCACCAGGGCGCCGATCCGCGCCGCCACCTCCTGCGTCACGTCGGTCAGGGCGAAGCCGGCGGCCCGCGAAGATGGACGTGTGCTGCGGGAAACTGAACCGGTCACCGCGGTCGTGCCGCCGAATCGCGCCCGCCAGCCGCGCCGGCGCCCGTAGGGTCGACACGGCCACGGCGAGAGGAGCGACATGCCGACCGACTGGTACCGGACGACGGAGTGGCACGAGTCGGCCCAAGCCGAATTCGAACGGCGTCTCGCGAGGGCGCGTCCGTCGAGCCGCGGCCAATACCTTCGGATCAAAGCCGTCAGCCTGGCCGAGGCCGGCATCGTCGACGGAGCGCGGGACCTCTATCGCCGCGTCGTGAAGGTCGACCCCGACGGCTCCTCGGCGGCGTCAGCCACCGAGCTGCTCGGCGACCTGGAACGTGCGCAAGGTAACGCTGCCGTGGCCGAACAGCACTACCGGACACTGCTCGACCGTTGGCCGACCCTGAACGGCACGAGCCGTCTGGCGGAACTTTCGCTTGCCGAGCTACTCACCGAACACGGCGACGCGCACCACTTGGCGGAAGCGGACAGGCTGCTGATCGCGTGCGCGGACCGTGGCCTGGCGTTCGACGACGCCATCTTCCGCTGGAACGTCGCACGTGCACGACTCGCCGACCGACTCGGCGACGACCAGTCCCGGGCAGCGGCTGCGACGACGGCGCTGGCCCTGGTCGGGAAAGGACCGCAGCTACCTCGCCATCCTGATGTCGGCCTGGTCCGGACCGACGAAGCCACGCTGCGTTGGCTGAAGCGACTGACGAACCGTCCCGGCGGGTAGCCCGACCGCCACGACCGCGGATCGCCATCCTCTGCTGGACCACCTGTCGCGCGTCACCCGAGCGACGCGCGCGGGTTCGTCATCCACATCACTGGTTTCGGGATGATCAGGCGTGCCCGCGCTCTCTAGGCTCACGGGCATGGCATCCCCTGTCGGAGCTTGTTGGAGCTCACCTCGGCGCTCGATCGCGGACGCGTCATCGTGCGTCTGGCTGTCCCTGCACCTGTTGCTCTATTTCATGCTCGACGTCGCCACGCTCACGGCTTTGAGCGCGCCGGAAGTCGGTGGCGGGCTTCACTTCGCATCGAAAGCCCTCTACCTCTTCGGTCTGGTCCTCACTTCTGTTCTCTGGCCGCTACCGTTGCAGAGCGCTGCGCTCCTGCTGGCCGTGGGCGCGTTGGCGATTCTGCGATCCGGTGCGGGTCTGCCGAGGCCCTGGTTCCGGATTGCGGCCGTCTCGGTGTTCCTGATACTCCCTCTGCTGCTGGCCCTTCTGCTGTCCCCGGGCGACTCCGCCCCCTTCCTGCAGGTGCTCCCGATGCACATCCTGATGGGCCTGTTGGTGGTGCAACCGCGATGGCCGAACATGGTCCCCTCCCGGGACCGGCATCGATGGTGACCTGCGTGCCGAAGTTTCGGGGGCCAGCGGTCTGAAGGGGGGTCAAGGACATGGTTCGGCCGAGGAGAGTGCGCGTCAAGAGGCCGGCGTTCCGGCATGCCGGCGTGCGGCCCGCAGCGGGCTTTCCGCACCGAGCGCCTTCACCAACGGATCGGGCAACTTCACGGTGCCGTGCCCCTGGGTGGAGACGGTGGCATAGACGATGCCGCCGCTGCAAACGGTTCGACCCTCTCGGCGGAAGGCAAAGTCCAGCGTAAAGCTTGTGGACCCGATCCGGGACGTACTGATCAGGACCTCGGTGCGCTCGTGGCGTCGGACTCCCGCGGCGAAGTCCATATCGACGTGTACGACATGCACGTCGAAACCCAGACCGTGCCATTGCTGGTACGGCAAGCCCCGGCCCTCGAAGAACACATCGACGGCCTCGTCGACATGACTCAGGTACCACATGTTGAACATGACGCCCTGGCCATCGATCTCATGGAAGCGAGGGCTGAAGGAGTAGACCGGTGCGACCGCATCCTGTGTCGTCATGACTTCCTCCCGGGTTCGCAACTGTCGCCATCCGGGACCGCACCGGCTGCGATCCGCCCGCACCGCCGCCGGACGATGACTCCTCGTCCGGCGCCTGTCAACAGTACGGGGCCGAGCCTTGAACCGGGCTCCCGCCTCGTGCGGGCCGAGGTGTGACCATGACGGTTGCCGCCCCTGGCCTGCGACCGTCGACGCCTGACGACGGTAACCGTGCAGGGCCGGATCCATCGGCTGCCGAACGGCGCCCGGCTGGTCGTGCTCCTCGACGAACCGGCCACCGTTGACGGGCGGATCTGTGCCGGCGTTCACGCCCGGTGGCTGCGCGCGACGTGAGGCTCGGGGTCAGGGGGTGCCGCTGGGGCGGGGCGTAGAGGGGCGACGCGGGTGGTTGCCGGTCCACCGGGAGGGGCGGCGGCGCCGCGGTGGGACGCAGCGCTCGGGGTGCGTGCGGTCGGCGGCCGTCCGATCGGGGTGTGCGCGGTCGGCGGCCGTGGGGGTGGCCAGCCGGCGGAGGCGGAGCCAGGAGAGCCAGCCCAGGCCGATGATGAAGCCGAAGCTGACGATGCGGTAGAGGACGACGGCGGCCACCGCGGCGGGGGTGGCGACGCCGCCGGTGATCAGGCCGAGGATCAGCGCGCTGTCGATGATGCCGAAGCCGCCGGGGACGATGGTGACGCCGCCGGCCGCCATGGCGGCGCAGAAGGCGAGCAGGGTGGCGGTGATCGACGGCGGGGGCTCGCCGATGGCGCGGAAGCAGAGCCACAGGCCGAGCGCGTCGAGCAGCCAGTTGAGCACGGCGAGCAGGGACGCGGCGAAACCCATCGAGGGGCGCAGCTGCGCGGTGCGCAGCTGACCCAGGAAGGCGGAGACACGGTCGTGGCCGTCGGTGGTGGGGCGGCGGCGCAGGCGGTTGAAGGCGGCCAGCGGCGTACGCACGATGTCGGGTTTGTGAGCCAACCGCCGGGCGCCGAGGATGAGCAGCACCGTGGCCATCAGCAGGCCGAGCAGGTGGCGCCAGTCGGCGTCGCCGCCGGCGGCGAGGGCGCTGCCGGCGGTGATCGCGGCGAGCGCGCAGGAGGACAAAATGCCGCTGAGCGCGATCACCCAGGAGGCGACCGCCGGGCTGGCGCCGAAGCGGCGCATCTGCTGGTAGTTGAGCCGGGTGGAGAAGGCGGCGCCGCCCGGCAGGGTCTCGTTGAGCGAGTGCGCGGCGAAGGCGAGCCGGACGGTGTCGACGATCCGGGCCCGGACGCCGGCGGAGCGCAGCAGGTGGCGTTGCATCCGGGCGTACGCGTTCATCGAGACGACCTCGGCGAGCACCGCGAGGGTGAGCCAGCCGGGGTGTGGCCGGCGCAGGTGGTG